>QHMH01000005.1 GCA_003258795.1 Candidatus Melainabacteria bacterium | reverse complement strand
TTAAATTTAATTTTCTTTCCTATATTTTTTAATTCCCCGTAAGGGGTTTTTTTTTCTCTTTTTTTGAGGTAAACTCCTGTTTGGAAGGCTGGAGGAATTTATGGAAAGACAAAGATTACACGAACAGGATAAATTTTTAAGAAGATCTAATTTTGATGCAGTGGAAACTAATTTGACAGCTGAGGAAGTTAAACTTGAAGCATCAAGATGTTTGCATTGTAAGAATGCAAGATGTGTAAAGGGGTGTCCAGTAAATATTGATATTCCAGATTTTGTTGAAAGATTAAAACATGATGATGTTCAAGGGGCAGGAGATATTATAAGAAAGACAAGTTTGCTTCCATCTGTTTGTGGAAGAGTTTGCCCACAGGAAAGACAATGTGAAGGTAATTGCGTTTTAGGGATTAAGGGTGAAGCTCTTGCAATTGGGGCATTAGAAAGATTTGTTGGAGATAATTCTGAAGCTGAACATAGTGAAATCAAAAATACAGGTAAAAAAGTTGCGATAGTTGGATCAGGCTGTGCAGGAATTACGGCGGCTGCTGATTTGAGAAAAGCCGGACATGAAGTTGTTGTTTTTGAAGCTCTTCATAAATTGGGCGGAGTTTTAAGATATGGTATTCCGCCATTCAGACTTCCAAGAAAATTTTTAGATAGAGAAATAAATACTCTTAAAGATATGGGTGTAAAATTTTACACAAATGTTATTGTTGGAAAATCTATCACTTTGAAACAGCTAAAAGATGACGGTTTTGATGCGATATTTATCTCATCAGGAGCAGGGTTACCTAAAATGTTGGGTGTTGAAGGTGAAAATTTGAATGGTGTTTATTCAGCAAATGAATTTTTAACAAGGGTTAACTTAATGCATGCAAATGAAGCTGACACTCCAACCCCTATTAAAGTTGGAGAAAAGGTTGCAGTAATTGGTGGTGGTAACGTTGCTATGGATGCTGCAAGAACTGCTGTTAGAGTTGGAGCAAAAGAAGTTTATATTGTTTATAGAAGAACTGAAAAAGAACTTCCTGCAAGACTTGAAGAAATCAGACATGCTAAAGAAGAGGGTGTAATTTTTAAATTATTACATTCACCTGCAAAAATTTTGGGTGAAAATGGATATGTTAAATCACTTGATTTAGAAGTTATGGAATTGGGTGAACCAGATGAAAGTGGCAGAAGAAGACCTATTTCAACAGGTGAAATTGTTAATATGCCAATTGATACTGTTATTGTTGCTTTGGGAACAGGTCCTAACCCTATAATACAAAAGTCTGCAGTTGCAGAAGGTATTGACTTTGAAACTGACAGAAAAGGTTACATTGTGGTTGATGCCGAAACAAACAAAACATCTATTCCTACTATATTTGCAGGCGGTGACGTTGCACCAACAGGAGAATCTAATGCAATAAATGCGATGGGTGCGGGAAAGAGAGCTGCAAAGGCTATAAATGAAATGTTAGCTTAATTTGCGGTGTTGTATGAAAAAAATACTTTCTATTTTTATATTGTCAGCTATTTTGCTAAATTTTCCCTGCGCTGTTTTCAGTGCAAATTTAGATACATCAGTTGATGAGGAAATTAGAAAAAAGTATAATCCGTCTAAAATCGAGGAAGATTTGGGACTCCCACCGCTGCCAAAGGATTTGAAACAAACGACTGAAACAAAAACTGGAAGTTCCTCTACTCCCAAGCCTTCTGAAGCAACTGTGAAAATAGAGAACAAACAAAACTTTATTGATAATAATACTTGCGTTGCAAAGATAAAAAAAGGTAAGAAGCTAAAATTAAAATCAAATTCTCAAATTACAGATAGATTGAGAAAAGGATCAAAAGTTAGTTTTACTTCAATTTATCCTATAACAACAACTTATTTTACAATACCTTATGGAACAAAGTTTTATGGTGAAGTATTTAACTCTCATCTTCCACAATATGGTGGAAATGGGGGTTTGGTTGTTGTAAACATTACGTCTTTTGTGTTGAACGGTAATACTTATTTTTTAGAGGCTAAAACAACAAAAGTTAAGAAAAAGAAGATATTTTTCAATAATATAAAAGGAGAGAGAAGATATTTAAGCGGGCTTGTTAAATCAAATTCTTTTGGTGCTAAGTATTTTAAAAAGATGCTAAAAGTTAGTAAGAATTTATCAAAAGATGTGGTTATACTTTGCCCATTTCCTGTAATTATAGGAACGTTAGTTTATGCTGGAAACTTGGTTGTATCTCCTTTTATTGCCATCAAATACAAGGGTGGAAGGGTTATAATTGATAAAGATTCAATTTTTGAATTCAAATTAACAGATGACTTTTACATATCAAGATAAAAAATAAGTTTCCAATATATAAAAAAACGCCATCGAATTTTCGGTGGCGTTTTCTATACCTAATTCAAAAATTAGCCGTTAACAGCAGTTCTGAATTTTTTACCTGCAGAGAAAGCAGGAACTGTTTTAGCAGCAATTTTGATTTCTTTACCAGTTTGTGGGTTTCTACCATTTCTTGCAGCTCTTTTTCTTGGTTCAAAAGTGCCGAATCCAACCAAAGTTACTTTGTTTCCTTTAGCAACTGTAGTTTGAATAGTATCAACCAATGCTGAAAGAACTTCAGCAACTTCTTTTTGTGTTACGTTTGCTTTTTTAGCAACTTCTTGTACTAATTCTTCTTTGTTCATTTTAACGAACCCCTTTCCTAATGTTCTACATGCTCTATTATAAGTGAAGATTGAAAAAACACAAGTTTATTTACGAAAATTAATAAAACGTGGCAAAGATGAGAATATTTAATGTGTTTTTGATACAATGTTCTTGCATGTGTAAATGCGTAGAATCTGAAATTAAGATTGTTGGTTTATAAATGAAAGAAAGACTATTACTGTTACTAATTATAACGGGTTTGGGATGTTTCCTCTGCGTGTTCCAAAATTATTTTGACACGTTGTGGGGACTTGTTTTTCTTTGCGTACTTATGGTTCTTTATGCAATATTTTTGCAGCTTGCAACTATTCATAAAAGACGTGTTTTAAGAAAAAAACCAATTGTAGTAAATGAAAATTATAAACCTTTTGTTTCTGTTATGATACCTGCACATAATGAGGGTTATGTAATAAAAGAAACTGTTGAAACTGTATTGGCAATGGATTATGAAAATTTTGAGGTAATCGTTATTGATGATAGAAGTACAGATTCAACACCTGATGCGATAAAAGAGCTTGAAGAAAAATACGAAAATGTTAAGGCTTTATATAGAAAAGAGGGAGCTTTCCCAGGAAAGTCTGCGGTATTGAATGATGCATTAAAACTTGCAAAAGGCGATGCTATATTGGTGTTTGATGCTGATGCAAGAATGGATAAAGATTTTCTTAAAAAACTAATACCTCATCTTGAACCAGAGGATGTTGGGGCTGTTCAGGCAAGAAAAATTGACTCTAACAAAGATGTTAATCTTTTGACAAGATGCCAAAATAATGAAATGACACTTGATTCTCACTTCCAGATTGGTAGAGATGCGATAAAAGGTGCTGTTGAATTGAGAGGAAATGGTGAACTTATCAAAAGACAGGCTCTTGAAGATATTGGTGGTTGGAATAATTACTCTATCGTTGATGATTTAGATATGTCAACAAGACTTCATATTAAGGGTTGGGACGTTCGTTTTTGTCCTGATGCTGTTGTTTATGAGGAAGCTATCATATATTTTGTTCCTCTGTTAAGACAAAGAAGAAGATGGCTTGAAGGTAGTATTAGAAGATATTTGGAATATTTCTGGGATGTGTTATTTTCAGAAGATATGTCATTGAGAGCAAGTCTTGATATGACAGCTTACATTTCAGAGTTTTTAATGCCAGCTTGGCTCATTATGGAATTATGTTTCCATGCTTACAAAACAGCAATTCAGCATGCAACATTCAACAGTCTTTTTTCTGCAATATTTGTTGGTATTGCTATTGCGTTATGCTTTACCCTTGCGTCAAGGTATAGTTTGAGAAAATTAGATAATCTATCAAGAATGGATTCTATAAAACAAGCGATTGAAACATCAATATATTTGTTTATCGTTTGGTATCCTCTTGTTATATTTATATGTTTAAAGATTTTGTTTACAAAGAAAGATATGAACTGGGGAAAAACGGCTCATGGACTTCTTTTGGAAGAAGAAAATAATAGAAAAATTCAAAATAAAAATAAGGAGATGTCATGTCAGAACAAGTAATCGAAGAAGTAAGAAGTAAGATTAGAAATATTCCTGATTTTCCAAAGAAGGGAATTCTTTTCAGAGATATTACAACAGCTTTAAAGGATGCTGGTGCTTTAAAATTGATGGTTGACTATTTAGCAGACCAGTTTAAGGGTGAAAAAATAGATTACATTGTAGGGCTTGAATCAAGAGGGTTTATTTTTGGTATGCCTTTAGCTTATCTATTTAATGCTGGTTTTATTCCTATTAGAAAACCTAATAAGCTTCCTGCGGAAACTTTGAAAGAATCTTATGAACTCGAATATGGTACAGATACTTTTGAAATTCATGCTGATGCTTTGAAAAAAGGTGATAGAGTATTGATAGTTGACGATCTTCTTGCAACTGGTGGAACAGCGGCAGCAGCTTGCAATTTGGTGACAAAAACTGGTGCTGAAATCGTGGGTTGTGCTTTTGTAATCGAACTTGATGATTTGGGTGGAAGAAAGAAAATGCCTAAAGATTGCAGAGTTGTTTCTATGGTTCACTATGAAGGAGATTAGTTTTTAGGATAAAATTTACATAAATAGTGGCTTCTATAAATAATGAAGCCACTATTTTTTTATTTAGCAATTTTTTTATTTAAATTTACTTTATATATATATGATGATTTCGGGTGGGTATAACAACAATAGTGTTTCTTTTGGGTTAAATAACCCTCAGGCTGCTTTATATAGGGCAAGTCAGCTTAAGGAAGCATATGCCAAAAAAGGTATATCATACTTAATGCCGAATGAAGTTTGGTCAAACAGTAAGATTTCTGAAACACTTACTAAAATCAATAAATATTTAAAATTTTTAGATGAAAAAAATTTTTTATCAAAAGATACTATACAAAATGCAGTAAATATGGTTTTGCCAGTTCATGCTCAAAATAAGATTTTAATTAAAGATTTAGCAAATCTTCAAAACGATTTGGTAAAAGAAAAAGGTTACACAGTTGAACAGGCGAAAAAGTGGGCTAACGTTGGGGGCTTGAATTTTAACCCAATAAACAACAAAGAAACTAACGAAATTTACTTAAAACTTGCTGATATAAATGGAACGGAAAGACAGAGAAAGTATTTACGTTCTACCTTAATTCACGAGCTTCAACACGCTCTTAAAGGTCGTTTTCAAAATATTACAACATCAAATGTTTATAATATTTCGAATGTGCCGATGAATGAAAGATTTAAACCTTCAGTTTTTCATGATTTTGAAAGTTTATTTTATCCTTGCATAAACAAAGGTATTCCTTCAGATTTATCAAACGAAGAGTTTTATGGTCGTTTAGGAGTAAAAAATAAAAAAGAATTATATAAAAAATTTGTAGATAAATATAGAGAAGCTGTGGAAATTGCATCACCTAATGATGTTAGAAGTGATGGAAAAATCAGCTCTAAATATATAAACAAGGATTGTTTTGATTATATGAGAAAAAAAGCGAATGACGAAAAATACTCATACTCAATACAAACTAAGTTTAGAGATAAGAGCGACATCACAGCAAGAGATTACGCAGGCAGGCTGTATTCTGAAATGGCAAGATTTTTTGCAAGCATGTCAAAAGCTCTTACCAAAGGAGAACAAGTTTAAAGCTGTGCGATTTGTTTATAATAATCGTGCTCTTGTTCAAATCTGTATGCAGCATTGAACAATCTTGATTCTGTTAAAACAGGTGACAAAACTTGCAAACCGATAGGCATTCCGTCTTTGTCAAAACCTGCAGGAACGCTCAACCCAGGGATACCTGCGAGGTTAGCACAAATTGTTGCAATATCGGTCAAATACATTGATAGAGGGTCTTCTGTTTTAGAACCCAAATCAAAAGCCGTATTTGGACAAGTAGGTGAAATAAGAATATCAACTTTTTCAAAAGCTTTATCAAAGTCTTCTTTAATCAAAGTTCTCATTTGTTGAGCTTTTTTGTAATATGCATCATAATAACCAGAACTCAACGCATATGTACCTAACATAATTCTACGTTTAACTTCGTCGCCAAAACCTTCAGCACGAGTTTTTGTGTACATTTCAAGAAGGTTTTTAGCATCTTTAGTTCTATAACCATATTTAACACCGTCGAAACGAGCCAAGTTAGAACTTGCTTCTGCGGTTGCGATAATGTAATAAATACCGATTGAATATTTTATATGAGGAAGTGAAATTTCTTTGATTTCAGCACCTAAAGCCTTGTAAGTTTCAACTGCTTGTTCGAAAGACTTTCTAACATCTTCGCTCACACCTTCAGCTAATAATTCTTTAATTATTCCAACTTTCATTCCTTTAATGTCTTTATTTAAAGTTTTTGAATAATTTTCAACAGGTGCATCAAGAGAAGTTGAATCTTTTGGATCAAGTCCTGCGATAACTTCAAGAAGCATTGCAGAATCTTCAATTGTTCTTGAAAAAGGTCCAATCTGGTCAAGAGAAGATGCAAAAGCGATAAGTCCATATCTTGAAACTCTGCCATAAGTTGGCTTCATTCCAACTACACCACAGAAGCTTCCAGGTAATCTGATACTTCCGCCAGTATCTGAACCTAAAGATAATGGCGCTTCAAGAGCTGCAACAGCGGCAGCAGAACCACCAGAAGAGCCTCCTGGAACTTTCTTTAAATTCCAAGGGTTTTTTGTCTTCTTGAAAGCCGAGTTTTCAGTTGAACTACCCATTGCAAATTCATCTAAGTTAGTTTTTCCAACGATTGGAATTAAGTTATTTAATAATTTGTTTGTAATAGTTGCATTGTAAGGTGAAACGAAATTTTCAAGGATTTTACTTGATGCTGTGGTTTTAGACCCTTTCAAGTTCATGTTATCTTTAAGTGCAAGAGGCACACCAGCAAGAAGTGGAAGTTCTTCACCTTTAGAGATTTTTTCATCAACCAATTTTGCAGTGTTTAGTGCAATGTCTTTGGTAAGGCTGTTAAAACTTTCTACCTTACTCTCAACTTCGTCAATTCTCTCAAATGTAGCATTAACAAGTTCAGTTGATGTAATTTCTTTATTTTTTATTGCCTTAAACTGTTCAGCGGCACTTTTCTTTAAAATCTCTTTCATAATTTCTTCCTTATTCCTATTATGTAATTATTATAAAACAAAAAAATTAAACTTTAAAATTTTGTAAATTGATGTAAAATTGTATTAAAGTTTTTTAAAATTATGCCGTAAACATGAATAATTATCGGTTCATTTAAAAGGAGTTATAGAAAATGGATTCAGTTGGAATAGGGCAACAAATTAACACACAGATGACAAAACTTTCAAGTTTGGAAAAAACTGGAAGTAATATCGCTGTCGAATTAACATCAGCTTCTGATAGCAAAGCAAATTTCTTTGCAGATAGGTCTAAAACGGAAGGCGATGTTTTTACTTGCGAAAATGAAGTTAGCGCGGCAAATACAGCTGTATCCGAAGCAGATAAAAAGGTTGGAGATTTAACTACACAAGTTAGTAGTTTATCTTCAAGTATTGGACAACTTGAAACTGCGTTGCAAAATTTTAAAGATGCAGGTTTTGAGGAAAAAGTTAAAGTTACAGAACAAAAAATTGCAGATGCTCAACAAAGATTGCAAGAAAAAACAGATGAGTTAAATCAAGCAAAAGAAGATCAAGCTGTGTCTGTTGAAAATAAAACAAAAGCGGATGCTGCTGTTGAAAAAGCAAGAACAGCACTTGCAGATGTTGATGCAAAATTAAAATCTGCAGAAGAAAAAGAAACAACATTGCAAGGTCAAAAAACTGACAATGCCAATGAAATCGAAACTGTAAAAGCAGAAATTGATAAGCTAAATACTGAAAAGAAAGCAGCAGAGGAACAAGAAGCAAAAGTAAAACAAGGTGGTGTTGAAACTACTGTTAAACAAAATGAAAAAGCTAATGGAACTGAAACGGTTACAAAGAGCGAAAATTCTGCAGAGTTCAAACTTCAAGAAAAGAAAAACATTGAAACTGCAAAAGAAATTAGAGATGAATTTAAAGGTGTAAATGACGCTGATAGAGAAAACAGCCAAAATGATACTGACGGAGTTAGTGCAAGAACTTTGCAAAGACAAAACCTTGCTCAAGTTGAATTTACACCAGAGTTAAACAGAACTGTTGGGGCAGGAGATAAATTTGCAGATGAAGCTGATTCTGGCAAAAACAATTTGAATGCATCAACATCAACTGTAAGAAATAAGAGCGAAGCTATATCAACATATCTTGATAAAGCAGGAATTGAACCATCAGAAGTGGATGCTCATGGAAATAAAAAATATTCTCCAGCTGATGTTTATGCAGCAGAATATGCAGTATCAGCATTGCAGCCTGACATTGTAAATAACGCAAAAGCTGCAGAAGAGTATCAAACAAAGGCAAAAACTGGCGGTTTATCAAAAGATGAAGTAGATGATGCAATTGATAAACTAAAAAATGGTACAAAATTTGAAGGTAAAGACAGAGCTGTTGGTGATGCTGGTCAAAAATTTGAAAATGGCAAGACTTTACTGACAGATTCTGAAAGAAATAACTTGATTAACAAACTTGAAAAAGGTTCTACTGATTTATCACAAAGAGAATTGAACGCATTAACATATCTTCAAGGTACAACTGACAACCAAGGTTTCCCAACTGTTCCAACTGGAATGGAATGGATATTACCGGATTCATCTATGTCAACAAAATTTGAACCTGTTGCTTATGCGGATATAAATAAAGTTTCAATTGAAGCAAAAGACGGTAACCATTGTTCAATTGTGTTTGATTATAGTGGCGGAAGTGATGTATCAGATATCAATGAAGCAAAATTCTCAAGAGTAATAAATGAATTATCATGGAATTATGATGTTGCTGAAAATCCGAAAGATAGAACTGTGACAAATGACAAAGTTACTTGGACATCAATGGAAACATATGCAAAAAATGCAAACGAAGGTGGAAAATTGTCCGTTAAGACATTGATAGCAAAAGGAAAACTTCCTGCAGACTTCTTGAAGAGAAATCCAGATATAGACTCTGATTTTGGTTTCTATCCTGGAAAGAGAACTGGTAAAAATACAAATATTATAACAGCAAGTTCACTTTTGACAAAAGATGGCGAACTTCATACTCCTAAAGGTAAGAGAGGTGGAGATTCAATTAGAGGTCAAATCTTACACCCAGAACCAAAAAATAATAATATTCAATATGATGACGGAAGATATGTAAATTCAAAAAAAGTTAGATAATTTAAAAGTTTGAATTTTGGTATCAGATAAATGAGGCGGTTTCACAAATTTTTGTGAAACCGCCTCATTCTTTATAATTGAGTATTTCGAAATTAAGCCATAGCTTTTTCGACAGCAACTGCAACAGCAACTGTTGCACCAACCATAGGGTTGTTGCCCATACCGATAACGCCCATCATTTCAACGTGAGCAGGAACAGAAGAAGAACCTGCAAATTGAGCATCACCATGCATTCTACCCATAGTATCAGTCATACCGTAAGAAGCAGGACCAGCTGCAACGTTGTCAGGGTGAAGAGTTCTACCAGTACCACCACCAGATGCAACAGAGAAATATTTTCTACCATTTTCGACACACCATTTTTTGTATGTACCAGCAACAGGGTGTTGGAAACGAGTAGGGTTAGTTGAGTTACCAGTGATAGAAACATCAACACCTTCTTTAATCATAATAGCAACGCCTTCGCTAACATCATCAGCACCGTAGCATCTTACAGCAGCTCTTTCACCTTTAGAGAAAGGAGTTTCTTTAGTGATTTTTAATTCGCCAGTTTTATAATCATAGTCTGTTTCAACAGCAGTAAATCCGTTAATTCTTGCAATGATATAAGCAGCGTCTTTACCCAAACCATTCAAGATAACTCTTAAAGGTTCTTTTCTAACTTTATTAGCGTTTTTAGCGATACCGATAGCGCCTTCAGCAGCAGCAAAAGATTCGTGTCCAGCCAAGAAACAGAAACATTTAGTTTCTTCTCTTAAAAGCATAGCAGCCAAGTTTCCGTGTCCAATACCAACTTTTCTTGTATCACCAACAGAACCTGGAACAGCGAATGCTTGCAAACCTAAACCGATAGCTTCAGCAGCATCAGCAGCGTTTTTAATACCTTTTTTAATAGCGATAGCGCAACCTAAAGTGTAAGCCCAAGATGCATTGTCAAATGCGATAGGTTGAATACCTTTAACGATAGCATCCACGTCAATACCTTTAGATAAACATAAATCACGAGCTTCTTCAAGAGAGTTAAAACCATATTCAGGTAAAACTTTCTTAAGGGTAGCTTCACGTCTGTCTTGTCCTTCAAATTTTACTGTCATAATTTATTTTCCTTATTTAATATTATTACTAACTATTGTTCACGAGGATCGATAACTTTGACTGCATCAGCAAATCTTCCGTAAGTTCCGATATTCTTTTCGTAAGCTTCCTTAGGATCAACACCTTTTTTGATGGCATCCATAACTTTACCAAGGTTTACGAACTTGTAACCGATAACTTCGTCATTTTCATCTAAACCAAGATTAAGGATATAACCTTCAGTAAGAGAAAGGTATCTAACTCCTTTTTGTTTAGTTGAGTGGATAGTACCAACCATAGAGCAAAGTCCTTTACCTAAATCTTCAAGTCCAGCGCCAACAGGCAATCCGTTTTCAGAGAAAGCAGATTGAGTTCTACCATAAACTATTTGAAGGAACAATTCTCTCATAGCAACGTTGATAGCATCGCATACAAGGTCAGTGTTAAGAGCTTCGAGGATAGTTTTACCAGGAAGAATTTCACCAGCCATAGCAGCAGAGTGAGTCATCCCTGAGCAACCAATTGTTTCAACGAGAGCTTCTTGAATGATACCTTCTTTAACATTAAGAGTTAATTTGCAAGTACCTTGTTGTGGAGCACAGCAACCACAACCGTGAGTTAACCCTGAAATATCTTTTATTTCTTTACATTTTGTCCATTCGCCTTCTTGAGGAATTGGTGCAGGAACACCTTTAACCCCACGGCATACACAACATTTGTTTTCGATTTCTTGTGTAATTTCTATTTTACCCATTTGACCTCCTTGTAAGTCTGAAATTAAAGCAATGATAAAATCATTGAAAACTATTCTTATCCGATAAGATTATAATACAAATATGCAATAGTGTGAAAAGAATAATAAAAATAAATGTAATTAAGAAAAACAAGTAATGCGGCACGGTTTTTAAACCGTGCCGCATGCTAATTAGAAAAAATTTTTATACTATAATAATTTGCGGAGATATGTCCGAGTGGTTTAAGGTGCAGACCTCGAAAGTCTGTGTGGGAGAAATTCCACCGTGGGTTCGAATCCCACTATCTCCGAATTTTTGAGTATTTCTCGATAAGAATGATTCAAGAAAAAGACTTAATCATCTTATAACTTGTCATAAACTTCATCTGTGACAGGTAAAAGACTATTGTCCTATTACTTTGTTTTCTGCACTTTCTCTAACTTTAACATCGGAAACAACAACACAATTTTTAAGAGATACCCCTTTTTCAAATTCAACATTATCCCAAATAATGCAGTTTTCCAAATCAGCACCGTTTAATTTGCAGTTTTTACCAATAATGTTGCGTTTTTTTGTATCGTAATTTCCGTTTTGAGGTTTTAACTTTATTCCATCTATTTTACCGTCAAACAAATCCCATGACGATGTTATGTATTGGTCGATAGTTCCTATATCACTCCAATATTCTGATAGATTGTATGTGTTTATTTTTTCTCCATGCTCAAGCAAAGACGGAAAAACATTTTTTGCAAAATCGTAAAAAGTATTTTCTGGAATGTAGTTGAATATTTCATAGTTGAAAACATAAATTCCAGTATTTATACAATCGCTCTTTGCCTCCTCAATTGAAGGTTTTTCTTGAAATTCTTTTACAAAGCAATTTTCATCTCTAACAACAACTCCAAATTTGGGAATTTCTTCCTTCGCAATTTGTTTTACGCCCATTGTCATAATGGCACCAGATTTTATGTGAGATGCAATGATTTCGTTAAAGTTTACGTTAGAGAGTCCATCTCCTGATAAAACCAAAAACGGTTCATCTTTTTTGAAAAAGAATTGACATTTCTTCACTCCGCCAGCTGTGCCAGAGAGCTTTTCTTCATGAATGTATGTAAAATTTATTCCCAAAGAATTCGTAGAATATCGGTTAATTATTTGGTCAGCCATATAGTGCGTGTTGGCAATGACATCGTTGATACCTACATTGTGTAATCTTTCGAGTAATATATCTGTAACAGGTTTGTTTACAATAGGCACAAGAGGCTTCGGAATTTTATCCGTAAGCGGACTTAATCTTGACCCAACTCCCGCAGACATAACCATAGCTTTTTCAACAAACTTTTTCATATAACGAATAATATCATAGAATTGTAAATTTTTAAACATATATTGTTATAAATCCCTAATAATGGGGCACAATCATGTTACTGGTTAAAGCGATAACCTTAATATTAAGGCGCAATAAAATGTTAAGTTTTGTAAAACTGAATTCAAGAAAACTTAAAGAAAATCCCTGAAACCGCCGTTAATACATGCAAAAGGGAACTATAAAAAATAGAAATAAGGAGAATCTGAAATGGCAATAGGTGGCGTGGCAGCGTCCGGAGTTCAGGATCTAAAACAACTTCAAGAATTAGAAAAATTGCAAAAATCACAAGATGCTGGTTTTAGTGCAAAGATTTCTGAAAATGCGACTTATGATTTTACATCAGGTCAAGAAAAAGAATTGTCTACGACTGATTGTTATCGTAAGGCAGATGAAGGTAAGGCTTCTCAAGCTGAGGGAGAAGCTCAAGCTGCTAATTGTCAAGAATTGCAAACCGCTGGTGAAAATGATAACTATGACGGCAGAATGTCAAGTGCTCACAGCAGTTCAGATAAACAATTTAGTATTCTTAGTGATGCAGTTGGAACAATCAAAGATACAACATCAGGCATCACAGGATTGAATAATCGTCGTGCAGAAATTACAAATTGGTTGAAGGAAGCTGAACCTTCTATGCAACAAATGCAAGAACAAGTTACAGAACTTCAAGCTCAATTAGAAGAAATTCAAGAACAAATTGAAGCAAAACAAGAAGAACTTGATGCTAAGCAAGCAGAAATGGAAGCTTTAGCAAATGATCCAGATGCAACTCCAGAAGAAGTTGCAGCGCTTCAAGGTGAACTTGATGGTTTGTCAGCAGAGATGGAAGAATTGTCAGCTCAGGTTGCAGATATAAGTGCCGCTATTGGTGAAATTGAAGAAGCTATGACTACAACTTCAGAAGAAATTCAAACCAAGGTAGAAGAAGAAGCTACATTATCTCAAAGTGTTGCACAAAAAACTGAAACAGGTAAAGCTGCTCAAGTTACAGCTCAACAATCAGTAATTACGAATGAACAAATTATAGAAGATAGCAAAGATGATTCTCAAGAAAGAGAAGAATTTGGCGACAATATGGCACAAGTAGGTGAAATCACTTCTTATGCTGGAACTTCTATAAAAGTAACAGGTAAAATTCTTACGAAAATGGCTAATCCATATTGTGTAGCTGTTGGAACCGCAATGATACCAGTAGGTCAAACTGTTTATGGTACTGGTAAAGTAACACAAGGTGCTGGTCAAACAATTAGTGCTGTTGCAAATGGTGAATATAAGAGTCTTATTGGCGCAGCTACTAACCTTGCATCAGGTGCAGGTGCAATGGCAAGTGGTATTGGCGGAATGAAAGATGCATTTGCATCATCTAAAGAAACACTTACAGCAGCTAAAAATGCGCAAGATGCAGCTAATACAGCAAAAGATGCAGCTAATACAGCAAAAGATGCAGCTAAAGAAAATATGGCAAATGTGACAGAAGCAACAACTAAAGGTACTGAAACTGCGGCTAAAGCTACTGAAGCAGGTCAGGCTGCAGCTCAAAATGCAGCTCAAAACGCAGCAGAAAAAGCAGCTGATGGAGCTGGAAATGCAGCAGGAAAGGTTGCAGATGGAGCTGGTAAAGCTGCTGATGGAGCAGACAAAGCTTCTAAAGGCGCAAGCTTAAAAGACAAATTTAAAGCAGGAGTTGATAAAGCAAAAGAACTCAAGAGCAAATATGGCGATGATGTCCAATCATTGGCAAGTGCAGGTAAAGCAATTTATGACGGAGTTCAAGGTCTTAGAAGTAAAGATGATGGCGATGACAAAAATGAAGAAAAGAAAACAACTACTTCAACAACTACCGTTACATCTTCAACAGGCAATACTGATACATCATACGAAAGTGTTCTTGATAAGAAAAGAAAGAAACAAGCTATTGCTTAATGCAGCTTAAGAATATTAGTAAATTAAAGGCGGACATCAAAATGATGTCCGCCTTTAATTTATAACTTTTAGTCACTAAACTGATTTAGTTGCGTTTTTCAAGGCTTTAATTGGAAGTTCCAACCATTCCCCACGTCTTGCAAATGTTTTTAATTTGTCGCTTAGCAATAATGCTCCACCGCAAGTGTTATCTGCAATACTCATTGCTTTTTCACAGATGATGTCAAATCTATTTGCCTTTCTTAAGATTCCGCAAGTAACATCATTGCTGATTCTTTCGTCAATAAATCTGAATATTACATCTTTTAATCCTTTTCCGCCAAAAAGTTTAGGATCTTCTTGAACTCTGCTATTTATACCCATTGCAAGTGGTCCAGATATGATGTACAAATTAGCACCACCGTTTATTTTTGTAATTGCGTGCAAAGCAAGAGTATCTGCATAGCATTCAACTGCATATTTAGATGCTTCGTTAAACTTATCTTCACTTTCTGGTTTTAATTTTACAAAACTATATTTAGCATCGTGAGATGCAATTTCGTAATCGCCAGATTCTGTAAGTAATTTAATGGCAGCAGCATCTTTTTCGTTTGCAAGTTTAACTTCCCTTTGTGTTGCAATTTGAGCCATACCAGTTGCAACGAGAGTTTTAATTGCCTCTGGATCTGTAATTCCAAATTTTGTTGCAAAGTTTGTGATAACTGAACTTACAGAAGCACCCATTTTGCCAAGTCTTTTTTCTGTTCCTGTTTTTCTATCGAAGAATAAGTCATGACCTGCTTCACTTGTTCTTGTTTCAACCATCAAATCATCTGGTGAGCAATTTTTATCGCCTTTAATCATAATATCAACGGCACCAAAGCCACCACCGGTTTGAACTCCAACTGCAAATAAACCACCAGAAATTCTGTCTTTAAATTCTGGGTTATTAACGAGTTTTTGTGCGATGCCCATACCTGTTCCGGCAAGGTCTTTGCAAGGAATGAAATCATCGTGAATATTGAATTCATCACTAAATTGAACTTTACCTTGTTTTTTTGCTTCTGTTATCACATCGTCAAGTTGAATTTCAACAAGTGAATTTTTCTTTTTATCTCTTATATTCGCCATAAACAAAGCTACATGCTCTTGAATTGTTCCTGGAAGAAGCAATGCTACACCAGTTAATTTTTTATCTTCTGGGGATTGAGCATCATAAATCGCTTTCTTTTCCTTAACTTCTTTTAATCCACTTTCAATTTCTTCACGTCTTGCACTTGGCAAATTTTTATCTGCAAGTTGTTTTTCCTTTGAAGCAATTGATTTGTCTAAAATTGATCCAATGTCTAATGCTCTTGCGATTTTTGAAACGAAATCGTGATTGTTGTCAAATCCTTTTGTTGTATCGTTTACAAAATCTTTGTACATAAACAAATCTTTGCCATTATTATCTTGATATTTTATCTTCATTGATGCTCTTGGATCGCTGGCACCTATATCAAATATCATTCTACTTTTGAAATTTACTTTGTTGGAGTAACTGTTAATAGGGGTAATTCTCATAAATTTCTTCCTTATTCATACTATCTTTGTAACAAGATGAATATAACACGTGAAATTTTTTTTTTGTTAGTCATGTAATAACTTTGCAATAAATGTTTACAATACACTTAATATTTTATATTAAATGTTAATTTATATTTGAATAATATGAACACAAGAGCGATGATATCTGGATTTTTTCTGATATAATTATAAAAAATAAGGAGAAGAAGATGAGTTTAAATTTTAAAGTTGATGAAAATAAATGTATACATTGTGGATTATGTGTAAAAGATTGCATGCCCAAAATCATAACTTTCAATGAGAATAAAATTCCTACAACAATAGAAGAGAGAGAAAAATCATGTACTAAGTGCCAACACTGTCTATCAATTTGTCCGGTGGGTGCAATTTCCATATTTAACAAAAATCCGGAAGATAGCGAGCCTGCAACAAACAACTTTAACTCAGATGAAATTTTAAGACTAATTAAGGAAAGAAAGAGTATAAGACATTATAAGAGAGAGAATGTTTCAGCTGACGTGATTGAAAAATTGAAAAAAATGATTGATTATGTACCTACTGGAGTTAACAATCATGGTTTACATTTTTCTGTAATTGATAATGTTGAAGTTATGGATAAATTAAGAAAAACTGTAAATAGTACAATAATTAAAATAGTTTCCAATAAAACCATAAAAAGTGTTGCTAAAAGTTATGAGAGATATACTAATGCAATATTAAATGGTGAAGACATAATATTTAGAGGTGCTCCACATCTTGTTGTAGTATCAACTTCAAAGAAAGCTCCTTGTAAAGATGTTGATCCAATAATTGCACTATCATATTTTGAATTGTATGCAAAATCTCTTGGACTTGGAACTTGTTGGTGTGGATTAGCATACTATGCATTAAAATTTGTTCCACAGTTGGGTAAGATGCTTGATATTCCATATACACATGAAATAGCGTATGTAATGCTTTTTGGTTACCCTGAAGTTGAATATAAAAGAACGACGCAGCCGGTTGAGGTACCATTTAAAGAAGTTACAGCATTGAAAGAAATTAAGCCTACTTTATTTGAGAGCATAAAAGGTTTATTTAAGAAATCATAAATTAAGATAAATATTTTAAAAAGTCGTGCAGAAAATGCAGCTGATTATGCAAAAAGTCGTGCGGAAAATGCAGTTGGTTGCGCAAAAAGTCGTGCAGAAAATGCAGCTGATTATGCAAAAAGTCGAGCGAAAAAATGTATTATGTGGTATAATTCTTTTATAAGGAGTTAGCCAATGTACAGATATGTAATAAAAGATTTAGTAGCTTGGAAAAATTCGCCAAACCACATGCCTCTTATTGTTAGAGGTGCAAGACAAGTTGGAAAAACTTGGATTATGAAAGAATTTGGAAAATTACATTATAAAAAAGTTGCATATCTTTCTTTTGATAGTAATCCTCGTCTTAACATTTTATTTCAAAAAGATTTTGATGTTAAAAGAATAATTGATGGGTTAAATATTGAGGTTGGTTTTAAGATTACACCGAAGAATACTTTGATTATTTTTGATGAAATTCAAGAAAATCCTTTAGCGTTAACATCTTTAAAGTATTTTTCTGAAAATGCTCCTGAGTATGACATTATAGCAGCAGGCAGCTTGCTTGGAGTTGCACATCACCAAGGTACAGGTTTTCCTGTTGGAAAAGTTGAATACTTAAATTTGTATCCTTTATCTTTTAAGGAATTTTTACTTGCAGTGAATGAAAATCAAATTTTGGAGATTATCGATAAAAATGATTTTGATATGCAAAAAGTTTTTAAGGAAAGAATTATTGATTTGCTACGTCGGTATTGTTATGTAGGAGGTATGCCAAAAGCAGTTTTATCTTTTTCACAAAATCAAGATTATAATTTAGTAAGAAAAATTCAAAGAAATATTTTGAGTGATTATGAAGGAGATTTTTCAAAACATATTCCTCTGGAACAGGTTGAAAGAACACGTTTGTTATGGAATGCAATACCTTCACAGCTTATCAAGGAAAATAAAAAATGCATTTATGGAAAAATTAAACAAGGAGCAAGAGCAAAAGATTTTGAAATCTCTCTTAATTGGCTTATTGATTCGGGTTTAATTCACAAAGTTTCAAAAGTAACAGAACCAAATATGCCTTTGAAAGCTTTTGAGGATGTTTCATCATACAAATTATTTTTAGTTGATGTTGGATTACTTTGTGCAATGACGAATTTGGATGTACATTCTCTTTTAGAAAATGATAAGTTGTTTAATGAATATAATGGCGCAATTACAGAACAGTATGTTTTGCAGGAATTAAAACTCTTAAATGATTTACCAGTTTTTTATTGGGCAAACAATCGAGCTGAGTTAGATTTTTTAATACAATATAAAAATAATATTATACCAGTTGAAGCAAAGGCTACAATAAATCTGCAGGCAAAAAGTTTAAAAAGTTTCAGACAAAAATATGAACCCGAAAAATCTATTAGAACATCGTTGTCTGATTTTGAAAAGAATAACGGACTTTTTAATATTCCTTTGTATGATATTGAAAATTTAAGGACTATTTTATAGAAAAATGTATTAAAACAACACCGACATTTTAATAATGCCGGTGTTGTTGCTTTATTTTGCTATGTTTTCACTATTTTATGCATTTTGGAATAGTGAAAATTTCGCCATTTCATTTTCTATGATTGATTTTACAGAATCTTGTTCATTTGTTATAGCATCAAGTTCTGTTTGTAGAGTAGATGTTTGGTTTTCTATCAATTTAGATTGATAATCTATTCTGTTTTTATCCATTTCATATTCTGTTTTTGCTTTTTCTACAGCTTCTTTGTTTTCTTCAATGTTTAATCCTGATTTTGAATCACTCATTGACAAAGCTTTCCAAGAAGAATTATTTGAAAATTCGTTCAAAACAATGTTTCCATAGAGCATTTGTTGGTTAAGGTAGTCTGGATCAGTAAGTGAAGAATTTCTGCTCCATCCACCTGTTGCCATAGCGTTGTACAAGCTCTTGTAATATTCAACGGCAGCTGTTTGAGTTGAAGCTAATGTGTTTGAAGTATTACCATAAACCCCAGCAGTTGAGTTCATTTTATCTTCGTTTAACAACTCTTGATCTCCATATTTACCAACAATTGAAGAACCTTGATTTCCTGCTGTTGATAAGCTGAGGAAAGAGAATTGTCTTGATGTAGTTGATTTGTTTGTAATTTTGTAACGGCTCATTGTATTGCCGTTTGCATCTGTAACATCGCCTACATATTCAAGATCGAAATAACCTTGTTTTGTATTTTGTTTAGTGTCTGTATAGATATCAACGTATGTTGATTGTCCAGCACCAACATTTACAGAACTTGTGGTTACTCCACCTTTAACGAGGTTTCCACCTTTTGGAACAGACAATGCAGTTTGTTTTTCACCAGTGATTTCACCTGCATCAATTCTCTTGTTCCAAGTATCAACTTCAAAAGCAAATGGGTTTTCTTCATTTCCAGTTGTGTAAGAATATCCAGTTTTTGCAAGGTCATTTCTCAATCCAACTTGGTCTGAATTTTGAAGAATTTGTTTTTCAAGTTTTTCGGCTCTTGCTTTAGCATCATCTGATCCTACAGCATTCATCATTGCAACATCAAAGTAGTTCAAGAATACTGCTGATAATTGAGCGGTATTGATGTAAACTTCTTTACCATTATATGTAGTCATTGTCATTGATGTTTGTGAGTCGCTACCTTGAGTAATACCTGTCGTAGTTGTAACAGTATAATCTGCAGTTCCAACCAATATTTGCGTTGTATTTAATTTGCCATTATTCTTTTCTGCATCTTCTGCAAGTTTTTTTATGTCACTATTTGAAACATCTATACCTGCATTTTTGTAATATTCTTGAGTTTTCATTGCAGCATATTCAGCAGCTTTGTTTATAGCATCAGTAGAGCCTAAAGAATCTATCATTGCTAATGACATTTGTTCAACAGAATCTGCAACAAAACTATTTGTTACGGCATGTACGTTTGAATCAGTGTATTGATATTTATCCAATGTATAAATACAAGCCATAGCGGTTGTCCAATCTTGCTGAGTACCCATAGCGTACTCAAGAGTTGTTCCAGCTTCATAACCTTGAATACCTGCAACAGTCGCAGATGAAGCAGAAACAAAAACATTATTTAATACTGAATCATCATATTTGTAAGCTGATGAAGAAGTATTTCCAGAATTGCTTGAAGAAGATGAGCTATATCCTGGTACAAAGTGATTAACGAAATCATCTTGAGAAGACCAAACTTTGGTAAAATCTGAACCAGAACCGTAACCGCCCAAGCCCAAATCTGCAGCTTTAGCTGTGGTTAACATAACTGCACCAGCAGAGTTTGTAAGCATTTTTTGTTTTCCAGAAGTTGCTGGTTGCATTATTGATGAATAAGACAACGGTTGATCATTATAAGTAACAGTTTGAGCATTTAATGCTTCATTGTATTGTTGTTCTCTTATAATTGACTTACGTTGCAAGGCAAGTTGTTGGTTTCCGAGTGAAACCAATTTCGATTCAATAGTGTTTTGACGAGCGGTCAAAAGCAAAAATCTTGATTGTGATGCTGCCAATCCCATTTTCGACTACCTTTCTTTCCTTATTCTTACCTTAATTATCGGCAGATATGCATGATTTCTTTAATTATAACAAAAACATGTTACAATAATGTTACAATAAATTTAATAATATATTTTATTTCTTTTAAAAGGAAAGACAAATTTTGTAATATAATGATTTTCAAAAATGTCGGAGTGGTGAAATGGTAAACACGTGCGTTTCAGGTGCGTATGAAGAAATTCTTGAGGGTTCAAGTCCCTTCTCCGACATTATTTTTGTATGTGAAATAAATAAACAAAATATATTGAAGCAATAACTAATGAAATTTTATCTAAATCCTAAGGATATACAAAAGTACAAAGTGGAAATGTATTCTAAATACACTTTTATCAAAATAACTTGTAAAATCGTTCCATTATGGTACGATAAATACAAATTTATGGTGCGATAATTTATGAAATTTAACAAGCGTCAAAGTTTAATATTGGAATATTATCTAAATATTTTAATATAATCTTCAAATGCATAATAACGATTACGGCTCATACCTGTTTTTTCTTCTAAAATACCAATTTCAACAAAGGTTTTTAGTAAACTATTTACTGTAACAATTGAAAGATTAAGTTCATTAGATATTATTTGTGCATTGACTTTTGGTTGAGAATATAATAACTCTAACAATTTTTCTCCATTTGTTGCTTTTTTACCAATTTTCTCAAGTTTGCTTTCAACTTTATTCTTAAGTTTTATGATTTCTTCAAAAGTTTTGATACTATTTTTTGAGGTTTCAATAACTCCACTTAAGAAGAATTTTAGCCATTGAGTAATATTATTTGTTTGTTTAACCATTGAAAGCGAATCATAATAAGACATTCTGTTTCTTTCAAAAAAGTCTGAAATATATAAAACTGGTTTATTCAATAATCCTGCGCTTATCAAATATAAAATAATCAAGAGTCTACCCGTTCTACCATTTCCGTCTAAGAAGGGGTGGATTGTTTCAAATTGATAATGAACAATGCCGGCTCTTATTATTTCAGGCACTTGCAAGTTTTCGTTGTGCAAAAATTTTTCAATATCAGTCAATAAATCTGATAACATATTAGGTTCAGGCGGAATAAAAAATGCATCTTGAAGTGAAGAACCACCAATCCAGTTTTGTGTTTTTCTAATTTCTCCTGGAGTTTTGTGTTCATCTCTAACGCCTTGCAACAAAATTTTATGAGCCTCTTTAATTAACCTCATTGAAATAGGCAATTCATTTAATCTTTCAATAGAGTAATTTATGGCTTGAATATAGTTTTGAACCTCATGCCAATCGTCACGAAATTCAGGTCTAATTTGTTCAACAGGCGAAATAGCATCATCAAATGTTGTTCTTGTGCCTTCAATTCTGTTTGAGTTTGTGGCTTCTTTTGTTGCGTACATTTTTATAAAAAATTCAATATTAGGAATCAAATCAGCGTAAGAATTCAATTTACCAAGCCAAAGACTGGCGTCTTGCAATAATGGAGCAAGTTCATCCAACTTCCAATCTATATCATCATTGATAAAAGACGGATTGAATGGCTTGTAGCCGTTGTGTAAAATATATGTTCCTGCTTGGTATTCCTTCATTATAAATCACCCTTAGTTAAGTTTAATTGCTTAAACTTTATTATAACATATTTTTATTAAAGTTTATATACATGCACTAAAAATGTAACAAAAGTACGATTTTATTTTGTTGCACCAAAAAGCCTAAAAAATACTAAATAATCAAAGCAAGTGTTACAAAGAATCATTTCATGTGTTCTTTTACTGACAATCCAGACCATTCTTGGTGAATAATATTCGTTAAAATAGCATAACCCTCTTTAATATCATGTTCTTTCCAATAATCCGTCAATTTATTTCTGGTTTCTTGTCCTGTCATTCTTTGCTGAATCCACTTTTCAGAACGACCAAGTTTCTGGTAAGTTTCTCTTGCTCTATCAATCGCTTTTGAAGGGTCTGCCATCTCTTGAACTCGCTCTTGTCCAACTTTGGCTAACCATTGTTTGATAGGTTCAGCTTTTTTTGACGGAATAGACTGGATTATTCTAAATATGCCTTCTACATCTGCGCAATTAACTTTTTGCATGCCACCAGCAGTTTGCATTTTAAGGGGGGTGACAATTTGTCACCGTTTGCTCAGAACCCTCATTACGCAAACGTTGTGCTAATTTATTCCGGTATTTTCTTGCCGATTGATAATCTTTATCAATCAATATAGCAACAATATCTACAACAGAAAAATAATATTATTCTTTTCCTTCATCATAAATATGTCTAATTTGTTTATCCTCAAATAAAGTTAAATCTTCACCCATTCTTATATTTCCTGTTTTGGTTTCACCTATTCAGACAATATTTCATTAACAATTGTATTAGCCCATACTTCTGTTGTAAATTCTTTTGCATTATCAGATTTTATATACTTATCTATATTTTTCAAATACTCAATATATGTTGAATCGTCCATATTTTTTATGTACTCATAGAGTGATTTGTAGTTTTTAAAATCTCTTTTATCTATAAAACAATCTTTTGGAATTACTTTTTCGATGTTCTTTTCACCAAGATATATCGGTACATTTGATGCATTAAAACAATCGAAAATCTTTTCTGTTATATATCCTCTGTCATTGTACCAATTCTCATAAGCAATAGAAAACTTATGTTTTCTTACAACTTTGTCCTTCTTTTCTACACATCCTCTATAACATTTTGGAAAATATTTTCCATATTTTATAAATCCTAAATTGAGAGAAATCCCTAAATCCCAATCTTTACCGTATAAGTCAAAATCATTTGCAGCAAATTTTTCAAACCAAATAATTGCTTTTGCTCTTTCACTAAATAACTCATTTTCACGATTTGAACTTTTATTTTTTGCGACAAGGCATAGTAATTTTTCTTTTTTACTTAGATCAAAATCTATGTTTTGAAAATTTTGTGGATAGTTTAGTTTTATAAACTTTTTGCCGTCAATAAGGGTTTTATCCCATGTAAAAATTTTCTTGAAAAATTTAAATTTATCCTTTTTGAAATTCCTTTTAAAAATTACTGGAGGTTCCGCAATCCAAACATAAGATTTTTCTGGATATTTAACTTCTGACGGCATATTAAAGTAAAATATCTTATCAGCCTCCTCAAGTGAGATTTCCGGATACGCCTTAAATTCGCAATCTTTCTTTTCAAAAAGTTCTCTTACTTTGCCAAACCAATCCGTCGGATCATCAGAACAAAGACAAATTTTCTTTTTCATACACAATTCTCCGTTTACCATTATACATTAAAAATATCAGTATTTATCAAAAATTTTTGGGGTATAATTTACTTATCGAAAATTTTTTTAAGGAGAAAAGAATGTTAAGCGGAAATGAAATAAGAAAATTATATTTAGACTACTTTAAAAATAAACATAATCATACTTTGGTAAAGAGCTCAAGTTTGGTGCCAGACAACCCTACTGTTCTTTTAACAACTGCAGGTATGTTACAGTTTATGCCTTATTATTTGGGACTTGAAGAACCAAAATTTTCTCCTGCAAGAGCTACATCTTGCCAAAAATGTGCAAGAGCCGGTGGTAAAGATTCAGATATTGAAAATGTTGGAAGAACTCCACGCCACCATACTTTTTTTGAAATGTTGGGCAACTTCTCTTTTGGAGATTATTATAAAAAAGAAATTATTCCATGGGCATGGGATTTTATTACAAATTACTTGAAGTTAGACAAAGACAGACTTTGGGTAACTATTTATGAAACAGACGATGAAGCTTATGATATTTGGGTTAACGATGTTGGCGTTTCTCCAGATAGAATAAAAAGAAAAGGAAAAAAAGACAATTTCTGGGGTCCTCCTGGGGCAACCGGTTCTTGTGGTCCTTGTTCTGAAATTCATTATGATTTAGGTGAACATTTAAAATGTAGTGATGATTGCGGAATAGATACTTGCGAATGCGACAGATGGGTTGAAATCTGGAATTTGGTATTCACAGAGCTTTTCCAAGATGAAGAAGGAAATCAATCCCCACTTGATAAGAAAAATGTCGACACTGGTATGGGGTTAGAAAGAATTACAATGGTTTGTCAGGGCAAGGAATCAACTTTTGAAACTGACCTTTTAAAGCCAATTCTTGATGAAGTTTCCGCTATGGCAAATGTTCCTTATAAAAAAAGTGAAAAAACTGATATCTCTTTGAGAATTATCACTGACCATGCTCGTTGCGTAACATTCCTCATAAACGACGGCGTTCTTCCTGCAAATGAAGGTAGAAGTTATGTTTTGAGAATGATTACAAGAAGAGCTTTAAGACATGGTAAAATGCTTGGTTTGGAACTTCCATTTCTACACAAACTTGTTGATAAAGTTGTAGATATGTACGGTGAAACATACCCTGATTTGATTGAAAATAAGGAAAAAATTAAACAAGTTATCCTTGCAGAAGAAGAAAGATTTAAACTCACTCTTGATAGAGGGTACAAACTTCTTGAAGATTTACTTTCAAAAAAGGAAAATATTTCTGGGAAAGATGCTTTTAAACTCTATGATACTTACGGATTTCCAATGGAACTAACTTTAGAAATTGCTCAAGAAAGTGGACTTTCTGTTGATGTAGAAGGTTTTAATCGTGAAATGGCTGAACAAAAAAATAGAGCAAAGGCTGCAGCTCAAAAAATCAGCTTAACTGACGATTTGGTTTATGTTGAACTCGAAAAGAAATTCGGAGCAACTAAATTCGTTGGTTATGAAGAAAATGAATGTGATGCAAAAGTTCTTGCAACCGTTCCGGTAGAAAATGGACTAACCGATGTAATTCTTGATAAAACCCCTTTCTATGCAGAATGTGGTGGTCAGGTTGGTGATAGTGGATATTTGAATGATGTCGAAGTTCTTACTACTTTCAAAGTTAATGATTTGTATGTTCACAGATGTAGAGCTGAACAAATTCCAGAATGTGTTCATGCAAAAATAGATGTTAAAAGACGTGAAAATATTAGACTTCACCACACAACAGCTCACCTTTTACAAGCTGCTTTGGTTAAAGTTTTAGGTGATGAGGTTAAACAAGCTGGTTCTCAAGTTGAAGAGAATAGAACTCGTTTTGACTTTTCTTTTTCACGTGCAGTTAGTGCTGATGAATTAAAATCTGTTGAAAATATTATCAATAATGAAATTGCTGAAAAACTTGAAGTTAATACTAAAGTTATGTCGCTTGAAGAAGCTCAATTGACTGGTGCTACAGCTTTGTTTGGTGAAAAATATGGTGACACGGTTAGAGTTGTTTGTATTGGTAAAGAAAATTGTGAAGTTTCAAAAGAATTTTGCGGTGGAACTCATGCAAGAAACAGTGCCGATTTAAGACTTGTTAAAATTCTCTCTGAAAGTGCTATTGCTGCTGGTACAAGAAGAATTGAAGCTATTGCAGGTGAAGAAGCTATCAACTATTTGAATAAAAAAGATGAAGAACTTAATCAAATTGCAAAACATTTTAAAGCACAACCAGAAGAGGTTTTGGAACGTATTTCTAAATTGCAGGAGGAAAATAAAGAACTACAAAAAGAACTTACAAACCTTAAATCTCTTCAAGCTAAAACACTTTTCAAATCTTTTGTTCTAAAAGATACTTCTTTTGGAAAAATTTTAGTTAAAAAAATTCAGAAATTTGATACTCAAGCCTTGAGAGAAGGTGTGGAAATGTTGGGTAATTTGAATGAAAATTCTATTATAGTAATAGTTTCTGGAGCTACAATAATTGTTAGAGTTTCAAAATCTCTAACAGATAAGTTTAACGCAGGAAAAATTGTTTCTGAAATCGCAAAAAAATGTAATGGCAGAGGCGGTGGTCGTCCTGATTTTGCACAAGGTGGCTTGGGCGATGATGAAAAACTTATTGATGATGCTTTAGCTGAATTTGAAAATTCTTTGAGCTAAAACTCAATATAAATAGCGGTTTAAAACTCATTGTTAAGTTATGTTAAGGAAAATTGCTTTTTTGGAAAACAAAAAAGCAATTTTTTTTGAAATAAAAACTTTATATAAGAGTAGAGATTGAGGAAAGAAAAGAGATGAAAAAATTCGTTTTTAGTCAAACAGTTGCTGATAGATATAAAAAAATGGCAGAAACAATCAACGCTCAACAAACAACAGATGTTAAAACAATGACAATGAAGTCAATAATTACAGAATCATTCTTCCACGGAGCAAGCTGGATGGGACAAAACTTCATTGCATAGTCGATTTAATAAGGAAAAGGGTAAAATGGTTTAAACGGGCAAAGTCCCGTTTTTTTTTATTTTAAAAATGCATATTCTATTTCTTCATTTACGTTTAAAGATAGCCCTGACTTTATATTATATTCTGCATTTGCAATATTCCTTTTTAGTTTTACAAGGTCGGTTAACGGAGTATTTTTAAACTTTTCTAATGTTTTTTTTACAACAAACTCATTTTGATTTGTGAGTTTTGCAATATCAAAAGTTGAGAGTTTTTTTTCGTTTAGTTTTGTGATTATTGTTTTGCGTAACATGGTTTGTAGAGCTGAAATTATCTCAAGTGGATGCTTTTTGTCGCAAAGTTTTCTAAATTCTTTTAGCGCTTGAGCTTTTTGACCTTTAAATAAAATGTCAGAAAAAGCAAATAAGTCCTCATTTGTAACGCAAATATCTTTTACGTTTTTTTCGGTTATCTTTTTTTGTGGGTAAGCGGCAAGAACAAGTTTTTCAATTTCTTTAGACAAATCTCTGAGATTATTTCCAACTTGTTCAATTAGTTTTTGAACAGCCTTAACTTCCATTGTAACCCCATTTTTTTTCGCTTCTGAATTTATAAATTTTGATAAGGCATCAACATTGTATGATTTTATTGAGGCAAATTCCGTAGTTGCGGTCTTTTGCATGAGGAGTTTGTAGATTCTTCTTCTTGAATCTAATTTTTTATTTTCATTTCGAGGTAGGTTATAAACAAAAACAATGTACAAGGAATCAGCTATATTATCTAACGCTTTTGACATTTCATTTATCTCTTTGTCCTCAAAGGTTTGTGTAAAATATTTTTCTATGTTTATAACAATCATTTGATTTCCGAACATCATCGGTTGGGTTCTCAATATTGATATAAAATCCGCATAAGAAGGATTGCTTATTGTTTTATAGTTCATTGTCGAGAAGTTTTTATCAAGCAGCTTTTCTCTCATACTGTTGATTTCTCTCTCAATTAAAAATTCTTCATCTCCGTAAAAAAAGTATGCCTTCATCTTGCAATTAACTCCAAACAACTTTGGTAGCTGTCAGTCACTATTATATCATCAAGATGTAAATTATTCTTTGTTACATCAAGTACAGTTGTGTTTTCAGCGATTGCATAAACGGGGATTTTCCTCTTTAACGCTTCAAATACAGGAACTGCACCTAATGAATTGTATGGCATAATCAAATAATCCAAATCGTCTATTGATATCGTGTCTACTGACTTTTCTTTTGTAAGTCTTGGTGCATTTGCTAATCCTATTAAAATGCAAGGCAAAAATGTAGGAGTAATATATTCAGCAGCAGATTTTGGGTTGACGAGATTTGTTGAAATAGAAAAATCATCAAATGCTGGTGCATGTGCAGCAGGCATTAGCATTTCTTTTGATATGTAGTGTGAGATTATGGCTTCTACACCACCTATTGGGTCAACACCTACCCCATTTTCGTAATCATCATTTAAGGTGTCCTCGTCAAATCTGCAAACGATTGCAAGTGCATCTGCACCCTTGCTTTTTAATTCTTTTGCACAATTTAAAATAGTTTCTGTATTGTTTACCAATCCAGTTGATATCTTAGTTTCATCAACGTAAAACTCAACTCCAACAGCCTCTTGTGTTGTTTCATAAATTATATCTATATCATAGACAACCCTTACTGCATTTAAAGTGTTTATGTGTATATTTAAAACATCTTTTGGAATAGATTTGTCAAAAATTACTCCAACCTTATTTTTTATAGGCTTTTTCAAATACAAATTCCCTTTGAAAAACTCGTCAAGTGAGTAACCTTCAACGTAGAGCATATTTTCTGTTATAGCAGAAAAGCAACCTGCATTAACAACATTTGGGTTAACTATTAGGTCAGAATATTTTGCAAATCTTCTTGCCCAAAACCCTGCATCACCCGCATATCCGCCGATATTTGCTCCAATTCCTGTTGGTACGATAAATGCCGTAAGTTTTCTATCATTTTTCATAAAATTATTATATACAAAAAATATATACAAAAAAAAGAGGCATAAAGCCTCTTTTTTTGAAAACTCTCTCTCTTTACTTCTAATTGTAGCCGTATGTATGATCCTTCTTGATTTCTTCAGGCATTTCTTCTTCATACATATCTATCATGTCTTCACGTTTAGCTATAACGGTTTGCTTTTCAACTTTCTCATTATCAATTTCAGTTTGCCATTCGTTAAGCTCTGCAAGATCGAGTTTGTATTGATCCTCAATCTCTTCTATTTTCTGTTCACGCTCGACATCGTCATATTCATATTCAGCATTGATGTTTTTCTTCGCATCTCTGTAATCTCTTGCAAGGTCTGTTATCTTACTTGTAGCTTCTGTTTCATTATTCATAGCTTTAGTAAGAGCTTGTTCATCCTTCAAGTTCATCAAACGAAGCATATTGCACATTACTAATTTTGTTTGATACGACACGTTATTTTTCCTTACATTTTATAATACATGTCGTATATCGGTAAGTTTTATAAAAAACTTTAATAAAAAATGACATTATTTAATATTTCTTAATAATTCTTTAACGGCTGTTGATGATAAACCTATGACTGTTTCGATGTCACCATTTGTTGATTTGACGTAATTTGGTGGAAGTTCTTGTATGCCGTAAGCTCCAGCTTTGTCATAAGGTTTAAAATTGTCTATATAATCATATATCATTTTGTCAGAAAGTTGATTAAATGTTACGTCTGTCTTTGTATGTGTTGTGTAAATCTTTTTATTTGATATCAAGCAGATGGCTGTAAGTACAAAGTGTGTTTTTCCACTCAAATTTTTTAACATTTCGTAGGCATCATCTCTTGATTTTGGCTTTCCAAAAATATGATTATCGAGTACAACAACTGTATCAGCACTCAATATCGTTTCATCTGGGTATCGAGTTGCAACATCTTGTGCTTTTTTTTGTGCATTAAGTTCTATTTTTGAAACTGAAAAGTCAAGATTATCCATTTTTTCATCATAATTTGATTTTATGATATCAAATTTAAATCCGGCTTTTTCTAAAATATCTTTTCTTCTGGGTGAACCAGAGGCAAGTATAAAATCTCTTTTCATTATTCATCCCCATTGATTGAAAAATAAACTTCTTTCAAACGTTTTTTGCTGATATGTGTATAAAGTTGTGTCGTAGCAACATCACTGTGTCCCAACAATTCTTGTACTATCCTCAAATCTGCACCATTTTCAAGTAGATGTGTCGCAAAAGAGTGACGAAGAGTGTGTGGCGAGATATTTTTGTGAATTTTTTTCCCTTGCTCATGTATAAATGAATAAACCTCTTGCCTTGTAACAAATTTTCCGTGCTCATTTATTAGAAGTTTTTTGGAATTTATATCGAATTTTTTACATAAAAAATCTCTTTGCTCACGGTAATTATTTAAAGCCTTTATTGCCTTTTTCCCGAGAGGTACAAGTCTTTCTTTTGAGCCTTTTCCATTGCACTTCAAAAATTTTGCGTTGATGTCAATGTCATTCAAAGACAAATTTGTTAGTTCAGAAACACGAAGCCCACAACCGTAAAGTAATTCTACTATAAGCTTTTGTAACAGGCTTAAACCGTCATTTAGTATCTCTTCAATTTCGCTAATTGAAATAACCTTTGGTAAATGTTTTGGATTTTTTGGCTGTTCTAATGTAAGTGTTGGGTTATTTTTGCAATAATTGTTTGCACAAAGCCACTTAAAGAATCCTCTCAATGATGCAATTTTTCTTGTAATACTTGAAGGCTCATAATTGTTTTCTCGCAAATTTCTAATATATCCGCTAATTTGCATTCTGCTAACAGAATTGATGTCATCTATATTTTTTAAAAAATCAGATAAATCCCTTCTGTATGCCTCTATTGTGTTTGGAGAAAGCCCTTTCTCAATTTCTGCAAACTCTAAATATTCTGATAATATCTGTAAAATCATTGCATTGTTATTATAATACAGAATTTTTGTTAAAAAAAGTAACGCAAATTAAAGTTTAAGAAATTTATGTCGATGTACATGTAGAGAAAGGAGTGTCATGTTTAGAAATGTAAAGAATGGTAAAAATATTTTTTACTTTTGAAATTTCATCATTAAACATGTTTTTAAGTAAGTAGTATAAGAGAAAAGGATTGATAAAGTGGCAGTACAAGGTGTATCCGGAAACGGAAATAACAACTACAATATTCAAAATGCATACTCTTCAAGACCAAATTACTTGAACAAGAGCTTATTTGCAAAGGATAAGACTCCAGGGATAAACAGAAACTTTGGTTTTGGAGATATAATCCACACCATGGCACAAGCAGGAAAGGCTGCTGCCTCTTGCGGTGGAAACTTTATGGCGGTTGCCTAAAATCTTATTCTATCCCGAGATATTTGTGAACTTGGGGTATAAGACGTGTGTGGTTGTATTCTGACAAAAATCGCTCAAAAACCTTTGAGGTTGATTTAGGGAGAATTTCGTTGTTTTTTGTTTGGGGCTGAAGAATTAGCTCAAGCTCGTGTTTTTTTGCGAGTTGAATGCAGTTTTTTATTTCATCCTCTGTAATTTCGTCGTTAAAAACAACTTTTGCAAAAATTTCTTTGTTATATTTTTTTGCTGTTTCAAAAAACTTGTCATGCAGAGTCCAGAGTGGCTTGATTTTTGTTGATGACGGAAGTTTTATGTCAGCAGAAATTATGTCAATGTGTTTTTCAATTTTCTCAAGGTCTTTCCACAAGGTTGCATTTGTTTCAAGATATTTCTTTACGTTAACCAGAGGTAAGAATTCGTTTAAAAATTTACTAAAAATTAACGGTTCACCGCCAGTTAAGGACAAGGAATGAACCGTAGATAAATCATATTTTTCAATATGTTCTTTAAGTGAGTTTGCTGTATATTCTTTTTCACCTTTAAAATCTGTATCACAATAATTACAATTTAGGTTGCAGTCACAAAATCTAACAAAAATTTGTTCACAACCAACATAAGGACCTTCTCCTTGCACAGATGCAAAGATTTCCTTAATTTTAACTTTGTTTTCTCCTGATATCGACATTATTTATTGCCTGAAGTTTCTTGTATAGTATTAACTCTTCTTCGGAGATATTTTTCGGAGTTTCAACTCTTACTGTTACTATCATGTCGCCTTTTTTACCATTTTCTTCGATGCCTAAACCTTTGAGTTTTAGTTTTTGCATTGATGAAGTATTTTTAGGAATTTTCATTGAAACAGTCCCAAAAAGTGTTTCAATTTCTATAAAAGCACCGAGTACTGCTTCAAATGGAGTAATTGCGACTTCTGCTTCAACATTTAGTCCATCGAATTTGAAGTATTCATCTTCCTTAACGTTGACGATAATATACAAATCTCCGCAACTATTATAACCTCTGTTGCCTTCATTTGCAATTTTTATTTTTTTACCGTTTTTTACACCTTTTGGAATTCTAACATTCAAAATTTTATGAACAGTTTGTTTGCCAGTTCCATTGCATGTTGGACAAGTTAAGCCATTCATAAAAATTCTTCCATGACAATTTGGACATACATTAGTATGGAGAATATTTATTTTTTTTACGCAACCTGAAACAGCTTCTCTTGCTGAAATGGTGATTTCTGTTTGAATATCTTTGTTTTCTTTTTTGAATGTTGAAACAATATTTTCAAAAATTTGACCAAAAGTATCTTCTTTTTTTGTAGTTTTAAAATTAGAATAAGTGCGTGATGATGTATTTTTGTATGTAGTTTTTGGACGAGAAAACACATCATATTCACGTCTTTTTGCGGCATTTGATAGTGTTTCATATGCTGCCGTAATTTCTTTAAATTTTAAACAGCTTTTTTCATCACCATTGTTCAAATCTGGGTGATATTTTCTTGCAAGTTTTCTGTATGCAGATTTAATTTCTTCTAAACTTGCATTTGGGGCTACACCTAAAACATCATAATAATTTAATACAACCATTTTTTACTCACTCAACAACACACTCACATGTTATGTTTAATGATGTTTTTTTTAAAGTCAACATTTTGGTAAAAATAAAATTATTGTAGCAATCCTACAAATAATACTTTAAATGCCAACAATATAAGAATAACTCCACCAACGACTTCAAGTTTGTTTGTAGATAAATTTTTCAAGAAGTTTCCACACCAAAAACCTATAAGTGAATTTATAAATGTAATAAGTCCGATTAAAGCTGCTGCAAACAAAATATCACTTTGAGCAAATGAGATTGAAACTCCGGCAAAAAGTGCATCTATACTTGTTGCAACTGATACAAGCAAAATATATTTGAAACAAAAATAACAATCAACTTCCTCATCCTTTGTTTGGGATAATGTTCCTCTTATAATATTTAGCCCCAAGATAAAAAATATTGCAAAAACAAGCCAGTGACTATATGGCTTAACGTATGATGTTACAGTATTTGCAAAAGAATAACCCAAAATTGGCATAAAATATTGAAAAATACTTACAGATGCAGCAAGAATTAAAGAGTTTATAATCCTATTTTTTTTGAATAATAAACCGTTTGTAAACGAAACAACGCTTGCATCGATGGATAAAGCTATGGCAAGTACAAAAATATCAAAAAACGTCATAGTCTATTCCTAAACAATATTTCAATTTCAAAAAATCTTTTCCATGGGAAACTATACTTAATTTCCTTTTCAATATTAAATATTTTTTTCAACTTTTTCTCATAAGGTGTCATAAGCTTTTTCAAAGTTTTTAAATTTGGTCTTTGAACTTGTTTTTTTAATGCTTGTCTAACCTTTGATTGATAAGCCCAGTCATCCAAAAATCTAATGAATTGGATTGTATTGAACGCATTTTGATTGTAATTTTTAGCGAAATATCTGACAAGTCCAACACATAAAAGACTACCCAAGGTGTTAGCTGTTGTATTCCAAGCACTGTATCCGTAGAAATTGCTTGTAAGGTTGTTTTTCAAAAGTTTTCTTACAAATCTGCTATCTGCACCATTTGTAAATCTTATATCAGCTATCATGAATATTTTTTCCGGCAATTTAAATTCACCAGAATATTTTTTAGTGTCAATACCCATAACAAGCTCACCTTGTTGTTCTTCAAAGTTGTTCACAATCAACTGCATGTCTGCATCATCTTTATCTTCTGTTATTTCACAGTTGGTAAGCAAAATTTGACCTTCAGTACATTCTTCAACGGAAATATCTTCATAGTTTGAGATAAGATGTTTATGCCCTGGTTCAAGGTATTCAATTTCAATTTTTGGTGCTTTATTACCAAGTTTAACATTGTAATCAACAACGGCTCTTGCGAATAGTGACAACGGTATTTCGTCAGCCCCAGTTTTTATTAAAGCACATTTTCCGTTTTTACTTTTTCTTCTCAAATCTCGAGAAAGAATATCTGCTTCCATAACGTTAAATCCATAAGGAGAACAATCATCTTTTGAATATACAAGAGTATTGAAAATTCCCTTCTCAAACCATTTTTCATAAATTTTATTTACGTTAAAATTTCTTCTTCTTGTGTTTAAATAATCTACAATAATGTCCTTTGGAACGTCCGTTTCATCAATTAGTTCTTTGTGAAAATTGTATGAATATTCAAAAATTTTCTTTCCATATTTGTCCCAATATGTTTTTTCCTCTTCATTAAAATTGTTGTTAGATATTCTCATTATGCTTGAAAAAGCGTAAACTTGAGTTTCTTTGTGAAGAACTTTTTTGAACTTTTTGAGTCTTGCTTCAATTTCTTCAAATGAATCTTTACTACGTCTTGAGGATACCAACCCGCCATAAGCAATTGTGTCAAGTGCAACAATAAGCGCATCAATTTTCCCCAAACCTTTAAGCCAATTGATTATTCCATCTATGTTAGCCTGTCTTTTTAAACTGCCCATATCTGTTTTTTCAGGAAGAAACAACTCAATAGAGGAGTCAATAGCTGCGATTTTTCTTGGCAAACTATAACATACAGGTCGGTTATCAATTGGTATAATAGCAATTTTCATTATTTAGTCGTCCGTTTTCTCCAAAAACATATTTATTGCGGTTTTAAAGTCCTTAGGTGATACCAAAGAGTCTTTAGGTGATGCTGATGTTAACATTTTTCGCTCTGACCTAACGGCATAAACCATCATAAAGAATCTTGCCGCACCAATTAAAATCAAAATTCCGCCCAAAGTAAATATAATCGTAAATACGGAAGTTTTATCTTTGATTTTTTTTAAACTTGACATGTTTTTCTCTGGAATTGTTTCAGGCACAGTTTGTTGCTGTTGGACAACAGGTTCAACAGTAGAGTATGCAGGAATTGAGCACAATCCCACACATACAAATAAACATATCGAAAGTAAAAATATTTTAAGCTTCATTTTTTACCTCTGTTTTTGGTTTTCTACCTCTTTTTTTAGGCTTAACTTCTGGTTCTTTTTCCTCAACCTTTTCTGTTTTTTTTGTTTTTTCTACTTTTTCAGCCTTTTCAGTTTTAGGTTTTCTTGAAGTTTTCTTTTTCCCTTCTTTTTTTTCAGGTTTAGCTTCTTTAACTTCTTTAACTTCTTCTTTTATATCTTTAACTTCAACATTTTCTTTTATTTCACTAACTTCTTCAACTTGTTCAGGTTTGTTAGCGATTTCTGGTTGAACAGTTTCGTTGGAGTTTTTGAAGTTGTTTCTCTTATTTTTATTGAATTTGTTATTTTTATGTTTATTGTTTTGGTTGTTTTGAGCATTTTGATTGTTTTTGTTTTCTTCTTGCTCTTCGTTATTTTTTCTAAAGTTCATCATTGGAGATTTAGCTTTAGCAGCTTTTGCTCTTTGTTCACCCTCTTGAACAGGAGATGCAAATTTGAAATCATCCATAAAACATCCGGTACCTTGGCAGTGAGGACATTTTTTAGTAAACAATTCAGAAATGCTTTGACCTTGTCTATGTCTTGTAAGTTCAACAAGCCCTAAATCAGAAATTTGTCCAATTTGAGGTTTTGCTTTATCAGGTTCAAGCGCCAATTCAAATTCTTCTAAAATAGCAAGTTTATCAACACGAGAAGTCATATCAATGAAGTCTATAACAATCATACCGCCAATGTTTCTCAATCTTAATTGTCTTGCAATTTCGTGCACTGCCTCTTTGTTTGTTTTGAATATAGTTTCATCCTGAGTTGCAGAGCTTGTGAATTTACCACTGTTTACATCGATTACGGTGAGAGCTTCTGTTGTTTGAATAAACAAATAACCGCCAGATGGCATATTTACTTTTGTTTGTAGAGCAGCTTTAATCTCTTTGTGAATATCTGTTGCAACAAGTAAAGGTTCTATACCTTTGTACAATGTAACTTTTACATTTTTATTCATGTGCCAGTTTTGCAAAAGTTGTTGAACTCTGTTCATTGCAAAAGCTGTATCTACTATAATTTCTGAAATATCCTCAGTACAAGCTTCTCTTAAAACTCTGTATAACAAATCTTGATCTCTTGAGATTAGAGTTGGAGGCTCAACTGTGTCTGCAGTTGTAACGATGTTATTCCATTTTTCAAGTAGAATTTCTAAATCTTCTTGAATATCGGCTTCTGATTGACCTTCAGCTTCAGTTCTTACTATAACACCTACTCCCACAGGCTTAAGCAAGTTAACAATTGATTTTAGTCTTGCTCTTTCTTTAACTCCTTCGATTTTTCTACTTACGTTAACTCCAGTTTCGTTTGGAAGTAAAACTAAAAATCTCCCTGGGAGGCTTATTTCCATAGTTACTCTTGGTCCTTTGTGACCAACTGGTTCTTTAACAACTTGAACCATAATTTTTTGTTTAGGAGAAAGTTTATCTTTTAATGCACCTTTACCTAAAACATCTTCTGTGTGAAGAAAGCCCATTTTATCAGAACCAACATTTACAAACGCGGCTTCAATACTTGGCAAAATATTTTCAACAGAGGCAAGATATATATCACCGAGCAAAATTTCACCTCTTGTCACAAAAAATTCTTGAACTTTTTTGCCTTCCAAAACTGCGGCAATATTGTCACGTTCTGCAATTACAATCTTTTTTTCTTCGCTGTTCATAAATAAACCTTTCTTTCTCACCGAATACAAACGTTATTTCTGTCATAAAACTCTGTTCTTTTTATGTCGCAAATGTCATCCGGCATAATAATTTTCATTAAATCATCAGCTCTCAAGGATGGAATATCTTCTCCTTGACCTGCTTTTAATGTTATGAACAGTGCATCTTCATCAAAGTAGAATTCTTTAATTGAAGGTTTAACGTTTGTTTTTTTTAATATACCTTTTTTGTTTTTCTTCTCAAGTATAATTTCTTGTGAATTCAAAACTCTTTCTGCATTATATCTCAAAGATTCCATTTTGTGAACATCAATTTTTATTCTATATTTTGCCCATGCAACATAATGGTCAATTGATTCTGATTTTAATGGAATTTCCTTGATTGATAAAATTTCACAACCTGTTGGTAATTTTAGCTTGTTTTTAAAATCTTCTGGTGAAATTCTTTCAAACAGTTCTATGTCTGCAAGCTCGCACTCACTTTCCATAAAAAGGGGGAGAGCAATTCCCAACGATACTTTCATCATTGGATTGAAACCATTTGAGTAACAAATTGGGAGTTTTGTTCTTTTCAAGGCTTTTAAGAATGTATTTTGCCAATCGAGGTGTGAAAAATATCTTAAAACTCCTTTTTTTGTGAATTGAAGCCTATACTTAAAGCTTTCGCTATATTCTTTGTTTTTTATGGTACCAGTGCTTTTATAAGGTTTAGCAAGAATTTTTTTAGTTTTTAAATTTTTGCAAACCCCGCAATTAACGCACCCTCTTTCACAACAAGGTTGGATATCTTCACTATCTTTCATAGCTTTTAAATATTCATTTTTGAGCCAGTTTTCATCAAGTCCTGTGTCAATAAAGCTCCAAGGTAGTTCTTCATCAAGTTCAAATTTTCTTTCTGCTCTTTTTTCGAGAGAAAAACCTAATTCTTTTGCTGTTTCATGCCAAATATCTTCTTTAAAATGTTCATTCCAAGCATCAAGATAGCAACCTTTTTCGTAGAGTTTTTCTATATATTCGCAAAGAGAACTATCACCCCTTGTCAAAACTGCTTCTATTTGAGATATTGATTTTTCGTGATAGTTTATTTTTAACCCTTTAATATTTTTTGTTTTTTCTTTTAAATATTTAATTCTTTTTCCAACTTCTTCCAAATTCATTTGTCCGCACCACTGAAAAGGCGTAAATGGTTTTGGTACAAAAATGGAGAATGTGCAGGTTATATCAAGAGAATGTGTAAGACCTTTCGTTTTTTTTATCTCTTTTGCTTTGTTCTTTATTGTGTAAAACAAATTAGCTGTTTCGTCTATATCTTGATAAGTTTCGGTAGGAAGTCCAGTAATAAAGTAGAATTTAACCTTTGACCAACCATTTTCGTAGAGTGATAACGTTGCGTTAAGGATTTGATCTTGCGTAATATTTTTTCTTATTACATTTCTAAGTCTTTGACTACCAGCTTCTGGAGCTAATGTCATTGTTGACTTTCTAACTCCTTGAACAAGATTTGCAAGTTCTGTGCTAAACCCGTCAATCCGTTGACTTGGAAGGGATACGGAAACTCTTTGATTGTTAAAATCACAGGATAATTCTTTTATAACTTCTTTTATATTTGAATAATCGTTTGATGATAGTGATAATAGGGAATATTCGTCGTAACCGGTATTGTCAACGAGTTCTTTTGAAATTTTTATAATATCTTCCGCACTTCTTTCTCTGATTGGAAGTGTAACATGCCCTGGTTGGCAGAATCGACACATTCTTCCGCAACCTCTTCTAATTTCTATTGTGGCTCTATCGTGAACTGATGATGAAAAAGGTATTGGATAAGATTTAAGGGCATTATCGTAATTTATTTGGACAATTCTTTTTTTTATTTTTTGACCGTTGTGGTATTTTGGAACATAAATTCCATCAATTTTTGATAATTTTTGAAGTTTTTCATCTCTTGTGGATGAGCTTTCTATAACTTTGCATATATCTATAAGTGCTTCTTCTCCATCGCCGATACTGAATGCATCAATAAAATCTCGCATTGGTAGTGGATTGAAAGTACATGGTCCGCCTGCAACAATTATTGGACAATCTTCACCTCTGTCTGCACTTTTGATTGGTATAGATGACATATCTAACATTTTTAAAACTGTTGGATATGCAAGTTCATATTGTAGAGAAAATCCAATGACATCAAATTCTTTTAACAATCTTTTGCTTTCAAGTGCGTATAGTGGTTTATTTTCTCTAACAATCGCTTCTTGAAAATCAACTTCAGGTGCATAAACTCTATCTGCCATATAATTTGGCTGTCTGTTTATCATTCCATAAAGAACTCTTACTCCGAGGTTGCTTATCCCAATTTCGTATTTATCTGGAAATGCCAACGCAAATCTAACTTTTGCCTCATCAAAACTTTTGTTAAAAGACAGATATTCTCCACCTACATACTGGTAAGGCTTTTTACAATTATATAAAATGTCGTGATATTCGCTAATGTCCATATTTTTTACGCAAGATCATCAGGGAAAAATTTTTCTATTTCAATGATAGTTCCACTTATGGTGTTGTTTTCAAATGCTTTCATAAACTTTAGTAAATCATTATTTGATACATCGTAGTTATATAGACAAACTTCACCGTTAACTTTTCTCATAACTCTGATAATGTAGTGGCAAGTTTGTGCATAGTCTGTGAGTTGTTCTTCATTAAAGACACAGCCGTTGTTATCTCTTGTTAATTTTACATAGTCAAAACCAGCAAAATATTTTATCGGTTCATTTTCATCCGATTTCTTTTTGCGGCCTAAAATATTTACAACTTTTCCCTTATAATCATCATTCATTTTTTTATTTTAACAAATTTTTTTCGGTTATGATGTAATAATAAAAAATCTTTACAATTAGAAATTCGGTATAGTATGAAATATTTTGAATATGGTGATAAAGAGCTAAATTACTTAAAAAAATGTGATGAAAAACTTTGTGATGTTATAAATAAAGTTGGTAAGCTTCAAATTGAGGTTAATCCTGATGTTTTTGAGATGCTTATTTACTCTATTATAGGTCAACAGCTTTCAAATAAATCTCAGGAAACAATTTTTAATCGGGTATTGGAAAAGATAAAAGTTTTGAGTGCTGAAAATTTATTAAATTGCCAATCATTGAGAGATTGTGGCTTGAGTCAAAGAAAAGTGGAATATGTAAAAGGTGTTTCGAAGGCATATTTGGATGGAGAATTAAACTTTAAAGATGACCTCTCTGATGATGATATTATCAAAAAACTTACGCAATATAAGGGTGTTGGAGTATGGACGGCAGAGATGATTTTAATATTTTCTATGCAGAGAAAAAATATTTTAAGCTACAATGATTTAATTATCAAACGAGGACTTGAAATGCTTTATGGTATTGAAAAAATTGATAAAAAAACGTTTGAAAATTTCAGAGAAAAGTTCTCTCCATACTGTTCAATTGCATCATTTTATATTTGGAGAGTTGGAAATGGTAAGGTTTGAAAAATACTCAACTGCCTTGTAAATTCTGATTGAAGGTCTGTTTATAATATCATTTTCTTCTTTAGTTAATGTTATTATTTTCGATGTTGGAAAAAGTTGTTTTAATCTTTTTGTATCGAAAGGAAAGGTTAGGATAATGATATCCGGCTTACTTTTGATAGCATATTCCTCTGATATTACAGGGTAAAATGAGTTTAGATTGTCTGTAACTGATTTTTGTCCTGATTTTTTTATTACATCTGTTATGAAACTTTTTTGACCGATTGTAATCATTGGTTCCAATTGCAATAAATATAAAATTTTGTATTGTCTGTTTGAATGTGTTTTCTCAATTTTTGATTTAATGTTTGCCACAATTTTTTTTGCGTTTTGCTCCTTGTTAGTTAATCTCCCCAAAGTTATGATGTTTTTGTAAATTGTATCAATGTCGGGATATTGTAAACAAATTGGTGTTATTCCATATTTTTCAAATTTTTTTAAAACAGGATACGAGTAATCAAGCGCAAGAATAAAATCTGGTTTTAGTTTTAAAATTTTTTCTTCATTTATAAAGTATGCATCTCCGATTTTTTCTTTCTTTTTGGCATCAATTGGATAGTCACAGGAATTTGAAACTCCGATAAGATTATCTTGAGCATTTAGTGCATAAATTATTTCCGTAAGTGCAGGAGAAATACTTACATATTTTTGAGCTGCAAAAACAAGGTTTTGATTTAATATGAGAAAAATTATTAAGAAAATTTTAAAAAGTTTGTACATAAAAATTTCCTTCATTATTTATTATTTTGAAGTTAACCTCAAATATTTCTTTAAGGATATTTTCTTTGAAAAATTCTGACTTTTCGCCTTCTATTATAGTGTGATTTTTCTTTATCCCAATAAAGTAATCTCCATATCTGGATGATAAATTCAAATCGTGAGTAATCATTGCGCAGGTTACGTCGTTTTTAATTTTTTTTGTAATCTCTAAAACTTTAATTTGATTAACCAAATCGATGTTTGATAAGGGTTCGTCAAGCAAAAATAAATCTGCATTTGATATTAAACCAATTGATATGTTGAGCTTTTGAAGTTCGCCTGCACTTAATTTATCTATCGAAATGTTAGATTTATCTTCTATTTCAAGAGTTTCAAAAGCATTGTAAATCTTATTTTTTTCTTCTTTTGTTAAATACCATTTGAAAGTTTTTTTGTAAAAAATTGATGATGCGTATTCAAATGCCGATATACCTTTTGGGTAGGATATTTTTTGGGGAAGGTAAAAAATGTTTTTGAAATCATTTTTTATCTCAATATTTTCAGGTTTTAAATTTTTTGTCAAAACCTGCATTAGTGTTGTTTTGCCTGTTCCGTTTGCCCCAATAATCATCGTAATCTTATTTTGCGGAATCGAAAATGATATATTGTCAAAAAATATTTTATCATCGAATTTTAGTGATAAATTGTTTACTTTAATCATTTGCTTCCTTCCTTATAAGAAAAAATATAAAAATAGGAACGCCGATTAGAGCCGTAATTATTCCTATTGGAACTTGTTGTGGATATAATACCGTTCTTGATAGGTAGTTTGCAAAAAGTAGAAAGGAGCTTCCAATTAAAATATTTGAAAAATATAAATATCTGTAATCGTTTCCAAAAATTATTCTTGAAATATGTGGTGCTATTATTCCAACAAAACCAATTATTCCAAGAGCATATACGCTAAATGAAGTTAGAAGCGCACATAAAACTACAACGGCGATTATGTATGAATTTTTCTCTGTCCCTAAATCCAATCTTAAATAATTGAGTCGTGGAACAAATAATGAAGAAATCAGTATACCTGCAATTAAAATTAAAAGTAGTGCTTGATTAGATATATCTATATTAGAAAATCCACCAGTTAAAATCATAGTCAGAGAATATGTCTTATCTGCATATAAAAGGATTAAAAATCCAATAATTGAACTTGCAAAGATGTTAAAAGATAATCCAGTCAAAATAAGTTTTTTTACGGAAAATTTTGACAATCCGCAAAATAAAATTACACAAAGCGCAGCAATTATTGCCCCTAAAAATCCAAAAAACGAAAAATTCCCGTCAAAAAATAAAATCGAAATTACAATGCCCAAAGCTGCTCCAGAGGATATCCCCGTAAGATAAGGTTCTGCAAGTGGATTTTTAGATATAGCTTGCAAAAACATCCCAGAAAGTGCAAGCGTTGAACCTGCAATTATTGATTTGATTGTGTTTGGTATTCTTATATATTTATAGATTATTTCACTTTGATAATTTTCAAAAAGCGATAAATATAAGCATAGTAAAAAAATAATAAATAAAAAAATTAAAATTTTACCCTTATTTTTCATCCTATACCTTTTCTTTTTCTGGAAGATTATATTTGAGGAATAAACCTGCCATAAATCTTACTTTTGGACCATAATAGTAATCGTTTGTGTACGAATCTTTGTACATTGCTATATTTTGGTTAAATAGATTGTATATGTTCGCTTTAAGATAAACATGACAATTTTTTAAAGAAAATAATCTTACTGTTGTACCAATTTTAGCATTAAAATATCCAGCGACACTATCATTAGATGCAACACTCATGTTTCTATCAGATGACGTTTCAACTCCAGCGTAAAAGCTTATTCTTTCAATAGGAGTAAAATAGAGCATACCATTTATTCTATTTTGAGGAACTGCAGGAAGAGGATTTCCAGTTCTATCATCTTGTGAATCAGTAAAAGTATAGTTCAAGACAAGTTTGAATTTGTCATTAGGTTCCCAAACAGCTTTAGCTTCATATCCTTGAATTCTCGCACTATCGATATTTATGTAATTTCCAGTTGTAAAATATGTGATTGGGTCTGTATTATAATACGCTGCTATGTAGTCTGAGTATTCGCTGTTAAAGTAGCCAAATTCAAATTTCAACTTGTCGTCGTAGAAACTTTGTTCAACACCAACATCCCATCCAGAAAACTTCTCAGCTCTCAAGTTTGGATTGCCTGTCCAAGCCATATAATTATCCCTAAATCCGCCGTATCTTTGGTATAGTGTTGGAGTGTTAACACTTTGTCCCCAAGACCCTCTGAATTTAGTTTTAGCACCGGTTATGTTAAATGTTGGTAAAACTAAAGCAGCCGATGCATTAGGTGTTACGTATGTTCCGTATTGTGAGTTGCTAATCAACCTCGCTCCGCCACGAATAAAGAGTTTGTCCTTGATGTTTATAACATCATTAACATATGCATCGTGTTGTAGGGTTGAACCCGCATAACCATTGTTGTATGAAACCATAGGAAACATAGGCCAAGTTCCATAAACCAAAGAATTTGATTGTCCATCAATAAATTCTGATTCAAAATTATACCCAAGTGTAAATGTGTTCCAATCCTTGTATTTGAAATTGTGACCTGTCATCAAGTTGATACGTGAACTGTTTATAGATGAAGTTGACCACTCATCTGGTGAAATGTAATCAGGTCGTGAGTAATTCTTGTTTCTGTTGTGATAAATGCCAAATTTAACATCATAGTCGTAAAATTCTTTAGGATTATGCTTAAATGCCAAAACATTCATCAAATCAATATTGTCAGCGTAATTATTTGGATCATTGTAGTAAGAATATGTTAAATTGCTATAACCAACTCCAAGCCCTTTTTTAGCGTTTGAAAATCTAAATATATCTCTCAATTCCGCTTTGTTATCAAGTAATCTTACACCTAAGTTTGAAACGAAATTAAAATTTTTGTAAGTGTCATTTGCAATTCTGCCAAGATTTCTTGTATGCATTCCCCCATCAGTCTTGTACCAAGTAGTTGCAATGTAAAAATCTTTCTTCTCATCTCCACTCATAATGGCAAAACGTTCTTTGAATGAAGCATAATTTCCCATTGAGGTTTCAGCCTCAATACTCAAAGGTCCTCTACCACGTCTTGTTTGAACAGAGATAAGCCCGCCGGATGCATTTGTTCCGTTAACGTTCCCTTGTGGTCCTTTGATAATTTCAACTCTTTCCATATCATCAGTTAAAAAGAATTGCGACTCAATGCCCGGAGTAGTCATTGAAGGTCTATCAGCTCTTATTCCGTCGATTGTGAATTTTACTCTGTCCGTACCTCTTATTCTAACTGTCGATACATTACCTTCTGACCCATTAGAGGTTTGAGTTGTAACACTTCCTACTTGATTTAATAAATCTGTAAATGTTGGATTGTTTTGAAGCTCAATGTCTTCTCTTGTAAATACATCAACGTTTGCTCCAGAACTTTTGATAGATTCTGCTCTATTGTCCAAAGAATATATTTCGTTTTTTTTAAGTTGCCCAAAAAGTGACGGCAAATAGATTGGTTCTTCGTTTATAGCAAAGGCAGGCGATGCAAATGCTGTCAAAAGAAGCACCGATAAAAGTGACTTTTTCATACTAATGTTTCCCTGTATTCCGAGGTTATGTTTTTGATAAGCATTCCGACTCTAACGGCTGCGGTCCAGTGTAGGATTTTCACCCTGCTTTCCTTATCAGACTTAATGATTGTTACATAAATAAAAAAAAGTGTAAAGCAAATTTATGTAACAATTTAGAAAAAGAAGGGCGGAAACTTAAGTTTCCGCCCTTCAAAAAAAATCTATATTTCAACATATTCTTTAAGACGTTTACTACGATTTGGATGTCTTAATTTTCTCAAAGCTTTAGCTTCAATCTGTCTGATACGCTCACGTGTAACACCGAACAATTGACCAACTTCTTCAAGAGTTCTTTGTCTGCCATCATCCATTCCGAAACGTAATCTTAAAACATCACGTTCTCTTGGAGATAATGTACTTAAAACTTCTGCCAAATCTTCTCTCAATAGCTCAGAAGCAACTGTTTTTACAGGAGCATCAGCATTTTTGTCTTCAATAAAGTCGCCCAATCTTGAATCTTCTTCTTTTCCGATTGGAGTTTCAAGAGAGAGAGGTTCTTGAGCAATTTTGATAATTTCTCTCAATTTAGAGATGCTAACGTTCATTTCAAGAGCCAATTCTTCTTCGGTAGGTTTTCTTGAAAGTTCTTGAGCAAGCTTTCTTGTAACTTTTTTTAGTTTGTTGATAGTTTCAACCATATGAACAGGAATTCTAATAGTTCTTGCTTGATCAGCAATAGCTCTTGTTATAGCTTGTCTAATCCACCAAGTAGCATAAGTAGAGAATTTGAAACCTCTTTCATGGTCGAATTTTTCAGCCGCTCTAATCAAACCCAAATTTCCTTCTTGTATAAGGTCCAAAAACAACATACCTCTACCAACATATTTTTTTGCAATACTAACAACAAGTCTTAAGTTAGCTTGAACTAATTTTCTTTTTGCTATTGCCCCTGGAGTACCGCCTTCAATAATTTTTCTCGCTAACTCAATTTCTTCGTTAGCTGACAAAAGTTTAATTCTACCGATTTCTCTTAAATACAATCTAACTGGATCATCAATTGCAACCCCTTTAGGCACTTCGATTTCAGAGGAAGATGCTTCTTGAGTATCCATCATATAAATATCGCTTTTTGTAGCTTCTTCAGGAACGATATTTTCGATGTTATCTGTTTCAAGTCCCATTGACATATAAGGAGTATCAATATCACTATCGATATCTTTTTCATCCTGCAATATATCTGTTTCTTGATTTTCTTCATAAATGCTTATTGTTGATTTTGATTCACGTCTTTTAACCATTATTTTCTCCAACTGTTCTGTTTATCTCGAAGTTGCACTTGAACTTTGAAGGATTCTGTTTCGTTGTCGTTAACGCTTTCATAAATTTGTTTCATCTGCTTGCGTTCTTCTTCACGACGAAGTCTTTCAATCTTTGACAAACTTTCTGTTATCGCTGATTGAAAGTCTTTTGGGGCTAAATTATCAAATGCTTCCGATATACATATTAAATCTGTTACTATTTCCTTTAATTCTTCCTGTTCTGCAAACTCTACGTATAATCTTTCTGCAAGAACTTTCCCATTATTTATCGTACATATAAGTTTGTCAATTGTATCTTTTACAATTTTTAAACTATTTTGAAATTCCACTTTACTAATTTGTTCGGATAATTCTTGTAGCCCAAGTGGATTTACATTTACTAAATAGAGGCTCAATAAATTTTTTTGCGTTTTTTCGAGTAAATTTGAAGATTTTGTTACAATTGGATTTTTTACACTTATTCCATTATCAAAAGCCTTATCAGAATTTTCCACTTCCGCATATAGTGATTTTTCATCTATGGCAAGGCTTGAGGCAATAGTTTTGATGTATTCTGAACGAATAATTTTGTTTTTTACTTCAAGTAAAATAGGAATAATCTCTTTTACTGCATTTGATTTTTCTATTGGAGTAGAATTGTTTTTGCAATTTTTTAAAACTCCATTTATCTGAAAATCTATGAGCAGAGGTGCATGTTCAAGATATTTCATGTATTCATCTTTGCCCACAGTTCTAATAAATTCGTCAGGGTCTTTTCCTTGAGGTGGAGATATTACTCTAATTTCAGATATATATTTATCGTTAGAAACTTCAGAAAAGTTTTCATCAAACTGCTTTATTTCCCCAAGTCCGGTAAATGCCTCTTTAATAACTCCAGCACCTCTTGTTGTTGCTTTCAAACCGGCGTTATCTGTGTCAAAGGACAAATAAATTTTTCTGGATTTTGTATAGCGAGAAATAAGTTTAATGTGGTCTTGAGTTAGAGATGTTCCACAAGATGCAACGCAATTTTTTACTCCGTGTGCTTGTGCAGAGATTACGTCAAAATATCCTTCCATAATTATTATGCTATCTTGTTTTTTTACTTCCTCTTTTGCAAAATATAACCCATATAAAAGTTTACTTTTGTTGTAAATCAAAGTATCTGGAGAGTTCAAATATTTTGGGTTTTGCCCTTCTTCTATTGCTCTTGCACCAAATGCAACAATGTCACCATCCTCATCATGGATTGGTATGGTAATTCTATTTCTAAACCTATCATAATATTCGTATTTTGGACTTTTTAAAGTAAGTCCTGCTTTTTCTAAAATATCATTAGAAAATTTATCTTTCAGATAGTTGTAAAGTTTTGCTGGTTCTTTTGGTGCGAAACCAAGTCCATAATTTGCAATAATATCATCGTTAATGCCTCTATTGGAGAGGTATTCTAACACTTTTTTTGAATTGTCTGAATAAAGATTTTCTTGAAAAAAGTCAGCAGCAGCTGTGCAGGCTTTAATCATTTTGTCTTTTTCTTCTTTGTAATTCTTTTTGTGTGTTGATTTTGGAAGTTCTATTTTAAATTCCTCAGCCAATTCTTCAATCAATTCCCAAAAAGATACACCTTTTGTTTTTAAAAGATATGAAAGTGCATCTCCCCCTTCACCGCAACCAAAGCATTTATAAATACCTTTTGTTGGATTTACAGAGAACGACGGAGTTTTTTCTTTGTGAAAAGGACAAAGACCCCAATAGTTATTTCCAGATTTCTTTAGAATAACGTCTTTGGATACTACTTCAAGAATATCTAATCTGTCTTTAATTTTTGAGATGATATCGTTGTTCATATACTTCCTCAATAATATTTTAACATCAATATTTTTTGATATATAATTTAATTGCTTTAAATTTTTCAAATATGGATAAAAGTTATGAATAAAATTTGTATAATTGGTGGATGTGGACATGTCGGAATTCCTTTGGGGCTTGCATTTGCTGGAAAAGGTTTTGAAGTTGTGCTTCTCGATATTTCACAAAAATCTGTTGATTTGATTAACTCAAAAAAATTACCATTTTTAGAAGAAGGTGCAGAAGAGTTACTTGAAAAGCATTCTGGAAAAAATCTTTTTGCAACAACTGATTGCAATGTTGTAAAGGATGCAGAAATAGTGGTTTTTGTTACTGGTACACCAGTAGATGAACATCACAATCCTAAAATTAAAGAAGTTTTAAATGTGGTAAAACAGTATTTGCCTTATATGAATGAAAATCAATTAGTCATTTTAAGAAGTACTATTTATCCTAATTGTACAGAAATTGTGGATAACTTGTTGAAAGAAAAATTCGGAAAATCAAAACTTGCATTTTGTCCAGAGAGAATTTTACAAGGAAGAGGCATTGAAGAAATTTATAATCTTCCTCAAATTGTATCAGCAACGAGTGAAGGAGCTTTGTTAGAGGCTAAAAAGTTGTTTTCAAAAATTGCACCAAAAGTTATATGTCTTGATGTTAAAGAGGCTGAGTTGGCAAAGTTGATGACGAATGCTTGGAGATATCTTGAATTTGCAATCGCAAACCAGTTTTATATGATGACAGAAAAAGAAGGCTTGGATTTTTACAAAATTTATAATGCGATGAGAGATGATTATCCACGAGCACAACACTTTGCGAGAGCAGGTTTAGCCGCAGGTCCTTGTCTTTTTAAGGATACGATGCAGTTAAGTGCTTTTTCAAAAAATCAATTCTTTTTAGGTCAATCAGCAATGCTTGTTAATGAAGGTTTACCAAACTTTCTTGTTAGTTGCCTTGAACAAAAAATGAAAACTTTAAAGAATAAAAAAATTGCGCTTTTAGGACTATCATTTAAGCCTGATAATGATGATACGAGAGAAAGTTTATCTTTTAAAATTATAAAAGAATTGGAGTTTAAGCTTGCCCACGTTATTGTATCAGATGTCTATGACAAAAATACAATTGATTACAAAACTGCACTAAAAGAAGCTGATGGCGTGATTTTAGGAGTTCCTCACAAGGAATATTTGTCAATTAAACCTGAAATTCCTTTTGTTGACTGCTACAATGTTTGGAGATAGGTAATATGAAAATATTAGTAACAGGTTCTGCCGGATTTATTTGTGGGTATGTGGTTGAAGAGTTGCTCTCTAATGGACATATTGTAGTTGGAATAGATAATTACTCTAAGTATGGCAAGGTTAAAAAAAGTTATGATAACCATCCAAATTATCATTTTATAGAGGGTGATGCAAAAGATGTTGAGTTGATGAAGGAATTGAGTAAAGATTGTGACAGCATTTTAGCTTGTGCTGCCATGATTGGAGGAATTTCTTATTTTCACGAGTGTGCATATGATTTGTTAGCAGAAAATGAAAGAATTATTGCTTCTACATTTGATGCAGCAATAAATGCTTTCAAATATGGAAAACTAAAGAAAATAAATGTTTTATCTTCAAGTATGGTTTTTGAATCAACCAATATCTATCCTTCTAAAGAAGGTGACGAAAAAGTAATTCCACCGCCAATGTCAACTTACGGTTTTCAAAAATTGGCGTGTGAATATTTTTGCAAAGGCGCTTATGAACAATATAAATTACCTTATACTATAATTAGACCTTTCAATTGCGTTGGAACAGGTGAAAAACGTGCATTGTGTGATAAGGAAATTTTATCTGGTAATGTTAAACTTGCGATGAGCCACGTTGTTCCTGATTTAGTACAAAAAGTTTTAAAAGGACAAAATCCATTACATATATTAGGGGCTGGAAATCAAATTAGACATTACACCTATGCAGGAGATCTTGCAAGGGGTATAAGACTATGTATAGAAAAAGAAGAGGCAATAAATGAGGATTTTAATCTTTCTGTTGCAACCTCAACCACTGTTTTAGAGCTTGCACAATTGATTTGGAAAAAAATAAATCCAGATACTCCATTTGATTATGTGAGTGATGAACCTTTTAAATATGATGTGCAAAAACGTGTACCAAGTGTAGACAAAGCGAAAAAACTTTTAGGTTTCAGTGCAGATACAACTCTTGATGAGGTTTTGGATGAAGTAATTCCATGGATTAAAGAGCAAATAAAGACAGGTGGAATTTAATGGATATTACAATTATCATGCCAGTATACTGTGAGGGTGAAAATATAAAAATAGCCCTCGATAGAATAAAATCAGAACTTAAATTTCCATATATTGTAAAAATTATTTATGACTTTGATGAGGATAATACTCTTGATGCTTTAAAAGGTTACGATTTAGGGGAGAATATTAAACTCGTTAAAAATGGTTATGGAAAAGGGGTATTGAACGCAATAAAATTTGGACTTGAAACAACTGATACAAAATATGCAGTTGTTACGATGGCGGATTTATGCGACCCCCCTTATGTAATAAATGATATGTATGAAATGGCTGAAAAAAATAATTCTGACATAGTTTGTGCATCAAGATACATGAAAGGGGGAAAACAGATTGGAGGACCTTTCATAAAAGGTCTAATGTCAAAAGTAGCAGGTTTGACATTGCATTATTTTGCAAAAGTTCCAGTTCATGATGCAACAAATAGTTTCAAGTTATATAAAAAAGATTTTTTGAGAAAACAAAATATTGAAAGTAGTGGAGGCTTTGAATTAGGGATTGAACTTGTTGTCAAGGCTCATTTGTCAAAAGCTCGAATAAATGAAGTTCCAACATCTTGGTATGATAGAAAAAAAGGAGAAAGCCGATTTAAACTTATTAAATGGCTTCCCCGTTATCTTAAATGGTATATAAGAGCTTTTACTAATTAGCTTTTTCAAAATTTTCTTTAGTTACTCCACAGATTGGACAAACATAATCGTCTGGTAAATCCTCAAATTTAATATTATTGTTTTCAGCTGGGTCATATACGTAACGACACACAGTACAAATGTATTTATCCATTTTTTACCCCCTTATTTTTACCTCAAAATTATTATATTGTTTCATCAATATAAAAAATCCGTCGGTCAATTATATGTTTAGGGTATAATTTTTTTGGAGAAAATTTTATGAAGATTGCACTTATAAACCATGGATGTCCTAAAAATCTTGTAGATGCAGAATTGATGTTAGGATATTTAGCTGAAAACGGATATGAGATTACATTAGATGATACAAAGGCAGATGTTGTCATTGTTAATACGTGTTCGTTTATTCATGATGCAGAAAAAGAATCAGTTGATACAATACTTGAGCTTGCTCAAAGAGGAAAGAAAATTATTGTTACTGGTTGCCTTTCACAAAAATACAGGCATGAGCTTAAGGAAGCTATTCCAGAAATTTCGGCAATGCTTGGAACTACTGATTTTAAAGAAATTTTGGAAGTATTAAAAAGTGATGAGTATAAGGAATGTATTTCAAAAATTCCTGAATATACTTATCCTGAACAAATTTCAAGACAACAAATCACAGTTGGGGCATCATCTTTTATAAAAATTGCTGATGGATGTAATTACAATTGTGGGTACTGTATCATTCCAAAATTGAGAGGAAAATATGTTTCAAGAAAAATTGAAGATATAGTTAATGAAGCAAAAAGTATGGTTGAAAAAGGTGTATCCGAAATTGTTCTTATTGCACAGGATACAACTTATTATGGAATAGACTTATATAACAAGCCTATGTTGCCAGAACTTTTGAAAAAGCTAAATGATATTGAGGATTTAACTTGGATAAGAATTATGTACACTCACCCTTCAATGATGACAGATGAGCTTTTAGAAACAATTGCAAAACTTGACAAAGTTGTTAAATATATCGATATCCCACTTCAACATTCACACCCACGAGTTTTGAAAGCTATGAACAGACCTGTTGAAGATTATGAAAAACTTGTTAAAAGAATACGTGAAAAGATTCCTAATGTTACAGTGAGAACAACTTTGATTACCGGTTATCCGACTGAAACTGATGAAGAATTTGAGCATCTTTATAATTTTGTGGAAAAAGTTAGATTTGACAGAATGGGTGCATTTACATATTCAAGAGAAAAGGGAACAGATTCCTATTCTCTTAAACCACAAATTAAAAAATCGGTAAAATTAGCACGTCAAAAAAGGCTAATGTTATTGCAACAAAGAATTTCAAAAGAAATAAATGAAACATTCATTGGAAAAACTATACCTTGTATGGTTGAATATATGACAGATGATGGTGTTGCAATTGCACGTTCTCAAAGAGATGCAGCGGAAATCGATGGACAAGTTTACATATCTACTGATAGAGAACTAATTCCAGGAGATATTGAGCAAGTTAAAATTACATCGGTTGATGAGTATGACTTGTATGGTGAAGTTTAAAAATCAACGTGCTTAAAGGTTTTAATGTTATCGACGTAATCTTTTACGATATTTCCAGAACCAATAAGTTTGTATTTGTAGATAGTTAACCCATCTAAACCAACCGGACCTCTTGCATGAATTTTTCCGGTTGCAATGCCAACCTCAGCACCAAACCCATAACGGTATCCATCAGCGAATCTTGTAGAGGCATTATGATATACTCCTGCTGAATCAACTTGTGAAAGAAATTTTTCAGCATTTGTTTTGTTTTCGGTCACAATAGCGTCTGTATGACCAGATCCATAAGTGTTTATATGCGTTATTGCATCATCAACATTGTCAACAATCTTTAAACTTAACTCTAATGATCCATATTCATGTTGCCAAGAGGTTGGAGATGTATTTATCTTTATATTAGCATCTTCTAAGGCTTTTATCAGTTCTTGTTTTTGTGAAAAATCTTTGTGTATTAAAACAGTTTCAACTGAATTACAAGCACTTGGATATTGACATTTAGCATCAATAATTATTCTTTTTGCTTTTTCAAAGTCTGCAAAAGAGTCGACGAAGATATGACAAATTCCGTCTGCATGCCCCATAACAGGTATTTTTGTGTTTTCTTTTATATATTTTACAAGATTTTTACCACCACGAGGAATTATTAAGTCAATATATTCATCAGAATTTAAAAGTTGAGTTACTTCATCTCTTGTATAGATTTGATAAATCATATCTTGTGGAAAATCTTCAACGGATTTTATAGCTTTCATAATTGCAGAAAAAATTGCAGTGTTAGTTTCTCGAACCTCTTTTCCTCCTTTTAAAATTAGTGCGTTGGAGGATTTTATTGCAAGACCTGCAACCTGAACAATTACATCAGGGCGTGCCTCAAAGATTACGGCAAGAACACCGATTGGGCAGCTTACCTTGTATAAGGTCAAGTCATCATCAAGCTTTCTTCTTAATAGAACTTTGTTTACAGGATCTTCAAGTTTAACTAAATCTTTAAGTCCGTCAATCATAGATTTGAATTTGTTCTCTGTTAATTCAAGTCTATGGTAAACTGATTTTGAAATTTTACCTTCTTCAAGCAAATTTTTTGCATTTTCTAAATCTCTTTTATTTGCCTCAAAGGCATCAGATTTTTCAAGTTCTTCAGCAATATGCAGTAAAACTTTGTTTCTTGTTTCAATTGAGATATTTTTTTTGCTTGCAGCTTTAAGTTTTTTTAAAATTTCAATATCCATAAATTATAGAACCGTTATATTATCCCTCGTAATTATAGCATCATAGCCTTTGTGCCCTATAAGGTTTTCCATATTGTCAGAATGTTTGCCGATGATCTTTTTACAGTCGTTTGAGTTGTAATTAACTATTCCTCTTGCAAATTCTTTCATTGATTCGTCAATAAGGGATACAACATCACCTTTTGAAAATTCATTTATAATTTTCAGAACACCGATAGGTAACAAGCTTTTTTCATTTTCCAAAATAGCTTTTTTTGCCCCATTATCAACAACGAGTTTTGCATAAATATTTGTAGAATAACCAATCCAACGTTTTTTACCTGATAGGGCGTTTTTCTTTGGTAAAAATAGTGTTCCCAATCTTTCACCATTGAAAATCTTTAAAAGAACTGAAGGAATCATTCCAGAGGCTATTACAACAGTTCCGCCAGATCTTGTCACAAGCTTTGCGGCTTCAAGTTTTGTTTTCATTCCGCCTCTTCCTGCATTAGAAACTCCAGAGGCATAACTGATAATCTTATCTGTTAACTCTTCAACTTCATAAATTGGTTTAGCATTAGGGTTATCTTTAGGGTTTGAATCGTAAAGTGCATCAATATCGGATAGTATAACAAGCATATCAGCATTTAATGCACTTGCAACAATTGCAGAGAGTTTATCATTGTCTGCAAAACAAGCTTCGTGCTCGTCATTGTCATCATGCCATACAGGAGATACGGTGTCGTTTTGGTTAATAATTGGTATAACTCCTAATTCCAAAAGTTTATTCAGAGTTGTTTGAATGCTTAAATATTGCATACGTTGAGAAAAATCTTCTTCAACCAAAAGAATTTGAGCAACAATTTGATTATATTGTTCAAACGCATCTTCATAAATAGACATCAATTTGCTTTGCCCAATTGCTGCGCAAGCCTGCTTCATTGCAACGGTAGATTTTATTCCTAACTTCTTTTTTCCAAGTCCAACAGCACCAGATGTTACAAGTATGATTTCTTTACCTTGCTTTTTTAGCTTGTGAACATCTTCAATAAAGGAATAAACTCGTGGAAGCGAAATTTGTCCTTCATCGTTTGTCAAAACATTTGTGCCAAACTTTATTACAATTCGTTTTGCGTCTTTAAATTTATCTCTATCCATACTTTGAGTATAAACAAACAAGAAAATTTTTCAACGAACAACAGACTATAATCTAAAAGGTTTAGTTGGGTCAGCTTTTCTTGATTCTTTAATGTCGTCAGGCCATTCTTGAACTACGCCGGTAGAATATCCACAAACCATAAGAGCTATTGGAATAATACGACTTACAACTTTTCCAACAATGTTTTGAGCACCAAATCCAGTTGTAATAGCAAGACAAGTGTCATCAATGTTACCTGAAAAATCTGCAATTTTAACTTTTCTGTCATCTTTTATGTTGTAGATTTTTTCGTTCATAATATTTGTAACTTTGTTACCGCCAACAGTTGCAGTACTCAATAATAGAGCCGTAGTTGCAACCTTTAACATGTTTGCTAATTTGCCATTTGTATTGACTTTACCGTCTTTTGTAAATTGTTTTAGTTTTTTTAGCAAAGGTGTTTGAATTTTTTTGTCATAAAATTTTGTACCACCAGCAACGCATCCTAAAGGAATTAAAATGTTCGCAAGCACTTGGATAGATGCTTCACGAATTTTAGCCTTCATATTTTCCTTTTTATCAAATATTGCGCCACCTGCAAGTCCGCCAATAACAGAACTTGTGGCAATTGTTATAACATTTTTCCAATCATAGTCAAGTTTTCCAAACCCGCTATTTTTGATATCTTTTAAAATTTTTACTGGGTTTATAGAGTGCCCATTTCTTTTAAAGCACATTGCAACACCACCAGCAACACCTAAAATCGTAGTTGCAAGAACACCGGCTTTAACCTTCGTTGGTGCATCTGGTTGCTTAACTTCGGGTGCATGATGCAGGTTATGGTTGTTTTTTTGAACATGGCTTGTCGTTCCAAAGTTTATTGAACTTACCTGCATACCTTCTCCATAATAGTGTATTTCTTAACTATATAAAAACAACCTATTAAAAAAAATTGCCTAATCTAATATGGAAGTCTGTAAAATTTTGTAATTTCTTCAAAATATCTTTCTAAAGCTCGATACCCATCATTTATTTCTGAAAAATATGTTGCATAACGGCTTGAAAGGATAAATCTTAATTCTTTCGCTCTAATTTGTATAATTAAATCGGCATCAGAAGCGAGTTGTTCATCTTCAGAAAATGATGCCATTTTTAATTTCATGATTTCTTTATTTTCCTCTTGAATTGAGAGTTCAGCAAGAGGCTTTAGGTTGTATTTATTCAAAAGCTCTTTTTCACTGTTAAGTAGTCCAGACTTAACCGATTGAGTTTTATACAATCTTTTAATAACTATATAGTTGTCCGCAACCCTTCTGTGCGAAACAGGGGTTGGACTATTAGCAATAATTGACGGAGTTGCGAGAGTTGAGAATGACTCTGTGCTTTCCGTGTTTTTTTCATCTAAAATTTGCAATTGTACTCTCCATCTCCATTATAAAAGAAAAAAGTCCCAATTTAAATTTATGGGCATGCCCATTTAATATTTCTTTACAGACTTAATATGTTTTAATTTAGGAAAATTTGTACTATAATACTCGTACATTGTTTAATTAAGAGGTAAAAATGCTTGTAACTATCGAAGAATTATTAGGTTTAGTCGTTGAAATGGAAGGCAGCGACTTGCACGTTTCTGCAGGTTTACCACCTGTTATTAGGGTTGATGGTAAATTGAAAAGTTTAGATTATCCACCATTTTCTCCTGATAATATGGAAACTTTGTTATTTCCAATGTTGTCAAACGAAGCAAGAAGAAAACTGGAACAAGATTGGGAATTAGATTTTTCTTACGGTTTACAGGATTTATGTCGTTTTAGGGTAAATATCTATAAAGATAAAGGAAATTATGCAGCTGCATTCCGTAGAATTGTTTCGACTGCACCAACAATGGAAGAGTTGGGACTACCTGAAATTTGTAAAACAGTTGCAGAAAAACCAAGAGGTTTGATATTGGTAACAGGTCCAACTGGTAGTGGTAAATCAACCACACTTGCGGCTATGATTAACTATATAAACTCTACAAGATCTGAACACATTTTGACAATTGAAGACCCTATCGAATTTATTCACACGTCGAAAAGAAGTGTTGTTCACCAAAGAGAATTGGGTCAAGATACAAGGTCATTTGCTAATGCACTTAAATCTGCATTAAGAGAAGATCCAGATATTATTCTTGTAGGTGAGATGAGAGATTTTGAAACAATTGGTCTTGCTCTAACTGCAGCAGAAACTGGTCACCTTGTTTTCGGAACATTGCACACATCTTCTGCCAGTCAAACAATTGACCGTATTGTTGACGTATTTCCAGAAGGACAACAAGCTCAAATTAGAACACAGTTGTCTTCATCCTTAGTTGCAGTATTTGCTCAAACACTTCTTCCAAGATTGCAACCTAATGGAAAGAAAAAAGGCAGAATCATGGCGCAAGAAATTATGTTAGTTAATTCTGCAGTAGCAAACTTGATTAGAGAATCTAAAGCTGCTCAGATTTATTCTACAATTCAAATGAATCAAAATATTGGTATGCAAACTTTGGAAATGAATTTGGCATCTCTTTACAAAAGAAAGTTGATTACATTCGATGATGCTCTTGCAAAATCATCTCATCCAGAAGACTTGAAGCGACTCATGGGTGTTTAATAAAAAACTGTTTTGTAACATAACTTTACAAAACTTTCCAAAAAATTAAAGAAAACCGTAAAACCTGCCGTAGACATGGTTACAGCTAATTAAAAAGGAGCATTTATGTCAATCGGGTTTCTTATATGGCAAACCAATACAACTAAATTGAATGATGTCAATACTGAAATGGCGTTGTTGACTTTGCAAAAAAATCAGACAACGGAAGAAATTTCGGATATGGAAGCAGCAATTCAAGAAAGCAAAGATTCGTTTGATACGATTTGTTCAAATCAGACGATGATGATGTCTGAATGTTATAATGCTTCTTTGCAAAACGCACAAAATTATGTATCGACAGCAAGTTCAACACTTTCTGATGCAAGAAAGGCTCTTCAAAATGCTAAAAATTCTGGAGCTGATCAACAAACAATTGAAGATGCACAAAAAGCGGTAGAGATTGCAGAAGCTCAGTATGAACAAGCAAAAACAGAAAGCCAACAAGTTCAAACTTCAGCTTACAATCAATATCAAAACAACTTGCAACAAATCAATGCAATAAAACAACAGGTTAATAGAGACCAAACAACTCAACAACAAGTAGAGTTGAAACAGTTGAAAAAAGAGGAAACAAGACTTGAATTGAGATTGAACACTCTTGAAACCTTGGCAAAAAGTTTGGAAGCAGAGCAACAATCTGCACAAGATTCTGCAACGAAATGGGCAGAAAGTACAGCTCCAAAATACACATAGAGCAAAATCAAAATTTAAAAGACCGCCAAATGGCGGTTTTTTTTTATGTAAAAATAAATAAAATAGTTATAATTTACATATGTCTAACTTCTGGGTTAATAAGAATATTTGCCAATTTTTCAGCGCCATCAAAGTTTCTTTTTGCAAGAATTTGAGATGCCAATTTGTTGTTATAATCTAAAAATTTATGTTTAAGTTCAATTTCGCCTGATTTTAGAGTAGCGACAACATAGCATGCTTGAGGTTGTGCAGTAAATGGTCTGCCAACGCTGCCTACATTAACAACTGTTTTCTTTGTATTTGTTTGATAACCGCATGGAATATGGGTATGCCCACAGAATATAACGTCAGCATCAACCCCTTTTATCATCTCTTCAACATCTTCTATTGGAAGCTCTGGAAAGATATTTTCATCGATTTTTCGTGGAGAACCATGAACTAAAAGCAATTTAACACCTTCAATATTCAATTCTTTTTGTTCTGGAAGATTCTTTAAAAAAGTAATCATTTCATCGTTGAGTTCTTTTGCATCATTAACAAGAGCTTCGCCCATGATAGGAAAAACACTTTTAACTTTATCTGCATATAAATCGACGTTAGATACCATGACATCGGTATTTCCTTTAATCATTTCCCAGTCTTTTGAGATTTCCATAACGTATTTTAATGTTTCCTTTGGCTGGGGTCCTGCCATAACATAATCACCTAAACACAAGATTTTATCGCAATTTTCACTCTTTATATCTGCTAAAACTGTTTCAAGTGCTTGCATATTTGCATGTATGTCAGAAATTATTGCAATTTTCATAATCATTTCTCCAAATTAAGTGCTATAATAATTTTATGATAAAAAGAAGAAAAACAAAACAAATACAAATAGGTGATGTCAAAATCGGTGGAGATGCGCCGATATCAGTGCAATCAATGTGCAATACTGATACAAGAAATATTGAAGCTACATCAAACCAAATAAAACAACTTGTTGATGAAGGATGTGAACTTGTAAGGCTTGCTGTTTTAAACCATGATGCGGCGCAAGCAATAAAGACTTTGGTAAAAATTTCGCCAGTTCCATTGATTGCAGATATTCATTTTAACCACAAATTAGCAATTGAATGTATAAATAATGGAATTTCAGCTTTGAGATTAAACCCTGGCAACATTACAAAAGTTGAAAATGTAAAAAGTGTTGTAAGTCTTGCAAAGCAACAAAATATCCCAATTAGAATTGGAATAAATGCAGGTTCACTTGCAAAAGATGTACAGAATGAAAACATTTCGCTTCCAGAAAAAATGGTTAAAAGCGCAATGGGGCATGTCAAAATTTTAGAAGATTTAGATTTTGATTTAATAAAGATTTCTTTAAAATCTTCTGACGTTTTAACAACAATTGAAGCTTATAGATTGATGTCAGAAAAGGTTGATTACCCACTACATTTGGGAGTTACAGAGGCTGGAACATTAAGATCTGGACTTGTAAAATCATCTGTCGGACTCGGAACTTTGCTTTCTGAAGGAATTGGAGATACTATTCGTGTTTCTTTGACAGAAAATCCAGTGGAAGAGGTTAGAGCAGGATTTGACATTTTAAAATCTTTGGGCTTAAGACAAAGGGGCGTAAATTTTATATCTTGTCCAACTTGTGGTAGATGTCAGATAGATTTAATCGGGCTTGCAAAAAAAGTGGAAAATCGTTTTAAAAATCTTGATAAACCTATAACAATTGCAACAATGGGATGTCCTGTAAATGGACCTGGAGAAGCTAAAAGTGCTGATTTTGGTATAGCTGGTGCAATTGGAGAAGGATATATTTTCAGAAAAGGTGAAATTATTGCACGAGTTCCAGAAGCTCAATTGCTTGAAAAACTTTCAGAAGTTATAGAAAATTATATTTAATTTTTCCTATTTTTTACTTGATATATTCGCAAGAATAAGCTAATATATAATAAAAAAGAGGTGTTCATGAAAAAAATTATTTTAAGTTTAACCGCATTTTTATTTTTGATACAACTTCAAGCAGGTGCTGTTATATCAACAGATGAGGCTATATCTGAAGTTTATCTTATAAATCACGGTTATTCAAAGGAAACAGCAAGACTTGTTAAACTTCAACACGCTCAAATTAACGGGGAAAAATACAATATTGAAGGAAATGATTACACACCTTTTCAACAAGCTGTAAGAAACATTTTTATGTATCTTGACCCTGCTTTGGATAGTGGTAATTTCGGAACACATGATATTAAATACACAAATAAGTGGGATCAACAATTGTAGTTGAAAAAGTTGCCATGTTGAAAAGATTATTTTTACTTTGTTTTATCTTTTGTCTTGCACAAAATACAGTCTGGTCAATAGATGTAAATTCAACCATAGAGTACAACAGGCACCTTTATACACTTTCAAAATCTGATGAATACGCTTTTTTAAGAAAAGCTGATTCATGTATTAAAGCTTGGGAAATTACAAAGGATTCTGCATTAAAACAAAAATATTTGAAAGATGCATTAAGATATTACTACATTGTTGTAAAATCTGACAATTCTAATATAAAAGCACACATTGGATTGGGTAGAGTATATGATTTAATGGGTGAAGATAGATATGCCCGTATGCATTTCAATTACGCTTATAATATTGACAATAAAAATCCAATGTTGAATTATAGATATGGGGACTACTACTACCGCAGAAAGCAATTAAATCTTGCACAGAATTATTATTCAAGAGCATATAGGTATGGATATAGTAAGAACATAGACTTAAATGACAAGCTTGCAAAAACTTATGTTAAACTTGCTGAACCCCAAAAAGCAAAGCAACATCAAAAAGTTGCTAATGCTGTGTATAACTTAAATTATGGGGTAAAAGTTGAACCATTAAAGCCTGAAGTTAAGGTAAAAAATTTGATAGTTGAAAAAAAACCAGAAAAGGCTTTGCCTACAAAAGCAAAGCCAGATAGGGCAGTTAAGGATGCTCAAATGTATAAATCGTTGGAAGATTTAGATCATTCAAGACCGATGTATTATTTATTTATGAAGTAGGGAGAGTTTGTTTTGTTTAAATATATAAAATCAATATTTTTAGTTTTGTTGTTAATCATAACAGGTGAAAGCGTTTTGGCAGCTGATTGTAATTTAAAAAAACATGAGGTTATATTTAGAGAATCCACCTACCAAATTAGTGCAATTGACCCAACACCAGCATCAAACATACGAGGCGGGGCTTTTCCAGGATTAAGAGGTGCAAACCAACTTATAATTTATACTCCAGAATTTGGTTTGCGAACAAATACAAATGAATTTGGTGCTGAAGCAATTGTTGACGGAGATACAGTTGTTTCTTTAAGTGGTGCAGATTCGCTAATTCCATTGAGTGGACTTGTAATAAGCGGTCACGGAAAGGCTAAAAGTTGGATTAACAAAAATATAACTGTTGGTTCAAAAGTTTATGTTGATAGAGAAAACAAGACACTGACTGTATATTTAACTTCTGAAAGCTATTTGTATGAAGCAAAAGAAAAAGTTAAAGAAGCTGAAAATATTGTAAATTACTACAAATTGAGAAATAGGGATTACAACAAAGAAATCCCTTGTTTTCATATAAACAAAGCATTATCTTATATAAAACGTGCACAAAGATTTCCAAAATATAGTGAAAAATATTCAGAACTCGCAATTGAATCGGCAAATCTTGCTTTAAGATATGCAATACCTTTTGACAAAAAAGAATTAAAAGGGGTTTGGATTAGGCCGACAGAAAAATCAAATGAAGAGGTTGCAAATACTTTAGATAAGATTAAAAATGCAGGTATAAACGAAGTATTTCTTGAAACTTATTTTCATGGAATGACGATTTTTCCAAGCAAAACAATGTTCGAATATGGATTTTACGAACAAAACCCTGCTTTTTCATTTGATGTTTTAGATTCATTTATAAAAGAAGCTCACAAAAGAGATATGAAAGTAAATATATGGTTTGAATCTTTCTACATCGGAAATAAAAATCCAAAAAGTTACCCGAAAAATATACTTACAGTAAAGCCGGAATGGGCAAATTACAACAAGGCAAACTATGATTCAAAAGAACTTGTGTACTCTGGTTCTGAACATAATGGCTATTTTCTTGACCCAGCAAATCCACAGGTTCAAATGTTTTTAGAAACACTTATAACGGAAATTATAGAGTGTTATGCACCTGATGGAATAAATCTTGATTATGTTAGATACCCACAATCTTTAAGCTCCAAATTTTCTGGATATGCAAATTCAAATTGGGGTTACACAACCTACGCAAGAGAAGAGTTTATGACAAAATATGGAAAAGATCCGATTGAAATAAACTACGGAGATGATTTATGGTTAATGTGGGATAAATATAGACAGGATAAAATTTCTGCTTTTATATTGAGAATTAACGAAATAACGCAAAAAAGAGGTGTTCATTTGACTACTGTTATTTTCCCTGACAGAAGAAAAGCTATGGAAACAAAACAACAGGATTGGGCAACATGGTCATTGTCTAACACCTTAGACGGTGTTACTCCGCTATTTTTAACTTGTGATCCGAAAACTACTGCAATTATGATTAAGGATATTTTAAACAACACTTCACCATCAACAAAAATTTATGCAGGATTATTTACTACATTCATGCATGGTACACAGGAAGATTTGTTAAGACAGATACACGAAGCGAGAAAAGCTCATATTGATGGAATTATAATTTTTGATTATGCACATCTTGAAGATGAATATATTTCTACGTTGAATACATGTGTATTTAATCCGCAAATATCTACAATTAAAAACCAAAAGAGCAAAAAAAACAAAAAAAAATGTATTAAAAAAAAATAAGTATTATTATAAAAACAGTTAAGGAGAAATAAAAATGAGTAAAGTATGTGATTTATTTTTAAATCTTGTAAAAATTCCGTCACCATCTTTGAAAGAAGACAATGTTTCAAAATTTATTCTTGAATATTGCAAGGAACATGGAATCAGCGCAAGATATGACGATTATAAGAACGTTAGAATTGAAGTTCCAGCAACAGATGTAACTAAAAAACCATTGATGTTTTCATCTCACATGGATGTTGTTGGTGATTCATCACCAATAAATGTTGTAGTTGACGGTGATTGCTATAAAACAGATGGAAAAAGGACTTTAGGAGCTGATGACAAAGCTGGAGTTACTTTATCTTTGTACCTTGCTAATGAGGTTGCAAATTCAAAAGATTTAAAACATGGCGGATTAGAAATTATTTATACACGTGATGAAGAATCTGGTATGTCTGGAATTAAAAATGCAAAGCTTGATGAAATTAGCGCAAAACACGTTTTGGTTTTAGACGGTGATAAGCTTGGACGTTTAGAAAATGCTGGAGCAGGTTATACACTTGCAACATTGAGTGTAAAAACTCCTTATGGTGGTCATTCTGGAATTGATATTCACGAGGAACATAGATTAAATGCAGCAAAACTTATTGCTGAATTGATAAATAACCTTCCACAGGGAGTATTTTATAAGGATGAAACAGGTACAGTTACTTCAATAAATTTGGGTACAATTATAGCTGGTAATATCCAAAATAATGCCGCAAAGATAGTTGAAGACAACATCGTTTCTGACAACTATTTTGATTTCTTCATTGATAATGCAATGACTAATGTAATAAATACAAATGCAAAAGCTGCATACTCTATTAGAAGTTCATCATTGAAAAAAGAAAATGAGTTGAGAGAGCTTATGCAAAAAATTGTTGATGAGTTTAATAAAAAATATGGTGAGCTTGCAAAGGCTGAATTGAAATTTGAAGAACATTTGCCAATGTTTGAAAAATCTACCGATGAAAAGATTGAAGAAGTTTACAAGAAAGCCTGTGAAAAAGTTGGAATGACTCCGGATATAGGTTCATTCCACGCAGGTGCTGAAACTCATATTTATGCTAATTCAAAAAATAAAAATGGTGAAAAATTTGCACCATTCTTAATGGGTGCTGCTGATATCTATAATATGCACTCAAATGCTGAATATGTAAACTACAAGACACTTGAAAGAGGCTATGAGCTTATAAAACAGATGTTTATTGAGTTCAACTCATAGCATTTCTGATAAAATCTCATCGCTTATTAGCATACCTTGGAGATTGAATTTCCAACCTATGTCAGTTTTTTCAAAATATTTATCATATTTTTTTAAAATTGAAGAATATTTTTTATCAAAATCTACGGAAAACTTGCATCGCAAGTTTTCCGTGTTTATACCAGAAAATTTTCTAAAACTTAAAAAAAGTTCTTCTTCAAACATATCTTTCTTTGATAGAACATCAATTTCCGATTTAATAAGTGGATTGTTTATATAATCTTTTAGATTTAGTGAATTTGTATATCTTGTATTATTTTCATAACCGCTTGCACCACAGCCAAAGCCATAGTATGTGTTACAATTCCAGTAGTTTAAATTGTGTTTTGATTCAAAATTTGAAATAGCAAAGTTACTTATTTCATAGTGATTAAATCCATTTTGAGTAAGTAGTTTTGAAACGTCAATATACATTTGAGCCTGCGTATCCATATCTGCAATATTTATTTTTTTCCCATATAGAGTAGATTTCTTCTCAAGTTTTAACCCATAAAGCGAGATATGTTGAATGTTTAACTTTAATGCATTTTTTATATCATCCAAAAACATATCTTCTGTTTGGTTTGGGAGTCCGTAAATAAAATCGAGGCTAATATTGTTAAACTTTTTATTTAACAAGTTAACTGCCTCAATAACCTTTTGTCCATTATGTCTTCTGCCGATAATTTTTAAAATATTATCATCAAAAGTTTGACATCCAAGGCTTATTCTATTTACCGTATGAATATTATTTATGAAATTTTCGTCAATATCATCTGGATTGCATTCCAATGTAATTTCAGCATCGGAATTTAGGTTGAACAAGGATAAAATATGATTTAAAAATTTTACAGGAATAATAGAGGGCGTTCCTCCACCAAAATATAGGGTATTTAAAGGTTCACCCTTATAAGAATGTAATATTTCATATTCAAGCGCCTTAAAAAAGCTCTCAATCATCTCTAAATTAACAAATGATGTAAAAGAACAATAGCCACATTTTGATTTGCAAAATGGAATATGTATGTAAGCATTATTTATCATAAGAAAATTGTTTGATTTCTATCTGCGCCAACGCTAATAACTTTTATTGGAATTTCAAAAATTTGTTCAAGCTTATTTAGGTATTTTTTAGCATTATCAGGAAGCTCATCAAATGTTTTGCAAGAAGAAATATCACAAAGCCAACCGTCAACTTCGTCATAAACCGGCTCAAAATATTTATGAAGATATGCACAAGTTGGGTAATCTTTTGTAATTTTTCCAGTTTCTGTATTTTTATACGCAACACAAATTTTAATTTTTTCAAAAGAGTCAAAGACATCGAGTTTTGTAATTGCCATTGAAGTTAACCCACCGGTCAAAACTCCGTATCTTGCAACAACCCCGTCAAACCAACCGCATCTTCTTGGCCTTCCAGTAGTTGTTCCAAACTCGTGACCGATATCCCGAATTTTGTCACCAATTTCGTCATTCAATTCTGTCACAAATGGACCATCACCAACACGTGTGATATAAGCTTTTGACACCCCTATAACCTCGTCAATAACTTTAGGACCATAACCACTTCCGACACACGCTCCGCCACCGATTGGATTTGAACTTGTAACAAAAGGATATGTTCCATAATCGATATCTAACATTATTCCTTGAGCGCCTTCAAATAGGATGTTCTTATTTTTGTAAGAGCGGAGGTTTTGCTGCCAATTAAAATCAACAAATTTTTCAAATATTTTTGCATAATTTTTGCAAATTGAGATGATTTCTGATTTTTCATAAGTTCTAAGATTAAGAGAATATAGTTCTCTATTTTTGTAATCTAAAATTTTGTCTACTTTTAATGATAGAACTTCGTCAGAATATAAATCTTCTATTCTTAAACCGTGTCTTGAAATCTTGTCAGTGTATGTTGGGCCAATACCTTTTTTGGTTGTACCGAGTTTGTTTACGGACTTTTCACCTGCACCGTCAATTTCAATGTGATAAGGCATAGTAATTGCGGCAAGAGGAGAGATTTTAAGGTTAGACAAATCTATTTTTTTTAATTTCAACTCTTGTATTTCTTGCAAAAATGTTTCAGGATGTATTACCACTCCAGCACCCAAAAAGCACTTTTTATTCTTGTACAAAATTCCAGATGGAATCAGATGAAATTTAAACGTTTCTCCGTTTGCAACAACTGTATGACCAGCATTACAACCGCCTTGATATCTAATAATCAAATCTGCATCTGAAGCAAAAATATCTGTAAGTTTTGCTTTACCTTCATCGCCCCATTGAGCACCAACGACAACTCTATTCATCATTTAACCTCACGAAAGTTTTATATATTTTGCATTTTCAACGCCATCAATTTCATCAAGTTTTGATAAAACTTCTCTATTTACTGATTCACCTGTATTTATTATCATCAATGAATTATCATTTAATTTTTGAACAACATGCATATGTTCAATATTTATATTTGCTTCACCAATTACAGTTGCTACTTGTGCAATCATAGAAGGTTTGTTAACGTGAGGAACAAACAACATATTTTCGATAGTTTCAATACTTGTTTCATATTCATTTACAGTAACAATTCTTTTTAATCCATTGGTAATCATTGCACCTGCAACAACCGTTTCTCCTTCTGATGTAATAAGTTTAACGCTAATATAACCTATGTAGTTTCCAAGTCCATCAGACTTAGATGTTGTAACATCAATACCTTTATTTTTAGCAAGCAACATAGAGTTAACATAGTTTACATTGTTATCTGTAACTGAAAAAATACCCTTTAAAATTGCGATTTCAAGAGGTTCAACATCTAAAGATGCTAATGCTCCTTTAAATTTGATGTTGATTTCTTTTAGGTTTCCTTCACTAATTTGTTGAGCAAGCTCACCTAAATTTACTGCAAGTTTCATGTAGTCCTTAACTGGCTCAAGTTTTTCAGGCTTTAAGAAAGGAATGTTTACAGGACTTTTAGCAGAGCCACCAGACAAAACTTCTCTTATTTGTTCAGCAACATCAATTGCAACATTAAGTTGAGCTTCGCCTGTGCTTGCCCCAAGGTGAGGGGTTAAAACGACATTTTCTTTGACTTGAAGAAGTGGTGATTTTTGAATTTCAGGTTCATCCTCATAAACATCGATTGCGGCAGACTTAACTTTTCCGTTTAAAATTGCTTCTTTTAAGGCATTCTCATCAATAATACCCCCTCTTGCGCAATTTATAATTCTAACACCGTCTTTCATTTTTGAGATAGTATTTTCGTTTATCAAATGAGTTGTTTCGTTAGTTTTAGGAGTATGAACAGTTATAAAGTCGCATAATCCCCAAAAATCGTCGAAGTTGTCAACATAAGAGTAACCCATTGATTCAACCTTTTCTTTTGTTGTGTATGGGTCACAGACAATAATTGACATCCCCAAAGCACAAGCAACTTTTGCAACGTGAGAACCGATTTTCCCAAAGCCAATAATACCTAAAGTCTTTCCATAAACTTCTACCCCAGTAAATTTAGAGCGTTCCCATTTACCTAAGTCACAACTCTCATTTGCTCGAGGAATATTTCTTGCCATAGATAGCATCATAGCGATAGCGTGTTCAGCGGCAGCTTTTGTATTCCCATCAGGGGAGTTTACAACGATAATTCCTTTTTCAGTTGCACTTTTTACATCAATATTATCAACACCAACACCGGCTCTGCCCACAATTTTTAGATTACATCCAGAATCCAAAACTTTCTTTGTAACTTTTGTTTGACTTCTAATCATCAACGCATCGTAGTCTGAAATCTTTTCACAAAGCTCATCCTCGCTCATTGTTGGTAAAACATCAACCTCAATATTTTCATTTTCTGTCAAAATGTTTTTTGCAATTTCATTGATTTTATCTGTAACTAAAACTCTCATTATAATTCCTCATAACACATATCACACGAGAGTATTTTACCTTGAACAAAAAATAAAAAAAATAAAAATTTAAGTTATATGTCATTTTTTTAGAGAAACAGGTGGTGGTTGAAGATACAAAGGTTCAAGATTTTCCCAAGTTGTAGGAGTCTTTGTAAGAGAAACTTCATAAAGAATTTTTCCCAAATCAGCATTCAAATCTTCGTATGCAATAGCATCTAAACCTTTTTCAACAAGCGTTTTTTCAGAAATTATATCGCAGTTGGACATTTGATATTCATCAACCGGCAAAACTTTAGGTTCAACAACTGCTTTTTTATCGATAAATTTTGCATAATAATAACAATTTTTTCTTGCATCAGTAATAACCTCAACACATTGTTTATCAGATAAACGTGAAAGGATTTCGAGAGATGACACAGGGATAACTTTTTTATTCAAAAATTGAGCATAAATTTTTGCTACTGTAATGCAGGCCCTAATCCCTGTAAAACTTCCTGGACCAACGTTTGTAACAATACAATCTATGTCATTTACAGTAAGATTATTATTTTTTAATATGTTTTTTATCTCTGATATCAAAAAAGCAGAGTGATAATGTGTTTGTGTGTTTTCAACAATTTTTGAAGAAATAAGCTTTTTATCATCACCCAAAGCTAAATACATTTTATTTAAACACGTATCAAAACATAATCTCAAAGTGCATTCACCACGCTTTCTGCCTGACTTCCATAAGGTTCAAAGTCATAAATTCTTTCTTCATCATCGCCATAAGAAACATTTATCTTCAAGTGTTCAAAAGGAATTTCATCTTGAGAAAATTCTGCCCACTCAACGAAAGTAATACAATTTTTTGTATATTCTCTCAACTCATCAACAATAGTCTTAACCCCCTCATTTTCAAGTCTATAAAGGTCAAAATGATAAAGAGGTAGTGACCCAGTGTGATATTCATTTAAGATAACAAAACTCGGACTTGTAACTTTTTCTTTTATTCCCAACGCTTTTGCAACAAGTTTTACAAACGCAGTTTTTCCTGCACCAATTTCACCATAAAGGCTTACAAAGATACCATTATCCTTAATATTTTTCGCAAATTTTTCTGCAAGTAATTCAGTATCTTTAAGGGTTTTACATTTGAAAGTAGGCACAACCAAACCTCTATTCTATAACAAAATCATCTGATTGAGAGGCTTCGGTTTGAGCGTTTTGTGGGTAAATTTGACTCAAATTAGAGTTGTTTTCGGAGCGTAATTTTTCCATATAAATTTGTCCGTTTTTAACTTCTTTGTGTAATTCTGTCAAATCGTGTTCAAGGTTTGCAAGAACACGTTCAGCATATATATCAGCCTCATCTTTAAGTCTTTTAGCTTCGTCAACAGCTTGAATTCTAATATTTTCAGCATCATTTAAAGCTCTTTTTCTTGCTTCATCACATTCAAGCAAAACTTGAGCTTTAATCTTTTCAGCTTCTTGTTGAACTTTTCTTAAAATATCAGCTTCGCTCAATAATCTTGCAGCTTCATTTTGTGCATCATAGATGATTCTTTCAGCTTCTTTCTGCGCTTGAAGTTGTAAATCATCTTTTCTTCTTAAAATTTGCATTGCTTCCTGTATTTCTCCAGGGATGCTTTGATATATTCTGTCGATTAAAGCTTCAATTTCTTTTACTTTTACGACAACAAGGTAATTTGGTAAAATAGAAAAACTTTGTTCTAAAGTCAATTCAAGTCGTTTTAAAAGCTCTTCCATTCCATTTCTTTGAATACTCATTTCAAAATCCTCTCAAGTTCCACAACTAACCTCGTTATAAAATAATTTTACAACAATTATTTTTATTTAGCAAATTGTTTTTTTAAGTAATTTTCAACAGTTTCTGGGACAAATGATGATATGTCGCCACCTAAAGAGAAAATTTCTTTAACTGTTCTTGAAGAAATAAAATTATACTTAGGTTTTGTTGTCAAAAAAACAGTCTTAATGTCTTTTGCTAAAGCAGAATTTGCTTGAGAAAGTTGCATTTCATACTCGAAATCAGAAACAGCTCGAAGTCCTCTAATAAGCACCTTTGCTCCAACTTTTTTTGCATACTCAACGGTTAAGCCGTCAAAACCGTCTACTTCAACATTCTTTAAATCTTTAATGCTTTCTCTTATGAGAAAAATTCTTTCATCAGTCGTCAAAAATCCTTTTTTTTCGGAATTATTTAAAACCGCAATTATAACTTTGTCAAAGATTTCAGCACTTGTTTTTAAAATATCCAAATGCCCATTTGTTATTGGATCAAAGCTTCCAGGGTATATAGCAATTTTCATAAGTTATCCTTTCTAATTTATATCAACGACACTAACACCGTCCCTACCCTCGTATTCACTTCCAAACCTATGTTTTGCAACATAAGGTGACTTGTCAAGAAAATCCACCACAGCTAATCTTAATGCGCCAGTGCCATGTCCGTGAATAATATAAACTGGAGTAAGGTTTACAAGACTTGCTCTATCAAGAAAATATTCAAGACTATCGAGAGCATCTTCAACCCTATATCCCCTTAAGTCAAGGGTATTTGACATACTATGTCGTTCAATTTTATATGTATCTTTGGGTGTATATTTTTTTACAGATTTCGAAATAAGTCTTTCATCAAGCATAGCAAGCTTATTAACCTTAATTTTTGTCTTTATAAGACCCATTTCAACCATAACATTTAAATTTTTGTCAGGAAGCGACAAAAGTTTTACTTTTTGGTGAAGATCTTTAAGCAAAAATACATCGCCAATTTTTAGATTGTTAACATCAACCTCAGTATATTTCTCTTTGTCTTCAAATTTATTTTTGACTTCTGTGTAATCCTTATCAAGCTTTGCAAGTCTTGAATAAGAACGTCTTGCAATTTTTTCAGATTTTTCTCTTCTCATTTCAGTTAAAACATCTTTGATTTCTTCCTTTGCATCATCAATCTGTTTATCAAATTTGTGTTTTAAAGTATTTATAATTTTCTTTTTATCTTTTTTTAAATCAGAAAGCTTTTGTTCAAATTCTTTTTTTATTTTTTGAGTTTCTTCACTGTCTTTTCGTGCTTGTTCAAGAAGTTTTTCTGTTTCCACTTTTTCTTCTTGCAACTTGTCAATAATGTTTATCGATAAATCTTTTTTTACAAGTTCTTTAGCTTCATCAACAAGTTTTTCATCTAAACCTAAATTTTCAGAAATCAAAATAGCGTTGCTGACCCCAGGAATACCAATAACAAGCTTATATGTTGGTTTCAAAGTAGTTTTGTCAAACATTACGCATGCATTTTTGAAATATGGGTTGGAATATTCTAAATTTTTTAAGTCGCTAAAGTGAGTTGTAATACAAGAAAAAACACCTAATTTAGCAAGTCTGTTTAAAATAACACGTGCGAGAGCAACACCCTCAACAGGATCAGTTCCCGAACATATTTCATCAAGCAAAACAAGAGTGTTTTCATCAGCTTGTTTCAAAATATCGATAATATTATTCATGTGAGATGAAAAAGTTGAAAGACTCTGCGCAATGCTTTGTTCATCTCCAATATCAGCGAAAATTTTTGCAAAAGGAAAAATTTTCGCACTACTGCAAGGCAAAAATAGCCCAGATTTTGCCATTAAAACAAATAATCCAACAGTTTTTAACAAAACAGTTTTACCACCTGTATTTGCACCACTAATCAAAATAGATTTATAGTTTTTTCCAAGTTCAAAATCATTCTCAACAACATTTTCAACATATTCAGATAACAATGGATGACGCATTTTTTCAAAAGACATAAACCCATATTCTACAATCTCAGGCTCACAAGCCTTTAAAGATATTGCATATTTTGCTTTTGCAAAACAAAAGTCAAGCTCTGATAAAATAATTTCATTGTTCTTTATTTCATCACGTACAAGTTTAAATTCATTCGTCAATTCTGTTAATATACGTTTTTGTTCAAGCTTAATTTCAATTCCTAATTCTCTAATTTTATTATTTAAAGGTATAATTTGTTTCGGTTCGATATATACCGATAAACTACTTGCAGAAACATCGTGTACAATTCCGTCAATTAGATTTTTGGAACTTGCCTTAATAGGAAATACAACTCTGTCTTCACGGAATGTGTAAATATTTTCTTGTAAGTGTTTGCTAAAAGCAGAAGAGTTTAATAGCGAAAAAATTTCTTCACGTAAAGCTGAATCTGCATCTTTAAGAGAAGAATAAAGCCCTGCTAACTTTTTTGTTGCATCTTTTTTGATTTCACCCTCATCGTTAAAAGTGTCCAAAACTTTATCTTCAAGCTCTTTATTTACAAAAAGGTTTGATGCAAACTCAGATAAATATGAACTTTCTTTTAAGAAATTTTTAACAAGTCTTGCTCCCCTTAATGTTCTTGCAAGTTCAATGAGCTCGTCTTCAATCAGATAAGAAGGTTTATCAAGCATTTCTGTATCTGAGATAACTTCAAGAGGAAAATTTAAAAAATTATCAATCATAATTTTGGCTTCACGAGTCAATCTCAAAGCCTGCCTTATGTTTATAAATCCATTGAGAGGTAAAAGAGTTTTGCATAAATTTTTACCTTGATTTGTAACCGCAAAGCTTGATAATTTCTCAAGAACCTTGTCAAATTCCAATAAATTTAGGGTTTTTTGTTCGATACTCATAACAGAATTATTGAACTAAAATACTTATAATGCAATAGAGATGGGCTTTAGTTTTACAGACGTTAAAATTTTAAAAGCAGTGCTTAATATAAGTTAACATTTCAAATAAAAAAAAGCAATTTTTATAAACAAAAAAACTTTATATAAGAGTAAGAGATAAATAAAGAAAAAAGGGAGAGTTACCCTAATCCGAGAAAAGTTTAATTTATATTATCATCTCTCTCTCTCTTAATTTTAATTTTGCCGTAGAATTTAATCTACGGTTTTTTTTTGCTCTTTTGCTAAAAATTTGGCAAGGCCTTCACCCATAGAGAAGCAAGATGGCTGAATACGAAGAGCAGATTGAGCTTCGAAATCGGCACTTATTGCACGACCTACAACGAAAAGATTGTCATAATTTGATGAGATTAGCGATTCAACAGGTAATTGGTAATCTCTTGTAATTTTTTCAAGTTTTCCATTTTTATTTGAATGAATATCAATAGGGTAATTTCCATTTAAAACGGGATTTTTAAAGGTTTTTCCGGAAATTAAATCATCTTTTGTATAAACATATTTTCCCCTAATACGTCTTGAAACTCTAATTCCTGCAATGTCTGAAATGTTTGATATATAAGCATTTTCAAAGCCTTGAAAATATTTACAGCAGAATTTTGAAAGTCTTAAGATGCTTTCTCTACCTTCAATTAAAGCTTTTGAGTCAATATTCAAAGGGTTAAGCTCAATTCGAGGGGCATTGAAGTTTATCGTGCCTTTCATTCCTGCAACGGTGAAAATTTGGAAGTAAGTGCAATCGCGAGGCTCTAAATCCCCGTTCTTTATAGCCAAATCAAATATAGGTCTTAATGCCCAGTTTCCATTGTCAGTACATGCAGTAGAAAGATGAATATCTCCATTTATAACCTCACATGTTGTAACATTTCTGTCTTTGTCGAAATCAAGCAGCCATTTTGAAAATTTTTCTAAATCCACACCCGACATTTGAAAACGAAGTGAAGAAGATTGGAATTTTTCTTCTAAAAAATCACAATCACAAAGTTTTGCAATTTCACAATCACCAGTCGCATCTACAAGATATGTCGTTTCGATATATTCCGATAACATTTCATCAAGAAAAATGCCTAAAACTTCATTTTTTTCAAATTCTACTGAGTGAATTTTTTTTGCAAAAATGATATCTACATTTGCAGATAACATCAATCTATCAAGAGCAATTTTAGTAAGCTCAGGATTAAACCATCCGATATTTCCCATATAAGTAACTTGACCACCCAAATTTTTCAAAGTATTTGAGAGTTTTTCAAAGAAATCTGTGTTAATTTGATTGTCAGAAGATTTCATAGCAGGGATAACAAGTCCAGATGTAATTGCACCACCTAAGTGAATTGATTTTTCTATCAACAAAGTTTTTAAACCAAGTAAAGATGCTGTATACGCACAAGCACAACCAGATGTTCCACCACCAGCAACAACTATATCATATTTTTTTTGCATTTTTTCTCTCCTTGAAAACTTGAGATGCAGTAGGCAATGTACTATTTTTAACTTCCTCACATCTTCTTTCAATTATACCAGAAGAAAAACCTCTAAAGGGAATTCCTGCTTTAGAATTTATAAGCTTTAAATCAAAATCATCAAGAGGACATTTTATCATATTTGGATTTTTTGAAGCGATTGTCCCAATATGCTGATTTTTACCAACGTAAAAATTATTATCCAAAAGAGCGTGACGAACAGCAGCAGAATTTGAATAAGTAATTAAAATAGAGTTATCACTCATAGCATTATATACAAGTTTAAAAAAATCTACTGTCCAGAGATCAGGACATTTTGTAGGAGTAAAAGCATCAAGAAAGACAATATCATAAACATTTTTATTGCTTGATAGAAAGCTTATGGCGTCGTCTTTAATGAGTCTTACATCAAAAACGTTATCCAGCTTGCTTTTCGCCCCGTATTTGTTACGTAGCGATATATAACGATAATATATATTATGTAAGAAGGCGGATAAAACATTCATTTTTGACTTATCATACCTGTTAAAATTCAAAAAATCAAAATAAAGGCATATATCTCGTGACAAAAAACGACTAAAATTTTCCCTTACTTCATTAACAAAATCAACATCTATATTCTTATATATTTTTCTTAGCAACATCCTATTGATGTCTTTTGAAATTCTATACTCTTTTTTTATAGCTTTTGGTTTCTTCTTTGCTCGTGCCTTTTTCGCCTCTTCTATATCAATATTCAATACATCTTTCAAGTTAACTCCTTCATTTATAAAAGGAGAAATAGAAAGTAATTTATTGTTTTTTTCAATTGAATCAATTTGAATTTTAAATTCGTTGTCAAAATTTTTTGATTTTTTTGTTTTTCTAAAAAAAATATTTTTAAAAAATAACCTTCCACTATTAAATACTTTTAAATTTACATCGTTCAAAAATTTTACAATTTCAAATCTTCCATGCAGATTTTCCATACAGTTTCTTGAAAAATTTGTACCTTCTTTTTCTTTAAGATTATCACCATATATCGAATTGATACATTTTGTTTTTTTACAAACTTTTTTTGAATTAAAATCAAATTTGTTATCAGTATGTATCGTATCGATACCTTGAGAATTTTTATTTATGACATTATCGGTATCTATCGTTTCGACTTCATTGTTTAATGGTGTCGTACTGTTATTGGTATCTATCGAGTCGACCTTTTCGCATGTTATATTGTTTTTTAAATTATTAGAAAAATTTTTCGTGCAAGTTTTATCTTCGTTTAAATCAATCGAGTTGTCTTTTGAATAATTTTTACAAGCTATTACTTCAACATCCTTATTTGATATTTTATTTAGACAATTATTTGTATATTGAATAAATGCTTTTGTATTATAGCCTATTCCATAGCAGATATCGAGGAGTTTTATTTCACTTTTGGTCGTTAAAAGCTCATCTATATTTGAAGGAAAAACGAACTTTTCATAAGCTTCTGTTAGAGCACCATAAACAGAGTGATACACATCATTATCGGCATCACTATACAGTCCGACACTCCCGTCGTTTGTGAAATAGGGTTTAAATTCGTCCATCTAAAATACTTCCGTATTCTTTATCGGGTTTTTGAATTTAGTAATACTTCCTTGGAAAAGCAGGTCAAATGAGCCAACAGGGCCGTTTCTTTGTTTTGCAATTATAATTTCTGATTTACCTTCTTTTCCGGTAGGTTTCATTTGTTCTCCGTCACCGTCTTCGCTATCACGGTAATAGTCTTCACGGTAAATAAACATTACAACGTCGGCATCTTGTTCAATTGCACCAGATTCTCTCAAGTCTGAAAGCATTGGACGTCTGTCTTTTCTTTGTTCAACGGCTCTTGAAAGTTGCGATAGCGCAATAATTGGGACGTTGATTTCTCTTGCAATTGTCTTTAACCCTCTTGAAATTGCAGAAATTTGTTGAATTCTTTCTTCTTTTCCAGAGCCTTCCATAAGTTGAAGGTAGTCAATTACGATTAAACCTAAATTCTTTTCTTCCATAATTAAGCGACGACATTTCGCTCTAATATCGGTCAATGTACAACCACCGGTATCATCAATATAGATAGGAGCATTAGAGATTTCTTCCATAGCGTTGGTAAGTTTATCCCAGTCTTTTCGCTGCATATTTCCTTTTCTAATTTTTTGAGAATCAACTTCAGCCTCAGAACACATCATTCTTTGTACCAATTGTTTTTTTGACATTTCAAGTGAAAATATAGCAACTGGAACTTTATGTCTAATTGCAGCATTTTGTGCAATATTCAGTGCAAAAGCAGTTTTTCCCATAGAAGGACGAGCTGCGAGAATAATCAAATCTGATTTTTGCAAACCATTTGTAAAATCATCCAAATCATAAAAACCAGTAGGACATCCTGTAAGCTGATCTCTGTGATTAAATCTATATTCAATATCCTCATAGCTTTCAAGTACCAAATCTTTAATGTGTGACATATCCTTGGTTGCTTTTCTTGAAGCAATGTCAAATATCAATTTTTCTGCAACATCAAGTGATTCTTCAGTTGGATTAACGTTATATCCTTCATTTACGATTTCTGCGCCAGCTGAAATAAGAGCTCTTTTAATAGCCTTTTCTTGAACTATTTTGGCATAATATTCTACGTTTGCACTTGTTACTGTTTTGTATGACAAATCATTTATAAACGCTCTTCCACCAACTGTTTCAAGCTTTGAGTTCATATTTAAAGTATCTGAAACCGTAACTATATCAATGTTACAGTTTTGGTTATAAAGTTGTAAAATCGCCTCATAAACGTGTTTGTGTGCAATTTTATAAAAACTTTGTGGTGAAAGATACTCAACAATTTTTGAGAGCACTTCCGGATTTATAAGTATTGCACCTAAAATCGCTTCTTCTGCCTCTATATCCTGAGGTACAAGCATATTTCGTTTTTCTGCAGTCTTTACCATAGTCAATATGATAATACATAAGTGACTACATTAAAACTTTAATTAGATAATTTTTACAAATTTTCAAGAAAAATTTTAGAAAAATTTCTTTTATTGTTTTATAATAATCTTGAGGTGAATTATGGAAAAACATTTTGTTTATTTAGATAATAATGCGACAACAAAAGTCGATGAAAGAGTTTTAGAGGCTATGCTGCCATATCTAAAGGAAGAATATGCAAATCCTTCTGGAATGTACAATTTTGGTTCAAAATCAAAACATGCAGTAGAGGATGCAAGAGAAAAAGTAAGAGACTTTTTTAACGCTAAATCTGTAAATGAAATCTATTTTACCGCCTCTGGTTCTGAAGGTGCTAATACAGCTATAAAAGGAGTTTTAGCTGCTGACAAAACTAAAAAACATATAATTACTACAAAAGTTGAACATGCTTGTGTTCTAAATTTATACAATCAACTTGAAAAACAAGGTTATAGAGTTGACTATATTGGAGTAAATTCACATGGTGAATTAAATATTGATGAATTGGAAAACGCTATATCTACTGATACTGCACTTGTTTCATGTATGTGGGCAAATAATGAAACTGGTATAATTTTCCCAATTGAAAAAATAGCTAACATTGTTAAATCTAAGAATGAAAACACAAAATTATTTGTTGATGCAGTTCAGGCGGCAGGGAAGATTCCTATTGATGTACAAAACATTCCAGTAGACTTTTTATCCGTTTCAGGACACAAATTCCACGCTCCAAAAGGAATTGGCGCACTTTATGCTAAATCAGGAACTATGTTTAGTCCATTGGTCGTTGGAGGTCATCAAGAAAAAGGAAAACGTGCCGGAACAGAAAATGTTCCATATATTGTTGGTATCGGTGAAGCAGCAAGATTAAGCAAAGAATACCTACCGTACGAATCAACTGAAGTTAAAAGACTAAGAGATAAGCTTGAATCAGGTATTCTTAAATCAGTTTATAATGCGAGATTAAACAGTTCTCTAACAAATAGAGTTCCAAACACTACAAATATTGGTTTTGAATACATCGAAGGAGAGCTTATTTTGCTTTACCTTGATGATTTAGGAATATGTGCAAGTTCTGGTAGTGCATGTACTTCTGGTTCGTTAGAACCAAGTCATGTTTTAAGAGCTATGGGTATTCCATTTACATCTTTGCATGGTAGTGTAAGATTTAGTTTAAGTCGTTTTACAACTGAAGATGAAATAGATTATGTTCTTTCTGTGTTGCCTGATGCTATTGAAAAACTAATCAAAATTTCTCCATACCAAGAAGAACTACAAGCTTTAAAAAATCATAAATAATTCCACTATCAATATGATATTTTTTTGATTTTTCTGGTTTAAAATATAATCATGTTAACGTTGGAACAAGAAGATAAAGAGTTAAAAAAAGTTGGGTTAGAGCTTATGTTTCTAACTCCAGAAAAGTATGCTTCAAAAGACGGTATTACAACCGTTGAACTCGCAAAACTTGTTGGTTTACCAACTGATGTTGTAAAGAAAAAATTAGCAATATTAAAAGATAAAGGGATTGTAAGAGTTAAGGGAATCAACCCAAAATACTGGCTTTTTAACGAATATAATTTCCAGAGAATGGATGAGGATGATGAAGTCTTTATGCTGCTATGTTCCTTTGATGATGTTGATTTTGACAGATTTTTTAGATATTAGTCAATCTTTTTAAGCAATACAACAGCGTTTGTCTCAATTGCTTTTCCTTCTCCAACAGCATCAAGTTTTTCGTTAGTTTTTGCTTTTACTGAGATGAATTCACACTCAAGAATATCTGATAAATTTTTTCTTATACTATCTATGTATCCACGCATTTTAGGGGCTTGTGCAATAATGTTTGAGTCTATATTGCAGATTTGATATCCCTTATTTTTTACTATTTCATAAACTGATTTTAGGAGTAAAACACTTGAAATGTTTTTATATTTTTCATCAGTATCTGGAAACAATGCTCCGATGTCATCAAGACACAATGCACCCAAGAGAGCATCAATTATGGCATGAATAAGGGCATCTGCGTCAGAATGACCTAATAAACCCCTATCATAAGGAATTTCAATACCGCCTAATATAAGTTTTCTATCTTCTGCAAGTTTATGAATATCGTAGCCTATTCCGATTTTATAATTTTGCATTGTTATACACAAACCTTTCCATTGCCTCGATAAACCCATTGTTATCAACAGTATCTGTTACATAGTCTGCAACTTTTTTAATTTCATCTGTTCCGTTGCCCATCGCAACCTTTACTCCGCCTGCCAACAAAAGTGGAATATCGTTGTTGTGATCTCCAATTGCAAGTGTTTCTTCTGTTGATATATTATAATACTTTTTCAAAAAATTTAGAGCATCACCTTTTGATGCTTCACCGTTGCATACTTCACAGAATGCATTCATTGATTTTACGATGTGCAAATCTGGGTATTTCTCCATTAGATAGTCTTTTGCATAAGTTATTCTGTCACAATCGTTAAAATCAATTAAAAGTAACTTATTTACTTTGTCCAGCTCTATTTCATCAAAGTTTTTGCAAACAAAGTGAACATTTCTTTCATTAGTGTATCTTCTTATAATTTCATCATCAACTTCAGCGTACAAAACATCGTTCATATAGAGATTAACGTGTATTTTTTTCTCTTTTGCCCAGTTAATAACCTCTCTTGCAATTTTTTTATCCAAACATTTTTCGTAAAGTGTTTCCTTACCCAATTTTACAAGTCCACCTTGATAAGAACCGATTGGGGTTTTGAGTGAAAGTTGGTTATAAATTGGAATAGTAGATTCATTCATTCTTCCAGATATCAATACAACCTTAATTCCATCTTTTGAAAGTTTGTTAATATATTCAATAATTTCTGGATTAAAGGTAAAATCCTTTTTTAGTATAGTCCCGTCAATGTCAGTAGCTACAAGTTTAATCATAGATATCCGCCTTCCAATGCCCTATGTATTGCACAAATAGTTTTTGCATCATTTATTGTGCCATTTTTAATCATTTCTCTTACATCATTTAAATTATACTCAAAATAATCGATAATTTCATTCTCATCTGGATGTTGATGATCAAATGTTAAATCGTCAGCAAAATAAAGGTATAACTTTTCATCAAAAACCCCTGGAGAAGAGTAAATATACCCAAGAGAATGCCAAATGTTTGCTCTATATCCTGTTTCTTCTTCAAGCTCTCTTTTAACGGCATCATCAGGATTTTCTCCAACCTCAAGCCTACCTGCGGGCAATTCAGTCGATTCTTTTCTTATAGCAAATCTGTATTGCTTAACCATAAGAATATTTTCACCCTTTTTAGCTACAACTACAACTCCCCCTGGGTGATGTACAATTTCTCTGTAACCTCTTTCACCGTTAGATAATTCTACATCGTAAGTCGCAAGTTTAATAAACTTGCCATCAAAACATATTTTTTTATTTATTTCCTTTTCCGTTTTTTTCATCAACATATTTCCTTACATCTTTAAATACTTCATCAATACTTCTTTGAGCATCGATAAGTTTAATCCTTTCAGGATATTTTTTTGAAAGCTCTATATAACCATGTCTTACTCTTTCAAAAAATTCAACTCCAGAAGATTCCATTCTATCGTGATTTTTGCCGACTCTATTAAGGGCAACGTCAACAGGTAAATCAAAAACAAATGTTAAATCTGGCTTATAACCCCCTGTTGCAAGATTGTTTAGCTTATCCAATTCTTCTATATCAACCCCTCTGCCATATCCTTGATATGCGATAGTAGAATCTATATGTCTATCACACAAAACAATATTTCCACGTTTTATAGATGGTTTTACTATAACATCAATGTTTTGAGCCCTATCAGCTAAAAACAGTAGAGATTCGCATCTATCAGACACTTCTCCATCATAATTTAAAAGGATACTTCTAATTTTTTCACCAAGACCAATCGAACCTGGTTCTCTGGTTTCAACAACAGTTTTACCTTTTTTGGATAAATAATGTGATAAAAGATTGAATTGAGTTGATTTTCCACAACCATCAATACCTTCAAAAGTAATAAATAAACCCATACATTCTCCACGAATTTTAAAAATTTCCATAAAAAAAGTGCAGGATTAACTCCTGCACCCTTTAAAAATTTAACTAAACAAGTTCTTTGATTTCAGATGCAACGTTTTTAGCATCAAGCTTAATACCAGGGCCCATTGTTGTTGTTAAGAACAATGACTTGATATAAGTACCTTTTGCAGAAGCTGGTTTAGCTCTCAAAATAGCATCAGCCAATGTTGCATAGTTTTTAATCAAATCGTTTGTTTCAAATTGAATTTTGCCGATAGGACAGTGAATCATACCTTGCTTATCAGCTCTGAATTCAACTTTACCTGCTTTAGCATCTTTAACTGCAGCCGCAACATCTAATGTTACAGTACCAGTTTTTGGGTTTGGCATCAAACCTTTAGGTCCTAAAACACGACCCAATTTACCAAGCATACCCATACAATCTGGAGTTGCAATCAAAGTATCAAATTCAAACCAACCACCAGCAATTTTTTCGATGATTTCTTCTGTACCAGCTTCATCAGCACCAGCTTCTTTAGCTTCAGCAACTTTAGGACCTTTTGCGATAACGCAAACTCTAACTTCTTTACCCAAGCCTGCTGGCAAAACTGTGGTTGATCTAATTTGTTGATCAGCATGTTTAACTTCAATACCTAAACGGAAGTGACATTCAACAGTTTCATTGAATTTCGAAATTTCTTTAGAAATTTCTTGAAGTTTTTTTATAGCATCAACAGCGGTAGAAGGTTGTTGAAATCCTTCCATCATCTCTTGAATTTTCTTTTGTTTTTTTGTAAGTTTAGACATTTTTATTCCTTTCTTGGTAATAACGCACCATTAGGTACTTCCAACTATTCTGCTACTGTAACACCCATAGATCTTGCTGTACCTTTAATCATTTTTACAGCACTTTCCATAGTTGTAGCATTCAAATCTTCCATTTTAACTTTTGCAATTTCTTCAAGTTGTGCTTGAGTAATTTGACCAACTTTATCCTTGTTAGGAACTGAAGAACCTTTTGGTAAATTAAGATTTTTCTTAATCAAAACAGGAGCTGGTGGTGATTTAGTAACAAAAGTAAAACTTCTGTCTTCATAAACATCAATAACAACAGGGATAATATATCCTGCTTGTGATTCTGTTTTAGCGTTGAATTGCTTACAGAAATCCATAATGTTAACACCGTGTTGACCTAAGGCTGGACCAACTGGTGGTGATGGATTTGCTTTTCCAGCTTCGATTTGAAGCTTGATTTTTCCTACTACTTTCTTTGCCATTTTATTTTCCTTTCTCGGTAATAACGGGGATTAACCCTCCCGTATGTTCTTATAATTTTTGTATTTGTTTGTATTCCAATTCAACAGGCGTTTCACGACCGAAAATTGAAACATTTGCTCTAAGTTTTGCCTTGTCTGGATAAACTTCTGTAATATCTCCAACAAATTCTGCAAATGGACCAGAGATAATTCTAACCTTGTCGCCAACCTTAACGTCAAGTTGAATTTTTTGTACTTGATTTTGTGTACGATGCAAGATTTTCTTGATATCACTTTCTGCAGCCGGTATTGGTTTTTTAGCTGAGCCAACAAATTTTGTAACCCCTGCTGTATTTCTAACAACATACCAACTGTCGTTGTCCATTATCATTTCTACAAAAACATATCCTGGATAGAGTTTTTCTTCTCTCTCATGTTTCTTTCCATTTTTAACCTGTGTAACAGTCTTTTGTGGAACTTCAACTCTGAAAATCTTTTCAGTCATGTTCATGTTTTCAATACGTTTTTCAAGGTTAACTTTCACCTTGTTTTCATGACCTGTTTGAGTATGAACAATATACCAGTGCTTTTTACCGTCGCCTGCAACATCTTCATCACTTTTCTTTGCTGCCTTAGCATCAACGGCTTCTGTCATAACTTCTTTTTCTTCTATCTTTTTATCCATTTTTGTCTTTCCGTTATTTCATTATTAAAAAACTTAATCCGTACTTAAATATTAAATCAATTACATATACAAAGAGTGTAAATGCAATGATAATTGCGAGTACAAAAACCGTTTCTACAAACACTTGGTGTTTCTCAGGCCAAGTAATCTTGCCCCATTCGATTTTTACCCCTCTAAAATATGTCATTATTGATTGAATAAATTTATTTTCCATAATTTTCCCTATATAAAATTCGCGCCCTGAAGGACTCGAACCCTCGACATCCGGTTTTGGAGACCGACGTTCTACCAACTGAACTAAGGACGCTTCAGGTTCTTATTTTGTTTCCTTATGTACAGTGTGTCTTTTGCAGGTAGAACAATATTTTTTTAGTTCCATTCTGTCTTTTGTAGTCTTTTTATTTTTTACGGTCGTATAATTTCTTTCTTTGCAATCTTCACATGCCAAAACAACCATTTTATCGACTCTGCCTTTGATTCCCATTTCTTTGTCCTTTTTGTTGTTACTTATACTGTCTTTAGCCGTTTCCATGCAAAAATAAGCACAATAAACTTCGGCTATACATTTATAATAAAATAAACATAAAAAAAAGCAAACACTTATAAATTATTTTTACGTTTTTGATTAGCTTCTTGAATTCTTTCTTCTCTTTCAAGTTCTTGTTCGTATTTTTTATTTTCACCTTGCCAAATGGTTTTCATTTCTGTTTTTTTAAGGTATTTACTTACCCAGTTTTTAACTTCATTGCTTTCTGGTCCAAGTCCGCCTGACAAAATCAAGCCAGTGTCGATATCAAACGCAGCCTCTGATATCCCCATTCTAATTATAAAATGTGGTCTATTATATTTTCTCGGGTTGATTGAAAATCTTATATTCCCGTATTTTCTGATTGATGCCGCTAAATCATTCTGATTTCTTGTCCTTGACACAAGATAATCTCTTAATGCATTTTCAAAAGGTCTAAAACTTGCCATTATTTAACCCCCAATTCTTTTATTAAGAAGTCTTGTATTTCAGGATCTCTCAACATAAGTCTTAACTCTACTCTTCTACTTTTTGCATAATTTTCTTTGCCATTAACTATAATAGGTTCTGAATTGCTTTTACCTTCTGCAACAAGTATTTTCATCAATTTGTTTGTATATTTTTTATCATATTTTGTCTTAAAAATATATGATTCAACTGCAATAGCACGCTTTGTACTCAAATCAAGGTTTTTGATAAATTGTTCTTCTCGAGTGTTAACGCCTCTAAATGTTTGTGAATCTGAATGACCTTGCACAAGAACATTTAATATCCTATTTGCAAATGCAGGTTTTGAAAACATAACTCTAAAATATGTCGGAATAAGTTTATCTAAATAAGCTTTTCCACTTGGTGTCAACTCATAGCTTCCAACTGCAAACAAATTTAAATCAGCTATCTTTACATGACCTGTCATTAAGTCAACGTCAGCATCTATATTTTGTTTTTTTAATTCTTGTGATAACTCTTGAGCAACCTCGCTTTGAATTTTTTGAGCCTGTACTCTTAACTGACTATATCCTGTCATCGCAAAAATAAACAACGTCATAAAAACCATCATAAGTCCCAAAAACATATCGGACATCGTTGTCCAAAATACGTTTCCGTCGACTTCATCTGGTTTTCTTGTATAACGTTTTAACATTTTTCACCTTTTAAAATAAATCGTCTATTGAATCAGAACCTTTACGTGAATTCATAGCCGTTTGCTCTGTTTTTTCTAAAATCTTGTTTAAACTATAAAGAATGTTTTCCATATATGGCAACAACGAAGATGAAATTGATTTTTCAAGTGCATCTGAAAAATGTACTGGAATTTTCTTCAATAATGTTGTTGATAAGCTGTTTTGTTTTTTATTTTCCCTCAAAAGCTCAATCAAAAACTTTTCAGAAGAGATGCTATCAAACAATCGACTCATTAACTCTTCGGTTCTTGACAATGGCTTTTTGCAAAGCATTGCATACAAATATTTTTCTACAAATAAAAATATAAGAGAGGCACCAACGGCCAATACAGAAACCATTGCCGCAGCTTGCATGCTTGACATCAAGCCCCCAACTGAACTTACAGTATTTTCTTGTGATGTAAAGTCTACCTTTGAAAAAGCTTGCCCAATGTGCATAAATGTGAACAATGGACCAAGACCTGTCAATATAGTTGGCGCAATCATAACCATTTTATAATTCAGTCTTGATGTTACGAGAGTATCCTCATTAAAATAGAATGATGGTTCTACCGTGCACTGTATGTTATTTACAGAATTTGAAAGCTTTTCAAATTTTAATTCATCTTCACTTCCTTTAACAGACATCGTTTCTGAAAACATCAAGGTATTTTTAAAATCTTCCCAAATGTTTTTTACATAAGGATTTGACATCATCCCATCGTCAAATTCTTTAAAACGAAAGCTTAAATCTGTTTTTTTGAACTTTTCCAAATAAGCTACAAGATTAACAAGCTCATAATTTATTCTTTTATATTTTCTAACAACATAGGTTGTAATACCTACAAATGTAGCGATAACGATTAAAATCCCTGGATCAAGTAAAAGATGCATAAATTTGTTTCCTTCCATTTGATAACATACTACGAATATAATTACAATTCAATATATTGATTTTTGAGGGGTAATGGGATAAAATTTCACTTATGAAATGCCCGAAATGTAAAAAAGATGTGCCAGATAATGCAAAGACATGTCCATATTGCAAAAAATTACTTAAATTAGTTTGTCCACAATGTAATAACACAAATGATGGTCCAATTTGTACGAAGTGTGGTTTTGTGATTCTTTCCAAGTGCTCAAAATGTGGAACGATAACTCCAACAGTCAAAGGAAAATGTTCAAAATGTGGTTTTGACACCTACGAAAGTGTTCAAAGAAATTGTGCAAACATTGATGATTTTGCATGCGTAACTTTAGATTTTCCGAACTTAGAAGACATCAAAGAAATTATCGGGTCAAAAAAACTTATAGAAAAATTTGTTACCAATCTCGATAATTTAATTACTGACTATTGCTCGCTTTTAGAGGTTAAAAGAGAAATTATAGATGGAACTTATGTAATTCGTTTTAATAAAGCTGATAGCTTTGCAGAATCTGCACTTGAAGCCATAAACTTTGCAATAGAATTGGGCAAAAAAATTATAAATTTAAATTTTAAACTTTCAAAAACAAAGGGCAATTATCTTGATTGTAAAATCGCTGTTTTAAAACGTTCTGTAAAAACTCCAAGAAACAAATATCAATCGGGCTTTGATATTAAACTTGTTGCTGATTATGGCAAAGAATTTAGATATCTAAACTACATGCAAGTTATTACAGATGCCCACATTTACCAAGAAATTTCTGATAATTTCTCTTTGGAATCTTTGAGTTCAAGCTACATTAACGGCGAAATGGTTACCTTCTTTGAACTTAAACTAAAAAAACATATGAAAGTTGAACCACCTAAAGAAGAAGAAGCTCAACCTCTTGATTTGAAACAAATTGAAGCTATTAAAGAAGTTTTAATTGACGACGATGAAGAAAAAGAAAATAGGCTCTACAACAAGGATATAATCTCATTTGATGATATGAAATGTTCTTTTCATACCTCAAATGCTTATGAAGTTGGCAAGCTAATAGCAGATGAAATTAAAAACAGTAAAAAAAGAATATTCTCAATAAAAAGTGTTAGATTATACAAACCGGAATCTGATTTAATCTTTAAACAACTAAAAAATAATTTCAAAAAGATGTATCAAATAACCTGCTCTTCAGAGATGAAATACAAGCCTTATGGATTTTTTTCAGAGCTTCTTTACGTTTTAAATAACCTAACAAGAATGACGAAACTTTCAAGCACAAATAACATGTCAATCGTATCTCAAGCTGACAAGTCAGGGGTGTTAAACGCAATTATAAATCTTACAGAGGCAAATGTATCAAACTATGATGAAACACGACTTTTTGTTTACAAAGCACTTTATGATCATCTTAAAATTCAGGATAAAATTTTAATTTACATAAATGATTTTGAAAAAATTGACGAGTCATCATACGAAATACTTCAACTGCTTTGGAAAGATAAACTTCCAAATGTAACATTTATTCTTTCATCTGATACGGATTTTTCAGTACACAAGACATCTCACTTCTTACTTCAAGATGAAAGATATAGCGAAATTCGGTTAAAACCATTATCAATAAAAAAACTCGTTGAATTTGAGCCTAAAAGGTTTAAATCTTTCACGGAAACCTACTATTTCCAAGCAATATTGCATGGAATGAAGGGTAGTTTAATATTTTTCAACAATGCAATTGAATATCTGAAAGAAAAAGGTATCATAACTGATGATGGGGAACTTACACTTATCAGCAGTAATTCTGTTGTAATTCCAAGTACGTTAGAATATTTGATTGAAAAAAGATTGCAATTCTTAATGAGCAACAAGAATACATTCAAATTATTCTCTTACCTCATTATGATGTCGCCAATGAATGATTTGAAAACCGTTAAACTTTTAGAAATTCCTGAAGCCAAAGATGGTTTAAAATATTTGCAAGATGCAGATTTTATCAATGTTTTAAACGGAAGTATCAGAATAAAAAATTATGACACAATAAGAAAAGCTTTTGATTTAGTTTTAAGCGAAGACTCAAGAAAAGAAATTGCAATGGACATTTTGGGCAAAATTGCTGTTAAAAAAATGCCTGAAGAAATTTCACTATACAATCTTGTTGGAGATGTATCATCAGAAATTAAAACTCTTGAAAATCTTTCGAAAATAAATGCATCTTTGGGGGAATTTAGTGCTTACCTAAACTGTGTCGTTAGACTTTTAAAACTTGCCGATAAAAGCCCAGACAGAGAGCAAATTCTTGAAAAATATAGAACTGAAATTTATGAAAACATTTCAAAAATGCTTAATAAATACACTCCAAATAAGATTTATAACATTTCAAAACAAATATTAAACAATCTTGAAAAAACCGATGATACTGAAAAAATTATTAAATTCAGTTTAAAAATGCTAAAAATTTCAATGACATGCGGAAATTACAATTATACATTTGAACTTTTAAACAAATTGTTGGCAAGGTTACAGGGTAAATCTCTAAATCCAAATAACCAAAATTTCAGCCCTTATCTCGTAATAATTATGCTAATTAGAGTGGAAACTCTATTTGCAATAGGCAGAATGAGAGAATGCGAAGAAACAGGCTATGAGCTTTTAAATAATATAAATTCAACGAATTTTTCGATGATAAATCTTTCAAGCACTATGTCAAAAGATGAATTTAAGATGATGTTTCTAAATTCAATGACATTCGTACTTATTGCAAAAGCTTTTCTTTTGCGAAACGACGACAATATTCAACTTGTTATCGATAAATTAAAACAAATTTTCTCAACACTACCAAAACATCTTGACTACATTCTTCCAATAAAGCAAGTACTTTTAGGAAAACCTATCGAAATTGACTTGAAACAAAAAAATTCTGATGAAGGATTTTTGAAGATAATAAAAGCTGGACTTCGTGGATTTACAATTGATAAAGAGGATTACAACAAGTTTGCAAACGACATTTACGAAGCAAAAATTTGTTCAAATATAAACAACTTTACTCAACTTGAAATATTATGCGACTTGCTTATTGGATATGCATATTTCAAACTCGGTGGAATAGAAAAAGCAAAAAGTATATATTATAGCGTTCTCGAAATGAGTCAAATTAACGGTTATAGATTAGTTGGATATTTGGCTTGTTACTTGCTTTCAATGTACTATTATGAAACCGAAAATTCAGATATGGCTTTGAGTTTAGCAAATAACACCGTTTCTCAAATAGAACAGGATAACAACGTCGGAGATTATTTGTTCTACTTATTTAGAGTTTTAACATCTGGAATTTACATTGAACTTGGTGATGACAACAAAGCTTTTGCGTGTATGCAAAGTGCAGTATTTGTAAAACAAAAAGATGAAGTTGAATTTGGACTTGAAGGTGTAGATTTACAAGTTGAAGAAAGAAGAATTAAAGATAGACGTCAAAAACAAGAGGATACAGGCGGAAGACGTAAAGGTCAACGTCGTATCAAATCTGATGATACTCTACTTAAGGATATGGAAAAACTTAATAACACTCAATTTGAAGAAGCTAAAAAACCTGAAGAAGAAAAAATCGACTTTAAAAATATTCCAAATATTAAAGTTGAAGAGAAAAAATCTTCTATGTTTGACGATATTAAAACTATTGCAGATATGAATCTTCCAGTCGGAAAAGAAGATAAAAAAGAGGAAAAAGAAGAAAAATTCAACCTACTAAAGGGAGAAAACAAGAAAAAAGAAGAAAAATCAAAAATCGTCAAAGAAATGGAAGAAATCGAAGAAAACAAAGAAAACCTCAAAAATCAGGTTAAAGAAGAAAAACAAGAACATAAAAAAGAATTTTTAAGTTAAAACTTTTTTATAATATAATAATTTCGAAAAAGGAGAAAATAAAATGAGAATATTATTTGCGTCAGCGGAAGTTAAACCGTTTTCAAAAGTTGGTGGACTTGCAGATGTAGTTGGAAGTTTGCCAAAGCATTTAAAAAAAGCTGAAATTGCTATATTTACACCACTTCATGGGTGTATAGATAGAGAAAAATATGGAATTAAACATATTGATAATTCAAAATTGAAACTTAAATTTGGCTGGAGTGAAAATATTTTTGAACTCCATAAAGCAAAATTGCCTGATACAAACATAAACGTATTTTTTGTTGAAAATCCAAAATATTTTGGATGTTTTGATAGCGTATATCCTTTCAACATAGATGAAAGATATAACCACGAAAGATTTATAGCATTTTCTAAAGCTGTTCTTGAATATGCAAGACTTTTAAACTTCAAGCCTGACATTATTCACGCAAATGATTGGCACACTGCTATGCTTCCAGTTTATTTAAAAACATCATACAGAGATGATGAATTTTTCAAGAATACAAAATGCGTATATTCAATACACAACCTTGCACACCAAGGAATGTTCTATGATGATATACTTGATTTTGCAGGAATACCAAAACATGAAGTTATGTTCTCTTGGGGAGTTGAATATTTTGGTAGAGTAAACTGGATGAGAGGCGGTATAAACTATGCTGATAAAGTTGTTACTGTTTCTCCAAACTATGCTAAAGAAATTCAAACACCTTTGGGCGGAGAAAACATCGATTGTACTTTAAGAGATAATTCTTACAAATTGGTAGGTATTGTTAACGGTATAGATACAGATGAATTCAATCCTGAAAAAGATAAGCTTATTGTGAAAAACTTTAGCAAGAGAAACCTAAAAGGCAAAAAGGAATGTAAAAAATTCTTATACGAAAAGTTTGCAATGGAATACAATGAAGATAGACCTTTAATTGGTATGGTATCAAGAATGTCGCCTCAAAAAGGTTTTGAACTCTTCTGGGGATTGGATGACCAATTAAAATCAATGGATGCAGATTTGTTGATATTGGGAACTGGTGATATGTGGCTTGAAGATCACTTCGATAAGTTGTCAAGAAGCACTAAAAATATTAGAGCATATACAAGATTTTCACCAGAACTTGCAAACCAAATCTATGCAGGTGCAGATATGTTCTTGATGCCAAGCAAATTTGAACCATGCGGTTTGAGTCAGTTGATTGCTATGCGTTATGGTACATTACCTATTGTGAGAGTTACTGGTGGACTTGAAGATACTGTAGTTGGATATCCTCTTGAAAATGCAAATGGTTTTAAATTCTGGGATTACGATGCAGAAAATATGATGAATGGCGTTAGATACGCAATAAATATCTATCACCAAAAAGATGAATGGAAAAAGCTTATGAAATCTGCAATGAGCTACGATTACAGTTGGAAAGTTAGTGCAGCTAAATATATGGATATGTACAGAGAACTTTGCTCACATAACAACCAAAATTAAATTTTTTAATTTTATAACATTAAGGGTGTATCCAAAAGATACACCCTATTTTTTAGCCATTGGGATAATAATTAAAATAAATTTTAATATTATTCTACTAACAATGAAAAATAAATTATTAGAATATATCCCAAAAGATTTTCAAATAGAAAGCGTTGTAAATCATTATAGAGTTTTTAATGAAATTCCTAACAAAAAAGGTTTAGTAATCTATCTATGTACCAGAGATATTAGAGCAAAAGATAATTTTGCACTTCAATTTGCAATACAAAAATCAGAAGAATATTCGAAAAATCTAAAAATAATTCACCCTAAAATAAATTATGAATATCAACTCAAACAGGACTTTATCGATAAACAAATTAACTATGAAGCAAATGTCTTTAAAAAAAATGGGTTTGATTTTGAGATATTTAGCGGAAACTTAAATGAATACATAAAAAGTCTAAATCCTGCTTTGATAATTACAGATTTTAACCCAATAAATAAAACAAAAATTGATTTTAAAACTTTAGAAATCGATAGTCACAACCTCGTACCAGCAAGATACATTTCTTATAAAAAAGAATATAATGCTGCAACATTTAGAAGAAAATTTTATAAAAGCGTGTACCCTTTTTTTAGAGAATATAACAACAAAATTACCTACGAAAATGAGGCAGATGCAATATTAAAAGATTTTATATTAAATAAGCTTGAATACTATGCAGAATACAAAAATAACCCAACAATAGATGTTTTATCAGGACTATCAAAATACCTAAATTTGGGTTTTATCTCATCTCAAAGAGTAGCAATTGAAATTTTAAAATCAAAGTCTTCAATCGAAAATAAAGAAAGCTTTTTGGAAGAACTCCTTATCAGAAAAGAACTTGCAGATAATTTCTGTCTTTATAGTAATAATTACAAATTTGATATTCCTTTATGGGCAAAAAATAGCCTTATAGCACATAAAAACGACATAAAACCTTATATCTACGATATTAGTTCACTAAATAGTGCACAAACTCACGATGAATTGTGGAATGCAACACAAAATCAACTTAAAAAAGAAGGTGTAATTCATAGTTATTTAAGAATGTATTGGGCAAAAAAAATTTTAGAATGGAGTAATGATTATAAATCTGCAATTAAAATAGCAATAAAATTTAATGATTATTATGCTTTTGATGCTCCATCCCCTAACGGATATGTTGGTATTCTTTGGTCCATAGGAGGACTTCATGATAGAGCTTTTATGGACTTTTTTGTAACAGGTAAAATCAGAAGAATGACAACAATTAGTAAAAAGAAGTTTATTAAAGATTACATAAAAAAATATAATAAATAATTTGTGCTAAAATATAGAAATAGAGATAAAACTATGGCAACAAAAGAACTTACAAGCGGAAAACCTTTGTGGTTAATAATATCTTTTATGTTGCCCGTTTTTTTGGGCAATTTATTTCAACAAATGTACAACCTCGCAGATGCAATTATCGTTGGAAGATTTTTGGGAATAAAAGCACTTGCCGCTGTTGGATGTACGACATCGTTGATATTCTTTGTTATAAGCTTTATTTTTGCTTCAACTCAAGGTTTTACAGTTGTAACTGCGCAAAAATTTGGGGCAAGAAATTACGATGGAGTAAGAAAATCTTTGTGTGCATCAATAATCTTATCATTTGTCTTAATGTCAATAATGACATTACTTTCAGCACCTTTTACATATAAGATGCTTGAAATTTTAAGAACTCCTCAAGATATAATATATATGGCTAACGAATATCTATTTATAATGTTTATAGGGATATTCGCAACAGTCTTTTATAACTTGTCATCAAACGTTATAAGAGCTTTGGGAGATAGCAAAACTCCTCTGTATTTTCTTATATTTTCATCAATTTTGAACATAATATTAGCCTATCTTTTTGTAGCGAAATTCAAAATGGGAATATCCGGTGCCGGCTGGGCTACTGTAACAGCTCAGATAATTGCATCAATACTTTGCATATCATTTATGTTTTACAAATTTCCGATTTTAAGGGTCAAAAAAGAGGATTGGAAAGTTGATTGGGATTTTTTATACGAACACTTAAGAATAGGTATTCCAATGGGATTTCAAATGTCCGTTCTAACCTTGGGTATAATTGCCGTTCAATATGTATTAAACGAACTTGGCTCATCTGCCGTTGCTGCTTACACAACTGCTATAAGAATTGAACAGTTATTTACACTAATATACGTCGCTTTAGGTGTAACTATGGCTACATATACCGCTCAAAATTTTGGTGCAGGGAAAATGATACGAATAAAACAAGGCGAAAAATCTGCTATAACGATTTTAATAACCGTTTCAACATTTTCATTCATTGTTCTGTCACTCTTCTCAAAAAATTTAACCTCAATCTTTATGACAAATCCTGATGAAAATATTGTAAATCTCGCTGTCACATACCTACATATTGTAATGTTTTTCTTTGTTTTTTTAGGGCTACTTTTGATATACAGAAATATTCTACAAGGAATGGGACAAGTTATTACACCTCTCTTATCAGGATTGGCTGAATTGATAATGAGAGCGTTATGTGCATTTTGGCTTGCAGATGCATTTGGATATATAGGAATTTGTTTTGCAACACCAGCTGCATGGCTTTCTGGTGCAGTCGTTTTATTTTTAGCATATAAAATAAACCTACTATGTGTCTTAAAAAGAAAAAAAGCTATGAAATCCTATAAATTAAATTAAGAAATGTAAATATTTTTATTAAAGATTTATTAGAACTTTACAAGATTTAGTATATAAGATACACTTAATATAAGCATTTCACCCCTAAAACTTGATTTTATGAAATGTTAAGTCTTTTTAAAATTTAATTAAAAGTGGCAAATTTATTGCATGACAATACTTTATATATACATAAGGAAGATTTTGGACAGGAAAAAAAATGAAAATCAATTCGGTTACGGTTAATGCAAATCAAGGTTTAAAATTAGAAAATCAAAACAAAAACAATAATTACTATACTAATTACCTATCAGAAAACAATCAAAATCCTTCGTTTTCAGGGTTAGGAAGTTCGTTTAAAAACATATCTACTGGAATATTCAAATTTATTGATAACAGTAGCTTTTTTGTTGAGTTTTTAATTATTGATACATTAAGTATGCTTGTTCCACGTGTTCTTGTTGGGTTAAACAGAGATAAAGAGCAGTTGGGACATTTGAATTACAAAGCTGGTGCTGAAGAATTTGGTAGAGAAGCTTTTTCTGGTCCAGGTATGAACCTTATACCAATGGCAGCGTTGGCATTGGCATCTGCCGCAAAACCTGCATCTAAAATGGAAAAATCCACTTTAGAAGGTTTAAATGCTGCGATGAAAAATGTATTGAAAAATTCAAACGATACAAATTATGCAAAAGATTTGGCAGAACAAGTTTTTGAAAATGTTTTTGCAAATTCAAAGGCTAATGTATCAAAGGCTGACAAAGAAGCATTTATTAAAATATTGAATAAGGCATCAGAAAAACTTGATAAAAAAGATGCTAAAAATGCAGTTCAAAGTTTTGTGAAAAAAGTAGCAGAAATTAACAACAGAATTTCACCAGAACATGCACCATTAAATCCAAAAAATTTGAAATTGGGTGGAAAAGAAATAAATGCAGCACATTTGTTTGAAGACTTTGGAGCATACACAAAGGATGTTGTTTCAAAAGTTTCATCACTTGATAAAAAACAAGCATCAAAAGTTCTTGATAGAATTGCAAGAAACAGAGGCGCATTAAAAATGGCAACTGCTGTTACTGCATTCTTTGGAGTTGGTGCGTTCTTAAAACAACTTCCAAAATTATATCAACAAAAAGGTTTGTCACCTGCTCAAGAAAGTGCGTTGAGAGCAAGTGGACAATTGCCAGCTGAAAATAGTGAAAATAAAAAGACAGAACCTGCCTTCAAGGGAAGAGGAAATTTGGCATCAAAATTTTCTGATTTCTTCAAGCTTGACAGAAGTGGAACAATGGCAAGAGGTTTGTTTATAACAAACGCATTTGTTTTCCTTTTGGGTAGCAGAATATTTACATCTCGTGACAGCGATGAAAGAAGAGAATGTATTGTAAGAGATATTCCAACAATTCTTATCTCTGTTAAAGGTGTACCTGTAATTGGTGATATCATCGGCAAAATGTTACAGAAAAAATATGGTTATGCGATTACGCAAAACAAACATGTAGCATCATATTCACAAGTTCAAGATTGGCATACAATCGATAAAAATCTTACATCAGGACTTAAAGGTTTTGGTGAAAGAATAGATAAATTGGGTGGAAATATGAAAAAAATCTGTTCTTCACTCAATCCAAAATTAAAAGATGAACTTAAAAATTACAGCTCTGATAATAAGACATTTATGAAAGAAATATTGCAAAATGAAAAATTGTCAGAAACTATAACAAAAATATTGAAAAATCCTGAAAATAAAGCAGCAAAAAATGCAGCATTCAACAAAACAATAACAAAGATGACAGGATTTGGAGCTACATTATTGGCTATCGGCTTGCTTGTTCCAAAATTGAACATTGCTATAACAAAAGCTGTACACCAAAATGATAATAAAGCAAAACAAGCTTAGAAGTAACTGTTTAAAAGAAGCTGCGACGATAGAAATCGTCGCAGCTTCTTTATTTACCCATTATACTCAAATACAGTTCTTCTGAAATAGTTTGAGGATTTATACCTTTGTCAAACATTTTCTTTGCTTTTTCAATATAAAACATATCTTTTATTATTTTTGTTTTTAACACATTATTATCAAGATTAGCCTTAAGCATTTGATTAAAATAAGATAAACATTTTTCAAAAATATTTTCGTCTACTTTTAATTGATCAACAAATTTTTGAGAGTAATCAAATAAATTTTGCGAAGATAAATTTGGGTAATTTTCAAATAAATTAACCACTTCCGAAATACTTTCACTTTTTCTCTCATAGTTTGGAACGAAAAAACCTTGAGCCCTTGATGAAATTGTTGCTAAAACATCTGTTTTATCTCTTGTTAGGAAGAAGAAAACTGTATTTTGCGGAGTTTCTTCAATTGTTTTTAAGAGAGCATTTGAGGCCTCAGCTTTAAAATTATCAAAGTTTAGTCCATAAGGTTTCCACTCATCATTAACAATTTTTGCATCACAAATTATAAATACTCTATAATATTCAGATGTATTTACAAGAGATGCTTTTATATTTTGAATTTGTTTTACAGATATAACAGTTTTAGAGGAATCTTCTTTAAAATCAATTGGGCTGACTGTAACAACACTTGGATGCTTGTTTTCTCTAATCCAACGGCAAGAAAAACAATCGCAATCAATCGATTTATTACCTTTGCAGTTCAATATTCTTGCAATTTCCACCGCAAGCTTATATTGAACCTCGATATTTTGTCCATAAAACAATATACAATGTGATAGTGTTTTATTTTCGCTTGTTAAAATAGATTCAAAATATTGAGTCAAAAAAGGATATGATTTTCTAAATTCATTATCAAACATAACTATTTTTTATCATTAAACATTTTTGAAATCAAGTTTTTATAGGTGTCAAAAACGACATTACGTTTGATTTTTGCAGTCTGGCTAACCATACCATTTTGAACACTAAAGTTTTCTTTCAAAATCTCAAACTGTTTAATTTTTTCAAAAGACTTTAAATTAGATTTATTTTTGATATAAGTATTCAATTCTTTTTTTATTAAATCTCTTAAATTTGGATTTTTAATGCTCAAAGTTTTATTTGATTTTAAATCTTTAGCAAGAACACCGCATTTTTGCAACGCTTCTTGAGAAGGTACAACCAACGCCCCTATACTACTTTTATCTTGACCAACAAGAACAATTTGTTCAATATAAGGGCTACCTAAGCAAGCTTCTTCAATAGGAACAGGCTCAACATTTTCTCCATTTGATAAAACAATAGTTTCCTTAATTCTACCAACAATAACAAGGTTATTATCTCCAGTAAGCCAACCTAAGTCACCTGTATTGAACCAGCCTTTTTCATCAATTACTTTAGCTGTTGCCTCAGGATCTTTATAATATCCTTTCATAACTTGAGGACCTCTTGCCATAATCAGACCCTTTTTAAACAAGCCCAATTCTTCAAAGGTATTAGGATCAACAATTTTGATTTCAGTCGACTTAATCGGCTTTCCAGCACATCCTAAATAGTTTTTATCTTTGATAGGTCTAATTGTCAAAACAGGAGATGTTTCAGTAAGTCCATAACCTTCTCTTAAGTTAATACCTAATGCATCATAAAATAATTGATCTTTCATAGACAAAGAACCGCCACCAGACATAGACGCACGGAAATTTGCACCAGTTGCATCTTTAATTTTCTGGTAAATTGTTGCCTTAAACAATAAGTGCAACGGTTTTATAAAAGATCTAATAATCTTGTGGTAAAGTCTTAAAAGTTTGTGATATTTCTTTTTATTCGTAATTCTTCTTTCGCTGTACATTTTATGAATTTGATAGTTAATACTTGTTTGAACAGCAAAGTCAAAAATATAATAACCCAATGCAGATTTTTGTTTAAGTTTTTGATAAATACCAATTCTTAAAGCTTCCCAAATACGTGGAACAGACATAAAAGTATCTACATTATATTTAAGCAAGTCATTTTTCAAGTTAGGGATAGTCGTAAAATGCAAATGGCAACCAGAAAGGTAGTAATAAGTTTGCGAAATTCTTTCATAAGCATGCCATATTGGTAAAATTTGCAAAGTTTTTTCCCCAGGTTGAGAGTTAAAGCACTCGTGAATTGATGGAAATTGAGAGAGAATATTTTTATGTGTTAGAAGAACACCTTTAGGTAGTCCTGTTGTACCAGATGTGTAAAGCATCACTGCGTTGTCATCTATGGTTAATTCTGGTTTTACAAAATTGTGACCTTTACCAATTTCAAGTATTTCTTCAAAAGTAAATACAGGCAAATCATCGGTTTCTTCTCCAAATAGAAGAATTATAAATTTAAGATTCTTGCCTTTAAATATATCCTTCAATTTGTTAAATGTTGCCGCATTTTGAACAATTACACCAACACTATCAGAATGTTTTAGAATATAATCGAGTTCTTCAGTTGGAGCTTGAGAACCACGGTCAACACTAACAGCACCGTTTCTCAAAATAGCGTGATCTGCAAGCATCCAACGTCCGTTATTTTCAGAAAATAATGAAACAAACTGACCTTTTTGAAGTCCAAGAGCTTGCATACCTGCTGCAAATTGAGAGATTTGTTCATTTAATTCCGCATAAGTCATTTCAACTTTTGAATATTCATCTGTAACAGCTTTCAAATCGCCATATTTAGAAATCTTATTTTCAAAATAATCACAAAGTGAGGTTTGAGCTTCAAAAAACATGTTTAAAGCTTTTCTCTCAGCCATTACACGTTTTTTTATTTCAATATTAAGCCTTCTGTTCTCAACAGACAGATTTTTCTTTTTCAAAGCAACCATATACAAATCCCTCATATAATCCTATAATTTAGAAGTTTACAATACAAAAAGCGCCATGTCAATAACAGTCAAAAACAGAGTATAAAAGGGAAAGCAGTATGTATAGAATTATAACAAAAAGGATAATATAGGCTTGACAAAATTACTTAATCTGTAGTAAAATCGGGTGGGTATAAGCGTAGGCATGTGGTTTTGAGTGTGTTTGGTAAGGGAAAAAATTTAACAACTGAAATAAGGGAAAATGCGACAAATACTGAAAAATCGTCTTTTGTCGGTAATCCGTTTTCAAAGAGTAAATCTTTTGATAACTCTATCATTGCGCGCATGAATTCGCTCAATGGTGGTATTGTTAAACCAAAAACAACAAAACCAGTATTGCAAAATCAGAACTTTACTGTTAGTTATCCTGCATTTTTGAATGCTTTAAATAAAGTTTTCACTGTAAATATGACTTCAAAAGAAGAGGTTTTCTCTTCTATTGGTAATTTGCTTTCAAATGTTTTAGGTAGTAGTTTTTCAGCTATCGGATCTTATAACAAAGAAAATGGCTACATTAACCTAAAATTGTTGGATAAAAGCAAATCTGCTTATACTACAAGAGTTTTTCTTTCAGAAGAAAAAAATCCAATAGCAGAATGTTACACTAAAAATATGCCAATATTCGCTGAAAATCCATCTTTCTTAAAAATTCAAAGATTGGAAAATGTTCCAGTTGCGATATTGCCGCTTCACGCTCACAACGAATTCAATGGTGTTCTCGTTGTTGGCGATAACAACTGCAAAAAGAATTTTAATTTCCACACTTTGGTTTCAAATTGTGTTGGATTGTTTTTGAATAATTTTGACTTGCACGAAAAAGTTAGTGCAGGCTTGAATATTGATGGTTTGACTCAGCTTCACAACCACAGAGGATTTCAAGAAAAATTATCTTTCGAGCTTAAAAGAGCAGAAGAAAATCATACTGAATTGTCTGTTGTTATGATGGATATAAACAATATTTCTAAAGTTAACAGAGAACTCGGACATGCAAAAGGTGATGAAATAATCAAACTTGTAGCCGATAAAATTAAAACAAATATCAGTTCAGCTGACACTGCTGGAAGATATGGCGGTGATGAAATTGCTATTATATTACCAAATACAAGCACAAAAGAAGCTAAATATTTGGCTGAATATCTAACATATACGCTTTCTTGCTGTTTCGTTGACGGCGTTGGTCCTGTTAGATTGTCAGTTGGTATTGCAACTTATCCTCACGTTTCAACAAATCAAGAAAAATTGTTGATTATGGCGGAACATGCAATGTACATCTCTCAATCAAAAGGTTACAAAGATGGAATGAGTGCAATTGTTTCGTCAGATGATATCAATTTCTGGGATAACAAAGCAATAAATTCTTTTGCTGAAGTTTTGGCAAAACGTCACTCTCAAATCGGTGTTAACTTCGAAGAAGAGTTAGTTAATAAATTCAATAGTGAAGAGATAAGTTCACAAAACCACTTGATGGAAATGGTAACATCACTTGCTGGTGCAATCGATGCTAAAGACCCTTATACAAAAGGTCATTCTACATCTGTTTCAAGATATTCAGAAGCTTTGGCAAGAGCACTTCACTTGCCTGAAGCTGAGGTTAAGAAAATTACTTTGGGAGCTTTGCTTCACGATGTTGGTAAAATCGGTATCCCAGAAAATGTTCTTAAAAAACCTACTCACTTGTCTGACGAAGAATGGGAAATTATGAAACAACACCCATCTATCGGGGCAGAAAAAGTTTTGATGCCTAACGAAGCATTAAGAGAGCTTATACCTATCGTAAAATACCACCATGAACGTTGGGACGGAAAAGGTTATCCTGAAGGATTGAAAGAAACTCAAATTCCTTATGCGGCAAGAATTGTTTCAATCGCTGATGCATACCACGCATTGATTAGTGATAGACCATACAGAAAAGGTATGAGTGTTGAAAAAGCGTGTGAAATCCTTAAAATGGGTGCTGGAATTCAATGGGATGCTGATTTAGTTAGACAATTCATTCAAATTGCGCCATCTATTTCAACAATAATTTAGGTATAGGTTAAACAAGTTTGGAAACAGGTTTTTAATACCCTAAAGTTCTTGTGTAATCATCTCTATCTGCTGATTTTTGTTTTGCAGGAAGGACCTTTACAAGAGGGACTTCAATAACCTGTTCTGCTTTTTTCAACATATGGTTTTGTTGTACAGTATTTCCAACGTTAGTATAAGACTTCATTTTGTCCAATTTATATTGTAAATCAGAGTTTTCGTCATTTGTCACGACAATTTCTCTATTTAATTCATTCAAAACCATTTCGCTTGTGGTTGCGAAGTAATAATTTACGCCCGTAAAAACCAAGGCAGCAAGTAACAAAGCAGATAAAGTTCCATTAACACGTTTGATAGCCATTTGTTTTTTTGTCTCCTCTTTAGGGAAAAAGCCCTCTATAACAGGAGCGTATCCCTCATTATGGTCAAAATTATTACCAGTTTTTAAATTTGTTCTCATATAGTCACACTGTTAATTTTTCTTGCAATTCTCAATTTAGCACTTCTTGAGGATGGATTTTCCCGAATTTCTTCATCAGTTGCGACAATCGGTTTTTTGTTTATAATCTCCAATTTTGGTGGGGGACAACTACATATCAACTGTGTTTTTTCACATCTACATTTTTGAGCATGGTACTTAAAGAACTGTTTAACTGCTCTATCCTCAAGAGAGTGAAAACTTATCACAGAAATTATAGCACCATCTTGTGAGATTTCCAATACATCATTTAAAAAATTTTTAATATTTTGTAATTCTTGATTAACCTCTATTCTCAAGGCCTGAAAAACTCTTGTTGCAGGGTGGATTTTGGACTTAATTTTTGGAGTTGAATTAACAATCAAGTCGGCAAGTTCTTTGGTAGTTTTTATTGCTTTTTGTTTACGTTTTGCAACAATAGCTTTTGCAATACGTTTTGAAAATCTTTCTTCGCCATATTCGCTAAAAATTTTAACGAGATTTTCTTCACTATAAGTATTAACGACATTATAAGCAGTGTTTTCTACACTATCGCCAAATCTCATATCAAGATACGCATCGCTTTGAAAAGAAAAGCCTCTTTCTTTGCTTGTCAGCTGATGATAAGAAGCCCCCAAGTCAATAATCACCCCACCGGTAATTTTATCTATATTTAAACTCTTTAGGGTATCCTTAATTGTTGTGTAAGATTTTTCAACGATAGTAATATTTTTATAATTTTTCAATCTTTCAGATGCAGCCTCAATTGCATCATGATCAATATCAAAAGAAATCAACCTACCATCAGGTTGGATTTTTTTTAAAATAGCTTCGCTGTGTCCCCCGCCACCCAAAGTAGCATCCACATATATAAGCGGAGATTTACAATCAAGCGCATCAACCGCCTCATTTTTCATAACAGTGTAATGTTTAAAGTTCATTATCTTTCACACCCTTTTCAAGAAGTTTGGAAAGTGCTTTAGCATCACCTTTTAGTTTAAAATATTCGTTAAATTTTTTCGTGGTACGAAGGTTAAAAGAGCGTCCGTTTTTATCTTTAGTTTTTGAAATTAGACCCTTCTCAACAAGTTCTTGAACATGTTCGTAGGCGTTAGCACCACGGAGTTCTTTCAAATATGCCTGTCTAATAGGTTCTTTGAGTGCAATTACAGTTAGAGTTTTTAATACAGCAGGCTTAATCTCGATAGGGCAAAGTAAATCGACAATATCCATATGCTCAGCTTTAACTTGAAGTATATATCCATCTTCATCATCAATTTCCAACGCTCCGTCACGAGCAGAATAATCCATAATCAACTCTAAAAGAGCTTCTTCAACTTCTTCCTTCTCAACACCCAAGATTTCAGCAATTTCTTTTGCTTGCAAGCTTTTTGCAGTAACAAACAAAACAGCTTCTACTTTTGATTTTAATAGTGAAAGATCCATTATACAGCTGCTCCTCGAGTTACATACAAATCAGAATAAAATTCATCTTGAACTAATTCGATATCTGATTCTACCGACAAGAAAAGTAAAGAGATATAAGCTGAAATTCTATCCATACCAAGCAAAGTCAACTCATTTAACTCAATTTTCTTTTCATTCATAAAAATTTGTTCAAGGTTCTCTTTCAATCTTTGAACACCATCTTCAATATATTCGTCGTGAGCGAGATTAACGATATCTTCTGCAGTGAAGTTTGCATAAGATCTAACACGTCTTTTAGCTCTTTCATGAGAATTTTTAAGAGCTTGTTTTTTATCTAACATTTCGTAGAATTCGAGGTGTCTAATCAAGTCTTTCAACGTAACTACACGATTTCTGTTCATACGAAGGCTTGTTCTTCTTTGAAGTACTTCATCAATAGAAACTACGTTAGTTCTAACCGGTTCATCATCATTGTAATAATCTGCTTGAAAATCATCATCAGTCAATTCAAAATCGGACTCATCAGGTTGTTCAAAAGCATTCACATCTACATCTGCAAGAATATTTGATTTCAATTTAAGCAATATTGCAGCAAATAGTAACGTTCTGCCTGTTACTCTCAAGTTTTGAGATTTCATTTTGAACATATGAGCAAGATACTTGTCAGTGATATCAACAATATCAATATTCCAAGGGTTTATTTTTCCTGTTTTTGCCATTGAAACGAGAATTTCGATACCATCCAACTGTTCTGTAACCGAATTTTGCGAGAACATTTCAGTATTTTGTAACATATTATCGTAGTTAATTGCTTCTGTCATTTATATTTCCTTGTATTATTCAAGTTTACTTCAAGATTATAACACCTAATCTCGAAGTTTAACTCCTGTAACTCGTGTAATTCCTTTTTCTTTTTGTGTAACACCGATTGTTCTATTAGCAGATTCAATCATTGGTTTACGTAGAGATACTACAATAAATTGAGTATCTTTGGCTTGATATTTAATCATTTCTGACAATTTTTCAACATTTATACCGTCAAGGTGCATATCTACTTCATCAAATGCATAGAATGGAGCAGGCATGTGTCTTTGTATAGAGAAAACAAAAGCGAGTGCTGTTAGAGATTTTTCGCCACCTGACATACCTTCAAGTCTTTGTTTTTTCTTATCTCTTGGTTGCGCTTCAATTGTAAGTCCACCTGCAAGCGGATTTTCTTCATCTTCCAAGATAAGTGTGCCTTCACCATCAGATAATTTGTGGAAAATATCCTTAAAGTTTACATTTATATCGTTGTAAGTTTTTAAGAATGTTTCTTTTTTCAACTGTTCATAACCTTGCATTCTTTCAAGGATTTGTTTTCTTTCTTCAGACAAAGTTTCAATTTGAGTTTTAAGTTCACTTTGTCTTTCCAAAACTCTGTCATAATCTGTTATAGCACGCATATTTACAAGCCCTAAATCTTCCATACGTTTTTCCAAACGAGAGATTTTATTGTTGATTTCTTCAATCGAAATTTGTACAGGCTCAAGTTTTGAAATTTCTACACCAGATTTTTCTAATTCTTCTTTTGCAAGATTTAATTGAGGTTCAAGCTCTCTTCTACGAGCTTTAAATGATTCTATTTGTTCTGCAATTTTTTCGATGTCTGAAGTTTTTAAATTTTTTGCAGTTTCTAAATCAACAAGTCTTGCGTGTATTTCATCACGTTGCTTTTGAAGTTCACCCAAAGTTTCACTAATTTTTAAAATTTCATCTTCAAGTTTTTCATACTGTTGTTTTAAATCCTTAATTTCTTCTGCAAATTGGATTTTATCTTTTTGCAAATTTTCATTATTTTTTTCAGTAGAAGCAATTTCTTCTTTTTTTGTTTTTATAAAGACCTCTTCACTAAAGTTGATTTTTTGTTTAATAGAGTCTTTATCATTTTCCAACGCAGTAATTTGAGCTTCCAATCTCTTGATTTCAGCTTCAAAACCTTCAGTTTTATCCTTCAAGTTTTTCAAATCTTCATCGTTAATCAATGCATCAACCTTTGAGATTTCATCCTCTGTAATTGTAATGTCAGAAGATATACCAATATGTTGCTCTTCAAGCTTATCAAGCTTTTTAGATATTTCAGCAATTTTATCGTTATTTAACTTAATAGCATTTTCTTTTTCGACAATTGTATCCTTGTAAGTTAGAGCAGATTTTTCAAGGTTAGACAATTCCATTGATGCCTTATTTTTTTCAGTCATAGTGGAAGAATAATCCGATCTAACTTTATCAAGTTTTTCTTCCAAAGTTTGCTTTCTTTGAGCAAGAGCTGTTCTCTTTTCTTCAAATTCTTTAAGTTTTTTCTTAATAGCTTCAAATTCTTCATCGTCATTTTGACTAAACTTCAAACCTGTACGTTTTAAAGAACCACCAGTCATAGAACCAGATTTTTCAATAATTTCACCAGAAAGTGTTACAAGCCTATATTTTCCAGATAGTTTTCTTGCACAAGATAAATCTTCAACGACCAAAGTATCGCCAACAGCATAATAAAAGGCATCTAAATAAATATCATCAAAGTCAATAAGATTTACCGCATAATCAATAACACCCTTATCTTTTGGTAAAGATAATTTTCGAGGTGCAGGAGCAATTTTATTAAGAGGAATAAATGTTGCTCGACCTGCATTTGAAGATTTTAACAGTTCAATAGCAACCGCCGCAGTATGATCATCTTCCACAACAATATGAGCCATTCTTCCACCAATTGCGACTTCAAGAGCAGTAGAATATTCTTTGTCAACTTTACCCAATTTAACAAGTGGTGCATGAACGCCTTTTAAACCAGAATTCATAACTGTTTCAACAGCTCTGCCAAAATTAGCTTCTTCTGCCATCTGCTTTTGCGCATCAAGAGAAGAAAATTTTCTGTAAGCTATTTGCAAATTATGTTCATTGTCAGATATTTCACCCTTAATTCTGTCCAAGTCTAACATTGTATTTTGTTGAATAATTTTTAAATCACCCAACTCTTTTTCAAGTTCTTCAACCTGCATAGATAAAGAATCACGATTAGAAGCAATGTCTAATTTTCCCAATTCTTCAAGTTTTGCTTCATCATTTTTAATTTCTTTTTGCAAATTAGAAAGTTCTGATTCAAGAGGTAATTTTTGTTTAATTATAGAATTTTCACTATCTTGAAGTTTTTCTTTCTTCAAACGTAATTCTGCTCTTTTTTTAATATGCTCATCTGCAGTTTTGTTAAGACCGGTCATTTCTTCAATGACTTTTTTTAAATCAGATTTTTGCTCAGAAAGCTTTTCTTGAACCTTCAAAATTTCTTCATTTTTTAGCTTAATTTTTAACCTAAAATCATCATTTTGTTTATTTTGTGTTTCAATACCATTTTTTGCATTTTCGATAAGTCTTAACCCATCTTGAATTTGTTTATCAGCATATGCGATAGCAGACTCTTTTCTATCAATAGCGCCTTTAACTTCCTCAGCCTTTTTCTTGATTTCAATTTGCTTATCTTCGCCTTTTTCCTTAACGGTATCAGAAACCTTTTGATATTCGAGCTTAACGAGTTTTAATTTTTCTTCAATATCTTTTTGAGAAGATTCTTCTTCTTTTTTCTTTTTAGTAAATTCAAGAATATTAGTATGCGCTTGTTCAAGATTTCTTTTTACATCAAAAAATTTAACAGTCGTTATTTGACCTTCAAGAGATGCCTTTTCTTCCTTAAGTTTTTGATATTTTAAAGCAACTTCTCTTTCAGATTTTAACTCTTCAAGTCTTGTATCAACTTCTCCCAATACAAGTGTAGACTTTTCAACTCTTTGCTCAACTGTTTCAAGTTCACTGTTAGCCTGTTCTATTCTTCTATCAAAATCAGCGACACCAGCGATTTCATCAATAATTTTTCTTCTTTCAACAGGAGAACAGTTTGTAATACTTGTAACGTCACCTTGCATCATAACGTTATAACTATTTGGAGTAATGTTATATTTTTCTAAAAGGGTATGAATTTCTGTCAAAGTTGCCAATTTATCGTTTATATAATAAACACTGTTGTAACCTTGAGAAGATTTTTTAATTTTTCTTGTAATAGATAAGTCAACATTATCATCACCAACTTCTCCGAAGGTAACTTTAACGATAGCTTCATTTCTTTTGGTATGTGTGGATATGAGGTGAAACAACTTTTCAGCACGAAGAGCTCTTGAGGTGGATAACCCCAGAGCAAACAAAATACTATCAATGATATTACTTTTGCCTGATCCATTTGGTCCTGATATAGTTGTAAATCCCTTTAACATAGGAATATCAACCTTGTTGGCAAAAGATTTGAAGTTGTCAACTTCCAGTTGTTTAATGTACATTTTCTTAAAATTTACCTACATACCCAAGATATAAGTTAATTAAACAACAAAACAAAGAGCATGTCAAAATGTTAAGAAAAAAGAGCTTGAATAAAATCTTCGCTTGAGAAGTCTTTCAAATCTTCCATTTTTTCTCCAACACCAATAAATTTAACAGGCAATTTAAATTCTTTAGCAACAGAGAGTATAATCGCACCCTTCGCAGAGCCATCAAGCTTTGTGAGAGCAACAGATGTCAGATTAACGCAATCCATAAAAACTTTAGCTTGTTGAAGCCCATTTTGCCCAGTATTTGCATCAAGTACAAGCATACATTCTCTCAAATACTCTTTAGCATTTTTATCTATAACGTTTTTAATTTTTGCAAGTTCTTCCATAAGGTTAAACTTATTTTGTAAACGACCAGCCGTGTCGACTAAAATTACATCATAATTTTCATTCTTTGCTTTTTGAATAGCCTCGTAAACAACAGATGCAGCATCAGCACCATCACGTCTAACAATATCGGCACCTGCTCTTTTAGACCAAATGTCGAGCTGCTCTTCTGCTGCAGCTCTAAATGTGTCGCCGGCAGCAATCAAAACTTTTTTCCCGCAAACTTTAAATCTATTTGCAAGTTTGCCAATCAATGTAGTTTTTCCAGCACCGTTAACACCAACTATAAAATAAATATTTAAAGAATTATCAACGTAATTTAACTCATTTGAACCGGCTTCTTTTAGAACTTTTTCAAATTCATCTTTCAAATACGCTTTAACCTCAGACGGCTTGATTTTATCACGACCTCTTAATTTGTCTACAAGTTGAGATGTATAATTCACACCCAAATCGGCGCCAATTAAAATATCTTCAATATCTTCAAGAACAAATTCTGACAATTCTGCTTCATCTTTTACCGCATTAAAGACATTATCAACAAAAACAGTTTTAGACACGACTTTCTTTAAATTATCAAGTCCTATTGAAAAAATTGAATCTTTCTTTTTGAAAAAATCAAACATTATTCAACACCATTTTCAAGAATAACTTTTGCTAAAATACCGTTTATAAAAGAAGAACTTTCTTCAGTTGAATATTTTTTTGCCAATTCTAAAGCTTCATCAACAACAACCTTCATTGGTGTATCTTTAAGATAAAGAAGTTCTGCAATTGCAATTCTCAATATATCTTTATCCATTTTTACGAGTCTTTGAATATCCCAACCTTTAGCAAATTTTTGGATTTGATTGTCAATAAGCTCTTTGTTATCTCTATACATTTTTGCAATCAAGATTGTGTAATCCTTAACATCTTTTTTTGCTGCAAGAGTAGAAATTTCAGCAATGTTTAAAGCAAGCAAAGCCTTTTCAGAAACATCTAAAACTTCTTCGATTTTATCTTTCATATCAGAAGTCATTGGAAGTGGAACAGGAACATCAGAAACATTCATTGGTCTTGAAAGATTTGTTTCATGCTCTGATTCATAATCATCAATGTAAGATTTAATATCCCAAAGCCCGCTCAAAGCTGTTTTTAACTCTTCAGTTGCGTTATTTGTCAAAATTCTAACAGACTTGATAACAATATCTTCAAAATTTTCTTCATTGCATCCTTGTGCTTTTTCATTAAGTTGTGAAAATAAAATTAGTGCCAATTCTCTGGCTGCTCTTCTTGCTTGCATTATAAATTCCTTTTTAATATACTTACTGCTGAAATTAAGTAAAGCATAAAAACAATTTTATGTTAAGATAAATTTAAGAATGTTTTCAAAAATGAAAAATTTTAGGAGGTCTATATGAAACGAGTAATTATTGCAGTTATCGATTCAATGGGTATCGGAGCGATGCCTGATTGCGAAAAATTTGGAGATGTACACGAATGTAATACACTTGCAAACGTTGCAAAATACTGTCACGGATTAAATGTACCAAATATGCAAAAAATGGGTTTGGGAAACATTGGCGATTATGAAGGAATTGCAAAAGAAGAAAACCCAACAGCTCAATATGGAAAAATGGAAGAAAAATCAAACGGTAAAGATACAACAACAGGACACTGGGAAATTGCAGGACTTGTTTTACCACAAGCTTTCCAAACATTTACAAAAACAGGATTTCCAAAAGAAGTTATCGACAAATTTATTGAATTAACAAATTGTGGTGGAGTACTTGCAAATATTGCCGCAAGTGGAACTGCTATCATCAAAGAATATAACGAAGAACATCACAAAACAAAATATCCAATTATTTACACAAGTGCTGATAGCGTTTACCAAATTGCAGTAGATACAGATGTAATTCCACTTGAAACACTTTATGAATGGTGCAGAATTGCAAGAAAAATGTTTGACGATATGGGCATAAACGTATCAAGAGTAATTGCAAGACCATATAAAGTTATAAATGGAGAACCAACAAGAATTGGAAAAGACAGAAGAGATTACGTTCTTGAACCATTTGCAAAAACTATTTTGGATGAAGTTAAAGAAAGTGGCGGTTCTGTCATAGCTATCGGAAAAATTGAAGATATCTTCTGTAAAAAAGGTGTAACTCACGCTATCCATACAGGTTCAAATAAAGAAGGCTTAGAACTAACATTAAAAGCTGTTAACAACACTCTTGAACTTGACAAAATTCAAATTGCAGAAGTTAAAAATCCAGACAAATCATTCATCTTCACAAACCTTGTTGATACTGATATGTTATATGGTCACAGAAACGATGCAGCAGGTTATGGAAAAGCAATTGAAGAAATTGATACATACGTAAAACCAATTACAGAAGCTATGACTGATGAAGACATTTTGATTATCACAGCTGACCACGGTTGCGACCCAACGGTTGCAGGAACAGACCACACAAGAGAATATGTTCCTATTTTGGTTTATGGCAAAAAACTTGAACCAAAAAATCTTGGACTAATTAAAGGCTTTGATTACATAGCAAATCTAATTAGAGATTACATGCTCAAATAGATTATTAAGTTTATATAAAGGCATTATAATCATGTGTTACACTTGAATTAAGGAAACACATGATTATTTATAATAAGGAGAAAAAAAATGATACCTATTTTGGATTCAAAAAGACAATACGCTCAAATCGGAAGCAAAGTAGAAGATGCAGTTCTTAAAGTTTTGCGTTCTGGACAATATATTTTGGGCGAAGAAAACAAAATGTTTGCAGAAGAAATTGCAAAATATATGGGCGTTAAAAATGCCGTAACATTAAACTCTGGTACAGATGCATTGCACTTGGCATTAAGAGCTTTGAATATCGGTGCAGGAGATGAAGTTATTTCAGTAGCATTTACATTCGTTGCTACAACAGAAGCAATCGGAATTGTAGGTGCAAAACCAGTTTTCGTTGATATTGATGAAAATACATTCAATATGGATGCATCAAAAATCGAAGCTGCAATTACTCCAAGAACAAAAGCTATCATTCCAGTTCATTTGTACGGTCAACCTTGTCAAATGGACGTTATTATGGATATCGCAAAACGTCATAACCTTCACGTAATTGAAGATTGTTGTCAAGCAATCGGCGCTAAATACAACGGTCAAATGGTAGGTACTTTCGGAGATATCGGATGTTATAGTTTCTACCCAACTAAAAACTTAGGAACAATGGGTGACGGCGGATTGTTGATTACAAATTCTGACGAAATTAAAGACAGAGTAATCGCATTGAGAAACCACGGTGGAGCTATTAGATACCACCACGATGAAATCGGTATTAACAGCCGTCTTGATGAAGTTCAAGCTGCAATTTTAAGAGTTAAATTGCCTTATATTGATGAATGGAACAAAAAAAGAAGAGAAAATGCTTATAGATACAACGAATTGTTCGCAAATTGCGAAGATGTTGTAACTCCAACTGAAATAGAAAATTCTTATTGCGTTTATCACCAATATACAGTTAAAATTCCTAACAGAGATGAAGTTCACGCTATGTTGAGAGAAGCTGGTGTAGGTGCTATGATTTATTATCCTATTCCTTTGCATCTTCAAAAAGTTCACGAATACTTGAACATTAAAGAAGGTTCACTTCCTGCAACAGAAAAAGATACAAAACTTGTTATCTCTTTGCCTATGTTCCCTGAATTAACTGCTGAAGAACAAAAAACAGTTGCAGAAACATTGATTTCTTGTATCGAAAAATCAAAATCAGCTATGGCTGTATAATTTAATTTTTTCAAAAAAAAGAGGGCTTAATAAAAGCCCTCTTTTTTTATTGCCTTATATGTGCTAATATAATCTTGAAATGACTACTATCAGAAAAACAAATTACTTTGATAAATTTAAATTAAAAAAAATGATTTCTTATCTTAATCCGAATATTGTGGATTATTATACGAAAATATTTCAATATTTTCCATTTTCACATATTCACGGATATCTCCCTTTATGTATGAAATTCTTACCAGAATCTTATGTAATCGAGGATAAAAAAGAAATTTTGGGAATGATTGCACTGTCACCGGCACACTCAAACCCATTTAAACTAACGATAAGCAGACTTTTTTTGGATAATGACTATTACAATATAGGCAAGCAACTTGTAGACTTTGTTATTGCAAGATATGGTGCAAAAGGTGCAAATTTGTTTCTGTCTGTCGTTAACGTTTCAAATGATGAACTGTTGGAGTTATTCACAAAAGGTTGCGGATTCAGACAATGTTCAACAAAAGATTTATGGCTAATTGATTGTAGCAAACTTAATCATAATAGAAGCTCATTTTTTAGAATATTTAAAAATTCCGATGCACAAGATGTCGTTGATTTGTACAACGAAACCTTAATCACTCATTTTAAAAATACGTTAAACAAACGCAAAGAAGAATATGCTGATGCAATATTTAAAGGTTTAGATGACAACTGGTTTTTAAAATATGTTGCTCTTGATGAAAATACAAAAAAAATTAAAGCTTTCTTCTCAATCATTACAAATGATAACGAAAATTTCATTTTGACAATAACAAAATCATCTTGGTTTGAAACCTCCTTTGACGATATCCTAAGCTTTGCATACAAAGAAATATCAAAAAGAAAAAGTAAGTTCTCACTCTATGTAAAAGTAAGAAAATACATGCAAAATAGCGTAGAACTGGAAAACTTCTTGAAAGAAAAAGGGGCAACTTTGGAACAAAGTCAGGTTGTACTTGTAAAAGATTTTTATCGAGTTGCAAAAGATCCAGTTAAAGAAAAAATCTTATTGTTTAATAGAGTAAACGAAACTCCAGCTTTCAAGGTACAACAATGAATTACGAAAAATACATGAAAAAATGCTTTAAACTTGCACTAAAAGCAGAAGGAAAAACGTCACCAAATCCTATGGTAGGCTGTGTTTTGTTAGATAAAGACGGAAATGAAATCGCAAATGGATATCACAAGGCTTGTGGAGAAAAACACGCAGAAGCAGATGCTCTTTCAAAAGTCGACACTGCAGATACGCTCGTTGTAAATTTAGAGCCTTGCTCTCATTATGGAAAAACTCCACCTTGTGCAGATTTGATTATAAAAAAAGGCGTAAAAAAAGTTGTAATTGCAATGAAAGACCCAAATCCAATCGTTTCTGGAAACGGGATAAAAAAGTGCAGAGATGCCAATATTGAAGTGATAGAAGGAGTTTTGGAAAAAGAAGCAAAAGCACTCAATGAAGTGTTTATAAAAAATATGTGTGAAAAGAAATGCTTTGTCGCTATAAAAACCGCAACAACAATTGATGGAAAAATTGCAACAAATAATGGAAATTCTAAATGGATTACATCAGAAAAAGCAAGAAAAGAAGTTCAAAGAATAAGAAACAAGTATGATGCAATACTAACAACAGATAAGACAGTCATACAAGATAACCCATCAATGACTTGCAGACTGAACAATGGGAAGAAATTAACAAGAATAATTATCGATAGAGAATTGAAAACAAATTTTTCTGCAAAAATATACGAAAATACAAACGAAAAAATATACATTGTAGTCGATGAAAATTTAAATACTTTATCTCTACCAAAACACATAGAACTGATTAAGTGTAAAACATACAACAATAAAGTTGATATCTCTGATATGTTAAAAAAAATATATGAAGTTGGAATAAGAAGCTTACTTGTAGAGGCAGGTGGCGAATTTTGCGGAAGCCTTGTTGAAGGCGGATATGTAGATAAAATATACCAATTTATAGCACCACGAATACTGTGTGATAACAGTGGTAAGAGTGCATTTCAGGGAAAAGAAAAGAAAAAAATGAGTGACTCATACGATTATAAAATCGAAAAGGTAACTCATTTTTCACCTGATATATTGGTTACATACACAAAATAAAAGGTTTATAACCACAACAAGTCTTCGACATTGCTGTTATCTTTATTAGGGGTAGATGCTTTCTTTATAGCTTCAGACATCTTTGATAATTTGTTTGAAATGTTAGAAAAGAACTTTGAAACAGAGTCCTTTTGAGTATTTTTTTCGAATTGAGTAGAATCGTAATAGTAGCAAACTCCAGTTCTTGGTTCGCAGTATCTCTTCATACCAGCGTGATTGTTGTTAGCTCTAAAAGAGATTGGGGTTTGATGTATAGGGTAAATTTTCATGATTACACCTCCTTGGTGTTTGTTAAGTGTTTTACTTACACTTTTTAATTACAAATACAATATAAAACGGAAATAAATATTTGTCAACCCCAAACGTGAAGTTTTATTAAGCGTTTATAATATGCATAATTACTGAACTTTTCGATTAAGTGTAAAAAAAACATTTATTTTGTTTAAAAATAATTCTAATATTTTCTTCTTTACTTTTAAGTTTTTAAATTATAGTATGTTTAGGGAAAATTATGGAAGAAATTATACTCTTAATTAAAGCAACGGCGTTAGCTGGTATGGGCGGAACAGGCTTAGGCGGGCTTATTGGAGCATTATTCAAAAGAGATTCGGCAAAGACTGTAAGCTTACTTTTGAGTTTTGCTGGCGGTGTTATGACATCGATTGTTTGCTTTGACCTTATAACAAGTGCGATTGAAACTGGGGTTGATATTTACACAATCTCAATTGTTGTGGGTTTGGGAGTTATATCAGTATATTTATTAAACTATGCGATTGATTCAGCGACGAACAAGGAAGTCAAACACATTGACAAAAACCACCCTGCAACAGCTGACAATTTGGATGAAATAATTCATAGTAACCATTTATCCGTACACATTAAAAGAAATGACACAAGATTGTCACTATTTGTTGCTGGAACTATTATGGCTTGTGCGATTGCTTTACACAACTTGCCAGAAGGTATGACAATTGGTGCATCGTTTGCAAACCACGAAGGAATGATGTCTGGGTCAGTTCTTGCTTTGTCTATTCTCATTGGGCTTCATAACATACCAGAGGGGATGGCAATTTCTGTACCTTTAATAAACGGTGGAGTTAGAAGACGTGAAGCGATTTTAATCACAATTTTAACTGGAGCACCTACGATTATTGGAGCTTTGGTCGGTTATATTTTGGGAGATATTGGACCTTTGGGACTTGCAATAAGCTTGAGCCTTGCATCTGGTGCTATGTTGTACGTAATTTTTGGAGAATTACTTCCACAATCTTTTCTTATGTACAAGAGCAAATTACCAGCTTTCTTCGTTATATTAGGAATTCTTGTTGGACTTGTTGTCATAAATTACTAATATCCAAATATTTACATTTGTAAAATTTAGTTAAATAAGTGACAATATTTAATTATTATAGGTTTTATAAAACATGTAAATAACAAGTGAGTTGTGTGTAATGGGTTTAGTGTCATTAAATTTAGTAACAAAGAACACTCCACAGAAAGTGGCTTTAGCACTTTTTGCAGGCACTACTGCATTAAAATTAAGACCACAACTAACTGTTGATACCTTTGTTCAAACAAAATCACCGCAAACAAATTTTGTTGACGGATTTGTTTATGGAAACAACGCTGAATGCGAAAACTTTGTAAAAAATTACGATTTTGCACAATACAAAAAGTCCGGAATTCCTCTTAAATATTCAAGAAAAGAGTTCAAAAATGATATTGAAAATATAACTCTCAAGATGACGAAAGAGAATGAAGGCAAATTGTTAGAGAAATTTGGATTAACAAAAAACCAAGACATAGATGGAATTGCTCATTTAGCACCGACAAATAATAGTGAAGAAAACTCGATTAAAAAAGCGATAAAACGTTATTATTTTGAAAATGAATCGTTAATAGAAGATAATGGTGCAAAAAACTCAATGGATTTGATATTAAAAGGTCTGCCAGAATTTTTTATGACTTGTGGAAAAGTTCAACATGGCTCACACAATTATTCTGTTGATATACATACGTTAAAAGTTTTGCAGGATTCAATGAATTCAAAAGAATATAATACATTATCTGATGAAGGCAAGGGTGTACTAAAACTTGCGATATTGATGCATGACTTTGGCAAAAAGGGCGAAGTGGTTACTCCAGAACATCCTCTGACAAGTAGAAAAAATGCAGAAGAAATATTAAAAAAATTCAATCTTCCAAACGAAATGAAAGGAAGAATATTAAACACAATAGAAAATCACCATTGGTTTGAAAGATATAACAGAGGGTTCATAGATGCTAATGGAGTAAAAGACATCTTCAAAACTCCAGAAGATTTAACGATTGCAAAAATCATGGCGAAAGCTGATTTTGAAAATATAAATGAAACATTACATAGAGAACTTTTGTATTTTGGTGTAAGTTTGACACAAGAAGAATTTGATGAAGAATTTGCGAAAAAAATGGATGAAATAAAATATTAACAAAAGAGAGGCTCAAATGTAAAACATTTGAGCCTCTTTAAATTTCTACGATTATGCTTCTTTTTGATTATCCATTTTTAAAACTCCAGGTTGTTCTTTGTTAATCAAAGATACGACTTCATTAAAGTAACGTTTTTGTTCCGGAGTAAATTGATCTTTAACACCATCAAGTTGAGCTTTCAAGTCTTGAATTTGAGTTTTTCTTAATGCAACATCAGATGCTGTAAAGTTTTTGTTCATTTTTTGTCCAGAACTATCAAGACCTATACTTCTTGTAGTGTTACGTAAATATCTAATAGCGTCATCAATATTTTGTCCACTAATTTGAACATTGTTTGAATCACGATTTTTCAATTGGTTAATTGCATTATCAGTTTTACTTAACAAATCTTGTTGAACAGATTTTGCAAAATTAGCATCAACTTTGCCTGATTTATGTTGTGCATTCAATTTTTGTTGCATATTTGCATCATGTTTTGCAAATTCCAAGTCAGTATCACCTTTTACATTACCTGTACCTTGTTGACCAAGTGCTTGGACAGAAGGTTGAGCAGATTCTGCAGCCGGTGGATTTGTAATTGTCGGAGTTGCTAATTTAACCTTTAATGCATTGTTAGATTCTGTATTCAATTCTGGCAACAATTGATTTTCTGCGATATCAATTTTTTGGTTAAGTATGTTTGCCTTGTCAGCAAAAGATGCACCAGAAGCTTCTGCATTTTTGAAAGCTTCAGTAGCTTTATCTAAAGAAGCATTCATATTATCAACTTGTTCTTTTGCTAAACTAATACCATCAGAAACTTGCTGTTTAACTTCAGCTGCAGCATTTTCTGCAGCGGCAACATTAGCATTTGCGTTTTCAATATTTGTTTTATTTTCAGCTTCAACAGTTGATTGAGTTGTTTCTGCCGCCCTAAGATTATCTGCAGCTTTTGCAACATCAGCTTTAAGCTTCGTATTTTCCATTACAGCTTTTTTACTGTTTGCTTCTGTTTGAGCTTTTGTCTTTTTAGCATTGTCAAGTTGAGTTTTTACATCTTTCCATTCAGTGTAGTTTTTAGAACCATCAAGTTTACTTAACTGAGCTTCAAGAGTACCAATTTTAAAGTCTAAATTCTTTAATTGTGAACTAAATTGTGCAACAGTTTTATCACTTTGAGCAAGTTGTGTTTTCAAGTTTTCAAAATTAGTTTCAGAATTTGTAACTGCATCATCAGCTGCCTTATTTGATGCATTTGCATTTTTTTCTGCATCTGCTTGATTAGCTTTTGCATCACCGATAGCTCCGTCAGCCTTATTTTCAGCTTGAGCACCTTGGGTTTGAGCTGATGACAAATTACTATCTGCTGCACTTACTCCATCTTGAGCTTTTGCTTGATTGTCTGCTGTTGTTTGAACATTTGAATCAATTTGAGATTGACCTTGTTCTATTTGAGATTTTGCATTTGAAATATTACCTTCAAGAGTTTTAGCTTCAGTCAAACCTTGACTACCACTTGTATGTAACCCTTCAACAACACCTGAATTTGTAGATGTCCAATTGGAAACGTCAGAGTTTACAGTGTCAGTTTTCCAAGAATTAAGTTTTCCGTTAACATCAGATAAAGCTTTTTGAGCAGCAGTAGTATCGAAATCACTTAAATCAGGATTTACAGCACCATCACCACTTGGTTTTTTAAATGCATTAACTAAATCGCCAATACCATTAGCTAAGTCACCTAAAGAACTAAATAAGTCAGAAAGGCTTGCTTCATTAGATGGAGAAGAGCTCCCGCCACCACCGCCGCCATTGCCCATGGTTGTGATGTTATCAACTCTAACAGATGAGTGAAATCCAAAACGAGAACCGCCACTAATAGTGCCGCCTCTACTGAATTCATATGTTTCAGAACTATCAGTATTTTCTGTGTTTTCGGCATTTTCAGCTTGAGCTTCTGCTTGCGCTTGTTGAAGCTGTTGTAATTCTTTCGCTGAAAGTTGATTGCTACCGTTAACATTCATTGACATCTTTAGGTTTACTCCTTGTTATTTTTCCCGAAATTTTGTGCTTTATTTATTTGACATAAAACAACCGTATATAGCATGTATATCGGCATAAAAAGTGAAAAACTTTAACAATATTAACAAATGTTAAGAAGAATATTTTACCGATTTTTCCTAATATGAATACAAAAAGAGCGACTGGTAAGTTTTACTAATCGCCCTTTAAATTTTTAAATTACGCATTTTGAAACAATGTGAATTTATCCATATGTTCATTTATTATTGTTTTTACTGAATCTTTTTCATTTTGGATAGCTTCAAGTTCTGTATTCAAAGTGCTCATTTCGTTTTCGATGATTGCAGTTTTATAATCCATTCTATTTTTTTCAACTTCATAATCTGCAGATGCTTTATCAAGTGCATCTTCATCATCTTTCAAGCCCAAACCGCTTGATGAATCGTCAAGTGATAACATTTTGCTTGAAGAACCTGTCATCTTATTCAAAACAACGTTTCCATATTGCATTTGTTTGCTCAAGAAGCTTGAATCTGTCAATGATGAGTTTTTTGTCCATCCACCATTACACAATGCTTTATACAAACCTGTATAGTAATCTTTGTAAGCTTTACTTGTTGAATCTCCAGTAGTTGTATCAGAAGTAACTGTATCACCAAAGATACCAGTTGTACCATTTAAAGATGAGTTCTTATCAAGAATTGCTTGTTTGTTGTATCCTCCGATTACATCGCTGTGTGTTGCTTTGTCTTGTCTATTAGCTAATGGAGTACCATTTTTGCCATTGTTCAACAATTCAATTAAGTCAGCTTGTTCATACAATTGAGATGAAACAGTAACATCATCTGCAGTTGCAGCTGCGATTTGTCTGTACATTGCAGCATCGAAGTAGTTCAAGAATACTGCTGATAATTGTGCAGTGTTAAGGAATACTTCTTTACCTGTATATGTTGTTACAGACATTGATGTTTGACCATCTTTACCTGTTGTTACACCAGTTGTTGTTGTTACTGTATAATCTGTAGTTGATACGTGAATTGTAGTATCATTGAATGCTTGGTTATTATTATCAGCTGCAAGGTCTATAATTTTACCTTCTTCTTGTTTAATATTTGTTTTTTGGTAATATTCTTGTGTTTTTTGCATTGCATAATCAGCAGCGGCAGTAACCGCATCTGAGTCACCCAAAGCATTTATCATAGCTTGAGCCATTGCATCAGTTGCATCATATACAAAGCTGTTTGCTACTGAATGAACGTTTGCATCTGTGTATTGGTATTTGTCTAATGTATAGATGTTAACCAATGATGATTTTTGACCTTGTTGTGTACCCATTGCATATTCCAATGTAGTACTAGAATCATATCCTTGTAAACCTAATACTGTTGAAGATTGAACATATACAACTGCATCGTTCAAAACGTTATCATCATATCTGTAACCAGAATTTTGTTTAATTTCTTCTGAAGTTTCAGTTCCAGCAGGTGCAACATAGTTTGGAACCATTTTTTCCAAGAAGTTTTCTTTGTAAGGATACAATTTTTTGAAATCTGTACCTTTACCAGTTGCATCTGTCAAGCCCATTTGAAGAGCCTTAGATGGAGAAAGAAGAACACTTCCTACTGCATTTGTGAAGAAATATTGATCGCCGTCAATGTTTGGTTGCATCAATGTTGAGTAATTGATTGCTTGACCACCGAAAGTAACAGTTTCTTGAGCCATTGCGTTAGCATATTTTTGTGACAAAGCTGTTGCTTCACTTGACAATGCGAGTTGTTGGTTCGATAAAGACATCAAACGAGCTTCAACATCGCTTTGACGACTTGTCAATATTAAAAATCTGGATTGTGATGCTGCTAATCCCATTTCGCCTTTTCTACCTTTCCTATATTTCCCACTTGGGCTTTCACCCTTACTCCTCTTATCGGCACTATTGCATGATTTCTTTAATATTTTCTGCATTATTGTTAAGATTTTGTTACAATTGTTTTACGTAGTAAAATCCAAACAAAAATACAATACAATTTTACACTGTCATGTCAATTTTGTCACCATTTTAAGGATAATTTACTTATGATAAACTTCTTTTCTCAATATTTTAAAGGCACGATAAATTTGTTCAAGCAAAATCAATCTCGCATGCTGGTGCAAGAATGTCATCTTTGAAAAACTCAATTTTAAATTGGCTCTGTCAGAAACTTTTTTCGATAGTCCACAAGATGAACCTATTACAAAAACTAATTCTGAACATCCTGATTTTCCTATTTCATCAATTTTATTTGCAAAATCTTCCGATGAAAACTGCTTTCCATTTATTTCTAAAGTTATTACAAAAGATTCTTCTTTTATTGCAGATAAAATTTTTTCAGCCTCTTTATCAAGAGTCTTTTCAATGAGATTTTCATCTTTAATTTCTACTGGATTTAACTCTAAAACCTTTATACTTGCATAAGGAGTTAATCGTTTTAAATATTCATCTATGCCATCTTTTAAAAATTTCTCTTTAATTTTTCCTAAAGCAATTATTTTTATAATCATGTAATTTAATCTTCATTTTGATTTTCATCAACACTATCTTGTTCTACTTTAATATCAGCAACAACTGGTTTTGGTGCTGTACCTATTTTAATGTAACAAGCATTTTTCCAACGCAAATCAATATATTGAACAGGTTTTCCTAACCCTTTAACCTGTGGCAAAATAGATGGAATTCGTGTAATTCTTTCAAAAATTCCTTCATCTTGTCCCCCAAGTCTTAACTTGCATGATGGAATTTGAACAAAGACATCGTTAGGATTTCTTAAATCGATATACAAAACATCTTCGTTTGAGTAATGTTTAACCCTTTTGGCAAGTCTATCCAAATAGTCAATTTTATTTTTATCCCACTCTCTATAATTTCCTCCGACAATAACTTTTGTAGTCTTTATAGAAGGATTAAGAGGAAGATAATCTTTTCCTACTAAAACTCCATCTTTTGTAAAGAAAGCTTCCGCAGGAGAATTTTCGTCCCTACTTATCGTGATAAGAGGAATTCTTTCTTTGATAATTATTTGAATTCTTGCAGGAAACCAATATCTTCTTATAAAAACATCTTCTATTGGTTCAAGTTCACTCAAATTCGTTTTTATACTTCCTGTTTCAAACCTATAAATAGGTTCATCCGACACAGATATTTTTCTCAACTCTGCAAGTATTTTGTAGCTTGGCACAATTTTATTATTTATAATTTGTAAGTTTGGACTATCTTTTGTAAATATTGTTTTATCTGGATACCAATAATGACAAATTGCGAGTCTATAAAGACAATATGAAAGCAAAACAATAAGAATGAGTCTTAACAAAACTTTCAACCTTGCAAGCCACATGTTATTCTGACGCATTTTTCTTTCAAGTTGTTTTTTTTGCACTATCCTATGAGTGTAAGTTTCAGAAACTTTTTGTTCTTCTTCTTCCCCATAAGAATATACGCTCATCTCATTTTGATATTCTTCACTATAATCATTCTGTTCGTTTTTATCTTTTTTTCCCATTATTTATCGAGTCCGCAACTGTTCAAAATAAGTAATACGAGGTTATCATAATCTATTCCATCACAAAGTGCTTGTGCAGGAAGGTCGCTTGTATCAGTCATTCCTGGTGATGTGTTGATTTCAAGTACGTATGGAATATCTCCAACTATATGAAAATCTACTCTTGAAACACCTGAACAATTTGTTAACTTATGAGCCTTAACAGCGATTTCTTTTATTTTTGCAGTCATTTCAGGTGACAATTCTGCCGGCAATACAAATTCTGTCATGCCTTTTGTATATTTAGCCTCATAATCATACCATTCATTTTTAGGTCTTAATTCAAGAATTGCAGTTGCAAAAGTTTTTCCATTGTTTTCCAAAACTCCAACTGTGGCACATTTTCCAACCAAATATTCTTCAATCAAAACATCTGGATTGTAACGTCTTGCCTCTTCAACAGCTTTTATCATTTCCTCTTCATTTACAACTTTATTCATCCCAAAACTTGAACCTTCGCAAACCGGTTTAATCATCAATGGATAATTAAGCCCTTTCACTTTTTCAACAGCATCCTCACCTGATTTCAAGAACACTGATTTTATCAAAGGTATAGTTTTGTCAGTAGACAATATCTTTTTTGTATATTCTTTATTCATACATATAGCATCAGCCATAACACCACAACCAGAATATGGAATTTTTAAAATTTCAAGCAAACCTTGAAAACATCCATCTTCACCATATTTACCGTGTAATGCATTGTATACATATTCTATTTTTTCATTTTTTAATTTTTCAGAAATATTTTCATCCAAGTCAATCAAAACTGCGTTTTTGTATCCCAATCTGTGAAGAGCTTGTAAACAATTATTACCAGAGCGAAGAGAAACCTCTCTTTCAGACGACATTCCTCCACATACTACTGCGATTTTAGCTTCTTTTTTTAATTTCGGTACAATATGTTGCATATTTCTTCCTCTCTTTTCGTTTGTACTCCGAAATACTTAACTTCGGGGTGAAGTTTAATTCCAAATTTGTTTTCAACTGCATTGTACATCATCAACATCAATTCTAAAACATCTTCTGATGATGCAGATTTATTTGAGTTAACAATGAAATTTGCATGACCTGACCAAACTCTTGCGCCATTAAATGAAAAACCCTTTGCTCCAACTTCTTCAAGAAGCTTTCCGGCAGATGTACCCTCTGGATTTTTAAAGACAGAGCCAGCATTTGGTTTTGAAAGGTTTGGTTGATGCTCTCTTCTAAAATCAAGATTTTTTTGTATCAATTTCAAAACAGAAGTTTTATCACTGTGTGGCAATTCAAACTCTGCAAACAATACAATATAATCTTTTCTTTGCAAAAGAGATTTCCTATATCCAAGTTCTAAATCTTTTTTATCGATGAAAAAAGTTTTTTTAGTACTTAATTCAAAAACTTTGATTCTTGTTAAATAGTCACTAATACATTGGTTTTGAGCGGAAGCATTCATGTAAATATTTCCCCCAATTGATCCTGGAAAACCAGACATAAATTCAAAACCAGTAAGTTCTGCATCAGCAGCCGCTCTTGATATCGCAGGTCCTTTAACTCCACCTAATGCAAAAACCTTGTTTCCATCAAATTTTATTTCATCAAGTTTTGCAGTTGAGATTATATCTCCCTTGATTCCTTGAGAGGAAATCAAAACATTTGACCAACTACCAAAAACTATCGGATTTTCAACTCTTTCAAGCAAAAATAAAAATTCTTCTTCATTTTTTGGTAAATAAAAATTTTCAGCACTTCCGCCAATTTTAAACGCAGTAAGATTTTTTACCGGATAATTTCTTCTAACTTCAACTCTCACTTAACTTTTACCTCTTCTTCAAGTTCTTTTCCAAGCGAAGTTATAGTTCCAGCACCAAGTCCAACAACTACATCACCAGATGTCAATTCCGGAAGCAACTTTATCGCAACATCTTTAATTGAGCCAGATAAGTATTTACACTTTTTCTTCTTCTCTAACTCATCAACAAACATTTGAGAATTTATGCCTGCAGTATTTTTTTCAGATGCAGCATAAATATCTGTAACATAAACCTCATCTGCATTATCAAATGCATTCAAAAAGTCATTCCAAAGAGATTTTAATCTTGAATATCTATGTGGTTGAAATACTGCAACAATCTTTTTATATCCCATTAACTTTAAAGTTGATAAAGATGCTTTAATTTCTGTTGGATGATGTGCGTAATCATCGTAAATTTCGATATCTTTAATTTGTGCAACTTTTTGCATTCTTCTTCCCATGCCAATAAAAGTTTTAAAATGTGGAATTACAAGATTTATATCTTCTCCAGCTTCATTTATACTTGCTAAAACAGCAAGAGCATTGTAAACATTATGTTCACCTGAAATACACAATTCAAGCTTGCATAAAAACTCATTGTTTTTATATATGTCAAATGAAGTTGTTTTTCCGTATTGAATATTCTTTGCAACGTAATCAGCATCGTTCAGACCATATGTTATAAAGTTTTTTCCCTTGCACATTTTCATTAACTCAACATTTCCCAAGTTGTCATTGTTAATCAAAATTTTTGCATCACTTCTCAAATTATTTAAGTAAGTTTCAAAAGTTTTTAAAAGTGAATTTATACCGTCTTTGTAAAAATCTGTATGATCCTTTTCCAAGTTGTTTACAACACAAATATCTGGAGAATATTTTAAAATAGTGCCATCGCTTTCATCAAGCTCAGCTACAAAATATCTACCAGAACCTGAAGATGCATTAGTGTGTAGTTCTGGAACAATTCCGCCAACCACAAAGTCAGGAGATAAATTTCCTTTTGACAATACATAAGCTGCCATTCCGCTTGTAGTTGTTTTTCCATGCGTTCCTGAATAACCAATAAAACATTTCTTTCCTTCAATCTTTTTGGAAATTTCAGCAAGTAAATCAGAACGGTGATAAATCTTTAAGCCTAATTTTTTCGCCTTTTTAAGCTCAGGATTATCTTCTTTAATTGCAGAGCTAACAACTACAATACAATCGTCAGGCAAATTGTTTTCATCGTGTCCAATAAAAACTTTTGCTCCTTTTTCTTCTATTTCTTTTGTATATTTGCTTGGCGCAATGTCAGAGCCAGAAACGATTTCTCCCGCTTCCAAAAGATACTTTGCAAGTCCGCTCATTCCAATTCCACCCACAGCTATAAAATAATACGGTTTATTCACAAATCAATCCTCACACATAAATTCTTATATAATTCTATTACAAAAAACATAGTAAGAAAAGTTTGTAAAATTACTAAATATTTTAGTTATAAGCCGCAACATATTGAGGGTTAACTGCAAGCCATTTGAAAGATTGTGCAGACATGTCAGGAATGTTTGTCACAATAGTTCCTCCATATCTTCCTCTTTCAAAAATCACGTAACCGTCTTCTGCAAGATTCTTCAATGCTTTACGAATAGTATTTGCATTTAGTCCAAATTCTTGTGACATTTCACGAATAGAAGGCAGTTTTGAACCAATTTCAAAATTTTGTGCAATCATTTTCTTTATACTATGCTGAACTTTTTCATAATAATAAAACGCAGCATCTTTTGCAGGTGCAAAAATCATATCTTCTCTCTTTTCAGATGCCTTTAATATAATTGTTCCGTATTGCCCTCTGCGTGTCATAATAATCTTTTTATCGGAGAGTATTTTCACTGCATCGTTTATAGTTTTTATACTTACATTAAATTTCTTTGCCAATACATGGTTTGAAGGTAATTTATCTCCAGATTTTGAATTGATCAATATTTCCTTTTCTATCTCGTTTGCAATTTTTTCTACAATCGTTTGAGCTTTTATATTTTCAGTTTTAGAAATTTTCTTTGCAACATACAACTTGCCATCTCTGTTTTCAAGAAAAGATTGCATACATAAAAACTTCAATGCTGAGTTGACTGTGGATAGTGAAACTTCAAACTTTTTAGCAAAACTTCTTGCAGATTCAACCTTGCATCCAATTTCAAAATCGCAGATTGAGTCTTTTATTTTTTCAACAATTAAATCCCTTTTTGATGTATATCTCATTACTTCTGTTTTTGAGAAAGGATTTGATACAAACATCCCACTTCTTTTCTTTGCAAACAACAAACCTTCATCTTTTAGCCCGTCAAATGCATTTTGTATTGTAGCAGAGCTAACTTTAAACTTATTTGCAAAAACAGATTTTAAAGGAAGCTTATCATTTTCACAAATTTTTGAATTTTTTAAACCTTCAGATAAAATTTTTCGAAGCCATGCCATTATCGCCTCAGTCTTGGAATTGAAATTTTCAAATTCCGGTAATGTCATAAACAAGTCATCTTCCTTTAGTTGCATAGCTTTTGCCCTTCCCATCTACAATTATTTATTGTTTAATTATACACTATCATTATAAAAACAGTCAAGAGAAAATTTGCATGCTAATCTTAAAATTTCTCAAAAAAAATAAAAGTAAAAATTTTTTTTCCCATGCTTTCGGGGGTAAAGAACATTCACAAATGTTAATATTTCTTTTGTTGACAACGGTTTTCCATACTCGTATAATAGTTAGACCGAGGGAGGTAGAAAGTAAATTTCTAACTCTAAAGGTAATATATCTGGCTAAAATGTAATAAAAAAGCTAAAATGTTGCCAACTTCGGTGAAATTTGAGTTTTACATGCTCGCTCAAATTTCGGTTTACCTCAAGGCGATTTAAAGGGTTACGGGAAAAACCCTCAAAAATTGTCTTCGATTACAGGCGAAAAAAGGTTTGGGTATGGATGTTTTTTCGCAAAAAGAAGGGAGAAAAAATGGATAAAGTTGTTAAACGTGACGGCAAATTGGTAGAATTCGATTCAACAAAAATTGAATCAGCTATTGAAAAAGCCGCAAACGTAACAAAAGAATTCGACAGAGAAACTGCAAGAAAACTTACAAAACAAGTTATTAAGGCAGTGAAAAAAATGGTTGCAGAAAAAAAACAAAATCTTAAAGCTCCATCAGTTGAAGAAATTCAAGATATCGTTGAATTTACTTTGCAAGATTCTGATTATAAGAAAACTGCAAAATCATACATGTTATATAGAGATCAACAAGCAAGATTGAGAGATTTTGCAAAAAGCGCTTCTGTTGATATGGTTGACCAATACCTACAATGTTTGGACTGGGAAGTTAACGAAAATTCAAACATGACATACTCAATTCAAGGTTTGAATAACTACATTTCTTCTAACATTAGTAAACAATATTGGTTGAATAAATTATATAGCTCTGAAATTAGAGAAGCTCACACTAACGGTGACATCCATATCCACGATTTGAATATGCTTTCAGTTTACTGCGTAGGATGGGATTTGAAAGACCTTCTTCTGCAAGGATTTACCGGCGTTCAAGGTAAAATCCAATGTAAACCAGCTAAACACTTTAGAACAGCTTTAGGACAAGCAGTTAACTTCCTTTACACAATGCAAGGCGAAGCAACTGGTGCTCAAGCTTTCTCAAACTTTGACACTTTACTTGCACCTTTCATTAGATATGACAACTTGGATTATGAACAAGTTAAACAAACAATGCAAGAATTTGTTTTCAACCTTAACGTGCCAACACGTACAGGTTTCCAAACTCCATTCACTAACATAACTATGGACTTAACTGTTCCAAGTTATTATGCAAATCAAAACGTTATCATCGGTGGCGAATTGATGGACGAAACATACTCTGAATTCCAAAAAGAAATGGATATGATTAACAAAGCATACTTCGAAGTTATGATGGAAGGCGATGCTGCAGGTCAAGTATTTACTTTCCCTATCCCAACTTACAACATTACAAAAGACTTCAACTGGGATAATGAAGAATTAAAAGGTCTTTGGGAAATGACTGCTAAATATGGTATCCCTTATTTCTCTAACTTCATCAATTCAGATATGAATCCTGAAGATGCAAGATCAATGTGTTGCAGATTGAGAATAGATAACAGACAACTCGAATACAGAGGCGGCGGTCTTTTCGGATCAAATCCTTTGACTGGTTCTATCGGCGTTGTTACTATCAATATGCCAAGACTTGGCTTCTTAGCTAATAGTGAAGAAGAATTCTTTAACCTATTAGGCGAAAAAATGGATATCGCAAGAAATAGTTTAGAATGCAAGAGAAAAATCCTTGAAAACTTCACTGACAAAGACTTGTATCCTTATACAAAATTCTACTTGAGAGATATTAAAGCAAGATTCGGTTGTTACTGGAAAAACCACTTCTCAACAATCGGTTTGGTAGGCTTGAATGAAGCTTGCTTGAACCTTTTGGGTGAAAATATCGCAAGCGAAAAAGGAAAAGATTTCGCAGTTAGAGTTATGGACTTCATGAGAGCAAGAATCGTTGAGTACCAAGAAGCAACTGGAAATCACTACAACCTCGAAGCGACACCAGCTGAAGGCACTTCTTACAGATTGGCTAAAATGGATAAAGAAAAATATCCTTCAATCATTTGTGCTAACGACAGAGATTATTATGAATTCGGTGCTAAACCTTTCTACACTAATTCATCTCAATTGCCTGTTAACTTCACTGATGATATCTTCGAAGTGTTCGACCACCAAGATGATCTTCAAACAAAATACACTGGTGGTACTGTTGTTCACATCTTCGCAGGTGAAAGATTGTATGATACTAATGTAATGAAAAACTTGGTTAAAAAACTTTGTTCTAATTACAGAATTCCATACTTTACTTTCTCTCCAACGTTCAGTTCTTGTATGGAACACGGATACATCGCTGGCGAACATTTCAAATGTCCAAAATGTGGTTCTGATTGCGAAGTGTTCTCAAGAGTCGTAGGTTATATCAGACCTGTTAAACAATGGAACGAAGGTAAGAAAACTGAATTTAAAACAAGAAAAACTTTTGTTATTGAAGAAGTACCTTGTTGTTAAGTCAAGTTGACAAGAAGGCGGCGAGAGAAAACTCTCGCCGCCTTTCTTTTATCAAAAAATAAAAATCAAAGTAACTTTAAGCTAAATTTTTCTTGTCAAAATCTTTTCCACCAACAATTCGAAGATGACGTTGTTCTCCTTCTCCGATACTTTGGCTAACAAGATTATGTTGTTCAATTAACTCGTGCTGTAACTTTCTAATCTTAGGGTTTTGCGGAGTTAGTTCAACATTGCTTTCACCTGCAAGAATTTTAGCGATAGCAGATTTTGCCTCATCCAATGCTCTTTCAGCCTCATCATAATAACCTTGTAAAACCACAGGAGATTCTCCAATTTGAAGAGCTTCCTTAAGCACTTTTTGAATTTGCGCCATTGAATTTGTTTTGACAAAAAATACTTGAATTCTGTAATCATTAGCCGTTGAAAGAATTTTTGCACCACCTTTTGCAAAATTTTTATGAGCAATAACAACATCCGCATCTTCAAGATTTCTCGTGATTTCAACATTCAAATCAAGACGTTCTATAATCTTTTCAACAATAGAGCGAGAAACTGCATAAAGATAAACTTTTTTAAATCCTTTGACTTCATCAACATAATTTTGTCTTGAAAAAGAGAAGTTTAGGGGATTTTCGCTTTTTTCAGGCTGTATTTTCTCTTCAACTACTTCTTCTTTTTTTTCAGGAACTTTAGTAGCTTCCACAACTTGATCGACTTTTCTAATTTCAGGTCGAATAGGCCATCCCCTCAAAATATAATCAACTGCCTCAGAAGTATCTTTGTAAACTGCAAGGGTATTTCTATCTATAATTTCAATAACGATATCAAAAGTTGGCTGTTTTTCTCTTTCAAGAACAGTCTTCTGACTACCTCTACGTTTCGCCTCATCATCACCTAAGGTTACAGATTGTATTCCCCCAACCAAATCAGAAAGAGCAGGGTTCTTGATAAGATTTTCCAAGGAATTACCGTGAGCAGTAGCAATTAGCATAACACCACGTTCTGCAATGGTTCTTGCAGCTTGAGCTTCGGCTTCTGTACCAATTTCATCTACAATAATAACTTCTGGTGTATGGTTTTCAACAGCTTCAATCATAATATCTTTTTGATATTCAGGCTGTCTAACCTGCATTCTTCTTGCCTTGCCTATCGCAGGATGTGGACAATCACCGTCACCCGCAATTTCATTAGAAGTATCAACAATGATTACTCTTTTGCCTAAATCATCTGCTAAAAGTCTTGAGATTTCTCTCAATTTTGTAGTTTTACCAACCCCAGGGCGACCCAAAAATAAAATACTTTTTCCTTGTGTTACAAAATCCTTAATGCAGGCAATAGTACCTGTTACAACTCTACCAACCCTGCAAGTGAGTCCTATAATTTTTCCTTGACGATTTCTTATTGCACTAATTCTGTGTAATGTTCCAGGGATTCCTGAACGGTTATCGGAAGTGAATTCCGCAAGATTAGATGTTATGAATTCCAAATCTGAAGAGTTAATCGGGTCATTTCCCAGACAGTCAATTTTACCTGATGCATGCCTTACTTCGGGCAATCTTCCAATATCAAGGACAATTTCGATAACATCCTCCATATAAGAACAGTTAATGTATTTTTTAACTTTTTCGGGCAAAATATCCATTAAAAGTCCAATGTCGTTTTGAAACTGAACACTGCTTGTCATACAAGAACCTCCGGACTGTCTATAAACTTTTTAATCAATACAATCTCCCGATAATATTATACCACTTTATACGGCATATTCTCACAATAAAAAAAATGTTGAATATGATTTGTTTACAAAAATTAACAATTATTTTAAAAAGCGAGATAAAGAGTAGAAAAATAAAAATTTTTGATATAATTTAGAAGAAAAGGTAAAAGGGGAATAATATATGTCAGGACATTCAAAATGGGCAACCATCAAGCGTAAAAAAGCAAAGATTGATTCAGCGAGAGCGGTTGTATTTCAAAGATATTCAAGAGAATTGACAGTAGCTGCAAGAATGGGAGGAGCGGATGCTACCGCAAACTTCAGATTGAGAACAGCTATAGATAGAGCGAAGGCAGCTGGACTTCCTGCAGACAATATAAAAAGAGCTATAGAAAAGGGAGCAGGAATGCAAGGTGGCGACAATTTTGAAGAATTGACTTATGAAGGATACGGAGCCGGAGGAGTTGCGATATTTATTGAGGCAATGACCGACAACAGAAACCGTACTGCAGGAGATATAAGAAGTTATTTTACAAAATACGACGGAAATTTAGGTGCAGACGGCTGTGTGGCTTGGATGTTTAAACCTGTGGGTCAAATAAGCTTTGAAGCAGAAGAAACTGATTTTGACGGATTATTTGAAAATGCGGTAGAACTTGGTGCTGACGATATTTTGCAAGAAGATGACGAATACAAAGTAATAACAAGTGTTGAAAATTTTCAAGCAGTAACAGAAGGACTTGAAAAGGTTGGTTACAAGAGTCAAAATGCGGAATTAACAAGAATTCCAGAAAATACTGTTGAAATTACTGATGAAAAAGTAGCAGATAGGTTAATGAAATTACTTGAAAAATTGGAAGAGCACGATGACGTACAAAATGTTTATTCTAATTTTGACATAGCAGATGAAATCTTGCAAAAATTGGATTAAAAAATGAGCAGTATTAGAGAATATGCCTACATAGGAGATGCGGTGTGGGAGTTGTTTGTGCGAGAAGAGAATATAAAATCAGAGTTAAAATCTGAAATGTTGCACAAAAAAACGACAGAGCATGTAAACGCAAAATTTCAACATGACATGTTGAGAGTAATAGAGGACAAGCTTACAGCTGAAGAACAGGAAATTGAACGTCGAGGCAGAAATTTGTCAGTGCCAACAGGGAGAAGGAAGATACAGAGTGATTACAGGCAGGCAACGGCATTTGAGGCATTGATAGGGTACTGGTATATCGAGAACAAAAATAGATTAGAAGAATTTAAAGAAATTTTAAAAAAATATCTATAAGGGTATTTACAAATAAATATGTTTTGTATAGAATTAAATCAAGTAAGAAACTCGCAGAGAACTTGGGAATATAGGAAAAGTTTTTAATAAGTCGAGGGACTAGGTTACGCCGGATGTAACCTTAACTGGGGGATTAGCTCAGTTGGTAGAGCACCTGCTTTGCACGCAGGGGGTCAGGAGTTCGAGCCTCCTATCCTCCAAATTTTAAAGAGACCTAAGGGTCTCTTTTTTGTTGTTTAGCCGATTAGAAAATTTTTTTATTTTATGTTCTAATAAAAATGTCTATATTAAAGTTATAATGTGGGTTTGAAGGATTTTTATTTTTTTAGATAGCATAGTCCATTCGGCTTTTAGTAAAAAAAATATACAGTTAAAGGAGTTAAAATGAACAACACTCAAAAACCAGAACATGATGAATATTATTATAATAAGGTGTTAGATATTACATTAAAATCCTTGGAAGAAATGAACAATTATAATTCAATAGTTTGTTCAATAGGATTTGTTTCCATACTTGCTGTGTTAAGTTATACTCACAGTTCAATGGATAAGATTTTTTTGTTTTTTACCTGTTTTTGTTACCTTTTATCTGTTGCTATTTTTATAGTTTTTGAAATAAAAAAAGTCTTTTTAAATAATTCATACCGTCAAAAAATATCTAAAAATCTTAAAGAATATATCAATGAAGAAATCCCAAAAGAAAAATTATTTGAAAAAAATTTAAGAGCTTGGGATGATATTTATTCAGATTTTGCAAAAAAACAAAATCTCTATTTTATGCCATCTGCATTTTTAGGCACAGCTTCTGGTATTATTATAGTTTTAAATTTTATAAATAAAGGCTTAAATTTTTATATACAACAAATTTGCATTTGTCACTAATTTATACAAAATTAGGGTTAAAAAAAATGTACAATTTTTGGTACAATGTAACTATAGGCTGATATAATAAATGAAAGTGATGTATATGAATAAAAATTGCTTAGGTTCTAATTTTGATGATTTTCTTAAAGAAGAAAACTTGCTTCAAGAGGCTGATACGGTTGCAATAAAAAGGATTATAGCATACGAACTTGAGCAAAAAATGATTGCTTAACATATAACTGTTAGCAAATTAGCGAGGGATTTAGAAACTTCAAGAAGTGCTATCTCTCGCATTTTAGACCCTGAAAATACGGCTATAACTTAAAATTTAGAAGAATTATTACGTATAGAAACGAAAATGGATTTGAACCTTATATTTTTGCAGGTTGTGTAATTCCACTTATGAGCAATATAAAAGCAAGAGCAGATTCAATTCAACTTGAAAATTTAACTCTTAACAGCTGGGCACAATTTGGTGCAGGTGTAAGGAGAAAAATAAATAATAGAATAACCTGTTTTGCAGAAAATATCATAAGAACTGGCGGTCGAGTAAGTTTGGGCTTTATGTTTAACGTGCAAATTGCATTGTAATGCAATTTGCACTTCTATAAAACCTACTTTAAAATAACATACCTGAACTTATCAATTTAAAGATTTTTTCCGCAACAGTGTTTATATTTTTTTCCACTACCACAAGGGCAAGGTTCATTACGTCCAATCTTTTGTGCAGTTTCTTCAATATCTTTTTCGACTTCTTTATTTGATTCGAAATTTTCTGCAGCTCTTGTCAAATCTGTTTCTATAATTTCATCTTCTTTTCCTGCAATTTGTACCCCAAATTTTGTTCTGAAGATGTGTTTTACCGTTTCGCTTTGAATTTCATGCATCATTTTATTGAATAAATCATAAGCTTCTTTCTTATATTCAATTAAAGGATCTTTTTGACCGTAAGCACGAAGTCCGATACCATCACGTAACATATCTATATTATGCAAGTGATCTATCCATTTGTTATCAATAACACGAAGCAAAATATCTTTTTCTATATTTCTCATCACATTTTTATCAGAGAATACTTCTTGAATTTCTGGATTTTCTTCATATTCTGAAACGATTTTGTTATAAAATTCTATAATACTTCTTTCATGTTCTTGGTAAGCGAAAATGATTTTTTCTCTCAACTTGTCATACATTGCATCATATTTTAGACCTAAAATATCAGCAACTTTAATATCAGAAGTTTGAGGAACAGTTGAGTGAAGTTCTTTTATAAGAGTTTCCAAATCCTCTCTAACATATTCTTCTGGTTGCATTTCAGGAGAAATATAACTTTTCAAAAGCCTATCAAGTTCTGTTTCTATCATGTAGATAATATTTTCATAGATTTTTTCACCCTTAATAACGCATCTTCTTTGAGCATAGAATTTTTCTCTTTGAATATTCATAACATCGTCATATTCAAGTACATTTTTTCTTATATCAAAGTGGTATGTTTCAACCTTCTTTTGCGCTGATTGAATTTGCTTTGAAATCAAAGGAGATTCAATAGCCATAGTTTCATCAACATTTAGCATATTCATAATGCCACTAATTTTATCCCCACCAAAGATTCTCATCAAATTATCTTCAAGTGACAAGAAAAATCTTGTAGATCCAGGGTCACCTTGTCTTGCAGCACGACCTCTCAATTGGTTATCAATACGTCTTGACTCGTGTCTTTCAGTTCCGATAACGTGCAATCCGCCAAGTTCAACAACTTGAGCATGTTCTTTTGCTGTTAACTCTTTCATCTTATTTAAAACTTCATTTTTCTTTTCTTCGTAACCTTCATCACCTAATTTTATATTAAGTTTTTCAAGTTCTTCTTTTGCCAAATATTCTGCATTACCACCTAAAAGAATGTCAGTACCTCTACCTGCCATATTAGTGGCAATTGTAACTGCACCATATCTTCCTGCCTGTGCAATAATATATGCTTCTTTTTCGTGGTGTTTTGCGTTCAAAATATTATGTTTAATATTTCTTTCCTTCAAAAGGTTAGAAATATATTCAGACTTTTCAATACTTATTGTACCGACAAGCACTGGACGTCCGAGTTTATGCATTTTAATAATTTCTTCAACAACTGAAAGGTATTTTTGTTTTTCAGTTTTGTAAATTGCATCTGGAAAGTCTTTTCTAATATCTTTTTTGTTTGTTGGAATTGTAGTTACTTCAAGATTATAAATTTTACCAAATTCAGCCTCTTCTGTCATTGCTGTACCAGTCATACCTGCAAGTTTTGGATATAATCTGAAAAGATTTTGGAAAGTTATACTTGCAAGCGTTTGAGTTTCATCTTGAATTTTTACATTTTCTTTCGCTTCAATAGCCTGATGTAAACCGTCAGACCAACGTCTACCTTCCATTAAACGACCTGTAAATTCGTCAACAATTGCGACTTCACCATTTTTAACGACATAGTCAGTATCCTTAACAAACAATTCTTTTGCTTTTAAGGCTTGTAAAAGGTGATGAGCGTATTGGGTAGAGATATCAAAAAGATCTTTAACTCCTATAAGTTCCTGTGCATGGTCTATACCATCTTCGGTCAAAATAACATTTTTATTCTTCTCATCAACCTCATAATCTACATCTTTTTTTAATTGAGGTGCAACTTTTGCCATCATTTTGTATGTTTCTGCGGATTTTTCAAGTCTACCACTTATAATGAGAGGTGTTCTTGCTTCATCAATCAAAATACTATCAACTTCGTCAATAATTGCATAGTTAAAAGGTCTTTGAACAAGCATATCCATACTGCCTGCCATATTATCACGTAGATAATCAAAACCAAATTCATTGTTTGTTCCATACGTAATATCACAATCGTATGCAGCTTTTTTCTTTGAAAACTCATCTATTTCTCTTCCAGAAGAAAGAATTACACCAACAGACAAACCTAAAAATTTAAATATTTGTCCCATCCACTCGCTGTCACGTTTTGCAAGGTAATCGTTAACAGTGATAATATGTACACCCTTCCCAGTTAGTGCATTCAAGTATGCAGGAAGTGTTGCTACAAGAGTTTTACCTTCACCTGTTCTCATTTCAGCGATATGACCATTGTGAAGAAAATAGCCACCTATAAGCTGTACATCAAAATGACGCATATTTAAAACTCTTTTTCCAGCTTCTCTAACAGTTGCAAAAGCTTCTGGTAGGATTTTATCAAGAGCTTCTTTTTCCAAAGCTCTATCTGCTAAGTAGTTATCTGAAGTTTTTCTTTTAGCTAAAATATTTTTAAATTCTTTTGTTTTAGCTCTTAATTCAGCATCAGATAATTTTACAAATTCCGGTTCTAATGCGTTTATGTGTTCAATTATTCCCAAAATACTTTTTACTTTTCTATCATTTGGATTTCCGAATATTTCAAATAACTTTTTAAGCATTTACATTTCTCCCTGTGTTTTATGTTATCATAACACGAAAACAGATAAACAACACACTATATCACCTTACCGATTTTTACTCTTAACCTCATATACAATCGGGTAATCGCTCTTAGGATTCCATAAAGTTTAATATCTGACATTTTCAAAACTTTTCCATCTCCACAATAAACGGAGATTGAACGAGATTTTAAGTTTACATCAACAATTTCCCCAATTTTGTAATTTTCATTTTCACTATATTCAACTATTTCCAAACAATAAGGGTTTGGAACAAGAAAATGTGTGTTGTGAGAAATGTAAGTTTTGCACCAAGGATGTAGGGCTCTTATTCTTCTTGAAACGTCTTCTGCAGAGTTTGAAAAATCAAGCATCAAATCATCCCTTGAAATATTTTCATAATATGTTGCTAATGAGTTATTTTGTTCAATTGGAATAATTATGTCACGATCAAGTGCAGATATAAGTTCACAAACGCCTTCTCTTGCTTTGTTTGCAATTCTCTCTCTTAATTCTTTACCGGTATCTTTTTCATATACAGGTACTTTGTATTGTGAGAGAATGGCTCCTGTATCATAATTTTCATCCATCAAATGAAAAGTTACTCCGCTTTCTTTTTCTCCATGCAAAATAACTTGCAAATAAGGGTTTGGACCTCTATATTTTGGAAGAAGTGCTGGATGAACATTGATTGTCCCAATCTTTGGCAAATCAATAATTTCTTTTTTTAACTTTTCTCCCCAAGAGCCAACTAAAATTATGTCAGCATTAAGCTTTAAAATTTCTTTCTTAAAACTTTCACTATTTGCTTTTACAGATTTTAACTCTTTAATTCTACTGCTTTTAATATAGGTATATTCTTTTGAAGGGTTTATTATATCTTTAAAAAAACTTTTAAGAGAGGATGATTTTTCAGCTCTCATAACACCCACTATATCACAATCACAATCTTTTAAACCTGCAATAAGATTTAATAGCATTGGACCATTACCTAAAACTACAACTTTCATCAAAACCCTTCTCTCACCTGTTTAACATCTTTAGTAATTTGAATTTTTAATTCATCTAAATTATTAAACTTAACTTCATCTCTAATTTTTTTAATAAAACTTACCTTTAAGTTTTCACCGTAAATATCATCATCAAAATCTAATATATGAACTTCTAAAACTGGGACTTTTGTATTATTCAAGCTGGGACGCATTCCAAAATTTGCAACTCCTTGATAGGTTTTTCCATGCAATAAAACCTCAGACTTGTAAACTCCCCTACTAATTTGTAAAAGATGTTTTGGATAATAAAGGTTTGCCGTTTTAAATCCTAAAGTTCTTCCAATTTTTTCACCCTCTTGAACCGTTTCTTCTAAAAAATAGTTATAACCTAACATTGCATTAACGAAATCAATATTACCTTTAACTAAATTTTCTCTAATAGTTGAAGAGCTTATAACTTGAGAGTTTATAACTATTTGTGGAACTTCAAAATATTTGTAATCAAATTTTTTTTGATTATTTCTTAAAAATGTTGGACAACCTTCACGGTTTTTCCCAAAGAAATGATTAAAACCTGTTGAAATTCTTTTTGGTGCAAGGTTTTCGCACAAATAAGAGAGATAATCAAAAGCCGATAGGTTACACAACTTTTCGAAATCAAGTAGATAGACAAAATCAATTCCTAAACTCTCAAAGATTTCTAACTTACTTTTCATTTGAAGAATATACTGTGGATCTTTGTTTTCAAGAAAACATTTTGGATGATTTTCAAAAGTTATAACCGCAGACTTTAAATTACTATCTTCTACTGTCTTATTTAAAACAGCACGATGCCCCAAATGCACTCCGTCGAAAAATCCCAACGCAAGTGATAAGTCTTTATTTATGTCATTTAGTTCGTGATAAACTTGCATATTTAGTGTTTAACATAAGTTGATTTAAGATGCAATTCTCTCAATTGTTCTAAAGAAGCTTCTCCAGGAGCATCACTCATAAGACATTTTGCACCAGAGTTTTTAGGGAAAGCAATAACATCTCTAATAGATTCAGTTCTACATAATAAAGCAACAAGTCTATCTAAACCAATAGCAAGCCCAGCATGTGGTGGAGTACCATATTGAAGAGCGTTAACCATAAATCCGAATTTTTCTTGAGCAACTTCATCTGTAATTCTCAATGCTTTAAATATTTTCTTTTGAACTTCAGAAGAGTGAATTCTAACAGAACCACCACCTAATTCTGTACCGTTATATACAATATCATAAGCGATAGACTTAACGTTACCCAAATCATCAGCATCAAGTTTGTCTAAATCTTCAAGACAAGGTGATGTAAATGGATGGTGCATTGCAAGATATCTACCTTCTTCTTCAGAGTATTCAAACATAGGGAAATCAACAACCCAAAGTAAGTTATGTTTGTTTTCATCAATCAAACCAAGTTTCTTACCAAAGTGAAGTCTAAATCTACCCAAAACATCATAAACAACTTTTGGTTTGTCAGCTACAAAGAATACGATATCGCCCTTTTCAGCTTTAGATCGTTTTTGAAGTTCGCTAATTTGTTCTTCTGTAAGGAATTTGAATACTGGAGATTTAACCTCGCCATTTTCCATATAAGTAACCCAAGCAAGACCTTTAGCACCAAACGAAATAGCAAGACTTCTAACATCATCCATATCTTTTCTTGAATAATTAGCAATACCTGGAATTCTAATAGCTCTAACAGTTCCACCGTCAGCAATTACAGATTTGAATGCTTCAAATGTAGAAGCTTGCATAATATCTGTAACGTCAAACAATTCCAATCCAAAACGAGTATCAGGTTTGTCAGAACCAAATCTATCCATAGCCTCTTGCCAGCTCATTTGAATAAATGGAGGTTTAACCTCAACACCAGCAGCTTTGAATGTATCAACAATCAAACCTTCAACCACTTTAATAACATCTTTTTGTTCAACAAATGACATTTCAATATCAATTTGAGTAAATTCAGGTTGTCTATCTGCCCTCAAATCCTCATCTCTAAAACATCTTGCAACTTGATAGTATTTTTCAATTCCGCCAACCATCAACAATTGTTTAAAAATCTGTGGTGATTGTGGAAGAGCAAAAAATTTACCTTCTTGAACTCTTGAAGGAACAAGGTAATCTCTTGCACCTTCTGGTGTTGTTTTATTCAAAATTGGAGTTTCAATTTCCAAGAAACCTTGAGAATTCATGTAATTTCTTGCTGCTGCAACAATGTTGTGTCTTGTAATAAGATTGTGCAACATTTTTTGATTTCTAATATCAAGATATCTGTATTTCAATCTTACATCTTCTGAAACATTTTCATCTTCCAACATGAATGGCAATGTCTTTGCTTCAGAAAGAATTTCAATACTTTCTGGATAAACTTCAACTTGACCAGTTGGATATTTTTCGTTGTATGTCTCCTCAGGACGTCTTGTAATTTTACCTTTGATGGTTATTACATATTCATTTCTTAATTTTTCAAAAGTTGCGTGAACTTGTGGGTTAATTTGAGGGTCAGATACTAATTGCATATATCCACTTCTATCTCTCAATTCCACAAAAATAATTCCGCCTAAATCTCTTACGCAAGAAACCCAGCCTGCCAATGTAACTTCTTCATTTAAATTATTTAAATTAAGTTCTCCGCAATTTCTGTTTTTAAATCTTGTTTCCATCATTTTCCGTCCTTATTGTAAAAAATATTTTTATTGATATTTCTATTATTACTATTACCGTTTAATAGTAGCAAAAACAAAAAAAAATGAAAAGTACATTTTAAATATTTATGAAAAATTTCTTTAAAATGAAACTTATTATATATAAAATATTAAATACTTATAATATATTTTAACTTATTAAAATTTAGAAGTTTTTTTAATTGATTTATATTAAAATATTTTCCTCAAAAAATTTAAAATCAAAAAAGTCAGGTATATATTTTAGGACAGAATTTGGTAAAAATTTGGACAAAATAGAGAAAAATTAGGAAAACTTTGGAAATTTATGGACAAATTTGGACAGAAAAAAACAAAAAATTTGCTGATAATAAAATCCAATAAAAAAAGAAAATCTCAAAAATTTTTGAGATTTTCTACCTAAAAAATTATAAAAATAAAATTTTAATACCAATTACAATTACCATTAGCACAAAGTAATCCGTCAAGTTCTTTAATCAGGCTTTGTCGAGTCATATCGTAGCTAATAGGTGTAATCGAAATCCTATTATTTCTTACTGCAGCGATATCTGTTTCGACTTCATCAGAATTTTGAATAAGCTCTCCAGCCAGCCAGTAGTAGACTTTTCCACGAGGGTCAATTCTTTTTTCATAAGTATTTGTGTATGTTTTATCCCCTAACTGAGCAACTGAAATTCCAACAATATCCTCAGGTGGAAGTGCAGGAACGTTGATATTTAAAATAGTTTTTTTAGGAAATTGAAAGTTTTTCAACTTAGGCAAAAGACTCTTTACAAATTGTGCCGCAAACTTAAAGTCTTCCACGTCATAACGAAGCCCCACAAGGGATACAGCCATACTCGGAATTCCCAACATGGCACCTTCCATCGCACAACTTACAGTCCCAGAGTACAAAATATCAGAAGCCAAGTTAGGACCATGATTTATCCCAGAAATAACCAAATCTGGCTTTTCTTCTTCACTCAAAATCGCACTAATCCCTATTTTAACACAATCTCCAGGGGTCCCAGTAGTAACCCAACGGCGCTTAATTCCATTACGAGTTTCCAACTCTTCAACCCTCAATGGAGTATGAAGTGTTAAAGAATGACCTGCTGCACTCCTTTCTCTATCAGGGGCAACAATATATACATCGTGTTCTTCGGCAAGAGTTTCAGACAAAACCTTTATACCATTTGCCGATATGCCATCATCATTTGACATCAAAATTTTCATATTTAATCCTCACTTACTCCCGATTGTACATCCTCATTATACACTATTATCAAGCCTTTTACAATATATTACGTTTTGTAACAAATATAATAATTTTTGAAATCAACTTTATGCTAAAGACTTTATATACATGTAAACACGAGAAACTTCTAAACATCACAACACACATCGAGGAATCAAAAAAGATTGCATTCCGGAGGCTATTTAAGCCTCTTTTTTTTTGTTTGACTTCCTTTCTTTATAAGAGATAATCTAATTAAGAGGAGAATTATGTACGAAAGATACAAAAATGTTTTTTGGAGTGTACCTTTTTTATTTGAAAATCACGAACTTGTTTTTGGATTATTAAATATAATAAAAGAGGCAGGAGATCCATTCCCTTTTAAATACGCATATGGTGGGCTTTTGAATGCTTGGAATGGTGGAGAAATAGCTCCAATGTACTTACAAGACGAAATAAATATTCCAAGATTTGTATTCGAAAATGAAGTAATTCCTGTCGTTGCTTTCGCTGCAAAAAATATTGATGAAGAAAAGCTAAAAGATGAATTTGCTAATGATTTTTTAGATGTATATTCTCCTTATTCTGAATTTTTGATAACATCTGATATACTTTACAATCATATAAAATCAAGATATCCAAACGCAAAGTGCATTGCTTCTGCAATGAAGTCTTACTATGAATTAGAGCGAGGTAAAGAGGTTGAGTATTATAAAAGGTTATTGGACAAATATGAAAGAGTTGTTTTACTTCCTGAATACGTGAAAAATGGCTTTACACAAGACTTTGAAAAATATGAAGACACTTCAAGATTTGAGGTTATAGTAAACAATCCTTGCATAGCAAATTGCCCAAAAAGAAAAGAGCATTATGAAACAGTTGAAATGGGAATAGAGTATAAAGAATGTCCTATGAAAGATATGAATTTTAACGATTTATATAAAAATTCCTTATCTTTAACTCACGAAGAAATTTCAAAGCTTATAAATGAATGTGGAATTAGACATTTGAAATTACGTGCTGGAAAGCATTCAAAAGGAGAATTTATATCAACGATTTTAGGATATATGTTATCAGAGTATGGAGTAAGTTCACTAATTATGAATATGGTAAATCATTATGGAGAAAGGTAAGAGAATATGTCAGTTTTAAAATATGAAAATGTTTCTTGGAATCTTCCTTTAATGTTTTGTCACGATGAAATTATATTTACCCTATCTTACATTATGAAAGAACTTGGGGAAAAAATGCCTACAATGTACACTTATGGTTCTATGTTTTCAAAATGGGCTGGTGGCAGAGATTCAAGTTTTATATTTTTTGATAGGGGTTTTGTAGAAGATTTAATTTTAAAAATCATTGACGCTGGCTTTGTTCCAACATTTACATTCACAAACCCAAGAGTTACTGATGCAGATTTACAAGATGAATTTTCAAATCATATCTTGGATTTTGGAGTAAAAAATAATTGTGAATTTATTGTTTCAGCCGATAATCTTTATAATCATATAAAAAGTAGATACCCTGAAGCTAAATGTGTAGCATCAATTTTACAAGCAAAAATGGAATTTCATGATTTAAGAAAAAGAGCAATGCAGAAGGCTGGAAGCGAGCTTTTATTTTATAATAATCTACTTGAAAAGTTTGATAGAGTAGTTGTAAGACCAGAATATTCAATAAGTTCGTTGGAAAAAGATGCGGAGCAAATTAAAGATATAAAAAAAATTGAAGTTTTAATAAACGAAACCTGTATCCCCGGATGCCCTATGGCTGTTGCTTGTTATAATTCAAAGAACAAACTTGGTTCTCCATATATGTCGAGATGCGGACGAGACATTTTTACAAGCAATATGGGGTTAGAAAAATCATTAAATTATACCCTTATGTCTAAAAAAGAATTTATAGACAACCTTATATATAATGTCGGTGTGAAACATCTTAAAATTCAAGGTAGACATTACCATCCTGCTTTTTTGTTTTCTATAATTATGCAATATATATTTAAAACAGATGGAGGATTTCAAAGTATAATGCCACTTGCAAGAGAAAAACTAAAAAAAATCATAAAATCTAATGAGTTTATTCCATTAGAACAAAAATATATGGTAGAAACTTTTATTAAAGATAATGTGGAAATAATGTAAAATCATAAAATGAAGGTTGGTAGATAGTGATATTAAAATATGAAAATGATTTAAATTGGACATTACCATTGTTAGGAAAAAGACCAGGAATGTTACAGTTCTTGGTAACAATGATTTCTGCAATAAATTTAAAAAATCCGATCAAATGTATTTACGGAACTCCAAATAGAACTTTAATGAAAAATTCTGCAGCTTTTTCTAATTTTTATAATGCAGCTTATACAAGACTTTATGGCATAAAATCTCAATTTGATTTAACATATAAAACGGAAGATTCCCTATTTTTTTTAGAAAAAAATTTTAAAAATTTAGTTTTATATGCAACACAAAATGAAAGTGAAATCATACTATCCTGGAAACCTGATGCAGTATTAAGGCTAAAAAACGAAATAAACAATTTAAAGATTCTTTTCAGTGGTGATATGCAAGATTTAAACGTAAATAGCAACTTCTACAACGAATATATTAGACAATATGATAGGGTAATTCTATCTCCAGCTTATGTAAAAAATAATTTCAAAAATGAATATAAAGACTTTGAAGATCTATCAAAAATTGAAATTATTGTAAATTATTTTCCTGAAATAAAAGAAGAATTTAAGATGAGTAATACTAATAATGAAGATATTTCTGCATATCAAAATTTCTTATTTGACAACATTGATTGTTCATATGTTTTAGACAAAGATGAAATGGAATTTTTAATTAAAGATGTTGGAATAAAAAACTTTAGAATTTACCAAAATTACGAAAATTTTGGAGATTTATTTGATAAAATTATGAGTTATATGTTTGAACCTACAGGGCTTTCTGGATATATAACAACATCATTTGCTGAAAAAGTAATGTTTAACAAAGTATTTTAAAAAGGAGTTAGAATGTCTATTCTAAAAAATGATAATATAAACTGGATTTTACCAATTCTATTTTCTAAAGATGAATATGCTATTGCGATAGGTAACTTGTCAAACAAATTGCAGATTAAAAACCCAATTAAATATGCATATGGAACAATAAAATGCAAGTGGTCTTTAAACTTTGATAGCTTTATGAAATTTGAAGATTTGAAGTATATAGAAAAAGTATTGCAAACATATCAAACTCTTTCAATTACACCTTTAATAAATTTTTCACAATATGACTTAACTTCAAAAGATTTAGATGATGTATTTTGTAATAAATTTTTAGAACTTTCAACACAATATAATAGCGAATTTATTGTTGCATCTGATGTTTTGTTTGATTATATAAAAAACAAATACACTAATTCAATTATCACATCTTCAGTAATGTATCCAAAACTAAATTATCAGGGAGTTGACGATAAAGCGGGTGAATGCTCATTGTATAATGAACTAATTACAAAATTTGATAAAGTAATTGTAAGACCAGAGTTTGCAAAAAAACATTTATTAGAATCTATTGATAAAATCTCTGATATAAACAAAATTCAAGTTCCTATTAACGATTCTTGCAAAATGAATTGCCAACATTTCAAAGATTGTTTTAATATAACTTCCTCAAATTTTGTATGTCCAAAAGATATTGATGAAAAGCTTTTTGGAATTAAATCAAAATTCACCAATTTATGTATTATAGAAAAAGACTTAATAAATAATTTTACAAAATCAAAAATCAATAATCTTATTTTGTCATCCTATAACATACCAATATCCTTTCTTGAAACAATATTTAATGAATATATGTTCAATACAGACGGAGATTTTCAAAAATATTCACAAATTATAAGATACGATTTAAATGATTTAAATAAAAGAAATATTTTTCATTCTGAGTTTCAAAAAAACTTTTTTTCTATGAATTTTTATCATAGAGTTAACCTTCTTGAAATTTAAAACAAATTTCTTTGATGCCTTATATTTTGAATTTTTGAATTCTTTATGATTTCAGATGAATAAAAATCATTAACAGATTCCAGATTTTTCAGAGCATTGTTAAAGATTAGAGATTTATTTGTATTATCATCAAAAATATAATTACAAATGTCAAACAATATTGTGTCACTAACATTTTTTTCCAACATTGTAGGCAGTATCCTAAAGTGTCGAACACCCATATTATAAAAATATTTTATTTCATCGTTACTCATAAAAAGAGGTAAATTCAAATTTAGAGGATAACAATAATCCTTTACACATCGATACTCTTTCGGCTCATCAGATATGGTTAAAGATTCAAAATATTTTATTTCCTCTTTTGCATTTTTACAATATGGTAAGCAAGTTGAATTAACTACTATTTCCACTCTTGAAAGATCAGAAATACCTTCGATAAAACCTTTAAAATTTTTTACAAATTCAGGTCTTAAAATAACTCGATCGTAGGATTTAAGCAAATTTTGATAATAAGAAAATTCTTTATCTTTATCTGTATCAAAAATCGGTTTAGTAGGAGAGGAAATGCAATATGCAGTAGGGAATTTCTTCTTTATGTGTTTGTATAATTTATCAGAAGAAATTACAAAATTCGATTCATAATTCATCGCTAATTCAAGCAAATCATTACAAAATTTATCTTCCAAATCAATATTGTTTAAATTGTGTTTTGTAAAAGAAATTACAGGAACAACATTTTTTAATCTAAAAAGTTCAAGTGTACGCTCGAAAAATCCTATATCATTTGATGACAGAAATGAAGTGATACCTGCATTCCAAGCACAAACTGGACATCCATATAATTCAAATTTATAATCTAATTTTGCATATTTTAAAGTATCTAAAAAGCTTATAGCAAATATATCTTCGCTAAATAGTAATGGTAAAGACCAAATAGCATTATCAAAACGTAATTTAGTCATATTATTTTACCAATCTATCTTTTATTGAATTAACAAGAGTTGCATATTTAATTAGTAAAGTTGAAACCAATGTATTATTAAGTATTATACCTTCATTCAGATTAAATTTATTTATTAAGGCTAAAAATCTATCTATATTTATGTTTTTCATAGAGTCATCTTGTAATGAAACAAAGAATTTAACTGAACCAGCCTCACCTCTTCTTGCAGAAAGAGATTTAAAATAATCATCCATATCGGAATGTTCTGTAACTATACTATAAATACCGCCAAGGCTCTCTACTTCTTGTTTTTCAACTTCTGCTGTTTTCTTTGCCAAGCCATAAGCATCTCTCCATTGAGAATCCTCTAAAGCTGGTTCTTTATTGATATTGAAGGATTTATATGTTGATAATGCAAGATAAAAAGAATCTCCACCTGTTGGGATATCAACACCATTTTCTTTGCATATAATAGTAACCTGATTTAAACGTCCTGCTTGTGAGGTTTCAAAGGCGTCTTTATTGATGTTTAGCCCATTTACGACACTAAAATTAAGACCCTTTTTTTCAAATCTTGAGGTTATTTCTGACAAATCATTTGCATATGGAACACCGACAATTATCGGGCATCTATATTTGTGAATTTCTAAAACTTCGTCCAAAATTTTATCATATTTGTCCGTTTTTGTCCTTGAAATGTCGTCATTTATCTCAATTTTTACTGATTTTATATTATCTTTTACCAAAATTGTTTTTTTCGATAAAACTTTTTTAAAGAAATTTGAATTTTTTAATAAAAAGCTTCCTGTTCCAGAAAAAGATTTATAATTTTTCACAAATTCTACTAAAGGCATTTTATCATAATCAGATTTTTGTTCGTTAATTAAAACTACAATTTCTGGTTCTTTTTTTGCAAGAATTCTATCTATATCATCAATAACTAAACCAATATTAGATAAATCGACTTTTTTCTTCATAAAATCGAATGCAGTTTCTACAAGATTCACAAAAACGATGTCACAGTTATAAGAATCAGTTTTGTTAATTTCTTCATATTCAACCGAATCTTTGGCTACGATTACTCCAACATTAAGACCGAGGAGTTTAAATATTCTTTGGGCTTTATTAAATTCTCTTTGCAAGAGAAATTCATCAGCTTCTGCGATATGGACTTTGCCGTTCAACATATAAGACAAATAAGCTGCAGCAAGTACAGAAAATGATTTTCCTTCCCCTGCAGAAGTTTGAACAACCAATCCTTTATTCATCAATAGGGCAGATTCAATTTGGTTATCAAAGAGAGATATTCCAAGCCCTCTCAATAAGGCTTCATTAAATACTGCAAGCATATTTGGTAAAAGTTTTTTATAATTATTTTTTTTATTATTTATTGAAGATAAGAATTCTTCTGTCTTATTTTTTAATTCTTCTTCACTAAAATCAGCATATACAGATTTTAATTTGTTAATTTTTTTTATAACACCATTCATAAGATATTCTCCAATTCGTTAAATAATTAAGTTTATATTATTATTAAAGCAAAGAGATGTCAAACAAGGTTTACAAATAAACTTATAAACTTTTTTTGAGTTATAATCTAAGAAAAGGAGAAGTTAATGGAAATAAAAGAAGAGTTTTTAAAGCAAGCAGAGTTTTTAGCAAGGGGGGCAGAAGTTCTCCCAGGAGGAGTTAAAGAATTAGCACAAAGATTACAATATGCAAAAGAGAATAACAAGCCTTTAAGAATCAAGCTTGGAATGGATCCTACAAGACCTGACCTACATTTGGGACACAGCGTTGTAATGAAGAAGTTGAGAGAATTTCAAAAATTAGGGCATAAGATTGTATTATTAGTTGGTGGCGCAACTGCGATGGTTGGAGATCCAAGTGGAAAATCAGAAACAAGACCTTCCCTAACAAAAGAGGAAGTTGAAAGAAATGCTGCAACATACTTTGAACAAATTTCAAAAATTGTTGACGTTGAAAGTGCAGAAGTTTTGAACAATGCCGATTGGCTACACAAAATGACCCTTGTTGACTTGCTTAAACTTTCTTCTCAAGTTACAGTTGCACAAATGCTTACAAGAGATGATTTTGCAAAGAGAATGAGTGAAGCAAAACCAATTGCTATACACGAGTTTTTCTACCCGCTTATGCAAGCTTATGACTCTGTTGCTATCGATGCGGACATAGAACTTGGCGGAACAGATCAAAGATTTAACGTTTTATTAGGTAGGGAAATTCAAGCAGCATATGGGAAAAAATATCCGCAAATGGTAATGCTTTTACCACTTTTGGAAGGTACCGACGGGGTTAAAAAGATGTCAAAAACATACCCTGAACACTGCATATCATTAACTGAAGATCCTAAAAACATGTTTGGAAAATTGATGAGTATTCCGGATGATTTAATAATTAAATACTATACTCTATTAACAGATTTATCTTCAGAAGAAATAACAAAAATAGAAAATGAACTTAAATCTGGGGTAAATCCAAGAGATATAAAAATGAATCTTGCATATATGATAACAGAAGAATACTGTTCAAAAGAAGGTGCAGATTACGGTAAACAAGAGTTTATCAACGTTGTGTCCAACAAGGGAATACCACAAGATATAAAAGAGTATATTATAGAAAGAAACAAGAATATATTAGACGTTCTTCTTGAATTTAAATTTGTACAAAGCAAAGGAGAAGCAAAAAGGCTAATCCAAGGCGGTGGCGTTAAATTTGAAGGAGAAAAAATCTCTGATATATCCTTTGCAATAGACAAAGACGGAATTCTTCAATCAGGAAAACGTAACTTTGCTAAAATTTCAGTAAAATAAACGAGAAAAAAATGATATATAAAAACATACTTGAAACAATCGGAAAAACTCCACTAATAAAGCTTAACCGAATGAATGATACATCATGCGACATTTTGCTTAAAACTGAGTTTTTTAACCCATCATCATCAATAAAAGATAGAGCATCTTTATATATGATAAAAGATGCTCTGTCCACAGGTAAAATAAACAGCGAAACGCTAATTGTAGAGCCTACAAGCGGAAACACGGGAATAGGACTTGCAATGTGCTGTGCTGTTTTAGGGTTAAAATTAACTATCGTAATGCCTGAAAGTATGTCGATTGAAAGAAGAAAAATGATATCAGGTTATGGCGCAAAACTTGTTTTAACTCCAAAAGAAAAAGGCATGCAAGGTGCTGTAGAAGAAGCTAATAGACTTGCCAACATGGTGTCAAACTCATTCATTCCCTCACAATTTTCTAATCCAGCAAATATAAAAGCTCACATTGAAACAACAGCAAAAGAAATTTTTGAAGATAGTGAAGGTAAAGTTGATATAGTAATCGCTGGAATAGGCACATCAGGCAGTGCGGTAGGAATTTCAAAAGGACTAAAACCTTTGAAAAACGAAGTAAAAGTTTATGGTGTTGAACCAGCAGAAAGTCCTCTTTTAACAAAAGGAGTTGCAAATTCACACAAAATTCAAGGGATTGGAGCAAATTTTGTTCCTGAACTTTACGATAAAAATGCACTCGATGACATTCTCACCGTAAAAGGTGACGATGCAATATTGACCGCAAGAAATCTTGCAAGAATGGAAGGGGTAATGTGTGGAATCTCTTCTGGAGCAAATGTTAAAGCTGCTCTTGATGTTGCAAAGAGTCTATCCAACAAAACTATAGTAACAATAATATGCGACTTTGGAGAACGCTATTTATCAACGGAGCTATTCGATGAATAATTTTTTTAAAACTATAAAAGAAGATATTGGTATAATTTATAAAAAAGACCCTGCCGCAAGAAATATTTTAGAAGTTCTTCTTTGCTACCCTGGGTTTCATGCACTTCTATTACACAGAATTTCTCACAAACTTTGGACAATGAAAATTCCAATAATTCCAAGAATTATTTCAAATATTTCAAGATTTCTAACAGGAATAGAAATACATCCAGCCGCAAAAATCGGAAAAAGATTTTTTATTGACCACGGTATGGGAGTTGTAATTGGGGAAACAACAGAAATAGGCGATGATGTTTTATTATATCAAGGGGTAACTCTCGGCGGCACAAGTGCAAGAAACGAAAAACGACATCCAACACTAAAAAGAGGCGTTGTCGTTGGTGCTGGTGCAAAAATTTTGGGAAATATAACAATTGGCAATTACGCTAAAATCGGTGCAGGTTCAGTAGTTATAGACGACGTTCCAGACCATGCAACTGTTGTTGGTGTCCCAGGTAGAGTCGTTATTCAAAAAGTATACGACGATGAACAAGGTATTTTAATGCATAACAGAATTCCTGATCCAGTTTGGTGCGAACTCAACAGGCTAAAATATGAACTTAAAGAACTTAAAGATGAAAAATAAATTGTTACTCAAAAATAAACTTTTATTTTCTTCTTCTCTCGGTTAAGAAAACTATCAACCTAATTATCTCACAATAAATAGCCAAATCTTCAGGATTTGTTAACATCAATTCTCTCATCATAACATCTCTAATAAGCTTTTGATATTCATCCATCTTTGAATCAACACCAAAATCTTCAAGAGTCAAATTCAAAATTTCTGCCATTCTGAAAAAATTGTTTATTTGTGGATATTGCTTTCCATTTTCAATGTTTCCTAAATTCTTTTCAGACATGTCAATCTTTTCCGCCAAATCAGCCTGTGTTAATTTAGCCCGCTTCCTTGCCTTTTTGATAATACTTCCAATAAATTTTTTGTCGTCATATATCATATGCACCCCCATTGATAACAAAATAACTTATTTTTCTAATATTTTTAACTACACATGTTTCCTATATGCCAAAAAGGTATTATGTATTTACTTTTTTACATTTAAGGTATAATATACACATTAACGGATTATATGCAGTTGGAGCAGGACAAAAAGCCCTATTTATCAGGGGAAAGGGCCTTATTATCTAACTTAAAATTTTTAAAAAATTTTTAGAAAAAAACGAAATAACCCAATCGGCTAATATCCTATTGAACGTATTATAAATATAATATTTTTACAAAATTAAGGTGAAGGAATGAAAAAAATTTCAATCTACATTGTTGAAGATTACTCATTATTTAGACTTTCGTACAAGAAATTTCTTTCAGAAGATGAAGACATTGAAGTTTTGGGAGATTTTGAATCTGCGGAAGAATGTTTGGAGGCTTTAGAAAAGGAAAAAGTCGACGTCATCTTAATGGATATTGGTTTACCTTGCTTGTCTGGAATTGAAGCAACAAAAATTATAAGCCGTAAATATCCAAATACAAAAGTAATAATGCTTACATCTCACAACAAAGAAAATGAAGTTTTGTCCGGTTTATCTTCTGGTGCATGTGGATATGCAATTAAGGATATCAGTGCAGAAGATTTGAGAAACCTTATTTTGACGGTTAGCAACGGTGCGATATGGGTTGATCCTCAAATTGCTCAAATTGTTCAAAAAACTTTCTCCAATCTAAAACCCGTAAACAAAATTGATTTTAATTTGACAGAAAGAGAAAAAGAAATACTAAATTTGATGGTAAAAGGATTATCAAATACCGAAATCGCTAAAAAAACAGTAATAAGTCCGCATACAGTAAAATCACACGTTTGCAGCATACTGAAGAAACTGATGGTAACCGATAGGGTTCAGGCAGCAGTAAAAGCGGTGAGATATGACTTGTAATGAAGAAATTAGGAAAAATTTAAAAAACACTTTTATATTTAGATATAAAACACTTTTAGAAATATTCGTTATTTCTGTAGCTATTTTATGTTTTAGATATAATATTTTTTGCATTAACACAACACTATTAGCAATTGCTATATTTTTGTTATCTTACAAATGTTTAGAACAGTCTAAAATAATAAAAGATTTTGTTTCCAATGACAAAAATAATTTTCCATCTGAAATAAGTAAATATCTAATGTTAAATAAAGACAAACAAATCGCAGGGTTTTGTACAATAAAACAAGATTGTTCACACAAACCAGAATCAATTTTGCAGCGACAACATTATGCTGCAATAATCACACACGATTTAAAAACTCCAATATTAGCACAAATAAGATCTTTAGAAAGTTTGTTAAACGACAACAACTCTCAAGAAGAAAAACGAGAGTTAACATCATTAACACTTGATTCTTGTAGATATGTTTATAAAATGCTCTGCACGTTCCTAAATATTTGCAAGCTCGAAAATAATGATTTTGATATTAACATAAAACCTTGTAACATCGTAAGATTAGTCGAAGATGTCATAAACCATTTGGATAATGATTTTCAAACAAAAAAACTATATCTGCATATCAAAAAAGAAGGAAATATTTGTGATGTTAAATGCGATGAAAAAACAATAATTTATGCATTGAAAGAACTGTTATTTTTAACTTTTAATTATGCTGATTCAAATGGCAATGTAAATATTTCACTTAAAAATGAAAAAGACTTAATTGATGTAAAAATAATATCAAAAGGTAAAGAAATAAATTCATCACTTCTTGAAAACTTACTTAAAAAATATATAAGCAATTCAGCAAAGTATAATAAAGTAGGTGAAGGTCTTGATTTATATTTCACTCAACAAATTATAAGAGCAAATAGCGGAAGTATTTATGTAAAAAGAGAAAACAATGAGAATATAATTGGAATAAAATTACCAATGTACCAATCTGTAAAAGTTTAAAGGATAAATCACAGTAAAAATGTCACAAAAAAACAATATTAAAAAATATATTTATGCAAGAAAAAAAGAAAGAATGGGTTTACTAAATATCTTTGTTTGTCTATCTTTATATATAATAGCCTTTGTAGCATTAACAACAGAAGTTATAATGCCAGAGGTAAATATAAAAATATTAGATGGTCTGATAATTACAGGAACTCTATTTTGCGCATACTTAATTGCTACATTTTTTCACAAAAGACATGTCGAATGCTTAGAAAATAAATTACTATACCAATATAAATGTATGGAAACTATATTTAGTAACGTTTATATTTCAATATTCTTAGAAGATGTAGAAGGAAGAGTCTTAACAACCAATGCTGGACAATTAGATATATTAGGACTAAAACCAAAAGATGTAATCGGGAAAAAAGCAGAAGACATCTTTTTAGAAATGCCGGAAGAATATCTAAAAATGCGAAAGGAAGTTTTTAAAACTAAAAAAATTGCGAAACAAGAAATAAGGATTAAAGCATTAGATGGAACTTATAAATGGTTCAGGGTTGGGCATTTTCCTGTTTTAAATAAAAAAAATGAAATCGAAAATATCATAATATTATATTTAAACATCGATAAAGAACATAAACTTGCGGAAATAAAAGATGATTTTGTAGCAACGCTTACCCATGATTTAAAAACACCAACGGTTGCACAATTAAAAGCTTTGGATTTGCTTTTAAGCAACGCTTTTGGTGACTTAAATGAAAACCAATATGAAATAATTAAGCAAATAAAAAACTCTTGTAAATATATGAACGAATTGATTTTTACAATATTAGATACATATTTGTATGAAAATGGAAATAAAAAAATCTCATTAAACCAATTCTGTATAAAAGAACTTGTACAAGAAGTTATTAACGAAACAGAATATTTAGCAAAAGATAAAGAACAAACAATAAAAGTAATGTCAAATATTATCGAAGGAAATATTTCTGCTGATAGATTACAGATAAAAAGAGTTCTTATCAATTTGGTAACGAATGCAATAACTCACGGAAAATCAAACACAGAAATAAATATATACCTTGAAACGGAATATAATAAATTCAAGTTTGAAATAAGAAATAATGCATACTATATAAGTGAAGATAATATAGAAGAAATGTTTGAAAAATACAAAACTAAATCAACTAGCAAATATAAAAATGCAGGCTCTGGTTTAGGTTTATATCTATCAAAAAGAATAATTGAAAAACACGGTGGACGAATATATGCAGAAAGTTTTAAAAATGGAAACTGTATATTTGGCTTTGAAATTCCATTATTACAACCCGATGTAAAATCAATAAGTAATCAAATTGAGTTAGAATAACATAGACTTATCTCTATTTGGTAAAATTTATCGTTGATTGATTTTTAATAAAACTTTACAGCTTGTTTTAACCTCTACTAAAACGCTTCCGTTATATTTTGAAATAGAAAATTATATAGGTGGAGTTGAAAAAGAAAAATAAATAAAAGAAAAATAAATAATTTATAATAAAGACACAGGGTGGTAGTTTCTCAAGCTACCGGATGCCTTGGAGAAAGTCTAACGGTTCTTACTCAAAAGAATAAGAACCGTTTTTAATATGCTCAAAATAATCCAAAACTTCACAAAAAAAAGACCCATTTGGGTCTTTTTTTATTTTAATGGGGCGGGAGATGGGATTCGAACCCATGCATATCGGAACCACAATCCGAGGTCTTAACCACTTGACGACACCCGCCACACATTTTCTAATTTATTCTTTGAAACATATATCCAATTCCACGTGCTGTTAATATCAATTCTGGATTTGCTGGATCTGTTTCTAATTTTGAACGCAATCTTGATATGTGAACATCCACTACTCTTGTGTCAATTCTGTGATCTGGTGGATATGCCCATACATGTTGCAATATTTCGTTTCTTGAATATGCTTGTCCTGAATTATTTACAAGCAATTCTAACAAACTGAATTCCATTCCTGTCAATCTAATTCTTTCATTTTTTCTAAATACTTGACGTCTTGCTGTATCAATTTTAATGTTTCCAGTTGTTATTACACTCTTTGTTACTTTTCCGCTTGGTGCTGCAGTTTCTCTGTTGTTTGTTCTTCTCAAAACTGCTTTTACTCTTGCTTCTAATTCCTTTGGACTGAATGGTTTAATTACATAATCATCTGCACCCAATTCCAATCCCGTAATTCTTTCTGATACATCTCCCAATGCTGTCAAAATAATTATCGGAACATCAGAATTTCTTCTTATTTCTCGAGTTACACCATAACCATCCATTTTTGGCATCATTACATCCAACACTACCAAGTCAGGATTTGTTTTTGTAAACAGACTTACAGCTTGCTCTCCATCTTCTGCTACTACTATATCATAGCCTGCCATTTTTAATCTTGTTTCCAAAATTCTTCTGATACTGGCTTCATCATCTGCTACCAATATCTTTTGGCGAGTTTCTGCTTCACTTTGTAAATCCATACCTTCTGTCATATTAAAAATCCTTTTATGTTATGTTCTTTAACCCGTTTATTACAGAATATTTATTTTTTTAAATTTTCTTTAACAAATATAAACATATCTTAAAAATTAAAAAAAAGCAAGTACTTTTTTTATATATTCTTTTATTTATAATCAAAATCAAACCCTATCCAGACTTTAGGATATCACTACTTATCGTATTCTTAAATTTTGGTATACTTTTCAATAATTCCTCTGTGTCAAGTCTATTTTCTTTTACACACTCAAAAGCTTCTTTTCTTGCCAACTCCAATATTTTTGCATCTTTAACAATGTCAGATATAACAAGATCTGGCAAACCACTTTGCCTAACACCCAAAAATTCCCCAGGACCTCTTAATGCCAAATCCTGCTCTGCAATTACAAATCCATCATTTGTTTGTGTCATTATATTTAGTCTTTCTCTTGTTTCAACATTCTTTGTTGTTGATGACAAGATGCAATAAGATTGTAAATCACTTCTTCCTACCCTGCCTCGAAGCTGGTGGAGTTGTGACAGTCCAAATCTTTCAGCATTTTCGATTAGCATAACTGTTGCATTTGGAACATCTACACCAACCTCAACAACCGTAGTAGATACAAGTATGTCATATTTTTTGTTTTTGAAATCCGACATTACTTTTTCTTTTTCTTCATTTTTCAGTTTGCCATGCAACAATCCAATCTTATAACTTGAAAATACCCCACTTTGCAATCTTTCTGCCTCTGATGTTGCTGCTTTTGCACTTAACGTTTCACTTTCATCAATTAAAGGAAAGACAATATAAGCCTGTCTACCCAGGTCAATTTCAGATTTTATAAGATTATATACGTCACGACCAGCCCCTGAAACCAGTAAAGTTTTTACAGGTTTTCTGCCTTTTGGTAATTCATTTATTATAGTTAAATCCATATCTCCATGAACGGTTAAAGCAAGTGTTCTTGGAATTGGAGTTGCTGTCATCGTAAGCATTTGAGGATATAATGACTTGTTTTTCAATTTATTTCTTTGTTTCACTCCAAATCTATGTTGCTCATCCACTACAATTGCACCCAAATTATTAAAGTTAACTTCATCCTGTATTAAAGCATGTGTTCCAATAGCCAAATTAGTTTGACCATTTAACAAATCTCTTTGAATTTTTTCTCTAACACTTTTTTTATTACTTCCCAAAAATAATCCAATACTTATACCCAAAGGAGTAAGTAACTTGACAAGTTTGTTGTAATGTTGCTGTGCTAATATTTCGGTAGGTGCCATCATTGCTCCCTGATAACCGTTTTCTATCGCCGCAAGTAACATAACTGTTGCAACAACTGTTTTTCCACTTCCAACATCTCCTTGCAACAATCTATGCATCCCAGAAGCTGAAGATAAATCAGTTAATATATCATCAATTGCATCTTTTTGACCTTTTGTTAATTCAAAAGGCAAACTTTTGATAAACTTATTTACAAGACCATCCTCTTTTATTTTTAATACAATGGAGTTATTCTTTTCTTTTGACGATTCTCGAACTTTTGCTAATCTTAACTGTAAAAGGAAAAATTCTTCAAAAACAAGAGTAAAACGAGCTTTTTCAAGTTGTTCCATTGTGTCAGGAAAGTGAATTTGAGCTATTGCATCTCTCTTTTCTAAGAGATTATATTTCTCTCTAATATACAGAGGCAAAACCGTTTTAATATTTTCTTTGTACTGAATAAGCGCATTATATACGGCTTTTCTTAAAACTTTTACACTCAAATTTTCGCTTAATGGGTAGACAGGGACAATTCGTCCCAAATTTAAATTGTCAAAACCTTCAGTTGAAACTATAGAATATTGCGGTTTATCAAGTGTTATTTTTCGATTGTAATTATCAAATTTTCCGCATCCAGACACCATAATTCCTGCGCCAACTGGAAATTGAGATTTATATCTTTCAAGCATCACTCTATTTGCTTTTGCATAAAAAAAGTTTAGCTCTAAACTTCCGCTCTCATCTGCTATTTTGACCTTTAGCACACTTAAACCTTTTTTTGATATAAAAGCTCCGGTACTCTTAATATTTCCAAAAATAGTGGCATTTTCTCCAATTTTCAACTTTTTTATAAGTGTTTTATCCGAATAATCAATGTGTCTTTTAGGAAAATAAAATAATAAATCCGACACAGTGTATATACCGAGTCTATTAAAAGCCTGTCCAATTTTAGGTCCAACACCTTTCAAGTACTTAACGTCAATTTCATCTATATTAACTTTTTCATGTTTTTTATCATTATTTTCACCTTTAGGCTTTAACTCAGCATTTACAACCCTTATAAATCTTTCAATTGTTTTTTTTCTTAGGAATGCTGTATCAGTTTTATAAAGACCAAATGCTTCTGCCAAGATTTTCCATTTTGGATTTTTTCCAGATTTTTTGTAGAAATCAAAAAGACATTCTCTCATAAATTCAGAGAATGTACAGTGTTTGCCACTAATATTTATATATTTAAATTTTCTTTCAACCTCAATTGCTTGTTTTATTTGTTCAAGATTTTCAAACATAAAGATATTTTAGCACGAATATCAATTTAAATTTTTTATAAGCTCAGGGAGAACATCAAAGACATCTCCGACAACTCCAAAATCTGCAATTTTAAAGATTGGAGCATTTGCATCTTTATTTATTGCTATAATTTTTTTTGATCCAGACATACCAACCGTGTGTTGTATAGCACCTGAAATTCCACAGGCTATATAAATCTTTGGTGTAACGGTTTTTCCAGTTTGTCCAATTTGTATACTTGAATCTGCAAAACCAGATTCAACAGCCAACCTTGATGCACCAACTGTTGCATTGAGTTTCTTTGCAAGTTCATATAGCATATTAAAACCATCTTTATCTCGCATTCCTCTTCCACCTGCAACAATAATTTCTGCATCCTCAAGCGAGCTGTTTACACTTTTTTTGATAACCTCTAATAAATTGACCTTTAACTCAATGTTTTCTATGTCCGCTGACATTTCAATATATTGTGTTGGTTTTAATTCAACTACATCATCACTCTTTAAAACTTTTGGACGAACAGTCGCTGTTTGTGGAAAATTTTTACACAAAATTGTTGCCATAAGTTTTCCACCAAAAGTAGGTCTTGTTGCAGCAAGCATTCCTTTGTCGTTAATATCCAAACCTGTACAATCTGCTGTCAAACCTGTTTCAAGTGCAGATGTAATTTGCGGAGCAATATCTCTACCCTGCGTTGTAGCACCTATTAACAATATCTGCGGGGAAACTTGTTTTACTACATCAATTGCAATTTTTGAATAATATTCTGTTGAATAATTTTTTAACCTTTCATCTTGTACAACATATACTTTGTCAAACGGAGTTCTCAAAGTTTCTTCACAAGTCTGAAAATTTGGTGTAATTAAAAGTCCATTAACCTCACAGTTAAGCTTTTTAGAAAGTTCCTGAGCTTTCTGTGCAAGTTCAAAAACAACCGGCACTGGCTGTTTTTCATCATTTAACTCAATATAAATAAGGATTTCGTTAGACATTTTTTACTCCGTATTCTCTTAACTTTTCCGCAAAAGTTTCAATACTTTTTTCCCCTTCATAAACAATAATACTTCCTTCATGTTTAATTTCTGGTCTAAAAGCTTTTGACACATAAGTTGGAGAACCCTTAAGCCCTACTTTATCAATATCCACTGAAATGTCCTGAGCATTGTAAACTTCAATTTTTGTGTTTTGCGCCTTAATAAAACCATCAATCAATGGTCTTCTCAGTTCAATATCTGGTTTGTTTATACACAAAAGAGCTGGTAGCTTTACTTCTAATTTTTCAAACTTATCTTCTACCTCTTTTAATACCTTAAGAATTTTTAAATCAATGTCTAAAATATCTTTTACATAAGTGACTTGAGGAATATTCAATTTCCTTGCAAGACTCGGTCCGGTTTGTGCAGTATCACCGTCAGAAGCAAATTGACCGCACATAACTAAATCAAATTCAGGAAGTTTTGATCTTATTGCAGATGCAAGTGTTTGTGAAGTTGCGAAGGTATCGGCTCCTGCAAATTTTTTATCACAAAGCAATATACCTCTATCACAACCCAAAGATATAGCTCTTTTTAGAACCTTATCGGCTTGCATAGGCCCCATAGAGATAGCGGTAATCTTTGTATCTTCTATTTTAGACTTTATCCTAAGTGCCAATTCTATTATATATTCATCAAGCGGATTTATAATACTTTCAACACCTTCTCTGCTGATTGTATTATTTTCTGTCCACTTTATGTCTGAAGTATCAGGCACTTGCTTTATACACAAAACTATATTCATAGTTAGGCTTCTTGATTTTTTTGAATATCTGTCGCTGCCTTATGTGCTAATACGTAAACTGAACACATTTTATAAGGTCTTACATACCAAGCACATCTTTCTTGACTGCAAATAACATCAATAGTATTACCAGCACTTTTGAGTGGGCAAATAGGTATTTGGTTATCTGACATTTATTTCTCCTTAAAATTTAGCCTACATTTTTAAAAGATTACAATTTTCTTCTCTTTTTCTTTCAATATCTTTATAAAAAGAAGATCTATTTATAACTTCATCGAAATCGATTTCGTGAGCGTTAAAGTCTGGACCGTCAACACAAGCAAACTTAACTTTTCCACCGACAGTTATTCTACAAGCACCACACATGCCTGTACCATCAACCATAATTGGATTCATACTTGCTTCCGTGTAAATGCCTTTATCTCTTGTAAGGTTTGCTACCGCTCTCATCATTGGCATTGGACCTACGGCAATAACATAATCGATTTTTTCGTTATTCATAAGTCTTTCCAAAACTTGAGTTCCAAAACCCTTTTCACCCAAAGTGCCATCATCGGTTGTTATGAAAAGTTCTGTACATGCATTTTTCATTTTGTCTTGCCAGAATATTAAATCCTTTGTTCTCGCACCAGTAATCATGTAGACTTTGTTGCCAGCTTCCAAGAATGCTTTTGCAATCAAATAGCAAGGAGCAGCGCCATATCCACCTGCTATGCAAACAACAGTACCATATTTCTTTATATGAGTAGGTTGTCCTAAAGGTCCAACAAGGTCAAGAATTTCATCGCCCTCATTCAGTTTTGCAAGTTTTTTAGTTGTTTCTCCTACCGCCATAAACACGATAGTCAATTCATTTTTCTCTTTGTTAACATCTGCAATAGTCAACGGAATTCTTTCTCCGTCTTCTTCTACACGAAGAATGATAAACTGACCTGCTTTTGCGTTTCTAACAACGAAAGGTGCATCAACTGTTAACTCATATTGATTAGGGCATAATTCCCTTTTTGATAAAATTTTATATCCCACGATTTTAATCTCCCAATTACGAAAACAAATTAACACACTTTCCCTCAAATTACAAGTCCGTCTATTGTGTACAATTAAATTTGTTTGTTGCTTTTATAACATTTTTATATAACAATAAAAGAACAGAAAGTAACTATCGGGGATATAATTATGAAATTAAAAGATACGACTGCTAAAAACTCTTTTAAATATTCTTGGCTATTGGGTAGAATTTTTCCTTTTATAAAGCCATTTATGGTAAGGGTTATTTTAGGATTTTTAGTTGCGATACCAGTTGGGGTATTGGATGGTGTTGTTGCATTTGCACTTAAGCCATATATGGATTACGTTGTTGGACAAAAGGATTTAGTTTTCCAAGTTCTTAATCATACCTTCACACTAAGCTGGTCACTTATGGCTGTTGCAATCCCATTTGGGGTTGTGTTGTTTGCCGTAGTACAAGGTGTTTTGAGATACTTAAATGAATACCTTACAGACTGGACAAGTCAAAAGATTACAAACACAGTAAAAATTGCTTTATTCAACAAGCTTGTATATATGGATACATTGTTTTTCGACGAAAACACATCAGGCGTAATTATCACGAGATACCTAAGTGATACAGACACTGCCGCTAATGGAGTTGTAAATAACGTTAAAACAGTTATTACAAGTTTATTTGGAGCATTAAGTCTTATCGGTGTAATGTTATATAGTTCTTGGAAACTTGCGTTAATAGGTGTTTTTGTTTTGTGTATTGCCTTTTTACCTGTTGCTTTAATAAGAAAAAAAGTTAAAGCTACGTCAAATAGAAATATGGTTATAGGTGGAAACATCACAACAGATTTCAATGAAACTTACTCTGGCAACCGTGTAATGAGAGCATATAATCTTGAAGAAAGACAGAAAGAGAAGTTTACAGAACAAGTTTGGCTCGGTTTTAGAAACAACATGTCACTTATCAAACGTACTGGTTGGATGAGTCCTCTAATGTATCTTATTGCTTCTTTTGGTATTGCAATTGTTTTGGGTTATGGTACACACCTAATCACCTCTGGATATATGACAGCTGGTTCTTTTGCCTCATTTGTAACTTCATTGTTACTTTTATATAAACCTGTAAAGACTTTGGGAAACACACTGACAGGATTTCAAAATATTTTTGTTGCAATGGGACGTGTATTTGAATTGTTTGATATTGAACCTGAAATCAAAGATGACAATAATTGCGTTAAATTTGAAGGTTTGAAAAACAATATTGAGTTTAAAGATGTAAACTTTGAATACGTTAAAGATCACCCAGTTTTGAGAAATCTAAACCTTACTGTTAACAAGAATGAAACACTTGCAATTGTTGGAAATTCTGGTGGTGGAAAATCGACTTTGGTTAACTTAATACCTCGTTTTTATGATGTTACAACCGGAAGTATTTTGATTGACGGAATAAACATCAAAGAATTTTCTATGAAGAGCCTAAGACAGAATATTTCTATGGTATTTCAGGATAACTTCTTGTTCTCTGGAACAATAAGAGAAAACATTATGATGGGTAATCCAAACGCAAGTGAAGAAAAACTTAATGAAGTAATTGAAGCTGCACATTTGAAAGAAATGTTAAACGAACTACCTGATGGAATTGACACATATTTAGGAGAAAGAGGTACAACGTTATCTGGTGGACAAAGACAAAGGGTTGCAATCGCAAGAGCGATGATAAAAGAATCCGATATTGTCATTCTTGACGAAGCTACATCAGCTCTCGACAACAAGTCCGAATTGATTGTACAAAAAGCTTTAGATAACCTAATGAAGAATAAAACAGTTCTTGTTATTGCTCATAGATTATCAACAATCAAAAATGCAGACAGAATTGCTGTCATAAACGAAGGAGAACTTATTGAGCTTGGAAATCACGAAGAACTTATGAATATTCCAAACGGTCAATATAAAGCACTGTATGAAATGCAATTCAAAAAACAAGAAGTTTCAGCTTAATAGTTCGAGAAAAGCTTTACCAATATAATTTAGTAAGTCACTTGCAAGTACACTATATTCACTCATATCTAAACTTGCAAGTTCTCCACATCTGCCGTGAAGATAAACACCTAACTTTGAAGCATCAAAACAGGACATTCCCTGAGCGAGAAGTCCTCCAATCATGCCTGCTAAAACATCACCACTACCAGCTTTAGATAATGCTGAATTTCCAGTTGTGTTCTCATAAAAACTGCCAAACCTATCAAGTATCATAGTTTTGTGCATTTTCAAAACAACTGTCGCCTGATATTTTTCAACACATTTTTCAAGAATTTCTCTTGGAGAATTTAAAACTTCATCCACACCCACTTTCATTAACCTACTCATTTCTTTAGGGTGCGGAGTAAGAATAGTGTGTTCTGGCAATAAAACCACACTTTCTGACAATATATTCAAACCATCTGCATCTATCAAAAGTGGTAACTTTGTTTTAACGACTTTTTTGAAAATTGATTTTGCACTCGTCGATAACCCACATCCCATAACAATACAAGATATACCCTCATAAGTCATATCTTTTCGTTTTTGCAAAACAATATCTGGATAAACAGATGTAGCATTTAAAACATTATCGGTAGAACATAATACAACTTTGCCAGCTCCAGATTTTAGAGCAGATAAAGACGATAAAATTCCTGCACCTGAATACTTTTCACTTCCAGATACATTTAAAACTGTACCATAAGTACCCTTATTTGAATTATCTATTCTTTTTGGAAGAAGTTCTTTCATATTTAGTCTTCATACCCATGCTGATGTTTTTCTCTTAACATCTGCTTATATTTTATGCGTTCTTCAACCGTCATATTTTCCATTTTTTTCAGGTCTTCATCAAACCATTTTATTTTTCTTGCGACAAATTGCATTTCTTCAAAATCGTTACCCATACAATAATCCTATTTTGTTGATACCTTTGCTTTTATTTTCCAAATTCCATTTTTATCATCAAAAACAACATCAGAGATTTTAATATTTGCCCCTCTTTGAAGCAGAAATTCGTTTTCTCTTGATAGCACATTATTACCGTTAAATGCTTCAAGATAAACTCCCTTAGAGCCTGACTCTACTGTCATTTCCCAAATAATATTGTTTTTATCTCTGTTATTAAATCCGAAGAAATCAGCAATATTATTATTCAAAGAAGTAGATAAAAATGCTGCCTGTTTTGTACTTATTTCATTGTCAGCAACAAATTCCCTTACCTCATTTACCAATTTAGGATTGCCTTCAGCATCTTGCATAATCTGTGCAAGGTTAATGTTTGTGCCATTTTTTGTTTTAACATTACTCAATATGTGAAAAGTATCTGTTCTGAAAACCTTAATAGGTTCTTTTATTGTTTGAGTATCAATATACTTTGTCAAAATATCAATTTCTTCCTGTATCCCAACAGGTATTTTTTTCTCTGGATTTGTTTCAACATATCTTAAATATTCATTCACAGGGCTGTTTGGATTACGTTTATATGAGTTTAAATAATTTACATCAATAATTTGTGCAGGTGACGTTGCATAATTTAACACTAAATCCATGTACGCACCGTTTTGTTGCACAAGTTCTTTAAATCTTGGATATAAACCATTATCATTCAAAATTAAGAATGAAATTAAAAGATTATCAAAGTGTTCAATATGTTTTAAAGCTTTTCCACCAGAAAAATTAAGAAAATCATTGAATGCTTGAACTTCATCCTTTGTTATAGTTCTTTCATTAAGTTTTTGCAAATCATTTTTGTGTGCATCAAAAGATGTCCACATATCTTTTTTTTCTTTTGGAGTTAAAGTTTTAACATATCCATCATCATGTGTTTTTTTATAATTATTTTCCTCAAATAATTTACTGATTTTTTTGTTTTCAGAAGATTTGTACAAACCAATAGCAGCATTAGTTAAAAGTGCAGCAGGAACAGCTGTTTTAATCATTACATCTGAAAATTTCATATTTTGAGCTTTGTAATTTTTTACAACACTAACTGGAGCCTTCTTAACAAAAGAATGACTTGTTTTTGTCATATTCATGATATTAGTTACACTACCTATCAATTTTGCCCCTTTGTAGATACTTCCCCTTTTATTGTCCACAAATTATAATTTTTATCATAAGACATGTCTTTAATCGCTATATTCGAATTTTTTTGGAATAACAATTCACATTCATTCATTCCAAGTCCCGAAAGATTAACAGCTTCTGTTAAAACCGCCTTTGAGTTTGGTTTAACATCAAGTTCCCAAATTAAACGAGGAGTTGTTTTCAACATAATTCCTCTATCAGCATAGTCCTCTGCGACATTTTTGTTCAAAGTTGTAGATAAAAATCCTTTTTGCTTAACTTGAATATCATTATCAAGAATAAATTCTTTAATCTTTTGCATTTCTTCTGGACACTTAGTAGCATTTACCAACATTGTCCCTAAATCACATTTTTCACCATTAGGGAATTGAACATCTTTTAATACATCAAAACCTTCCCCTCTATATACCTTCAAAGGTTTTGTGATTTTTTGAGTTTCTATGTAATTACTTATTCTTTCAATATCACCTGCAACTTTAGTATCACAAGAATTGTTATTTCTTAAAGCTTTATTCATTTTTAAAAAGCCTAAACCCTTATAACTTCCAATACTTGCAAGAGTTTCACAATCTGGATAATTTTTAACTACATTGTTTACCGGCTCATAAAAATGTTTGCCTGAGTCAATTTCTTTTTGCAAGTAATCTAAAATTCCGTTACATCTGTTTAAAACAGAGAAAGTTACAAAACTTGGAGCAAAATCTTTTTTTGCTTGTTCAAAATTTTCACACCCATTCCATTGCAAAAACTTTTTAAACTTATCATATTTTTCAATACTCAAAGGCGATGAATACATTCTTTCTATATTCATCGACAACATATCTCCATATTTTCTATTCAAATCAAAATTTTCAACAGGAGATAATTCTTTTTTGAATCCAATGTCTTTCTTTTCAAAACCATTATTTTTGAAAAGCTTATCAACCTCAAAATCAGAAAGATTTTTTGACGACTTGTTTAGACAGTTTGCTCCAACAAGAACAGATATAGGGTAAAAAATATCAGCCGAAGGGAGTTCGGAAAGCTTCCTCACGCCTTCCGATGCCGCAGGATTTATCGTTTTTTCAAAAGATTTTACTTTTGTTTTTTCAAAAACTGACCTGAACGGTTGCTTCGACAGATTTACTTTTTGTATTCCTACTGTAACCATATTCCCTATGTTACATGAAAGGATTTTTCTCTTTTAAAATTGACTTTTTAGACAATAAATATTAAGTTTTATTTACAAAAATTTTTTAATTTTTAATTTCACCCTTTATAAACCAAATTTCTCTGTTTCTATCATAGTCAATATCTTTTAATGTAAATTTTGAGCCCTTTTGAAATAAGATTTCTTTTTCTACAACATTCATGCCTGTGATATTGAATGCCTCTGCAAAAACTCCCTTTGTTCCAGATTTTGTATCAAGTTCCCAAATTACGTGAGAATTTTCTGGAGTAAAATACTCTGTATCAACATAGCTTATAGCAAGATTTTTATTTAAAGTAGTAGATAGAAAAGCCTCTTGTAGGTAAGATATTTCATTATCACAAATAAATTCTTTTAATTTTTTCATTTCATCTGGATTAAATTTTGCCTCTGACATCATTGACAAAATATCTACCTTTTCACCATTTTTATTTACAATGTTTTTTAACCCTTCAACTGTTTCTCCTCTATAAACTTTTAAAGGTTTTGTAATTTTTTGAGTTTCTATGTAATCTGAAATCAAATTTACATCATTTTTTAACTCATTATTAAATTTTTCATTTCCTCTCAAAGCACTATTTATAGATATATATCCGATATCTTTGTAGTTATCCAAAGCATTTTTTGTTTTTAAATCTGGGTAATTTTTTACTACATTACTTACCAGTTCAAAATAATTATTGTCACTCCTTTTGAAGTTATCATAAGTTCCATAATTATCCATAGTAGAAAAAACCACAAAAGGTGTATCAAAATCATGTCTTACCAGTTTTGTCAAATTGTTAGAATTTAAGAATTCAGAAAATTTCGCAAATTTCTCATCATTCATTGGGGTTGAATACATTCTTTCAACATATCTTGATGGAATATCGCCATATTTTTGTTTTAAAAACTTTTTACAATTATCACTTAAGTTTTTTTTGTACCCTTCCTGTGTTTTTTCAAACCCATTGGATTTAAATATATAATCAAGCTGTACATTACTTAACTTCTCATTGTTTATATAAGATAAACCACAAATGCCAACGGGCAAAATATTTATTTTGCTCGTAGCATATTTTCTTGTCGGGTTATGTTTTTTATAAATTGGGGTAACAACCCTAATGTTTTCTATCTTACTTATTTGCATGTTTATATTCTATTATCCACTATGCTAAAGTAAAAAATGATAAAGATTTTTTTAAACACATGTTGAGAAAAATTTTAAATAAAGTTTACAAAAACTATCATTTAAACCTACCAAAAATGGGAAAACTTGCAAAATATATGTATTTCTTATAAGATATAATTATAAAGGTGGTATATATGAAAAGTTCAAGCATAAAAAGATCAAATTTGTCAGAAGAAGGATTGAATGTTTTACGTAGGTTAACAGGAAAAACTAAAGATATGGAAGATAACAATAATAAACACTCTCATAATGATAAAGCTCTTGATGTTTTGTGGAAAGAAACAAAAATGCCAATTCAAACTCAAGGCAAACCTATGGTTTATTTCTTTGTTGGTCTTATAGTTGGTGTAGTTATAACATTATTTTTAACCGCAGTAGTTTGGGTTTCTGATAAGGAAACAACAGATGCAACAATTACTCCTCCAGTAAAAGAATCAGTTAAAGAACCAGAAACTCCTGATACGGGTATCGTAACTGAAACATCAACTGGTACATCAAGAACTTATGTTGTAAAAGAAGGTGATACTCTTGCTGGTATCATTGTTAAAATGTATGGTAGTTACGATGTAAATAAGATGGAACAAATAAAAGAGCTGAACGGAATGAAGAGTCTTGATAGCTTGAAAATAGGTCAAGAACTTGTAATTCCAGATTAGTTAAAAAATTGTAAGAAAAAGGCACAATTTATTTTGTGCCTTTTTTTTTTGCGGTATAATATTCAGCATTGAAGGGGATATTACATGGAAATAGATTTAATAAGAAAAACAGATCCCGCAGTTGCGGAATTGATAGAAAAAGAACTTGAAAGACAACAGAACACAATAGAACTTATTGCAAGTGAAAACTTTACTTCTCCTGCTGTTATGGCAGCTTGTGGTTCTGTTTTGACAAATAAATATGCAGAAGGAAAACCTTATAAAAGATTTTATAATGGTTGTGAAAATGTTGACCAAATAGAAAAATTGGCACAAGAAAGAGCGAAAGCTCTTTTCAAAGTTGACCATGCAAATGTTCAACCTCACAGTGGTGCTCAAGCAAATATGGCAGTATTTATGTATGCTCTCAAAATGGGTGATAAAGTTTTGGGAATGGACTTGTCAAATGGCGGACACTTATCTCACGGTTCTCCAGTAAACTTTTCAGGATTATATTTTGATGTAGCATCTTATGGTGTTGACGAAAATGGTTATATCGATTATGACAATGTTTTAAAAATTGCAAAGGAACACAAACCAAAACTTATAATTTGTGGGGCGAGCAATTATTCAAAAATAATTGATTTTAAACGTTTTAGAGAAATTGCAGATGAAGTTGGAGCTTATCTTTTGGCTGATATCGCTCACATTGCAGGACTTGTTGCAACAGGGCTACACCCTTCTCCTGCACCTTGGGCTGATTTTGTGACAACCACAACTCACAAAAGTTTAAGAGGACCTCGTGGTGGTATCATAATGTGCAAAGAAGAACACGCTCAAGGAATAGACAAGGCTGTTTTTCCTGGAATGCAAGGTGGACCGTTGGAACACATTATTGCAGGTAAAGCAATTGCATTACTTGAAGCATCTAAACCTGAGTTTAAAAATTATGCTCAACAAATTATAAAGAACGCTAAAGTTTTATCAGAAGAACTTATGAACGAGGCAATGGACATTGTCGGCGGATGTACAGAAAACCATTTGATGACTTTAGATTTGAGAAAATATAACAAAACTGGAAAAGATATTGCTAACGCACTTGAAAAAGTTGGCATTACCGCTAACAAAAATACTGTACCAAATGATCCGCAAAGTCCTTTTGTGACAAGTGGGGTAAGACTTGGTACTCCTGCTGTTACGACGAGAGGTTTTGTTGAAGAAGACATGAAAGAAGTTGCAAAAATTATTGCATCGACAGTTTTTGCAAGTGAAGATGAAGTTGCGCTCAATAATTTAAGAGCACGCTCTTTGAAACTTTGTAAAAAACACCCACTATATTAAGAAGGATTAAACATGATTAAACTATCTGAAGCTCATATTTTAGGAACAATTATTTCTTACCTGCTTGGGGTATTTATTGTTCCGCTTGTAATAGAATTTTCAAAGAAAAACCATTTAATTGATGTTCCAAATGAAAGAAAAATTCACACAAAACCTATTTCAAGATTGGGTGGTATTGCGATTTGGGCAAGCACAATGTTAACATTCCTTTTCTTGGTGTTCTTAAGCTACTATCCTTATGGAAGCTTACTTTCCGGTATTTTATTAGGTGGTACGTTGATGTTTTTATTAGGTTTAATCGACGATTTATATAACCTTAATGCAAAATTTAAACTTTTTATTCAAATTGCAATTGCATCTTTGGTTTTCTTGCTTGGAGGAAGAATAGATTCAATTGTACTTCCTTTCTTAAACATTGGAGAATTGAATATTTTTGTATCTTACATAATAACAATATTATGGATTGTTGGAATTAGTAATGCTGTAAACTTTATTGACGGTGTTGACGGTCTTGCAGGATCGGTTGTTACTGTTAACTCAATAACTTTAGGTTTAATTGCTGTTGCTATGGTTCCACCAAGTCCTATTAGTGCATTGATTGCATTTATTCTTGCTGGGTCAATGCTTGCATTTTTGACATACAATTTCAATCCTGCAAAGATTTTTATGGGTGATTCTGGAGCGTTATTCTCTGGATTTTTACTTGCAACTCTTTCTATAACTGGGGTTATGAAAGCTGCGGCTTTGGCAATAATTTTACCTTTTGTTGTGCTTGCAGTACCGATTATGGATATAACATTCTCTTCTATGAGAAGAATTTTGAAGGGTAAATCACCATTTGTTGCTGATGCAGAACACATTCATCACAAATTGCTTAATGCTGGTTTTTCGCAAAACATGACGGTAGCAATTCTAACTTCCTGTGCTATTGTAGCAGGAGCGATTGCATCATTCTTTGCGGGGTCAATTAAACACTATGTAATCTACATTTTCGGATTACTAATAATAATGTTCCTTGTAAGTTTATTTAGCCTTTTGAGAAAAAAATAAACTATTTCGATTTTTTATTTATTATTATAACTTCCGGTGTTCTTGCCAGTGCAAAGTTATAGTCAACAGGAGCTTTGTCAAATTTTAAGAAGATTTCTTCGTTCGTATTTGCAACCGTTTGAGGGCAATCGTTTCTATCTTTAATATCCACAACTTTGCAATTAAACTGTTCTGTTGGAGAAATAATTTCAATTTCGTCATTCAAGTTAATTTTGTTTTTAATTTTAACTTTGAAGTAGTCACCTGATTTTTCCATAAATTCACAGAGAAAATCAGAACCTGCAAGACCTTTTGAAATGTCATAGCTATAACTTTCGGAATTATTATTTCCCAAGAAAAAGCCCTGTGTATATCCTCTATTTCCAACCTTTTTAAGTTCTTCAACGTATTTACTCAAATCAGCATTTGGAGATTTTAAGACTTCATCAATAGCTTTTCTATAAGTTTTTGCAACTGCAGAAACATAGTAAAGGCTTTTTGTTCTTCCCTCGATTTTAAAAGAATCTACACCTGCATCAATAAGTTTTTGTAAATGTTCTACAAGGCATAAATCTTTTGGACTTAATATATGAGAACCTTTATCATCTTGTACAATCTCGTAATATTCATTTGGACGAGTTTCTTCAAGAAGTTTGTAACTCCATCTGCAAGGTTGAGCGCAATTGCCTTCATTAGCTCTACGTTCATTGTTTGTCATATAGTCACTCAATAGGCATCTTCCAGAGAAAGAAACACATTGAGAACCGTGAACAAAAACTTCGAGTTCAATATCAGGCACTTTATCTTTTATATGTGCGATATCTTTAACTTCAAGCTCTCTTGCAAGCACAACTCTTGAAGCACCGTAATCTCTCCAAAATTTAACAGCTTCATAATTAAGGATATTGGCTTGTGTGCTGATATGAACATCGACGTCAGGCATCACATCTTTAACAACTCTTAAAACACCAAAATCGCTTAATATAATAGCATCTGGATTTGCTTCTTTTATTACTTGAATATTATCTTTCAAATGCTCGATATCTTTATTGAACGCAAAAATGTTAATTGTAACGTAAGCTTTTGCGTTTAATTCGTGAGCTTTGGCTACGGCTTCCTTTATATTTTCTGGAGTAATCAATTTCCCTTTTCGCATAGAACGCAAGCTAAAGTCAGATATTCCCAGATAAACAGCATCTGCACCATATCTTATTGCATACTCAAGTTTTTCAATATTTCCAGCTGGTAATAATAATTCAGGTTTCATATAATGATTTTACTATAAATAATTTTATTATTCACAATTTTATTAACAAAAATCTCAACTGTTCGGGTGATGTCATTTCTTCGCAAAAATGAGAATATTATTATGCAAAGGGAGGTTGGGGATGAAGACTAAAACTATAGAAAAGATATCTCGACGTGAAATTAAAAACATTTCTGTTCCTGAATCGTTGAAACCTAAAAGACTTGAATTGTCATACACGCCTGCTTGTGATGGACTTATCGATTTGATATCTTCTCAACACCCTCTAATAAATGTATGGCTCGTATTTAGTTTTTTATCAATCAGTGTATTATCTGTTCTTTTATTTATAATCTAATTTGATTTATTATTACAATATATCTTGTTGTGTAATGTAAAAATTTTCCTTATTGCTTAATCTAAATATTGCGATAAGGAGATTTATTATGAGAATATTTACACTAATTTTGACTGTATTACTCATTCAAAATACTGTTTTTGCATGGAATTATGTAAATTACAATGGATGGATAAATCCATTTCAAAGAGGAAGATTAACTGGAATTTCTCCTACGATAAATCCATATTTTCCAACAGTTCCCGACTCAAACAATTATTTCTACAGTCCACCTATAATAAATCCAAGAACAGTGCAACCATATTATAAAATTCAAAATGCAAGAAGATTGAATCCATATAACTATACAAACTACGGATTTCAATCTCCATACAGATATTACCCAAACAGTAATATAAACACAGGCATAAAATCTACGGTGACAATTTTAGACTAATTTCTGTTAAAAATTTTTGAAACAATATACTTCAAGATAAGAATAAGTTTATCAACAAATCCTTCCCTTTGCATATCATCTTTCCCCTCATGGGTAAAAGAATCAGTACTTGGAGCTTCTTCGAAAATACTATTAGCTTCTTGTCTATGACGTCCACCTTTTCCGCCACCCTTCATATAACCAAGGTTGCCAGCTCCACCATCTTGTGAAGCTTGTGCGTTAGTTATTGCGGGTTTGTTAAAATTGATGTCAAAGCTCATTTTATTTCCTCTATTTTATTATGCCCGTTTTTTTAAAATTTATATCGTTCAAATGATGTAAATTTCTAACAATTATGTCGGCGCATTAGGTCAGAAAGTTTAACATCTTTATTTTTTATTGAAATTTCTTCTTTAAAGCTTTCTGTTGTTGTGTTTTTAAATTGACATAATCCGATTTTCAAATTTTTATCTTTGCTCGGCATAAATAATTCTTTTAAAAATTCCATATTTTTTCTCCTACCACTCAATTATATGACATATATTTAATAATATATCCTATATTAAAACTATTTTTTCGCACAAAATCATCACTATTTATGTTATATTTTTAATATACATAAAAGGTGATTTAAACTTGGATAAGTGTTTGGATTATAATCTTGAATCAAATTTTGAAAAAGCGATAAATATGTTCGCAAGTGAATATTCTTATGATGACTTGATTTCACTTCTTAAGCAAAATGAAATTTTAGAAAAACAGTTTGCAATACTCAATCTCGAAGAAATAAAATCAATTGAAGATGCGAAACTTTTCTGTTCAAATTTAGTGGGACAAGATGGAAAAATTAGAGAGGCTACTGCCTTCAAATTAAGCGAATTTTTTGATAATAAAAAGTTTTCCACATATTTTGAATTAGAAGACAATTACAAAATTATGATTAAGGGTTTGACTGATATTAACGGAAATGTTTGCAGAAGCATTTTGGAAATTCAATCAGATGAGTTTAACAAGTTTTTAGCGAAAAATCTACCTGAAAAAACCATACAAATTTTAAAAGAAATTGAGTTATTAACAGAAGAAGACAAGCAATATGTAATTAGCAAAAGAAATTTTCAGTTGTATTGGGCTTTGGAAGGTATTTTTAAGGTGAGCAATTTGATTAGTTTTGATGAAATTAAAGACATTTTAACAAAGACAAGCTCGTTTGATGATTATACAATAAGAGAAAAGTCCGCAAAAATTTTATCACGTTACAATACAAAAGATGCTCAAGAGCTTAAATCAAAGCTTTCAAAAGACGAAAATTGTTACGTATCAAGACATTTGTGCCTGTAGTTCAGTTGAATAGAACGTCGCTCTCCGAAGGCGAAGATCATGAGTTTGAATCTCATCAGGCACATTTTTTGAAAAATATCAGCCGTTTGTACCTTTTTATTTTTAACCTATGATTATAATATTTACATGCTCAAAAGTTTCAGCTAAAATAGTTATGTTAGGAGAAAAGCATCTTGCACGATAATTACGAAAGTTTTGATAATTTAGAAACATCGTTTAGAAAATCCTCTGTTATTCAAGAGAGGGTTGCTTTGGTTGCATCACATATGTACAAACAGTTTTTGGATTATCAACACGCATCTTTGAATGCAAACCAAACATTTTTAAAAATGGTTGACGAGCTTCAGATTGTTGCAGATTCACTTCGCCAATCTTTTTCTTCAAGAGGCATTACTACACAAAATATTTATGTTGAAGTTGACACTCAAAAAACTGTTGCCGTTATAAACATTCTCTGGCACAAAATAAGCTTCACAAGCAGATGTAACTACCAACCACAGGCACTGCCTCGAGAAGTAGGTGCCCCAATGCTCTCTTATCGTATTATGGCAGTAAAAGGAAACTATCACGAGCTAATCAAGAATGCAAAAAATGACGAAATGGAAGTTTTGTTAGACCATGAAGTTGCATCATTGTTTGTTCCTGCAGAAAAAACTCAACTTTCGGTTATGACAATAAGACACCTTGGCAACAAAGAATTATCATTAAGCTCTATCGATGCGTCAAAAGAATTTGTATTAAAAGTTCTTGAAACAGTTTGTGGTGGCGGAGTTTATCACGAAATGGGTTCAAGAAAAACATTCACAATTTAACCTAAAAATTTTTATATAAAAAAAAACAGCTATAAATTAGCTGTTTTTATTTTTCTAAAATTTTAAAATTTACTGATCCATATTCTCCATTAACTGGTCTGCAAATTTAGAGTTTTTAATTCTTTCTAAATAAGCTCTTTGTTTAGCTCTATACCAAAAACCGAATACAGGAAGACCCGCAAAAGTGATTAACAACCCTGGTAGAGTATATGTAGGCTTGTAAATAGCCAAACATAATATAATATAGAACGACACTACGATAAATGAACCAGCGAAGAAACTATTAACTTTCAAAGCTTGTTCTTCTTTGTATTTTCTTCTGTAAATAAAAATACCAATAATAGTTATTAAGTAGAAAATCAATTGAGCAAAAATTACAAAGTCTAAAAGTTGAGTGTAATTTCCCCAGAAAATCAATGCTGAAATCCAAGCGCATTGTGCCCACAAAGAATTAACAGGAACTCTTGTTTGTCTATTTATAACAGCAAGATTTCTAAAGAATAATCTATCTTTTGCCATTTTATAATAAACTCTGGCTCCAGCCATAACCATACCATTTGCAGCCCCAAAAGCTGATGTCATAATAATCAAGGCCAAAATATCTTTTCCAACTTCACCAAAAATTGCACTCATCGAAACAGCCGCAACAATATCTTCTGGTGCAGTTTTGATAAGTTCAACTGGTGTAGTAACTACATATACAGCATTAACAACCAAATATAAAAGTGCAACAGCACCCACACCGTATAAAAGAGCTTTCTTAACGTTTTTTTCAGGTTCTTTAATTTCACCTGCAATAAATGTTATGTTGTTCCAACTCAATGATGCAAACAATGCACCAACTGTTGCTGTAGAGAGTTTTGCGATATCACCCCATTCAAAATGCATTGCAGAAGGAGCAAAGTTTGTTGTTATAGCATCGAAGTTTAAGCCAAACAATATACCGCAAATTATTATTCCTAATATTCCCAAAACTTTAGTAATAGTGAATATGTTTTGTGTAATAACACCTGCATCAACACCTCGAGAGTTAATGTAAGTCAATATCAAAAGTGCACATAAACCAAAAGCCTGTTGAGTTGAAAAGCCCCAACTACCGATAGTTAACAAATAGTTTGTCGAGCTAATAAATGGAATTAACAGACCTGCAAATTTTGCAAAAGCAACACAAATAGCTGCAATAGTTCCTGCCTGTATTACCAAAAACATTGTCCATCCAAACAAAAATGCAAGCTTATCGTTAAATATTTTTTTTATATACATATATTGACCACCCTCATCAGGGATGTTAGCAGCCAATTCGCCGTAAGCTATTGCGCCACAAAGAGAAACAAAACCTGCAATAATCCACACGAGTAATAAATAAAGTGCCGATTCTACTTGTCTTGTTATATCCGCTGATACGAGAAAAATCCCGCAACCAATCATTGAACCAGCAACCATAGATATTGAATCTGGTAGTGACAAACTTCTCTTTAAATCATCGCTCATTCTTTTATTTCCTTCAATTGGTAAGCACTTCGACTTACTACAACTATAAAATAAACAAAAAAAAATGTAAAGTCAGAGCTATTTTTCAATCCATTCTATATTTTGATTTCGCTTAAACCAAGAGATTTGTCTTTTTGCATATCGACGACTATTCTTTTTCAATTCATCAACGGCCTCATCAAGCCCAGTAATTCCGTCGATGTATTCCAACATTTCTTTATAGCCAATAGTGTTTATAAAATTATTTATTCTTCCATGTTTTTTTAATAAACCTTTTGTTTCATCGACCAGACCTTTTTCTAACATCTCGTCAACTCTATCTTCAATTCTTTTATAAAGTTTTTTTCTGTCTTTATAATTTAGTCCAATCCACTTAACATCAAACTCATGTTCTTTTTTCCCAGCCACTTCTGACATAGGTTTTCCAGTTTTAATACAAACCTCTAACGCTCTTATAATTTTAACCTTGTTATTAAAATGGATTTTCTGTGCAGATTTTTCATCAAGCTTCATTAACATATCGTGTAAGGCTTTTGCATCTTTTTTGTCAAGTTCAGCTCTTAAACTAAAATCTGGTTTTACTCTTGGAAGATCAAAATCTTCAAGTAAAATTCTAAAATACAATCCCGTTCCTCCAACAACAATTGGAGTTTTACCTTTTTTTAATAAACCATCAATAACAACCTTTGCATCATCATAAAAATTCGCAACAGAATAATCTACTTCCGGCTCAACTATATCAATCAAATGATGTTTTATTCCTCTCATTTCACCAATAGTGGGCTTTGCCGATGCAATATCAAAACCTTTATAAACAAGTCTTGAATCTGCAGAAATAATTTCAGTATCAAGTTCACTTGCAAGTTTAATTGCAAATTCCGTCTTGCCCGTTGCTGTCGGACCCGTTATTGCTATAATCTTGTTTTTCTGTGTTGTCATCATAATATAAGAATACTAACACAACCATATAAACCATAAAATAGAAATATATCAGCATTGATATAAAATATAATATGTTATTCATTGATAACAAGGCTGTAACCAACATTACAACAAAATTAAATACAAAAAGCATAATGTAAAATAAAAACGTTGAAAAGAAGTTCTTCCACAAAAACTTGTTAGAATTAAACAATGCTTTAAACGGATTTTTATTAAATTTAACAATATCAACTGACCAAAATAAAGTTATAAAAGAGAATAACGCTCCACCAATCAAAATTAAATATTTCCATTTTGTTAATTTTAAAAGATCTTCAGCAGACAAAGTTTGAATAAAAGCTTGTGTTGCCTCTGCACTAACCAACGCTGGTTTAAGCTGTTCAATTGGAAAATTAAGATTACCTATCAACTTAACTCCAATAAAACTTCCAAAAATCAAGAACGTTAATAGAATTAAAACATATAAAAATAAAGCACCCAGGAATGATAAAAAGTTTTCACCAACTCCAGTTACCATTAAATTCATCAAATCAAAAGATTTTTTAATTTTTTCATCTTTTGTAGCAGATATTCTATCATTTTCAATAGCTTTTTTTACAATGTAAAACCAACCTGCAGCAAAAGCAGCAATCATAAGCCCCAAAGTCATTAAAAACAAAAAGTACATAACAGGAGATGAACTCATTGTTTGTAAAATAACAGAATATATACTAACAATAAGCATAAATAAAATCAGTGGGGTTGCTAAAATTATATTATTGTTTGTAATTCGTAACGCATCGAAAAAATATCTTATCATTTTGATGTAGCCTCAATTTTTGGAGTATTTTGTAAAGCATTCTTTCTTTTACGTCTTCTCATCAAGTCAACGAACGCTTCTAACCTTGTAATATAACCTGCTTTTCCAGTTTGTTCATCCATAATTAGGGTAAGCAAAGGGATATTACAATTTTCTCTCATATTAGGAAAAATATTTTGTGACATAATTTCTGGCATGCAGGTGAATGGACTTATATGAATAATTCCATCTTTACCTTTTTCATCCGCAAAAGCCACATCAGAAACGCATTCCAAAGCATCTCCACCTATATCACGCATAAGATAAGGTTTTGCCATTCTAAAAGCTCTTTGAAGGTGAGTTTCACCTTTTCTGAAAAATTTTGGAATAATAGCATCCTTCAAAAAGCTTCCAACAGTAAGACTTCTTCTTGTTTGAACACCCATTTTTCCAAGTTCTCGTTCAATATTCTGGTTAGAGAAATAATCAAGAACAACAAAGATTTCCCCAGTTAAATCAACATACAAAACATCTCTGTCTTTATCTATTTTTGTTTTTGCAATTTCAGCGAGAGCTTTTCTTTTTGCTTCTTTAAGTTCTCTACTATGTTTTACATCTGCAATATATTTTAAACCTTTTTTAAAATTTCTTTCAGCATCGCCGACTTTTATTTCTCTTGCCCTGTAATATGACAGAGCCGTTTCCAAATCATCAAGTACGAAAATAGTTCTAATCAAGATATTGATTGTTTTCGCAATCATTATAATATCATTTTTTCCTGTAAGTTTTTTGATAAAATCATACAAACCTTTTATACCGTCATATAGTGATAATTCAACATATTTAGTCTCGTATCCCATATCTTTAAGTGCAGTTTGTATGTTAGTACCATATTCTCCAAGTCTGCAAATTCCTGGAGAACTAATCATAGCAACATAATCAGTACCTTCTTCAATAGCTTCAATAAAATTACCTAAGATAAGTTTATAAGGTAGACAAATAGCTTCTGGTGAATGCTTTGTTCCCAAAGACAAAGTTTTTTTATTTGTATAAGGGGGAACTAAAGGTTCTATCCCCATTTTTTTCAACGCTAAAGACCAAGCTATTGAAATTGTTCCCATATGAGGGAATGCTACTTTAATTTTTTTTTGTTCTTTTCTTTCAGCCATGATTTCTCTCTTTTTCTACCCGATGATAACACAAAACAGATTGAAAAAAAACAAAAAATTAGTTAAAAAATTTAAAGATTTATAAAGAATTGAAACATAATAACAGACAAAGTTTCAACTACTTGCACAACTCTTTTTTTATCTTGTTTAATCCTGACTGAATTATCCTCGACACCCTTGATTGTGACAAGTTAAATTCGTCAGCTAAATCTCTCAATTTTTTATCTTCAAAAAATTTCTTTTCAATAAACAACTTTTCTCGAGGTGGAAGTTTCTTTATACATGCCTCTACTGCTCTTTTCAATTCTCTAAATTCACACAACTCATCTGGAGTTTGTGAATTATCCCTAATTTGTGTAGGATTTTCACTTTCAGCCATTTCGTCAATAGACAAAACTGTCTTGTAAACAGCCATTCTTAAATCTTCTTGTATTGACTCTTGTGTCGCTCTTGAACTTCTACAAGAATACCATTTATATCTACGTCTTATCTCATTTCTAATTGCCCACTTAATAGCCGTAGATAAATATGAGTTGTTAAACTCTCTATTTGGTGCAGCCTTGAAAAGATTATATATTGTCTGTGTTCCCAAATTTACCAATTCTAAATACTCAACTATACCTGTTGTTGAGAGTCTTTGATATTCACTCTTGGCAATCGTTTCTATTAGACCACTATACTCTTTTAAATTAACCTCTTGATTTGTCGGCATGCAAAAACCTCAAACATAACCACAAAAATATTATACCAGAAAAAAATAAATTACTGGATAATGTATTTTTTTTTAACATTTGTTACTCTCTCCAATGAAATAAAGGAGTAAATTATGAAAATATTATTTTGTACTGACGGCTCTGAATGTAGCATTCATTCATTTGAAAATATGTCCTACTATGTAAATTCCGCAGTTGTTGATATTATCTGCGTTGTAGATTGGACTTTTTTGCCAACCTCCATGACCATGGAAAAACAATCATATACACAAGTTTACGAAAAAATTGCAGATGAAGTTTTGAACTTTGCATCAGAAATTGTAAAGAAAAACGAATTTGAGGTGGGAAAAAAAATAAAAGCTTTTGGTTCACCCTCTGAAGAAATTACACAAACCATTGAAAATGATGATTATGACTTGATAGTTTTAGGCTCTCACGGTAAAAAAGGGTTTCAAAAATGGATAGGCTCAGTTTCAAGACAAGTTGTTTCAAGAACAAATGTTCCATGTTTTGTAAGTAAAAATTTAACAAAAAATCATAAAACCCTTATTACAACTGACGGAAGCGAATGTTCTTTTAATTATATAAAATATTTTGCTAAAAATTTCGATATTAAAGACAAAGAAATTTCGGTACTTAACGTAAAAGAATCTCCAGAATATTTTCCTGTGGATGCTGCCGCTGACAAAAATTGGTTAGAAGCTCTTGAAAAAGAGCAAAAAATTTACGCAGCAAAATCAATAAACAAAGTAAAAGCAATACTTAAAGATAAAAAAGTTGAAGTTGCCAATGAAATAATTCTAACAGGCAACCCTGCTCAAGAAATTATTGATTATTGTCGAAAAGATAAAATTGATCTTGTTGTTATGGGGTCAAGAAAACGAAACGATTTATCTAAAATTCTCTTAGGCTCTGTAAGTAAAAGAGTTCTTGAAAATGTAGATTGCGGAGTCCTTGTAATTGGCTGTTCATAAGATATTGTAATAAAAAAAAATAGGGCGGAAAAAGTTAACTTTTTCCGCCCTTCATCTATTTTAAAAAACTATTTTACAAGTTCTTTGAACTTTTTACCAGCTGAGAATACAGGAATAGTTTTTGCAGGGATTTTCAATTCTGCACCAGTTTGAGGGTTTCTTCCTGTTCTTGCAGCTCTTTTTCTTGGTTCGAAAGTACCAAAACCTACCAAAGTAACTTTTTGTCCTTTAGCAACAGTTTTTTCTACTGTACATAATATAGCACCAATTACATCAGCAACTGCTTTTTGTGATAATTTTGATGATTTTGCAACTTCCTTTACTAATTCGTCTTTGTTCATTTAGAACCTCCTTCTTAATCTATACACTAACACTCGGGAATTATAAACCAATATTCATGCTCTGTTCCCGTCTAATGAACTTAACTATTATACAGATTGACATTTTTTTGGCAAGTGTTTTTTTTTAAAATAGGCTAAAAGTATTAAAAATACTTAACATTAGATGTATTATTTTTTCAATTTATAAATTCTTACTATTATAAATGCATCTTGTTTTTTTAGTTTCAAATCATAATTATCTTCTATAAAGCTTAATATTTCAGCTGGGACATCGAAATATGCTGAAGATACCTGTTTTTCAACCAATACAAACCAATCTGGCATTGTTTTTTTATAACTTTCTACACATCTCAATGGTGTTAAGGCTTCCACCGTCATTGGATTCAGTGAACCATAATACCCATCCGATTTTAGATTTAAAATATAATTCATTGTGAAAGTTTCCGGCAAAAAAATGAGCGTATCACTTGGAGAACTTTCTTTTTTAAGGTATTCATAAGTATCTTTCATTAAACTTTTTTGTAAGTTGTCTATATAAACTATACCTTTGTCTGTTTCTATATGATTATTATAAGATTTCAGATAAAAAATATTCGTATCTAAACCTGAAATAGTAAGGGTTAAGAGAAAGATAAGAACAATATTATCAAATATTTTTTTAAAATCATCTTTTAAGTAAAAATCTCTTATTAGAACATAAGCACAAAATATAACATAAAATGCGAAATAAACTCCAAAAGAGTATATAAATCTCAAGCCCCAAAAACATTTCATGCTTATCATTATTGAAAAAATAGCAAATATAAATAGATTTTTATTTTTCGGAAAATCTTTTATTTTAAAAAGTAATAACAACGATAATAAATAGACAAAACCTGAAAACCAATAACGAGCTATTGCATAGTAATGACTTGCACAGAAAAATAAAAATACAATTGTGATAACTGTATAAACAGTCTTTTTCATTGAAGCTGAATATTCAAAATATTTAGCCAACAAAATCGACAATGTGAAAAATACAGATAGAATTAGTAATCTTGTTAAAGAATGAATAAATACATCCATATTAAAATAAGCATATCCATCATAAAAGCTTTTAAACTCTTTTGATGTTACAAAGTTTAGCATGTCTGAAAAATATGCTGTTAAATCAGTCAACGTTAAACCTTGAAGAAATAAAATCAAAAATAAAACTGAAATTGGAATAATTGATAAAATTGCTGAAATTAAAATATTTAAAAATTTTTCTTTTTTTAATATTGCGATAAATAAAAATGCTGGAATTATCAATACATAATCAAGTTTGCAAGATATCATTAACCCTAAACTTAAAAAAGACAAATACAAAGATTTAATATTTTTAGTTTTTGAATAGTTAAAAAATAGCAAAACTGCGATTAAAGCAAAACTCAAACCATAAACTATCGAATATCCATAAGGAATTATAAAATTCATCAAATCTGTTGAGAAACAAAGACAAGTAACAATAAAAATTGTAAAAGCTGTTGCAATACTGTTTTTTGTAAACTTTAAGAAAATAACGTAAGACAAAATAACGATTAAATAAGCATTTACACACCCTGCCACATAAAAAGTTTTAAAATTATCTCCAAAAATTTTTAAAAGAATAGCGTTAAACATATATGAAAAAGGAGTGTACAAATTAAAAATATCTTTGTATAAAATTTTTCCATTTAGCATTTCATGAGAAAAATAAAATTCTCGCCCGCAATCCATATAAAAATCAATATTTTTTCCAAAATATAAAAAAGAAAAAACAACAAAAATTAAAGATATTAGCATAAAAGAAATAACTTCATTTTTGTTGTCTTTAAATAATTTTTTTAGATAATACATCATTGAAAACTACTTCAAATAATAAACTGCGTTCACATTAACTTGAAGTTTGATTTTTCCTGCTTCAATTTCAGAAAAAGCTCCATCGCTACTACCTTCTGCTCTTGCCGCAAGCATAACATTTGATGACATTTTATATCTATAATTATTTATGTTATCAGAGCCAACATTGATATATTTTATACCATTCAGAACTGTTCCTGCAGCATTGGCACATAAATTAGCTTTTTTTAATGTCATTTTTGTTGCACTAACAATCAATTCATTGTATACATCGCTTGTATTTTTAAGGTACATTGAAAAATCATCAAATCCAGTAACTCCAGATTTAACAACTACATCTGAAATTTGTCCAATTTTTTTCAAATCTGAAACATCAATTGTAAACGATGTTTTTGCTCTATAACCTTTTAATGTTCTTTTATCTCCATTTTTTTCATAAGTATAAACTGGTTCCAAAGTTAAATTTCCAGTTTTAATATAATCTCCATTTTTTTCGTTCAAAAATGGTTTAATTGCTGTCTTAATTTTATTAGATTTTTGTGAGTTTATTGTAGAAGCATCTTGAGCAGTTTTTTCATCTGTTTCAACATAAAATCTTATAGTTGCTCTGTCAGGTTCAACCTCTTTAGAAGCTGTTGCAGAAACACTAATAGTTCCAACCTCTTTAACTTCTGCAGCATTTACAATAGACATAGAAAGCAAAATTGCAAATAAAAAAACAAAAATCTTTTTCATAATTTATTCCTTTCCTAATTTCAACAAAAAAATTTTAACATGAAAATCTTAGCAAAATAAATATCAAAGTTTTTTCAAAACCTTTTCAAGGTATTTTAATTTTTTTTCATCACATCCAAGACCACATAAAAGAAGTACGGACTTTTCACTAACTTTTTCATCTTCTATATAATTATCATAAAGTATTTTCGATAATTCTTCACCTGTCATATTAGATTTTTTTACAACTATTTTTGTAACATCCAAACCATCGTAGAATTCAACATTATTAACATTTTCTTTTAAAGTTTTAATACTGCATATAAGTTTTTTAACTTTATCTTTTCCTTTTTTTGAATTTAGATAGGCAATATTTTTTTCAATAGAGGCTAAGAGAGGATATGATGGACTTGTTGTAGAAATCATATCAAGGTATGGTTTGACATCCAAAGTCGTATTATTATGTAGAAGTGCTGTTGGATTAAGCCCACCAGCTGTTTTGTGTAGAGATTGAATGATAAAATCAGCACCTTCATTTATTGCAGATTTTCCTAATTCTTCAAAAAATGGATACAAAGCACCATGTGCCTCATCCACTATCAAATAAGCCCCATATTTTTTGCATATATCACTTAATGACTTAATATTCGATTGAACTCCGAAATAACTTGGAGATGTAACAATAACAGCTTTTATATCATTTTCTTTGAGCTTAATCTCAATGTCACTTATTTTAGTTTCCTTAAAAAAGCCCCAGTTTTCATCTTTTTCAAGTGAATAAAAAACTGGAATTGCACCGGCAAGTTTTACTGCGTTCAAATGACATCTATGAGCATTATCCCAAATTAGAACCTTTTCACCCTTTTTTACGCAGGATAAAACAGAAGCAATAACTCCACTTGTAGATCCATTGATTAAGTAGTTTGTCGATTTTGTACCGTAAATTTTTGCCGCATTTTTTTGACTTTTTTCAAGTGCTTCTTCTGGATTATATGCATCGTTTTCTGAAATATCATACTTATAAAAAGACTTTAACTTTGAAAAAATTGAAAATTTTTGACCATGCGATGGAGTGGTAAATAGCTTAATTTTTGGATTTTTTTTTAACATCTTTATCATAACTTTGTTAATTCCTCTTCAAAAGCTCTAAACTCATCCAAAGATTTGTCCATAACTTTGACAAAAGCATCAACGAGTTTTGGATCTAATCCTGTCCCAGCACGTTCTTTAAGTTTTTTTATAGCATCTTCGTGTGAAAAACCTTTTCTGTAAGAACGATTTGATATCAATCCATCATATGCATCTGCGACCGCGATTATTCTTGATGCAATTGGAATTTCTTCTCCTTTTAGACCAAAAGGATAACCATTTCCATCGTACTGTTCATGGTGATATTTAATAATTTCCAAAATATCTTTTAACTGTTTTATATCTTCTAAAATTTTAATGCCGTTTTCCACATGTTGTTTGGTAATCATTTTTTCTTCAGGTGAAAGAATTCCTGCTTTATTCAAAACTTTTTCCGGAATTCCAACCATACCAATATCGTGCAACAAACCTGCAATATCAATCTTTCCAACTTCTTCATCAGAAAGTCCAATATACTCTGCAAGTTTTATTGCACAAAAAGCTACACGACGACTTTTTCCAAATATATATGGATTTTTTCCATCAAGAGCATCCGTAATCGCACTTACTGTACCTGTAAACAATTTCTTTAAATCAAGTAAAAGCTTATCATTTTCTTTTTTTAATAGTAAATATTCTTTTATAGATTTTAAAACGAGCTTAAGCTCTGTCGGACTATATGGTGATTTTATATATCTATAAATTTTAGCTTCATTTATAGCTCTAATAAGAAGTGCAGAATCTGAGCAATCAGTAATCAATACTCTTACCGATTCTGGAGATAACTCTAAAGTTTTTTTCAAAAAATCTATTCCGGCTTCTGCATTTCCAACTTCATGTGCAATTATAATTTGAAATTTATTATCTTTCAAAACATCAACTGACATATCAGAATCAACTACAACATCATAAGTTTCTTGCAAAATATCACAAATAGTAGTTATTTCCTCATTTACCGAATCTGCAAGAAGTATTTTAAATTTTTCATCCATAATCTTATTTTCTATTGTATTCAATGTCTTTTCTCAAACAATATTGAATAATTCTCATTCTGTCTTTGTATGGCAAATCAACAAACTTTCCTGCAGCAGTGTAAATATTATCTTCTGAACGTTGAACAAGTACAGGAGAAAATTTACACACAATATCTTTTCCACCAGAGAGAGGAAATTCTACATCATATATGTCATCAATTGCAAAAGGATGTTCTGATTTAACCCTTAAACCACCTGCTGCCAAGTCGATTGCTGTTGCTTCAAATTGCTCATCATGCTTTAACAAAACTTTTTCTGCAAATTTAATACGTGTAAAAGTTCTACGTTGTAAAAATCTATGTTTTTTCGGTTTTAGAACGATTGCTTTATCTTCATCGAACTTTGCAATTGCAGAATTAAAGAACAATGTTCCAAATTTTGTTGGAGAATAAAATTCCATAACTTGCTTTGTTTTAAGTCCAGTTGGTGCAGAATCAAGCTGCAAAACAAAACATTCATCTAATATTTTAACAATGTGTCCTCTGTTTGCATACTCGAAATCTTGAGGTACTACACGCATTTTTTGTCCGATACTTAAAAGTTCATTCATTTTATAAACCTTTCATTCCTATTTTCATGACTGAATTATAACATAAATTAAAAATTAAGCCCATTGTAAATTCTTAAATAATTCCAATATGACCTATAAACCTTTTTGTAATAATTTTGAGTTTCTGAATATGGAATTTGTTCAACAAAATCATCAAAATTATCGTAATCTATGTTTTTCTTCCACTGTTTTAAAACTCCGATTCCGCCATTATATGCCAATATAGCAAGTTGAGTTCTGCCTGATAAAGAATTTTCCAAAAACGCAAGATACAATTTTCCAAGTTTGATATTTATTTTTGGATCGTATAAAAAATTGTTGTTTAACAAGGTTAGACCATTTTTTTCTGCGATTTCCTTTGCAGTAGAAGGCATCAATTGCATAAGTCCCATTGCTCCAACAGGACTTTTTGCATAAGTATTAAAGTAACTTTCTTCTCTAATTATAGAAAGTATAAGTGGGGTTTTTGCCACATTATTGTTGGTAATCTCATCAATGAAATGAACCGGATATACCAATCTCCACCTCAAATCCTTTGAATCCGGTTTTACATCGAGTTTTTCCATTGCATCTCGTGCAAGCCTTGAAGAATTTGAATAGTTTCCTTCTTTATACATAATCCAACTTTTTATAAAATCGTCATCACCATAAAATGAATTTATCAATCCAAAATCATTCACTTTTAACAATGTTTTCAAGAATTTTTCATTTGTATCTGCGTATGGGAATTCAACAGGTTTTGGATCGAATGATTTAACCTTAAAATATTTCAGTTTGTTTGTTGTCATAAATGCAAGGTATGTATAGTAATCATCAGGATATTCTTTCATCAATCTTTTGTAATAATAATTTGCTTGATCTCTGTAATGCAATAATCTCGCTGTGTATGCAAGCCAGTACAAAACTTTAGGAGTTGATTTAACTTTTCCATAATCTCTCAAATGAGTTTTGCCTTGTCTTAATGCAAGATTATAATCACCTTTTTTCAAAGTATCGTAAAAAACGTAAGAAAGAGATTCTGCGGCAAAATTACCTTTTGGATATAAGTGCCAAAGGGAACTATAACACAATGCTCTATTTCTATCATTTAAACTTTGACACTTCTTAAACATAATATAATCATAATTTCTACTTTTACGACCAAACGTTAATAACTCATCAAGTCCAGTCTTTTTATTGTCAAAAGTCTTTAAATAAAGGTCAATCGCATTATATACGGCATCATCATACTTTTTTGTAGTTATTGTTGGATTTGAAGAAAGTCCATTTTTTGTATATGCCCTAACTGCATTGTTATTTTTCAATTTTAAATATACCTGAACAAGGTACGGCCAAGATATTGATTTGTCAGCTTTTTTCAAGAAAATTTCAGCTTTTCTGTAATCCCCGCATTTCAAATAAGTTTGTCCAACCAATAAATTTTCTTCATCAGAAAGAGTATATTTTTCAAGAACTTTTGCACAACTCAAGGCATAAATTCCATCTGGAGCTTCAACAAGATATTTCTTTAACCTTGAAACAATTTCTCTTTCTTTATTTGGGTTGTTTTTTGTTTTTTCTATAATTCCAAGAGCAATAAAATATTGAGATGCCGTAGCATATTCAGTTTTTGGATATTTTTTTATTACAAACTTGAACTCTCTAATAGCTTTCGAGTACTTTTTTTGTTTGTAATGCTCCTTTGCTAAAGTATAAACAGCTTTTGGGGCAATTTTTGAATTTGAATAATATTTTTTTATCTGTTCATATTTTCGCAATTCTGCTTTTTTATCGTCGAGTTTTTTTGCACAAAGTGCCTGTCTATAAACAGAAGCCGGCTTCAACTCTGAAAAGATAGAAACCTTTTTGAACATCCTGTATGATTTTTTAAAATTTGTTTTATTATAAGTTTCAAGTGCGTTTGAATATGCAGAAAAATTGCGTTTCGGACTCTGTCTGTATACAAAGGCTGAAACGAAAATTAAAAAAGTTAAAATTATTGAAATTATGATAACTAATTTTTTCTTTTCCATATCTCAAATATACCAAACAAGTAACGTTAAGTCCAATCAGTTAAGCGATTTAATATTGACGTTAATCTCTTTAGGGAAATATTTTTTCAACTCATTAACCAAATCATTTGAACTTTTAACCCAAAAAGATGGTGCAGTAAGAATTTTAACGGGTTCTTCTTCTGTTGAAACTTTCATAATTAGTGGGTCTGAACCGTTGTGCTTGTACATTAAATCTTTCATAAAAACAAGTTTTTCGTAAGGAATTTCTTCGACAAGTTCAACCGTAAAGATATTAGCATTTTCAACACTTTTCGCACTTTCAAGAATAAGACTTAAAGAGTTTTCATCCTTTCTTGAAACCTTTCCAGATACAATAACTTTTTCCTCTGGCTGTAAGATTTCATCGTACTCTTTGAATTTCTTTGTAAAACATAAAACCTCAATTTTTCCAGTCAAATCTTCTATTGTAAAGAATTTCATAAATTTTGTAGGATCTTTTTTTGTTGGAATAGTCCTGCAAGCGGTAATAAGCCCGCAAACAGTAACTGACTTGTCACTTGGAATATCTTTTATTTCAGAGATTTTGTGAGTAGTTAAAAACGGTAAGTTCTCTCTAATACTTGAAAGTGGGTGACTTGTTACATAAAATCCCAGAAATTCTTTTTCAAACTGTTGAATTTCTTTTGAAGAAAACTCTTCATCGCTACCTTGCATTGTAAATACAGGGGCATCTTCAGTCCCTGCAAACAAACTACATTGACCAAGTTCTTTTGCTTTAGCCTCTTTGTTTGCTTCAAAAACAAGTCCATCAAGATTTTCTAAAAGTTGCTTTCTACTTTTTTCTATATTAGAAAAAGCACCAGATTTAATCAAACCTTCTAAAACTCTTTTGTTAGTGCATTTTGAATCTACCCTTGTACAAAAATCATATATTGATGTAAATTCGCCATTTTTTTCTCTCTCTTCAATAATTGCTTCTACAACTACTTCACCAACCTGTTTTACAGATGCCAATCCAAATCTAATATTATCTCCGTCAGGTGTAAATTCTTTGTTAGACTTGTTTATATCTGGAGATAAAATTTTGATACCTTTTGCAAGAGCTTCCTCAATATAAGCTTGAGTTTTATCTTGATCACTTGAAACACTTGATAAAAGACAAGCCATATACTCAACAGGATAATGACATTTTAAATAAGCTGTTTGATAAGCGACAAAAGCATAAGCAGCAGAGTGAGATCTGTTAAAGCAATAAGATGCAAAACTTTCAATTTGTCCAAAAAGTTTTAAAGCATCAGCTTCACTCATTCCGTGTTTTGCAGAGTTCTCAACAAAACGTCCTTTTTGCTTTTGCATTTCCTCAACTTTTTTCTTACCCATCATTCTTCTGACCATATCAGCTTGACCAAGCGTGTAATCAGCAAGAACTTGGAACACTTGCATAATTTGTTCTTGATAAACAATTGTTCCATATGTATCTTTTAATACAGGTTCAAGAAGTGGATGAGGATAGGTAATAGCAGTCTTTCCGTGCTTTCTGTTTACAAATTCATCAACCATGCCAGAATCCAAAGGTCCTGGACGGAATAACGCTACTAAAGCACCTAAATCTTCAAAAACGTCAGGTTTTAATTTTTTTACCAGATTTTTCATTCCAGAAGATTCTAACTGGAATACACCATCTGTATCCCCCTTCATAAGCATTTTATAAACATCTTTATCGTCAAGAGGAATGTTGTTTATGTCAACCCTAACCCCAGTTCTTTTTTCAATCAAATCAACCGTTTTGTATATCGTCGTAAGGTTTCTCAACCCCAAAAAGTCCATTTTCAAAAGACAAAGAACTTCAGTAACATCATGAGGCGGATAGCCTGTTTGAACAATCCCATCTTTTGACGGTTGAACAGGAAGAATTTGATCCAAAGGTTTTGGTGCAATAATAACTCCAGCAGCATGCGTTCCAGTGTTATTTTTTATTCCTTCAATGGCAACAGATAAATCAACCCACTTTTTCATTCCCACAGTTTTGCCAGAAAGTGGATCAACGACAAATTGTCTATCTTCATTATATAGTTTTTTTAATTCTGAACCTTCTTGCTTGATAGCCTCACCCAAAGTTTTAATTTTATCGTTTTTAGTTAATATTTGCGCATGTTCAATACAACTATCAACCAATTGTGCCATAGCATTACTATCAGAGAATGGTATTCTTAAAATTCTTGCAACGCCCTTAAAAGCGGCCTTTGCAGCATAAGTTCCAAATGTAATAATTTGACAAACTCTATCTTCGCCATATTTTTTTGTAACGTAATCTATTACCTGACCTCTTTTTTCAATACAAAAGTCAATATCAATATCAGGCATAGTGTATCTCTCTGGATTTAAAAATCTTTCAAACAAGAGTTTGTGTTCAATTGGATCCAAATCAGTAATTTCAAGTGCGTAAGCGACCAAAGAGCCAGCGGCTGAACCTCTTCCAGGTCCGACAGGGATATTGTGAGTTTTTGCATAGTGAATAAAATCCCACGTAATTAAAAAATATGCCGCAAATCCCATTTGCTCAATTACGCCAAGTTCATAATCAGCCCTATCTTTTAATTCTTTCGTTACTTCTTTGTATCTTTTCTTTAATCCCTCAAATACAAGATAATTCAAATAACTTTCTGTTGTGTGTCCCTTTGGTACATCAAAAGCAGGTAGAGGGGACTTGCCAAGTTCAAGTGTTAAATGACATTTATCTGCAATCTCTACAGTATTATTTATACACTCTTCAAATGTTTCAGAATCCATCCAACTAAATGCATCTCTCAATTCCGAAACAGTCTTTACATAGAACTCGTTATTTGCAAAATGAAATCTGTTTGGATCATCTTTGTCACTATTTGTATTCAAACAAAGCAACGTATCATGCGCATCAGCATCTTCCTTTTTCAAATAGTGGGAGTCATTGGTAATTACAAGTTTGATACCCAATTCTTTTGCAATTTTAATTAAATCTGGATTCGTCTTTTTTTGCTCAGGTAAGCCATGATCTTGAAGTTCAATGTAATAATCTTCTCCAAATAAATCTTTGAATTTTTTGGCAACCTCAACCGCTTTATTGTAACCTTCATCACATAGAGTTTTAATCAATTCACCTGCAAGACAAGCAGAAAGACAGACAAGTCCTTCATGATATTTTTCTAAAAGTTCATGGTTGATACGAGGCTTAAAATATCTTCCCTCACACCAAGCCACAGAAGTTAACTTAACAAGATTTTGATATCCTTGCTTATTTTTAGCTATCAATACCAAGTGATAAAGAGGGTTGTGTAATTTATTTTGCTCTTTTATATCCCCATCATGACAATAAAACTCCGAACCAAGCAATGGATGAATTCCTTCTTCCTTTGCTGTCGTGTACATTTCCATGTCACCATACATAACACCATGATCAGTGATTGCAACTGCTGGCATGTCATGCTCTTTCGCAAACTTGCACAAATCCTTTATTCTTATAGCTCCGTCAAGCAAAGAATATTCCGTGTGAACATGTAACGGGACATATTGCATTTATTTCTCCTTGAAATTTTAGATAATTTTGTTATTATCGTCAACAATTATTATAGTTGGTTTGTGATTTTGTACTTCTTCTTCATCCAATTGAGCATAAGAAACAATGATAACCTTATCACCTTTTTGAACTTTTCTTGCTGCAGCCCCATTTAAACAAATTACACCACTGTCAGCCTCACCTTTCATAACATAAGTTTGAAATCTTTCTCCATTGTTCACATCCAAAATTTCAACCTTTTGCCACTCTCTAAGGTTTGCATGTTTCATAAGATTTTCATCAATTGTAATAGAACCAACATACTCCAAATTGGCATCTGTTACAGTTGCTCTGTGGATTTTTGAATATAAAAATTCTCTTAACATATCTTCTTTCCTATAACCATATTTTAGCAAGAATAAATTTTAGAGAAAAGTAATATTTTCTTTTATAAACAAATATTAAGAAATATTAACGTAAAAATGGAAAAATTAAAGAAAAGCATTAAAAATACCGATATACATGACAAGGAAAGAAAAAAACGAAATTGATTCGAGCGAAATCGGGTAAGGTAAGTTAA
>QHMH01000012.1:77379-224761 GCA_003258795.1 Candidatus Melainabacteria bacterium | reverse complement strand
TACTAACGAACAAGCAGAAAAGTCGAATTTGTTTGAGGAGTGCAACGACGAGTTATTCGACTTTAGGTGAGTTATCGTATTGCTGTGAACGACGGCGTGTCGGTGGTTTTGGGTACTTTTGCCACCAAAAGTACCTTATATAAAAAAATATATTTTATAGTTCCTTGACCGTTTATCAACGGGAAAATGAAAAGAAAAATATCGTTGGGGTTGAACATAGCTGTCACTTTTTTTCCGACGATAGCCGAGAGTGAACTATCAATACTAACTAACGAACAGAGAAGTCGAATTTTATACCAGAACTTAATTACCCCCTCATTTACCCCCGAGTTATTCGACTTTGGTTGAGTTATTGTATTGATGTGAACGGGGTTTTGCGGCACTTTTGACTCCAAAAGTACCTTATTTTGTTATTTTTGACACCTGATAAAAGGTCAAATATTCTGAATTTTAGTGATATTTACCCCAAACCCCCATTATTTAATTATTTCTGGAGTCATGTATTCAACATCAAATGAATACTTTTCCGAAAGTTTTTTTACTCGATTGTAATAACGCATTTGCTCTTCTGGTTTCTCCAATATCAAAACCACTTTTGGCTTTTTATTAGTCACCAATCCATAATGTAGCGCTTGACCTATACACTCTGCCCATTTTGATGCAAAATCAAACTCAACAGCATAATCATCCGTTAAACAATCCACTCTCGTATAATCACTGTTTTTGTATTCTTCCGTTCCATTGTTCAACTTACACCATACATGTTGATATTCCGCTTCCCTGTAAAGATGTTTTCCATTCCTACAAGTTTCACCTAACACCGCAACATTCAATGCCATTAAACACATCGCTAAAATAATAATTTGTTTTTTCATAATTCCTATTATATCCTCTCTTTTACTAAAATAAATCAACCTTTTGGTCTATATTAGGTCAAAAATATACCTAAATATACTGTGGAAGTTTTGACCTGAATATTTTATTTTATAAATACTATGAATCTTAAAAAATTATTTGGATTAAGAGTTAAGCACTACAGATTATTATCCAATCTTTCTCAAGAAGAACTTGCAGAACGTGTCGGATTGTCAAGTCATACCATAAGTTACATAGAAAGAGGCAAGAACTTTATTAGTATGTCAAAACTTTCAATTCTTTGCTCTGCTTTAGATATTAAACCATATCAACTTTTTATTGATATTACCAACATGGACAATAAAAATAAAATTGAAGAAATCAACAACTTGCTAAAACCAGCAACGGAAAAACAGCTAAATATCTTCATTTCACTATTAAAAAACATACTTGATATTGAACAAAAGTAAAAAAAAGAGAACCGAAGTTCTCTTTTTTTTATTTTTATCATTTTAGATTTAAAGTCTTTCCAAAACTGCTTTTATTCCAGCGCCTTTTTCAAAGTCATAACCTAACTTCGTCAAGACTGCCTCAAGAGATGCAACAGCTGTTAACAAATCTCTTTCGCAGACATATCCTAACGTTCCCATTCTAAATATTTTATCTTTCAAGCTTTTTTGACCGTTTGCGACAACAATATCAAAGTCTTTTTTGAAGCATGAACGAATATCAGGAACTGTAATACCTTCTGGTGGGAGAATTGAGGTTATTGCATAGCTTGCATTTTCATCATCTTTAACAAACAATTCAAGATTTAGTGCTCTTATAGCACTTCTCAATGTAAGTGCAATTTTCTTATGTCTTGCCCAAACATTTTCTAAACCTTCTTTTTTAATCATCTTCAATGCGGCATGCAAACCAACAATCAAATTAACTGCTGGAGTCCATGGAGTTGTATCATCATGAACAGATTTTTTGTGAACACTCCAATCGAAATAGAAACTTGGATATTTACATTGTTCATGTAACTTCCATGCTCTTTCAGATGCGGTAAGGAAAGATAGTCCAGGAGGTATCATAAAACCTTTTTGTGAGCCTGAAACCAAAACATCGATTCCCCACTCATCTGTTTCGACTTCCATTGCACAAACACTTGTTACGCCGTCAACTACCGAAACAGCACCATGTTCTCTGATTATTTTGCAAAGTTCTTTTATATCATTTTTTGCCCCAGTTGAGGTTTCAGAATGAGTTAGTGTAACAATTTTTATTTCTTTATTGGTATCTTTTGCAAGTCTTTCTCTCAAGAGTTCTGGCTTTATCACTTCGCCGAGTTCAACTTCAAGTTTTTCTACATCAGCACCTCTCATTTTAGCAATATTTGCCCATCTTGCACCGAAGTTTCCCATAACACAGCACAATACCTTATCTCCGATATTAACCATATTGGCAATTGCTGCTTCCATTGCGCCTGTTCCACTTGCAGTATAGATGAATACGTCGTTTTTTGTTCTAAATATGTATTTCAAATCTTCATATACATCTTTTAATATTGCAGAAAATTCGCTACTTCTATGTCCGATAGGATGTTTTGACATTTCAGTTAAAACAGTTTCTGGCACGGGTGTTGGCCCTGGAATCATCAAAAAAGTTTTATCTTGCATTTTATTCTCCTCAAATTCTTTATTTGCTCTTTTATATTTACACAAAAGAACAAATAACTCAAAAAGAAATTTAGTTATTCAAATATGCAATGAGTTTTGATATATCTTTATTCCATGCTCCATTCCAATTTTTCAAAATAATATCTGCAGGAGTTTGACCTCGAGATACCATTTCTTCAATAGGTGCAAGATATTTTTCTTCTCCTTTAAAATGTTTTTTGAGAGAATTGTGGGAAATTTTTAAAATTTCTTTTGCGATATCCCAAACATAAGTTCTTCCAACTTTTGTTGCAAGTGCTGTTCTTGGGACGCAAAATCTAACTTCGCACAATTGATTATAAGAAAATCTTGAAAGGACTTTTTCAACTGCTTCTATTGCATCATCATCGTACAAAATCCCTTTATAAAATGCCATTAGCGAATATTGCATACCATGATTTGAGCAATCGTGGTTTCTTATTTCAATAAAATTTCTCAATCTAACATCTGGAAAATACAAGTTGGCATGCAGTAAAAAGTCGTCAACTGTTGCCTCATATCCTTCATAACCGTTTTTCATAAACTGTTCAAAATTTATTTTTCCATTGATATATATTGGTTGATTTCTCTTTATAAAAATCATTGGTGTCGACATAACTTCCTTTACGTAGTCAGAGAATTTATATTCTTTTTTGTTTTCAAACAACTTTTTGCTCATAAAAGGGCATCTTTCATTGTCAGTATTGAGCCAACTCAAACCTCTGAAAGTTTTATATCCGGTATCAACTCCGCCTCTAATTGGAGAATTTGCACACATTGCTGTAACAAAAGGGGAGAGCATATTGGCAATTCTAAATTTCTTTACTGCATCCTCTTCACTTTCGTAATCATAGCAAACTTGTATCCCTGCTGTTTCTCTCATCATTACATCAGAGAGTATTCCCCACAAATAATTAGCCATAAGGTGATATCTTTTTTTAGGTAGCAACCCTATGTGTCTATATGTAGATTGCGGTGAAATTCCATACTGTAACAATTGGATATTATGTTTTTTCAGCATCGGAGCAAGTTTTTTATCAAAATTTTCTATCTTGCTTTTCATATCTGAAATCTTTTTTTCTGGAGCAGGGCTTAATTCAAACTGACACCCAGGTTCTAAAGTTATTGTATCCATGTCATTTCTCAATCCAATAACTGTACCGTCATCGGTTATATAATCCCAACCTTCCATTCTTGAAAAGTCTTTTAATAACGAACAAATTCCGTCCTCGCCACCATATTCTACTGAGCCAAAAGTTTCAGTTGAAATTGGTACTCTTTCGTACTCTATACCAACTTTGAAGTCGGTTTTTGATTTCCCCGCTCTTTTAAATCGAGTTTCAATTTCTTCTGCAATTTCTTCTGACTTAATCATGTTTTTCTTCCTTTTTTGTTATTGTATCACCCTTAAAAAATTAGCAAAAAAAATTTTTTCAAACATTAGCCTGCTTGTATTAAAAACGTGATTATTTTATTATTAGTGACATGAACTATTTACAAAGAGCAAAATCTTTCAAAACTAAAAAAAGACTCGGACAAAACTTCCTCGTAAACCCTGACATAATAAGCTTTATTACAGAAGCATCTAATATGTCATGCCAAGACACTGTTCTCGAAATTGGAGCCGGTTTAGGATTTGTTACCGAACAGCTTGTAAAGAAGGCAGGAGAAGTCATTGCAGTAGAATTGGATGATGATGCAATAAGTGAACTCGAAAAAATTAAAACGGATAATTTAAAAATTCTTCATAAAGATATTTTAAAAACTGATCTAAGTTCACTATGTGACAAAAAGATGAAAATCGTTGCAAATATACCATACTATATTACAAGTCCGATTATTGTGCATTTGCTCGGAGAAATAGATGATTTGAACAACAAAAACAGAAATTCAATTTCAGAAATAATCCTTATGGTTCAAAAAGAAGTAGCGCAAAGAATTGTTGCAACAGAAAAAAGTCCTTCTAAACAATACGGACTTTTATCTATTCTTTCTCAATTCCATGCCTGCTGTGAAATTTTAAAAATAGTGCCAAGAAAAGCTTTCTATCCTGCGCCAAAAGTTGATTCTGCTATTGTTAAACTAACTGTTCGAAACACCCCTTTACTTAATCTTGATGATTATTCGCATTTTAGAAAAACAATTAAGGCTGCTTTTTCGCAAAGAAGAAAAAACATAAAAAACTGTCTTTTATCCGGAGGATTTTCAAAAGAGAGCATAATAAAAGCTCTATCAAAACTTGATATAGCTGAAAATACAAGAGCCGAAAACATCTCAATTGAAACTTTCGGACAACTTTCAAAGGAATTAAAAAATGAACAAAATTAAAGTCAAATGCCCAGCAAAAATAAATTTAACACTTGAGATTCTAAACAAAAGAGAAGACGGATTTCACAATATTCAAAGTGTAATGCAGGCAATAAGCTTATATGACTTTCTTACAGTATCTATTGAAGACTCCAACGAAACAAAAATTACACTTTCCGGTACAAGCGACAAAATTCCTTACAATGAAAAAAACCTTGTATACAGGGCATGCGAGCTTTTTTGCCGGCAGGTAAATAAATCATACAAAATTGATGTTTTCATAGAAAAAAACATTCCAGTAGAAGCCGGTCTTGCAGGTGGAAGTACTGACGGAGCCGGAACATTCTTTGCACTAAATGAGCTTACCGGAAAAACACTAAATAAGGCTGATATTCATACCCTATGTGCAAAATTAGGGTCTGATTTGAACTTCTGTCTTGAAGGCGGATGTAAACTTGCAACAGGCAGGGGAGAAAAGTTGGAAAATCTTCCTTTTCACCCTTTCAAACTCTCTCTTATCAAACCTAAAAACTTCGGAATCAGTGCAAAAGAAGCCTACACAAAATTCTCACAACTAAAGAATAAACCAAACTTAAACATCACAAAAAGATTTATTGACGGAGAAAGATCTCTCCTGCACAACGATTTAGAGCTGGCTGTAATAAACGATTACGCCGATTTACAAAAAATTAAATCTGCTTACCCCCAATCGCAAATGAGTGGTTCTGGTCCAACATTTTTCCTTATCAACGAAAATGCAAAACTCGACGGCGATTTTTTAATAATACCAGACATTGAGGCCATCTCAGACGGAGTAAAAATTGCATAAAAAAAACCCCCGATAAATCGGAGGCAAAAATTGTCTTAGGAAGGGTAGGTAAGTAGGTAATGGTTAGTGTGTAGTGTGTGTAAAAAAAGGAGTTAAAAAATGAACTCTGACATACTCTGTCAAATCTCTCTTACTCCTATATAAAGTATTTTGAATTTGTCGGATTTCAAGTTTTCTCTTTTTTGTTACAATACTTAATAGTACCTCAAAATAGGCACTATTACTGCACTTCAAAATAGCAAAGCTTTAGAATTTATTTCTATCGTCTATCCCTTTTCCGAACATGGCAAAATCATACTTTACAGGATCGTCACAATCAAGTTTTTTCAAGTTATTTGTGAGTTCATATACGGCTTTTTTATCGTTACTTTTTCTTTCTAAAAGACCAAGTTCTCTCGAAATTCTTGCAACATGGACATCAAGTGGAATTAAAAGCTGGCTTTTTGAAACAAAATCCCAAACGCCCAAATCGACATTGCCATCTCTAATCATCCATCTCATAAACATGTTCATTCTCTTCATCGTCCCGTTATTTTTAGGGTTCGCGATTAGATGATAAAACCCTTGTCCAACCTTATTTTCAACTCTTGAATAAAAATAATCACAAACAACATCAAACATTGAATACATATCTTTGCCGGTTTTCATGCCATAAGAAAACAATGCCTGAAGTCCACCGTCCGTTTTGTATAGCATGCCCAAAATTTTTAAAACCTCAACAATATCAACATCTTTAGCAAACCGGTAATTAAATGTTTCAAGGTTTTCAAAGTTTGATTTTAGAACATAGTCAAGCGGGGCATTGTCCATTTTATCAAAAAGTTGTTTTAATTTTTTTACAAAAACTTCTCTATTTCCATAAGCAAAAAGCGAAGATACAAAGGCTGAAATCTCGATATCTTCTATTTTTTCGTAACGATGTGGAAATTGAATAGGGTCATGGGTTATGAATTCTTTAATTTCAAATTTCTCAACTAATTTATCTAAATCTTGTTTTAGCATACTCAACATTATATCCTGTAAATTTAAAAAATATGCGAATATGTAAGAAAGTAATCAGATATTACATTAACAATCATTGGCAGTATCCATATCATAATCGCAGCGCCAAAAACAGGTTTGAATAAGAAGCTTAATTGGAAAACGTTAACTTGCGGTGCTGTTTTTGAGATTGTACCCAAAATGATATCCTGTCCTAAGGTTGCAAGAAGAACTGGAGATGCAATCTGCAATCCCATAAACAATACATTTGACGTCATTTTTATGATGTAGTTCATATTCACAATTTGATCAAGTGGAATTGCAATGGCAAATGCTGGAAATATATCAAAACTTCTTATAAAAGCATTAAAAAGCCAATAAACACCACCTATGTTTATAAAAATTAAAACTCCCATTGTCGAAAATATTTTTTCAATGAGTGAAACCTGCTTGTTACTTGCAGGATCAAGAACCATTGCGGAAGACAAACCCATTTGCATGTTTATCATATCTGCCCCAGCCTCAATAGCAATAAGAATAACCTTGCCGATAAACCCAATCAACGCCCCAACAACAACGTTTACTATTAACAATATTGGAAGATCAAAGTTTTTTGGGACAGTAACTGTCGGACTTATCACGCAGGTTAGCGAAACAGTAAAAATTAGCACAAATGAAACCCTCACAAGTGCCGGCATTTCTTTTCTCGAAAGAACAGGCGCTTGTGATACAAACCCTAACATCCTCACGAAAATTAGCAATCCCGTTGAGAAAACGGCATTCATTTCAGGAAACATTTTTACAAGTGCTGTTATAAGAGAATCCAACTTACTACCTTCCAGTTCTTATTCTTTCTAACAAATTCGCTCTTGATTCAGGTGTTTGCGGCGGTGTTATATAATCCGGATTTTGTCTTGATGAATTTGAGATACCTCTTGATGTTCTTCTCATTTTTTCTTTAAGGTTTGATGGTTCATTAAAAACATCCTTCATTTCACCGTCAAAAGGCCTTGTGTAGTTGTAATAATCTGACGGAAGAACAAATTCATCGTTTTTTGGAATAACATTGAATGCCATTGCAAAACCTTCTGTGGTGAGGTTTGTAAGCAATCTAACAAATCCATAACCGCCAATAGTTATAACAAGGAAAACCGCTAATATCTTCGGAGCTGCTGCGATAGTTTGTTCTTGAACTTGCGTTACCGCCTGCAAAATACCAACAACCAAACCTATTCCGGCTGCCGTCAATACACAAGGCATTGATATCATAAGCATGGTCATAAACCCTTTTGCCATATATTCCATCAATAGTTCCATAAGAGTTCTCCTTTAGTTATAACTGCTTACCAAGCCTTGTACAATCAACGCCCAGCCGTCTACCGCAATAAATATTAGCAGTTTAAACGGCAACGAAATAATTGTTGGTGACAACATGAACATCCCAAGTGCCAACAGAATATTCGCTACAACAAGGTCAAGCACAATAAATGGTACAAATACCATGAAACCAATTTCGAAAGATGTTTTCAACTCACTTATAATAAACGCTGGCGCAACTTCCCAAATTGTAATCTCATCAGGAGATTTTGGTGCTTCTTTTTTTGAAAGCGATACAAAAAATTCCAAATCCTTTTGTCGAGTCTGCTTCATCATAAACTCTTTGAGCGGCTTCGAGCCCTCGCTTATCGCAAGTACAATATCGCCGTTTTTCTTATAAGGAACTTGTCCCATCTCATACATTTTTGTAAAAACATTTGACATTGTATATAGAGTCAAAATTATTGATAATCCTATAATAACAATGGCTGGCGGTACTTGTTGCGTACCTAACGCCGTTTTTAATATTGAAAATACGATTACAAATCTCAAAAAACTTGTCATACACGCAAATGCGAATGGCAACAGAGAAAAAGTTGACATCAGCACAAGCATCTGTATAACTGGATTCATATCTTTTATAACACTTTCCATCTACTAACTCCTCACTAAAGACATTGTAATTTTCTTGCCAATTCTTTCATTACCGGTTTTTTGGTTGAAGTTGTTGATTTTGAAACAAAATCTTTCATACTTTTTATACCGTCAAAAGATGCAAGTTTTACACTCTTATCTTCTCTCTTTGTATTAGGAACTTCACTAACTAATGGCATTTCATTATCATCAAGTTTTGAGATAAGTGTTGTTGAATCAAAATCACTTGCGATAAGAAATCTTTCTCCACCAGCCTTAACAACATAAAGTGTTTTTTTAGGAGTCAATTTCATTGAATCAGTTACACTTAAAATACTTGTGTTTAAGCCTTTTTTCACACCATAAACTGCCTTATATGTGTGCATTGCCAAGAATATTATTCCAAGCATAGCCGCCGTATAAACTATAAAATGTAATGAATAACCCATCATTTTTCCTTTCTAAAATTAAATATCTTGCTCATCTAAATTGAAGTCACTGTAATCAAATTCTTCTGACTGTTCTGGTTGCTGTTCCTGTGGCTCTTGAACAGTTTCTTCAACATTTTCTACAACCTCTTCTGGGACTTCTTCAACTACCGGAGCTGGCTCGCTTGGCGCATTGTAATCTTGTGCCAATGCCTCAAACACTTCATCAACCTTAACTCCATATCTATCATTCACAATTACCAATTCGCCCTTTGCAACAACTCTGTTTTCAACGATTAAAGAAACTTTGCTGTCATAAATTGAGGACAAATCCATAACCTGACCTTTTGCAATTGATTTCAATTCACCGAGCGTTACCTTAACACTGTCAAGCTGTGCACCCATATCTACCTGAATGCTATCCCACAAATTTTGTGGCAATTCTTTTTCGCTCATATCTTCTCCTTCATCAAAATCTTCCTGTAATATTATGTTTTCGTTTATAACTGGTTGAAAATCGTTTTCATAATCTTTGTATTTTATATATAATCGGTGAATGTCACTATTTTCAAAAACCACGGTGTCACCCACCTCTAATGATTTTAAATCTTTTAAGTTAAACCTTGTCGTTCCAATTTTCACGGTTGTATCCAAAATGCTTGCGTTAAAACTTGATACATCATATGGTTCATTTTCCACAACCTCAACTTTTACCAAATTTTTTGGAACTGTAATGATAAACTTTCCACAAACATTAGATTTTCCCTTCACAAAGAAGGTTAAATTTATAACATCAAAGTTTTTTCTCTTTACGTTTTTATCTGGTTTTTCAAGAAAATCGATAATTTTTCCATAAGCAAAATCATTAAAAGAACTAATTATTTTTGCCTCAACATCTGTAATTGCTGAAATATCATAATTTGGATTTTCGCCCAAAACATCGTCAAGAATAACCCTTAATGCCTCTGAAGAACATCTGAAATACACATCGTAATTTTTATTTATACGAATCTTTGTAACAAAGTAATTGTCCCCTTGAAACAAAACATTTATATTCTTGCTTAAAGATACAAGTTTTAGTTGAAACTTGTCACCATAAAATTCATTGAACGCAGATTGAATATTTGCACCAAAAGAATTGCAATACCAAGAAAATTGGTAATTCAACTCATCAATTTCTTTATTTTCAATTGTATCTACTAAATTAAGCAAAATAAATCAATCCCCGATTTTCTTTCCCACTGTTAATATATGATATATACCCCCAAAATGGCATCAACTGTTTGAAGGATTTGTCTATTTTATTTGAAGATTTTTATTAACATTTGTAAAGTTAGGTTAAAAAAATAACAAAAATTTTTCTTGAAGTGTTTTAATAGCCATGTAGTGTGTGTTTTTTAGTAAGAAAAACCGGTTAGGAACGGGAACTTATGAAAGTTAATTCAATTTCGGCTTTGGGTATCAACAGTGTTAATTACGGAGCTTTGAGTAAGAAGTCTTCGATTGCAACAAATCCGGTGCAAAGAGATTTACTCGCATACCCTAAAGGATATATTCCTTATCAAATTAACTTTACTGGCGGTAGTTATTCAAAATTACCTCAAATTATCAAACTAAAAAAACTAAACGATTTTCCTTGTCTATACTGTGCACAAAAAATGGTGTCCTCAAAAGCCATTGAATCTTTGAATATTGCAAACAGTATTGTACCAAGAAACCTTTCTGAAATGGCAGAAAGTCTTGCAAAAAAGGCTGACTTAAAAGACTTGAAGATTGTTCAAATGATTCAAAAAGAAGCAGCTAAAAATCCGTTGGCTGATGCCGGACAATATTTACAAAAGTTGGAAAGCAAAAAGGAAATTATTCCTGAAGTCATCAAACAACGTGCATCAAGAAAACTTTCTGGCACAGAATACGCACAAAAAGCGATTTCTACAATTTCTGAATACGAAGACGGTTTAATGCCTGTTGAAAAAAAAGTATTCAAGATGATTAAAGAAAGCTTTAACAAAAATCCTAAACAAACTTTATCTGAAATTTTAACAAACTTCAGAAAAAATACTATCGGTCACTTCTCAAATTCACAAACTGAGATTTTGGATGAAATCGATGAAATTGCGAAAAATACATTGACAAAACAAACTCGTGATGCTGTTTTGAGAGCAACAGAAAAATCAAAAAATATTTTGGCAAATGGTGATTCAAAATTCCCATTCAAAAGAAAGAAATTTATTGAAGTTTTAAACAAAATCAACTTAAGCAGTGCTGATGTTGAAGGTATGGAACAAATTATGAAGAAAGCAGAAAGCATTCCAACTTCCGGAAACGATGTAAACGCTTTCATCGCTAAATATACAAACAGAAACATGCCTTCTCAAAAAGGTCTTGTTCAACGTAGCGATCAAGAAATTGCTCAAAGACTTCTTGAACCATCAATTGAATCTGTTGAACACATCAGACCACAAACAACATTCAAAAACATAAACAAAGAAGTTACTGTTAGCGGAAAAGATAACATTTCTAACTTGGCTCTTGCCCACAAACAATGTAACTCTGATAGAGGTCACTTGACTCTAAACGAATATATGAGAACAATGAATCCAAAAGCAAAAGAAGCTATCCAAAAACACGTTGATTTCATCATTAACGAAATCAAAGCCGGTAGACTTCAAGGAATGGATGATTATCCTCAACAATTAAAAGAAACTTTCGCTAAAGAAAGCCACGGTTCAATCAATATCGACATAAGCGAAATCGTTGCTTACTTGAAACAAAAAGCGGCTACTGTGAAACATTAAAAAGCGGTTCTACAATCTTCTTTAAGTCATTTAATACTTCATTGTAATTTGGCGTAACAGACGTAGGTTTAGATGTTTTAAGAGCTTTAGCAAAAACAGCATTGATAGAGGCATTTTTATCATCAGATAAAAATGCCTCTTCAAATACATCTAATCTTGCAGGTATTACAAGATTACAAGAGTTTATTTTTTCAATACTTTGTTTTGATGATAAAAATTTTACAAGCTCCTCTGCTTCTGAACTTGCATCCTTTGATAACGCCCACCCAGATGCATCAAGAGGAGTTATACTACCTTGTTGCCCTTTCGGGAATGTAATTGCATCAAAGTCAAATTTTGCTTCTTTTGTATATTTTGGAACAAGCCAATGCCCAGAAAGATGCATTGCAAGACTACCATTTAGAAACATTTGTGCAGCTGTCAGATTTGCACTTTCAGATTTTGTCGGTGCTACATGGTATTTATTCCTTAAATCTGCATAAAACTTTAATCCCTTTTGACTGTTAGCCTCGTTAAATATAAATTTGCCATCTGGAGAAATTATCTCCCCACCCTCACTCATTAAATAAGGTAAATAAAATAAAGCCGGCTCTTCTTCAAAACTTATTCCATATATCCTTTTTCCAAAAGCTTTGCAAGATGATAAATTTTTTGTCACAGTAAGAAATTCATCAAAGTTTAAATCACCCTTTAAAGGAACTCCGCATTTTTTAAATATTTCCCTGTTTCTGAATATCACAAGTAAAGATATATCCCGAGGAACTGCATACGTTTGTCCATTATAACTCAGAGCCTCAATCGCTTTTTTATTATATTCCTCAGTATTATATTTTACTGGCTTCAAAACATTAGCCTTTGCAAAATATGGAAGATAATGATTATTCATAAATACTACATCAGGAGCCATTTTAGATGCGAATAGCAAGTGAATTTTTTGAAAATAATTTTGAGGAATGTGCATCAACTCAACCTTGATAGTAGGATTTTTTTCTTCAAATTCCTCTATCAATGGCTTTATTATCTCAATTTCACTTTGAGAGCCCCAAGTAGCAAACCTAACAACATTGTCAGATTTTTTTGGTTGAAAAAGTAAAGTAAGAATTAAAATTACAAAGATTAAAACAAACTTTTTCATCACAATTCAAGTACCAAGTCTACACTCTTCATCGTAACTTCAACAACACCCCTAAATGAGCCTACACGAACAATATATGTTGATTTTTTTGAATTCTTTTCCGTTCTTCTTACAATCATTGGTTTATCTATTATTTCATCAAACTTTTTAAGCACAACAAACTCATCCTTTATAGATGCCATTAAGACAGTTTCGCCATCATAATCAGCAAGATAAAGGGTTTTGGTTGGAGTAAGTTGATAACTTTCTCGAACAATATTTTCTAAATCTTCTTCAGGTTGCTCTTCAACATTTTCAACCTCGTTAATGTCTTCATTTTCATCAACATTAAGTGTTTCTTCAAGGTCAACATTTTCTGCACTATTATTCGTAATATCTGTTATCAAATCTTCTTGTAACAATTCTTGTGGCAATTCTTCTTGTGCACTCTCATCTTCATCATAAGAATGTGTAGTATCTTCAATACTTGCACCTTGATTATCTAAATCAGTTTCTTGCAAACTTTGAGAGATATCATTACTTTCATATTGGTTGCTATCAACAACATCGTTATATACATCACCTTTTTCTTCTTTGCCAAAAACATCATCAACAGACAAATCTTCATCAAAATAGGAATTCAAGTCCTCATCTTCAAAATCAAATGGCTCTTCCGTATTATTCTCAACATTTTCTTCAGTAACATCATCAAACTGTCCACTTTGATTTTCGTCAACAATTTCTGGAACATCTGTGACTTCTGGAACATTTTCAATTTCCTCAGCATCATTGTTTTCAAAATCTATGTCTTGATGTATTTCTTGTGGTTGTGTGAAAACATCTTCATTTTGAAAATCTGTATTTTCATTTTGTGCTAAATCTGGTCTTGAAGTAGGCTTATATATAGTTTGATTAGCATATTTTTTATTGAACATTTTAAGCAAAATCAACAAAAGTAAAAGAACTGCTGTAATTGCAAGAGATGTGTAAAAGCTTTTCTTTATCGGAGATAAATCAACATTTGTATCTGTTTTTTCTTCTGATATTGCCGTTGGGGCTGTGTTTTTTGCTGTATTTACAGACTGATTTTCTTTTTTTTCTTCTACAATGTTATTTTCAACATTTTTACTTTCATCAAAATTCTTTACTGAAACATTGTCAACAACTCCGGTTTTTCTAACCTCTTTTTTTATCGTTGGTTTTTGTTCTATTTTTTTTGATTTAACTTTTACCCTTTGTTTTGTTGTATTTTTTCTAACTACTGTATTTTTAATCTTATTTACAATTTTTTTCTGAACAGGGACATTTTTCTCAACTTTTTTCTCAACTTTTTTTTCAAGAGCTACTTCTTTTTTATCAGCAACAACTTCTTGTTTTTTCACAACGTTTTTCGCATTAACCTGAACTGGTTTTGTTGTTCTTATCGTAATTTTTGTATAACCCTTGATATTACCTGCATAAGGTTGTGTTTTAACCTCACAAGATTTTACCAAATCCTGAACATTAGATAAATCTGGATTAACCTTTGAGCTTGATGTTTCAGGAAGTAAGATTACATATTCATTTTCATCTCTTTTTATTGTTCTTAAAGATTCTGCCTTATCAGTAGTCAACGTTACGGAGAGATTACCGATTGAGTTTTTTGAAAGCGAAATATCCTTAACGTCATTTACAAAGTTGTTTGCAATTGCAGTTGATAATACTGACGAAAAAAGGAATACGCTTAATATTTTAATCGATTTTTTCATTTAAACTCCGAAAACCATAAAATGAAAATAATATGTCATAAAAAATCCAAAAAGTGCACCTGCAAAAACTTCTATTGGAGTATGCCCCAAGAGTTCTTTAAGTTTTCCACCAACTTCTTGAACATTATGTTTGTAAAAATCGTCCATAATTTTATTCAAGCAAACAGCCATTTTTCCAGAAGCACGACGGAGTCCAGCTGCATCATACATTACAACGAAAGCATATCCAGTCGCAACGGCAAAAACAGTTGAATCAAACCCAGAGATAAAACCTACCGCTGTTGATAAACTAACAACACTTGCAGAATGAGAACTTGGCATTCCTCCAGTTGTTGTAAGTAACTTAAAATCAACCTTTCTGTATAACAATAAATTCAAAACAAACTTGAGAATTTGTGCTGAAAGTACTGTTATAAGAGTTATCAACAAAACCTCATATCCCGTATTATAATATTCGCTCATCTTACCTTTTCTCTTACTTCATCAATTATTTGCTTCAAAATCACAGAACTTTGATATTGCTCAATTATATCACAACACTCATCTAAAAGGCAAATAACATCTTTTTTGGATTTTTCAAGCCCGTGGATTGCTGTATATGTTTGTTTGTGAGCATTTTTATCTTTCCCAACAGTTTTTCCAAGTTCTTCAAAAGTTGAAGTTTCGTCCAAAATATCATCACAGATTTGAAAAGCCAATCCGAATTTTTGACCCAATTTTTCCATATCAGCAATTTGAATATCATTTGCACCCGCGATAATTGCTCCTGCTTTGAGTGCAAATTTAAACAGAGCAGAAGTTTTGTATGTTTGAAGGTACTCAAGTGTTTCTTCGTTAATTGATTTACCTTCTGACTCTAAATCTACGATTTGACCAGAGATAATACCGTCTACTCCCGCAGCAGTAAAGAATTCGTTCAAAACCTTCAATTTAACTTCATCAGACAATTTATCATCTCTTATTATCATTTGCGGTGCAAAGCTCAAAAGAGCATCACCTGCAAGCACTGCTGTTGCCTCATCGAAAGCTTTGTGGTTTGTAAGTTTACCTCTTCGGTAATCGTCATTATCCATACAAGGTAAATCATCGTGGATTAAACTTTGAACATGAAGCATTTCAATTGCACAGGCACACTTTATTGCATCTTCTACTTTTCCACCAAAAATTCTACAAGCTTCAAGACACATTACAGGACGTAGTCTTTTTCCACTTGCGAGTACACTATATCTCATTGATTTGTAGATTTTTTCTGGATATTTTACTTCCAAATATTTGTCTAAATGTTTTTCAATAAATTCAATATAATCATTTTTATTCATTATCAAGTTCCTTATATATTTCTTGTTTTAGGTTGTTACGTGATTGTTGTCTTTTTTGAGCACTGATTTTTGCAATTTTTTTGTTCAAATTTTCTTTTTGGAAAGTTTCTTTTTTCAATCCTTCTTTTTGAAGTTTCTCTTTAAAATCTTGAGCTTCTTTTACAAATGACACATAACTTTTATATCGTGTTTCATCAATTTTATCAAGATTTTTTAAAACATTGCAATCTTTTTCGTGTAGGTGAAGACAATTGTTAAATTTGCAATCTTTAGAAAATTCTCTTATCTCTTCAAAAAGTGTTGCAACCTCATGAGGCAATAGAAAGTCAAATTTCAAGTTGCTAAACCCTGGGGTATCAATAATTTTTATTTTTCCTTCTTCGCATATTTCACAATGTCTTGTTGTATGTGTTCCTCGTTGAGTTTTTTCACTTACAGATTTTGTTTTCAAACGCATATCCGGAAAAATTGCGTTAATCAAACTTGATTTTCCAACTCCAGAGCTTCCGCAAAAAACAGTCAATTCATCTTCCAAAGCTTCTTTAAATTCTTCTGTTCCGATATTTTCAAGGGCTGATGTAAACATAATATCAAACCCTAATGGTTCATATATACTAAAAACTTTTTCTAAAATTTCATCATTTTCTGATAAATCACTTTTGTTAAAGCACAACTTTGTCTTAATTCCGTGATATTTAGCAAATGATATATATCTATTTAGTTGTTCAAAATCAAGTTCTGGTTCTTTTATAGCCGATATTATTACAGCCTGTGAAACATTTGCAACGCTTGGTCTTGTCAAGAAACTTTTTCTTGGCAAGATACCCTCTATAATCCCTGTATTTGGACTCGTAATGTTAAATTCAACTAAATCTCCAACAAAAACTTTTACATCTTGTTTTTTTAAAACCTCTCTGATTTTACATTCAAAGGTTGTACCTTCACAAGTTACCCAGTAAAAATCAGAATGAATTTTATATATTTGTCCAACATTTTTCATAAAATATATATTAACTCAAACATCACATTTTTTTAATCTACTCCGATTAAAGTATTTACAAGAAAAATGGGTAGTAGTATCATATGTTGGTAAAATGTAGAAATAGTGAGCGGGGTGTCGTGGCAGAAAGACTTATAATAAAAGGTGGAAATTCACTTAAGGGTGAGGTTTCAATAGGCGGAGCAAAGAACTCTGTCCTAAAACTTATGGCTGCGGCAATTCTTGCAAAAGGTAAAACTACAATTCATAATGTTCCAAACTTGACTGACGTTGAGATTATGCTTAACGTTATTGAATCTTTGGGTACAAAAATAGAACATGACAAAGCAACTAAAACGGTTACAATTGATGCAACTGATATAACAAATGTTAAGGCAGATTATGAACTTGTTTCTAAAATGAGAGCATCTTTTATTGTTTTAGGAGCGTTAGTTTCAAGATGTAAAGAAGCTAAAGTAGCACTTCCTGGGGGTTGTGCAATTGGCGAAAGACGAGTTGATTTTCACATCAGAGGACTTGAATCTTTGGGCACAAAAATCAAAATTGAAAATGGTTATGTTTGCGCTAAAGCTTCAAAATTAAAAGGTTCTGACGTTTATCTTGATATTCCTTCTGTTGGTGCGACAGAAAACCTTATGCTTGCATCTGTGCTTGCAGAGGGCTCAACAAGAATTCAAAATGCAGCTCAAGAACCAGAAATTGTAGATTTGGCAAACTTCTTGAACACTATGGGAGCTGACATTGTTGGTGCAGGAACTTCTGAAATCGTTATAAACGGGGTTAAACAAAACCAACTTCATCCTATTGAATATACGACAATACCTGATAGAATTGAAGCTGGGACTTATATGACAGCCGTTGTTGCAACTAAAGGAAAGGCTATCATTAAGGATATTTTCCCAGGGCATTTAACTTTCTTTAACGATAAGTTATTAAAAATGGGTGCTAACATCAAGCTTGTTGAACCAACTGCAATTGAAGTTTCTTGTAGAAACAGATTGAATTCAATAAACTTTGTAACTCAACCTTATCCAGGATTTCCTACGGATTTGCAATCAATGGCTATGGTGCTTTTGACAACTGCCGACGGGGTTGGCATAATCACAGAAAGCCTTTACGAAAATAGATTTATGCAAGTTCCAGATTTAAGAAGAATGGGTGCGGATATTCATCAAGAAAGAAATCATGCAATTATAAAGGGTGTGAAAAAACTTACTGGTGCAGGCTTGAGGGCAAGTGATTTGAGAGCCGGTGCAGCTCTTGCTGTTGCAGGGCTTATGGCAGAAGGCACTTCCACTGTTGATGATATTTATCACATTGACAGAGGATATGAAAATTTCGAAGAAAAAATTAGACAACTCGGTGGAAAAATCGAACGTGTTACAATTTCAGACGGTAGTTTAAATAAAGGATTGTGTAATGAGTCCCACATATAAAAGATGGTATGATCATGATCCACTTTTGTTGGAAGTGGTTGAACTTTTAAAAAATTATCAGGATGAGTTAAAATCTCAAGCAGAAGTCTTTCTTGCGAAAATTGAGGAACAAGTTTCTAAAGAAGCTATTGATAGATTCTATGAAATGGTTAAACCAGTTAACGGAAATCGTTGGTATGATAATGATCCAGTTATCTCTAAAACTGTTGAACTTTTAAGAGTTGTTCCTCCAGAAGTTCAAAAAGCTTGTGCTCAACACTTTATAAATGCGTTAAAAGATTTGGGTATAAATTACGAAAGCCCTAATGCAAAAAAATAATGAGTTTTAGAAATTTTAGCAAATTCTTTCAGTTTAAAAATGATATTTTAAGCGGTAAATCCTTTACCGTGACTGGTTTGACTGGATTTTCAAGGATGTTAACCTTGAATGAAATAAAAAACCTCTCTAATAAGAAAATTCTTTTTGTAACATCTGATGAGCAGGGAGCTTTAAGATATCAAAACGATTTTAAAAAACTCTTTGATATCAAGGCAGACATACTCCCTTATCAAAACCTATCATTTTATGAAACGCTTCAACCGGATTTATATGTCTATGCAGAGCAGATGAAAATTTTAAAATCAAGCCCTGATTTTGTAATTGCTCCGATAAAAGCTCTTTGTGAAAAATTTGCAAGCAGGGAATTTTTTCGCAAGAATTCTCTTGAGTTCAAAATAGAAGATGAGGTTGATACAAAAAAATTAGCACAGACTCTTATAAATCTTGGATTTAAAAGGACTGTTACTGTAAGTGACATCGGAGAATTTTCCATAAGAGGGGACATTATCGATATTTTCTCGCTCTCTGACAATCCTGTCAGAATTGAACTTTGGGGAGATGAAATTGTTGATATTAGATATTTCAGCAACGAAACTCAACGCAGCATTGAAAAGATAAAACAAGTAAGTATTCAACCTGTATATAAATTTTTATATTCTGACAATATTCTTCCTTTTGAATGTGAGGATAGTGGGTATTTTGAGGGAATTAACGTTTACCAGAGTTATTTTAACGATAATTTAGTAAGTGTTTTTGATTATCTTAAAAATTACATTGTTGTTTTCGATGAGATGTCTGAAATATTTTCAAAATACGAGCTTATAGAGAAAAATTTTGATGAACAGTATCTTGAAAATTTAAAACTTGGTTTGATTTATGAGCTTAAAGAAAAAAATCATTTTTCAAAAGATGAGTTTTATTCTCAAGTTCAGGGTTTGCAGAAGGTTGGGTTAAACAATTTTCTTGATTTTATATCAGATGATATTCTTGACTTAAATTCAGAGGGATTTGCTATAAATGGGTTTGAAAATGTTGTAAAAGAACTAAAAAAATATCCAGATTATAAAATCACCATCTCGACAGACTTTCCAAAGAGAGTTGAGGAGGTTTTGCAGGTAAACGGTATTGAAAATTATGAAATAATTGAAAGTATTTCAGCTAAAGGCTCTATCTTGCACGAACTCAAAATGATTTTATTAACAGATAGAGAGTTATTCAACAAGCGTTCGAAGGAGATAACCCAAAAAAGACGTTCATATTATAAAGAGAAGCAAGAATTTATTGAGAGCATAAATGACATAAAAGATGGTGAATATGTTGTACATTCAATACATGGTATTGGAATTTACAAAGGGCTTTCAAGACAAGAAACTGACGGACAGTATAAAGATTATCTAACAATTGAGTATGCAAATAACGACAGACTTTACATGCCGGCGGAACAAATTAACCTTTTGTGCAGATACAGAGGTGCTGGAACTGTTAAACCTGCTCTTTCAAGAATGGGGGGAAGTAGTTGGGCAAATACTAAAGCAAATGTTAAAAAAGAAGTCGAGAAAATTGCATACGATCTTTTAAGACTTTACGCAAAACGAAAAGCTTCAAAGGGTATCAAATTTGATGCTGATACTCCTTGGCAAGTTGAAATGGAAGATGCTTTTGAATATACAGAAACTCCAGATCAGATGAAGGCAATAAATGATGTCAAGGCTGATATGGAATCTGATATTCCAATGGACAGACTTGTTTGTGGTGACGTTGGATTTGGAAAAACAGAAGTCGCAATCAGAGGGGTCTTTAAAGCTATCGCCTCTGGAAAACAGGCGGCTGTAATCGTCCCTACTACAATCCTTGCTATGCAACATTTTCAAACTTTTGAAGAAAGATTTAAACCTTTTGGGGTTAATGTAAGACTTTTGAGCAGATTTCAATCTTCAAAAGAGCAAAAAGAAATTTTAAAACAACTTGCAACTGGAGAATGTGATGTCGTAATTGCTACTCATAAACTCCTTCAAAAAAACGTCGTGATAAAAAATTTAGGCTTACTTGTAATTGATGAAGAACATAGATTTGGGGTAAGACACAAAGAAAAACTTAAAGAATTGAAGGAAAACATTGACGTTATAACAATGTCGGCGACCCCAATTCCAAGAACTCTTTACATGTCACTTTCCGGCATAAAAGATATGAGCCTTATAAACACGCCCCCACAAAACAGGCTTCAAGTCAAAACTATGGTTGGAGAGTTTAATGAAAATATGGTTAAAACTGCTATCATGCACGAACTTGATAGAGATGGACAAGTTTTTTACCTCTACAACAGAATAGAAAGCATCCTTCAAATGCAAAAAAAATTGCAGGAAATTGTCCCTAACGCAAGAATTAGGGTTGGTCACGGCAGACTCACAGAAAGTGAACTTGAAGATATAATGACCGATTTTGCCGCAGGGGAATTCGATGTATTGCTTTGCACTACAATAATTGAATCAGGTCTTGATATTCCAAACGCAAACACAATGATAATACATGATGCAGACAAGTTTGGTTTAGCTCAATTATACCAACTTCGAGGAAGAGTTGGAAGAAGTGAAAGACAAGCTTACTGCTATTGCTTCTTCGACAAGAAAAAACTTCTCACCCCAGAAGCGGTTAAAAGATTGAATGCCATTAAAGAATTTACAACCCTCGGTAGTGGTTATCAAATTGCACTCCGTGATATCGAAATAAGAGGTGTCGGAAATATTCTTGGAACAAAACAACACGGTCATATGGTTAACGTTGGTTTTGATACTTACTGCCAACTTCTTGAAGAAACAGTAAATGAAATTCAGGGTGAAAAAGAAAAAGAACAAACTCCAACAATCACAGATATAAACGTAACTGCATTTATTCCTGACGATATGACAGATAGCTCAGAACAAAAAATGATTGAGTATAAAAGACTTGCAGATGTTAAATCAAATACTGAACTTGATTATATTTATGAAGAATGGAAAGATAGATTTGCTAAAATTCCAAAACCTGTTGAAAACCTCATCAAACTCATAAGAATTCGACTCTACGCAACAGATGCTAAGATAAGTGTTATAAGGGAAACCGCTGATGGCATAAGAATATATACGCCGTTTTGCAAAGCAGAATACCAAATTATTAAGCAAAATTTACCTGAAAATATCTTAAAATACTTAAAATTTGTTCAAGCCCCAAAAACTTGCCCAGACGGAAATTCAATAATTTTGCTTAACAATTCTCACATAAATTTTGATGAAGTATTTAACATTTTATGCGATTTGTTTTATTATATTCGTAAAGTTATACACGAGTATAAAAATAAATAAGGAGTATTCTTAATGAACAGTAAAAAACTATTCGCAACAATTGCCCTATCAGCAGTCCTCTTAACTGGATGTGCTGTTAACAATAAAGATGTAATTATTACAGTAAATGATAAAAAAATAACTCAACAAGATTTCGATAACGCCTTTGAAACTTTCTCTCAACAAGCAAAAGGCGTTGACTTGCAAAAAGATAAAAATGACCCTCTTTACCTCTTGGTTAAAGACAGAGTAGTCAATGAACTCGTTGTTAGAGAACTCGTTAATCAAGAAATTGAAAAACGAGGAATAAAAGTAACTTCTCAAGAAGAAGAACAAGAGTTGAAAAATATTATCGACAAATTTGGTTCAAAAGAGAGATTACAAGAAATCTTAAGACAAAACGGAATTTCAAATGACAAATTTAAAAAAGATATGGTTGCAGAATTAAAAATGAAAAAATTACTATCTATGCTTGGAGATGTAAAAGTTTCTGATAATGATGCTAAAAATTTCTACAAATCTAACCCAGAAAAATTCAAATACCCAGAAAGAGTTAGAGCTTCTCACATTCTAATCTCTGCAAACCCAAAAGAAATAAGAGATGCTATCACAGCAAAACCTGAAAATAAATCTCTTACAGATGCTCAGATAACAGAACAAGTTAATAAGCAACTACAATTGAGAAAAGATAAAGCTCAAAAAGTTCTTGCGGAAGCACAAAAAAACCCTAATAACTTTGCAAAATTGGCAAGAGAATACTCTGAAGATATTGCAAGTGGTGAAAAAGGTGGAGATTTAGGTTTCTTTGCAAGCACAGATATGGTAGAACCTTTCTCCAAAGCTGCTTTCTCACTAAAACCAAATAAAGTAAGTAACCTCGTTCAGTCAGACTACGGATACCACATAATCTTGGTTACAGATAGAATGAAAGCCGGTACTGAACCTTATGAAAAGGTAAAAGAAGATATCAAAAAATATTTGGTTGTTGAAAAACAAGTAAAACTTCTTGAAAACCTTATTACATCACTCAAAAGCAGTGCAAATATTAAGTTCATAAATGAGGACTATAAACCAGAAAAAATAGAACAAAAACTTCAACAAACAAAGTAGATTAAAGAAGATATGAAAAAATAAAAAAATTAAGGGGCAAGGTTAAAACCTTGCCCCTTTTTATCTCTCTAATCAACAATTTTTATTCTGCCGTCTTTTTGAATATTGATAGGTTCAGTTTGGCGTTTGATGTAATCAATTGCTAACTTATCCTTATCAAAATCATATACCTTTGTATCAGGGTCATTAAATTTATTCATCATCGTAAATCCGTCACGGCCTTTTCCACAGAAATCATCTACCGCAACAGAGTATTTTTTGAAGATATTAGGGTTGTTTACATCAATTGAAACTTCCTTACCTTGCTTGTCAGTGTATTTCAAGTCTAAAAGTTCACCCTTTTTGTTAATTGTATATTTCAATCCAGAAACTTGCATCAATCCTGGTTTACCATCATTTTTAGTCATAGAAGAAGATGCATATTTCAAAGTGTCAACAATTTCTTTTTCAGTCAAATTGATAACTAACATTTTGTTTTTGAAAGGAGTTGTGCTTGAAACATCTCTATCAGTAATTTTTCCTGCTTCAAAACAGCCTCTCAAGTTTGCAGCATTTATCATTGCGATATCGGACTTCAATTCATTACGCATAATGTCCGCAATAAAACTTGCGTGAGGGTTTTCTTCCTTAAGAATTTGTTCTGGCATTGGCGCAGCGGTAGCTATAGTACCTATAACTTGAGCTTTTCCCATAACTTCATCAAAAATTTCTCTTAAAGCTAAATTTCTTTGGAAGTTAGCAGCTTTTGAGACATTATTTTGAGCTTTTTTAATAACACCATTTTCATCAAACTCAACGTTTAAAATTCCAAAATGATCTCCGTCACGACCAGCTTGAGTTATGATTGTTGGTTCTCCTGTACGAGGAGAATAGAACAAGTTTTTACCTTCTTCAATGCCTTTAATTAAATCGTGAGAGTGACCACCAAGGATAATATCAATTCCTTCTACAGCCTTTGCAAGTTTAACTTCTTGCTCGTAGCCTGTGTGTGACAACACGATAATTTTGTTAACCCCTTGTTTTTTCATATCGTCAACTTCTTGTTGAACATCTTTTATAGTTTGTTCAAGAGGGTTAACTTCAAGGTTTTTGCTGTATTGATCTTTGCTTTTTATTCTTATATACAAGTCATATGGCATAAGAGCAATAACTCCGTATTTATTGCCATTTGCTTCTTGAATATAAGATTTAGTAATTTTTCCGTCAAATTCTGAACCTTTTGCAACTTTTACGTTGTGTCCTAAAATTTTATATTTAGCATCTTTAATTATTGATGCAAGAGAGGTTGGGGCTTGATCACATTCGTGGTTTCCGATAACTGTTGCCATAATATTATTTATGTTCAAAAACTTATTTGCAGCAGTATTTACTTTTGGGTTTTGACCTAACATTGTATCGCCAGAGCACATTTTCAACTTATCAACACTACTTGGTGTAAATGTGTCAAAAGTTTGAGATGCACTTGTAATTTTTTCCATATTTGAAGTTCTACCATGAACATCGTTTATGTAGAAAATACTTGCGTTTGTTCTCTTTTGGACTGGAGATGCCATATTTTGAGAAATAGAATTTACCATAATATACCCTTTACCTACATAGTGACAAAAACCTCAAAATGCAATTTATTGCCATGTTAAAGGGTAAATATTAAGTTTATGTTACATAACTATATAGCTAAAAATTTTAAAGCTTCTTTTAGAATTTCCTCTGCCGAAGCATCTTTTTTGACGAAATTCATCGCACTTGAAATAGCCTTTTTAATTTCATCTCTGTCATATCCCAACGACAAAAGCACGGCTTGTGCATCAAGCACAGACTGCGTATCTGCAACTTCAGTACTGTCTACCATAGGAAGCTGCATGTTTATCAACTTATCTTTCAGTTCAAGTATGATTTTTTGAGCGACCTTAGCCCCAATTCCCTTTGTTCTTGTAAGTTCTTTGTAATCACCGTTTATGACGAGAGAAATAATATCAAAAGGTTCAAACTCGTCAAGCAAAAGCATAACAGTTTTTGGACCAACACCAGAAACAGTAATAAGGATTTTAAAGATATCAGCTGCCTCTTTTTTCAAAAAACCAAACAGCGTCATGGAATCTTCTTTATGAATTAAGACAGTAAATACTTTAACTTGCGAATTGATATCCCCCAAAGAGTTGTAATCCTTTTGAGTAAGGTTAACAAGCCAACCTATTCCACCTACTTCAATAGTGGCAGAAGAATTGGCATTTTTGTAAGCTAATGACCCTTTAAGATAATCAAACATAAGAGGATTATATAACAAAAACAATAATGTTCAAATGACGTTTAAAGCTACTTAAAATAGCATTTTGAATTGTGTTTAAATATACCGTATTCAATAAATAATCATAAATAAGACTATTATCGTCGCCTAATTTAATAGTCTGCGAAAAACCACTTTCTTTTATATATCTATCGTAAACTTCATATAAATTACAATAAGGTACAAGTTTTCTTTTTTCCGGATGCTCTTGAAGTTCTATATACGCATCACGATATTCAGCAAATGAAAAAGGTAATTTTCTAATCTAATTTCCTGCTTAATTTTATAAAAATCTTTCATGATTTTTCGTTTTTTCACATAATAAAATTAGCCGTACTGTTTGATTATTGCATCATTAACCAAATGAGAAACAGATACATTTTCTTTTTCTGCAAGCTTTACAAGTTTTAAATGTGTTGATTTTTTACACCTTACGTTTAACACCCCTGTACAATCTTCAGATGAAAATGCAAAAGATGATGAAGGTTTTGGAATTTGTAAACCATCTTCTTTTAATCCTTCAAAATGGAGTTCAAGGGCTGCCAAAAATTCCTTACGTGCTTCTTCAGGAGTATCTCCAATGGCAACACAACCAAGTACATCAGGACAATATGCCCCATATCCATCTTTAGATTTTTCGATAATAATTAAATAATTATCAAGCATATTAAACCTCCTTTAAGCCTGCCTGTTTCAAGATAGAGTTTAGTGTACCTGTCGGCATATCTTTAGATAATTTACCAGCAATGGTCACACGACCAGATTTTATTTTGTGTTTATATTGTCTGTGACTGCCAACTTGAGCAACTTGAAACCAACCGTCTTTTTCGATTAACTTTATTAGTTCTTTGACCTTCATACTGTAATTATATACCATTACACAAATATTTTCAACCCTGTAATGAAATATAATTACAAAAATTTACGTTCAAAATTTTGTAATTATAAATATCTTTACGACAGGTAAAGAATCAAAAAACGAAATGTCGCATGAAAATGAAGAAAATATGAAGAGAGCGGAGGACATGCTCGAACTTTGCAGAAAGGCACCACAGTGGTATTCTCGCCAAACTTCAACTAATAAACGGTTATTTCTAAAACTTATATGTTCGAACTTTTACTTTGACGGTGAGAAGTGCAGTTTTACAATAAAAAATACCTTCAAACCAATGTTTGAAGGTATATTGTCCAATATGGTGGGCGTTGAGAGGCTTGTCTTGCTCGCTCGCATTAAACGGCAATTCCGAGTTTTGCTTCTGTGATTTCATCACCTCCGCAAAAGCTCTCCAGCCTCTGCTCGCTCGCGCCGAACCCACCTGACCAAGCTTCGCTTGGTGGGAGTTCTCGCATAAAAAAGCAAAATAAAAGACCGACTAACAAATGTTATTCGGTCTTTTATGGTGGGCGTTGAGAGGCTCGAACTCCCGACATCTTCCTTGTAAGGGAAGCGCTCTACCAACTGAGCTAAACGCCCGCTTGCATATTTCTATACTATGCGAAAAATATTTAATTGTCAACCTCTTACTTTTTATTAGTAGCAAACTCACTATCCAATCGCAAAAATACTGGTTGGATTTCCTCTTTGTTTATCAATTTTCCAACTTTTATTTCGTCTGCTTCGTCCAATTTCTTGCTTAAATCTATCTTCAACTGCTTTGACATCTTTTCTGCTATGTTCGGACAATATGGATATATCAACTTGCTAACTACACTCATTACATCAAGAACATTCGTTAACACCTGCCCACACTCTTCCATTTTTCCTTCTTTCGCAAGTGTCCACGGTGCCTTTTCTGTTACATACTTGTTTGTCTTGTCTACAAGCTCTATTATCTCCATTGCAGCTTCTTGAATTTCAAACTTGTCAAAGTGAGATTTCACTCTCTCTTTTACAACCTCTGTTTCAATAGGGTTTTCTACCTTAAATTCAGGTTTTATTTCCCCATCAAAATATTTCACAAGCATTGATAACGTTCTATTTAATAAGTTGCCCATATTATTGGCTAAATCTACATTTACCTTTTCTTTAAAATCCTCGTCTGAAAAGTTTCCGTCTTTTCCAACCGGTGCTGCTGTTGCCATATAATATCTAAAAGCATCTGGTTCTTCCAGTTTCCATGCATCTAATACCGTTTGTGGAGATATAACATTGCCAGTAGATTTTGACATCTTTTCTTTATTTATGTTTATAAATCCATGCACAAATAATTGTTTTGGTAATGGCAAACCTAATGCCAATAATATTCCACTCCAATATATACTATGGAATTTCAATATATCTTTTCCTATTACATGGTGTGACTCTTTCCAATATTTTTCAAACATTTCTGATTTTTCTTCTGTGTCATATCCTAATGCTGTTATATAGTTTGAAAGAGCATCAATCCATACATATATTACTTGATTATTATCGCTCAAGACAGGAACACCCCAAGATACGTTATCTTTTGTTCTTGAAACTGAAATATCTTCAATATTTTCAAGCTGATTTAATACCTCTGATGCCCTAAATGCTGGAACAATATAATCTGGGTTTTCTTTGATGTGTTTGATTATCGCATCTTTGTACTTTGATAACTTAAAGAAGTAATTTTCTTCTGAAATTTCTTCTGGTTTTTTCCCATGGATTGGACATAACCCATCTTCAGTTAAATCTTTTTGATTTAAAAATACCTCACATCCACTGCAATACAAACCTGTATATGAATGTTTGTATATATCACCTTGTGCTAAAAGCTTTTCAAATATCTTCTGTACTGCTTTTTCATGGTAGTCATCTGTTGTTCTGATAAACTTATCGTAATCTATATCCAAACGTTTCCAAGCATCTTTAAATGATTGTGAATTTTCATCACACATCTCTTTTGGAGAAATTCCTTTGCTTGCCGCCGTTTTTTGTATTTTTATACCGTGTTCGTCAGTTCCTGTTAAAAAAAACACGTCATTACATCTTTGTTTAAAATGTCTGACAATAACGTCAGATATAACTTTTTCATAGGCATGTCCAATATGTGGAGTGCCATTTACATAATCAATTGCCGTTGTTAAATAAAATCTTTCCATATTTTGATTTTACATTAAACAAAAAAATTGTAAACTTAAAATTAGAGAGGCAAAAGCCTCTCCAATTTTAATTAAATTTCTATTTTGTTACCGCAAATCTAAAATCTTCTGTCCAAGTTTTATATCCGCCTTCAAGAAGCATACAAGGATAATCTTTACTTGCCAATAGTCTACAAGCGCAAGCACCAAGATGACACTGTTGATTGTAGCAGTAAACAACATGTACAACATCTTTTGACAACTCATTCAACCTATCATCCAACTCTTTTCGTGGTATTGAAATAGCATTTGGAATATGTCCGTCATCATAATCTTCCTTATCTCTAACATCAATAATAACAACCTTACCATTTTCTGATAAATTTTTTAATTCTACCGGACCTAAAGTATATGCCATCATTTTAGTGAAAAATTTTTCAGCTCTTTTTGTGTCATATCTCATTTCTTTTAATTTTTCATCCATTTTTTTCCTCCTTTTCCTGCATTTAATTTATAAAAACTTTGATACGAAAAAACATCACCCAGTCGGTGATGTTTTTTCGCTATCTCAAGCTAAATACTAATCATTACATTCATCACATGATGCACAACGATTGAAAGGATTTATTAAACATTTATGGCAGCATTTAACTTGTGATTTAACTTCAGCCTTGATTTCTTTGTATTGTTCTTTTTGACATTGTGAAATAATTTTCTTCATATCACAATCCAATTCTTTTAACGCTTGTCTGTACATTCTGCAATCACATTTTGTTTCACATTCGCCATTTGAATTTCTGAAATTTTTTGTTTTTGATTTGAAGTTTTCAACTGCAGACATAGCTTCGCAAACTTGTGAATCATTCAAGTTCATTCTTACAAAGTAATCATCCAAACTTGCTCTTGTTAACCACCCTTCACATGACATTTCTCTGTTTGCTTCACATGGATCAACTTTTTCGCATGGGTCAGCCTTTTCACAAGGGTTAAGTTTTTGTTCGCAAGGACTTACCTTTTGATCACATGGTGATATTGTTTTATTACAAGGGCATCCTGCAAACGCAGATTGTGTCGTAATTGTCAATGCAACTACAGCAAACAATGCAATTAACGATTTTTTCATAACGGGTTTCTCCTTTTTTTCCTACAAACCATTTGTTTTCTATTTATTTAATATGACTTTTTTAAAGAAAAAACCATATCCGACAGTATAAGCCGTTTGGATAAAATAAAAGTTCAGAAAATTCTAAACTATTCTATCCAACCCTTTTTGCTATTGTAAACAAAGGCTTTTCCCTTCGTTATTTTTATTGCATTATTTCTATCTGTTCTTAAAATTTTTGTAGGACTCAATATGTTTAAAATAACTTTGTTAGGATGTCCATAATTATTTGTACCCGTTGAGATTATTGAGTATTCTGGATTTAATCTTTGAATCATTTCTTTATTAACAACACCTCTTGCACCGTGGTGTCCAACCTTCAATACATCAATTCTTTCAGGTAAATATCTTTCCACTTTTTGATAAGCTTCCACTCCAGCATCACCAGTTAAAAGGATGTTATAATCACCCTCGCTTATCAATGTGATTATAGAATTTTCATTTTCTTTTTCTTCATCAAGTCCTGCAAGATACGTTGTTATTTTTAAATTGTTTTCTGAATATATTTCCTGACCCCCTCTTACCAATTCAGGTGAGTATTTGTATATCCTTCGTGCAATCCTTGACTTATTTTTAAGGGAGCTTACATAAATATGTTCTACATTAAAATCTTGTATTAAATCTTCTGCACCGCCAGCGTGATCTGAATCAAAGTGGGTTAATATCAACCCTTCTATATTTCTTATTCCTTTGTCCTTCAAATATTCTCCAAGAATATAGCTCAACTGACTTTTTCCACTACCATAAGCCATTTTTCCCGTATCAATTACAAAATACTTATTTTTAGGAGTTTTATACAACATGCAATCTGCATTTTTTACATCAAAGACTATAAGCTCACTACTCTTTGAAAAATTTAGCCCCGATATAAATATTATCAACACCACAAAAAGACAAGAAAATGATATTTTTCGGGTAAACTCTTTTTTCAATCCTGCAACTATCAACATTAGCAAAATATAATATAGGAGAACTTGTAGCAAAGATGGTTTTGGCATTACAATAAGAGATGCTGGCAATTTTGAAAAATAATCTGATATCCAAACTAAACCAGACAAAAACGGATTAAGTACAAAATCAAAGACAAGACATACAACATTTGCAATTGGTTTTACCATAGCAAGTACAGAGCTTATAAAACCTCCGAAACTTATAACAGTGACAAATGGCAAAATAAGAATATTCACGATAACTGAATACAAACTAAATGAGTTAAAATAAAACATCTGAATTGGTGCAACCCACAATTGTGCAATAATCGGAATAAAAACAGAACTTGAAAACCAATTTGGAGCATTTACTTTTTTAAAAAGTGGTGGAGACATTACCAAAAGACCAAAAGTTACAATAAATGAAAGTTGAAAACCTACATCATTTATGTAGGCAGGATTAAACAGTAACATCAATAGTGCGACAAAAGATAGCAAAGCAATGCTATCGGCATCTCTGTCAAAAAGTTTTCCTATTAAAATAAACTCTAATATAATAGCAGCCCTTATAACAGATGCTCCCATTCCTGTCATTAGTGTATACAGAAGCACAACAAAAATTCCACCGACAACATTTACTCTATAAGGTATTTTCAATTTACTTAAAATAAAGAACCATATCCCGTAAATTAAGGCAACATTCATCCCAGAGGCAGCGAGAATGTGTAAAATCCCAGAATTTATAAAAGCTTTCTTTATGTAATCTGGTGGGGACACAGCATCATCTCCGAAAACAATTCCTCCCAAGATTTCAATATTTGGACTTTTAATATTCTCTGCGTGTTCGGAAATTATCTCTTGTCGCAAATTATTGAGTTCTCTTAAAAATTTTTTACTGCCCTTGAGTTGAATATTAACCTGCTTACAGTCGTCTATTTGCGCAAATAACGTCGTAAATGTGTTAAAGTTTTGAAGATATTTCCCATAATCAAACTGTGAAGGATTTGAAACATTTGAAGGAACTCTTAATTTTCCTTTTATTTCATAGTAATCGCCAATATTAAAATCACCATTTCCATTTACATTTACAAAGGTTTTTGCACTTACATTCTCTACTTTATCTGCAAATTTAACCTTATCAACTTGAAAGAAAAATCTTGTACGACTTTTTAAACCGTCGTCTGGAATTGAAACTACTTGTCCAGAAATAGAAACATTTTGTGGGGCAATAACGCACAATTCATCTGAATTTTTTATTCTTAATTCTGCATTAAAGTAACCGACAAAAAATATAGCAACCCAAAATAGAGCTGATCTCCAACCAACATAATTTTTTACTAAAAACAATAAAAGGATTGCCGTAAGGATTGTAAGAGTTTGGACTGAACAATCGCAGAAAAATCCTACAATCCCTAAAATATACGACAGCACAGTAAAGAATAACAAAAATGATTCTTTATGGAAAAGCTCTCCTAATATTTCTCTAATCATTTTTCAATAACTCATTACTATTTAGTTTTTTATACTATTTCTTTTAAATAATTTGGAAGAGCAAAACGAGCCATGTGGTATTCTTTGTTGTAAATTTTACATGTTTTTGTAATTTCTTCGCATCTTCTTTCATCTATGTAAGACAAAGGTTCAACGTTTTGTGAACAGAATGCCCAAGCCCAGTATCCTCCCGGATATGTCGGAATATTTGATGTATAAGCCTTGCAAATAGGGAATACTTTATGCAAAAGCGAATACATCTTTTTGACATCTCCTTTGAAGGCAACTGGAGATTCTGATTGCGCTGCAACAATCCCACCTTCTTTTAATGAGTTTTTAACATTTGTATAGAATTCTTCTGTAAATAATCCTTCTCCAGGACCCATAGGGTCAGTTGAATCAATCAATACAACGTCAAATTCATTTTTCTTGTCTTTAATATATTCAATTGCATCTTCATAAAGAATTTCAACACGAGGGTCTGAAAGTCCACAAGATATTGTTGGAAGATATTTTCTACAAGCATCAACAACCATCTTATCTATTTCACAAAGAACAACTCTTTTTACAGTGTCATGTTTTAAAACTTCTCTTACTGTACCACCATCACCACCGCCAATTATCAATACGTTTTCTGGATTTTTGTGGTTCATCAATGGAACATGCACAATCATTTCATGATAGCAAAACTCATCACCTTCTGTTGTCATCATCAAATCATCGAGCGTCAAAACACGTCCAAGTTCAGAGTCACTTTCAAAAATTTCTACCTTTTGAAAAGGTGATTGTTCTGAAAACAAAATTTCTTTTTGTTTGATTGCAATACCATAACCTGCTGGAGTTATCTCCTTGTAAAATTTTTCCATTATTTAAATCCTTTCAACTGTGTTTGACAAAATGTGGAAGTGAAGGTGCATTACAATTTGACCTTCTTCTTTTCCTGTATTTACATGAAGCTTATAGGACTTGATTCCTTTAATTTTTACAACTTCTTTTATCGCTTTTAAAATCTCAGCCATAAGTTTTTCATCTTCAAGTTCGTTAAAAGATTCAATATGCTCTTTTGGAACGACAAGAGTATGAATTTTTGCCTTCGGATTTATATCATCAAAGGCTATTACATAATCATTCTCATAAACTTTCTTTGAAGGGATTTCACCATTTACGATTTTACAAAAAATACACTCATTACTCATTTTCTTGACCTTCCATTTCTCTTTGTTGAACTTCTCTTGCATATTGAACAGTTTGTGTAACTTCATTTACCTTTTGTTCAACTTGATTTTGTGTTTTCTTATCCGATTTAAAAGAAGTATTCTTAAGCGGGTTTGCGAGGAACAAAACCGCAATGATAATTAAAGTAAGTAGAACTTGCCACATAATCTAACCCTTTACGATGTTGATAATTTTATCAACAGCTTCATCTGGAGTCATTGTTGTAACTTCGCCAGTTTGACGAGTTTTAAACTCAACATTACCTTCTTGAATTGTTTTTCCAACTGTAATTCTGTAAGGGAAGCCGATTAAATCAGCATCTTTGAATTTTACACCAGCTCTTTCTTCTCTATCATCAAGAACAACTTCTACATTGGCATCGAGAAGTTTGTCGTAAATTTTTTGTGCTGTTTCAACTTGCAACTCATCCTTAACGTTAACAGGGACAACAACCACATGGTAAGGCGCTATTGCCAAAGGCCATTTTATACCGTGTTCATCGTGGTGTTTTTCAACTGCAGCAGCTGCTGTTCTTGTTATACCAATACCGTAACAGCCCATAACATAAGGTTTTGTTTTTCCGTCAACATCTGTGTAAACAGCATTCATTGGCTTTGAATATTTTGTGCCAAGTTTGAAGATGTTGCCAACCTCAATTCCCTTTGTAACCTTCAATGGAGCACCACATTGTGGACAAAATTCACCTGCTTCAACAAGTCTTATATCACAATATTTGTCGATTCTAATGTCTGATAAATTTGCACCAACAAGATGCTTGTCAGCTTGATTTATACCAACAACAAAATTCTTCATATCTTTTACTGTTTCATCTGCAATAACAGGAATTCCATCCATTCCATTTGGTCCAATAAAACCTTTAGCCGCATTGAAGCCTTTGCCGGTGAGAAGCTCGTCGATTTCTGCTGCAGTAGCAATTCTTATATCGATAGCACCAACTGCGTTCATCAATTTTGTTTCTTCCACTGCCTTGTCAGCTCTTATTAAAGCTAAAATAGGTTTTTTATCTGCAATATAAACAAGTGTTTTCAAAATAACTGTTGAAGGAATTTTTAAATAATCAGACAAAGCTTCAATTGTCGTTGTATTAGGAGTATCAACGATTTCTGCTTTTTCGAATTTTCCATCAGTTACAGCATCTTCCAATCTTGATTCCGCGTGATTTGAATTTGCAGCATAATCACATTTATCGCAATAGAAAACATCGTTTTCTCCTGCATCTGTGTCTGTTATAACCATAAACTCGTGGCTAACACTACCACCGATAGCTCCCGAATCAGATTGTACAGCTTTTGTTTCAAGCCCGCATCTTTCAAAGATTTTCGTGTAAGCTTGTGCCATATTCTTGTACTCTTTATCAAGGCCTTCTTCATTTAAGTCAAAACTATAAGCATCCTTCATTATGAATTCACGACTTCTCATAAGTCCATAACGAGGTCTAACTTCATCTCTAAATTTTAATTGGATATGATATAAGTTTACAGGAAGATTTTTGTAAGATTTCAAAACATCTCTTGCAACCGATGTAATAATTTCTTCGTGTGTTGGACCTAAGCACATTTCTCTGTCGTGTCTATCTCTAAGTCGCATCAACTCACGACCATAAACTTCCCAACGTCCAGATTCATCCCACAACTCACGTGGTTGAACAAATGGCATCAAAAGTTCTTGAGCTCCTGCTCTATCCATTTCTTCACGTGTAATATTTTCGATTTTCTTTAAAACTCTCCACATCAATGGCATATAAGAATAAACTCCAGATGTAAGTTTTTTAATATAACCAGCCCTTGCTAAAAGTTTGTGAGATACAACTTCTGCATCTGAAGGAAACTCTCTCAAAGTTTGGACAAAAAGTTTTGACATTTTCATAATTTACTACCCTCTTTTGAACTCATTTTATCACAAAATATTTTTGTTCTATAATATTTTTATGAAAAATAAGCTTATTGTAATTTCTGGTCCATCCGGCGTTGGAAAAGGTACTGTCTTGAAAGAAGTTTTAAAAAGACAGGATAATATTGAGTTTTCAATTTCTTGCACAACAAGAAAGCCTCGTGTTGGGGAAGTTAACGGAGTTAATTACTTTTTCATTTCACGAGAGGATTTTGAAAAATCTGTTCAAAATGAGGAATTTCTGGAATGGGCAGAGTTTTCAGGAAACTTTTATGGGACAAAAAAAACTGTTGTTGAAAATGAACTTAAAGATAAAAATGTTTTGCTTGAAATAGACACACAGGGTGCTCTACAAGTTAAAGAAAAAATGCCAGATTGTATTATGATTTTTATTGCACCGCCATCAGTAGAAGAACTCGAAAAACGTTTAAGGGGACGAAATACCGAATCGGAAGAGGCAATATTAAAGAGATTGAACTTTGTCGAATTTGAAATAGAAAATTCAAAAAAATTTGATTATGTGGTTGTTAATGATACCGTTGACGATACCGTTAATAAGTTACTGGAGATAATTGATGCTTGAAGGAAAAAAGATTTTACTTGGGATAACTGGTGGAATTTCTGCATACAAAATTTGCAACCTTATAAGGATGTTTAAGAAAAATGGGGCAGATGTTCAGGTAATTGCAACACCAAATGCACTAAATTTTGTTACAAGATTAACTCTTCAAACCCTTTCTGGGCACGAAGTTAAGGTTGATGAGTTCAACATAAAACAATTTAATCCAGAACATATTTCATTTGCTGATGCATCAGATATATTTGTTATTGCACCTGCAACAGCAAACACAATTTCAAAAATTGCAGTTGGAGTTTGCGACAACCTTTTAACATCGATTGCGTGCGCATTCACAAAACCGATTGTAATCGCTCCTGCGATGAACAAAGGAATGTGGAATAATCCTGCAATAGTTGAGAACATCATAACCTTGAAAAAGCATGGAATTTCAATTTGCGAGCCGGAAAGCGGATTTTTAGCTTGCGGATGCTTTGGTGTCGGAAGATTGTGTAAAATCGAGAAAATTTTTGATAGAACAACACAGTTACTAAAAAATGCGGAAAGGCTAAAAGGGAAAAAATTCGTTATAACAGCTGGTGGAACAAGAGAAAAAATCGACTCTGTTAGATATATTTCCAACTACTCATCAGGCAAAATGGGAATTGCATTTGCAGACATAGTTCATTCAATGGGGGCAGAAACAGTTTTAATCACTACCGTACATGTCGACAAACCTTACAAAACAATTATGATAAATTCTGCAAAAGAAATGCTTGAACAAGTTCAAAGAGAATTTAAAAATGCTGACTGTATTTTTATGGCGGCCGCCGTTGCCGATTATCGAGCAAAAGAAATTTCAAATTACAAAATAAAGAAAACCGATGCAGATGAAATAACCCTTAATCTCGTCAAAAATCCTGATATTTTGAAAGAAATTTGTAAACAAAAAAAAGAAAATCAAACTGTAATTGGTTTTTGTGCAGAAAGCGAAAATTTGCTCGTTAATGCAAAAGAAAAAATTGAAAAAAAAGGTTGTGACTATCTTGTAGCAAATGATATCTCAAGAAAAGATACAGGATTTTCAAGTGATTATAACGAGGTTTTACTATTGAATAAAAATGGAAATATTCAAAAATTTGAAAAAGCACTTAAAACAGAAATCGCTCAGAGAATTGTAGATACAATATGGAAATAAGAGAAGTTATTCAAACAATTGAAAAATTCGCACCATTAGAAACACAGGAAGCTTGGGATTGTTCAGGCTGGCAGATTGAACCAAAAGGTGATCTTGCAGTTGAAAAAATTATGCTCTGTTTAACTGTAACGGAAGATATAATTGAGCAAGCGCAAAGTTCAAATTGTGACTTGATTTTAGCTCACCATCCGCTATTTTTTATTCCATTTTCATTCAACAAACAGATTCCAATTTATTCTGCACACACAAACCTTGATAAGGCTGACGGCGGAACAACAGATACAATGATTAAGTTAATGGGGTTTAAAAATAGAATAAAAGTTGGTGATTTTTTAAGAATAGTAGATTGCGAGATAACTCTTGAAAACTTAATTTTTAAAATAAAAAAAGCACTAAACATTCCCTACGTACGTGTAGTAAATCCGAAAGAAAAAAATAAATTTAAAAGATTAGCATTTTGTGCAGGAAGTGGCAGTGAATTTTCATCACTCGCATTACAAAATGGTGCAGATGTACTTATAACAGGGGATTTGAAATATCACACAGCAGTTGAATCTGACATTGCCTTGATTGATGTTGGACATTTTGAGAGCGAATACCCAGTACTAAGTGTATTAAAACAACTCTTATCTGGCACAGTCTTTGCACAAGAAGAAAGTCCATTCAAAACTTACTAAAACCCTAACTTGCCCCTTCAGCCTGCTTAGCTTCTTCAGCTCTTGATTTGAAATATTTTTCCATTTCTGCATAAACAAGAGGAGTTAGTTCAGAAATTACAGGTTTGTTGTTTCTGTTAATTTCTCTATAAACATCATTTGTTACATAGGCTTCTTTTTCATCCTTTGCACTATGTTGCATTCTTCTCCAAAAATCTTGATTATCGTATGTTTCAGCTCTTCTTCTGCCTTCTGCGAAAACATTCCTTATCATATTAGCTCTTTTTGGATTATGCATTATTACTTTTTCTTCTGCACCTTCGACAAGTTTTCCATCTCTTTGCAGTTTTTGCAACAATCTTCCATCTGCAAGCCAATTTCTGTAAAGATTTTGACAAATTATATCAGTTGCAATTTTTTCTTTGGTGTCTTTTACAATTTCGTCAGACGCTTTGTCAAAATGTTTGTAAAGTTCCTTTGAATCTTTACAGTGTAAATATTCTCCTGTTGTAAAATCTTGAATATTTTCAAACATATTTTTCTTGTTTATTTTTGAATTTGCAAGAGATTCCGCAACTCCAAATCTATTTTCAAATTCAAAAAATGCATTATTTTGATAAGACCCTTGAATGTTATTTTTTATCTTATCATTGTATACATCAGAAGCAGCAATATTTGTACATTGAGCAGTTAAAGCATGTTTTAATTCATGTTTAAATGCACTCTTGAGATAGAGAGAATTAGTTCGTGATTTTTTTCCATCTTTAAAATTCAAATATATAGTTGAATCGCCTCCAAATGCACTGTCTGTAATGGCTTCACAATTCATATATTCACGAATTTCTTCTTTTGTGCAACCTTCTGCCCTCAAATCATCTTCTAATTCTTGCATTTCTTTAATGCGAATTCTTTGAGCAATTTCTTTTGGCAAAATTAAAGATAGTGCAGCTGTTAGTGTTTGAGCACAAAGATTTTTTTGATCCTTAAGGGTGTCAAAACATTTTCCAGCCTTAGCAAGATGTTCAAATATTTTTTTGTTATCCCAAACTTTATCAGGAAGAAGGTATGGAACATCTTTTTTGGCATATAGTTTTTGAATATTTTTTGCCCTATACAGAGCAGCTTGAGGGTTATTTAAACCAAAAGACGGATTGTAATAAATCCCAGACATTATAGGGAGTGAGGAATTTCCACTAATCGTCTTTTGAGGATTAGATACTGTTTTTTTGATGTTGTAATTTTGAGAATAATTTACAATGGGAGTTATTTTTAGATTGTTCATACTAACCTAACAAAGATAAAGGAAAAATTTTACTAGTAGAAATGATAAACATTAAGAAAATGTTACAAGATTTGACCGTTTATCGACGGTCAAGTTTTTAAAGACAAGCTATTTTATTGAATTACAATCTATTGATATAAATTTATTGTATTTTGTATCAAGTTTTTCATGTTGTTTCTTGTATCTGATGGCGAAATAACCTCACACAAAATTCCATATCTCATCAATCTTTTCAATAATGAATTTTCTGGCTCTTTATTGTTTAATACAATAATTTCTCCGTTATCAAGGCTTTCAATTATTCTTTCACCATTTTTTAAAACATATCCGCTTGCGAGTCTGCCTTTCAATTTAAACAAGATATTGTAATTTATTAAAGCTCCATTATTAGTCACTGGAAGTTGTTCAATGATTTTTACCTCATCTATTTTTAAGTCATAACTTCTTCCCTTTGAGCTACAATAAACATTGAAAAAGATGTTATTTTCATAACATTTTATCGCTATAGGTGTTACGATTATAGGTTGATTTTCATTAACAGAAATTTTCAACTTAAGTTTTTCGTCAATATATTTTTGAAATTTTTCGATTAGATTTCTTTCTTCATCATTTTCTCTCGACGGCTCTTTATAATAATCTTTGAGCGTTTGTGGAAAAGGAGAAAATCTCTTTTCAACCTTTAACAAGAACTCACTAACTATTCTTTTGGTTTCCATTTTTGGATAGTCATAATTATCCAAAAATAACATGCCTTCAGTTTCCTGTGTGGTCAAATAATTGTTTGGCGGGCACTTTAGTATTGAATATCTGTTACCGTTTCTTGAAATATTTATACCGGCTATCCTTAATGTATTTAGATATTTTAAAATAACTTCTCTTGTGAAAATATTACCATCTTCATCAACAGATTTTAAATAATCTGAAATTTCTTTAATAGTTACATCCTTTTCCAACAATAAAAGAAAAGTTCTAAATACTCTTAAGCTTGCCTCACATGTATTTGCTTTATCCATAAATAGACCTCATTTCTTGTAATATGGCTATAAGTCTGTCTTTAAGAAAATTAGGTTCAATAATTCTGCACTTATCACCAGCAAACAGTATTCTTTGAATAACCACGAACTTATCTGGATTAAGAATTTCAATTATAACTTTATCGTCCTCACGTTTTACAATTCTTTCATCTATTTGCGGAATATAATTTTTGTCATACATTTCACAAATAATTCTCATTTTATTTTTTACATTCGGACTTTCATTTTTAATTATTATTGGACTAATATTTTTAATTCGTTTTACCAATAAAGACGAATATTCTCCATAGTTTTTGTTGTAGCCAGAAAGATATAACCTTTTTGATTTGACTACCATTTTGTCACAAGTCATCTCCAATTCTTCTATCCCTCTTGCAGGAGAATTATAAACGATTTTTAATGCAGAATTTAGTTCACAATGTCTTCGAAGCTCAAAATACAAAGGCTTTTCTATTCCCTCGAGTACAAGGAATTTTTGCAGACAATTTTTCGTATAACTATCTTTTACATAATCTCGAAGTCTTATGATAAAAGCCTCAAAATTTTCTCTATCTTTAAGATTTGTTGTTTCTTTAAAGCTTTGGAATATTTCATTTAATGCTGAAAGTTGTTCTTCACTTATTTTAAATTCACAAGGGTTTTTCACAAGAGTAAACTTGTTATCATTGCTCTTTGTTGCCTTTGTGATTTCACACCCTGCACTTCTCAAAGAATTTATATAATTTCGTATCGTATCAGCTGAAAACTTTTCTCTAATATATTTGTCATTAAATAGTATATCGTTAATTTCATCAATCGTTTTTGGTGATTCTAATAGAGAAAAATATATAATTAAGGTTCTATACCCAGTTAATGACATGATGTTTGTATTTACTGTTCCCGTTTTTAAAAATTGTTGCATAATTCCACTATTTTGTTAAATATGTTGTACTCAAAAATATCCCAATCATCCCTCAATAAAATATTGTAATGATGTCTACAACTTTTTGTCAAGTCTGTATTATAATAATGAAATGAATTATATATTTTATTTTTTAATAGTTATATCAATAGTTATTGGAGCTATAAACGGAAGACTGTCAGAGGTTGTGAACGCTATACTCACAGGTGCAGATAAGTCAGTTAAAATTGCTCTTTCTTTGGCCGGTATAATGGCTTTTTGGCTTGGAATAATGAAAATTGCAGAAAAATCCGGACTTGTTGAACTTTTCGCAAGACTTATAAAACCAATTACAAAAAGGTTATTTCCTGATATTCCGGAAGAAGATGCCGCAATTGGTGATATAGCAATGAACTTTTCTGCAAATGCATTAGGACTTACAAATGCAGCAACTCCAATTGGCTTGAAAGCAATGAAGGAGTTGCAAGAACATAACAAAAACAAAAAGACAGCATCTAATGCTATGTGTATGTTTTTGGGAATGAATACTGCAAGTTTTCAGCTCGTTCCGGCAACGGTTATCGCCGTACTTGTTGGGGCTGGATATCAAAACCCGACAGAAATTATTGCTCCAACTCTTATTGTAACATCTTTCACCTTTTTGTGTGCTATTTTTCTTGCAAAAGTCTTTGAGAAAATATCTCCACCACAAACAGAAAGCGAGGGTGAATAATGCAAAGTATTTTGAATTTTATCTCTCTTTGGTCTTTGCCAATAATCATTGTTGGAATTCTTACCTTCGCACTTGTAAAAAAAGTCCCATTGTATGAAACATTTACAGACGGGGCAAAAGATGGATTTAAAGTTGCAGTAAACATTATTCCATATTTGGTTGCAATTATTGTCTGCATATCAATGTTAAGAGCCTCTGGAGCAATAGAAATGCTCGCCTCACTTTTGGCAGGAGTTCTTCAAAAATTCAACATCCCTGCAGATGTATTGCCAGTAATTTTTGTTAGACCTCTTTCCGGCTCTGCTGCCTTAGGTTTATTCTCTGATATTGCAACAAACGATGTCACTTCTTACGCAACAAAACTTTCAGCCGTAATGGTTGGAAGCTCTGAAACAACATTCTATGTTCTTGCTGTTTATTTTGGCTCTGTCGGTATTAGCAAATTTAGATATGCACTTTGGGTTGGACTATTAGCCGATATAATTGCAGCTATCGCATCAATTGTAGTTTGCAGTTATATGTTTTTATAACTTAAATTTTCATAGAGCCTTTTGGCATAACAACTTGAGGTTTTGGTTGAGGATTGTTTTTTCTTGCAGATGCGATTTTATTTCTACAAATTGGTGTAACAATGTTTGATGCTAAAACGCCACCAGTAAGTGTTCCAACAACTTCTATTCCGCTTTCGAATGGAGAATAAACATTTTTATTAAAGTTGTTGAATTTTCTCAATTCACTTCTGAAAGTTTTCAAATCAGGTGATTTTTCAAGTTTAGCCTTTTGAACATTCTTTGTTAATTCTGCAATTTTATCTTGTGTAAATTTTGAAATATTGATTTTTGAATTGATATCAAGTCCTTGTCTTTCACAGAATTTTCTAATTTTTGGAGATATGATTCTACCAGAATCAACCATTTTTTTAGAAAAGTTTTTCAATCCTGTTGTAATCAAACAGAAAGACATAATGTTTACAACTGCATCAGCCATTTCTTGACGCATCAAAAAAGCTTTTTCTTTTTTGTTATATTTGTCATTCTTTGCAATACCACAAATTTGAGCAGTAGAACCCAAAATCCATCCCAAAGCACTTGTCAATATAAGAGTACTTCCAAGTCCTTTTGAAAATTTCGCAAAAGCCTTATCTTTCAAAATATCAAAGTTTAGAGGTTTCATTATTTGTTACCTCCTTCTTTTTTATTCAAAAGTGGAGAAAACACATTGTTTGTAAACCAAGTTGTCCCCGGAGCATCAATCAAGAAGTTTGTAAACAACATTACTCCTAACGCAACAAAAGTTCCTAAAGCTCCTCTGTATTTTTTTATTTCAGCTGCAGATGCTGAATTTTTAAGTTTTTTAGGTAACAAACATTGTTGCCATGATTTTACGGTAATGTTTTTCTTTAAAACATTAACTTTTGCACCTTTTTTGAGTGCAGCTTTTTGAGCCTCTTCTTTAAGTATATTTTTATTTTTTGTAAACGCACCTAAACAATTTATACATGCACTTCTGATTATAACCCCTGTTGTTGTTCCAACAAGGAGTTTAGAAATAGTTTTTGCACAAGATGTTCTTCTTGTTTTTTCATCAACATTTTTGTTATTTAGGTCTATTGTTGGCTGTAAAACAATTCCTGTTCCAGCTGTAATCAATCTTTGTTGAACACTGGTTAGGTCTTCACCAAGCCAACGCACAGCTTTTAAAGCCCTGTCACCTTTTATTTCATAAGGTCGTTTGCCAAAATTTACGTTGTTTGTATTTAAGTTTACAGTCATACAATACCCCTACATGTTCATTAACACACAAAATAAAAAAAAATTGCCTTTATTTTTATTTGCTTTAATGAATATTTACAAAAAAAAATTCATTTTATATGTTAAAATTTTGTCATGAATAATTTATTTACAGAGCTTGAAAATCAAAATAAACAAATCCCGCTTGCGGAAATTCTTCGTCCGAAAACGCTTGAAGAGTTTTTGGGACAGAGCAAAGTTTTAGGAGAAAACTCCCCACTTTTAAATCTTTTAAAAACAAACAGGTTATTTTCGATTATTTTGTGGGGTCCTCCAGGGTGTGGAAAAACGACTCTTGCAAGGTTGATTGCTGGGCAAACAAACTCTGATTTCATTGAGATTTCTGCTGTTTCATCTGGGGTAAAAGAGATTAAAGATGCTGTGGAAAAAGCAAAAGTTTCTTTGAGAGCTGGAGTTAAAACCTTTCTTTTTGTTGATGAAATTCACAGATATTCAAAGACACAACAAGACGCCCTTTTGCCGTATATAGAGAATGGAACAGTTTTTTTAATTGGTTCAACAACTGAAAATCCTTCTTTTCAGGTTAATCCAGCACTTTTGTCAAGGGTTAGAGTTTACATGCTTAGTCCAATTGATGATGAAAGCATAAAAGCAATTGCTCTCAAGGGTTTTGGATATTTGGAAAAAAATTATCAATCTATAGTTTTTGATGATGATGTTATAAAATTTATTGTCAACTATTCAAGAGGAGATGCAAGAACGGCGTTAAATCTTGTTGAAAATGCATATTTTGCAAGCAATTTAAAAGACAATAAAAGAAGTTTGAGTGTTGACATTTTAGAACATATTTCTCAAAAAAGAAATACTAAATACTCGACACAAGAGCATTATGACTGTGCTTCCGCATTTCAAAAAAGTTTGAGGGGAAGCGATGAAAATGCGGCAATCTACTATTTGGCTAAAATGATTGAGGCGGGAGAAGACCCAAGATTTATTGCAAGGAGGTTAATTGTCACTGCATCTGAAGATGTTGGAAACGCTGATACAAACGCTCTAAATGTTGCATTAAACGCTTTTAAGGCAGTAGAACTTTTAGGCTTACCAGAGGGTAGAATTGCTCTTGCACAAGCGGTAATTTATGTTGCAAATGCCCCAAAATCGAATAGTGCTATTTGTGCAATAGATTCTGCACTAAATGACATTCAATCTGGACTTGATTTTCCACCTCCAAACCACCTCCGAGATGCCCATTATAAAGATGCACAAAAATATGGTTTTGGAGATGGGTATATTTATACCCACGCAAACCCAGAGGTCAAACAGCAATTTTTGCCAGATGAACTTATCGATAGAAAATATGTTAAAAAACCTTCTAAAAGTTCAGAGCATAAAGAGAATTTATAATTTTCTCTGACTATCTATACAACATTTCAGGCTTCTGTTTTTCAAAAACATCAGCGGTTAAGATGCTGTTGTAAAAAGTACGAGTTTGAACTGGTACTGTGTGATATTTTTTTTGTGACTTTTGTGATGTCAACTTTTCCCAAATGTTTTTTAATTGCATTACAATAACCTCGTGTTCTTACACCGTAGATTTAATCACAATTTTAAAGAAATAAAATCACCTTTTAGGTTGATTTGAACTCGCAAAATTTATATAAGCATGCCGTCAAGCATGATTTGAAGTTTTTGAGCTGAAGTTTTGCTTTTCAAACTATCCATTGCAATTCTAATGAATTTAAGTTTTTTGGGTGCATCTTTGATTTTTAATAAATCTTTTTCTAAACTCTCGAAAATTAAAGAGTTTTCATCAGCACTCTGTAATGTTTTCATTGAGCCGTCTGGAGAATAAACAACAGATTTTATGAAAGATTTTTCGCTGTTGTAGTAATCAACAATTATATCTTTTTTTATTCCTTTAGAAAGGCTTCTCACATTTTCTTCTGAATCCGTTTCAAAAACAAAGGAAGAGTTTTCATCATTTTGAAGATATTCAAAAAAAGAAATTTTATTTTTTTGCACAATTCCGGTATATCTAATATTTTTGCCTATTCCATTGCAAAGCAATTCAAATTGATGGTCAAAATCAAAGATTTCAAAAGGATGAATATTTAAAGCAGAAATAATTGCATCGAGAGTCTCAAAAGATGGAAAAGATTTTCCGGTTTCGATACGGGTAAGCTGACGTTGGTTAATACCTATTTTTTCAGAAAGTTGTTCTTGAGTAAAACCACAATTTTTTCTCAAGGACTTAAGATGTTTTCCGAAATTTTGTCTAATTTCTCCCATATATCCCTCTCTTTTATTAAATTTTATCGTTATTTGGATTATATAAGAAGGTCATATGAGCACATAATTAGAGCAATATAATTTATTGACAAATATTATTTAAGACATAAGATGTCCTATATATTATTGAAATTCTGTCTATAAATTCAAAAAAAATCTGGAGATATAATGGTTCAAGTTTCAATCCTAATGCCTATGTACAATACGGAAGAAAAATACTTAAGAGAAGCCATAGAAAGTATTTTAAACCAAACCTTTTCAGATTTTGAATTTATTATTTTAAACGATGGGTCGACTAACAATTGTGAAGATGTTGTTTTATCATACAAGGATGACCGAATAAAATATTTTAAGAGTGAAGAAAATAAAGGACTTCCAACTGCCAGAAACAAATTATTAAAGCTTGCTCAAGGAAAATATATTGCACACATGGATGCTGATGATATCTCTTTGCCAACAAGGCTTGAAGTTCAGGTTGATTATCTCGATAAACATCCTGAAATTTCTATTGTTGGAACTTCGCTTGAAACATTTCCAGATGGAGAAGTTTTCAGATATCCTGAAAAAGTAGGCTATCTTGATTTGCTTGAAGGGAATTGTGTTCCACATGCCGATATTATGGCGAGAAGAAGTGACATTGAAAAATACAATCTTTCTTATGATGAGGATTTCTTATCGGCAGAAGATTATGAGTATTATTCAAGAGCGGTTATGGTTTTAAGTATCGCAAACATTGATACTGTTTTGTATAGATACAGACAACATAGTTCAAATATAACGGTTAAAAAAAGTAAGCTGACTCTTGATTGTGACTGGAAAGTTAAAAAAAACATTTTAAATTCACTAACACGTGATAAAAACATTCAGAAATCTTTAATAAATCTTATTTTTAATAAAAAACCCAAAAAATTTCTTCAGAAACTTTTTTCCATAAAGAGTTCAAAAACTCCACGATATAAGATTGTTTCCATTTTTGGCTTTAGTTTTCTGATAGAAAGAAAAGGGATTTTAACATGACGGAAAATCTTGAGATTTTTATCTTGACGTATAACAGGTGTAAGTTTTTAAAACAATCTTTGTTAAGTGTTTTGAACCAAACAATTCCGGTAAAAGTTACAGTTGTTGATAATGCAAGTGATGATGAAACACAAGGCTTTGTAAATAAAATGCGTGAAAAATATTCAAATTTGAATTATATACGTCAGGAGAAAAATGTAGGCTGGCTTGGAAATATAAAAACTGCGATAGCAAACACACACGCTGATTATGTAATGTATTTTCATGATGACGATATTTTGCACCCCCAATATGTAGAATTTGTGAAAAAGACATTGGATAGCTTTGACAACGTTGATCTAATTTGTTCAAATATGACTACGTTTACAGACGAAAAGAGCATCGACATAAAAAATTTGAAAGAAGTTGATGTAAACATTTTCAAGAAAAGGGGTGATTTTGGGGCTTATGTTCTTTCGTCATTGTTTTTGGGAAATATTCCGCTATATTTTCCAAGTGTTGTTTACAGGACACAAAATTTAAAAAAAGTTGATATGGATTTTCTTTTCCAACAATATGGAAAGATTGCAGACAAGCCAATGGTAATATCATCTATTGTTGATGGATGTTGTGTTTTAGGAAAAAATCCAGCGCTTTTGAATTATAGAATTCATGAAGGACAAGATTCTTCTACCTCATCTAACGGCCCATTCCCTGATCAAATAATAAATCATAACAAACTCTTTTATGATATTTCAGGTCATAGCTTTCTTGCTGATATTTCAAGCGCATCATGGTTAAAATATCTTTGGGAGTGGGGAAACAACAAACAAAACATTTCTTTTTACAAGCTTGCTTTAATGGCAAAGAGAGAAAATGCATGTAATGTTATGACCCTGCTTTTTGCAAATCCAATATCAAGACCTTTTATGAAAATACTTCAAAAATTTTTGACACGAAATTATAACAAGAAGGGAAAACTCCTCAATTATGAAGAAAATACTATTATTCTTGATTAACTTTATACCATTTAAGAAATACAGAAAAATTTGTCGTAAAAAATTGGAAAAGCCACAAACTCAAATAAGCGATTTTTATGGAAAAATTTATATGCCATATTACCCTGATGTAAAGTTTTCAGATGATAGACCTGAAATTTACAATAAAAATGGTCAAAGAATGGAAATATTTTTTATAAGAGATTTGATTGGTTGTCACTGTCCATATTTGGATAGCTCAAAATATTTTCTCTGGGACAGATTTAACATTGGTCTTGATACTCATTTTTACACCCACAGTGCCATTTTGGAAACTATGGGGCGACCAACTCATAAATATGCACTATTTACAGAATCAGAGTCTATAATTCCAGATGATTACAAAATTTTTGAAACCCATAAAGGCATTGAAAAAGATTTTGATGCTGTAAAAGAAAACTTTCAAAAAGTCCTAAAATACACAAATATTCATAATCTTTTATATGAAACATATTTTTTAGAAAAACAATAAGACATTAAAAGTCTAAATTTTAACCATTTTACTCTTTTGTCACAGGTTTTAAGTCTTATTATGACCTTATAATAGGGCTTTTTAAACGATATCATTTTCTAAACAGGCAGAAAGGATGAAAATGGTGTCTTCTAATTTAAAAGAACTTCTTTGTGATAATAAAAATTTTTCTTGTATTGAAACTGCTTTTAGAAAAAATAATAAAAACATTCCACTTTTTGGAAAAGTTTTTTTTGAAATGGCACCAGATTATAAATTTATCGGCAACTTACGTGAGGATGATATTTTTGCAACATCTGTATTTGCAAAAGATTTCAATATTAGCGACATTAAAAACGAGCCCCAAAATGACACCAAAAGAAGTTTTTACAAACTCGCCGTTTCTAACGATATAGATTTTTATTCAATTGATAAAAATCCAACATCAAATATCCCGATAGATGTAATTATTCCAACCTGCTCAAAGGATATTAAAAAACTGAAATTTGTAATCAATGCAATTAAAGAAAATGTTAAGCATCCGATAAATAACATTTTTGTTGTATCTCCCAAAAATGAAATTATTGAAGGTGAAAAAGAATACACTTTTGTGGATGAAAATACTGTTTTGCCATTCACTTGCAAAGATATCAACTACAAACCTGACAATGTAGATCGCTCTGGGTGGATTTTTCAACAACTTTTAAAGTTAAGTGCAGACAAGATTTCTTCGTGCGAGCATATCTTAATTGTTGATTCAGATACAATTTTTTCGATACCTCAAATTTTTGTTGATAGTGATAAAATGACTCTCAACTGTTCTGATGAATACCATCAACCTTATTTCACCTCTTATCAAAAACTCACAGGCTTTGACAAACGTTTTGAACTTTCATTTGTGGCACATCATATGTTATTCAATCGAACTTATTTAAAAGAATTAAAATCTTTTATCGAAGGGCATACAAACAAAATTTGGTACGATGCAATTCTTGACAATCTTGACCCAAATGAAGGCTCTTCATTCTCTGAGTATGAACTTTACGGAAACTACATGTACCTTATGCACAGAGATTTGATAAAACTTCGTTACTGGTACAACTTGAGCCTAAAAAAAGAAAGTTTTGATTGCCTTTTGGAAGATGAAAAACGCTCTTACAAAGCCATTTCTGCACACAGTTACAACCGTAAAAAATCTTTATTTGAAAAATTTTTTAAAAGAGGTAAATAATGAGCGTAAAAGACAAATTACAAATAATGATTGTTACGTTCAACAGAGATTTATATCTTAAAAGAACGCTTGAGCAGTTAGTAAATTCCCCCATAAGCGATTGCGAAATAACAATATTTGACAATAAATCGTCTGATAGAACAAAAGATGTTTTCCTTGAATTTAGCTCAAAATTCGAAAATCTAAAATACGTCAAAAACCACTTTAATGTTGGTGCAAATGCAAATATAGTTAAGGCTATGGAATCCTCAACAAAAGAATACTACTGGATTTTGGGCGATGACGATTTTTACGATTTTAAGGATTGGCAAAAAGTTGAAGATGCCATAAATCGTGGTGAAAAAGTTATTTCAATATTTAAACCAGAAGTTTATAAATCAGATTTACCGGCCCTAATCCAGTGCTCAACCTTTGTGGCTGCAAATATAGTTTCATCTTCTCTTTTAAACAATACAGTAATAACAAACGCACACTATACAACTCACACACTTTTCCCACACTTAGCACCTATAATAAGTCACATAAATCATGGTGGAAACATTTTCGCTTCAAATTCAAGAATTGTTTACGATGACTTTGAACAACGTGGGGAATCAAGTTATTTAAGGGGTTATGCATCTGACGACATATTTTATGCAAATATGTCTTGGATTACAGGTTTTGCCTTGGTTGTATCTAATCTCAAAGATAAAAATTTGAGAGCTGATACACTAAAATTTGCCATGAATTATATGTATGGCGGTACATACAAATGCCTAAAAGGATTGGCTGAAAATTACAAAAGCGTTGATGACATTGGACTTTTAGCTGTACTCGCCGTTCGTGAATTTAAATATCAAATTCTATCAATTATATTTAAAATTATTGGTACAAAATATTTATTATTAACACCTTTATTTAATGTGATGAATTTTATCTTTTCGCTTAAAAAAGATTATTCTCACACCATACTGACAATCTTCGGAATAAAAATTAAGCTGAAGGGAACTAAAGATGAAAATCGTTAAAGTATCTGGTGGACTTGGAAATCAAATGTTTCAATACGCATTTGCAAAAGCTTATAGCTTGAAAAACAACTGCGAAGTTTTACTTGATATTTCTTGGTATGAAAATGAAGATGACTTGGGGGTTGTTGCAAAACGAAATTTTGAACTCGAAGTTTTTAATATAAACCTAAAATTTGCAACCAAAGAAGAGATTGAAATATGCAAAGATAAAAAAAGCAATTCTCACCTTCCAAAACTGATAAGGAAGGTTCTTAACCGTCCAAAATATGTATCAAATGAGGTGTTTGAAAAAGATGCCGGCGTATTTGATTCAGAACTTTTAAATTTGAAAGATAATGCCTATTATGAAGGCTTCTTTCAATCAGAAAAATATTTTAAAGACTTCAGAGATGAAATATTGAAAGACTTTACACTTAAATTATCTTTAGATGATAAAAATAATGAAATGTTAAAACAAATAACCTCAACAAATTCAGTGTCTTTACACGTTAGAAGAGGAGATTATGTAAAATTGCAAAGCGTGTATAAGTTGTGCACACTCGATTACTACAATCAAGCAATAAATTTCATCTGTCAAAGAGTAGAAAACCCACATTTTTATATTTTCTCAGATGACTGCGAGTGGGTAAGAGAAAATTTAAAAATAGAACATGAAAATACAATAGTAAACATTAACAGAGAAGGATACTTTGACCTTGAATTGATGAAAAATTGCAAACACAATATCATCGCAAACAGCTCATTTTCTTGGTGGGGCGCTTGGCTAAATAATGGTATAGTTGTTGCACCAAAAACTTGGTTTGTAAAAATGTTAGACACAGATATTATCCCAGAAAACTGGACAAGATTGTAGCTCTTTAGAAAATGCAATAGCCACAAGTACTCTCTTAAAGTTCGTCTTTCAATTCAAACCTTATCTTTAGAATGTTTTTTCCTTCTCTATATTCATAATCAATAAAATCAGTCATTTTCTTTATCAAGAAAATTCCCAACCCGCCAATTTCTCTCTCTTCTATATCTGATTTAACATCAGGATCTTCATGTTCAAGAGGATTATACTTTGCGCCATCATCTTTAAAGGTAACATCAAAAATTCTATTGTTAAGCTCAAAGTCAATATCTATCATTGCTTTTGCTCCAGAATAATTTGAAATATTAACAAAAATTTCTTCTAACACAACATTTATTCTATTTTTGTCATGCTCTGAAAACTTCTCTCTAATCGAAAAATCTTCAAACCAATTGTTCAATTCCATTATTGCTCCTGATTTGACTGAAAAGTTTTTCGAGTTTCCGTTAAATTTCAAAACAAGAATAGTCATATCATCAGATTGTTCACCCATATCGGTAAAACGTTTTACGTCACATTTTATACTTTCTGCAATCGATTTAAAATCAATTCCGTTCGGTATACTCTTTACACGATTTAACAAACGTTCTTCTCCATACATCTCTTCTTTAGGGTTAAAAGCCTCTGTTACTCCGTCTGTGTATAAGATGATTCCGTCACCTTTGGAAAGCTTGACTTCAAACGGTTCGAAATCAACATTTTCTATCCCTGCCAACACAAAATTAGACTTGCATTTCAGATAATCAATTTTCCCATCCTTCTGTAAAATCGGAGGATTGTGCCCTGCATTTATACATGTTAGCTTTCCTGTCGAAAGCTCAAGTATACACATAAAAGCTGTTACAAATAAAGTTTGTTCATTGTTTTTGCAAAGTTCATTATTCACAGCCTTCATAATCAATTTTGTATCCTTTATCATCTTTGCCATTGTTTTGATTGTCGTTTTGGCTCTCATCATAAACAATGCCGCAGGAATTCCCTTCCCAGAAACATCTGCAGTTAAAAATACAAAGTGATCAGAATCTATAAAGAAATAATCATAAAAATCTCCGCCAACAATCCTTGCCGGTTCTGTCAGTCCATAAATATCAAAAGTCCTTACATCAGAATAAGTATTTTGAGGTAACGCAGAAAGTTGAATGTCCCTTGCAATATTCAATTCTGACTCAATCTGATTTCTCTGAATTGTAATTTCATTCAAATGTTCAATATGCTCTTTAATATTTGATGACATTTTATTTACTGATTTTGCAAGCAAAGAAAACTCTTTTGGATTAGACATTTTTACAACTATATCAAGATTTCCATGCCCAATTTTTTCGACTGTCCTTACAAGGTACTGGATTGGTTGGTTTATGTTTTTCTGCAAAAAATAACGTATCGCAAGTGTTATAGATATCGATGCAAGCGCTATTACTATCATCATAAACGTCAGTCTATCAGTAACCGGTGCCAACAACTCTCCCAAAGGAATATTTACAATAAGTGTCATATCACTATCTAACAACTTTACAAAAGAAATATACTTTTTCCCGTTATAATAAAATTCATCACCACTGATAATACCTTTTTTATACCACGGAATATCTTTAAGCAATGTGTTTGCCTTAAAATTAAAATTCCTATCTGTACAAATAAGCACAATATCGTCTTTTGCCAACAGAGAAAATGTATTTGGTGTTGGGCGGATGTTTTTCATTTTTTCAACCATTGAATCAAGTCGCCAATCCACAGTCGACATTCCAACAAGTCTTTTATTTTTGTCATAAATTCCAGCACCAACTGTAATTAAAAGTCCATTCTGTCCATTTTTTTCATAATAAGGGGATGACCATGCAATCTTGCTTTTATTTTTTAGCTTTTCGCTAATTTCTCTATACCAACTTTGGTTTGGATAATCATAAGAAGTCGTTTCAAAACTTTTATCAACAATAACGTTTTTACCATTTTTTACTGCACAAGAGCATAAATATTTACCACCGTTTATAAAAGGTTCAAACCATATACCACCACTTGCACTCAAAGAAATATTTTCAAAATTTCCGACAACTATACTATCTAGTAAATCCTTACCGCTTTGATGTTGTAAAAATATTTCCCCCATTAACGCTAAATCAAGAGCATTTTCTTGAAGTGTTCCCAATGAATGATTTAAGTTTTCCGCAAAGTAAGAAACCATTATATGGTAAACATCCAATTTTAATCTTTTACTGTTGTTATAATCAAAATATCCGAATAAGCCACCAATTACCGTCAAAGAAAACAGTAAAAACAAAACGATAAACATGATTTTAGCTTTTATGGTTTTGAACATTTTTGCTTCCGAATTTTAATATATTTAATATTATAATTCAAAAATAATTAACTTAAAATAAAGTCACCATATCCTTCCGTTAATGCTTTGACAACTGCTGGAACTCTGCCACTTACTTTGAATTTTTCAAAAATTGATTTACAATGAGCCTTCACCGTACTCGTCGTAATAATAAGTTCATCTGATATTTGACGATTTGTTTTTCCTTGAATCAGACATTTCAAAACTTCCTTTTCTCTTTTTGTTAATTCTTTTTTCTTTTTCATTCGTTCCGTAAACCTTTCTTTCACTTTCACAACTATCATTGTACAAGTTGTTTTACTGGTTTACGATAATATATTTGCCGATAAAATCTTAACAAAAATTAACAAATTTCGCCTCAAACCCTTATGCTTGTGGGATATTTAGTCTAAAGTAAAATTCTTTAATTGAGTCAGAAATAAGTTTTGACTCTCTCTCTGGAGTTAATTTTTCATCATAAGGAATTACGCCCAAAATATCCAAATCATATTTTTTTAGAAGCTCATAAACAGAGCAAACATCTTTGGTGCCAACTTTGTTTAAAATTACCCCCAACTGTCCACCAGCTACATATTTTGCAGAAAATTCTTCTATTCTTTTTGCAAGATGAGCCGATTCTTCAGTTGGATTTGCAATTATAAGCGCAGAATCCATATCAACATCTACAAGTTGATTTAAATATTTCAAATCAAATTCGCAGTCAAAAATAACAAAATCATAACGTTCTATGAGCTTAACCAAAGCATCATTTATCTGTTTTGTAATTGGACATCTACAATCTTTAGAGCCAACAAACCACGAAACAATAATATCTGTATTATCATTGAGGGACACAATAATATCTTCTAACGCCCACTCAATATATTCTTGCTTTGTCATGTTTTCAGGAATACCCGTTTTATATTCATGTTTTCCACTTCTTATCCCGTAGATAGTATTTCTGATATCAAGTCCAAAGCTGTGCCCCAACTCGCTTGTTAGGTCATTATCAAAAAGAAGTATTGACTTGTCAGGGAATGTTTCTTGAAAGATTTTCAAAAACGCTTTAACAACAGTTGTTTTACCGCTACCGCTTTTTCCCATTATCGCAAGTTTTGTCGTCAATTACACCTCTCCTTTTCTAAAAAAAAGAGCAGAGGTTACCCTCTGCCCATCTCAAAATGATTCTATTCTTCTGTCGCAACTTCTTCTTCTTCAATTTCATCTTTCAAAATTTCAGAAGCTGTTACAACAACTTGAAGTTCTGTTTTAACTTTAGAAGTTAATTTAATCAACATTCTATATTCACCAACTTTGTTGATAGGAGCGTTGAGAGAAATATTCTTTCTATCAAGTTCTACACCACACAAGTTAAGAACTTCTTCAGCAAGTTTTTTAGTTGTAATTGTACCGAACAATTTTCCGCTTTCACCTGCTTTTGCACTCATTTCAATTTTAGCAAGTTCTTCAAGTTTTTTAGCAATTTCCAAAGCTTCTTGATGCAATTTTTCTTGTTTTGCTTTAATTCTTGCTAAATCATGTTCTCTTTTCTTCAATGCACCTTCAGTAGCAACTTCAGCATACATTTTAGGCAAGAGGTAGTTTCTTGCATAACCGTCTTTTACATGTACCAAATCCCCTGCTTCGCCAAGGTTTTGAACATCTTGTTTTAATATCAATTGCATAACAATTCTCCTTTATGTCACATTCGATAAAGTTATATTACCAGAAAAAGAAAAAAAGTCGAGCAATATTTTTTATTTTTAATTTATTTTAATAACGGCTACACTTTCAACATGTGTTGTATGACAAAACATATCAAAAGGTTGGACAAATTCAATATCTGCGCCATTTTCACTCAAAAACTTCAAATCTCTTGCAAGAGTCGCCGGATTACAGCTTACATAAATAACTTTACCCTTTGACAATTTCAAAATGGATTTAAGTGTTTCCATGCTACACCCTTTTCGTGGTGGGTCAAGAATTATCACATCAAATTTTCTTTTTTTAGTTGAAATTTCTTTTTCGAAGAATTTTTGAGTATCCATAGCGTGAAGCTCGAGATTTTCTATTTCATTCACCTCTGCTGTTTTTTGGGCAAGTGCTACGGATTCCTTATTTTCTTCTACACAGACGACCTTTTTAGCAACATCACTAACGCATATTCCAAATGCTGAAATTCCTGCATAAGCATCCATAATCAATGGCTTGTCAAAATTATCTCTTATGTAATCCTTAACGAAAAGGAATATATTCTCAGCACTTTTTGGATTTATTTGAAAGAAGGTATTTGCACCGATTCTAAATGTTTTTTCACAAATTCTCTCCTTAATGAAATCCTTTCCTGCAATACATTCTGTATTTGCACCCAAAATTACGTTTGTTTTTTTAGAATTGAAATTTACACACACCCCAGAAACTTCTTTAAAATTGCCATAAATATCTTTTGCAAAATCATTCAATTTAGCAAAACTTTTTGTCGCATTAACAACCAAAACAACAAGGACCTTTCCCGTCGCCTTTGAAACTCTCAAAACTATATGTCTTAAATCTCCAGAGTGTTTTTTTTCATTAAAGCCCGAAATCGCATAATCAAAAGCTTTTTCTCTTATATATTCAATTATCCTATCGCAAATTTCTGGCTGTACAGGACAATACTTTAAATTTACTGTTTCGTGAGTTTTAATTTTATAATATCCGGCTAAAATTCTTTTTGACACTTTAGTTTGTGAAACGGGATATTGTATTTTGTGACGGTAGTGCATTATTTCTGGACTTGGGATAACATCTCGAACTTCGACATTAAGTCCTGCAATATTTTTCATTGCATCTTCAACGATTTGTTTTTTTATTTGGAGTTGATATCCATAATCGATATGTTGAAGTTGGCAAGCCCCACATACGTTATACATCGGGCAAAACGGCTTAACTCTGTATTTTGATGGAGTTATAATTTCTGTCAGTTTTGCTTGAGCAAAATTTTTGTTTACTTTCAAAACTTTCGCTTTTATAACATCTCCCACACAAGTATTATCAACAAAAATTACCAATCCTTCATAGTGGGCTATCCCTTGTGAAGAATCGGCAATTTTTTCGATATTTAATTCTATTTCATCATTAACTTTCACGGAAGATATTTTATCACAAAAGATTAAACCTTTTGCATAATCATTATATATTCGTGTTTGAAAATATAAAATCCACCAGCGAGAGCTCTATATCTCCAAAGGTTTGCTGTTTTTCCTTTAGCTCTTTCATTACCTTGAATATCTTTTACAATAATTGATTTTGTAATGAAACCTAAATTATTCATTCTTCTCATACATTCAAATCCTAATGGCTGAATTTGAGAATTCTTATAGCTATCTCCGATAATCAATGCAGCAAAACGTCCTTTTTCGAGCAAGTCATAACCATTTTTTGCTACTTTTTCAAACATATCATAGAACTCTTCTGTACTTGAACAGTTAGATAAATCTTCTTTTTTGTCTGAGAATTTTATAATATCATCATAAGGTGGATGCAAAATCAAAAATTGAGCTTGCTTTTCACCCATAATTTCCAATCTTGCTTTAACTTTTTCTTTGGCAAGTTCAGATGTTGAATCGCCACAGATGATATTTACATCAGTAACAAGTTCTTTTGGCGTAAATTTTTGTGAAACGCTTTCTGCCAAGTCTTCTTTAAGTTCAACGCCAATACATCTTCTTTGCATATTAAGAGCTTCAATTCCAGATGTTCCAGAACCGAAAAACAAATCCAAAACTACATCGCCCTTTTTGGTAAATCTTTCATAAAGTTGTTGAGCAACTTGAGGAATATAGTTTCCGTGATACTCATTTGAGTGTCCGCCTTCTTTTAATCTATGTGGGAATTCCCATAGAGTATCTGTTTTTACGTGAGAATAATTACGCCACTGTTTTAAATTGATATCGCTATATGCTGTTGTTTTGACTGCATTTTCTTCTACCAACTTAAGGTTAGCTTTTTGTACTTGAGGTTGTTTTTTTAAATTTGTCTTTGCCATAATTTTTCCGTTCCGTAATCTTTACAACCTGAGTATAGAAAATTATGTTCACATTGTAATCATCAATTTAATGTATATTTGAAAAAAATGTATGCTAAAATAAAAATATGAAAATAAAGCAACTATCAAAACATTTAATAAATCAAATTGCGGCAGGAGAAGTTATAGAACGCCCTGCATCTGTCGTTAAAGAGTTGACAGAAAACTCAATTGATGCAAAATCAACCAAAATTTCAATAGAAATAGACAATGATTGCAGAAATATAAGAGTTGCTGATAATGGCTCAGGAATTGAAGCTGATGAAATTATGCTTGCGTTTTCAAAACACGCTACAAGCAAAATCTCCACTGACGAAGATTTATTTAACATTTCTACATTAGGTTTTAGAGGAGAAGCTCTTTCAAGCATAATCTCCATTGCAAAAGTTACTTGTACTACAAAAACAAAAGATGCAGAATTTGGAAGTAAGGTTGTTTGTGAAAATTCTGAAGTACATCAAAATAAGACTGGGTGTGCAGTAGGAACAATTATGAACGTAGAAAATTTGTTCTACAATCTACCTGCAAGATTAAAATTTTTGAAGAATTCAAAAACAGAATTTTCTTACATTCAAGAGCTTGTTCAATCTTTAGCTCTTGTAAATCCAAATATTGCATTTGAACTCAAAAACAACTCAAAGACTGTATTAAAAACAACTGGTACTGGAAATTTAAAAGTCACTGTTGAAGAAATTTTCTCAAAATCTGTTTCTCAAAACCTCAAAGAGGTTTTAAAAACAGACAAACTTTCAGGATTAAGAATATCCGGACTTATAAGCACACCGGACCTTGTAAGATCAAGCAAAAAAAACTATCATTTGTATGTAAATTCAAGAACGGTCAAGTGTCCAATATTTCAAAAATCAATTGATTTAGCATACAAAAACACATTACCAAGTGGAAAATATCCATTTATAATATTAAATTTAGAGCTTCCTGCAGAAGATGTTGACGTAAATGTTCACCCAACCAAAAAAGAGGTTAGGTACAAAAATACAAATCAAATATTTAACTTTATCTACTCTGCTGTTGATAGCACGTTAACAAATAATAGCTTTATGGTTGAAGAGAAAAAGCAAGAAACAAAACCTAAATTTACACAAGCTCCTATTGTGGAAACAAAATTTGGAGAAGAATTTTGTGAAGTTAAACAACCAACTTTTGAATTCTCGAAACCACCTATTCAAACTCCAATAGACTCTGTTATGAAATTTTATGAGCCACAAAATATTACTACACCACAACCTGAGGAAAATATTATTGGACAGTATAAAAATACGTACATTTTAATCGAAAAAGAAGATGGACTTGAAATTGTCGATCAGCATATTGCTCAAGAGAGAACAATATATGAAAAACTGAAATCACAAAAACAAGTTTCATCACAACTTCTTTTCGTTTCTGATGTCCTTGACATATCAGCTCAAGAGGGAGTTTTGTTAAAAGAAAATAGTGAAAAACTCGAAAGATTTGGCTACGAACTCTGTTTTTTGAAGGACACACAAGTAACCTTCAAAAAAGTTCCTACAATGATATCAAAAGTAAATCCTCAAGAGTTGTTAAGCGATATACTTGAAAACTTGCATGGGGCATTAGATTCTTTAGAAGAAAAAATCCTTATTATGACCTCATGCAAAGCTTCTGTTAAGGCAGGTCAAAAACTTAATCTTTGGCAAATGCAAGAGATTATAAAAAATTGGCGTCAGTGTGAAAAACCGTATACCTGTCCTCACGGCAGACCGATATCAAAATTTATTGCACACAGAGAAATAGCAAAATTTTTTGAGCGTCAAAAATAAATTATTTATTTTTTTGTTTCTCTATTGCTTTTTCAAGAACTTTATTTTTTTCAAAAAGTACTTCATTCTTTCGAGGCTGAAGTTTTTCATCTTTGTTGTTTGAGTACTCTTTAAGATCTTTTATACTACAAGCTGCACCGGTTACAACTGGTTCATCGTTGCAGTTTTTGGCATAAGAAACAAAGTAAAAAGAAACAAAAACGAGGTAAACAAAAAAGATTGACCAATATTTCATAAAACCACCCCCAGAGTTATTTTAGAGGTGGATAGAATAAAAAACATTGTCATGAAGTATTATGATGTTCTCTTCCTCTTGTATAATATAAAGGAAAAGAAAATATTAAACATTTAAATAAAACACGCTATCTCGCATCTTATCTGCCTTAAAAGACAAATCCCGTCCAGTCATACTGAAATGGAATTATAACTTTGCCTTTTTTGTCGACAAATCCCCATTTTTTGTTATATAGTGCAGCAGCGACATTTCCATAAAATGGACTGATAGCCTCATATTTCAATTCGATAACTGGTTTTCCTTGCTTGTTTATATAACCGCATTTATTATATTCGCTGCAAACCATTGCAATACCGTCTTGAAAGTCATTGGCAATTGCATATTCAGTATTAAATTTTTGTTTGTTATTTTCATCGTAATAACTCCAAGCAAATCTTTTGGTTTGAATTGCATACAAACCTTCGCTTTTTAAATTTGCGCCATAATATTTAAGCGGAATTATAGTTTTACTTTTTGTGATGATTCCACAAGAAGGAACTTCACCAAGTTCTTTGCAAACAGAAAATTCACCATTTTTTCCCTCAATCCAGCCATATTCAATCGGCATAACTATTTTCTGTTTGTCAATAACACCCCACTTTCCAGCTTTTGAAACAGATGCCAGTCCATTTTTAAAATCTCTTGCTTCATCATAATCGTAACCTATAACGAGTTTGTCTTTTTTGTTTATAAACCCAAATTTTCCATTTTTATAAGCAACTGCAAGTCCCTCTTTGAAGGATTGTGAAGACACATCTCGAAGTGGAATTACAAATTTTCCACGACTATTTACATAACCTGACATTCCATTCTTTTCTACTGCATAAAGCCCTTGAGATTTAGAGTTTATGGAATCATAAACCAATGGAATTATAACTTTGCCTTTTTTGTTTATAGCTCCACATTTACCTTTTTTGCAAACCAAAGCAACATTTCCACTAAACGGATAGGTTATATCGTATTCAAACGGAATAACTAATTTGTTTGTTTTGTCGATATATCCCCACATATTGTTTTTACATACTGGTAAGAGCTGTGGATTACTTCTATTGCAGATAAACAAACATGCAAGTATTAGAAATATAAAAATAATTATTTTTTTCATAACATAACCTCACCACAATTTTATTCCAAACAAAAAACAGTAATGCCTATTTTTTATGTTATAGTATTTTTAAATAGCAAATAGAGGAAGTAATGAAAATAGATATAGTCCTTGCCACTGACGAAAATTTTGCAAAATGGTGTGCAACAACAATTATTAGCGTATTGAAAAATAAATCAGAAGATGATGAACCAGTTTTCCACATTTTGGGTAACGATTTGTCTATAAAAACAAAAGAAAGATTAACGTCATTGGGAGAAAATATAAATGTTATTGACGTTGACAAAACAGACTTTCTTCCCTACAAAGAGGTGGCTAAATTTTGGACAATCACAACTCTTTTTAGAATTAAATCAGCCTCTATCTTGAAAAACCTCGACAAGGCAATTTACCTTGACTGTGACATTATCGTTAAGGGAAGTTTGGCAGATTTTTACAACACAAATATCGACGACTTTTTACTTGCAGGTAGAGAGGATTTTGACTCCGAAAACTCAAAGAAAAATTTGGGTATGAGCAAAACCGCAACTTACATAAATGCCGGTTCTATTCTTATGAATCTCAAAAAGTGGAGAGAAGAGAATGCTGAAGAAAAAATGTTCAATTATCTAAAAGACAATGTGGACAAACTCAGATTTATGGATCAAGATTTAATAAACTATGTTTTTCAAGATCAGATAAAGGTTGTCGATAAAAAGTTTAATTATCTTGTTCCTAATGGATTTCAGACAAAGGAATTTAAGTTGAAATGGCAGAAGGATCTTCAAGATGCAGTTGTTCTGCACTTTGTTGGGTGGAAACCTTGGGAAATATATTACGAAAATGTTTTCAGAGATACGTTTTGGACTTATTGGCAAATGACTCCGTGGCACAAAGAAAATCCAGATTTTTACAAAAATCATATTGAAAAATCGAGAAAATTTAACTCAAAACCTTCTCTGATTTTGAATTTCATAAAAAGATATCCGCTATTTATATTCTTTAAAGAAAAAAGAGCTTTATTTGCAACCCTCTTTAAGTAATTACATGTTTATCTGTGTTATGACACCATGCAGTTTATGAACTGGTAACTTGTAAAAACTTACAAATGACGGCGTGATTTTCTTTACAAGTGAGAACACATGCCAGAAGAAGTTTTTAGTTTCTATTTCTTCAACACCATAGAAGATAGCTTTTTCATCGATGTTCATAGCTTGCAATACTTTTTCAAGCCTCAATACATCCATATATCCAACATCAATTCTTAAAATCTTCAACCCTTCTGCAACTTGCGCAATATCATAATGCAGGCCAAATGGTTCATTCGCTTTGTTAATTTGGATAAACACATTTTCTTTATACAAAATATTATTGATAAACATTGTTTGTACAATGTAAGGTGGAACTCTATCTACACCTCTTGCAAAAAACAAAGCCGTACCTTCAAGTTTTGGATATTTAGGATAAATTTCGTTGTATTGTGATAAAAACTTATCTTTATCCATAAGTATAATTGCCTTGTACATTGCCTTTTGACCACAAACATAAAGTAGTATCAATGAAAACGGTATTGATGCAACCATAAGTGCCCAGTAAGCACCATCTGGAATTTTTGTTAATGCTGATAAGAAGTAGATAAAATCTATGATTAAGAGTCCCAAAGATACTGCAAAATGCAAGAATTTTTTTCTCAAAAAGTATATTGTACCAATAAGTATGATTGTGATGTTAAATGTAGTTACAACTGCAAAACCGTATGCTGATGCGAGTTTACCTGAACTTTTAAACACGAGTATCGTTAAAAATACAAAAATTAGAAGAAACGTATTTGCAGTTCCAATATATATTTGTGAGTTAATTTTTTCGGAGGTGTAATCTACCTTAAACATAGGTAGAATTCTCGTGTTAATAGCCTGATAAATTATTGCAAAAACACCACTAATCATTGCTTGTGATGCAGTAATTGTAGCTAATATACTCAAAATTAGAAATGGTACATAAAAAACTGGCAATATTGAAGATATCATTGAGAACAATATATTTGGACATTCAGGATGTCTTAATAAGAATGCCCCTTGTCCTAAATAATTTAAAACAAGTGCAAAAAAGACAATGTACCAAGCGTATACAATAGGTTTTCTTCCTAAATGTCCCATGTCCGCATACAAAGCTTCTGCCCCAGTTGCACAGAGCAAAACTTGAGATAAGATAAAGAAGCTTGCAAATCCATGATTTTTCAAAAACAATAAAGCATTTATCGGATTAACAGCCTCTAAAACCACATCAGTTCTCGAAATTGAAACTGCTCCAAAAATTGCTAACGTTGAAAACCAAATAACCATTATCGGTCCAAAAATCTGGGATACTTTTTCTGTCCCTCTTTTTTGGATTGAAAATAACCAATAAATAATCAAAAGTGTAATCACAATAATTGAAGCTTGAGGAATATATTTCAAAGGTTCAATTATCCTCAAACCTTCAATTGTAGACATAATACTAATTGCAGGTGTAACAACGCATTCTCCAATCAAAAGAGAGATTGCAAGGTAGGTTAAAAGTGAAAAGAACATAATCGAGCGAGAACTTTTTAAAAGTTTTTTTAAAATTTCGTTCAAAACGATGGTTCCGCCCTCACCACGTTTGCCCAAACTCATTGCAAGCCCTGTGTACTGAACGGTTATGATAAGCAATAATGTCCACACAATGAGTGACAAAACCCCAACAACATTTGCCTTTGTTGCTTCAAGCGTTAAAAAAATAACCGTAAGCGTATATAGAGGACTCGTTCCGATATCACCAAAAACAAGTCCCATTGCTTGAATTATATTCTTTGCGGTAATCTTCTGTTCACTCATAACCGACATTATTTATAGTACAAAAATATCTTAAAGTAAATAAGACAAGAGGGCTTCAAAAGAAACCCTCTTGTTTTATTACATCGTTTTTTATCTTGCTTTTGCTGCTTGCTTTTCAGCTTCTTTAGCAGCTTCTTCAAGTGCTCTTGCAACATACTTATCGTCAATGATAATATCTGCGCCTTTTACACCTTTCTGAATATCAACTTTAGCTTGCTTGATAATATCTTTTGAGTTTTGGATTGTTTTTCTTGCCCCCGCATCGTTTGTGTGGCCAACAATCGCATCAATAGCTTTTTCTGTAAATTTCTTTACGCCATGATTTTCAAGTTTAGAATCTTTCCAAAGTTTGTCCATGAATTTAGAAGCGATTTTTTTCTTTTCAACTGGAGTATATGCTTCCATGTTGATAACTTTCATTCTGTCTAACAAAGTTTTGTCAATGTTGTTTAAGTCGTTAGAAGTGATAATGAATGTTGTCTTTGACAAATCATATGGAAATTCCAAATATGCATCTGTAAAGTTTTTACATTGTTTTGGTTCTAATACGTCCAACAATGCTGCCGCTGGTGAACCATGTTCTCTACTTGCACCCAATTTGTCCATTTCATCGAACAAAATTACAGGGTTTTTACATTTTGCATCTTGATATGCTTTGATAAGTTCCCCAGGAGTTGCATCTTTGTAGCCTTTTTTCAAACCTTTGATTGTCATTGCATCAGATGAACCCGCAAGTGAAATTCTTTCAAATGGAACGTCCATTGCTTTTGCTATGTATTCAGCAATTGATGTTTTACCAACCCCTGGAGGGCCATCCAAACACAATACCAATGGTCCATTATCTTTGTTTATACCATTTAAAATGTTATAATTACGTTCTTCCAAAAAGTCTAATACTTGCTTTTTAGCTTTATCCATACCAATAAGTTCAGAATCCAAAATTTCTTTTGCCTTTTTGGTATCAACAACTTTTAATTCTGGTTCTTTGAAGTTCAATCTCATTACGTTATCAATGTAATTTTTAGATGTGTCAGCATCCATTACACTGTTTTTCATCTTGTTGAACTCAATCATCATTTTTTCTTTAACTTTTTCTGGAGCTTCAAATTTCTTTATTTGATCAAGCAATACATCTTTGCTTCTGTTAAATATTCCAGAACCTCTCAACAGAGTTGCTGCAATAAGAGTTGATGCTGCAATTCCGGCAACAGCGGATGCAGTTTGAAGCTTATTTCCTTCTTTTTGTTTTTTTACTTTTTGTGAAGGTACATAGGTATCAGTTATCGGTTGTCTTACATATCTATTTGATGGCATGTTAGCTACATAATAAGGTTGTGAGCTTATTCTTGAAGTTTGTTGTCTTCTTTCATTTCCGTTTATGCTTGAAACCATGTAATCACCTTCTTTTTGTGTATATCATTAAAAAGTATTTTTCATGGTTTTTATTGACTTTTTTCAAAATTTTTAAATAAAAAGTTTACATATGTTTACATAAATTTCTTAAATAAAATTGTGTAAATCTGCATTCGCAAATGACTCTTTGAAGTCATCACTTGATTTTATTTCTGTGATTATTTCCGAATACATTTCACTATGAAGAATTTTTGCATATTCACTGCTCAATTGTTCAAGCTTATATTCAGGTTTTTGCAAAATTTTTATGACCCCAACACTTTGAAAAGCTTCCAAAATTTCTTTTGTAACATCTTCTTCAATTCCAAGAAATGCCGATGCCTTTTGAATATTAAAATATCCCTCTGTTTTATTACAAGAGTATTTAATCATGCCATAGAAGGTTTTCACAAACTTTTCCTCATCAAGAATGTGTGGTTCATAGCTCATAAAATGGAAAATTTTTGCTTGAGTTTTTTGTCTTATCTCATCAAACAAAGTTTGTGAACATGGGTAGTCAAAAAACATTAAAGCATCAAATTTTTCTTCACTTGTTCTATTAAAAATTCGCTTGAAAATTTGCGGATAGGACTTCAACTTTGCAATAATATCTTGATTTTCTGCAAATACACCCACCTTTAGCGAGGTTGTGAGTAAATAATCTTCAATAGATGAAAAAATTCCGGTTTTTCTTCTATGATCATAGACCTTGAATTCAGGTTTTATTTCTTCTTCAACAAGTTTTGGCGAGTGTATATCTTGAAGTATAAATTGAAGTGATGTATTTCCATTAAAAGTATTTAGCTGCGGACAAAATGCAATATCAAGATAGTCCCCAGAATTCAAAGAAATATCTCCCTTTGACCACCAAATACAGTCATAGGTATTATTTCTTGAATCTTCTACCGTCAGTTTAAGGTGATTTTTGTTTGAACCCATAAGTTTTTTATTCAAAAGTTTTAAGTTGAACATTGCAAAAACAGGGTTTGGATTTTCAGCCCCAAACGGTTGTAACTTGTCAATATCAGAAATCAAATCAAAATTTATATCATCAGGAGTCAACTCTAAATCTATTTTCAAAGTAGGTTTAAGGGTTTTTCCTGCAAGCATTTCGTTTATTGTATGATTGAGTGCTTGTTTAACCTTCACAAATGGGGTTTTTTCTGGAGAAAAAGCAAAGCCACCAGCCATAGCATGCCCGCCAAAATTGTCGAAAAGTTCAGAATTTGCACTCATAATATCGAAAATATTGAGGTTTGGAACACCTCTGGCAGAGCATCTAATCTGCTTTGTTTCTTCTGAATATGTCATAAGAAATGCAGGTTTATTAAAGTTTTCCACCATTTTTGATGCAACAATACCAATTATTCCAACATGCCAGTCTTTATTGAATAGAATTATTGAGTTTTCATCTTGTGGCATGTCATGAGCTTGTTCGAATGTCGACTCGCAAAGTTCCTGTCTTATTCGGTTGCAATTGTTCAAGGACATTATTGCAAGTTCAATTTCTTGTCTATTTTCAGAAATAAGAACTTTCACCGAATCCTCTACTCCCTCAAGCCTTCCTGTTGCATTTATGCGAGGGGTAACCCCAAATGCTATTTGTTCAGACGTTATTCCATTTTCTGGCTTGTATCCGGCCTCTTCAAGAAGTCTTTTTAATCCGTAATGTCTTTCGTTAGAGATAAGCTCAAGTCCCTTTGTAACAAACAATCTATTTTCAAAGATAAGAGGAACAATATCAGAAATCGTTCCCACTGCTACAAATGGCAAAAGTTCAAAGACAAAATCAAGTTTTTTATACTCATCAAGGAGTGCACAAGCAAGCTTAAAGGCAACTCCTACTCCCGCAAGAGATGTCAAGCTAACAAGCTCTTTTGTTGTCAAAGAATCAACAAGCTTGTTCGGCGCTTTTGGATTGATTATCGCAACAGCATCAGGCAAAACTTCACCCGCTTCGTGGTGATCAGTTATGATAACATCAACCTTGAAGGATTTTAAAAATTCAACTTCATTTATATTGCTTACACCACAATCAACAGTTATAAGAAGCTTTGGCTTAACTGTCGTTAATAATTTAACGAGAGCTTTGTTGTTCATGCCATGCCCGTCTTTTTCTCTTTCAGGTATAAAATAGCTTACATTTGCTCCTAAATGTTTAAAAAGTTTATATAAAAGCGAAGTTGAAGTAATTCCGTCAGCATCAAAATCTCCGTATATTAAGATTTTTTCACCCTTGTCTATCGCTAACTTAATTCTATCAACAGCCTTATGCATGTCACAGAAAGCTTCTGGAGGAATAATTGGAAATTCAAGAGGATTTAAAAATTCTTGTTTGTCCTCTGGTTTGACAATTCCTCGAAGTTCTAAAAGTTTGTCTAAAACTGGTTTGTCTGATACTTTTTTTATAATCCATTCTTTTTGCATAATAATATTTTAGCAAAAAATTAACAAAATTTGTGCTAATATAAAGAAATGGAAAAGAAATTTAAATCAGGTTTTGTATCATTGATAGGACGTCCGAATGTTGGAAAGTCCACACTTTTGAATTGCATTTTAGGGCAAAAAATTGTTATCGCAACCTCAAAAGCACAAACCACAAGAAAGAGAATTAAAGGAATTTTAACCCTTGACGAAGGTCAAATTGTTTTTGTTGATACCCCAGGAATCCATAAACCATTAAATAAATTTGGAGAATTTCTATTAGATGAAGCAAAAGTTTCACTACCTGATTCTGACTTGATAATTTTTTTAGTAGACGGTTCTGAACCGGCAGGAAAAGGCGATAAGTGGATTGCAGAAAACTTGCTAAAAGATTGCAAAACCCCAATTATTACTGTTTTAAATAAAACAGATAAAATAAAAAATAATGAAAAAAATCTACAATCATATAAGCTCTTGCTCGATAATACAGAGTTTTTGACAATTTCTGCACAAACAGGAAAAAATACAGATGTTCTCGTAAAAAAAATTCTTGAAAAGTTACCAGAAGGTGAAGCTCTCTACCCAGAAGAAATCATCACAGAGGAAACAATGAGAGATGTTGTACAAGAAATCATAAGAGAAAAAATTTTATTGAACACAAAAGAGGAAGTTCCACACTGCGTAGCTGTTCTTGTACAGAAATATTCGGAAGAAGAAAATATCGACAGGATTTATGCAGACATTTTTTGTGAAACAAAGAGTCAGAAGGGAATTTTAATTGGAAAAGGCGGCTCATTGTTGAAGAAAATTGGCACAGAAGCTCGTTTGGAAATAGAAAATATAACAGAAAAGAAAGTCTATTTAGAGCTTAATGTAAAAATTGAAAAAGACTGGCGAAAGAACAATTCTGCACTAAAAATGTTTGGCTATGAAACGACATAGCATAAATTGGTGCTAATATAACCTGACAAGAATCTACAAAAATAAATTTTTGACCGTTTATCGATGGGGGGTAAATGAAGGGTAAATGAAGGGTAAATGAGGGATAAGTGGGGGTAAATGTATAATAGATAAGCATAAATTTTACTGCTCGGTAAAAATTGTTTGACTTTCTATACAAATTTGATATAATTTTACCGAAAGGTAAAATTTTTATGCAAATAAATAACGTTTCTGAAATTGGAAAAGTAATAAAGAATACAAGAAAATCACAAGGTTTAACTCAAGCTGATTTAGCTATTTCTGCAAATGTCGGGGTTCGTTTTATTGTCGATTTAGAAAACGGCAAAGAAACAGCACAAATTGGCAAAATTCTTCAAGTTTGTCAAATGTTGGGATTAAAAATAGAAATTGAAGGATAAAAACAATGAGTGATTTGGTTTATATAAATAATAATTATGTTGGAATATTGTCAAAAAATGACAAGGGTGAAATTTGTTTTCAATATGATAAAAAAGCAAAAAATCAGTTATCATTATCATTACCAATTAGAGAAGAAATATATCTAAATAAAGATTGCAATGGATTTTTCAATGGCTTATTACCAGAAAGTGAACATGTTAGAATCGCCATTGGAAAAAAATATGGCATAAATCCCAAAAATGATTTTTCTATGCTTAGTGCAATCGGTTACGATTGTGCTGGGGCAGTTGCATTTTTTGAAGAGAAACCTAAAAACTTGAAAGAATATTATGAGATTAAAGGAAATCTTTTATCAGAGGACGAACTTGAAAAATACATAAAAGAATTACCTACAAAACCTTTGGCTTTAGGATCAGACAAAAGATTGTCATTAGCTGGCGCACAAGATAAAACAGCTGTTGTTGTTATAAATGATAAAATTGCAATTCCAGATGATAATGTTCCTTCAACACATATTTTGAAGCCTGCAATTAGCGGATTAAAGGAATCTATTGAAAATGAATATATTTGTTTAAAAGTTGCTGAAAATTTAGGCATCGAAATTCCAAATATAAAAATTGGAAAGGCAAACGACACGAATTATTTCCTAATCAAAAGATATGATAGGGAAGTAATCGATGGCAAGATTAAAAGGATTCATCAGGAGGATTTTTGCCAAGCTTCCAATATTCCAAGCGCATACAAATATCAATCTGAAGGTGGCGTTGATTTTAAAAGATGTATAGAAATCTTAAAAATGACAACAAGACCAGCTGTTTCAATTAAACAATTTGTAGAACTAATGATTTTCAATTACCTTATTGGCAATAATGATGCACACGGAAAGAATTTTTCTATTCTACATTATGATAATGGAGAAATTGTATTTGCACCAGCATACGATATACTTTGCACATGTATATATCCTGAATTATCTTCAAAAATGGCGATGAAAATCGGTGGATATTATGAAAGTGAAAAAATTTATCCAAGACATTTTGAAAGAATGGCAAAAGATATTGGTATAAGTTATACACAAGTCAAAAAAATACTAATAAATCAATGTAAAATTTTACCAGACATTGTAAAAGAAACTTCTCAAACATTTGAGAATACGGTTGGCAACGATATTTTTAATGTTGTTTTAAAAAACTGTACAAGAAATCTTAAAAACTTTAACGAATAGCAATAAAATAGGAAAATGTAATCTAAATTTTTATGTGTTAAATATTTTCATTTTGTTATTCAAAGTAGAATAGTACGACTCAATTACAATTAACAAAATTTCAGTTGAAATATTTCATAATTTTTTGACCGTTTATCGACGGGAAAATGAAAAGAAAAATATCGTTGGGGTTGAACATAGCTGTCACTTTTTCCCGACGATAGCCGAGAGTGAACTATCAATAACAAACAGAGAAGTTGAATTTTGTATCAAAAGTTAATTAACCCCTCATTTACCCCCGAGTTATTCGACTTTGGGTGAGTTATTGTATTGATGTGAACGAAGGCGTGTCGGTGGTTTTGCGGTACTTTTGCCACCAAAAGTACCTTATAAAAAGAAAATATTTTATAATTTCTTAACCTTCGATAAAAGGTCAAAATAATTTTAGAAATAAGCATAAGTTTTGTTTTTTATATTTGGCTATTTGTGTCAAAATATTCTATAAAGTTTTGGATAATATATTGTCTAATACTTGACATTTTTGCCACTTTAGGATAATATATTATCTATGAATAATTTTTTATTTAATCAAAAAACTCCAACCGAAATTATTAAAAATCTTGTTTTAAAAATTCAAGATAGAAGAAAAAAATTAAAAATCTCACAGGTCGAACTTGCACAAAAATCTGGGGTGAGTTTAGGTTCTGTAAAAAGATTTGAGTCAAAATACGAGATTTCATTATCTTCTTTGATTAAAATCGCTATCGCTCTTGATTTAGACAAAGATTTTGACAATCTATTCAACCATAAAAGTTACACATCCATTGATGAGGTTATAAATGGATAACTATAAATATTTAAAAGTTTATTTTAATGAAACTTTAGTTGGGACATTGGCAACAACAAAAGATAATCTTGTTGCTTTTGAATATGATGAAAGTTGGTTGAATGAGGGTTTTAGCATTTCTCCGTTTAGTCTGCCTTTAGAAAAAAAAGTTTTTGTACCTAATTTCGAACCATTTAACGGTTTATTTGGGGTTTTTAATGATAGTCTGCCAGACGGGTGGGGCAGATTACTTGTTGATAGGCTACTATTAAAAAATAAAATCAATCCAAATTTTATTGACTATTTAAACCGTCTTGCCATTGTGCAAAATTGTGGAATGGGAGCTTTAAGCTATAAACCTGAACATCGCTTTGAAATTGTCGATAAGGATTATGATTTAGATATTTTAGCTTCAGAATGTTCAAAAATTTTAGGATCAGAAAATTCTGACAACCTTGATGAACTTTTTAAGCTTGGTGGTTCTTCAGGTGGTGCAAGACCTAAAATTTTAACTAAAATAAACGGTGAAGATTGGATTATAAAATTCCCATCATCAATAGATTCTAAAAATATAGGAGAGCAAGAATATCAATACTCTCTTGTCGCAAAAGACTGTGGTATAAATATGTTAGAAACTAAATTATTTCCATCAAAAATTTGTAGTGGATATTTTGGTGTAAAGAGATTTGATAGAAAAAATGGCGAAAAAATACATATGGTTTCTGTAAGTGGACTTTTGGAAACAAGTCATAGATTACCAAATCTTGATTATAACATTTTGATGAAGTTAACATTGGAACTCACCAAAAATTATCAAGACGTTGAGCAACTCTTTAAGTTAATGTGTTTCAATGTTTTTGCACATAATAGGGATGACCATTCAAAAAATTTCTCATTTTTGTTTGACACTAAAAGAAAAGAATGGCACTTATCCCCGGCTTATGATTTAACATATAGTTCATCATTCAATGGCGAACATGCAACAACAATCAATGGAGAGGGTAAAAATCCAACTATTGATGACATTTTGGACGTAGCAAAAAATATTGGAATAAAAAATACTTTTGCAAAAAATATAGCTCTTGAAATTAAAGATAAGTGTAAAAAACTTATCAATCAGTAAATTTACGCTACTTTCCAAAATATAAAAAGTTTTGGCGGGGGTAAACCCCCGCCATTTTAGTTTATGTACTCTTTGTAGTGTCTGATTTCTTTTTTGTTTCGCAATTTTTTCAGTGCAGCATCTTCTATCTGTCTTATTCTTTCCTTTGAAAAGCCGAGAATATGTCCGATTTGTTCAAGAGTTTTCGTTTTTGCACCTTTTATCCCAAACCTATGAGTGATTATTTTTCGCTCTCTCTCGTCAAGAACTGTCAGCAAGTTATCCATATTTTCACAAAGACTATTCTTTGCAGCTTTTTCTTCCGGGCGATTTTTGTCATCATCGGAAATGTAATCCTCAATTATCAAGTCATCTGTGACAGGAGTATCAAGACTTATCGGTTCTTTTATCAAAGATTTTTTTATTTTTTGAATTTTTTTTACATCAAGCTCCATTTTATCTGCAATTTCATATATAGACGGTTCTCGTCCATAGGCTTTAGCAAGATCACTTTTCACCTTTTTATATTTCCTTATCTTATCGCTCATGTGGACTGGAATTCGTATTAAGCGAGAATTATTCGATATAGCACGAATTATCGTTTGCTTTATCCACCATGTTGCATAGGTTGAAAACTTAAATTCTTTTGTATAATCATACTTTTCGGCTGCTCTAATAAGTCCGAGAGAACCTTCTTGAACTAAATCCATAAAGAGAACGCCTTGCCCGATATATTTTTTTGCAATACTTACAACGAGTCTTAAGTTTGATTGAACCAACTTTCTTTTTGCAATTTCTGCCTGTTCTTTTGTCCCTTCTTTAATGAGTTTTCCCAATTTTTTTTCTTCATCAAAATTTATGAGTTTAATTTTGCCAATATCACGCAAATACATCTGAAGAATATCATCTTCTTTTGATATTGAATTAAATGTTTTAACTTTTTCTGTTTCTTCAAAATCAAATTTTTCTTGACAAACAACAACTTCCGCTAATTCTGACATAAAAAAATCCTCCCTCTTCCTTATTCAGAAAAGACGAAGATTTTTTTATTTTGTTTCAAGTTTATTTCGTTTTAGTTGGAACAGTTATAATAAAGTCACTTTTTGGACAATAGAATTTATTTGCATCATATACAAACTGTTTGTTTGCCAACTCGGGGATTTTTTCTGTCAAATCGTTATAGAACCTGTTTGTTATATCATTAGAGTTTGCGATAAACAATGAACGTGAAGTCGAGTTTTTTCTCTCACAAATAACCTCTATACCTTGTTCTTTAAGCTTTTCTTTGATTAAAAGGGCCTCTTGTTCTTTTTCCGGATTGTAAACAAGTCCGGCTTTTAAATCTACTCTGTCCATTTTTTTAACATCTCTGTATATAAGTCTATCAATAACTTCTTGAGTTTTTTCAGGATCTAAAATCCAATAGCTCAAAGAGCCTTTCTTGTTTGGACGTCCAGGAAGTGTTGCAACTTCAATTTTATTAACATCAATGTTCTTCATCATAAGTGCATATTGAGTAAGTTCATAAGGTGACAAGTCGGTTTTAATATATTTATTAGCTATTTCAACAAGTTCAGGAACTTTTGCTATAACTTCTGGGGTTTGAACTTTTTCTAAAAGGCTTTTCAAGAACCATTGTTGTCTTTGTGTTCTGCCAATATCACCAAGCCCATCGTGTCTAAACCTCAAATAGCCTACTGCTTGTCTACCAGTGAGTTCTCTGTTTCCCTTTCTTAAATGTACATGAAGATTTCCGGCATTATCATCGTAATTTAAATCTTTTTCAACATATATTGGCAATCCACCCAACACATCTATAACATTTTCAACTGCATCATCGCTTACCACAATATATTTGTTAATTTTTACACCAAAAGTCTGTTCAATAGTTTTTTTAGTAAGTCTAACCCCACCCAAAGCATGAGCAGAATTTATTTTTTGAACACCTTTATCATCTGCGATATAAACTTTGCTATCACGAGGAATTGAAATTGCGTTTATTGATTTTGTTTTTAAATCAACATTCATCAAGATAATTGTATCTGAACGAGTTCCTCTCCAAGGATCAGTTTTTGAACCGTTTGAATCTACACCCAAAAGCAAAATATTTTTTCTTGACCCAAAGATTGAAACAAACCCTGGAGACTCTTGTTTCTTCTGATTAAGCGAGATAAAAAACTTTGATATTGGAGAATTTTCTCCAAAAATATTTTTTATTTTTGTTTCGCTTCCAGATGTAAACAATATTATAAAGCCTACAATTACTGTTGTTAATAAAATAATAAAAACAGTTTTTGCAAGACTTGTATCTTCACTTTTTCTGTGTTCAAGTTGCCTTAAAAAGACACTATATTCTTCTTTATATTCTTCTCTTTCTTCGTTATTATCCATATCAAAAATCTTTTTCTAATTATAATTACAAATTACATTTTACCAGAAAAAAATTTAAAAATATAATTATTTTGAATTAGTGCATAAAATAAAGTTTTATATTATAATTAAAATCAAATAATAAAGTAAAAGTAACAGGAGTGATTATGGCAAACGAAGATGTTTTGGTAATGATATTAGCTGGTGGCGAAGGAAAAAGACTTTTTCCATTGACAAAAGATAGAGCAAAACCTGCCGTTCCTTTTGGTGGAAGATACAGAATTATCGACTTTGTATTGAACAATTTCATTAACTCTGGATTTTATAAAATCAAAGTTTTAACACAATACAAATCAGACTCTTTGAACAAACATATTACAAGAGGTTGGTCGCTTTCCCCATTTTTGGATCAATATATAGATCTTGTTCCAGCACAAATGAGAACAGGTGGTGAATGGTATATGGGTACAGCAGATGCTATTTTCCAAAATATTAACCAAATTATCGATATAAATCCTAATCACGTTTGTGTTTTTGGTGGTGACCACATTTACAAAATGGATGTTTCTCAAATGTTGGATTATCACAAGGCTAAAAACTCAGACCTAACAATTTCCGCAATTCCTGTTCCTGTTGAAGAAGCTTCAGAATTTGGAGTTATGGAAATCAATGAAAACTGGGAGCTTGTTGGATTTGAAGAAAAACCACAAAATCCTAAAACAATTCCAGGAAATCCAAGCATGAGTTTGGTTTCTATGGGTAATTATATTTTTAAAAAAGATATTCTTGTAGATGCGCTATATAACGATGCTAAAAAAGAAGTTACACACCATGACTTCGGTAAAGACATCATTCCAACTCTTTTAAAAGAAGGTAAAAAAATATACATATACAACTTCCATGACAACACTTACAAGGGTATGTCTGAAAGAGAAAGAGGTTATTGGAAAGATGTAGGAAATATTGATGCATATTGGCAATCTAATATGGACTTGCTTGATTACTCTCCAGAATTGAACTTGTATTCAAAGGATTGGATTTTGAGAACATTTAACTACAATTATCCTCCTGCTAAATTCATCTGGGAAGAAGGCGACAGAATTGGTATGGCAACAAACTCAATGGTTTCTGAAGGTTGTATCATTTCTGGTGGTAGCTTATCAAGATGTATCTTAGCTCCAGAGGTTAGAATAAACAGTTACTCACAAATAACAGAATCAATTCTTATGGAAAACGTAACAATTGGTCGTCATGCTGAAATTAGACGTGCAATTATTGACAAAAATGTTAATATCCCTGCAGAAATGAAAATTGGTTTCAACCGTGAAGAAGACGAACAAAGAGGTTTCTACGTATCAAAAGGCGGAATAACTGTTGTTCCAAAGGGAGTTAAGTTCTAATGAAAAAGTTTGTTATTGCATTATTAGCTCTTTTAATAACAACGACAATTGTCTTTGCAGTCACACCTAAGAAAAAAGAAAAACCTTCTGATTATGCAATCGGAATAAAATATGAGCTTGCTTTGAAAAGCAAAAAACCTTCTGTTGTACTTTTTTACACAGACTGGTGTACTTTCTGCAGAAGATTTATGCCAACGTATGAAGAATTGAGCAAAATATACAAAGATAAATTTAACTTTGTTATGGTTAACGCAGAAAAAAATCCTCGATTGGCTGATGAGTATTATATTGGTGGATATCCAAGCCTTTTCATTACTGATCCCAAAATAGATAACAGAGTATTTATCAACAACACACTTTATGGCAACAAAGTACTTTTAAAAAGAGAGCTTGACAGATATTTGAGAGTACATGCAAAATGAAAACATTAGCTTCTTTTGTGCAAGAAAAAAGGGAAAAACTCGGACTTTCTACATCGGGGCTGGCAAATAAATGTCACTTAGATTTGGATCTCTTGCAAAAAATTGAAGGTGGAGAGGAGCTGTTTTTGCCTACAACCGTAAGACAAAAACTTGCTAAAGGTTTGAGATGTTCTTTAGATGAAATAAAATCTCTTGAAAAAGAATTTAGCAACAAAATTGTTGATGAAAAAACCATTAGAGAAATTAAAGAAAAGATTTTGAGAGAAGAAGATAACATTTTATGCCCACTTTGTAATTCACCATTAAGGGTTAGAATTGCAAAAATGTATGACTTGGAAGATAACCTTATGCTTCATCCAAAGGCAGCTTGCACAAAATGTGTCTTCCAAATTAAGGATTAGAATTTACCCCAAAAATAAATAGCCTTACAGAATAACCATAAAAGGTAATGATTATCACCGATTAAATGCGACATAATCATTTTGAAAAGAGATTTGGGAAAGAATCTTATATTGTAAGGAGGTTTAAAAAATGACAATGAAAAAATTAACGGTAGCAGCCGTAATTGCTGTCGGAATGGCAACAATTTCTCTTTCTACGGCGATGGCAGCTTGTCCTTGCGGACAAAAAGCACCACATAAAAAATGTTCTTCTTGTGCGGGAGCAAATATCGGATGTGAAAACAATAATCTTTCAAAATCTGATATGAAACAGGTTTACAACTATCCGCAAGCTGTTTACGGTGAAAATAACTATGTTGGAGAAACAGAAAATTCAATTTATTCAACATATTCTGCTTGGGATATAGATAACAAATTATTAGACAATGGTGTTGCCGTATCCGATGAACAACACATGACAGGTGCAGCAGCAAGTCCTTGTGGTGGCGGATGTGGTGATCTTCCAGTAATCAATCCTAAAATCAATATGCTTGATATTGACAAAGATTGCTTAAACAATGCTGAACCAAGAACAATTGACATCGAAACAGAAAATTCAATAGATGCAATTAAAAAATCTTTCGTGCCATACCAATCTTCAAATATGATTGGTGCTGCAGCTCCATTGAGCAATGTATTCCCTGATGTTTCAGATAACTTCTGGGCAAGCTGTGACATCAACAGACTTGCAACAACAGGTGTTGTAGTTGGGTATCCAAACAGAACCTTTAAACCTTATTCATCAATTACTCGTGCAGAATTTGCAAGTATGATAGTAAAAGGCTTGAGATGTGATATGGAAAACTTGCAAAGAAAAGCTTTGTTCAAAGACGTTCCGGCCTCTCACTGGGCATCTCCAGTTATTGCTAAAGCCGTTGAAGATGGCTTAATGTGTGGTTGCGGAAACAACAAGTTCTTGCCACAAAAACACGTTTCAAGAGTTGAAGCAATGACAGCATTGTCCAAAGGTTTGAAATGCGATATGGATGCACAAAGAGCAAGAGAAATTCTTGACAAATACACTGACGGAAACAGAATTCCATCATGGGCAGAAATTCCAGTGGCAAAAGCTCTTGACGCTGGTGTCTTGAAAAATGCTCCAGATTCTACAACAATCAATCCAAACAAAAATGCATCAAGAGCAGAAATTGCATCTATGCTTCAAAACGTACGTATAGCTGCTAACTATGACAATGTTCCAGTCGCTGAACAATGTACTACACCTTGCGACAAAAAAGCTTATGTTGAAACTGATACTATCGTAAAAGTTCCTACTTTAAAATTGGAATTCTTAGATGAAATTAACGCTAAATCATCTCACGTTGGTCAACAGTTCGCAACAACAACACTTGAAGATGTAACTATTAACGGAAAATTGTATCCGAAAGGATCAAGAGTTAACGGTAAAATCGTTGAAGTTATAAGACCTTCAGGATGTAACCAAGGCGGTTTGAAATTATCTTTCACAACTATTCAAGGATGTGACGGATGTAAGGCTGAACTTCCAAAACAAGTTCTTACTGCACAAGTATCTTGTAAGAAAACTCCAAACCCAGTTGCAAGACTTGTATCAATGCCGTTCACACTTGCAGGTAGTTTAATCGGTATCGTTGGTAGAACAACAGGCGGTATGATTTCAAACGCTGGTAATGCTGCAGAAAGCTTGACAAATGGAACTGGTATTGCTTTTGGTGAAACAATGCAAGGTCAATTCAGAGCAGCAGGCAGAAGCGTTCAAGATGCGTTGAAAACAACTGTTAAAGCTCCTATCGACTTTACAAGAACAGCCGTTACTGGTGCATTTAACCTTCTTCAAGATGCAGGAGATGAAGTTGCTTACCTCGTAGATCCAAACGGAAAGAAAATCACTTCTGTAAATCCAAGAGAACACGTTACAATCGGTTTTGGATGCAACAAATAGAAATATTTGATATTTACAATAATGCCTCACAGCTTTTTGTGGGGCATTTTTGTTTTCTGTTTTGTTTCTTTATGTAAAAATAGTGTTTGCACCCGAATTTTGCTTGTGTTATAATATTCATATATATTAAGAGTGGGGATATGGAATTGGGACAGCAAAATATATTTGGTGATGGAAATATAGTTCAGGTAAATCTTACCGAAGAAATGAAAAGATGTTATATAGATTACGCAATGAGCGTAATTGTCGGCAGAGCTTTGCCAGACTGTCGTGACGGGCTAAAACCTGTTCACAGAAGAATTCTTTTCGCTATGAACGAATTGGGTATGACCCCTGATAAGCCATTCAAGAAATCTGCCCGTATCGTTGGTGAAGTTTTAGGTAAATACCACCCTCACGGTGATACTGCGGTTTATGAATCTTTAGTTCGTATGGCTCAAGACTTCTCAACAAGATACCTTATGGTTGACGGACACGGAAACTTTGGATCAGTTGACGGTGACTCCGCAGCTGCAATGCGTTATACAGAAGCGAGAATGCACAAAATTACACAATCAATGCTTGCTGATATCGACTGCGAAACTGTTGATTTCGTTCCAAACTTTGACGGATCTTTGGAAGAACCTTCTGTTTTGCCTGTTCGTTTACCAATGTTACTTTTAAACGGTGTTTCTGGTATCGCCGTTGGTATGGCGACAAACATTCCTCCTCACAACCTCTGTGAAATTGTTGATGCAACTGTTGCCCTTATTGACAACCCAGACATCACAATTGAAGGTTTAATGGAATATGTTAAAGGTCCAGATTTTCCAACTGGAGCAACAATTATCGGTTTGAACGATATTAAACAAGCTTATGAAACAGGTAGAGGTTCTATAAAGATGTCTGCTGTTTCATCTTTTGAAGAAATCGCTGGTGGCGGTGGTCGTCAATCAAGAACCGCTATCGTCGTTACTGAAATCCCTTATCAGGTTAACAAAGCAGCTTTAATCGAAAAGATTGCAGAACTTGTTAAGGAACAAAAAATCACCGGCATCTCTGACCTTCGTGATGAATCTGACAGAGAAGGTATGCGTATTGTTATAGAACTTAAGAGAGATGCAAAACCAGATGTTGTAAGAAACAATCTTTACAAACATACTCAACTTGCAACAACATTCGGGGTTAATATGATTGCCCTTGTTGGCTTGCAACCTCGTTTGATGAATTTGTATGAAGTTTTAAATGAATTCGTTGAACACAGAGTTGAAATCGTTACAAGAAGAACAACATTCTTCCTTAAAAAAGCTAAAATCAGAGCGCATATCTTGGCTGGTTTGTTGATTGCTTTGGGATCTTTAGATGAAGTTATTGAACTTATTAAAAAATCCAAAACAACTGATGATGCAAGAGTTGGCTTGATGTCAAGATTTGGCCTTGATCTTGATCAAGCAAACGCAATTTTGGAAATGCAATTAAGACGTTTGACCGGCTTGGAACAAGACAAGATTAAAGCTGAATATGAAGAATTGCAAAAGAAAATTAAAGAATACGAAGATATCTTGTCTGACAGACATAAAGTTTTGAATATTATCAAGTCAGAACTTCTTGAGGATAAAGAAAAATATGGAGATGAAAGAAAAACTCAAATTTTACCAGAGCAAGGTGAAATGAGTATCGAAGACTTGACTCCAAATACACCAATGGCTGTGTTTATAACTCATCAAGGATATCTAAAGAGAATTTCACTTGATACTTTCGACAGACAAAACAGAGCTACAAAAGGTAAATCTGGTATCAAAACAAAAGAAGATGACGATATTCAACATTTCTTTACTGCAATGATGCACGATAAAGTTTTATTCTTCTCTTCAAAAGGAACAGTTTATAGCCTTAATGTTTATGACTTCCCAGAAGGTTCAAGACAATCGAAAGGCTTGCCAATTGTAAACGTTTTACCTATCGAACAAGGTGAAAGAATTACTGCAGTAGTTCCTGTTTCTGATTTCTCTAATGGATTAAATCTAATCATGTTAACGAAAAAAGGTTACATTAAGAGAATTGAACTTGATAACTTCTCAAATATTAGAAGAAACGGTATCATAGCTATTGGATTGGAAGAAAACGATGAACTTTGCTGGGTAAAACTTGCAACTGCAAAAGATGAAATCATCATTGGTACAGCATGTGGTATGGCAATAAGATTTGCTGTTTCTGATTTACGTCCGCTTGGTAGAAGTGCAAGAGGTGTTAATTCAATGAAACTTCGCTCTGGTGATAGCATCATCGGATGTGACGTTGTTCCAAAAGATTATGATGCAGACTTGCTTGTTGTAACTTCTGACGGATTTGGCAAACGTTCAAAACTTTCTGAATTTAGAACACAAAACAGAGGCGGTATCGGACTTATTGCAACCAAATTCAAAACTCCATCATCAAGACTTGTTGCTCTAACAATTGTTGATGAAAATGATGAAATTATGCTTGTTACTGCAAACGGTATTGTTACAAGACTTAAAGCTGGTGACATTTCAAGACAAGGTCGTCCTGCAACCGGTGTAAGAGCTCAAAACCTTGTTGAAGGTGATGAAGTTGTTTCAGTTAATAAAATCGTAAATCCTGACAATATGGACTCTGATTTGAAAAAATTGAATGAAAAACTCGAAAAAATTGATGCTCAAGCGCAATCTGAACAGACAAGTCTTTTAGATAATCAGAGCGAACAATAATGGCTGTTAACGTAATTGGTGCAGGGTTAGCTGGAAGTGAATGTGCCTTACAACTCTCAAAAAGAGGTATAAAGGTTAATCTTTTTGAGATGCGACCAAAGGTATCAACAAATGCCCACAAAACCGCCGACTTTGCAGAGTTTGTTTGCTCAAATAGTTTAGGCTCTGATGATGTAACTAATGCATCTGGACTTTTGAAAAAAGAGATGACATTGCTTGGTGGAGAACTTATAAAAATAGTTTATGATTCCTCTGTCCCTGCTGGCGGAGCTTTGGCGATTGACAGAACTCTTTTCTCTAAAAAAGTTACAGAAAAAATTATGGCAGATTCAAATATCAATGTGATAAATGAAGAGGTTTTGGAAATCCCTAAAACACCAACCGTTATTGCATCTGGACCATTAACGAGTGAAGCTTTTTCAAATGCGATTAGAGATTTCACCCAAAGTGAACATTTGCATTTTTTTGATGCAATTGCACCGATTATTGAAAAAGATTCTGTGAATTTTGACATCGCCTTTTATGCGAACAGATACGATAAAGATGCAGAAAATCCAGCCTATATAAACTGTCCAATGGACAAAGAACAGTATGAAAAATTTTATAATTTTCTCATAAATGCTCCTCGGATTGAATTAAAAGATTTTGAAAAAGGTGCAAAATTTTTTGAATCTTGTCTGCCCGTTGAAGTTCTTGCCTCTCGAGGAGTTGATACCCTTCGCTTCGGTCCAATGAAACCTGTTGGTTTGATTGACAAAAGAACAGGCAGGGAAAATTATGCAGTTGTTCAATTAAGACAGGATAATTCTGCAAAAAGCTTGTACAACCTTGTAGGATTTCAAACAAACTTAAAATGGCCTGCGCAAAAAGAATTGCTCCACCTTATCCCATCACTTGAAAACGTGAATATTGTGAGATATGGAGTAATGCATAGAAATACCTTTATCAACAGTCCTAAAATTTTAAATGCTACTTTGCAGACAAGAAAAAGAAAAGATTTGTTTTTTGCTGGTCAAATTTCTGGCACAGAAGGGTACACAGAATCAATCGCAACTGGACTTTTGGCAGGTATAAACATGGCAAGATTTATAAATGAAGAACCACTTTTAACATTACCAAAAGAAACAATGTTAGGTGCTCTATGCTCGTATATTTCAAATCCTGAAAATGATAAATTTCAGCCTATAAACTCAAACTGGGGAATTGTATCACCAATTGAGCTTCCTAAAAAAGAGCGAAAAAATAAAAAACTAAAAAACGAACTTCTTGCAAAACGTTCAATCGAATGCTTTAACTTTCCTCTCTAACAATATATTGAGGTCTGCCTTTAACCTCTGTGTATATTTTGGCAACATATTGCCCCAACACAGAGAAACAAAGCATTTGCACCCCAGCTGTAAACAGTACAATAGAACAAATCAATGTTTTTCCAGAAATCTCGCCGTCAAAAATTGCATTAAATCCCAAAACACCCAAACTAATTACAATTGATAGAATAAAGAACAGTGTTCCAAATGCTGAAATCAAATGTAATGGGATGTCAGAAAAAGCGAAGATTCCGTCAAGTGCATACAAGAGTAACTTTTTGAATGACCATTTTGTTTCTCCTGCAACCCTTTCAACATTCTCAAATTCGAAATACTTTGTCTTAAAACCAACCCAAGGCATAAGAGCTTTAGAAAATCTTGTTTTTTCATGCAGACTCAAAACCGCATTCAAATATCTTCTGTTCATAAGTCTAAAATCTCTTGCCCCGTCAACAACGTTAATTTTCAAGATTTTTTGCATTATAAAATAAAACATTTTTGCAAACATTGAACGAATTGGAGGCTCACCTTTTCTTGAAACTCGTCTTGCACCACAAGAATCATAACCCCCCTCTTTTACCCCTTTATACATCGGTATAATGAGCTCTACTGGATCTTGCAAGTCCACATCCAATAAAGCTGTATATTCTCCCTTTGCTTTTTCAAATCCGGCAAGAATTGCTCCCTCTTTTCCAAAATTTCTTGAAAAGAGAAGATATTGAACCCTTTTATCCTTTTCTCTTAATTCTTTAATCTTTTCTGCAGTCAAATCTGTTGATCCGTCATCAACAAAAATAATCTCATACTCATCTGGAAGCTTCAAAAACTCCTCGGTTATTCTATCGTAAAAAATTTTAACTGTTTCTTCTTCATTAAAACAAGGTACTACAACTGATAACATATTTTCTCCTCGTGTGCAATTATATTTAAAAATTTTTGCAAAAACAACTATTTAAAATTTAATTCATAAAACATCTCAAATGCATTGTAACTTCTTTTTGTATATCCGTTAATGTTTATCCTTGTATTTGTCGGAATTGCAAGGTAGAAATTTTTCAGGTTATGTTTTTTTATCGCCTGTATTATATCCGAAGTTGACAATGGATAAGTATTATAAAAAATATACTTTTGCTCATCAGCCATAAAATAAATCAAATCAACATAATCTTCGATGCCATTGTAGAAAAACAGCACTGGATATTCCGGTTTTTGAGTAAATATTCTTTTTTTATCATGTCCAATAAAAAGGTTTTGAATGGTTGGAAGATTATAAAAATGCCCAGTTTGTATTATATAATCAGGTTTTTCAAATTCTTCTACATTTTTTGCAAAAATTGATGCATGAAGCATTGTCATAGCTATCAAAACAGAAAAAATTGTTCGAACAATAAATGTTTTATTCTGCAATATATATGGATACAACAAAGCCATAATAGGAAACATTGGAGAGCAGTATCTTAACAGTGGAAATGGTGAAATATAGCATAGCACCGAAAAAAGAGCAAAAAATGCTATGATTAAAAATGTTTGCAGATATGTTCTTGATTTCATCTCACTTTTAAAAAATGAACCGATTATTAAAATAATTATTGAATAAATGTAAAAAAGATGCGAAGTCAAAAGACATCTGCAATATCCAAATTTTAGTGCAGATAGCATCCCATCACTTCCTGTATGGCTATTTATCTCTCCCATTTTTGATGCAAACAAAACCGCATAATAATTAGGGTAAATCAAAAACGAACACAACATCGTGAAAATTCCAACTACAAAAATAGTTAGGATATCTCTAAATCTTTTTTTAAGCATTAAAAATGCAATAATAGATGCGTATAAAATTCCCAAAACCATATTTAGAAGATATGCAGATAACATACAAAACAATGACGATGAAAACAATATTAGAACGTCAGATTTTGAAAATTTTTCTCCAATATTGATTTTTTTTATAAGTTTTACAAACGCATAAACAAAAAATATTACTGCCGTTGCCTGCATTTCATAAGATCTTACAAACAACGTCATTGAAATAGATGATGTGTTCAAAAAAGCAACACAAAGTCCAAATGGGATTATGTCTTTTTTTGAAAACAACTCATCAAGCAATTTGTACATCAAGAAAAACGAAAAACTAAAGAAAATGAGATTAAGCCCACATCCATATTTTATAAGATTTTGCAAGTCCAAATTTGGCGCACTATGGGTAAAAACCCTGAAAAAGAAATAATATAAATTTGGATGAAGCGCATCATTTCCATTTTTCAAATATATATTTTTCAAGTCAGCAGAAATATTATCCTTATGCTTTGGAATAAATATTTCCTTCAACTGTCTTCCTGTATATTCACCTTGAGGAATATAATATGTTACCCCTTTTGGATTTACAGAGTATGTTATCGTGCTTGTGAGCGCAGAGTCTATATGAACACTCTCCACTCTGTTAATTTGGTAAATTCGCACAAATAAACAAATTATGAAGACTACCAAACAGACAATTTTAGACTTTTTTACAGCTTCACAACTCATTATTCAACCGTTACTGATTTTGCCAAGTTTCTTGGTTGGTCTACATCCTTTCCAAGATACTCTGCAATGTAGTACGCAAGCAATTGCAAAGGAATAACTGCAATTATTGGTGATAATACTTCGCTTACTGACGGTGTTTTGAGAATAAATTCAAACAAGTCGTTGAGTTTTTCATCATCAGAATCTGTTAGTGCAATCAATCTTGCATTTCTTGCTTTTGACTCTTCTGCATTAGAAAGAATTTTTTCATAAACAGAGCCCTTCATCAAAATTGAAAGAACAGGCATTGTTTCATCAAGCATTGCGATAGGACCGTGTTTCAATTCTCCAGCAGCATATCCAGTTGCGTTAATATAGCTGATTTCCTTCAACTTTAATGCACCTTCAAATGCTGTTGCAAGGTTTATTCCTCTTGCTATGTAGATAAAATCTTTGTAACTTGAAAACGCCTTTGCACATTTTTTTATGTTTTCTTTTTCACACAAAATTTGTTCAATTTTTTGTGGAATTTGAATAAGTTCTTTTTTCAAATTTGTTGAAAATTCTTTTGTAATACTACCCTTAACTTCGCCCATGTAAATTGCAAGAAGGTAGAATGACATCAACTGTGCAATATATGATTTTGTCGCAGCAACAGAAACTTCAATACCAGCATTAACAGGAATCAAGCTATCTGCATAACGTGCAATTGTCGAATCTGGTCTATTAGTTACGATTAAAATATGTGATCCTTTTTCTTTTGCTTGTCTAATACCAGTTATAGTATCAGCCGTTTCTCCAGACTGTGAAACGCCAACAACAAGTGTGTTTTCATCAGTTACTGTTTTTCTGTAAATATATTCACTTGAAGCTTCTATCTCAACTGGAATAGAACAAAAATCTTCAATTAAGTATTTTCCAACCATAGCTGCATGCAAAGATGTTCCACAAGCTATAATTTGAACTCTATTTAGTTTTTTCAAAGCTTCCTTGTTAAGTTTAACTTCTTCCAAATCAATAGGTTCGTCAATTGTATGAAGTTTTCCGTTCAAAACATTTCTGATTACATCAGGTTGCTCATGAATTTCCTTCAACATAAAATGTTTAAATCCCATTTTGCTCAAAGCAACTGGTTCCCAAGGTAAACTTTCTATTTTTGCTTTTAACTCGTTATTATCTATATCAATCAATTTATAAGAATCTTTTGTAAGAGTTACAATTTCGTTATCATTAAGATAAAGAGCTTTCTTTGTATATTCAATAATTGCAGGAACATCAGATGCTACAAAATTTTCTCCCTCACCTATTCCAACAAGCAACGGAGCATTTCTTTTTGTTGCAACCAAAATATCTGGTTCGTCTTTGTGCATAATACACAACGCATATGCACCTTCTATCTTTCTTGTTGCAAGTCTTACAGCTTCTGTTAAGTCCTTAACCTTTGCATATTCTTGTGCAATTAAGTGTGCAACTGTTTCAGTATCAGTTTGAGATGCAAAAGTGCAACCTTTTTTAATTAAATCTTCTTTTAATTCCTTAAAGTTTTCAATAATTCCATTGTGCACAATTACCAACTTGCCACAATTACAAGTATGTGGGTGTGCATTAACCGTTGTTGGCATGCCATGAGTTGCCCAACGTATATGGCCGATTCCTTTTGTGGAAGTTTCTAAATCTCTTCTGTGTGGAAAAACTGTATCAACAAGATTTTGAAGCTTTCCTTGTGCTTTATAAACTTCAATCTTATCCTTATTATAAAGTGCAACACCAGAAGAATCATATCCTCTATATTCAAGATTCTTCAATCCGTTTATTAAAACATCTAAAGCGGGTCTTTCACCAATATATCCAACTATTCCACACATAAAATTTTTCCTTTATTCTGTATCCGATTTATTTATTTTATCATCAATATTTTGATGTCAAATTAAATTTTTGTAAAGGTTCTCATACATTCTTTTTTATTTGATACAATCAAGATATGGAAAATATTAGACTAATTCAAATAAACACGACAACCTTTGATATAGAAGGTAATTTATCAAAAATAACTCAACGCATAAGTGAAACCCCATCTAAAAACATCGTTTTGCAAAATTATGCAATAACCGGTGGATTTTTCGAAAACGTTTTCGAAAGATATCCAATTTTGTTAAAAAATCAGATGAGAGCACTTGAAAAACTTGCATCTGTTTATGCAGACAAAGTAATCATTTCTGGAGCAGTTTTCAAAGAAGGGGACAAGTTTGTAAACCGTGGAGTTATCTTAAAAAATGGTAAAGTTAAAATGATTGATTTATCTGAAAGTTTTGACTTTGCAGGATTAAAAACAAGTATTTGCTTAGATAGAGCATTTGAAAATAGTGGGACAGACTTAATAATAAGTCTTTTCCCTTACCTATCTAAAACAAATGAAGAATATAAAAGAAACTCTGAACTTTCAAATATGGCATCTAAAAATAATGCCTATGTTATTCAAGTCAACCCAATAGGCGGAAATGACGAATTTTCTTTTGACGGTTCTTCAAGAATGTATGACAAAGACGGAAAACTTTTGCTAAGGGCAGAATTTTTTAATGAAGATTCTGTTGATACTGAGAACTTACAAATTAAATCAATGCCGAAAGGACTTGATAAAAAGCAAAATTTCTCTCTTGATTATGAAAACGATTTGGAAAGAACTTATTTGTCTGCAATTCAATCAATTAAGGATTATTTTTCAAAAAATGGTCTTAAAAAAGCTGTATTGGGACTTTCTGGCGGACTTGATTCAACCATTTGCGCTGTGCTACTTACAAAAGCATTAGGAAGAGAAAATGTCTTGGGTGTTTCTATGCCATCAAAAATAACGACAGATTTGAGCAAGCAAGATGGATATCAACTTGCACAAAATCTTAAAATAGACTACAAAGAAATTCCGATTTCACCTGTCGTTGATGCATTAAAGACTAATTTAAACTTTGAATGTGATTGGCTTGACAAGTGTGAAAAAAGTTTTGCAATGGATAATTTTCAGGCGAGAACAAGAGCCACAATACTTTATGGAATTTCTAACGAATGCAGGGCAAGCATTCCAGTTGCAACATCAGATAAGTCAGAAGCCTATATGGGCTATGCAACAATAAACGGCGATATGTCTGGTGGATTTGCACCAATTGCAGACGTGACAAAATCAAAACTTTTTGCTCTTGCAAAATATATAAACAAAAACATAGAAAATGTTATTCCAGAGTCTGTCATAAACAAACGTCCTGGAGCAGAACTTGCTATAAATCCAAAAACTAATAAACCTTTGCTTGCAGAGGAAGCCCTTATGCCTTATGACTTTTTGGATGAGGTTATATTTAGAATAGAAGTTTTACATCAAGATTTTGATGAATTAAAACGTACAGAATTTGAGTATGAAAAAACTCACAACGACACTCAAAAAGAAGAGTGGCTAAAAAAATTCTTCAAGAGAATGTTGGGCGCATCTTGCAAGGGATACCTCATGCCGGTAGCTCCAATATCTGATGAAAACTCTATCAATAAAGCTATATACAGAGCACCTGTAACATCAAAAATGAAATTCTACGACCTTAAAGGAGTTTTATGAAACCATTAAAATCGTTAAGGCTTCATATAGGTATTTTTGGGCGAGTTAATAGCGGAAAATCCTCTTTTCTCAATGCTGTAACATCACAGTCTGTTTCAATTGTTTCAGAGGTTAGGGGGACAACAACTGACATTGTAGAAAAGGCAATGGAGCTTTTCCCTGTTGGACCAGTAAATTTTCTCGACACTGCTGGGCTTGATGATGAAACTGAACTTGGTAAAAAGAGAATTGAAAAAACATTTTCAGCTCTAAACAGGGTTGATGTTGGGGTTATTATTGTTGATAATAAAGGATTTCTTTGTTATGAAATCAATTTAGCGAAAAAATTTAAGGAGCTTAATATTCCTTTTACTGTTGTTATAAATAAAAACGACATTGAAACTATTTCTTCTGAAAAACTTGATGAAATCAAGCAATATACAGATTACGTAATACAGACTTCTGCACTAAAGGATAAAGAGATAACGGATAAGTTTGTAAATTGTCTCGTTAAAATTTTGCCTGATGAATTTATAAATTCACCCAAAATTTTTGCAGGTTTAATTTCACCAAAAGATGTTGTAATTCTTGTTATTCCTGTCGACAAAGAAGCCCCTAAAGGCAGACTTATATTGCCTCAGGTGCAGGCGTTAAGAGAGCTTTTAGATGAAAAATGTATATCTATTTGTGTTCAAGAAGATGAACTTAAGGAGGCAATAAATCTTGTTAAGCCAAAACTTGTTGTAACGGATTCGCAAGCATTTAAAAGGGTAGATGAAATTGTTCCAAAAGATATAAATCTAACATCTTTTTCAATCCTTTTTGCGAGATTAAAGGGTGATTTAAAGGCTTTTATTGAAGGTGTTAAGGGTTTAGACTCTGTAAAAGCTGATGATAAAATTCTTGTTCTTGAAAGCTGTACGCATCACAATATTGATGATGATATTGCAAGGGTAAAAATTCCCAAAATGATAGAAAAAAAACTTGGGTTTAAGCCTAAATTTGAATATTTCACGGGTCACAATTTTCCACAAATTGATGGATACAAACTCATCATTCATTGTGGCGCTTGCATGACAAATAGAAAAGAAGTCCTTTCAAGAATACTTATTGCACGCAAGAAAAACATACCTATCACAAATTATGGTATAGTTATTTCTTATTGTTTAGGAATTCTTGATAGAGCAACAAAAGTTTTTTAATTCAACATTCCATTGTAGATATCGATAGTGTTTTTGCAAATTTTCAAATTTCTTGCAAGCAAACTTTTAATAGTTTCTTTGTAGCAAACGAGCATTGCTCTGTTAAGTCCATTTTCTTTGTTATCATCTTGCAAGAACATTAAAACTCTATCTCTAAAGTCTAAATCTCTTGTATTTGGTTCAATTTTATCAGCAAGGAAAAGAATTTTTTCAAATTCTGTCATATCTGCTCTTCCAAGAGTATGCCAGCGAATAGCAGACAAAATTTCTTCATCTTCTATGCCGAATTCTTCTTTAGCCAAATATGCACTAACCGGAGCATGAATAATTTTTGAATTTGTATCTTCTCCTTCAACTAAATCAAGGTGACTTCCGATTTCAAACAGTTTTTCTTTAGAAAGGCATTTTGCACAATCGTGAAGCAAACCTGCAATATAGGCTTTTTTTGAATCTAAACCAAATTTTTCTGCAAGAGATGATGCCTCTTGTGCACATCCCAACGAATGAAGAAGTCTTTCCTCATCCAAATTACCTTTTAGCCAAGAAATAGCTTTTTTATTTGTTTCTGTACAATCCATAATTTTCTATATACTCCAAAACCTTAAAGGGAAGCAGCTCTTTTATTGATTTATTCTGTGCTAACCTTTCTCTAATATCTGTTGAGGATATATCGACAAGTTCCATATCCGTCATATTAAATTTATAACCTTTATTTTGTAATAATGCAAGAGTTTTGACATCAAAATTATCATTTCTTCTAAAAAGTATAAAGTCAACAAGATTTTTTAGCTTATCTGTTTCATACCAACTTTCTATCTTGAGAAAAGCATCTGCTCCGATTATAAATCCTATTTTTCCCTCAATATCGTATCTTTTGTATAACTCACAAAGTGTAAGGTAGGTATATGAAATTTCACCCATTTTATACTCTATGTCGCTAACTTCAAATCCCACATCTTCTGTGGCAAGTTTTACCATATTCAATCTATGTTGAGAATTTTTGAGGTCTATATCCTTGTGAGGGGGAATAAAAGCAGGAATAAAAATAATCTTATCATAATGATAGTTATCTTTAACGTATTGTGCCATTTGCAAATGTGCATTATGAATTGGGTTGAAGGTGCCTTGAAAAACACATAATTTCATTAGTTTTGCTCCACAAGTTGTGCTATTTTTTCTGGAGAAATTTTTAAACAATCAAGTCCTTCACAAGAAGTTTGACGTCTTTCCCAAAGACATGGTTTTATTTTACAGTTGTCATCTGCCAAAATTGGAATTACATTCTCATTTTGAGGTATAAGTGTTTTATAGTTTGTTGGTCCAAAAATTGGGAATGTCTTTTTATTTAATGCAACTGCAACATGTAATGGTGCAGAATCAGAGCATAAGAAAATTTCGTATTTGGATATTAAGATAGCAAGCTCTTTCAAGTTTTTGGTTTTGCCGTACATATCAACAAAATTTGAGTTATCTGGGTTTTTTACGAGTTTTTTTATCTCATCAATAACTGTTTTATCATCAGGACCACCCGTCAAGATAACTTTTTTCCCGTTCTGCAAAAGAATATCTATAACCTTTGCCCACACCTCAGCATTTATTGTTTTTATACACCCTTTTTTTATGCTCATTTTACTAACTCCTGGGTGAATAAGCACGGTGTTTTTTTCTACTTCCATTTTTTCTTCAAGGGTTATTTTCGGAAGCTCTGTTTTTTGGGTTGTAATTGGAGTAATTAAGTCATGATACATTGCACAGGCATATTGATTTTTATTCAATTGCACAGCTTGTGTAAGAAGCTTTTTACTCAAAGCTCCTGTGTTATATCCGTATCTTTTTCTTATTCCTGTTAAAAATAAAATTACCGAGATAAAAGGGGATGCACCAGAAGATACAACTATATCATATTTATTAAATCTTGCTTTTAAAATCAGTTTTAACAATTCAATATATTTATTCTTTGTCTTTATATCCGCAGTAATAATTTTGTCAATTTTGTCTGTCAAATCCTTTATTCCAGCACTTCTTGACTCTGTAACAAGAGTAATTTCGCTATCGTTGAATTCTTTTTTTAATGAAATCAGAGTAGGAAGAAATAAAATTTCATCCCCAATTCCACCAAAATTTATTGCAAGTATTTTTTTTGTTTTTTTCATACATTGAGGGTAATACAAAAGGAGAAAACCTTCAAGTCAAATATTGCCATATCGTTTAATGAAAATTTTTGAAAATAACTTTAGAATATAAGTGGGTTCGATACAACTAAACATCTTGATTGTGTCAAGTAGTCTGCCGAGTTGTAGGCTGATAATGGATTGTATCGAATCCGTTTTTGTGCTAATTTTTGCTTATGGTAGCGAAAACAATATCAGCAACAATTATAGGTTTAGATGCATTTAAAATTGAGATAGAAACGGATTTTGTAAATTCGCTTCCAAGCATAGTTATTGTCGGATTGCCAGATACTGCAGTAAGCGAGGCAAAAGAAAGGGTTCGCTCGGCAATAAAAAATTCCGATTTTCCTTTCACAACCAAAAAGGTTGTTGTAAATTTAGCACCTGCTGAAATAAAAAAAGAAGGTGCAATATTTGATTTGGCAATTGCGGTTGGGATTTTAACACAGGATGGAATTATTCCACAAGAAAAGATTTCGGATACTGCTTTTTTAGGAGAATTATCACTAAATGGTGACATTAGACCGATAAATGGAGCATTCCCTCTCGTTTTGGGGCTTAAAAAGGCTGGTGTAAAAAGGGTTATTGTTCCAGAGGAAAATGCAAGAGAAGCTTCTCTTGCAGACGGAATCGAGATTTTTTGTGCAAAATCCTTGAAGGATGTTGTCGAAAACTTCACTAAAGACGGAGAAAAAACTCTAAAAAAAGTTACAACAGATGTGTGTAAATATTTAGATGAAGGTGCAGAAGAAGAATTTGTTTATGACTTTAAAGATGTAAAAGGGCAGATGAAAGCAAAAAAAGCGTTAGAAATTGCGGCTGCTGGCGGGCATAATGTACTTATGACCGGTTCTCCAGGGGCTGGAAAAACTCTTATGGCAAAATGCTTTGCATCTATCCTTCCACCACTTGAACTTCAAGAAGCACTTGAACTTACAAAAATTTATAGTATTAGCGGACTTTTAAAGGGAAAAGGGTTAGTTGTAAAAAGACCTTTTAGGATTGTGCACCATTCTGCTTCTGCAGTTGGAATAATTGGTGGAGGTTCAAATCCGAAACCTGGAGAGATAACACTTGCTCATCACGGTGTCCTATTTCTTGATGAAATGGTAGAATTTCCAAGAAATGTTTTAGAAAACTTAAGACAACCACTTGAAGACGGAGAAGTTAATATTTCAAGAGCCAACGGATCCGTAAAATATCCTGCAGATTTTATCCTTGTTGGGGCAATGAATCCTTGCCCTTGTGGATTTTTAGGCGATAGTCAAAAGGAATGTACTTGCAGTGACTTTCAAATAAAACGTTATCGCTCAAGACTTTCCGGTCCATTGTTGGATAGAATAGACTTACAAATTGAAGTTACAAGACTCTCTCCAGATGAACTTTTAAATAATAATACGGCCTCTGAATCATCCGAACAAATAAGAAAAAGAGTAATTTCAGCAAGAAAAATTCAACTCGAAAGATACAAAGATTATGGCATTTTGACAAATTCTCAATTGAATTCAAAACTTATAAAAATTTTCTGCAAACTTGACAAAAAGTCCGAAACTCTTTTAAAAACGGCAATAAGCGAGTTTAATCTTTCTGGACGTGCTTATGACAGAATATTAAAGCTTTCAAGAACAATAGCAGACCTGTATGGAGAAGAAAATATTTCACAAGTTCATGTTGCACAGGCTCTTCAATATCGTGGCTTTGATTTTGAATCATTATAAAAAAAAGTCCCCATATAAATGGGGACTTTTATTTTAGATTATATTCTACATAATGAAAAGTAACATTGTTTCATTAAGGAATACTGTTATAAATGCAACCATAATGATGATAGCCAATGTCTTTTGCATATCACCAAAAATCATTTTCTTTTTGCCATCTCTTGCTTCTTTCAATGCAGCTGATTCCATTTGATATGGTTTTACTGGCAAGCTATCTTCAAGTTTTTCTATAACATTTTGAAGTTTAATCTTTAAAAGATTTTTGTATGCATCAATGTTTAAATACCAAAGAATACAGAGCAAAATTCCAATAAGAGAAAATAACATTGTAAAAACTATTCCAAATGCAAATGGAAGAAATTTAACAGGAACAGTTACAAAAAGAACTGCCAAAACTGCTATAAGATAAAATCTATTTGCACTAAAACTTCTGTTTACAAAATTTTCTTTGTGTTGAACATAAAGAATATATTCTTGTAAAATTTTTTCTTCAGTATCCATAATAAAATCTCCTTATTTTCTGTTCAAAATGATTATTTTATCAAACTGTATCAATTGTCAAGTCCAAAGTTTAACCCAAAATTTAAACTTGTTTAGCAGTTTTCGAAAAATGTTCGTAATATGGTGTTTCTTTAGCAACATTCCAGAAGTATTCACCATAAGGAGTTTTGGGGTTATTCCAAGGTCGACCCTCTTCAAATGTATTATAATGAATTATTTTTGGATGTTGTTTTTTAACTTCTTCAATATAATCTTCAAACATTTCTGGATTTAAAAAACATTTGATTGAAATATTGTACAATTTATCAATAAATAATATTTTACCTAAGCAAGCAAGATTCAACACATCTTGATCTGGACATCCAAACTTTCCTTTTTCTTTAATGATTTCAATACAAGAATTAAAGAAATTCTCTTCTCTCATTTTTTTCAAATTCAAGACCAATACTCCTGAATTAACATATTCCTCTGGAATAAGATAAAGAACGAATAAAACAAAATCATAACAAGGTGGCACAGATGAAAGTGCATAGTCAGGAATTGCGGCAATAAAGTTATCTTCAAGTTGAACATTATACAACTCAGCGATATCAATGTTTACAATTGTGTCTACATCCAAATAAACTGCCTTATCAACATTTGGGAACAAGTCTGGAATAAAAACTCTACTAAAAATCGATGGTGGATATGAACCTAATATAGTTTTATCTGATAGTAATGGGTTTTTGTCAAATTCTTCTATCAAATCAAAAATTTCAATAGAGAAATTTTCTCTTCTCAAACTATCAATTAAATTATTAAAATAATCTTCTTTATCTTTTTCTTTAATATTGCTTAGAATTTTCACATCATATTTGTTGTCTGACGAAATATTATTGACAATAGATTGCAAACAAACATAAGTCTGTGGGAGATAGTTTTCATCAGTTGCTACGAAAATTGTAATTATATCTTTATTTTTCATGTCTTTTCTCTTTTTAATAATTATAACTTAAAAAATAAATAAAATGTGGAAAGGACTTATGGTAAAAGCTCATTATAAAAAGGCGTTTTTTTAGCAACATTCCAAAAATATTCTTTTAATGGGCATTTTTCATTATTCCAAGGACGCCATTCATCTGGAGTATTATAATGAATTATTTTAAACTCTTTGATACTACCAATATAATCCTTAAATTTTTCTGGGGTTAAAAAACATTTAGTTGCTACATTATACTCAGAATTAAGCAACAACGTGTTATCTTGACACACAACATTCAACACATCTTGATCTGCACAAAACGTCCTTCCAATGTATTTCACCACATTCATACATAAATCGAAGAAACCTTCTTCTCTCATTTTTTTCGAATTCAAGACTAATACTCCTCCGTTAAAATATTTTTCAAGAGGAACACCCAATGTTAAAGAAATAAAATCTATAAGATCCACATCAAGACTAACACCCCAGTCGTGAATACCTGCAATAATATTATCTTCCAAGTTAATATTAAAGAGCTCTGCGATATCAATGTTTACAATTGTGTCTACATCCAAATAAACTGCCTTATCAACATTTGGGAACAAGTCTGGAATAAAAACTCTACTAAATGTTGATGGTGGAAGATATGATAATATATTTTTATCAAGCAATTCTGGGGCTTGAGAAAACATTTCCTCCATTTTGACAAATTCAATAGTGAAATTTTCTCTATTTAAGTTGTTAAAGATTTGGATTTTAGAGGTATCTTTAATAAGGCTCAAAACATAAATCTTGTAAGAATTTTCTTTAGCAACATTATCCAAAATAGACTGAAGGCATACGTAAGTTTGCATCAGATAATTGTCATCTGTTGCAACAAACACAGGAATTGTGCTCATTAAAGCTTAATCTCCTTTTCAAATCCAAACAATGAACTAATAGATTCGTCATCATGAATTCTTGAAATAGCTTCACCCAAAAGTGGAGCAACTGAAAGTTGTTTAACGTTTTCTGGGAGATTTTCTTTTTTCCAAGGAATTGTATTTGAAACTATAACTTCTTTTATCGGTGCAGTTGCAAGTCTTTCTCTTGCAGGACCAGAGAACACTGCGTGAGCAGCACAAACATAAATTTCTTTTGCACCTTTTGTCATAAGAAGTTTTGATGCTTCTGTGATTGTTCCGGCTGTGTCAATTATGTCGTCAAACATAAAGCAAGTTTTTCCTTGAACATCACCAATAACATGAGATGCGATAGCTTCATTATGTTTGTCACGACGTTTATCAATAATGGCAAGTGTACATTCAAGTTCTTTTGCAAAGTGTCTTGTTCTTGCAACACCACCTGTATCAGGGCTTACAGCAACCATATCTTCAGAATTTATACCCAAACCTTTTACGTAATCAACCAAAATTGGAGTTGAGTAAATATGGTCAACCAATATATTGAAAAATCCTTGAATTTGACCTGTGTGTAGATCCATCGCAAGTATTCTATCAGCTCCAGCTGTTGTCAAAAGATCTGCAACAAGTTTTGCAGTAATAGCTTCTCTGCCAGAAGTTTTTCTATCTTGTCTTGCATAACCATAATATGGAATTACAGCTGTAATTGTCTTTGCACTTGCACGTTTGAAAGCATCAATAATAATCAAAAGTTCCATCAAGTTTTCATTTACAGGGTTGCATAATGGTTGAACGATAAAAACATCATCCCCTCTAACACTTTCTTGAACTTGAACATAAATTTCACCATCAGCAAAGTTTTTGATAACCATAGGACCCATTGTTGTCCCAAGATAATCAGCTATTTCGTGTGCCAAAACTGGATGTGACCTTCCAGTAAAAATTTTTATATCATGTGTTGGGTTAATAATCTTTTTTCCTTGCGATAGTGTCATTTTAAATCTTTTCCTTTTTATAACTTATTAAAGTTTTTCCTTGTATGCATATTTTAACAACGAAAAAAATAAACATCAAGAAATATAGACAAAATTATTAAGTTATTTCAAAAAAAAAATAAAAAAGAAGCAGTCCGTAAGCCGAGTTCTGTTTTAGATAATCATCTGTCTGGGAATGCAATTACTTGCAAACACAAGCGATATTTCGGGTCACTGGGCGGACACCCTACCCTGTTAATCTTGCATTCAGCTGGGGTTTACCTTGACGCACATTTTTTCAAATATGCCGGTGAAGCTCTTAACTCACCGTTGCACCATCGCCTGTGCGAAATCTCGCCATCGGCAGTCAACTTTTCTGTGGCACTTTCCGCATGCTCACGCATCCCAGAATTTCTCTGGCAGCCTGTCCTTGAATGCTCGGACTTTCCTCATACAAAAAATCTGTACGCGATTATCCAACTGCTTCTTAATATTTAACTTATCATAAAATCAAAAAATTAAAAAACTGGCTTTGTATAAAAATATATTTTGTGTTAAATTATAGACATTAAAGACGTTGAAGGGGAAGTTTATAATGAATATTCAAGATTTACCGACAGTTTATGATTCAAAAGCGACAGAAGATGAGATATACAAATTCTGGGAAGATGGTCAATATTTTAGAGCTGATGCAAAGAGCGAAAAACCTGCATACTCTATGGTTATTCCACCTCCAAACGTTACTGGTGTTTTACACATGGGCCACGCTCTTGATGAAACCCTTCAAGATATTTTAATCAGATACCATAGAATGTCTGGATACGAAGCTTTATGGATTCCCGGAACAGATCATGCCGGAATTGCAACTCAAAACGTAGTAGAAAAACAACTTCGAAAAGAAGGAAAAACAAGACATGATTTGGGTAGAGAAAAATTTTTAGAAAAGACTTGGGAATGGACAAATCAGCACAAATCTGCAATTCTTGATCAATGCAAGAGATTAGGTGCATCTTTTGACCGTTCAAGAGAAAGATTTACTTTCGATAAAGGTTGCTCTGATGCGGTTAAAGAAGTATTTGTAAAATTGTACGAAAAAGGACTTATCTACAAAGGGGCATATATTGTTAATTGGTGTCCTCGTTGTCAAAGTGCTATTTCAGATGTTGAAACTGAATATGAAACAGAAGAAGGTCATTTGTGGGAAATATCATACCCATTAAAAGATGAAGCCGGTGCGATAATCGTTGCAACAACAAGACCGGAAACGATTTTTGGTGACGTTGCAATCGCCGTTAATCCAAGCGATAAAAGGTATTCAGAACTTGTTGGAAAAACAGTAATTGTTCCTCTCTCTAATAGAGAAATTCCTATTATTGCAGATGACTACGTGGACAAAGCTTTTGGTACTGGTGCTGTAAAAATCACTCCTGCTCACGACCCTAACGATTTTGAAGTTGGAAAACGTCATAATCTTAAACCAATTTGGGTTATTGACGGAGAAGGAAAATTGAAAGATTGTCCAGAAGTTCCCGAAGATATTAGAGGACTTGAAAGATACGAAGCAAGAAAGAAAACAGTCGATTTGTTATCTTATAACAACTTCTTATTAAGAGTTAGAGAACACGAACATAATGTTGGAAAATGCCAACGTTGTCATACAACCATAGAACCACTTCTTTCCGAACAGTGGTTTGTAAAAATGAAGCCCCTTGCAAAAGAAGCTATCGCAGCAGTTAAAGACGGAAGAATAAAATTTGTTCCTGAACGTTGGGAAAAGAATTACCTCGGTTGGATGGAAAATATCAGAGATTGGTGTATTTCAAGACAACTTTGGTGGGGACATCAAATTCCTGCATACTACAATAACGAAACAGGAGAAATGGTTGTTGCAAAAGAAAACCCAGATCCAGAACACTATACACAAGATTCAGATTGTCTTGATACTTGGTTCTCTTCAGGACTTTGGCCTTTCTCTACAATGGGATTTCCAAATTCAGAAACAGACGATTTCAAAAAATTCTATCCTACAAGCGTTCTCGTTACCGGATTTGATATCATCTTCTTCTGGGTAGCAAGAATGATTACTATGGGCTTGGAATTTACCGGAAAAGCGCCTTTCTCAACGGTATTTATCCACGGACTTATTCGTGACGAAAAAGGACAAAAAATGTCCAAAACTAAAGGTAACACAATAGACCCAGTTGAAATTATTGACAAATATGGTGCTGATGCTTTGAGATTTACAATGACATCTCTTTGCACTTACGGTGGTCAAGACATAAAAATTAGTGATGAAAGATTTGAATACGGAAGAAATTTTGCAAATAAAATCTGGAATGCTTCAAGATTCGTACTTATGAACCTCGAAGGCGTTGATGATAAAGAAATTGATTTTGATAAACTTACCGTTGCTGACAAATGGATTTTAGATAAACTAAACTCTGTTGCAAAAGAAGTCAATGACAATATCGAAAATTACAGAATAGGTGAAGTCGCTCACATCTTATACGACTTCTATTGGAATTATTACTGCGATTGGTATGTTGAAATTGCAAAAATCCAACTACAAAATCCTGAAATTAAATTGAATACTCAAAGAGTATTGAGATACGTTTCTGATATGAATTTGAGATTACTTCATCCGGTAATGCCATTTATAACAGAAAAAATATATTCTTTGCTTCCATATAAGGAATTTCCTGCAATAATTAAGGCAACCTTCCCAACATACAACGAAAAATTTGCCTTTCCAAAAGAAAGCAAAGAAACAGCTCTTATCATCGAAACAATTAAATCTTTAAGAAATGTTAGACAAAGTTTTAACATCTCACCTTCACTTAAGGTTAACGTTGAGTTAAGAGGAAAAAACGTTGAAGAATTGTTCAACGACAATGTTGTGTCTTACCTAAAAAGACTTGCAAAAATAGAAAATGTAACATTTGAAAGAGAAGATGCTCCTGCACCGAAAAAATCTGCAGCCGCAATCGTTAGTGATTTCAAAATGTACGTACCACTTGAAGATTTGATTGACTTAAAAGCAGAAATTGCAAGACAGCAAAAGAAAATCGACAAGTTGCAAGCTGAAGAAAAATCTATATCTAACAGATTGAACAATGAAAACTTTGTTAAAAATGCAAAGCCTGAAGTTGTTGAAGAAACAAGAGTCAAAGCTGAAGAACTTCAAAAACAAATTTTAACAATTAAAGCTTTAATTGATTCATTAAGTTAGATTTTTTCATTTTTGTTTTAAGTTAGGGCACTGCCCTAACTTTTTGTAAATATCTATCCAAAATTTTTTCTTCGGGTTATAATAGTGCCGATATTAGTTTTAGTGGGGTAGATATGAAGATTTTTTCAAATAAAAAGATGAAAGTATTTGTTCTTTCATTATTTCTTTTTGCAATTATTTTTACTGGAATGGTTGTTTTTGTTAAAAACACTGGTGTAAACGAGTTTTTGTCAGCAATGGAAAATAATTCATTTGACTTTAGACAAAGACTTTCAGTTGCAACAAAAGCAGATAAGGTAAACAAAGACATTGTTATCGTAACAATTGATGATGCAAGCTATGAATACTTGCACGAAAAATATGGCGAATGGCCAATGCCTCGTTCAGTTTATGCAGATTTGGTAAATTATTTGGAAAAACAAAACCCAAAAGTTATTGCATTCGACTTAATGTTTATCAAATCCATGAAAAGCAGTTTGGCAGAAGATGCAAAACTTGTTAAATCAATAACAGATAACAACAACGTTTTTACCTCAATGAATTTCGACAATCAAGAGGCTGATGTTAGAAAACCAATTGATTTAGATAACAAGTTCAAAGTTAATGTTCAAAATAACTCCGACGTTGATTTTTCAAAAGATTTAACTTTTTCAAATTGTAGAGCGATTCTTCCTCAAATTTTGGCAGGAACAGAAAACGTTGCTTTAATTAACGTTTCCCGCTCTAATGACGGCGTTTTAAGAAAAATGCCACCACTTATGGTTTACAAAAACGAATTTTATCCACACCTCGCACTAAAAGTTGCTCTAAAATCAATGGGTGCTCAATCAAAAGATTTTCAAATCGACAAAAATGGTAATTTGATAACGGAAGTTGGAAATATTCCTTTGGATAAAGATGGCGGTGCTATCTTGAATTGGTATGGTTCCGCATCAAACACTTTTGTACAAGTTCCTCTATATAAAATTGTAAAAGCTATGAATGGTGAAATCAAATCACCTTACGATTTTAAAGACAAAGTTATTTATGTAGGCACAACTGCAGTAAGCTTGTTTGATACAAAAACAGTTCCTGTTGACAAGTTGTACCCAGGAGTTGCAATCCATACTACATTTGTAAACAATTTGATTGATAACAACTTTATCAAAAGAGTTAGCACTCCGGTTGACATTGCAACAAGCATTATTTTGGCAGCTATCGTTGCTTTAATCGTATTTAAAAGTCCTACGACTTTGATGTCAATATCACTGACAATGTTAACTATCCTCGTTTATTTACTATTGTCATATTATGTAATGATATTCTTTAACCTATGGATAGCAGTTATCATTCCTATTGCAATGGTATTGTTAATGCTAATCTCCGCATATGTCGTAAAATATATCCTCAAGTCAAGAGATTTTGAAAACCAATACAGACTTGCAACGATAGACGGTTTGACAGAACTTTATAACCACAGATATTTCCAAGAACAAATGTTGCAACAGATAACAAATTCAAAGAGATATAATACTGAATTTTCAATGATAATAATTGATATCGACTTCTTTAAGAAGTTTAACGATGTTTACGGACACCAATCTGGTGATGCTGTTTTGAAACAGGTTGCAGCAAAACTTAAAAAGAATGTAAGATCTTGTGATATCGTTTGCAGATATGGTGGCGAAGAAATGACAATTATTCTTCCTAACACAAATTACGAAGATGCTCATACCACAGCACAAAAAATTTGTGACCTTATCGCAGAAAAACCTTTCAAACTCGTAAATAATCAAGAAAGTAATGTTACAATATCTTTGGGTGTTTCAACCTATCCTCAAGACGGTTCTACACCTTCAGAAATAATAGAAAATGCTGATAAAAGATTATATGTAGCAAAAGAAAATGGTAGAAATCAGGTAGGAAAATAGGATTATGATTAAAGAAAAATTTGCAATTGGTTCAGATCATGGCGGATTTCATTTAAAACAAGCCGTTATGGAACATTTAAAAGAAAGAGGCATTGAATTTAAAGATTTTGGAACATACGATACAAATTCTTGTGACTACCCAGTATATGGAAAAGCTGTCGCAAAAGCTGTTGCTTCCGGAGAATACGACAGAGGAATTTTAATTTGCGGAACTGGAATTGGAATATCTCTTGCCGCAAATAAAGTTAAAGGCATAAGAGCTTCTGTTTGCTCAGACACTTTTACTGCAAGATATACAAGAATGCATAACAACTCTAACATTCTTTGTATGGGTGAAAGAGTTTTAGGTGTTGGTCTTGCACTCGATATTGTCGATATTTGGCTTGATACTGAATTTGAGGGCGGCAGACATCAAAGAAGAATTGATATGTTAGAGGAGGATTGATTTGCAAGAAGTAACTTCAGAAAAATTGGCAAGCGTTATTGCAAGAATTTTAGATGATAAATTAGGAAAGAATATAGTTATTTTGAATATTAGCAAGGTTTCGGTTTTGGCGGATTATTTTGTTGTTTGCTCAGCTGATACATCTACTCAAGTAAGAGCTTTGAGTTCTTATGTTCGTGAAAAGATTAAAGATATTTTTAAAAGATTACCCGCAAGGCAGGAAAATGATTTGAGAAATCGTTGGAATTTGCTTGATTACGGCGATGTTGTAGTACATATTTTACACAGAGAAGAAAGAGAAACGTACGCTATTGAAAAATTCTGGAACCATGCATTTACAGTTGAAGAAGATGTTTGGATGGAAAATTCAAAAGAATACGCTGAATATGAAAGTTCGACAAAATAGGATATATATCAAAATGTTTAAAAAAAGTTTTTTACTTAAAGTTGCAATTGTATTTTTAATGTCAGGATTGAGTTTATCTTGCGTTGCATCTCAAGATTTAGAATATAAAAAAATCTTAATTAAAAACTCGTCTATGCCTGAAAAAAGTGTAAAAAGTTTAGACTCAATTGTTGGGGAAAAAGAACTTGTCAAGATTATAAAACGTTACGACGATAACGAAACAGCTTATATGATTGATGAATTTCAAAGGGATGATATGAAAGTTTTTTCATCTTGTAGATCAAGAGCAAATTTTCACATGCACACAACAAGTTCTGACGGTACAATGAGTGTTGAGGAGTTGCTAAATCAGGCGGCAGAATATGCTGATAAATGTAGTGCGCAAAACCCAAGAGAAAAATATCCGTTTGTAGTTGCTCTTACAGATCACAATACAACTGACGGCGATAAAATTGCGGTTGAAACAATTTTGAAAAATCCACAAAAATATAAAAATTTAAAAGTTGTTTTGGGAATGGAAATTTGGGCATACATTGAAAAAATGCCGTCGCAAGACCAAAAAAACGGAATTCATATGTTGGCTCTTGCAATAAACCCATATGACAAAGCATTTGAAAACTTTGGAAGAACTGAAAGAGAATTCACGTCAGTAACCACTCTTATAAACAACCAAAAATATGGATTGATAGGTGTTGCACATCCAGTAAGAGAAATTAAAAGAGAAAATATTCCTTCTAACAAAACAATATATGATTGGGTAGAAGATATGTTCGCTCTTTATACCTCACAAAGAAAAAATAAAATATTATTTACCGAAGCATACTATCAAAGATATAGATTTTATGAAGATCAAGACTTGTTATCACACATAAAAAAATCTGCAAAAAAACATAAAATAATGAGAACGGGTAGTTTAGACAACCACAGAGAAAAAATATATTTGTACTAAGGTGGGAGTTTTAAAAGAAAAAAATATATAAAAAAATAAGAGTCTATTTCCTTCAATCGAAATGGACTCTATTTTTATACTTTTCCGACAATACAGATTGTGTTTTTCAAACTAAATATTGTCAAAGTAATTTATCTTCATTGCTGCTCTTACATCATTCATTGTATTTGCTGCAACTTCTCTTGCCTTCACCGTTCCTTGTTTTAAAATTTCATAAACTTCTGGCGTCTTGCTTTCCCATACTTTTCTTTTTTCTCTGATTGGTGCAAGTTCAGACTGGATTACATTATTCAAGAATTTTTTAACCTTAACATCACCCAAACCACCACGTCTATAATGGTCTTTAAGCTCATCAAGATTTTGATATTCTGGCAAGAATTCCTTAAAGTGTTCTTCTCTTGAAAAGGCATCAAGATATATAAACACAGGATTTCCGTCAGTTTGTCCAGGATCTTCTACTCTTAAATGGTTAGGGTCTGTGAACATTGACATTATTTTTTTTCTTATATCTTCAGGCTCATCTGACAAATAGATGCAATTTCCAAGAGATTTACTCATTTTTGCCTTTCCGTCAAGTCCTGGCAATCTCAGGCAAGCGCCATTTTGTGGCAATACGATATCTGGTTCAACTAAGGTTTCACCATACAAAGAATTAAACTTGTGAACGATTTCTCTGCATTGTTCAATCATTGGTTTTTGATCTTCTCCTGCAGGAACAGTTGTTGCCTTGAATGCTGTTATATCGGCAGCTTGGCTTATTGGGTAAACAAAAAATCCTACTGGAATGTTTGTTTCAAAATTTCGTATTTTAATTTCTGTTTTTACGGTTGGGTTTCTTTGTGCTCTTGATACAGTCACAAGATTCATATAATAAAACGTCAACTCTGTTAATTCAGGTATCATTGATTGAATTAGAATTGTTGATTTTTCAGGATCTATACCGCATGCCAAATAATCAAGTGCAACCTCGATGATATTATCTCGAACCTTTTGTGGATTTTCTGCATTATCAGTAAGTGCTTGAGCATCCGCAATCATTATGTATATTTTGTCATAATCTCCACTATTTTGGAGCATTACACGTTCTCTAACAGAACCTACATAGTGACCCAAATGAAGTTTTCCTGTTGGTCTATCACCTGTCAAAATAACTTTTTTCATAAAAATACCTCTCGCTTTTGGAGTTTATCACAAAATATAATGATTTAAAACAATTGTTTTCTATACATACACAATAAACTAAAAAATAAAATGATTAAACTTACTATTTGAGCTAAAGGGATATTAGCAATGTTAAAAACACTATCTATTCTAATGCTTTCGATACAAAATCTTACAATTGAATAGCAAATTAAGTATGTGAAGAAAATTTTCCCAGATTTTTTTTCGCTGTAACTGTATTTAAGCACTAAAAACAATATTAAAAGAATGAAAATATTTAAAAAACTTTCGTATAAAAATGTTGGGTGAAAATATTCAAAATTTTCATATCCAAATGGACGGCAGTTTTCAGGAACAAAGAGTTTTATAAAACCATTATATGGTCTTCCAAATGCCTCATTATTAAAGAAATTTCCCCATCTGCCAATAACTTGCCCTAAAACAAGTCCAAAGGAAAAGATGTCACAAAGTTTTAGAAAAGGTAATTTTTTATTTTTAGTATAAACGGCTCCAGCAATTACCCCTCCTATAATTGCTCCGTGTATTGACAGTCCGCCCTCATAAATTTTCACTATGTTGATTGGATGCGAAAAATAATAATCGTATGCGAAAAGACAATAATAAAGCCTTGCACCAATTATAGCTCCAATTATCACTGGTATTCCGACATCAAAAATGACATCGGGGTTTAGTTCTTTGAAAAATCTTTTGCAGATGAAATATGAAAGCATAATTCCGCAAAAGATAGACAAACCCATTATTATTCCATAATAATGTATAGGATAACCAAATATTTCAAAGGCTATTTCTCCACAAGAGGCTAAAATCAATTTTCAATCCCGTTATTTTTAGAAATCAATTCTTCAAGAGATGAGATTTTATTTTCAATTTCTTCTTTATTTTCTAACTTTGGAGTTTTTGTAACGTATGTTTGATAGTTTTCAACAGCCTTATTTAATAAATTTGTAATATCTTCTGGTTTTGCAGGAGTTTGGACTTCTTCGTCATCATCAGCCTCATCATCAATTTCTGATTTGTTAGCCTGCATTAAATCTTTTGCGTTATTTTCATACGCAATTGCCATAACGTAATATGTTGAAGAATTTTCTGGGTTTAATTTTAGAGCAGTTTCGAATTGTTCATAAGCTTTGTCATATTCCTCTGCCTGTGTATATGCAATTCCCAAGTTGTAATGAGATTCAAAAATTGTATTATCCAAGTCAATACTTGAATTCAATCTTGATATTGCATTTTGATAATCACCCTTGTCCATGAACTCTTTTGCTTTATTGTTAAGTTCCTGTACCGCCAAATTGTTTATACATGCTGTCGATATAACAGACACTGCAAGTATTAAAATCAATAATAATGCTTTTTTCATATATTTTTTGTATCTCCGAATGAATAACATATTACATTAAATTTAAAAAAATGGCAATATTTTTTAATTTCGGTTACAATATGCTTAATAAAAGAGGTGAACATGTCAGAAGAAAAAGTAATTAAACTCGGCTCTAAAAAGGCAAAAAAGGTTCATGAAGAAAGTGAAAGCAATCAATCAGAGGTTGTTTACTGTTCTTTTTGCGGAAGGCCGAATACACAAGTTATAAAAATGGTACAAGGTCCAGGGGTAAACATTTGTTCTGAATGCACCATGATTGCAGTTCAATACCTAATTTTGAATGACAGAATGCCTTCTGCTGAAGCACAGGTTATTTTAGATGCGTTCTGGGGGAAATGTAAACGATGAGTCAACTTAACAAATTGCAAATAAAAGCTGAAATTATGACCGTCATGGCAAAATTACAGCAAGACATTGATACACCATACGCAGATCAGTATTTGTCTGTATTAAACTCGCAAGAAGATAAATCTGATATTCTCGACATTTTGCTTAAAGAATTGCAACGTTCAAATGAACAGAGAAGTATTTTAATTTGCTTTATACTCGTAAAACTTTTTGATCAAGAACTTTTAGAGGAAGTTTTATGGAATGTTTTAAAAAATAGGGGTGTTATGGATGATGCCAAGCGTGTCGTTCTTAAGGTTTTGAAAAATTTTGGAAATACTGTTGATATTGACAAAATAGAAGAATATTTTGAAAATCCAAAAGATGTTATTGATGCAGAAACACAAACCCTTTTGAATAATGCAATTGTTAATCCAGAGGCTCAAATTGATTTTCTTGACTTTTTAACCTCGTTATCTTTTGAGGATAAGGAAGTTTTAATCCAGTCACTTGCACAGGATTACTCTTCTGATGCACTTGCAAATATCTTATCACCTGTCGTTTTGTACTCTCCAGAGAGCGAAATTGGCATGATTTGCATTGATATCCTTGGAGAAACAAAGTCGCAATTAGCACTGTACACATTAAAAGAATTGTTAGAATTTGTAAAAGACGAAGATATAATCTCACTTATAAAGAAGAATATTTCTAAACTAAAAATTTCTGGCATAAGAGAGGAACAAGATTTTTACAAAACTATCTTGCCTTCTACCCCATATGAAGCTTACTCAAGCTATCCTGACGGACATGGCAATTTAGCTGTAATTTTCTCTCGTGAAAAAGAATCTTCACTTCAAACTGTCGCAATCGTTTTAAACGACACCACAGGCATTGTTGATTGTTTTGGATTTAACGATATCTCAAAGCTTGAATTTGGAAGAATTGTCGACAAATTTTATGAAAATGATGAAAGAATTTATTTGGATGAACATGTTATTAAAAGGCTTATTACAGAAGCTGAAAAATTAAGTCGCAAAAATGGTGAAAAAATTTCTTACGAGTATCTTTGTTGGAAAACTCTCTTTGCTGATATTCAAACCGAGGTTGTGCCCTTAGAAATTTCTTTACCTGCAAAAATTGTAAATAGAAAGATTTCAGACATTGAATACAATCGTTTTTGCATGATGAACTTTGTACAAAAATGGTTCTTTGAAGCATCAGATAGCGATGTTTTTGCATCTACAATATCAAATCTTGATAACAAAGTTAAATCTAACAACTTCGATTTTGATTTGGAAGAAATTGTTGAAAGCATTGTGGACAATGTTTTTGATGAAAAACAAAAAAATCTTTTAAACAAAAGAATTCTTGTTTGCGCATATCTCAAGTATCTATCTGGCTCAAGAAACGACGCAGAAATAATTTATTCTGTATACAATGATGAAGATAGACTTTCAGATTTGAGAAAAAATATATTGAGAAAAAGCATATACGAACATTATGTTGCTCTCAAATTTAGATTGAGTGAAGAGGGAAATACAACGAATATTTTCTCAATGAGAAACAAGCCTAAAACCTCTGATTTTAATTTGGAATACGTTGAAAAAGCAATTAAAAAGATAGAAAATTTGTGGGTGATGTAATTTGAATAAACTAATGGCACTTGATATTGGAACAAAGAGAATCGGAGTCGCTTTAAGCGATTATCTTCAAGTGCTTGCGACGGGACATTCCTGCATTAGCAGAGTTCCGGAAGAAAATGCAATCAATGAAATCAAAAAAATCGCAAAGCAAAATAATGTAGAGAAAATAATTGTAGGCGTTCCACTCAACATGGATGGGACAAAAGGTTTTCAAGCAGATGATTGCCTAACTTTTGCGAGAAATTTCAAAGACGATTTTGAACTTGCTTTTGAAGATGAAAGATTAACTTCCGAACAAGCAGAGGAAAATTTAAGAGAAAAAAAAATCGACTTCAGAAAAAACAAAGGATTAGTTGATATTGAGAGTGCTTGTATTATACTTGAACAATATATGGGGAAATAAAGACAGGAGAAAATCATGCCCGAAGAAAATTCCAAAATTATAGAAACAATAGATGATGAAGGAAATGTTGTAAATTTTGAATTATACGACATTATCGAATTTGAAGGAAAAGAATACGCACTTTTAATGCCTTCAAAAACAGAAGAAGATGAAATCGTTCTTATGCAACTTGAAAAAGATGGCGATGATTTTCTCTTCAAGGCTATTGAAGATGATGGTGAATTTGAAAAAGTTTCTGAATACATAGAAAGTTTGGATGAAGAATAATTATGTTCGAAAAGTTTACTGAAAAAGCTATTGACTTAATTTACGAAGCTCAAAACCAAGCAAAGGAAATGAAAAACGCTTATGTTCAACCAGAACACCTTTTACTTGCCGTGGTTAAAAACTCAAAAGGAATTCCTTTGAGATTTTTTAGAGCTTCGCATATGACCTATGATGCATTAAGGGAAGTTGTAGAAGATAAATTAAAATTTGAAAAAAGTAACAGAACATCTATTCCTTTTGGGGAAGAATTCAAAACACTTCTAAAGGATGTTTCTGACCTAACAAAAAAAACAGGCAACAATTATGTTTTGCCCGAACATCTTCTTATTGCTATCTTATCTGAAGAAAAATCTTATTGTAGAAGAATTTTAGAAAAATTCGATTTTGACATAGAAAATGCAAAAAATACATTTTTTAAACTTGTCCAAAAAAGAAACAAAAACAAATCAAAACACCCAGAGCTTGAAGAGGACGAAGATAAGCAGATATCTAAAGACGATGTTTTTAATGAAGATTTAGCAAAAAGCATTTTAGACGATGCACAAGAAAAAATGAAAAATGACGGAAGGGAAGTCATTGGTACAGATTACATAATTTCTGCTGTTTTAAAACACTCTGATTTGGACATCTCAAAGATTCTTTTGCAAAATAGCATTTCCTTTGACAGTTTTGACAATGAACTAAAGAATATAAGTTCAAGGACATCTGAATTCAATAACAAGCTTATGTTCACACCTTGTGCAAAAGAAGTTTTTGAAGAATCTTCCCAAATTGCAAAAGAACTTGGCAGTTCTACCCTAAAGCCAGAGCATTTTATTTTAGCTTTGTTAAAATTAAAAAAGGGTGTTGCATTTGAGGTATTCAAGAAAATTGGAATAAACGAACAAAAGCTTTCAGATGAAATTATAAAACCAATTGAAAAACAAATGCCTCAGGCACTTGTTATTCTGAAACTTGCAAAAGAAGAAGCAAGAAGATTGGGTAGAAATGTGGTTGGAACGGAAATGATTTTGCTTGGAATCATGAGTGAAGGTTTTGGTATCGGCTACAATGTATTGAAAGAATTGGGACTTTCTCTCAAAGATTTGAGAGTAGTCGTTGAAAATTTGATTGGCTACGGAAATGAATATTTTGATTCAGAAATCGTATTTACAAGAAGAGCCAAAAGAGTTTTGGAAGTTGCATGGCAAAGAGCCAAAAAAGATAATTCTCCAAGAATTATGTCAGAGCATCTTTTGTATGCAATAACAACCGAACCATCATCTCTTGCAATGACATCTCTTGAACAATCTGGCATTGATGCAGTTGAAATCAGACAAGGTATTTTGAAAGAACAAAAATGTCCGAAAGTTTAATCGATAAGGTTGAAAAATTTTTAGAACATAATGAGTTATTAAAGCCAGAAAATACTTTCTTAATTGGTTTTTCTGGTGGCTATGATTCGACAGCACTACTTTCTATAATGGCTTCCCTTTCCTCAAAATATAATTTTTGTGTGATTGCAATGCACCTTAATCATAATTGGAGAAAAGAAGCCATTGATGAGCAGAAAAATTGCGAATATTTTTGTAAAAATCTCGGAATTAACTTGATTGTTGATACATTGAAAGATACTAAAAAAACGGAAGACGAAGCAAGAAAAGCGAGATATAAATTTTTTATGGATTGCGCTAAAAAATTCAAAAATTCTTACGTTATGACAGCTCACAATTTTGAAGATAATGCCGAAACGGTACTATATAGACTTGCAAAAGGAACTGGTATTAGAGGACTTTGTGCAATTCCAGAAGTTAACATAATCTCTAATATCACCATTTTAAGACCCCTACTTGGTTGTAGACGAAAAGATATAGAAGCTTTTTGCAAGGACTTCAAAATAAATCAAGATTCCTCAAATAACGATACTCACTATAAAAGAAATCTTATTAGACTCAAAATTTTGCCACTTTTGGAAGAAATTAACCCTTGCGCAATTCAAGCAATAAACTCTTTAAGTGAAATTGCAAAATCTGACATTAAGATTATAGATTATGCCACAAAACAGGCTTTTGTTGATGACAAAATTCTAAAAGAAAAATTTGATAAAATGCCAAATGAGCTAAAAAGAGAAGTAATTTACGAGTTTTTAATAAAATTAGGCATTGAACCAGACAAAAAAAAGATTTTAGAAATATCTGGTTTTTTATCACAAAATAATATTCAAAAAAAATATTCTCTTGAATCAAATAAATATCTGACATTTGATGAAAAATATATTTATTCTACAACACCCAAAAAAATGTTTTCAGATGAGGTAGAATTAAAAGTCACAGGAGAAGGAGATTACAAATTTAAAGGTGGAATTTTTTCGATTAAAAAAATTGAAAAGGTCGAAAAATATCCGAAAGATGAAGATTATGAAGCAATAGTTAATTTGCCAGATAAACCCCTTACAATCCGCACAAGAAGGCGAGGAGATTTCATTCAACCATTTGGAATGGATGGGAAAATGAAGTTAAAAAAATATCTTATTTCTAAGAAAATTCCTGAAGTTTTGAGGGATGAAATAGTGCTTCTTTGTTGCGAAAGCGAGGTTTTTTGGGTGTCCGGTGTCGGGTTGAGTGATAAATTAAAGGTTGTCAAACACCCATCTCATGTGCTTAAATATAATAAAAAGTGATAAGCGAGGTAAATATGGAAACATTAAGCGAACACAAAATTACGCCATTTTTGAGCGAAGAACTTATTCAAGAAAAAATTCAACTTTTAGCAAAGAAGATAAACAAAGATTTTGAAGGGGAAGATGTTTGCGTAATCTGCGTTTTAAAAGGCGCTGTAATGTTCGCAACAAGCCTTGTAAAATATCTTTCAATGCCATTGAAAATGGAATTTGTTAGACTATCAAGCTATGGAAATGGAAAAGTTTCTTCTGGAAAGGTTAATGCAGTAGATATTTCACTTCCGGACCTTAACGGAAAAAATGTTTTAATCCTTGAAGATATGATTGACACTGGTCTAACTGCAAAATTTTTAATCGAATTTATCAACAATAATTTTAAAACAAAAACTACTAAGTTCTGTTCACTCCTTGACAAAAAGTGTTGCAGAAAAGTTGATATAGAACCAGATTATTACTGCATCGACGTAGATGATAAATTCTGGGTTGGTTTTGGTCTTGATATGGAAGGATATTGGAGAAATCTTCCATACATTGGATATATTGAATCTTAAGAGATTGCTTTAAGATATTTTTTTATCATTTGACCGATAATAATTGCAACAAAACCGAACACAAAATCGAAAAATATAGTATTTCTACTTTGTGAAACAACCCAAAGAAGAACACCTTGCATGCCTTCTTTTTGAATAGTCAAGATAATCGAAAGGTAAATAATTCCGATAATATGAATTGTTAAAACCCCCAACAAAGTTGCTTTTAAAGTTGAAAGCCAAGAAAAAGTATTTTCAGTAATGCTTCCTGCAAAATAAACAGCAGGGATATAGGCAAGAATATAGCCGAAATTAAAGTTTATAATATAGTCAAGTCCGCCCCCCAAGGCAAATATAGGGGTAAGAAATAAACCGGTAAAAATATAAATTATAACCGACATAAGAGAAAATTTTCTACCAAGAAGTCCCGCAATAAAAAGTATAATTGGAATTTGCGGAACATAGTATAAAACTTTTGTAGAATCTTCAGAAAAAGTTGGTATTTTGAATTGAGTAAAAGTTGCTATAACAATAAGAAAAGAACAGAAAAGTATCAAAACAAGAACTAACAAGCTAAATTTTAACTTGTGTGCAGAACCATAGCATTTATCTGATTTTTTTATTTTATTCATAATACTTCACTCAAATTCTTTATCTGCTTTTCGTAGTTATCTTTAAAATTACTCCAAAAAATATTTTCTGTCCACATAATTAGAGCATCTTCATTGTTATCTTGATAATAGGCTTTTCTCGCACCTAAAGATTTAAAGCCATATTTTTCATATAGTTTAATTGCCGGAGTATTGCTAACTCGAACTTCAAGTGTAATGTATTTAATTTCGTTTTTGTAGCAATCTTCAATAATATTTTTCATTAAGAGCTCACCGAGTTTTTTTCTTCTGCAATCTTTTTTAACAGCAAATGTCGTGATATGAGCCTCATCAATAACATGCCAGTGCCCAGAATAGGCAACTATTTCATCATTTTCATTAAAAATACAAAAGTATTTTGCAAGATTATTTGCCAACTCATTGTAAAACGCATCTCGACTCCAATGATGACTGCCGAAAGCATCTTTTTCAATTTCCATAACCTCGTCGAGGTTTGATTTTAACATTTGCCTAATTGAATACTGGGAACTCATACAAATGATTTTAGCACGATTTTGACTTTTTTGTTCAAAAAAAAATGAATAATTAATTTTTTGTTTATTTTTTCAAAAAATTTGAAAAAAGGTGTTTAAATAAAATTAGTAAGTTTGTAAAAAAGTAAAAGGAGATAAAAAATGGCAAAAACAATTGGTATTGACTTAGGAACAACAAACTCGGTTGTTGCTGTCATGGAAGGTGGTAAACCAACCGTAATAGCTAATGCCGAAGGTTCAAGAACAACCCCTTCAATTGTGGGCTTTTCAAAAACAGGTGAAAGATTGGTTGGACAACTTGCAAAACGTCAAGCGATTTTGAACCCTGATAAAACAGTTGCATCAATCAAACGTCACATGGGCGAAGATTACAAAGTAAAAATTGATGACAAGAACTATACTCCACAAGAAATTTCTGCAATGATTTTGAGAAAATTGGCAGATGATGCTTCAAACTATTTGGGAGAAAAAGTTACATCAGCAGTAATCACAGTTCCAGCATATTTTAACGATGCACAAAGACAAGCAACAAAAGATGCTGGTAAAATCGCAGGTTTGGATGTATTACGTATCGTAAACGAACCAACAGCAGCTGCCTTAGCTTATGGTCTTGAAAAAGATAAACCAGAAAAAGTTTTGGTATTTGACTTAGGTGGTGGTACATTTGATGTTTCTATCCTTGAAATCGGCGACGGCGTTCACGAAGTTCTTTCTACATCTGGTGATACTCACCTTGGTGGTGATGACTTCGATGAAAAAGTTATGAATTGGATTTGTGAAGAATTCAAAAAACAAGAAGGTATTGATTTGAAAGCTGATAAACAAGCTATGCAACGTATCAAAGAAGCAGCTGAAAAAGCAAAATGCGAACTTTCTTCTGTTGTAGAAACAAACATTAACCTTCCATTCATCACAGCTGATGCAAATGGTCCTAAACATTTGGATTTAACTTTATCAAGAGCTAAATTTGAAGAATTGTCATATGACCTTTTGGAAAGATGTAAAAAACCAGTTGAACAAGCAATTAAAGATGCTGGAATTTCAAAATCAGATATCAACGAAGTTGTATTAGTTGGTGGTTCAAGCCGTATCCCTGCTGTTCAAGCGTTGGTTAAATCTTACACAGGCAAAGATCCAAACCAATCAGTTAACCCTGATGAAGTTGTAGCAGTTGGTGCTGCAATCCAAGCTGGTGTACTTGCTGGTGAAGTTAAAGACATTGTATTGTTAGATGTTACACCATTGACTTTGGGTATTGAAACTTTAGGTGGAGTTATGACACCATTAGTTCCAAGAAACACTACAATCCCTGTTTCTAAATCTCAAGTATTCTCTACTGCAGAAAACAACCAAACAGCCGTAGATATTCAAGTTCTTCAAGGTGAAAGACCTATGGCAAAAGATAACAAGTCTTTAGGTATGTTTAGACTTGACGGTATCCCACCTGCTATGAGAGGTTTGCCTCAAATTGAAGTTACATTCGATATCGATGCTAACGGTATTGTTAACGTTTCTGCTAAGGATAAGGCAACTAACAAAGAACAAAAAATTACAATCACAAACGGTTCTAACCTTTCTAAAGAAGATATTGATAGAATGGTTAAAGAAGCAGAAGCTAACGCAGCTGAAGATAAAGCTAAAAAAGAAGAAGCTGAAATCAAAAACAATGCAAATAGCTTAATCGGTTCTGCCGAAAGAATTGTAAAAGACTTTGAAGGTAAAGTTGACAAAGCTGACGAAGATAAGCTTAATGAACAAAAAGAAGCATTGAAAAAAGCTCTTGATGAAAATAAACCATCTGAAGAAATTAAAAAACTTTCTGAAGAACTTCAACAAACAATGTTCTCTATTTCTCAAAAAGCTTATGAACAAGTTCAAAAAGAAGGCGAACAAACAAATTCTTCTAATTCTGAAAAAACTGATGATTCAAAAAACGATGATGACGTTATTGATGCAGAATTTACGAAAGAATAATAGCTACAAAGGTAAAAGGTCCCCGACAAGAATTTGTCGGGGACTTTTTTATTCATATCTTAGTGCATCAATAGGTTTTAGCAAAGAAGCTTTGTATGCCGGGTAATATCCGAATATGATTCCGACAAGTCCTGAAAAACCTAATGATAAGAAGATAGACATCAATGATATTTTGACACTCATCCCAGTCAAAAACATTCCCAATATAAGTGAAATAAAGACTCCAAACAAAACTCCAATTAGTCCTCCCGAAACGGACAATAAAAAGGATTCTGTCAAGAATTGCTGTCTAATATCTCTGACATTAGCACCAATTGCCATTCTAATACCGATTTCTTTTGTTCTTTCTGTTACAGAAACCAACATTATATTCATAATCCCGATACCACCAACAAGCAATGATACTGATGCAATGGATGCAAGCAAAATCGCAAAAGTTTGAACTGTTGATTTCATCTTTTCTTGAAAATCAGCAGAATTTCTTATTTCAAAGTCTTTTTCTCTGTTTTTTGACATATGATGTCTTGCACTCAACAATTCGTCAATTTCTTTTTCGACAGAATCTAAACTGTCAGCATCAACACCTTTTACAATTATAGAACCAACAGTCCCAGGGAAATCTGTACCAAAAATTTTTCTCTGTGCAGTTGTTATTGGAATGAATATTACGTCATCTTGGTCAAATGGACCGGAAACACCCTTGCTTTTAAGCGTTCCGATAACCTTAAATGGAACATTTCCAACCCTCATAGTTTTCCCAATTGGATTTAAATCCCCAAATAATTCAGATGCCACAGTAGAGCCAATTACCGTAACTTTAGCACTATTTCTCATATCTTCTGAGGTAAATGTTCTTCCAGAATCAACCTCATAATTTTTTATATAAAAATAATCCTTTGTTGTTCCATATACAGATGATGATCTATTTTGATTTCCAAACATCAATTGTTTTGTTTCAGATGATGCGGGTGCAACTGCATCTATGTTTTCGACATTCTTTTGAATTGCGAAAGCATCCTTCATTGTAAGTGTAGGTTTTGACCCAGTTCCCATATGGACCCCCCCAGATTTTGCAGAGGCCGAACGAATTGTCAAAATATTACTCCCCATTGATTCCATATTTTGTTGAACTTTTTCTTGTGTTCCCGTACCGATTGCAAGCATTATAATAACTGCACTCACACCGATAATTATCCCTAAACTTGTTAGAGCTGAACGCATTTTATTTACTTTTAAAGAATTTAGTGCCATTTTTAATGTTGTGTTAAAATCAATCATTTTTGCACCTTCCTTACATCAGATATAATCTTACCATCTTTGAAGGTTACAACTCTATCACAAAACTCAGCAATATCAGGTTCGTGTGTAACAAGAACTATTGTTTTGTTATGTTTTTTGTTCAAGTTTACAAAAAATTCCATAACATCAATACTTGTTTTAGTATCAAGATTTCCTGTTGGTTCATCGGCTAAAATTAAAGGAGCATCATTGACTATTGCTCTCGCTATTGCGACCCTTTGTTGTTGTCCGCCAGACATTTGATTTGGCATGTGATTTTCTCTTTTTTCTAATCCGACAATTTTTAAAGCTTCTTTTGCCCTTCTTCGCCTTTCCTCTTTTCCAACTCCGCTATATATCATTGGCAACTCAACGTTATCAATTGCAGAAGTTCTTGATATCAAGTTAAAACCTTGAAATACAAATCCCAACTTTGAATTTCGTATCTGCGAAAGTTCATCAGGAGTCAATGATAATACGTCTTTTTCGTCAAAATAATACTCTCCTGAATTTGGTTTATCCAATGTTCCTAAAATATTCATGCAAGTCGATTTTCCAGACCCAGAAGCCCCCATAATTGCAACAAACTCGCCTCTTTCAATTGAGAGAGAAACATTATCAAGAGCATTAAAGTTAGTATCTCCTGCATAGTAAGTTTTGACTATATTTTTTAATTCAATCAAAGGCATTTTAAAATCCTTACATTGGCGGACGAGGTGAACCAGATTTTTTATCTTTCCCCTCAATTTTCAAAATTACAACATCACCTTCTTGTAGTTCTGAAGATGAAACTTCTGTAACAAAATCATCACTTATTCCTGTTTCAATGCTTACTCTAACAGGTTTTCTTTTTCTCAAAACCCAGACACCCTGTTTTTCATATTTTTCTTTGTGGTTTTGCGGAACAAATTTTAGTGCAGCATGTGGAACTGTTAAAATATTTTCTTTTTTGTTTGTAATAATTTCTATATTTGCAGTCATTCCAGGGATTAAAATACCGTCTGGATTGTTTACATCAACAACCACTGTATATGTTACTACATTGTTTGTCGTTGTAGATGCAAGTCTTACTTGAGAAACAACACCTTTAAAGACTTTATCAGGATATCCGTCAAGAGTATAATCAACTTCTTGACCTTGTTTAACCTTACCAATATCAGCTTCTGAAACGCTTGCTTCAATTCTCATTTTTGTCAAATCTTGTGCAACTTCAAACAAAGTTGGAGTTTGGAAACTTGATGCAACAGTTTGTCCAACTTCAACATTTTTTGAAATAACAACACCGTCAACTGGAGAAACTATTCTGCAATATCTCAAATTTGCTAAGTTATTTCTTAAAGTTGCGCTTGCTTGTTGGATATCTGCTCTTGTCGATGCAGTTTCCGCTAAATTTACGTTATAATCAGTTTTTGCAGACTCCAAAGAATCCTTTGAAACATATCCTTGGTTATAAAGTTTTTGATATCTTACATAAGTTGCTTTTTTATATGCAGTTTGATTTCTATATTTTTTGTAATTTGCTTGTTTTACAGCTAAGGTAGCTTGTGCTTGATCAACTTGTGCCTGAAATAGAGAAGTATCAATCTGTGCAAGTAATTGACCCTTTTTTACGTGTGAATTGTAGTCAACGTAAACCTCTTTAATCATGCCAGAAACCTGTGCACCAATTTCAACCGTTTGGACTGGTTTTATAGTACCTGTTGCCTCAACCTTTTCCATAACTGTGCCTTTTTCAACTATGGCAGTTTGATACTTTATTGATTTCTTTTTGCCAACGAAAACCAAAAGCATTGTTAATATAATACATATTGCTAAAATTATTGCTACTTTTAGTTTTTTATTCATGGCAATCCTCTAATAATTATATTCTGTCGCCATCGCCCTTTCAAGTTCAAATCTGGCTTTGTTATACAAAAATACTGATTCTATGAACGATAGTTGTGCATTATTGTAATTTGTAAGAGCTTGTTGTAGTTCTATGTAATCTCCCAAACCAACAGCATAACGACCATCTGCAAGTTCAAAGTTTTCCAAACTTTGTTGAACTCTGCGGCGCATCAATGGTATTTTTTGTTCAAGCTGTTTCATATTTACATATAAATCTTGTATTTCAAAATATATGTTGTTTTCCATGTTAACTACGTTATTTTTTGCTACTTCAACATTTGATTTAGCAATTTCGATTTGATTTTTCAAAAGCATTGGGTTTGTATTTGGTAAATCCAAACCGCCATATAGTGTAACGCCATTTGAAACATTACCATTATCTTGGTTTGCTACGTTAGATGCATTTACGCCTAAAGAGTATTTTGCACTAACATTTAACTGTGGATAGTTATTTCTTTTTACCGCTTTTAAAGATTCTTCTGATGCTTTTTCAAGAAGTTTTATTGATTTTAAATCGTATCTGTCGGCAAAAGCTTTGTCGATAGCTTCTTGTAATGAAAGAGCAAATGGATCGAATTTGTAAGAGGTAATAAAGTTCTTCTTTTCAATACCTGCAGTAAAGATAGAACCTTCTTTTATTCCTACTGGAATTTCTTCATTGTCGTTGTAACTCTTCTTTTCATAGGCAACATTTATTTCATTTTTTATTGTGTCATCTCTTTGGAAATTAAATGTATCTGTTGGAGTAATTGAATACTGTGGCGGATTTATATAATACATTGCAGAATTTAGTGCAATAAGAGCACTTTGATAAGTATTTTGCGCATTCAAGAGCGAAATTTCCGCCTCTGTTAAACTCACTTCTGCATTAACTAAATCAATTTTTGACTTTAAACCAACCTCGTACATAGCTTTTGTTCTTTCTACGTTGAGTTCGTTGATTTTAACATTTTGCAAAAGAACATCTGTATTTGCTCTTGCTGAAAGAACTTCTGTGTAAGCAAGTTTAATATCAAAAACTGTATTTAATATTCCATCTTTAAGATCGTATCCTGCTGCTTCATAATTGAATTTGCTCATGTTGATTTTAGCAACAGTTCTTCCAAAATCCCAAATCATTGCGGACAAACCGACATCAACACCATATTTGTTTGGAGTTGTTATTGAGCGTTCAGAATATCTTGTAACTCCATAGTTGTAGCCTGTTCCTGCAAAGATAACAGGAAAGTAGTTAGATTTGGCAATATTTATTTCATTTTTTTGAGATGAAAGTGTTTGTTTAAGATTTTTAACTGTTGGACTATTTTTAAGACCTATTTTTATACAGTCATCCATGTTGTAAACAATTGACCCGTTAATTATCGGAACTTCATTTACAACTGGTATTTCTGTTTGTTTTGTAACTTTTTTATTTTTTCTTGAAAATTTAGAGAAAAAAGATTTTAAAGGATTTGTTTTTAAATCCTTTTCTTTTTCTTGAACAAGACTTTTTGTTTGAGTTTTTGTTTGGGTTGTTTGAACAGCAGCCTGCTCTGAGTTTTGTGCTTGCGTAGAAACTTCATCGGCAAAAACAGGAGTCATTAAAATGAAACTCGCTAACAAACATATATAAATCTTTTTTGCAAAAAATTCCCTACTCAATTTCCCTAATCTCCAATGAGTACTATAACATAGTTAATATTAAATTTCAAATTTAATATTTTCTGTTAAGTTCCCAATTCCACGCAGTTTTTATTATTTCTTCAACATCAGTGTATTTTGGCTGCCAGTCAAGGATTTGTTTTGCAAGGTTATTTGCCGCATAAAGTTTATCTGGATCTCCAGCTCTTCTCTCTCCCATTTTAACAGCGAATTCTTTTCCCGTCACTTTTTTTACTGATGAAATAATTTCTTTTACTGAATTTGCAATGCCAGTTCCAAGGTTTATTTTCAAACTATTACCGTCATACAACTTTTCAAATGCCTTAAGGTGTGCCGTTGCAAGATCATAAACATGTACATAATCTCGCTGGCATGTTCCATCTGGCGTATTATAATCAAGTCCGAATATTGTTATAGATTCTCTCTCCCCTTTAGCAGCCTGCAAGACAAGAGGTATTAAATGTGTTTCTGGTGTATGGCTTTCACCAATCATTGCACTTTCATCTGCACCTGCAGCGTTGAAATATCTCAATGCTGCAAATTTAAGCCCATAAGCTCTTTCATAATCTTCCATAATTTGTTCCATCATGAACTTTGTTTTTCCATAAGGATTTATAGGCTTTTGAGGATGTTTTTCATCCATTGGTGTATATTCTGGATTTCCATAAGTTGCGCAAGTACTTGAAAAAACAATCTTTTTAACATCATTGTCAATCATCACATCAAGAAGATTTAAAGTGTTAACCACATTGTTTCTATAGTATTTTCGAGGATTTATGACACTCTCTCCAACACTTGCAAACGCAGCAAAATGAATTACTCCGTCAATATTATATTTTTTGAATACTTTGTCAAGCTCATCTTTATTACATAAATCAACCTTCTCAAATTTTTCTGTTAAAACGGCTTCTTTATGTCCTGTTGATAAGTTATCGGCAACAATAACATCATAACCGTTTTCTAATAGATGTTTTACCGTATGAGAACCAATATAACCAGCTCCGCCAACTACCAATATGCTTTTTGTCATAACTTCCTCATTAAAAATATTTTCTTTTAAATGATAAAATTTAATAAGTTAAATGTCAATAAAAAAGCGGATATGTAAATACATATCCGCTTTTTGTATCTGTTTGAAAAGATTAACCTTTCATTTGTTTTGCAACTTCGTCAGCAAAGTTTTCTTCTCTTTTTTCAAGACCTTCACCAAGAACGTATCTGTCGAATTTCTTAATTGATAATTTACCTTCAATTAACTTTTCGATTGTAAGGTCAGGGTTTTTAACAAATGGTTGTTCTAATAAACATTTTTGAGCCATAAGTTTATTAACTCTGCCTTCAACGATTTTTGCTCTGATGTTTTCTGGCTTTTTAGCCAAGTCTTCTTTACCCATTTCGATTCTTGTTTCTTCTTCAATAACTTCTTTAGGAATGTCATTTCTTGAAACGAATTCAGGAGAAGAACTTGCGATGTGCAAGCAAACATCTTTCATCAATTCATCATCACGTTTGTCGGTAACAAGAAGAACGCCAATTTTGCCGTTGTGAACATAAGTTGCAACGTTACCTTCTTCTCTTACAAATCTTCTGAAAGTGATTTTTTCACCAATAGAAGCGATTTTTTCTTTAATAACTTCACTGATTTTTTTACCACATTTTTCACAATCAAGATTTAAAAGTGCATCAACATCTGCAGGATTTTTTTCCGCAACAACTTGAGCGAGGCATTTAGTCAATTCTTTGAATTCTTCGTTTTTAGCAACGAAGTCAGTTTCACAGTTAACTTCAACCATTGCACCTTTTTCGTCATCAACGTATGCAGCAACAAGACCTTCAGCAGCAATTCTGCTCATTTTCTTTTCAGCAGAAGCGATACCTTTTTGTCTTAAAATTTCAGTTGCTTTTTCCATATCTCCGTCAGTTTCAACAAGAACTTTTTTGCAGTCCATCATGCCTGCACCAGTCTTTTCACGGAGTTCTTTAACCATTTGTGCTGTTATATTTGCCATTGTAATTCTCCAATTATTATGCTTTTTCTTCTTCTTTTTCAACTTCTACGCCAGCATCTTGTGCAGAAATTTTTTCTGTCTTTTTAGCAGAAACTGCTTTGTTTTCTCTCAATTGCTTTCCTTCCAAAACTGCATCTGCAAGTCTTGAAGTGATAAGCTTGATTGAACGCATTGCATCGTCGTTTCCAGGGATAATATAATCAATACCTTCTGGATCAGCATTTGTATCGGCTAAACAAATAACTGGTATACCAAGTTTGTTTGCTTCTTTAATCGCAATCAATTCTTTTTGTTGGTCTACGATGAAAATCAAATCAGGTAAACCTCTCATATCCTTGATACCACCCAAAGTTTTTGACAATTTTTCTGCTTGTCTTTGAATTTGAGCGATTTCTTTTTTAGGCAATTTTTCGATTTGACCGCTACTGATGAATTCTTCAAGTTCTCTCAACTTGTTAACTCTTGCTCTGATAGTTTCAAAGTTTGTCATCAAACCACCGAGCCATCTTCTGTTAATGTAGTAAGCACCAGCTCTTTTAGCTTCTTCTGTTACAATTTCAGAAGCTTGTTTCTTTGTTCCAACAAACAAAACATTTCTTCCTCTTGCAGCATAATCTCTTACAACTTCATAAGCTTTATCAAGTAAATCTGTTGTTTTTCTCAAATCAATAACATAAATTCCATTGATTGCTTTGTAAATGTACTGTTTCATTTTTGGGTTCCACTTTTGAGTTTTGTGTCCGAAGTGAACACCTGCATCCAAAAGTTCTACCATTGACGCTGTTGGCATCGTTTTTCTCCTTTTTTTACCTAATAACCGATTTTGTGAACTCCATTTCTTTTTCAGAAACTAAGGAAACCCTATCGAATTTACAAAATCTCACATGATATATTATTACAAAAATATTTTTTTACAAGAATAGCTCAATAAACTTAACAAAAAAGAATTTTTTACTTTATGGGATTTTTTTCTTTACAAGGATTTTTTTTTGAGTTATAAGGAAAGAGTAAATGGCACATGATATAAGGAGATAAACATTATGGCTAACAAAAAAGTGGCAATTAACGGTTTCGGAAGAATCGGACGTAACACGTTAAGAGCAGCAATCAGAGAAGGTATTTTTGACAAAATCGATTACGTTGCAATCAATGACCCAGGATTGACTCCTGCTGATGCAGCAAGAATCTTCAAATATGACTCTGTAATGGGTAAATTCTGCGGTACTGTTGAAGCTTATGAAGAAGGCATTATCGTAAATGGTAAAAAAATTAAATTCTATGCAGAAAAAGATCCTGCAAATCTTCCTTGGAAAGATTTGGGTGTTGATGTAGTTGTTGAATCAACTGGTTTCTTCACAGATGCAGAAAAAGCTAAAGCTCACATTGCAGCTGGTGCTAAAAAAGTTATCATTTCTGCTCCTGCTAAAAACGAAGACTTGACTATCGTTTTAGGCGTTAACGATGATATGTATGACACTAACAAACACAATGTTATTTCAATGGCATCTTGTACTACTAACTGCTTGGCTCCTGTTGCTAAAGCTATCATGGAAAACTTTGGTATCGTTAAAGGTTTGATGACAACAGTTCACTCTTACACTGGCGACCAAAGAATCTTGGATGCTGGTCACAAAGACCCAAGAAGAGCAAGAGCTGGTGCTTTGAACATTGTTCCTACTAAAACTGGTGCTGCTAAAGCTGTTGCTTTGGTTTTACCTGAATTAAAAGGAAAATTGGATGGTTTCGCTATGCGTGTTCCTACTCCAGATGTTTCTTTGGTTGACGTTGTTTTCGAAACAGAAAAGAAAGTTACTGTTGAAGAAGTTAACGAAGCTTTGAAGAAAGCCGCTGACGGACACGTTTTATGCTACACTGAAGAACCATTGGTTTCTTCTGATTATATCGGTTCATCTCAATCTTCTACTGTTGACGCTTTGTTGACAAGAGTTATGGGTGACAATATGGTTAAAGTTATTTCTTGGTACGATAACGAAATGGGTTATTCTACAAGATTGGCTGAAACTACTTTGATGGTTGCTTCAAAATTATAATTTTGATTAAGCATAAATCTAAAAGCGGACTTGAGGTTTTCTCAAGTCCGTTTTTTTATTATCACATTTTTTATACCATATAACCGTTTGGATATTTTTTTAAAAACTCTCGTCTTTCCTTCATTGCAACAAGCTCACTGTCCGTAACTTTAAGACAATCACCGTTTTTCATTTTAGAAAACTTTTCTTCAAAACATTTTATTATCTCTTCGTTTTTAATATTTTTTTCTCGCTCAACGCACATTTTTTTTATGTCACTACCCAATTTTAATGCTGCTTCACGAATATTATCTGGTGTCGTTTGGACTTTAGATGAGCTTTTTAAAGAATCAATTTTACTCTTCATCAATGCTGCCAATAGAATTGAAATTGCAGATGTTTGTTTAACAGAAGTTTTTCCAATTGATGTATGTTTTCTGCTAAAAGTATTTAAATTCATTGTTTTTGTTGGCATTATTGGACGAATGTTCAAAAAATTTCTCCTAAAGATAATATGTAGTAAACCAAATAATGGATTAAATTTGTTATCAAATTTATTTTTTGTAAAAATATATTAACAAATTTAAATTCTATTATGCCATACCCCACCTTGACGGTCAATCAAAGCATCATATCCTGACCAAAATCTAAAAATACCGGTTAGCCCCAAAATAGCGTGTGTTACATCTTTTTCCGTTGACTGGTTATTTATTGCTTGACCTATTCCTGGCCAAACTAAAAATGAACAAACACAAGCTCCAACACTTCTTGCTGAAATTTTTCCATCACGACCATGAGTTCCTGCAAAAACAGGTGCACAGAATGTTGTCATGGATAGTAACAACGCAATTGTAAGAACTTTTTTCATATGTTATTCTCCTTATTTTTTATTTTAACTTTTTCTATAATACACTTTTATTTTTTACAAGTAAAGACCAAACACTTTTGTCTGGTCTTTACATTAAATCATGGTATATTGCAAACTAATAGTTATACAATTTTTTTACTTCTTTTTTGTATATTTCAACATTTGGTTGCAAAACTTCTGGCAAAGCTTTTCCTTCTTCAACCTTACCACCCATTTTTTGTCTTAACATGTTACCTGTATACAACGTTTCAAAATGTTTAAGTTCGATAAAACGACCAATTGATTCTGGTGACAAATCGTTTAAAACAATTTCTGAAACAGGGTGCTGTGCTTTATAAGCTTTCATTGCACCGCCCATTAAAGCTTTTGTAGCTGGGTCATCTGTTTTTGTGTATACGAAAGTAAAGAAAGAATCTTTGTTATTTGGATCAAGATCAGATTCTGCATTGTAGTGAAGATATCCAGGACCTACATTTGTATCTGTTGAAATATTTGATTTCAAAGATTCATTTTTCATTTGTTTTTCCCACAAAGTTGCACCAGAAAAAGCATCACCGAAATATTCAACATAGTGATTTTTCTTTCCGCTCAATTTTGAATCAACGTTAAATGCAGCTAATTTCAAAGCTTCATTTGTGTTGATATCAGGGCTTAAGAATTCTTTTTGTGCTGCAAGTGAAGATTCTAAAATTTTCTTTGCATCAGCTTTGCTTACACCAGCATAAGCCATTGTAAACATTGTTGCATCATCAAGGATTGAAAATCTTCCGCCAACATCATCATGTACAAGTCCAGAAAGTTTTATGTCACCTTTGTCTACAATTCTTCTTAATTTGCTCTTTTCAGAAGATTGGTCTGTCATAGCGATAAATCTTTCAGACAAATCTTGATTTGGATATTTCTTTTCTAACAATTTTCTTGCATTTTCATAAGCAATAGTTGTTTCCAAAGTTCCACCAGATTTTGAAACAACAAGAAATTTTGTCTTATCTAAATCCAAACCATTTGCAAATCTTTTGAAACTTTCAGGGTCAATTCCTGAATAAAAATGAACTTTACTATCTTTTCCAAGCATTTTCATCATCGCTTCGGTAGTGTGTCTTGAACCACCAATACCTAAAACTGCCAAGTCAGTATATCCACCCTTTTTAGCTTCATTTGCCATATCATAAATCTTATCGATATTTTTCAATTGGTTTTCTGGCAAAACGCCTATCCAATTCAAAAATTGTCCTTTAACACCTGCACGTGAACGAATATCGTTTACTGCTACTTTTGCTTCTTGAGAATAATCTTTCAAGTCTACTCCTCCTATTTGTACAATTACGTCTTTATTTTTATTTATAATAATTCCTTTGTATCCTGCTTGATTAGCAGATAAAAGTTCTTTGTCTGTGTATTGTGTTTCGTTTTTGTTTACAATGCTTTCTTGTGTTGCTTTAACTTTTGGAAGTGGAGCAATCGGAGCATGCATGGAAGTGTTAATGTCAATCATTTTATTCTCCTTTTTATCTAAACACCGTCGGCTTAAGTTTAATACACACGTATTCTTTTTGCAATACGTTTTATCTCATGATTTACAAATTTTGTTTTTTATTTTCCTATGGTACAATTCAAAAATGAATATAACAGGCGGTATCTATAAAGGTAGAAAAATTCAAGCACCAAGCGAAAATACAACAAGACCTACTCTTTCAAAAGCGAGGGAAGGTGTTTTTAGTTCACTTTTTTCCTTGATAGATTTTGAAAATAAATCTTTTCTCGATTTGTTTGCCGGCTCAGGTATTATGGGATTGGAAGCATTATCAAGAGGGTTTGATGTTTGTTTTGTGGAAAAAAATTTGAAAGTTACAAGTGTTTTAAAAAGAAATTTTTCCTCACTAAATATACACCCTCAACTTTTTACTATGGATGCTACAAAATTTTTAAACTCATCTACCAAAACCTTCGATGTAATTTATATAGATCCACCATACAAAAGCGATTTATACGAAAAAAGCTTGGATATAATTTACGAAAAAAATATTCTAAATGACAATGGAATAATAATTGTAGAACACGATAGCCAAAAAACTTTTGATAAATTTAAAATAATCAAACAAAAAACTTACTCTAACAAATTTGTAACCTTTTTAGAAAAAATTATTTAAACAAAGAAAGAACTTTTGCTGTGTTTTCTTCTTTAATTTTTTTTAAGTCTTTAGTTTTATCAGGCAATTCATAACATTTAACACAACGAGCTTCATAAGTTTCATCTCCACCTATCATGATTGTTGGAGAATTTTTATCCGCAGGTTCACCATCAATAAGTCTTTGAGTACGTGTAGCATTATCACAACCACATTTCATACACACAGCAGACAACTTATCAACTCTTGTTGCAATTGCAAGCAGTTGTGGAATTTGACCAAAAGGTTCAGATTTGAAATCTAAATCAAGCCCAGAACCTATAACTTTTTTTCCGCTTTGCATAAGTTCATTTACTACTTTTACAATATCTTCATCGAAAAATTGAAGTTCATCGATAGCAACAATTTGATCATCTTCGTCAACTTCTGACAAAATTTGAAGTGAGTTTTTAACTTTTATAGCTTCAAGAAATAGACCATTTCTTGATTCTATATAATCACCATGACCTCTTGTATCAATAGAAGGTGAAATTACTTTAACTTTTTTCTTTGCAATTATAGCTCTTCTAATTCTTCTCAAAAGTTCTTCTGTCTTACCGCAACTCATCGGTCCAGTAATCAATTCAAAGCAATATCCTTCCATTATGACCTCATTTTTCCAAGATTATTATTTAATTATAAAACTAAATTACATAAATAGGAAGAAAAATTTTCTTATTTTTAATTTTTTTTAATATAAATTTTCACTTTTGTTTTTTATTATTTTCTGTTATAATAATAATCGTAAATTTTAATTTACAGTTTACAGAGTAATAGGAGAAGGTAAAAAATGAAAGTTAAAGTTGAAGACAGCTGCATAGCTTGCGGTGCTTGCGAATCAATTTGTGATTCTGTATTTAAAGTTGAAGATGTTGCAACAGTTAATGAAGCTGCAGTAGCAGATAATGCTGATTGCGTTAAAGAAGCTGCAGATGCTTGCCCAGTTGGAGCAATCGTTGTAGAATAATTTTAAAAAAAAATCAAAAAAGATGAGGGGTATTGTTGTATTTCTCATCTTTTTTTTGTATTTTTTACATCAAATAGAGGATATTTGAAAAATTTTTTTAAATTTTGTCAAAGTTTTTTATTTTTGTGTCGATAATAGAAAAAGGTTATACATTTATAGGTTATAAAAAGTATGGTTGATAAAGAGAAAGATGAGGGCGTTTCATTATTTGGTAAATCTTTAGATGTTTTAGAAGACGATCCACTTGAAGAAATTTTCGCACTCAACCTCGGCAATTTTGTTTCTGAACACTTTATTTCAAAGGATTTGGCTGACAAAATAGGTAAAAAAGACAAAACTGAAAGTTTAAAAAATCAGTTAAGAGAGCTTATTTCTATATATTCTCTTGATAATACTTTATGCGTTTTAGGTTTCAGCTCAAAAGAAGATTATCTAATTTACAACTCTATTGCAAAAACTATTGTTCAAATGCTTGACATTGATGCATGTCATATATATTTAACAAAAATGAATGCAAGAGGATTAGATAAAAATAATCTCGACCTTATTTTGGTTGGCTCTTCGCTAAATTTTGAAGATGATATCTATTCTCACAATATTGGCTACAAGTTGACAGAATACAATCTCGTTTGTAATTCATTTATAAATAGAGAAATGATTAAAGATGATTTTAAAAACTTTGCACCAATCGAAGCTTTAAATGAAGATAAAGTAAAAAGTATTTGCGCAATTCCAATGCACAGCAATAATAATTCTGTTGGGGTTATAGTTCTTGAAAATTATACAAAAAAAGAACTCAACGAAGAATACATAAAACTCGTTGATACTATTGCAAAACTATTTTCAACCTCTTTAAATCTCCAAAAAATGATTGAAGAAGTTTCTATAATGATTGAAAAATCAGATACTACTATAAGCGAACTTCAACATTTAAGAGCAGAATTAACAGCTTTAATTGGAGATTTGGGCGATCATCAACAAGTTTTTGTAAAAAGACTTGCATCTGCTGTTGATGTTAAAGGTCAATATAAGACTTCACACTCTCAAAATACTGCAGATTTAGCAAGAGCAATTTGTAATAAATTAAGTCTAAATGAAAAAACTTCAGATTTGATTTACTACGCAGGTTTATTACAAAACATCGGAAAAATTACATTACCTGAAAAAATATTCAACCAAAAAGGAACATTATCAGCAGAAGACTGGAAACAACTTCAAAAACATCCTAACGTTGGTATAAATATATTGATGAATATCAATTTCTTATCAGAAGTAATACCATATATTCATTACCACAAAGAGCGTTGGGACGGATCCGGTGAACCAGAAGGTCTAAAAGGAATGTCTATTCCATTCGGTTCAAGAATAATTGCAGTAGCTGATGCTTACACCGCAATGACAACTGATAGACCTTATAGAAAAGCTCTTTCTACACAAGAAGCTCTTGATGAATTAAAGAAAGAAACTGGAAAAAAATGGGATCCTATCGTTATAGACACTCTTGAAAAAACAGTTTTATAATTTTGTAGAAAACTTTGTAGAAAAAAATGTAGGTAATTTCAGTTATCTACATTTTTTTTTGTTTATTTATATATATAAAATTTATCTACATTTTTTTTGTTCTAAATTTTTAATATTCTACATTTTTATCTACAAACATGACCTTTGTTAATATTACGCATGATAAATTTTTCTACAAAAAAATAGTGCTTATTATTACTGATTAAATTATATATATATATTTATATAATATAATAAGTATTAAATAAGTAAAAAAGTTATGTAGAAAAAAAAATACTAATTTATGTTAAGTAATATGGTTAAATTGACAAAAACATATATTTAACATTAAAATGTTTAACAGTTCAATTTAATGGAAGGAATTTTTATGAAAAAAACTATATGTTCATTGTTGATTTTGTCATTGATAGCAATTCCAGCTTACTCTGCATCAAATTACGAATATAGTCAAAAATCTACAAATTCTAATAACACAGTATTGAGAGGACACATAACAACACTTCCTGCAGGAACTGTAACAAGAGCTTATGTTAGAACACCATTGAGTTCAGCAACTTTAACAACAGGTCAAACAGTTACTTTATCATTGGATGAAGATTTGTACAATAACAATGTTCTTATCGCAAAAGCAGGAAGCACTATAAATGGTGTTGTAATAAAAGCTGTTTCAGCAAAACATGGTTCAATAAATGGACAGTTAAATATAAAATTTACAGAAATTGTAACAACAACAGGTCAACGTATTCCTATTTGTGCAAGCATTAGAACATCTGACGGAACAGGTGTTTTAAAAGGTGGTACAAAAATGGATACTACTAAAGAATACGTAAAAGATATGGGAGTAGGCGCTGGAAGTGGTGCATTACTTGGACTTGTAGGAGCAGCAGTATCTGGCGGTGCAGTTGGTAAAGGAACTGCAATAATGACAGGTGTTGGTGCAGGTGTTGGACTTGCAAAGTCTGTTATTGACGAAGGAAAAGATGTAAATATTCCGTCAAATTCAGTGATAGAAATATATTTTGACCAACCAGTAACAGTTGATACAAAAAATTCATATAGCTATGAGTTTTAGCTCAAATGAGTAATAATTTTTTTATAAATTTGTGCTAAAAAATAATTGAAATATAAGAGTAAACAGGAAAAATAAATGTCAATCTTGGGAAACAAGAACAATTTAATAGATGAAAAACCAAATAATGATTATACTTTACCAGTAATGGTAACAAAAGATGAGGAAAAAATACCTTTAAAAAGAGCTTTGTTATTGTCAGCAATATTACACCCAACAGCAATGGGTCTTGCATGGCTAATAAGTTTTTTGCTTTTGATAAGTGGAATTTCAGTTGCATTATTTGCACCGCCACAACCAAAGCAAAATGATATAGAATTTGTATTGGTTGACAATTTGAAGGAACAAACACCAAAAAATAAAAAAACAAAATTCCGTTCAACAAAAAATACAAGAACTGGCGGAATAAATGATCCTAAAAAGAAGGTATCTATGCCTTCACCGAGTCCTTCAAAAAAATCTTCTGCATCATCAGGAGCACCAAAACAAAAGGTTACAAAAAAGGCTGAAAAAACTCAAAGTCCGAAAAAATCATCAGCCCCAAAAGCTACATCAAAACCAAGAGCTGGCGCAGAACCAAAACCGGCACCACCTTCGGTTAGACCGTCAATAAAACCACCTTCAGTACCAAAAGTGACAAAAAAACCTAAGTCGTCATTTAATATTCCGGTACCATCAGGTGGAACATCAACAAGCAAAACGTATTCTACCGGACCAATAGGTGGCAAAGGAAAAGTTACAACAGGTGGCACTAAAAATGGTACTGGAAGAGGCTATGCACCAACACCTTCACTATCACCAACAAAAGGTAGGGGAACAGGTTCTGGTGTATCAGGCAGAGGCGGTTCCGGATATGGAAATGCTGGCAACCCAGGAGGGGGTGGCGGAGCTCCAGGTATTGACTCTTTGAGAGAACCAGATTTTGGACCATATATGAGAGAATTGCAAAGAAGAATTCGTTCAAATTGGGATCCTCCAAAAGGTAACGAAAGTAAGAGAGTTGTTCTCTTATTCAAAATTGCAAAAGACGGTAGATTACTATCTGTAAGAGTCATGAAAAGTTCAGGACTTCCAAATGCAGACAGGGCAGCTTTGAATGCTGTTAGATTGACAGCGCCATTTAAACCTTTGCCTGCGGGTTACAGAGAAAGCAGTGTAGATATTCAGTTTACGTTTGATTATAACGTATTCGGAGCATCTGGATATAGATAGAAAATAATAAAAAGATAATAAGATAGAAAAGGGGAATTTATGGAATTATTATTACATTCAATTAAACTTGATTGGCCGGTGTTATTGCCAATATTGATTTGTTCTATTTTGGTTTTGGCAGTAGCTATAAATAGATGGTCTTTCTATAATTCAAATAAAAGAGATGTTGTTTCTTTTATACCAAAATTACAAAAAGAATTAGCTAAAAACAACCTTGAAGCTGCACAAGCTCTTGCAATTCAATTGGGCGGTGTTATTGGTGAAGTTACAGAAGAAGCTGTTAGAATTTTTTCTGAACAAAGAAAAGGTTTTTCACGTTCTTTTGATATCGCTGCTGCACTTGCAACAAGAAAATTGGAACATAATTTAACTATTATGGGTACAATCGGTGGTGTTGCTCCATTTTTAGGGTTGTTTGGTACTGTTGTTAGAATTCTTTATACTTTCCAAGATTTGGCAAGTCAAGGTAATCAATCTGCTGCTGTTGCAATGGGTATTGGTTCTGCTTTGATTGCAACTGCTTTTGGTCTTGGCGTTGCTATTGTAGCTGTAATTTGCTACAACTCTTTCCAAGCAATTGTAAAAAGATATGAAGATGATTTCCAACTTATTAAGTTATTATTCTTGAGTTTTGTTGACTCTGATGAAGACGTAAGTGTTCAATCTTCTTCTAACATAACTTTGAAATAGGTGAGTAAATGGCTGTTAAATCTAAAAAAGGCAAAGATGCATTATTTACTGAAATAAACATAACACCGTTAACGGATATCTTTTTGGTATTGTTAATCATAATGATGGTTATCGCACCGACATTTCAATCTATGGATAATCAAATTGAAATACCAGAAATTAACAGTGGTATTACTGTTGAGCAAAAAGATGCTACTGTTTCCGTTACTCAAGACGGTACTATGTATATAAACGGTAAGAAAATATCAAAGGATGAATTGGTTCCAGAACTTCTTGCAATCAGAGATTCTTTAGAAAAAAAAGAAATCGTTGTGAAGGCTGATAAAGCTGCAAAGAGTTATGAAATCATGGATATAATGAATGCCGCAAAAGAGGCTGAGTATACAAAGCTTGTACTTGCTGGTGAACCTTTGAGCAAAAAGGAACAAAAGGAATTACAAAATAATCAGCCGCAAACTGAGCCTGTCAGTCAAGAAAACACAATTCCTGATGAAGAAACAAATTGGATAGAGTAAAGGATAATAAAAATGTCAAGAGAACGTGACAGTTTTAACGAAATAAACATAACACCGCTAACGGACATCTTTTTGGTACTGTTAATCATAATGATGGTTATCGCACCATTACTTGATCAACAAGGTTTAAATCTTACTGTTCCTGATCTTGTTGAAGAAAATCAAGTGAAAGAATCTAAAATTTTAGAAGTTAACGTATCAAATGATGATAAATATTTTATTGATGGTGAGGAAATTACAACTGAAAACCTTGAGGGTGCAATAAAGGAAAGAATAAAAGATTATCCTGATGGGCTTTTAATATTAGCTTCTCCAGACACAACGCATGGAAGTGTGGTAAAATTGATGGATATTTCAAGAAATTCTGGAGTAAAAAATATTTCTATGTCTGAAGGTGACTGATTATGCAGCCAGTTAATGTAACAAATCTTCTTGCAAGGCTTATGACCCTTATGCACCCAAATATTACACAGGTTGGTCAGACAAGACCTAATAATATTGGTGAAGGTGGACTTGTTGCTAATAACAATCCAGTAAATCAAAGAGTTAACCATAATTTAAAAAAAGAATTAAATTATCCAGATTTGAACTCTTTAAAGATGAACTCTATAAATAGAAGCCAAAATGTTAATTACCTCAAAGAGGTTATGAATTTGCCAAGAGAGATGAAAGATGTTTTGGTTTTGTTGCAAAATAATACTAAAAATGTTCAAACTCAATCTGGTTTAATGCTTGCAAACATAAACATAAAAGATTTGACTGATTTAATTCAAAAAAGTGGAAAAGATGCTTTAAAACAAATTATTACAACAATGTCGCAATCATCGGCTAAGGGTTTGACAGATACATCTCAAATTCAAGATGCCATGAACTATATCAACGCAAGTGTTTCTGTGCAAGATGCGCAAACGGTAGCTTTGAAAAACTTTATGTTGTTATACTTGCCATGGCTTCCTTTGCAAGAGGGTGTGGATTTTGAATTAGAATTCACATTTTCAGAAGGGGGAGATGAAGAAGATGAAAACATATTAAATATTTCAATTGTGACTAAGAATTTTGGACAAATAAAAATTTTAATTATCTTAAAAACCATTTGTTCCTTTGAAATTTTTATACAATGCAGTATAAGTTTCCCAAAACAGAAACTTATGAAAATGGTTGAAGTTGATGAAAAAAAACACTCTATGAAATCAAACATGGTGTTTGAAAATACAGAAAATAAAATACCAAAGCTAAACACACAGCAGGCGCAAATTACACTTGCTAATGTTAAGGAAATTAGTCCTTTTTTATTGTTGATTGCAAATTCTGTTATCAAAAATACACTTATAATCGATAATGAAGTGCAGGAAGCATAAAAAATTTTATAAAATTTTTGCAACAATTTTTCATATATGGTATAATTTTTTTATGTATAATTGATGCCCTTAATGTAAAAAAATAAATTAAACGGAGGGTATAATTTTAATCGTACTGTCATAAAATAAAAAAGTAAAAAAAAAGGTTTAGAAAAGTTGGATATTCAATTTAATATACCAGAGAATGTGAAAAAAGTATTGAAGAACAGAAAATTTCAAATATCTGCTCTCACCATGCTTGGTGTATGTTTTTTAGCAACATCAATAATGGTATCGTTCAAAAATGAACAAAAAAGACGTGCTGTTCCTGTTATGCCTCAAATAGATAGAAGTTTTGAAAAAGAGGCATATAAAGAAATAGATAGAAGCAATTTCAAAAACATTACGGTAACACAGAGAGAGTATGGTCGTGTAAATCCTTTCAATCCGGAAGAAAATCCTTATGCGCCTGATAGTGGTATACTTCCAGACAGGGGAGAAACATTAGTTGCGCCACCGGCATCTTTACCAGATGAATCACCTGCCGGACTTGTTATGGGTGCAACAATTTCTGGAATTATGTATGATGATGTTAATCCTTCTGCAATTATAAACATAGAAGGAACTGATTATTTTGTAAAAAGAAATGATGTAATAAACAATTACAGAATAATGGCAATAACACCAACATATGTTGCTGTAAAATATGGAAAAAACGTATATAGGGCAAAAGTTGGGGAATTACTCACAGATTTGACTTCTCAACAACCTGCTATCGCCAATTTGAGCACTAAATTTGGCGGAAACACCAGAGATAATATTCCGATAAAAGTAAGGAAAAGGTAAATATGAAAATCGTAAAAAATTTAGCGGTAAGTTTAATAATGGCAATGTTTGTCATCACACAAACAGCTCCTGTTGGATTGTGTGTTACAAATGCTCAACTACCTCAATTGCCGGCAATCAATTCGCAACCAAAAACATTTAATCTTAATGGTTCTTCTCAATTAAGTAAGAGAAATCCAAAGATAACATTGAGTTTGAGAGATTCTGATGTTAAGCAAGTTTTGAGAATGTTTGCTGATAAAGCTGGCATGAACATCATTTTCCACTCATCGCTTGATAATACAGACAACGAAGGTGAAGAAACAGCTCAAGCAAAAAATAGAAATGTAACAATGGATTTGGTTAAAGTTCCTTTAAACGAAGCATTTGCTATGGTTCTTCAAGTTGCAGATTTGACTTATTATACAGAAGGAAACACAATAGTTGTTTTGACATCAGAAGCTGCTAAAAAATCAAATATCGGAAAACAAAATATGATGGTTTTGCCAGTTAGATACGTTGATGCAAGTAAGATAGCAACATTCTTAAACAAAAACATTTATGCAGCAGGAAAACCTGGACTTTCAAATTCAGAAATCGCTGTTACAAACCCAGAAACAAATGAAATATTGCTTTTTGGAAATCAAAACGACTATGCTATTGCTAAAAAAATAATAACAGAATTTGACAAAAAACCTTTAGAAGAAACTTTTGTTGTAAACCATACAACACCAAAAGAAATGTCTGGTTTGATTTGTAGTATCTTATTTAAAGACCTTATGAAATCAGAAAAAGATGAAGGTATCGTAAGTAAAGTTACTTTGGAAGAAGAAAAAGATGATAATGACGATGATGACGATGATGAAAATGAAACAGAAAAGGTAGAAGAAGTATCTGTTGGTAGGGGTATTCTTGCTTGCCAATTCAGGTCCCCTGTTAAAGCTGGCTCACTTGTTTCTATGGATACTGGTGGTTTGTCAATCGTATACTTCCCAGATAGAGGAACAATCCTTGCAAGAGGTGGAACTGCTGTTCAAATGCAAGAAATCAAAGATTTTATTGCAAGAAACGATAAAAAACAACTTCAAGCATATCTTGAAGTATCAATACTTGAATTAAATGAAACAGGATCAAAACAATTTGCAAATACTTGGAATGTTTGGTCAGATTTCTTCACAGGAAACTTTAATGGTATAAGTTCTTCATCTTCAACACCAATATTCTTCTCTGGAGATAGTGTTCCAGGGTCAAGTACAATTGCAAAATATTCTGGACTTCCTGTAATCACATATTCAATAAGCTATCTTATAGAAAATGGCAACGGACGTGTACTTGCAAATCCAAAAATATTGATAACAAGCGGACAAAAGTCAATAATAGACTTATCAGCTGACTATGTTAAGAAAGTTACTTCTCAAGTTATGGATACAGTATCATCTATGACAGGTTCTGTTCAAAGAACTTATGATATCGGTAACGACGAAGGTATAAAGGTTGAACTTCAACCATACATCAGCCCAGATGGTTACGTAACAATGAACATCATTCCTGAATATGCAACACCAAAAGAATCTATATATGAATCAAGAGTTTTGGTTACAAACCGAGTTCTTGGAACAACACTAGTTGTACAAGACTTAGCTGCAACGTTGTTACAGAGAAGAAACCTTGTTTTGAGAAATGTAAGAATCAAGGATGGCGAAACATTGATAATCGGTGGTATGTTAAAAGAAGGCGAAAGTAAATCTGTTAACAAGATACCATTGTTGGGTGATCTTCCTGGAATAGGAATGTTCTTCCGCTCTACAACTTCTATAAAAGAAGTTCAAGAACTTGTTATAATGCTTACACCAAGAATTATCAAAGAAACAGAAGATCTTGTAAACGAAGGAAATACGGCACTTTAATATGGAAAGCAATGTAATTGATAAACTAAAAAAAGGAATATCAAAGAACTTTTTGTTGAATTTCAACAAGGAAGAGCTTACGGATTTTTTACCTATAATGCAAAAAGATAATGTTGCGTTTGTTGCAATAGCACCAAATGCAAGAAAAGATCATATTGCTCAACTTATGAAGCAAAAAGGATATGGTATTAAGTTCTTCCAAATCTCGCAAGAAGGCTTGTCGGAGTTAAAAAACTATGCTTTTTCAAAAATAGAGTCTCAGATTGAAGAAGAAGGTGTTTTTATTGAAGAGGATAAATCTAATACAACATCGGCTGTTGAAATGACAAGTTTATCTGAAATTAAAGTTGAAAAACCTAAACACAAAAGAATTGGTGAAATCCTCATTGATAAAGGTTTTATTGACCACAAGCAACTCTTAACAGCAATTTCAGAAGGTCGTAAAACAAAAACTCCTTTGGGTTCAATGTTGTACAAACTGAATTACATTACATTGGAGCAGTTGAAAGAAGCTTTGGGCGAACAGATGAACGTCGAAATAACAGATATTGATAAGATAGAAGTTAACGACGATGTTATGAACATTTTGCCAGAAGACTTTGTAAAAAATAACAGGGTAATACCAATTTCTACCGACGGGAGAAATCTTCTTGTTGGGATGACAGATCCAAATAATGAAAGAGTTTTGAAAGATATAATTTATCTTACGGGATTAAAGCCAAGAGCTACAATTATTACTTATATTGAGTTCCAAAACTTTATTGATTCTTATTATACAGATTCAAAAAGAGAAACAGATGAGATTATTCAAAAACTTGAAGAAGTAGCAGAAGATGAAATAGAAGAAACTATTTGGGAACAAGCGGAACGTGATATTCAAGATGATAGCGGTACCGTTGCAAAGTTTGTTAATAAGATTGTTACAAATGCAATCGACAATGGCGTAAGTGATATTCACATTGAGCCACGCTTATCAAAATATATAGTACGTTATCGTAAGGATGGTATTTTGAGAAATGAACTTGACTTGCCAACAAAAGTTGAACAATCTATTATAACTCGTTTTAAGGTACTTGCGAGAATGGATATTTCTGAACACAGACGTTCACAAGACGGTATGTTTTCAATGAAATACAAGGGAAGTACGTACGATTTCAGAATGAACACATTGCCAGTAGGTGGTAAGGAGAAAATGGTAATAAGAATTCTTGCACCGGCAGTTAGTTTGGAGTCAAGCAACAAGGAAATTCAATTGAATGGTTCGACAGATGCCGACATTGAAAAAATCAAGAAAATGGTTTCTTCACCAAACGGAATTATCCTTTCATCAGGTCCTACTGGTTCAGGTAAAACGACAACACTTTACACTATTTTGAAGTCTTTGAATAAGGAAAGTGTTAACATAACCACGATTGAGGACCCAGTTGAAATAAGACTTGAAGGTGTTAACCAATCTCAAATAAATGCAAAAGCAGGTATTACATTTGCATCGGTTATGAGAGCAATCTTAAGACAAGACCCTGATATTATACTTGTTGGTGAAATACGTGACTATGAAACGTTAGAGGTTGCTATTTCAGCAGCTTTGACAGGTCACCTTGTTTTAAGTACCGTTCACACAAACTCTGCGTCAACCACAATTACCAGATTGATTGAAATGGGTGCAAAAGATTATTTGGTATCTGCAACATTATCTGGTGTTATTGCACAAAGACTTGTTAGAAAATTGTGTCCTCATTGTAGAGAGGAATACTATCCAACAATGGAAGAAGCATCTGAAATTTTCATTGACCCAGTAGAGGCGGAAAAATTTACTAAAACAAAAATTTATAAACCGGTAGGATGTCAAAAATGTAACTTTACTGGATATGAAGGTCGTTTTGGTATTTACGAAATTCTCCCAATAAACAAGGAAATCAAAAAGCTAATTGCAAACGGTGCACCGGATATCGAAATTGAGGATGCAGCAATAGCTTGTGGTATGAAAACATTGGCTCAATCTTGTTTGGGACATATTCTCAAAGGTGAAACTTCTATAGAAGAATTTATAAGAACATTAGGTATCGTAAGCGAATAGGAGATTTTTGTGGCGCTCTATAGTTATGTAGCATTAAAAGGACAGAATCTCGTAAAAGGAAAGATTGATGCCGAAAATTCAAGACAAGCTCGTGCAAAAATTAGGACAATGGGGCTTGTCCCAACAAAGCTATATGAAGAAAATAAAAGTGATGAAAAAGAATCCACGGGAGGAAAACAACAGCAGAAGCCATCTGAAGTTAAGGCATTATCACTGCAAGATAGAATCGATTTTACATCAGTTTTCCAAATATTAGCATCTTCTGGTATTCCGCTTATTGAATCTTTGATCTTTATTGAAAATGACTCAACAAATCCGAGATTAAGTGCGATAGCAGGCGAATTAAAAACCCAAATTATGGCAGGGGCAACGTTTTCTGATACAATCGCTAAGTATTCTGATATTTTTGGAAAGGTTTACATTGGTCTTACAAGAGCTGGGGAAGATTCAGGTGAACTTGATAAAACCATGCTCCGTCTTTTAGAACTACTGAAAAAAGAAGATTCAATCAGAGGACGTGTAATAGGTGCATTGATGTATCCGGCGTTTGTTATTCTCCTTGCAATGGTAATTGTAACAATAATGTTGGTTTTCGTTTTCCCTGCGTTTAAAGGGATGTTCGATGCACAGGGTGTAAGTTTGCCATTCATTACAGCACTACTCATTAGAGCTGGGGACTTCTTAAAGGAATATTGGATAGCAATCCCTATATTTTTCGCTACATTATTTTTTGGTTTAAGAATATGTTTTAAGTGGGAAAGGACAAGAAGAATAATTGACGAAAAAGTCCTCGAAATCCCTCTTATTAGAGAACTGATGTCGTTTTCGAACTTTTCAAACTTTGTTGCGGTAATGAATGTTGCATACGATGCAGGTATTCCAATTGTTGACACTCTTTATTTGTCACAATTAACCCTTACAAATTATACTCTTCAGGATAAAATTTCAGAGGCAACAAGGAAAGTTCAACAAGGTCAACAGCTTTCTGTTGCCCTGAGAGCAACCAATGTTGTTCCAAAAATGTTGTTGTTCATGATAGCGACAGGTGAACAATCTGGACGTTTGTCAGAAATGCTTAATCAGGCAACAATCTATATTGATAAACAATTAGATGATATTATAAACACGCTTACAAAAATGATTGAACCATTTATGCTTGTTTTTATTGGTGGTATCGTACTTGTACTTGCACTTGCACTATACTTACCACTATTCCAAGCTTACGGTATAGGATAGAAAGGATAAAATTATGGCAGAAAATCAAAAAATAAATAATTTCGTTTCTGGTGTTTGGTCAGAAAGAGTACTTGTTGTAACACAAGATTATGAAATAAAAGGATATGTTTTTATGCCTAAAACTGGAAAAAGAAACCGAGTTCTTTCTGATATTTTGAATGGTACAAAACGGTTTGTGGCGATTAAAGATTGTGAAATAGTTCATAGACAAAATCCAAATAGAAAAACAGAACACCACAACTTTTTGCAGTTGAATTTGAATTCTATAATTATCTTAAGACCCACAGCAGAAAATGAATAGGTAAATATGTTAAGACATTTTTTAGGGTCATATATAATAACAATAGTTGGTCTTATCTTTGCTTATCTTTGGGGCGAGCATGTTCATAGCGGAACAGGTTTAATTTGTGTTTTTATTGCTTTTGTTCTGTCTGTGTTAGAGATTAGCCTTTCTTTTGATAATGCTGTTGTTAACGCAATGAAACTCGAAAAGATGAGCGAAAAATGGCAACACAGGTTTCTGACGTGGGGGATTTTGATTGCGGTGTTTGGGATGAGATTTTTATTTCCAGTGTTAGTTGTAACCGCATTTGCAAGATTAAATCCGATAACGGTTGTTAATATAGCGCTAAATGATTCCCTAAAATATGCACACTATCTTCATCAAACGCATGCCCCAATTGTGGCTTTTGGTGGAGCTTTTTTGATGATGCTTTTTCTTTCATATTTCTTTAATTCTAAAAAAGATGTTCACTGGATTAAACCCTTAGAGAAACCTTTAGCAAAGGTGGGTGATATTAAAGGAATTGAGGTTTTAATTGTTCTAATTTGTTTGGGATTGGTGCAATTTGAAATCACTTCTGGACAAAAATTGGCGGTAATCTTTTCTGCTATCATTGGGATAGTAACATATCTTGTAATTGACGGAATAAGTGCTTTTCTTGAATCAAAAGAACAATCTGCAATTTTAAAATCAGGTTCTGGTCTTGCAGGATTTTTGTATCTTGAACTAATTGATGCATCGTTTTCTCTTGACGGTGTTTTGGGTGCATTTGCCTTGAGTACAGACATTGTAATAATTACCATTGGACTTGCAATAGGTGCAATGTTTGTAAGATCGTTGACACTTTTAATGGTTGAGAAAAAAACACTTGCAAAATTCTTATACCTTGAACATGGAGCACATTGGGCAATTGGTGTTCTTGCAATAATAATGTTTATTTCAACCTTTAAGGAAGTCCCAGAAGTTGTAACTGGTTTGAGCGGACTAATTTTAATTGTTGCTGCATTTATTTCTTCAATATTACACAATAAAAGAGGAAATTTAATTGTGTGAAACGCATGCAGAAATAGCATCGATTAAGCGTTTAACTCTTACAATCTCTATTTTATAATTATTTTTGATTTCTTTGTTTGCCTCAGGGATGATTATTTTTTTAAACCCTAATTTCTCCGCTTCACAAATTCTTTTTTCTAAATTGTTTACTGCTCTAATTTCACCAGATAAACCTATTTCTCCCACAATAACAGTTTGAGAATCAACAACAGCATCTCTTGAGCAAGTTGCAATTGCAAGTGCAATACCCAAATCTGCAGCAGTTTCGTCAACCTCAAGTCCGCCAATAATATTAACGTAAACATCTTGTTTTGAAAGATTTAATCCAACCCTTTTTTCAAGAACAGCTAAAATCTGCAAAACTCTTCCGCAATCAGCACCATTTACAACCCTGCGTGGAGATGGATAAGACGTTGTTCCAACAAGCGCTTGCAACTCTACCAAAAGAGGTCTTGAACCCTCATTTGCTGCAATGATTACACTTCCAGGTGGTGAAGATTGTGTATGTTCGTTTAAAAACATCTCACTTGGATTTTTAACCTCAACAAGCCCCTCTTTGCACATTTCAAAAATTCCAACCTCTGAAGTGTTTCCAAAACGATTTTTAACTGCCCTTAAAATTCGATAAGATTTATATTTATCACCCTCGAAGTAAATTACAGTGTCAACCATGTGCTCTAAAATCTTTGGACCTGCAATATTTCCGTCTTTTGTCACATGACCAATAATAATAATAGTAGTTCCTGTTGTTTTTGCCATTTTCATAAAAGACATACAACACTCTCTTATTTGAGAAACACTTCCTGCGGTGCTCGTAACCTCTGATGAATAAATTGCTTGAATACTATCTATAATTACAGTGTCAGGTTTAAGCTCTTCTATGGTTTTCTTTATTTCTTCCAAGTTTATTTGAGGATAAATAAAAAGATTTTCACAAGAAACATTGAGCCTTTGAGCCCTTAATTTAATTTGATTTGCAGACTCTTCCGCAGAAACATAAAGAACCCTTTTATTTTTTTGCGCCACAGAATTACTAACTTGCAACGTAAGAGTTGATTTTCCAATCCCAGGGTCACCGGCAATCAAAACAATTGACCCCTTAACTATTCCGCCGCCCAAGACTCTATCGAATTCTTCTAATCCACTGCTTTCTCTTATTTCATTTTCAAATTCAATTTCGTTAACAGCAATTGCTTTTGTTTTTGGAAAATTTACATCAAAAGAAACACTTTCCTCAACAATGCTTCCCCAATTTCCGCATTCAGGACATTTTCCCAAATACTTCTCTGTTTTATAGCCACATTCCGTGCAAACCCATTTTGTTTTAACTTTAGACATATAAAAAGTATATTCTAAACATTTAAAAATTTACACAATTTTTTCAAAATATGCTTAACATTATCAGAATACGGTTCTGAAATATCTTTATAGAAATCGTCGTATTCTTTGATTATATTTTCTGGAACACCGATGCCTCTGTTAAGGTTTTCAGCCAAAAATGCAAGATAATCATCTTGCTCTTCTTTATAATCCAAATCCCTATATCTTAAATCTTCATCAGCCTCTCTGTGAACCAAGGCATGATAAACAGCTTTTAAGCTCCTATCCGTTGAATCATTTGGATATTTTAGCAAAGCTTCCCTAACAGAAATTTTACCGCATAAAACTGCATTTATAAGCTTTGCGACAAATTTTCTATCTTCAAGAGTTTTTTCGTTATTGTTTTGGGTCATTTTAAACTATGCAAAAACTACTTCTTGATTTTGTTCAATAAACCTAATCATTTCTTCAAAATCACCATTAAAGAACTGGTTAGAAACTTCATTGATAGTGTTTCTTTTAGCTTCAATTCTGCTAACAGTTGTAGTGTAAAAGAATTTTTTACCGCTTTTAAATCTTGCTAAAATTCCTTTTGAAACAAGTCTATCCATAACTGTTTTAATAGTAGTGTAAGCTCTAAACACATTGTTTTCTTTTAACATGTCAACAACATCAGAAATAGCGATATTTCTATCTTCATTTTGCTCCTGCATATCCCAGATAGCGTTCATAATTTCAATTTCAAGAACTCCGTATATCATTTCTCTCTCCTGCTCTATGTTATCGGTTTTGCTCCGAAAATTTGTTGAGCTTATTTTCCCTAACTTCAATTATAGTAAGACGAACATCCCAATGATTAAAGCATGTTTTAACCTTTTGTTTACAAAACTTAACAAACATGGAAGCAATTTGGCAATTTTTTTAATCAAAATTTCTTTATAAAAATATAGAGGACGATAGAGAGGAAATTAAAATGAAAGAACAAGAATTAAACACTATGATGTCAGTTGTATCAGATCCAATTGCAAACGTATATAAATTAGATTCAAGAGCAGCAGTTGAAGAAGTACAAAGAATGGTTCGCATTTTCAATATCTCTGCAGAACAAGGAAACAAACACAGAATGTTCTCTATCAAAAATATGGCAACTATGAAATTGGTTTTGAGCAACAACTAAGATTAATGACTAAGGTTTATATAAAAGGAAAAATGGTTCGGGATTGGTTAACGAACTTATGGGAAAAAGGGTAATGAAGTTTTAGGACAAACGAAAAGTTTGTCCTTTATTATATATCCCATTTTTTAGTATCAAACTTAATATCGGTAAGGGTAAGGTGAAGAGCCTTTAAGTATGGTTTCATTTTATCGATAATTTGATTTTTTTGAAAGAGTAATTCTTGGGCAACGGCTGGATTTTGGCAAGCAACGATAAGTGTTTTACCCATCATTGAATAGGGTTTTGAAAATTCTGCCATTTTCTTACCGACAGTTTTTTCCCAAAAGTTATATAGACTTCTTCTTCTCATAGCTTTTTGCATTTCTGGAGAAGAAATCATTTCATTGATAATGCTTTCTGTGTCTGTAAAGTTAGAGTATAAAATTTTTTTTGACATAAGAAAAAAATACCTTGTGATATAATTATTATATTACAAGAGATTTGTGGATATGGAAAGAGAATTTGAAAAATATATAAAGGATTCAAAGCATATATTGATAATCTCTCATGTTAATCCGGATGGAGATACATTGGGAAGTTTATGCGGGCTTTATAGTGCTATTCTTAAAAGATACAAGAAAAAGGCAGAGATGCTTGTTCCATCTCACATACCCGATATATACAACTTTTTGCCACATATAAAAGAGGCAAAATACATATTAGAATTTGACAAATCAAGAGAGTATGACTTGGTTATAACTGTTGATGTGGCAGCATTGGATAGAATTTTAGATGCGCAAGTTTTATTCTCAAAAGCAAAACATACGATAAATATTGATCACCATAAAACTAACGTTGGTTTTGGTCAAATAAATATAATAGAACCGCAAGCAAGTTCAGCTGGAGAGGTTATCTTCAAACTTCTTGAAAGATGCAATTGGGAGATTGACAAAGATGTTGCAGATAGTCTTTACACTGCTATATTGACTGATACTGGCGGATTTAGGTTCGAAAATACGACTCCTGATTCAATGGAAATTGCATCAAAATTATTAAAAATTGGTGTTAATCCAAATGAAATTTATAAAAAATGTTATGAATCTAAATCGAGAGAAGTTGTAATGTTTCAAAATTACTGTGTTGGAAAAGCTATTTTTACCTCTGATAATGAAATAGCTTACACGGTTATATACAAAAAAGATTTGGAAAAATATAATGTTAAAGATAGTGCAACGGATGGAATTGCAGAAGTTTTAAGATCAATAGTAACAACAAAGGTATCATTTGTTGTAAAAGAAATAGACCATAAACTTTGCAAAATATCAATGAGAAGTAAATCAGTTGATGTTGCGAAGGTTTGTGAAGTTTTTAACGGTGGTGGACATCGTTTTGCGGCAGGGTGCACAATGAAAATGTCGTGCGAAGATGCCGTAAAGAATTTGCTGACAGAGATTAAAAAAGGAAATTTATGAAGAAATTTATAAATAAGGTTATCGGGTTTGTAAAATCAATAATAGACAACGATTACTTTGGTATGGCAGCAGAGATGGGTTTTTGGCTTATGCTTGGTATCTTTCCAACAATGTTATTTTTGATGGCATTTTTTGGTTGGGTTGGAAAAAAGACCTTTATAAATCCTGTGTTAATCTTTTTATCTAATGTTATTCCAGCGGATTCGATGAAGTTGATACAGGGTGTATTACACGAGGTTACGCTTTTTTCAAAAGGTGGTTTAATGGCATTGATAGGGCTTTGTGTAACGTTGTTTTTGATGACAAATGCCGTAGCTTGTATAATGAAAGGATTAAACAGGGCTTATAAAATAGAAGAAACAAGAAATTTTGTATATACAAGGGTGTTGTCTTTGATAATGGTTTTTGTAAATACTTTTATATTGTTTTTAACAATAAACCTTGTATTATTTGGAAAATTTATACTGACATGTTTTGTAATAAATTTAGGGATGTCACATGCATTGTATATGACGTTGTTAACAACGAGGTGGGTTGCATCGTTTATTGCATTATATGTAATGGCAAATATCAACTATTATATATTACCTGATTTTCGAGGTGATGACTTGAACAAGAGAAAATATACATTCTGGGGAACGTTTTTCTTCTGTGCTTTTTGGTTGATTGGTTCATGGGGATTTTCGATATATGTAAACAATTTGCAAACTTACAACAGAGTATACGGAGCGATAGGAGCATTTGCGATGTTGATGGTATGGTTGTATTACACGTCAATACTGATGTTGATAGGTGGAGAAATAAATTCAAGATTATACGAAAAACATGAATGAAAAAACATTTGACAGTTGAGTTTTTTATGATTATAATTTAGTAACAGTTTGCCGATGTGGCTCAATGGTAGAGCAACGGTTTTGTAAACCGTAGGTTGTAGGTTCGATTCCTATCATCGGCAAATTTCTAACAACCCGCCTCTGTGGCGTAGGGGTAGCGCACTCCCTTGGTAAGGGAGAGGTCACGAGTTCAAATCTCGTCAGAGGCAGAACTCAAGACGAACAAGGGTCGGTGCCCGAGTGGCTAAAGGGAGCAGACTGTAAATCTGCCGTCGCGAGACTACGGTGGTTCGAATCCACCCCTGCCCAAATTTTTTTATGAAAGAGGATGTCAATTTGATGTCCTCTTTCTCTTTGTATTTAAAATGTTTTTAGTTTTAGCGAATAAAGATTTTTAAAGCTTAACTAATAAGCATGTCGGTCTAAAAAATGTTATTCAATGCACAAAAGTCCATGGAAAAAACAAAAAAGAACCCCCGTTGAGAGAGTTCTTTTAAGACTTGCTCTGGACCGGAATCGAACCGGTACCGAGCGATTAACCCGATTGGATTTTAAGTCCAACGCGTCTACCTGTTCCGCCACCAGAGCTTGCTATTAAATTGTCAGTTTTTGCTTGGCGGAAA
>QHMH01000012.1:0-77325 GCA_003258795.1 Candidatus Melainabacteria bacterium | reverse complement strand
TTGCTATTAAATTGTCAGTTTTTGCTTGGCGGAAAGTCAGACTCAGATCGTCTGACACCTCTCGAAAAACAATACTCAATTGTTTTTCTCGGCAGAGCTACCGCCGATTTTGCTAAACTGTTTTCACTGCTTGGTCTATTTCCAGAGCCGATGCCCCAGAGCTTGTAAAAACCTACGTGCAATTCTAATACAAAAATCTTTTCATGTCAAAAGATTTCTAAAAATAATTTTTTATTACTTTTTTTTGAAACTTTTTTGAAAAAATTACATCTTCTGTTTTATCTGTGTAATAATGTTATTTAAGAATAGGTAGGGAGAGGCTTATATGTTTAAAAAATCAATCTTTATTCTCGTCGCATTTATCATGTCTTTTCAGTGTGCTTTTGCTCAAACAGAACAAACAGCACTGTACGATACTGTTTGGCGACTCATTAACTCAAAATACGTTGATCAAACAAACAATATGCAGGATTGGTCAAAATGGCGTCATAAATATGACAATCGCATTAAAACCGATGAAGATTCTTATCTTGCCATAAGAACCATGCTTGCAAGTCTTAATGACCCTTATACAAAATTCCTTGATCCAAAAGAATTTGCAGAAGAAACAAGTTCTATAAAAGGATCTCTTAAAGGTATTGGTATCCAAATTGGTACTCGTGATGGAAAATTGACTGTTATTGCACCAATTGAAGATACTCCAGCTGAAAAAGCAGGTATTTTAGCTGATGATGAAATTATTGAAATCGATGGTACAAGTACAAAAGGCATGTCTGTTGATCAAGCCGCAGACAGAATAAGAGGCGAAGAAGGGACTAATGTTAAACTTGTTATCAAGAGAAAAACTGAACTAAAAACTTTCTCTGTTACAAGAAAAGAAATTGAACTTAAAGCTGTTTCTACTAAAGTTCCAAATGATGTGAAGCTTAATCCAGAAGTTGGATATATCAGACTTTCTTCTTTTATTAGTAAAAATGCCGCATCTGAATTCCAAAAAGCTCTTGTCGATAATTCTGACAAAAAAGGTTACATTGTTGACCTTCGTTCTAATCCAGGAGGTTTGTTAACCAATGCGATATTCATTTCAAATATGTTCTTAAGTGGAGATGTTATTGTAAGTACTGTTGACAGAGATGGTTACATGGAAACTCAACGTTCTATGAAAGCTGTTTTGACAAACAAACCGCTCGTTGTGTTAATTAACAAAGGTTCTGCTAGTGCTTCTGAAATTACAAGTGGAGCATTAAAAGATAACAAACGTGCGATTTTGGTTGGGGAACAGTCTTTTGGAAAAGGCTTGGTTCAAGAAATTAACAAACTTCCAAATGGCTCTGGAGTTAACATCACTATCCAGAAATATTTCACTCCAAATGGCACAGATATCAACAAAAAGGGTATAACCCCTGATATCATTGTTGAACTTACGGAAGAAGATATAAAAAATAAAAACGACAAGCAACTTATTAAAGCTAATGAAGTTTTAACAGATTTGATAAACAGATCTGCTTGTAAAAGATAGTTTTTTGGAGTATCTTACCTGATATGAAAAAGCTAAAACTTATATTTCTAAATTTGTTTTTATTCCTATCAATAATATATTTTTCTTTCTTGTTCGTGTTGCCAAACATGGTGGACTTGAAAAAATATACACACGTTATTGAGGATACTATATACAAAAATACTGGTTTCGGGGTTCTATTAAAAAACCCCGAAATCTCTACGTCTTGGCGTCTTGCTGTTACGATTGGACTTGAAAAAGCTGACATGTTTAAAGACAAAGACAAATTTGCTCAAGTTAACGATTTAAAACTTACGGTAGATTTGATACCATTGGTTTTCAAAAAAATTAAAATAAGTAATGTTAGTGCCTCCAAAATAATTGTAAACTTAAACAGAGATATTTTTAAAACTCTTCCTGCGCAACAAGAGGGCAATAGTGCGTTTACCTTGTTTGAAAAACTTCCAGATGTTTATGTAAATTATTATAGAATTTCATTGCCAGATAATAACAAATTATATTCTCTAAAGGGTGATTCCCTAAGTTTTAGCGAAAATCTTTTTGGAAAATTGAAGCTAAAAACAGAGGGAGAACTTATTTATGACACGAGTGAAGATATAAGATACAACCTTGCATTGTCTGTCAAAAAAAATCTACAAACGGGAGATGGTTCTCAATCGTCAGCCTACACTTATGATGATGCTATAAAAATTTTTAGAGAGCTTAATAAATACAGATTAAATGCAAACGTTAATGCAAAACTCGATATAAATGAGTTGGCAACTCCTGACATTAAAGGTAAACTTGATATTAACGACTTTTCTTTTGTTTGTGCAGGCAAAACATATCCAAAATCAAAAATGAATTTGTTATTTGACAAAAATAAAATCGGAATTGCATCCAATCTTTACACGGATAAAACTCACAACATTGACATTTCTGGTAATTTATCTTTAGGAAAAAATAAAAATATAGACTTAAAGGTAAAAAGTTCTGAACTAAATTTAAAAGATTTATTCACAATTGGAAGAACACTTGCAAAATCAATGGGCAACGAGGAGTTAGACAACATAGACGTTAACGGTTTGTTGAGCGCAAATTTTAATGTAAAAAGTGATTTCAAAAAACTTCACTCATCTGGAAAGCTTTCTGTAAAAAATGCTTATGTGAAAATGAAAAATCCGAGCTTATTGCTAAATTCTATCAATGCGGATGCAGACTTTTCTAATGATAATATAAATTTAAAGGCGTTGGCAAAATTTGAATCTTATCCAATTTTGGTTTCTGGGACAATCAATAAGAATGCTGTTGCAGATTTGCTTATAACTGCAAACAGTCTATCCATAAAAGATTTAATTCCATCAGAAATCGCTCGAGAAAACGATATTTCTGGACAACTTTCTGTTAAGGCAACCTTAAAAGGAGCGCTAAAAACTGCATTCCCAGAGATTAGAGCTACTCTGTCAAAACTCGATGTTAGAAACAAACCAACAAACTTAAGACTTAAAAATAACGAATTAACTGTGACATCAATGTCTAAAGACTTCGATTTAAATATCAGTGGATTTAATACTGTTGCAACAATGAAAGATGTTCCAACATCAATTCTTGTTCCTAAATTTTCAGCTACATACAAAAAAGATTCTCTTGAGTTTTCAAAGATACAAGTTTGGGCAGATAACATAAAAGGTGAAGTTTCAGGGAAAATATCAAAAGTTTCTCAAAATCCAAACATAGATACCTTAAGACTTTTTATTCCAGAACAAAGTAACGTTGCAGGATTTAATAATTCAAGAATATCAATAAATGGTGATGTAAATATCAATGGGGCAGTCAATAACCCACAAATAAAAGGAAAAATTACACTTCCTCTTGTTACAGTCCAACCACTTTCAGCAAAAGTGAGCAACGCAACAATTGTAGCTTCAGGAAAGTCTCTTCAACTTCATTTTCCTTATGTTTCAATTGCATCAACTGTCATGGGAATAGATGCACAGATGAATAATATCTTCAATAAAGTTCCAACAGTTGATTCTATGAAATTTACATCACAATACTTTAATTTGGATAAAGTTATGACAGCAATGGGTTCTAATTCTTCAAGTTCTATTCCTTTAGTTATCAAAGGCGGGCATGTTGAAATTGCTAAATTTATTACTGGAGAGATTGTCGCAAGTAATGTTGTTTCAAAATTTGAATTGAAAAACAATATAGCATATCTAAACAACCTTACAGCAGATGCATACTTTGGTAAGGTTGCAGGAAATATGAATTGCAACTTATTAAAGAATAAAGTTTCTATGAATCTTCAAGGACGACAACTTGATGCAAAAGGTGCATTGAGCGCAGTTTCCGGAATAAATCAGAAGATAACAGGTAAACTTGATTTTGACTCTAAATTATCTTTTGGTGGTTTTACACAACAAGATATTCAAAAAAGTTTGACAGGTGATGTTAAATTTAAGATGACAAACTTTACTTCAAATGATTTGGGTAAGTTGGATTATCTTATACAGGCACAAAATATAGTTTCAAACAGTATTTTAAAATCATCACTTAATATTGTAAAAAATGGGCTTAAGTTAAAGGATACTGGTGTTTATCAATATGTGACCGGATATGTAAAATTGAACAAGGGTTTGGCTTACTTGAATAATGTTAAACTTGCCGGACCATATATGAGTTTATTTGTTTCCGGAAGATACAATATTCCAAACAACACAGCGTTTTTGTTAATTTTAGGGCGAGTTTCTGGTGAACTTATCAACACACTTGGACCTTTGGGTGAAATTAGTATAAGCAAGTCCCTTTCATCAATTCCAAAAATCGGAAGCTTTGCTTCTGCGTTTGTAACCAACCTTACAACAGAATCAGATATTACCGATATTTCAAAAATTCCGGATTTGACTGTTAAAACTCATGCCAAAACACAAGATTTTAAAGTTGTTATAAACGGACGAACAGACAGACAATCTTCGGTAAAATCTTTCAAATGGATTAGAGAGGATATTAAACCTAAAAAGAGCACCGTAGCAGAAAAAACAACAACTAATAATACAACAAATTCAACCACCACGACAACCACACCTAAAAGAACAACTCCAAGGGTTGAAGGTAATATGAATTTGCCAGATTTTGTTAAGAAGCTTCCATCTTTAATATATTGATGAAACCTAAATTATTTCTGTGATTGGTAAGTAACTTTGAGGATAATAATAGTCTTCCTTAAAGCCTAAACCTCTGTACATATTCAATGCTGGGTAGTTATCGGTTTCTGTTGTTGTGTTAATTTCACTAAAACCTCTGACTTCTGCAATGTTTGCCAATTTGAGCAAAGAGTTTTTCAATAGATGTTTTGCAATACCTTTTCCTTGGTGTTCTTTTGCAATTGCAAAAATAGGAAGGTTAGCAAGTTTTCCATCTGTAACGTTTATAAAACAAACTCCACAAGGTTGCTTTTTATATAACAACACACTTACCGCATCTGGTAAAAACTCTCCATAAACACCATTGATTATTTTTTTAACAATATCTTCTGTTCCAGCCAAAGTCTTAAATCTTGGGTCAAATAGAGCATCAGATGTGTCAATAAAAGCATTGTGAACTGTTTCAATAAGTTTGTCAGTATATTTTTTATCCCAAGATACAATTTCATAATCCAATGGGAATTGTTTTAATGGTGCATGTTCCAAAATGCTTAAACAATCTGAAGTTTTGTCAAATAAAAATCTCAAAACAGCAAGACCCACAAATTTAAATCCATACATTGCCAAATCAGCTATGAATTCTGCTTGTGGACCAATCATTGGATAACAAACAACATGTGTTTTTCTCTCATTTCTTGTTCTGTATAAAAATTCCTCAACGAGCATTCTTCTTTTAGTTGCTAAATCTTCATTTCCTAAGCAGTGAATGATGTTTAATTCTATTGCCTCTGAAATTGCAGTTGTGTATGCAAGAAAAGCTACAGGAATTTTATTTTCCAAAAGAAGGATACAATTCATCAAGCCTTCTTCAACTGACTTTATGAATGCATCATACTTCAAAGGTGGCAATTCAAATTTATATTTGTCGAATGCCGATGCTGCAAAGTCATTGTATACTCCGCTAAAAATTTTGTGATATTCTTCCGTTAACAGTTTTGTTTCATATTTGATTTCTTCAGTCATGACTTCTCCGTTTTTTTTAAAACATGTGATGCATTTTTTCTTTTTTAGTTTTCATATATTTTTCATTATAAGAATTTATTTCAGGATGTATTTTAACTATATCACAAATTTCAAAACCGTAACTTTTTAGAGCAGAAATTTTTAAAGGGTTATTTGTGATTAGATTAAATTTATTATAACCCAAATCAAAAAGAATTTGAGCGGCAACACCATAATTTCTCAAATCTGGTTCAAAACCCAAAGAGATATTTGCTTCCACGGTATCCAAACCTTCTTCTTGAAGTTTATATGCTTTGAGTTTATTTACAAGTCCAATTCCACGACCTTCATGGTTTCTAATATATACAATTGCACCTTTGCCATATTCATCGACGGCCTTCATTGCCGAGTGAAGTTGAGAGTTGCAATCGCATCTTAAACTGTGTAAAACATCACCAGTAAAGCATTCGCTATGAACTCTTACAAGAGGAATTTTGTCAGATCCATCATCTTTGTAAAGCGCAATATGCTCTTCATTTGTCAAAGTATTAACGTATCCCAAAACATTAAAATCTCCAAATTGGGTTGGAAGATGAACCATAACCTCTCTTTTAACAATTTTTTCTGTTTTTATTCTGTATTGTGCCAATTGTTCAACACTAATAAATTTTATATTATGTAATTTTGCAAACTTTTTAAGGTCATCCCTTCTTGCCATAGTTCCGTCTTGTTTCATGACTTCGCACATTACTCCAGCAGGGTAAAGTCCGCAAATTCTTGCAATGTCTGTGCAAGCTTCTGTATGTCCTGTTCTTTCAAGAACGCCACCTAATTTAGCTACGCAAGGAAAAATGTGTCCAGGTCTTCTTAAATCTTCTGGTTTTGAATTTTTATCTGCAACTATTTCGACAGTTTTGGCTCTATCGTATGCAGAAATTCCGGTAGTAACTCCGAATTTTTCTGCACCGTCAATACTTTGTGTAAAAGCTGTCCTCAACTTTTCTGTGTTGTTTTGAACCATTTGTGAAAGTTTAAGCTCTTTTGCTCTTTCCTCAGTTATTGCAACACAAATTAACCCTCGGCATTCTGTTGCCATAAAATTTATTTTTTCTGGTGTTATTGCTTGCGCAGAACAAATTAAGTCGCCTTCATTTTCTCTGTTTTCATCATCGGCAATCAAAAGGAATTTACCTTCTCTAAAGTCCTTTAAGGCATCTTCAATATTGTCAAAAATTTCATCCATAAGAATTTGATTTAAAATCCGTTTTCCCTTAAAAAGTTTTCGTCTATTACACTATTATTACCTGTTGATAAAAAATTTTCAACATATTTAGATAAAATATCGGTTTCGAGGTTTACAAAATCACCACATTGGAGATGTTTTAGGTTAGTATTTTCAAATGTGTGAGGAATAATAGCGGTCATAATGTTACAGTTATCTATTTTAGCAACAGTTAAGCTGATACCATTAAGGGTAATTGACCCTTTTGAAACAACATATTTTTTTAAGGCTTGCGGAATTTCAAAATGTAAATTGTAAAATTCAGATAACATCTCGATTTTTTTTACAACAGCAATACCTTCGACATGCCCTGTTACTATGTGTCCGCCAAGTCTTGATGAAAGTGTTAAAGCTCTTTCAAGATTAACAAGACTTCCGCTTTTTATTTTGTTAAATGTGGTTGTTGAAGATGTTGTTCCAGAAATTCTTGTCCTAAAATAACCCTCTCCCATTTCATCAATAGTTTGACAAACCCCGTCAACGCAAATACTATCGCCAATTTTTGAGGCCTCAAGAACTTTTTGACAGGATATTTCAATAAAATCCCGTCCAGCTCTTTTTACTATTCCGACTTCTTCGACAATGCCAGTAAACATAAATTCATTTTAACATAAAAACATTGTCCAATGAGGTGACTTCCAAAATTTTTATTTATAATAAAATATGCTATAATCGGAAAAAATGGGGTGTGCTTGTGAAAAAAATAATTTATACTTTCGTCTTTTTACTTTTTATTTGTGCAAATTCAGTGTTTGCAACGGATTATAAAGTTTTAAGAAATGGACAAACAGTAATCGTGAAACAAGTCAAAAATAATCCAGTGGTAGTTATTGATACGTGGGTTAAAACTGGGTCGATAAATGAAACAGAGAAAAACAATGGGGTTTCACACTTTCTTGAACACTTGCTGTTTAAAGGAACAAAAAATCATCCTGCTGGAGAAATAGACAAGTTTTTGGAAACAAAAGGCGGAATTGTTAATGCGGCAACAAGTAAGGACTTTACCCATTACTATATAGAAATTCCATCGAAAGACTTTGATGTGGCACTTGATCTTCATTCTGATATGCTTCTAAATCCAACTATTCCAGTTAAGGAATTGGAAAAAGAAAGAAAAGTTGTTATTGAAGAAATCTCAAAAGATTTGAATAGCCCAGATGATAAGGTTTACGATAACCTAATCGAAATGATTTACAAACAACACCCCTACAAAAGAAAAGTTATTGGTACAGAAAAGGTAATTTCAACCATAAGTAGAGATGAAATTTTTGATTACTACAATAAATTTTATGTTCCACAAAACTTTGTAACAATTGTAGTTGGTGATGTTGAGCCGGATTATGTTTATAAAAAAGTGGAAGAAAAGTTTAATGTAGCATCTAAAAAATCTCAAAAAATTGTCAATAAAAAAGAAAAACCATTAACAAAACAAACTATAAACGTTGACTATCAACCAGTTTCAAGCGGCTACTTTATGGTTGGATTTAGGGGCGCAGATATTTCTCAAAATGACACTTATGCTTTAGATGTTCTTGCAACTATACTTGGGGACGGCCGTTCAAGTATTTTATACCAAAATGTAAAAGAAAAAGAACAGCTTGCTTTCCGAATAGATGCAGGTAATGGGACTTTCAAAGAAGATGGTATGTTTGTTATTCAAGCAGACTTCAAGCCTGAGAATGCAGAAAAGTTAAAAAATGCTATTTTTCAAGAAACAAATAATATTATAAAAAATGGAGTTAGCGAAAAACAACTAAATTTGGCTAAAAAGCTTATTAGAACAGAAACAGAATATTCAAGAGAATCTGTTTTGAACATTGCTTCTCAAATTGGATATACAACAATTTTGGCGGATACGCCACAATATTACGAACATTATTTGAACAACATAGACAATGTTACAATAGCAGATGTTAAAAGGGTTGCAAAATACCTCTGTGAAAATAAAAGTGCAATCTCTATAGTACTTCCTCTTGAATACAAAAATAAAAAACCTGAAACAGTTTCTGAAAAAAATTACAATGCAAGTTTTGTAAAAGAATCTAATGGGATAAAAAAATACGAACTTGAAAACAAATCAACTGTTTTAATCAACAAAAATGACCAAAATGATATTATAGCTATCAGCATACAAGCAAAAGGTGGAACTTTTCTTGAAAAGATTCCTGCAACGGCATCTTTAATGGCATCTACGATGCTTAAAGGAACATCAAAATATTCAAAAAATGAACTTGCGCTTATTATGGAAGAAAACGGAATAAAAATAAATCCTTATCCCGCTTTTGATACCTTCATAATAAACGTTATAACAACCAAATCACAACTTCCTAAAACTCTTGAACTTCTAAATGAAGTTGTTAACAATGCGACATTTGAAGATTTTGAAATCGAAAAAGCAAAAAACGAAAAACTTAATAGTATAAAAAAATCAGAAGATATTCCAATGTCTAAAGCTCTAAATTCATACAGAGAGCTGCTTTATGGAAAATCTCCATACACAAATGGCAATTCAATATATACGCAAAATTACCCAAAAATAAAAAAATCTGACATCGAAGATTATTATCATAGAATTTTTTCAGCACAAAACCTTGTCATCTCTATAAATGGAAATGTTGATATAGATGATGTTTTAAATCCATTATCAAAAATGTTTAAACAAAATGGGACAACGTTTAATTACTCTAAATACGAGATTCCAAATTCGACAGGAGTAAAAATCGAAAAGATGAAGGATTTAAAAACAGCTTGGCTCTTTACGGGTTGGCAGGTAACTGGTGTTCAAAATAGAAAAGATTGGGCAACACTTCTTGTTATGGACTCTATTTTAGGGTCTGGAATGAGTTCAAGATTATTTGTTGATTTGAGAGAAAAAGAAGGACTTGCTTATCAAATTGGTTCAGAATACTCTCCAAAAATGTTAAAGGGAGCTTTTACTCTCTATATTGGAACAAATCCAGAAAATGTTTCCCGTGCAAAAAAACTTATGATGGATGAAATTGCGAAATTAAAAACGACATTCGTGTCTGATAAAGAGTTGAAAGAAGCAAAAGAAAAACTTATTGGAAGGTATGTCCTTGCACTTGAAACAAACCTTGACAAGGCTTCTGCTGCCTGTTGGTATGAAATATCTGGCAGAGGTTTTGATTTCAATAAAAACTTTGATAATGTTATAAATTCAGTAACACCTTATGATATAGTTAGTGTTGCAAACAAATATTTTAAAGAACCGATTACATCAATTATAGAGGCAGAATAGGAGATTTTATGAACTTTAATGAAATAATATCAAATTTACACATATTAGACTGGTTTGTCCTTCGTGGAATTAAAATCGTACTAATGTTACTTACGATGGGAATTTTGTGCAAGGTATCTGATGTGTTTTTCAAAAAATTAAACAAAATAAGTTCTTCTGACATTGAGCAATATAAAAAAGTTCGTACAGTACATTCTTTATTAAACTCAGTTGTAAAAATAATAGTCTGTTTGGTTGGTATAATGCTGATTTTAGAAGAATTAAATATAAATATAGCTCCGATACTGGCTACTGCTGGAGTTTTAGGGTTGGCAGTTGGTTTTGGTGCAAAAAGACTTGTTGAAGACGTTCTTTCTGGACTTAATATTATTCTCTCAAATCAAATTCGTGTAGGGGACACTGTAACAATTGATGGAAGTATCAGCGGGGTGGTTGAAAAAATTACTGTAAATACTGTTATATTAAGAGATTTCGGTGGTACGGTACATTTTGTAAGAAATGGAAACATAAATGTTATTTCTAACCAAACAAAGGACTACTCATATTACGTTTCTGATTTGGGAATTTCTTACAATCAAGATTTTGACACAGTATTCACAGTTATAAAATCTGTTGGAAAAGAAATGAGAGAAGATGAAAAATTAAAAAATATAATTATAGATGACATCGAAATTTTGGGTGTAGACAAATTTGAGGAGTCTACGATAACAATCAAAACAAGAATAAAAACTCTTCCAAGTCATCAGTGGGTTGTTGGTAGAGAATTCAATAGAAGAATTAAAGAGGCTTTTGATAAAAATTTAATTGAATTTCCTTACCCTCAAATTACTGTTCACAATGAGCAATAAAAAAGGCAATCTTTTTACTTAAAATGTTTTTATATAAGTAAGGAGAATTGTATGCAAAGTTTTATAGATTTTCTTATAGAAATTCAAAATAAAATCTTGAAAACCAAAACCGTAAAAAAGTCAAACAAAATCGGTTTTGGCGTTAGTGTTGCATTCACTTCTAAAAAAGAAAAAACAAGAGAAAAACTTGAACAAGATGTATCTAAAATCTTAAAACAATGTAAAAATAATCCGGAAGAATTGATTAAATTTATCGAAGCAAAAGGAACTAAAGTTTATAAAATTCCGTTCGCTAAGAAAATTATGAATTCAATTTCTCAAGAAATGGGTTTTGTTCCAGAGGCTGTTGGAATTAAGGCATTGTTGATAAATTTTGCAATCTCTGCTAATACAGAGGGTAAACCTCATATTTCTTTTAAATCTGAACCAATGTTTGTTCTTGACAAGCATGAATGTGATAGTTTTTGGTTTGTTGGGCAATTTTATAAATGGTATGCAATGAAATTGGGGTTAACTGGGTATGAAGCTAAAACACAAGAACTCTTCAACAGTTTTATGCACAACCCTTCTGATGCAAAAATACAGTCATTAACTGTTGATGAAATACTTGATTTGAAAGAAGCTATTGCAAGGGATGTTGAATCAATCAACTTTGTAATTGATTTGGCAAAATCTACGGTGGATTCAAAAGTTGCATCATCAAAGATTACACTTGACGGGGCTTTGGTTTAGGATTTAATTTTGTCGTAATACCACAGGATTTTATTCCTTATAAAACTTCCAACCTCACATGTTTTGACTTCTGGATATGGCGGTAGGAAAGTTATGTCAATTTTTCCATAGGAAGAAGTCTTGGGGTGATTTTTCCCAAATTCATAATGGGTCATAACGGTTGTTGGAGATATTGTAATATTATACTTTTTACAAAGTTTTGCACAAAGTTGCATTGCTGATTCAAACTGAATTTTTGTTATAGGACACCGTCCTTGATTTTTGGGATTTTTATATCCAATCATCCCACAAAGAGAAACTCCAATACTCGCAGTATTTCCGCCACCGGTGTGTTTTGCATAATTTCCATCCCTGCAATTTAAATTGTCTTCTGGAGAATGATATCCTGTATGAATTCTTCCTGCAATGTCAATAAGAAAATGGTAGCATTCAAGTTCATGCTCATTGGGTTTTCCAAGCCCAGCGCTCCAATGTATAATTATTCTCTTCATATCTATTTCCTCGCAAAACATATTTCTGCAATTTCTTTTTTTATAGCCCTATATAATTCTTCTTTCTTTTCTTCAAGAATTAAACAAAGTTCTATTTTTACTTTTTCAACTATTTCATCTTTGTGTAGTTTCAAATATTCTCGAACATTTTCTTTTCCTTGTTTCAAAAGTTTTTTTGCAATCTTATTCATTTTGTTTTTCATTATTTTTTCAATTATCATAATCAATCCTTTCTTTTTAAAATCTCCAAGTAAACTTGAAAGCTTTTATTTGTTTTGTAAACCAGAACATAATAGAAAATCTGGGTTTCTCTCCTGTGTTAATAGAGAGTTTGGGAATATCTTCGATTTTAAGTTTTCTTCTGCACTTAATCATCATTTACCTCAACTTGAGGGTAAATCCCATAGAAATCGAAATAGATTTGTCTATCACATTCATCTAAAAAGTCTTGTGTAACGAGGACATCTCTGTTTTGAGAACCGTTTGCGTTGTATGTAATAATAGGTACACCGACAGCGAGAGTTGGTTTAATATCAAACAAAAAATCTCTTACATCCCCAGTTGTCATTTCTACTTTACGTTTTACATATCCAAGTGATGTATTGAAGAATTCTTTTGCTCTCTGTTGGTTTTGCAAATCTGCAAGTTCTTCTTCAGTATAACCTTTAGCGAGCAAAGCTTCTTCTGTTTCCTCGATTAAATAACCTTTGTTATGGTTTTGCTGAACAATAAAATCAAGTCTTTGTTTCTCTGTATAAGGTTTGTTTAATTGTGCTTTTGTTTCCATTGTTTATTCCTTTCTCAAATTTTCTATTTAAAATAGTTTTGTCTGTTTTGTTCCAATCTCTTAATATCCACAGGCATACCATCTTTGAGTATTTAGCCCGTCAGCGTTATACGTTCTTATCGTCATTGAAGTTTTTGTTGCATTCCAAATATTTACTGCGTGACAACCATATATTGAATTGTCATAGTGTCCACTCCAGCCGGCAGTTCTAACAGCAAAATATTCGTTATTATCAAAAGGAACTAAAAATGTAATAACTACATCGGCATTAGCATTTTGATAAATCTGTCCACCTTGTTCTTTAAATCCGTCTGACCATAAACGATACCAAGATGTACCATTTTTGTAAGATAAGGCAACGGAGGCTGGTCTTATGTGGCTTGCGGTTGCAGATTTATTACCGAACGGAAGATTTTGTACTGTAGTGATGACTCCGTTAACTATTGTTATTGAACCGATTGGAACATCGTTAAATTCTTGCCAAGAGCTACCATTGTATTTTTTTGCTTTTATTGGTTCTGTTGATGTATCAAGCCAAATGTCGTTAGCTTGTGGGGAGGTTGGTGTTTGTGGCAGATAGAACGTAGAATTGTTCAAAATATATGCGTTTCCTGAGGCTGAGGCAAAGACATTGTAATTTCCTGCACCCTGAATGGTTTCAGTGCCAATAAATTTGAAAGGTAAGAAAGAACCCCAATCAACGTTAGCGCCACCTGCAGGATAGATTTGAATTGTATCGACTTCGAGGTTGTTGACTTCATATTCTGTTGCATTGCCAGTAAGGTGTTGAGAGTATACTTCAACGGAATTTTTAAGAAGTTTCACAGTCCAACCGCCTGTAACCTGATTGCCGTTAGACAGGGCACGAGGGGTAACAATTTTTGTAATTTTAACATTTTTGTCAGATGGAATAACTAATGATGTAAAAACTGCTCCCTGATTTCTATTAAATCCACAGAGGGTATAGGTATCGTAATCTGCAAAAGCACCCCAAGATTGGTTTGAGTATCCAAATGCATCTTGTTGAGATGGGTGAACAGCTGCTGTGTTTACGATTGTATAACCGTCTTGTGAAATTGATGTCATAACTGGGTTTTGCCAAGCAACATCTAAAGAACTGTCATTGTATCCAGAAATTGTAATTGGAGGAAGAGAAGATTTCGTAAAAGATATACCTCCATTTGCAGGTGTACAAACCATATCTGGGTAATTACCACCAACTTTAAAAGATAATGTGTTGAGAAAGTTTTCTTCACCACTTGCAGTTGCATACATAATGTCTGCACTTCCGTATGCGTCTACATTCCCAGAATTTAAAGAAAATGGTGTATAACTTTCTGGAATATATTCACGTGGAATTTTTGCATTATTATCAAGAGGGGCATAACCTGATGCAAGACCTTTTTGAGATAATTTTTGAAAATTTTCTTCCACGTAATCTACTGTTGCTGTTTCAAGAGAAGGGTCGATTAGGACGACAGAAAGTCCATCTGAAAATTGACAAACAAATTTAAGTCGGATTTGTTTTGCTATTCCTGTTGAGATAAGTGTAGTCGGAGTATCCATCTGACTTATAAATAGTAGATTATCACTGTTGTCTACCAAGCCTAATTCCCTTATTTGAAATTCCTCTGTATTTGTTGGAAGGTCTGCATAAAATGTATACTTTGACCCAGATTGTTCTTTCTTTGATATCGAGAGTTTTAATTTTTCGTTAACCAGTGAAGTCATATCTTTTGTGAGTGCAGGGATAGAACCTCCACCATCGCCTATAACAATATGTGCAATATCAAATGCTGTATTTGTAAAAAGACATTTTGATTCTTTTTCAAGACAATAATTTGTTTTAAGTTTTTCAAGTTGCATTATGTTCCCCTTTTCTTGTATCTAAAATTTAAAAATTTATGGTGATAACTTCCCCAAAAACTGGGGTTATAGATAGAATATTTTCTGTTTCTGTTTTAAGTTCATATATTAAAATATCTGGTTTTGAACTTAATCTCTTGTTGCGATTTATCATAGAAATTGTTTTTTCTACGTCTTCAAGGCTACCGCCTTCTACAATTAGTTTGTAATGGTTGTTCAAACCATCGTATTCAAACCAAGGCAAAAGTTTTACAGTTGAATTTGCACAGAGGTCATTCATACATTTTGTTGTGGCCTTCATCCTGTGGATTTTAATAGCTTTTTTTATTAAATCTCTTTTTTCTTGTTCTGTTTTACACTCGCTATATCCGTCACCGTCTGTTAAACTCAATTGCTCTGCAAGAAAATAGAGTACATTTGGACTTACAAAATCTGGTAGAGCTGTCATAAATGGTGATAAATCAATGTCAAAAGCCTTATCAATACACTTTTCAAGTGCTATGTTGCTTTCATCCTGCATTGAATATGGCAAAATTCCTTTATACATAGCTGCGTTTCTCCTCTCTTTGAAGCAAATCTTTTAACATGAAATAAATTTCATTTTTGTGGTTTTCAAGCTCTGATGAAAAATCAATTTGTGAATTATCAGAATTTAAATTTATAACTGGCGAGTAATTTAAAGATATGTTTGTTTCAGAACTTTGATCAGTGCGGGTTGAAGTGTTGTAGTCGAAAGATTTTTCTTGTGATTCATTCTTAAAAAACTCACTGTTTGAATAGTTATTTTTCAGATATTTAGAAGAAAAAATGTTTGATATATCTTTGTTGTTGGTCAGACTGCCCTCATATTTTTTGTTTTCACTGTGACTAAGTAAATCGTTTTTGTTTGTTGAAAATAGGGTTTTAATATTTCTTATATTGGTATTTTTTATATCTGAATTTATGTTGTCGTCAAAAATTCTTGTTGATGTCTGATAGTCTTGTCTTGTGGATGATTGATTGTTTGAAAAGAAATTTAAGCTATTTGTCTTTAAATCTCTTGTGTTTTTTATTGATTTAATATTTTCAAATGTCGTGTTGTTTATATTTTGTAAGATTGAGTTTATATTAGAAAGAAAATTCCTTTCAGGTTTTTCGTAAATGTTTTCTGTATTGTAATTAAGTTTATGTACCCTTGTTGGTTGAGAGTTTTCAAAAGTTAAATTTAGATTAGATTTGTCGATATTTTCTTCAAGTTCTACAAATCTTCTGCTTAACTTTGTCTTTAAGATGTTTTTAATTAAATTTTTAAGATTTTTCATTGAGTTTATACTCCGTGTTAATTAAATAATGAAGTAGTGAATCTGGTGTTGACTTGTTTGCGTTAATGTCAAACATAAATCCTTGTTGGTTGTATGCATAAATGTAGTTTTCTGAACAATGCATTCCATGTTTGATTGTGAAATTTTTAAAAATGGATTGAACGGCACTCAAAAGTCCATAAATTAGTCCGACTCGCTTTTTCATATAGTTGTTAAATTGTCTTATATCAATTGGGAAAAATCTTTCAAAAATTACGAAATCATCTTTGCTTGAATTAAGATAATCTATAAGTTTTTGCCTTGTAGATATTGGAGGTTTTATATCAAGCAGATAAAGTTCGACATTGCCGTCTTCTCCTACATCTTCGTAAATAGAAGCAATGTGAGAGGGGATAAAATGTTCCCCCTTTACTTCACATTTTCCTTGACAGGCATGACATACAATTTTTGATATCAAGCTTGAATTACGTGTAAAAAGTGCAGAACCTTGCAATGATTCACGATTTTCTTTTATAAAATTTTCTATATTACGTTTTTGTAAATCACTTTTCTTAATTATCATAATTTCCTTTTATTATTTGCAAATATTGAAACCTCTTCAAACCAAAAATCTATTTCAGACAATTTCATTTTCATGAGAGATTCGTAGCTCCAACCCGTAATATTACTTATGTAGATGATTTTTTGAGGGTTAAAGCATAATTGTGCTTTTTTTCAGCATAGAAATCCTCAAGTGTTATTACATCTTCAAGATCCAAGTCAAGAATGTCAAAACCTGTGAGTTTTTGCCCGTCAAACTCTGCTAATTCAGCGAGGATGAATACGGCGGTTTTTGCCCCGCCGCCACATTCTTCCCTTGCCTTCATAAGCAAATTCCCGTCAGCTTTTGATATATCTTTTATTGTTACTTTTTTCCCGCTTATCGGAAGTTCAATAAAATCGAGATTTTCCTTACTTTTTGACATAACTTACCCCCTAATTGAGTCCCAAATTTGAACGCATTTTAGAAAGCATATCTTCGCTGTTATTTGTGTAAATATTGTTTGGAATATCTATTTCAGTTAGAACTTTTCCCTTATGTTCAAGTTTTATTGCATGTGGGATTAGTTCGACAACAAATTCAGCGTTTTCTTGACCTTTGATTGTGCCAAGTGAGGTGATTTTTTTAGTTATGCATCTAATAGAGCCTTTGATAGCTTGTTCATCTTTTAGCGTTACACCATTAAATTCTTTAAGGTTACCCCTAACTGTAATCAAGTGTTCACTTGTCAAATCTGACAACTCTTCAAATGCTTTTGCATTGAAACCAATAAACTTTAGTGAAGCATCCTCTAACTGAATTCCAACAGGCAAGCTGTATTTTCCGATAGAATCAATAGGCTTAATTTCAGTGACAACGTTTGTTACGTCTGGAAATTTAAACTCACTAACTTTTCCGAACATAGATGTTCCTATATATAAATGTGCCTGTGATAATATGTTTGCCATTGCTTTTTATCCTTTCTTTATTACTCATTTAAAGCTTTGTTCATAATGTTAATGTTTACAAAAGAGCGATAAGTTAACTGCTCAATTGTTGAAAGTGGACAAAATTCATATGGAATTTTAAGTTTGAATTTTGCCAATTCTTCAGCAGGATTAAGGCTTTCATCATAATAGGCTCTACCGTCATAGATAATCGCATCTTCTGGATTTCTCCAAGTGTTAAATTTTGCGTTAATCTGCTCTATTATTGCGTCGATAAACGATTTTGTAATATTTTCACCCACACACTCAAAGCTTCCTTGCTCAATAGTTTTTTCAATAAAGTTTGCAACATCAACAACACTATCGCAGGTTTTAAAGTCTGTTGAAGAAGGATAAGAACAATTTCTTACTCCCCAAATTCTGTATGTTCCTTTGTAATTTATAACCGTAGCAATACCAGCGCCATTAAGTGCATTACTTTCGGTGTTTTCCTTGTTCAAAACAAATTCTACTGGGAATTCCAACCCTTTTATTGTAGAGGATTTTGTATTATCGATTGATTTTGCAATATTTCGAGTCTTGTTAAGCTTAACTCTCAAACCTGCAAGAACAGGTGATATTGGACGGAGTAATGTTTCATCAAGATAAGAATTATATCTCTTAACCCATGGCATAGCCATATAGCAATTTCTTGAAGAACATTTCAAGTCAACATCACCGGCAATTCTTCCTTGTACAGCAGCATTAACAGATGTTCCTTGAGGAACGTCAACATATACTCTTGCCTTAATTTCTTCTGCAATTCCACACAAAGCAGACCTTACCGCTGGAATAGAAGAATAAGAAGGCGCAATAATTATATTAACGTCATCACCATAAAGTTGTGAAACATTCACAATAGCCTTTGCCCCGCTCTTTGTTCCATCATTGCCAACAGTACCAACAAAATCTGCAGCTGTAACTTTAGTTAAATCTGCCCTGTCATAAGAACAAGTAAGATTTCCTGCACTCTTAAATGAGTCAGATAAAAGGATAATTTTGCAAATGTTTCCATCTTGGATTAGTTCATAATCACTTCCTTCAACTCCAACGCTATCCCCATTTTTTAGAGTTAAACTTATAATTCCACCCTCAAGCTCAATCATATTTGAAGTTGCACTAACGCTTTTTTGACTAACACTGACCTTGTGTTTTTCTTCGTCAAAAACGTTTATCATGTAAATTGTTGCACCGCCAGATTCATCCATGATTGTTTCAAGTGCATCATACATAGTATATTCTTTTAGGTTGACACCTGCATAATTTGCTATATCGCCATAATTTCTTATAGGAATGGGGGTGTTTAGTGTTTTAAAATCTTTTCCGAGCAAAAAAGTCGGCACTGTACCCAAAACACAAACAATGTTTGTTTGTGCATCTTCAAGCGGCGATTTAGATTCTTTTTGTTCAGTAATTATTCCGTGAAGCATTTTTTATTTTCTCCTTTTTTTGTTATTGTATAAGCTCATTAAAATCATCTTGAAATAACTCAATTTCAAATGTAGTTGAGCAATATATATCCGTATTTTTTTCTTTTAAAAATTGTTCGTCGATAAGATAAAGTTTTTTCCCTAAAACTTCTAATCCGCAAAGAGTGTTTTTTAACAACTGTTGTGGTTCAAAGATTTCATTGTAATTGTTTAAACCTCTGTAACCAGCGATTATAGTAAATCTTACTTTTGAACTTTGATTGCTGTTCCACAAGGTGTTCTGTTTTTCGAAAGAAGCACCAGAAAATTTAATAAGTAAACAACCGGTTGCAGATGTGAAGGTGTATTTTTCAAAGTTTGTAGGAAAACTTATTATGTCAAAGTTTGGAAAAGCTTTAGAAAGAGCAGTTTTAATATTGTCTTCGCAATAAGCAATCAAGCAGTTCATAAATTAAATCCTCTTAATTTTTCTTTGGAAAATCGCACATCTGACTCTTGCTTGTCTGTGAGATACAAACAAGAGCCGAGATTTTCTTCAGAATCAGTTTTCAAAATTTTAGATCCACATTGAAATTCTGATAACAGAGAAAGTGCGAATTCGTAGTTTTTGACGTAGTTTTGCGGAATATCTTGCGCCCTGCGAGAATATAAGCGATAAATGACTATATCAGCGGTAATTTGTTTTATAACAGATGGAACATTAACAAGGGGTAGTGTGTACTTGTTTCTTATAGAAGCATCAACCAAATCAGAAGCTACTTCAATGTTTTCTGTTATGATTTTTTCGTCGATTTTATCGTATGGAGGTTCATCTTTGGATAGGTTAATCAACGTTTTTTCATTTACCCGAGTCAATAAATCGCTTATATTGCAGTACATAATTTCTCCTTAATCTTGTGTGAACGCATTTTTAATGATGTATCCGCAGTCAGGACATGTGATAAAGTCTTTGTATTCTTCAACAGACTTGTAGTGAACAACACCCTCTGCTCCAGGTTTAGCATCAGAGAAAGTTTGAACGCTATATGGTTTGTAAATGGCTCTTTGTCCAAAAGTTAAACCACAATCAATGTCAGCCGCTTCATCCACATAAGCCAATATGATATCATTTCCCCAAATGTAAGAAAGATTTACATTTTGACCTCTTTTTGTAGTGTTAACACGACCTTGTCCCACCAAAATGTTATCAACGCCAAAAACTTCGTTTTTCAAAAATTCCATTGAAACCATACCATCTTCAACTTCTTTTCCCTTGAGAGAAGTTACAATTTGTGGACATGTTCTCAACTGAGATAAAGTTCTTGATGACATAACAACTGTATTTGCACGGTTGTACATTTTATCCATACAACCTTGAATAGTTTTAATAACTTTTGTTGTCGAAACAGAAAAGTTGTTTTGTGCTGTAAGTTCAAGGCTATTGCCTTCGTAAATAGATTTATCTCGAAGTAAATTTGCAAGTCTTACTTCGCCTGCAAGTTTAAGTTTGTTTTTAGAAAACATTACTCTTTTTGCTTCTTTATTCGCTTCAGATGTGTTAGCGTGTAAGTGTCTTACTGATAATTTTGTCATATGTGCGTAAACACTTATACTTTCAAGTTTTTCCTTGTAAGCAAATTCCTCTTCAATTGGTTCTCCATATTCTCCAATTTCAGTATCTTTTGTTGTTAAAAATTGACCTTTTTCATAATAACGATATTTAAATTCTGGAGTATCAACTTGAGTATGAGTCAAAATTTTATCTCCAATCAACCCAGTAGGGTTATATGCAATTGCAAGTCCAGTTAAGGTTTCATTTGCAACGTAAGGTAATTCAATCAATGACATTTTTAATCCTTTCCTTTTTTACTGTGTTAAATTACAAATTTTTTATCTTATACTTGTCCATTATTTTCTGTTTCTGTTTCCTCAGCTTTTGCTGGAATAACAAGCAATTGCGGATGAATATTGATTTGAAGCAAAGCCGCAGATGATGAAGTTTCTTCAGCCTGACCCAAAATGTAATTAGCACCTTCATCTAAAGTTGTAATATCAAGTGCACAAGCTTTACCATCTTTATTAACTGTGACAAAATCTCCAGCACTAATGCTTCCTGCAGTGTTAACCAAACCTCTACCTGCTCTTAAAACATCGACTACACCGTCAGAATCAGCTTTGAAAAGAACTACTCCGCAAATTTTATCTGCAGGTGAAGTTGCCTTAACTACAGTTCCTTCTTTTGAAAATTTAACAATTGTTTTTTCGGACAAATCTTCGCCCGCTCTGTAACTCAAAATATCTTCCACGATATTTTCTCCTTTCTATTTTGTGATAAAACCATAAGCTTCAGCTTCGCCAAGCCCTTTTTCTTTCATAATTTTTTGGATTTTTTTTGCAATTGATTGTGCGTCACCACCACCCCTTTTTTTATCATTTCCGTCTATTGCAACTTCTTCAAAATTCATTATTTTTAGGGATTTAACAAAGTTTTTAGCGACTTCAACCGCATTTTTCTCTTCCCCGTCTTCAAAGTTGAAAGTCTTTGTGTCATCACAAGCTAAAAGAATATTGATAATACTTTCTCTGTGTCTTGGTAAAATGTTTCCTTCTTTGATTGCGGCATCACAAAAATCTTCAAATTCTTTGATTTTTTGATTTTTTTTCATTTCTTCAAGAGATTTTTTCAGCGATTCTATTTCTGAATTTTTTTCATCAAGAAGACCTTGTAATTTCTTTTCTTCCACCCTTTTCTCCTTTCTTTGTGAGAGTTCTATATCGGAATAGTCCGAAAAATCAAAACATAAGTAGTTTTCATCATCTGAAAAACAAAATTGTTCAAGTCCCTTAATCGCTGGTGCTTGTGCACCTAAAAATGCAAGATGTCTTATATTAAAATCTTTATCAAGACTAATTGAGCGATTTTTAAAAAGCCCCTTCTTACAAGCTTCCCAAAACTCTTTTTGTACATTCTTAAATGTGCAATAAAGGTTGTCCCCTTTTCTTATAACTTTATCTATCCAGCCATAGGCGGGAGCCGACGATTTTGGATGTCCAATACAAATTGGGGCATCTTTGTGAACAGTTTCAAATTGCTTAACAATTTTATTCAAATCTTCTATTGACCAATAACGTTTGTTACCTTGAGAATCTGTGTGATAACCAGTTTTAAAAATGTGACAAAGTTTCATAAAATTTTCCTTCCTTTATGTTTTGCAAGGTCATCATAAAGTGATGGAAAATCTGCTTCCAACATTAAAAATAGTTTTAATAATGAAATTGTGATTATTATTAAAAAAAATATTTCCAGTATTTGAAAATCCTTCCCGAGTGAATGTAGTATCGGTTACAAGAGATTTAGAAAATACTGAAAGGTAATTATGACAGATTTATTAAACTCGGCATGGTTAAAGGAATTGGGTACAACTGCTCTAATGTTTGTATGCTTTTATCTTATGCTTCAATCAAACAAAACAAGTATTGAAAGTTTAATTAAGATGTACGGAGAAACAACTAATCGTATGTTTGTAATGTATGAAAAGCTTTTTGATACAACAATGATAAATTCAGGGCTTTTGCAAAAAATTTTGGAACAAATTACAAACAATAAATGGTGTCCAGTTGCTAAGAAGTACCACGAGGAGGCAAAAATTGATTAACCCAACCGTTATGAAACTGAAACTTGAACTTTACGAAAAAAGAGCGGAAAGAAAAAAATGTGAACTCAAAATTAAGCGTTTAATCTGGGAACTTCAAAATTCGATAAATCCATTTTTCAAATCTGCGAAAGAGATAAAGGCAGAGGAAATAGAACAATGTGCTGGCGAACTTTTGAAATATAAAAAAGAACTTTCAGATTCGGAGCATTGTATAGATGTGATTGAAAATCAATTGGGGTTTTAGGTAAATGGCTAAATTTGAGGACTATGGACTTTTAGCAGAAAAATATTATGTAGAAGAACAACTATCTATCAGGCTGATATCTCAAAAACTTTCAATTTCTGAAAAAACACTCGCAAGGTGGCAAAAAAACGGAAATTGGGAAAATAAGAGAAAAGATTTTTTATCAAGTCAATACACCTGTTCTGCAGCTCTTCAAGAGCTTGTAATTCATCTTGCAAAAGATGCGAATGAAAAAATAAAAATGGGTGAGATGCCAGAAGCTTCTGCCCTTAATTTTATTGGCAAAATGGCAGAAAAACTCCCTAAAATCAAAGCCTTTGATGAAATGCTTATAAACGAAAAATTAAATGAAGAAAAGAACGAAAAAGACATGTCAAAAAAAGTTGCCATTGCAATAGACAAAAAACTTATGGGGAACTGACCTTATGAAACAATTTTGGTTAAAATATCAAAAAAATTGGTTAGAAGATAAATCGCAAATCAAATTTGCCGAAAAGGGCAGAAGAGAAGGATTTACATACGTCCAATCTTATGAGGACGTAAGAGATTGTGTTGTTGAAAATTACTTCACAAACAATAGAGCTTTAAAAGTGTGGTTTACTTCTGCAGATTTGTCTGCTGCAAAAGAATATATAGATTATTGTAGAGAATGGGCATCTTTCTTCAATTGCATCGCTAAAGATTTAGGAGAGGTTTTAATAAACGAGGAAAAAGATATTAAAGCTTATGGACTTGAATTCGCAAATGGTGCTAAAATCTTTGCACTTTCCTCAAATCCATCTCAGTTCAGATCTAAAGGTGGAAAAGTAGTTATAGATGAATTTGCTTTTCATAAAGATCAAAAAGCTCTTTGGAAAGCTGCCTATGCCTCTGCCAAAATGTGGGGATATCCAATTCGAGTTATATCAACGCATCATGGTCAACAAACGCTTTTCTTTAAAATCGTTCAAAAAATAAAAAAGGGTGAACTAAATTATTCGCTTCATACTGTACCAATTGAGTTAGCAGTTGAACAAGGACTTGCTGACAAAATTAAAAAAAGAGTTTTAAGTGATGAAGAAAGAGCTGATTTTCTTGAAGAATTGAGAAAAGATGCCGGAGATGAAATTACTTGGAATGAAGAATTTAGATGTATTCCAGTCGACGAATCAACTGCATTCTTATCTTACGAACAAATATTGAAATGCAAAGAAGATAATGTTTTAAGAGAAAACCTTGATGATTCAAAAGATTTATACTTGGGTTTTGACGTTGCAAGAAGTGGACATAAATCTGTAATGATACTTCTTGAAAAAGTAGAAAACATACGGTATCTAAGGCAATTAGTTGTTCTCCGCAATGTCCGTTTCCGTGATCAAAAAGAAATCTTATATGGTTTCCTGAAAATGAAAAATTTAAGAAGAGCCTGTATTGATGCAACAGGTATTGGTAATAATTTAGCAGAAGATGCTCAAATTGATTTTGGAAAGTCAAAAGTTGAAGCTGTAACTTTTTCAAATTCTTCCAAAGAGGAAATGGCTACTATGCTTTATATCATTATTGAAGATAGAAATTTGAGAATAGACAGCAAAATATCCCCAGATTTCATAGAAGATTTTCATTCTGTAAAAAGGATTACAACAAAAGCTGGTAATATCAGACTTGATGCTGAAGAAAGCGCAAATGGTCATGCTGATTGCTTTTGGGCAACGGCACTTGCCAATTGTGCTGCTTCTTGTGCAAATGATTTTCAAAAACCAGAAATTTATACAGAGAAAAAGAGAAAATTAACTGATTTCTCAGTTAGTTTGTAGGCAAAAGAAGAAAGCGAGTGTTATATGTTTGAAAATTTAAAAATAAAATACTTTAAAAAAGAAAGTGGACTTTTTGAAGAATGTGCTAGTGCAAAAGATGCTTCAAAGATGTTTTATTTGACTGAAAAATTACCAAATCCTGATAAAATTCTTCGTCAAAGTGGAAGAGGTTTTCAAACTTTGAGAGATTTAAAAAACAACTATCAAGTTGGAACTTGTATTGAGTCAAGAAAAGCCGGAGTTACCTCTAAAAACTGGAAACTTGATAAACAATTTTGTTCTGACAAAGAATATAATTTTTATTTGGAAATCTTTAAATTTATCGATGTTTATCGACTAATAGAAGAAATACTTGAAGCACCACTTTTTGGCTATAACCCGATTGAGGTAACATATGAATCGGATGGAAACTACATAATTCCTACCGCATTTACATCAAAACCGCAAGAATGGTTTTACTACAACGCTGTTGCTAAAAGCTTCTATTTTGACTCAAAAACAAAAGATGTTTGCATAAATGAACATAATCCAAAATTCTTAATTCCTATTCATAGGTCAAGTTTTTTCAATCCTTATGGAGAATGTCTTTTGAGCCGTTGTTTTTGGAATGTTGTTTTTATGCAAGGCGGAATGGAATTTTGGGTTCAATTTACAGAAAAATATGGAACTCCTTTTATGGTTGGAAAATATGATCGTTCTATGTCTAAAGAAGAGCGTGATGATCTTTTTAAAATGCTTAAAAAAATGGTTCAAAATGCAATAGGTGTTATTCCAAAGGACGGCACAATTGACATTATAAATCCAGATAAAACTGGAAGTAATACTGTTTATAAGGACTTAATAACAAAGTGTGAAAACAATATCTCGAAAGTAATTTTGGGTCAAACTCTAACAACAGATGTTAGTCAAAATGGCGGAAGTTATGCTCTTTCCAAAACTCATCAATCTGTTAGAGAGGATTTAATTCAAAATGATATTAGACTTTGCGAAAAAACAATAAACAATCTTATTTACAAAATTCACGCTATAAATTTTGAAAATAGCGAATATCCAAAATTCAAACTTTACGACGAACAGGGTGTAGATCAATCTCTTGCGGAACGTGATAACAAGCTGAGAAATTTAGGTGTTAAATTCACAAAACAATACATAAAGAAAACTTATGGTTATGAAGATGCAGATTTTGTTCTTGAGGGGGATAACTAATGGAGTATTACATTTACGAAACTGTTCAAAACGATAGATGGGACAAAATTGCAGGCAAATTTAGAGGTAATGTTTTTGATTACAATGACATCATCGAGGATAACCCCCATGTTCCCATAACTCCAGTGTTAGAGGAAGGTATAACAATAAGAATTGCAAAATTGAAGGACACGTCAGATAAAAAAGGATTACCGGTTTGGAAACAGTAAATAAAATATTTTCAAAAATTGAATACAATGGGCACGATGTAAGCGAAGATTTTGCTCCATACATTAAAGAAATCATCTACCGAGATTTTGAAGAAAATGAGTCAGAGGAACTGACCATTACACTAAAAGATTACGATAAGTATTTTCAAAACTCGTGGTATCTAAATCGTGGTGCAAAAATTTCTTGTAAAATTGGAGATGACTTTAGCACACTTGATTGTGGGATATTCACGATTGACGAGGTTGATTTTGATTTTAGAGAAAATGGTGATTATATCACAATAAGAGCACTTGCTACATCTATAATTCCGCCATTGAGAACAAAAAATACAAGATATTTTGAAAATAAAACTCTTCAAGATATTGCACAATTTTTTGGAGATAAATATGGATTTGAAGTAATCAAGGACTTAAAACCTGTTTATATTGAGCGTTTAAATCAGGTTATGGAAACAGATTTGGGGTTTTTAAAGCGTATAGCAAGAGATTATGGATATATCTTTAAAATCATAGAAGGAAAACTTGTTTTCATTCCTTTGGATAGAAAAGAAGAACCTTTGTTTACGCTTGAAAAAAGAGAAGTTAGTTCTTTGAAAATTAGGGATGAAAGAAAATATCGAGGATGTTCAGTAAAATATTTCAACCCAATGAGTAAAAAATTATGTTCATCCTCAACTGAATGTGATGATGGATATGACACTTTAAAAATAATAAAAAAATGCTCTTCAAAAGAGGATGCACAGATACTTTCTAACTCAAAACTTCAAGAAAACAGAAGAGATTTTATTGGCAGAATAAAATTAAAGGAAGGAAATCCTCTGTTTTTAGCCGGAGTAAATTTTAATTTGCAAGGATTTTCAATGTTTGACGGAATTTATCGTATCAAATCTGTCACACATTGCATTTGTGCTGGTAGATGGAGTGTCTTTGGAGAGTTTGAGAGAAGGGAGAGCTAATGTTCATAACGGGCGTTGTCGTTGCAATAGACAGTAAAAATGCAAGGGTCAAACTAAAAATAGCAGAATATGACGATTTTGAAACTGGATGGTTTTTTACTCCACAGCTTTGTACTGTCAAAGATAAATCTTACAGTATGCTTGAAGTTAACACTCTTGTTGCAGCTTGTTGCAGTGAAAATTTTTCTGACGGTTGCGTAATTGGTGCTATTTACAACGATGAGGATATTTGTATCCTCTCTGATGAGAACCTCAAGTACATTTTGTTTGAGGACGGCACAAAAATTGAATATGATAAAAGCACTCACAAATTAAACTTGGATTGTAAGGGAAAAGTTACTTTAAAAACCCCATTAGCTACTGTTAATGGCAATCTTAATGTGGTTGGAAACATTGTTGCAACTGGCGAAGTGATTGATATGACAAGTTCGATGAGCATAATGAGAGGAATTTACAATTCCCACGTTCACTCAAATGGCAACGCAGGTGCAAGTACAGGTTCTGTATCTACATCTATGTAGAGAAAGGAGAAAAATGGACAAAATAATTGATAATAGACAACATAAAAAAGGTGGTGGAGTTGCTTATGGTTTTGAGGACATACAACAATGTCTTGACACGATTTTTCACACCGAAAAGGGAGAAGTTCCACTGCAACCAAATATTGGATGCAATATTCTTGAAGCGATAGGAGAAAATCCAGACAACGCACTCCAAATAGCTAAAACAATTGTTTTGAAAGAATTTCCACTACAAGAGCCAAGGATTGAAGTTGTAGATGTAAAAACGTATTACCTCGAAAATTTTAAACTCGCTGTTCAGGTGAAATATAAAAGTAAACTTACAAGTGAAGAAAGGATATCTGAATATTATGTCTGATGAAATTAAATTTATTGATTATGATATACAAGCACAAGAAAGAGAACTTGTCGAATATGCAGAGGAGATACTTGAAAAACCTCTTTATCCTGCACAATACGAGAGGTTAATGATAAGTATTATTGAATATAAAGCTTCGTTGCTTGTCGAAATGTTCAATGAGGCCGCCAAAAAGAATCTCGCAAGATATAGTAGTGGACTTATTCTTGAGGCTATTGGAGAAGCTGTTAATGTTAAACGACTGCAAGGAGAAGCTGGAGTTGATTTGTTAAAAATCACACTGAATACAACTTTTACAAATGACTTAACAATATCAAAAGGGTTAGAAGTTATGTCAAAAGATGAAAAATATACTTTTGAAACAACTGAAGACCTTATTATTCCGGCAGGTAAAGATGTTGGATATGTCAAGATTAAAGCCCAAAAACTCGGAGAGGCTGTAAATATTTATGGTGTTGGAGATGTAAATATTCTTGTAAGACCAATAAGTTATATAAAATCTGTTACTAATGTAAATGGAGTTTCTGCTGGAGCAGATGCAGAAAGCGATGAAGCTCTTATATCAAGAATAATTTTAGCTCCTGAAGGGTATTCTTGTGCCGGATCAAAAAATTCTTATATTTACCATACACTTTCTGCAAACACAAATATTGTTGATGCGCAGGCAGAAAGCCCTCAAATACCTGCAAGTATAACGTTGAATGACGTAACAACGCAAGAAGAAAATGGAGAAATAAGTTGCGAGGATTATTCTGCGACAGTTGATTACAAAACAAACACTTGTACACTCACGATTGGAGAAGATGTATATAAAATAACTATTCCTTCACAATCAACTGTAAATATTTATCCTTTGACTCTTTCTGATGAAACACCTCAAGCTGTTTTGGAGGATGTTGAAGCAAAGCTGAATGGAGAAGAAATCAATCCTATGTGTGACTATGTTAGGGTAATTGCACCGACGAAAAAAGAGTTGACGATAAATCTCAATGTGGTTACAAATTTTGATGCAAATGTCGATGAAATAGAAGAAAAAGTTAATGACATTGTAAATGCTTATATTTTAAAGATTAGGAAAAAGTTAAAAGCAAGTATTATTCCATCTCAAATTATTGCCCTTGTTGGTTCTATTGAGGGTGTGTATTCTTGTGACTGTGGAAACCTTACTCAAATTTGTGCTGCAGCTAACGAATTTTATGATTTGACCTTCAATACAGTAATAAAACAAGGAGCATTATAATGAACTTTGATCAAATTTTAAATAGAACAGAAATTTTAAAATGTTCTAAACAATATAAATATTATCGTCAAAATGGAATTGGAGAAAAACCAACTTTAGTTGAGGGAGAACAAGAGCTTAAAACTTTTCCTCTCAAAATAAAGCTTCATAAAAGTTTTTGCAACCCTTCTGAAATTCTGCAAGATATTGAAAAAAGAGCAGAAGCAAGAGAAGTTATCAACTATTTTCAAGGTGGAGAATACATTGGTGATTATGTAATTGAGCGGTTTTGCAAAAATATTATACAGACAATTAACGGGGAAATAATATGTGCAGAGGTCGAAATAGATCTGCTTGAAAAACCAAATCTGATAAAAAATTTCTTGAAGCAGGCATGGAAAATACCACTTGTAACTACAACGGTATTCTCTGCCTTAAAACTCAAATCTTTTTTGAAAACATCAAGCCAACAGGCATTGAACAACTCTTATAAAATTACGACAAATGTTTCAAACTTAAGTCTGCCTGCACAAAACACATTCAACCAACTAAATTCGCAAGTTGTGAGTGGCATCAGAACAAATGGAATTTCTTCTGCGAACAATATTATCCAAAAAACCACTCAAAACTTGAAAGCAAACGCATTGTTAACAACTGATGAGGTGAAAATTATAAAAAGGGAACTTGAAAAAATCCCAACAAAAATTATAAATGCTTCACTTCGAAAAATATAAAATTTAAGGAGAAAAATATGAAAACGTTAGGTAAAAAAGAATGTCAGATACTCAATTTGATAAAAGAGGGAAAATCTAAGTCACAAATTTTGCTTGAAATGGATACCACTTTAAAAAATTTGAATAAATGTCTTGACGTAATTTATAAAAAAACAAGAAAAATTGTAGGATATCATAGTGAAGACAAGAAATTCCAAGAACTTAAGGAGTTTTTCAGAATTAACGAGTTCATTTCTTTAAGTAACCTCATGTAAAATTATTGTACTTTGAGATGATAGTCAAAGTGTGTATTTTGACCTATCATGCATAAAAATTTAGTTTGAAAGTTTAAAAACTTGTTTTTAAACAAAAAGTATAATAGTCAAAAATTGAGGAGGTGGAAATTAGATATGTCAAAAAATACCGAAAATGTCTGCAATAATTGGACGGAAGTTGATTTGGCATTGAAAAAACTCGCAGAATTAAATATCTGCAAAACAAAACTTGAAGGAGAACAAACTCTCAAAATAAATGAAATTAAAGAGTTAATTGGAAAACAAATTTTGTGCTTAAAACAACAAATTAAAGAAACAGAAAGAAGTATTGAAAAATATTCGATTTCTAATAAAAATGAGTTTTTGAAGAAAAGAAGTAAGAAACTTAATTATGGCACAATTTCATTCAAGCTCGTGAAAAAAGTTTGCTTTGGTTGCGCAGATGATGTTGTAAAAGCATTAAAAACTCTGGGACTTGATTTTTGTGTCCGAACAAAATCAGAACCAGATAAAGAAAAGTTACTTGATTGTGATGAAAATCTTCTTTTAAGGGCAGGAGTAACCATAAAAAAGGAAGATAAGATAAGAATTGAACCAAAAATTGAGAGGACAGCAGATACTGATATTACAGTAGGTTAGGAGAAATTATGGGAAAAATTATAGAAACAATGTTTGTTAATTTTGATATAGATGACGTGACTGTTGATGACATGCCAAATGAAGTTTTTAAGGAAATATATGAGATGTGTGGCAAAGATGTCGCAATTTCTTTGATGAAAGAATTTACTGGAGTTGTAATTCAAGTTCCATCAAAACCTTTTTACAAAATTGAGCGCAAAAAGGCTCTATCTGAATTTGACGGAACTACTGCATCAATTAGACACATTGCACGAAAATACAATATTACAGAAAATAGAATACGGGAGTTGTTGAAAAAATCCCATGCCGATACCCCAACAACAGGTCAAATTTCTATGTTTGACGGACTTGCAAGTTGAAAGGAATAAACCTTTCAACTTTTTCTTTAAAAGTTTTGTCCGTTAATATTTGTCAAGATGTATCCATTTTGGGGTTGTGTTTTTTATGCTTTTTTATTATCTCTTTATTATAATAATTAGTTTAGGAGCAGGATATGTCATTTAGAGAACACTTAACGGTAAAAAATATTATCTTTATAATAATTCTTCTTTTGTTGTTGAAAGGAATTTCTGAAATTATGACAATTGCCTTGCTATTCTTTACCGCATTCGTACTTGCAGCAGCATTTAATCCAATTGTAGATAAAATGTCAAAAAAAATGAAACGACAAAATGCGGCAGCGATTGTACTTTTAGTTGCTATATTGTTTACCTTCGCATTTTTAATTCCAGTTATATACATGGCAGTTACGCAAATTGCAGGTTTTGCCTCTGGAATTCCTCAAAAACTCACTCAACTTTCAGAGTTTAGAATAAATCATCCCCTCTTGCAAAATCCAATATTTGCTGGTTTGAATACATCTGGACTCATTGCGATAATGCAAAATAAAATCGGAAATATTTTGAGTAGTTCTATAAACATAACAATAAACATATTTCAGGGATTTGTATACTTTTTCCTTGCTTGTTTGTTGACGTTCTATTTTATGTCAGATGCATCTACCATCAGAAAAGGCGTAGTTTTAATGTTTCCAAAAGATACTAAAAAAACTGCAGGAGAGGTTTATGACAAGATAGTTACAAACGTAGGTGGTTATGTTATTGCTCAAGGAATAAACCTTGTTGCGGTTGGGATATTCACCGGATTTTTCATGATGTTGATTGGAGTAGATTATTCCGCATTTTTAGGTCTTACGACAGGTGTTTTAGATATTATTCCGATAGTAGGTCCGACAATTGCGTTTACATTATGCGTGGTGACGGCATATAATTTAGGTCTTGTAAAGATAATTCTTGTAATATTGTCGTTTTTATTTGTTCAATGGGCATCAAACAATTTGTTGAAACCAGTTATTTTTGGTAAATTTTTGGATCTTCATCCGTTGATTGTTATCTTCGCACTACTTGTTGCTGCAAAATTCTTGGGTGTTTGGGGTGTTATCCTCTCCCCTGCAATTGCATCTTTGGTTTGTGTTCTGTTTGAAGAAATCTACATTAAGAATATAAATAAATGATGAATGATATAGTTTTATATGAAAAGATTTATAAGGAAAACCCAGATTATAACGTGCAGGCAGTTTTTCCAGAAGCAAAACGTTTTGCACTTTCTGCTCTCGGATATATGTACATCTGTCGGAGATTTGATGAGCTTGAGTATATAAATTTTGAACCAATCTATTTAGATACTCAACGACCTCGAATAATGCCAAAAAACGTAAATTTAATGAGTTTTTCTTGCTCTTTTGATTACGACTTCTTAAATATTTTATCAATTCTTGAAAGATATAAAATACCGTTTAAAAGTAAGGATAGAGGAGAAAATTTTCCTTTAATATATGGAGGAGGTCCAGTTTTGACGGCAAATCCAGAACCTTACTATGAAATCTTCGATTTTATGACATTAGGTGATGGTGAGGATGTAATTCAAAATGTAGCAGATATTTGTCGAAAAAAACTTCCTAAAAAAGAAACCCTCAAACTTCTTTATGATGTTGAGGGTGTATATGTTCCGTCACTTCCTAAAAAAGAGGTAAAGAAGCTTACATGTAAAAACATAAAGTGTATAACAACACCAATTTTGAGCGAGGAAAGCTTTTTTAAAAACACTTTTGTAATAGAAATAGAACGTGGATGTTGTAATATGTGTGGATTTTGCCTCGCTTCTTATCTGAATTTGCCCATAAGGTTTATAAGTTATGAAGAAATAATTGAAAAAATAGATTTAGGTTTGAAATATACCAATAAAATTGCTCTTTTAGGTGCCATGGTGGCTCGTCATCCAAGGTTTGACGACATTTGCAAATATATTTATGACAAGATTCAAAATGGGCAGAATATAGAGCTTTCGCTTTCATCTCTTCGTGTAGATAACATTTCAGAAATGGCGGTAAAAACTCTTGTTGCATCTGGACAAAGACATTCTACAATCGCTATTGAAGCAGCAAGTGAACGTTTAAGACGAGTTATAAATAAAAATATAACGGAAGAACAATTGTTTAATGGAGTAAAATTGTGCAAAGAAAACGGGCTAAAAGGTCTAAAAGTATATGCGATGATTGGTATCCCAACTGAAACAGAAGAAGATTTAAAAGAATTTATTTCACTTGCTTCAAGGCTTAAAAAAACAGGACTTGAGTTTTCTTTTGCTTTCTCAACATTTGTTCCGAAACCACATACTCCTTTTCAGTGGTGCAAAAGAGAAGATACAAAATCGTTGAAGAAAAAGCAAATGTTCTTAAAAAAAGAATTTCACAAAATAGGCATAAAAGCCGAATTCGCAAGTCCTAAATATGATTACTATCAAACAATTTTGTCACTCGGATCAAGAGATTTGTCAGATGCCCTGATTGATATTTATAAAAATGGAGGAGATTCTTCTGCATTTAAAAAAGCATTAGAAAAATTTAACTTTGAGTATAGTCTTGATGATGAGCTTCCGTGGGACTTTATTAAAATGAATCCACCCAAAGAATTTTTAAAATCAGAATACAAAAGACTCTTAAAATATTAGTTTTGCTTTTATCTTAAATATTTATTCTTAAAAAAAAAATCAAAATAATATACTTTTTGGTTGCAAAATCGGGATTAAATAAAAGTTTATCCAGACTTATTATGTTGGTGTGGGTGGGGGAGATTATGAGTATAAATGTTTTAATGGTAGAAGATCATAAACTTATGAGAGTCGGATTAAGAGCTCTATTGGATGAAAGTCCGGAAATAAATGTTGTAGCAGAAGCACAAACAGGAAAAGAAGCTGTTGAAAAGGCAAGACTCTACAAACCAAACGTTATCCTTATGGATATAGGACTGCCAGATATATCAGGGATTGAAGCTGTTAAGAGAATTTTTGAACAATCTGACAAAGCAAAAGTTATAATGCTGACATCACATGTTGCAGAAAAAGAAGTTTCTGACTCCTTGTCTGCTGGCGCAAGTGCTTATGTGATAAAAGATATAGGCACAGAAGTACTTATGATGATTATAAAAACTGTGAATGACGGTGCAATATGGCTTGACCCTAAAATTGCTCCAATTGTTAGAGAGAAAAAAATAAATACAGTTCTTTATAAACAAACTTCAAGAGCTGCTTTTAGGGCAAAGCACGCAAACCTTACCGAGCGAGAGTATGAAGTTTTGAAGCTTGTTGTGGATGGAAAATCAAACAGCGAAATAGCACAAGAACTTATGATAAGTGAACATACAGCAAAAGCACATGTTTGTAATATCATTCAAAAAATGGTTGTTGATGATAGAACTCAGGCTGCGGTTAAAGCACTTAAAGAAGGAATTGTTTAAACTCTTTCGCCAGTTTCTTTATCAAAGAAGAAAATATCTTTAGGATTAAATTTCAAACTAACATTCTCTTTGACATCGAAATTCGAAGAAAGTTTTGCGCTACACTTTTGTCCATCTATATAAAAATAAACAATTTTTTCGCTGCCAAGCATCTCCACAATATCAACTTTTACATCAATTTGAATTCCGTCAATATCGTCAGTTGTCAAAGCTTCTGGTCGAATTCCTGCAACAATATTTTTTCCATACAGAGAAGATTTTCTATTTTCTTCAAGTGGAATTTTAACATTGTCTATGAACAAATCTCCTTCATGAGAAGAAACGTCGATAAAATTCATTTGTGGAGAACCAATAAATCCTGCAACAAACATATTTTTAGGATTTTTGTAAATATTGTCAGGTGTATCAACTTGTTGAATAACACCTTTATCAAGCACAACAATTCTATCACCCATAGTTAAAGCTTCTGTCTGGTCATGGGTTACGTATATAAATGTCGTCTGAAGTTTTTCATGAAGCTTTTTGATTTCTGAACGCATTTGAACTCTTAATTTTGCATCCAAATTTGAAAGTGGTTCATCCATTAGAAAAACTTTTGGTTCTCTCACAATTGCTCTTCCCAAAGCGACACGTTGTCTTTGTCCCCCAGAAAGTTGACGAGGTTTTCTTTTTAATAAATCTTTGAGATTTAACATTTCCGCAGCTTCTGCAACTTTTTTTGCAATAACATCTTTTGGTGTTTTTCTCATTTTTAAACCAAAAGCTATATTATCTTCGACTGTCATGTGTGGATAAAGCGCATAACTTTGAAAAACAAAGGCAATATCTCTATCTTTTGGAGGAACATCATTTACTTTTTCTTTTCCTATATATAAATCCCCAGATGTTATATCTTCAAGTCCGGCAATCATTCTTAATACCGTAGACTTTCCACATCCAGAAGCACCAACAAGGACAAGAAACTCTTTATCTTTTATTTCAAGGTCTATTCCTTTAATAATTTGAGTTTTGTCGTAACTTTTTTTAATATTTTTTAATAATACTTCTGCCATAAATTATCTCGCTGTTGGGATTATAATATTGTAAGAACTTCCTTGCATAAGAGTAGACTCAATCCAAATAGAACCCTTCATGTGCTTTATAATGTTTTTGACAGTTGCAAGAGCAATAGAGCGAGCTATATTCTTTTTATTTGGTTTGTCAATCTGAGTGTATGGCTCAAATGCAATTTCAAGTTCAGCATCAGAATATCCAGAGCCAGTATCTGATACTACAATCATTAGATAACTTTTTTCGTTGTAATCTTCTTCTGGAACTTCAAAACCTTGCTCTACAACAACGTCACGTTCTGGGTGAAACATTTTAATTCCAATTGAGCCAATGTCTGTCATGTTTAAACATATTTCTAAAATATTTTTTAGAACAACCCTCAAAGCTCCTTCATCTGAAAAAATACTTTTCTTTGTAATTTCTGATGCATCAAAATTCCAAGTTAGATTTTTTTCTTTTGCAGCTGTTTCATATTCTTTGCAATCAACTCCGATTGCATTAACAACATCAAATATTTGTGTATCATATTCAAAGTTATTAGATTCTGTTTTTGCAAGATCAATAATTTTATTCATAAAAGAAAGTGCATCAACAGAGTTTTTGTTAATGATTTTTATGTATTTATCTTGCTTTTCGCTCATTTGTCCACCAAGCCCGTCAATCATAGCTTGTGAAAATCCGATGATAGATTGGAGTGGTGAGCGAAATTCATTTGACAACTTAACTAAAAAATTGTTTTTGTCCTTGTTATTTTTTTTAGAACTTTCTTGTTCAATCATGATGTTTGTAACCGTTTTGTAATTTTGGGTAACATCACGAAGAGAAACGACAAAGCTTGATTCTGCTGGACTTGCAGTTATTTCAAGGTAGATGCATTCTTCACTTTTAACCTTACCAACAACAGATTGTCCGTTAAGAACTGTTTGTTTAATGAGTTCAAAACCACTTTCTATTAAGTTGTTTATGTCTTCCTTCAAAAGCTCTTGTTTGTCTTTTCTAAAAAACTTTGCGCCGACGTCATTGATTTTTTCTATGTACCCTGATGAATCTATCAAAACAACACCATCTGGGATGTATGAAAGAATATCGATTTCCTTGTTTTTTGATAATAAACCTTTTAAATCCATATAAACCTCGCTTTTACATTGAAATATTACCATGAAAAATTTAAGACTGAATACTCCGTTATCAGTATTTTTTGAAAAAACAAACCTTGACAGTGAAAAAAACAACACTTATTATTTAATAAGTGATGAAGATAAAAAACAGAAAAAGAACATTTTTAGCCGACAAAATAGCAATGGGGTTTGTAATTGTGATAGGACTTTTAGGTCTTATGATTTTCTTTTGTTGTCAATATTACAACCTGAATAATGCAAGAGAAACTTATCGAAATTTAGGACAAAGCTGTGCAAAAAGTGCAGCTAAAATGCTCTATAATACGAATTTTGCAAATTACTTAAAAAACGGCAAAAATGAAATTTATAATGAGCAATTGGCGGTTTTAAATTCAATCTGTCAAAATTTTAAACTTAAATATCTTTACGTCTATATCCCAGATTTTGATGAAAATAAGGTTACTTCAATCTTTTATGTTAATGGAAAATCAAATGAAAATGTAAAGGGAAGAGATTTGGGGGTAGAAGTACACTGGATATTAACTAAACAAGAAAAAAATGCCTATAAAGGATTGGAAAATCTTCACTTTTATGTTGCAAATAATTACATGGGACATACTATTAGCAGTTATGCGCCGGTTTATAATTCATCAGGTCAGGTTATAGCACTTGTTGGGGCTGATTTAGATTTTGATTTCGTAAGAAATAAAATAATAAAAGATATAACAAAGATAGTTGTTTTCCTTGGTTTTTGCTTGTTTTTGATATATATGGTTTTAATATCATACTTAAAACGAGTTTTTATAAAGCCTGTGTTAAATATATCAAATAAGATGTCAAACTTTGCAAAAGGAAGTGATTTTGCTCCGATAAAAATAACGTCAAATGATGAGCTTGGTCAAATGGCAAAAGCATTTAACAAAATGGTCAACGACATAAACCTTTATGTTAAGCAGATATCGGATACGCAATCAGAAACAATATTTGCACTTGCAAAGCTTGCACAATCAAGAGATGATGACACGGGAAAACATTTGGAAAGAGTTCAACAGTATTGTATTTTGTTGTCTAACGAGCTTAAGAAAAATCCAAATTATAAAGATGTTATTGATGATAAATTTGTAGAAAACCTTGCAAATGCAAGTATCTTACATGATATAGGCAAGGTTGGAATTCCAGATAAGGTTTTGCTAAAAGAAGGAAAACTTACGGATGAAGAATTTGAACTTATAAAAAAACATACAATAATTGGGTTTGAAACTTTAAGGGAAGCTCATACAAAATTTGGAACGAATTCTTTTATTGAAATGGGTATGACAGTTGCCTTATATCACCATGAAAGGTTTGATGGAAAAGGATATCCTCATGGCTTGAAAGGAAAAGAAATCCCTCTTGCTGCGAGAATAATGGCAATTGCAGATGTTTATGATGCATTAGGAACAAAACGAGTTTATAAACCAGCGTTTACACAAGATAAGTGCGTTGAGATAATAAAAGAAGGCAGTGGAACACAGTTTGATCCTGATGTTGTAGATGCATTCTTGAAAATATCAGATAAATTTTTTGAAGTTAGAAAATCTATGGAAGATTAAATATGAAAAAGTTTTTATTAAGTATATTATGTCTGGTTATGTTTGTCAGCTTGGGTTACTGCACAACGCTTGACGGCGGAGTGAAGTTTAATGTTCAAAGTGCGAGAGAGTATGTTTTTGACGGTGTTCCAAAATTTAAACTTGATGCACAAACCCCATATTATTTTAAAAAGGGATCGAATATTGACAAAGTTATATACACTTACAACAACTATAACCAAATTATAGGAATAACCGTTAGATACAAACATATTCCAGACAAAGCTTATATTTATGATGAAGATAAATCACTCATTTATGTAGATATATATGACAAAGATACAAATCTTTATCCACATAGAGGTTACAGATATAATCTTCAAGGAAAATTGATATTAACAAGTTTGAGTATAACTAAAGACGAACATTACAGGTTCGATTATATGGGAAATCTTCTTGCTCACTCAAAAAATGGCATAATATATGATGAAAACGGACGACAAATTGGAAAAGCAAGATAGCTTGTAAAATTTTCTTTTTTGGTGTAAACTCCACTTGTAAAAAGTACAAAGAAGGGGGTTCACAATGGGTGAAAGAAAACTTGTCGGAACAGAAGAAATGTTCAAAAAAGCATTAAAAGGCGGATATGCTATTGGCGCTTATAACGTAAATAATATGGAAATATTGCAAGGTATTGCGGAAGCAGCAGAAGAAACTCGTTCTCCAATTATTTTGCAGGTTTCTGCAGGTGCAAGAAAATATGCAAACCAAACATATTTGATTAAATTGGTAGAAGCAGCTTTGAATACAACAACAGTACCTATCGCTCTTCACCTTGACCATGGTGCAGATTTCGAAATTTGTAAATCTTGTATCGATGGTGGTTTCTCATCAGTAATGATTGATGGAAGCAGATTCCCACTTGAAGAAAATATCGCTTTGACAAAGAAAGTTGTTGAATATGCACATCAACACGGTGTATCAGTTGAAGCAGAACTCGGAAAATTGGCTGGTGTTGAAGATGATGTAAAAGTTAAAGCAGCAGATTCTACATACACAGATCCAGAAGAAGCAGCAAGATTTGTAAAAGAAACAGGTTGTGATTCTTTGGCAATTGCAATCGGAACTTCACACGGTGCTTACAAATTCTCAGGCGAAGCAAAACTTGACTTTGATAGATTGAAAGCTTGTAAAGATGCTATCAATGCAGTAGTTGGTTATGATTTCCCAATCGTATTGCACGGTTCATCTTCAGTTCCTGCATACTTGGTTGAAAAATGTAATCAATATGGTGGTAAATTGCCAAATGCACAAGGTGTACCAGAAGATATGTTGAATTATGCATCAAAACACGGTGTTGCTAAAATCAATATCGATACAGACTTGAGATTGGCTATGACATCTACAATCAGAGAATTCTTTATTGAACATCCTGAAAAATTTGACCCAAGAGAATACATGGGACCAGGAAGAACTGCAATTAAAGAAATGGTAATGCACAAAATGAGAGATGTATTGGGTACTGCAGGACACGCAGACGACTAATAAATCGCTATAAAATTAGACCTTGAGTTTTTAAACTCAAGGTCTTTTTTATTGAAATTTTTTATAAATTGAATTGTTTTTTGTAGAAACTATTTGATGCAATAGCTTGAACTATTAAATTTTGATTAGGTGTTGAAGCCTTGTAATTGTCAGCAAGCGATATTTCTCTTTGAACCAACTTGTCATTTGTTTTTGCAACCTTGTCACATACTTTCAACCAAGTTAAAACTTCTGTTGTTGTTGCCTTTACTTCTTCTTCCATTGTAGCTTTAGGCAAAACGTGAACACTTTCATGTGCAATTAAACATGCTAAAGCTTCTTTTGGTGAATTTTTGAATTTTTCATTTATAAGAATGTAATTGTCGCCATATTCATCTGTTGAGCTAACAGCATAGTGATTAGAATATGAATAGTCAATGTTTGACAAATCATAAAAAATAATTTTTGTTTTAGTTTGGTTTAATCTTTCAAAAACTCTAAACTTATATCAAGTGATAGTAACATAAACCTCAAAGATGCAATTATTGAAAACGGTTCACTTGAAACAGCAAAAGGAAATGATGTAAATATTGAAACAAAATCTGATATAACACTTGCGGGAATAAATATCGGCGGAAACTTAAATATTAAAGAGGCCGGAAATGTAATTATTTCAAACTCAAAAGAAAACGGAAATAAATATATTCCAGATATGACAAATAAAGAATCTATAACAGATTATGACAAAACAAAATTTGATGAAAACTACTTTAAAAATATAATCAAAGCTTATGGCGAAGACTATGGAAAAGATAGTAAAATCTCTAATATTGACGGAAATGTAAATATTACTAATTCAAAGGGACTATTAATTATCAATTCTGTGATTGGTGGAGATTTAACAACTGAAAATATTTCTGAAACTTCTAATTTGGTAAATTCTTTAGTGTCAGGTAACTACGTTCCAGATAGGATTTCAAGCTCAGCGGTTAATGTTTATGACTCTTTTATCAACGGTGATTTTGAAGCAAAATATGCTAATCAAGTTGTAGAAACAGAGCCAAAAGTAGGACCTGAAACTAAATCTGAAGTAAGTTCAAATGATAGTCAAGATAGAATATCAAACAATCAAATTGATGATCATAATAGAAAAAGATATGGCAGTGAAGTAAACGCAAAATTTGAAAAAAGATTTTCACCAAGAGGGTTTGCAGCAAGTGAAGATGAAGTCAAAGAAATGAAGAGCCAAATTAAGGTGTTGAAAAACGGAAATAAAATTAAAACAACAAAAGATTTCCATGCATATTAAAAAATAATGTTAAAAGAAAGGTCGGATTATTAAATCCGACCTTTCTTTTTTTTAAATGTTTTACAATCAATTGTTACCGATGATGTTGGTGCACACATACCAAACAAAAAATTTATTGTAGTTTTAAAAATGGAATGTTTAAATATATCGATTTATAAAACGTTTCAAGCAGAAACGGAGAGAGTGGGATTCGAACCCACGGTGGAATTGCTCCCACACAACCTTTCCAAGATTGCACCATCGGCCACTCGGACATCTCTCCTTGACTTATTTATATTAGCATGGATATTTTATGCTTCAACATTTTGTTTTGTTTGACTATGAGCTCTTCTCATATCATCAGCCCAAACACCTATCTGGTTAATTATCAAACCAGATATTGCACCAAATATCAAAGATGGCGCTGCTGTCATCATTTTTAATGTACAAAGCATTGATGTTGCTACTGTACCGATTGCCGGTATTCCGTATTTTAATGCCGCAGATGCTCTTTCATCGTCATTTTTAGCTTGACCCAATCCGATTGCCACTGCCGCAAATGTCGTTATCAATGTAACCATATCTGTTGGAGCAGAACCGATTTTCAAATCTCTTAATTTGTCAAATAAACAGTCTGTTTCTAAATTTGTAGAGTTTTCAAGAGATTTCATCGCTGATGCAACTGTATTTTCAAGCTTTGCATATTCTTTTGGTGATAATTCTTTCTTATAAATATTCAATAAGTCTTGAAGTTTTCCTTGAGAGTTCTTTGGCAAAGCATTGATACTATCTGACATTTGCTTTGCAATTTTCTTATCTTCAACAAATGTTGTCAGAGTCTTCATTTCTTCAATGATTTTTGCACGAACATCATTACTTCCACTTTTCTTATATGTTTCAAGATGAGATTTAATACTTTCTAATGGTGTTCCCTTTTTGAAAGGATCAATCAATCCCTTGATGTCGTCAAATAAAGTTTTCATGTTTTTGTAATCATCTTTTTGAGAAAACTGGATTTGAGCTTTTTTTATGTTTATTTCTGATAAGATTTTTGACTTATCCCCTGCAAGCATTTTTTCTGCAATAAAAGATGAATAAGTATCTTTATCAGTAGCCAAAGATTTCAAATCCTTGAAAGAACGATTCCAAAATCTTTCGTCCAAATCTTTAAAGATATCTTTTGTTTTTCCAATTCTTGTGTTAATTTCTCCAACACCAAAATTCTTGTCAAAAACTCTTTTTATTGAGCTTATGTTTTTTTTTGCCTTTTGAGAAGCTTCTTTGGACAATTTTTCGTTTGCTTTTGATAGTGTGCTATACATTTTATCAAATTTCTTTGATGTTTTTGAATATGCACCAACAGTTGTGTCAACAGCAACCTTTTCGAAAAATTCAGTTGTTTTGGCACATGCCTTACCCAAAACAGGTATAGGATCTGTAACTTTTTTGAAAATGATATCTTTTAATGAAATAGTATTGAAGAAACCTCTTGTTGATTCTAAAACGGATTTTGTAGTATCAACAGAAGCCTTTGTAAATTTTTCAAACTTTGTGTTAACAGGGTTTTTTGATAATTGTTCTGCTTTTTCGCTTATAAATTTATAGAACTTGTTAATGTTATTTCTTCCACCCTTAGAAAACCCCTTTGTGAGAGCAAGAACAGTAAATCCAGTTCCAATACCAGCTGCAGCAACAGAGATACCTACTCTTGCGACTCTGCGTTGAGATGCATTATCCTTTTGTGTCGTTGCAGGTTTTGTGGAAATATTTAAATTATTTGTCCCATTTATTTGCATACAATTAGCCCTTATACCTCTTATAAAGTGTATAAAAGCACAATATTTGCCATGTTTTTGGGCTTTGTAAAGTTATTTTAACAAATTATTTTTTTATAGTAATTCTTTCTAAATTGCGAACAAATTTTACAAGAAAATCTTCATTTTCTGCGTTAATTGAACCTACTAAAGCTGTTTTCATTTTTGCATTTTTTCCAGCTAAAATATCTGTCAATGGTCTATCTCCAACCATTATAGCATCCTCTCGCTTAACTCCAAGGATTTTTAGTGCTTCATCTATTCCATTTGTTTTTGGTTTTTTGGCATCTGCGATAACTGGAAAATCTGTTGACTCATGAACCATTTTTAAGTAATTTGGGTTGTTGTTATTTGTTACAATGGCGAGTTTGAAATCTTTTTTTACCTCTTCAAACCATTTTAGAGTTTCTGGCAAGTATTTTCCAGATTTTGAAACCATAACTGTACTGTCTAAATCAAGCAAAATCGCTTTAATATTAGCATCTTTAAGTTCTTGAATAGGTAATTCATATATATTTTTTAAATTGTAATCAGGCTTTATAAACATTTTTTTATCTCTTCCAAAACTTTCAATGTTTCAATTTTTAATGCTTCATAATCTTTATCATTGTGAATAATAAAATCCCAATCTTTGATGTTGTCCAATCCCACCTCTGTTATATCATCTTCTCCAACAAGTTTTCCTCTTGAGGCTCTTGTTTCTCTGGTTGCTTCAACTCTTATTGTAATGGCACCAGCATCTTTAAAGGCTTCATATTCGTGGGGAACTCTCACATCAGTTACGATAATTTTTCCATCTTCTGCGATAATTTTTTTAATCCAATAATCAGGACTTTGGCTTCTTCCCCAATTTCCAAGGTCGATAAGACCTTGTCTATACATTGGCTTATTTTTTTCTATTTCCTCATAAGATAAACCATGTTGTCTACCGTATTCCAATTTGATTATATCGCCCATTGCGCAACGTCGATATTCAGGAAGGTTTTGTAAGAAAATCTTCGCTGCTGTATCTTTTCCTGCATATTGTTTTCCCGAAAAGATTATAATTTTTTCTGCCATAATTAACTCCAATTTTCACGATTATATCTTTAACCGTTCCTTTATGTCAAATAATTTAATATTATTTTAGGTTTTCCTTGCAATTTGACTATTTTAAACGTATAATTACATAGATACTTGCAAGAGTGTATTAAGTACACGCAATTTTTAGAGAAAGATTATCATGACAATAACATTTCAACAGTTGGTTTTTAACCTTTCAAAATTTTGGTCAGACAATGGTTGTATAATTCAACAACCTTATGATATTGAAAAAGGTGCATCTACAATGAATCCTGCAACATTTTTGCGTTCTTTAGGACCAGAACCTTGGAACACAGCAATGATTGAACCTTGCAGAAGACCGACAGATGCGCGATATGGAGAAAACCCAAATAGACTTGGGCATTATTACCAATATCAGGTAATATTAAAACCTTCTCCAGAAAACGCTCAAGAACTATATTTAAAGAGTTTGGAAGCAATCGGTGTTGACCTGACAGTACATGATGTAAGATTTGTGGAAGATAACTGGGAATCTCCAACTTTGGGGGCTGCCGGTGTAGGTTGGGAAGTTTGGCTTGATGGCATGGAAATAACTCAGTTTACTTATTTCCAACAAGTTGGTGGTTTAGAAATAAAACCTGTTGCGTTAGAGCTTACATACGGGCTTGAAAGGCTTGCTATGTACCTTCAAGATAAGGATTCTGTTTATGATTTGCAATGGAATGAAAAAGTTAAATATGGTGAAATCTTCCTTCAAAACGAAATAGAACAATCTAAATATAACTTTGAAGTTTCAAACTCTGAAGCTTTATTTAAGATGTTTGATTTATATCAAAAAGAAGTTGATAATTGTATTGAATCGCAATTGGTATTACCAGCTTATGATTATGTTCTAAAATGCTCACACACCTTTAACTTGCTTGATGCAAGGGGTGTAATAAGCAAAGATGAAAGAATAAATTTCATAAACAGAGTAAGAACAATGGCGTCTGCTGTTGCAAAATTGTATGTAGAGCAGAGAGAAAAAATGGGATTCCCATTGTGTAAATAAAGAAAAGAATAGGAAGTATTTAAGAGATAGATGGCAAAAAATTCTTACAGAGCCGGATTTACAAAAAGATTTCTTCAAATGATGATAAAAAGAAGAAATCCGGATGAAATGCTTGAGGCATCAAAAAAGGATAGTTTAGAAAAAACCCTTGGGGTGGTAGATTTAATTATTCTTGGTATTGGTGCGATAATTGGATCTGGAATTTTTGCTGTTGTTGGTATTGCCGCTGCAGGTGGGCCTGAAAGTGTTGGGGCTGGTCCGGCGCTTACTGTATCAATGGTAATCGCTGCAATTGCTTGTGTCTTTTCAGCGCTGTGTTATTCAGAATTTGCATCAATGATTCCAGTTGCAGGGGGTGCTTACATTTATACTTTTGCAACCCTTGGTGAATTTGCAGCATGGATGGTTGGCTGGGTATTGATGCTTGAATATGCAATTGGATATATTGCTGTGGCTTGTGCTTGGTCAAACCACTTTATGCAGTTTTTGAGAGGTTTTGAAGGTTATCTTCCTGCATGGCTTGTTAATCCACCTGTTTGGTTGGTTAACGATGCTCGTTCTGCACAAATTATAGTTCAAAATGAAGGTTTGTCTGAATCAGTTATTCCAACATTTCTTGGAATGCCTGTTTGTATAAATATTCCTGCAATTTTAGCGATAATTGCTATCACTGCAATTCTTGTTAAAGGAACAAAAGAATCAACACGAATGGCAGGAATTATGGTATTTATAAAAATTGCTGTTATTGTTTTGTTCGTTTTGGTTGGGGCGTTTTTTGTAAAACCTGCCAATTGGACACCATTTGCTCCAAACGGATTTGAAGGCATTTTTATGGGTGCATTTATAATATTCTTTGCTTATATAGGTTTTGATGCATTAGCAACAACAGCTGAAGAGTGTAAAAATCCACAAAAAGACTTGCCTGTAGGTATAATCGGTTCTTTGATTGCAACAACAATAATTTATGTTCTCGTTGCTCTTGTTTTGACTGGTATGCAACCAACAAGCGGAGTTGAAGTGCCAATGGATTTTCTAAAAGCACCAATGGCATATGTTATGAGTAATGTTGGACAAAACTGGGTTGCTGGATTTATTTCTATCGGATCTCTTGCGGGTTTAACATCTGTATTGTTGGTCTTGCAATTAGCAGCGACAAGAATTTTGTTTGCGATGAGTAGGGATAATTTCCTCCCACCGGCATTCCAAAAATTACATCCAAAATTTCACACTCCACACAGATTGACTATTGTTTTAGGAATAGTTGGTATAATTGGAACTCTTATTTTGGATTTGAATGTTGCGGCAGAGCTTTGTAACTTTGGTACGTTCACATCGTTCATAATTGTTTGTGTTGCGGTTTTGATTTTAAGAAAAACAGACCCAGATAGACCAAGACCATTTAAAGTTCCATTCTCACCATACTTTCCGATAGCAGGTATTGTTTGCTGTGGTGGACTTATGATTTATTCTATGCAGTTTTTAACTAAATCAACTTTGCTTTTCCCTGCTTGGCTTGGAATTGGGGCTTTGATTTATCTGCATTACGGATATAAGAAAAACAGAGTTGTTGAAATATTTGATACAAGAAAGAAAAAACTGGAAGAATATAAGAAAAATGAACCTATTAACAAATAAGATAAAAACTGTACTCTCTAACATGTTTAGAGTGAAAAAAGCTGATGTTTTGATTGCAGAAGGGAAAAAGTCTGAATTAAAAAAAACATTGAATATTTTTGATTTAATCATCATTGGTATTGGTGCAGTTGTAGGTACTGGTATTTTTACAATTATTGGTAGTGCAATACAAGGTGGACCAGAAGGTGTTGGGGCTGGTCCTGCGATTATAATTTCAATGTTGCTTGCGGCATTATCTTGTGTTTTTTCAGCACTTTGTTATTCTGAAATAGCTGCTATGATTCCTGTTGCAGGAAGTGCTTATACATATACTTATGCAACAATGGGTGAATTTATGGCATGGATGGTTGGTTGGATATTGATGCTTGAATATGCAATCGGTAATATCACCGTTGCAAGTGCCTGGACTGGATATCTTTCTCAACTCTTAAAAGGGTTTAGACATGTTTTACCGGATTTTGTTGTGAATTTCCCGATATGGCTTAGAAATGATTATCGTTCTATTTCCGTAATGTGCGACAAATATTCTATTGATATTCACGATAAAATCCCATTTTTGTTTGATAAAATTCCTGTGGCAATGAATTTGCCTGCAATTTTGATTGTAATCTTTTTGACAATTATCTTGATAAAAGGGGTGAAAGAATCAACAAGATTTGCAAGTATTATGGTTGCTGTGAATATTTTTATAATTTCATCATTTATTGTTGTTGGTTCTTTTTATATAAAACCAGAAAATTGGACACCATTTGCTCCAAACGGATTTGAAGGAGTCTTTATGGGAGCCTTCATTATATTTTTTGCTTATGTAGGTTTTGATGCAATCTCTACAACAGCAGAGGAAACGAAGAATCCACAAAGAGATTTGCCAATCGGTATTTTGGGTACACTTATCATTTGTACTGTTTTGTATGTAGGTGTTGCACTTACTCTAACAGGAATTGTTCCTTTTGGTTCAATAGACACACAAGCTCCTATCGCTCATGCTATGCGATATATTGGCAAAGATTGGTTTGCGGGTTTGATTTCTGTTGGTGCATTGGCAGGGCTAACATCTGTACTACTTATCTATCAACTCGGAACAACAAGAATTTTATATGCTATGAGTCGTGATGGATTTATTCCGAAGGGATTGAGAGTTGTTCACAAAAAATTTAGAACTCCTCATATTCTTACTTGGATATCTGGTTTACTTGTTGTATTTTGCTCGTTGTTTATGGATTTAAATATATCTGCAGAACTTTGTAATTTTGGAACATTTACATCGTTCATCATTATATGTATAGCCGTTTTAATTTTGAGAAAAACTGATCCAGATAGACCAAGACCGTTCAAAGTCCCATTTTCTCCATATTTTCCAATATTAGGGGTTTTAACTTGTGGAAGTCTTATGGTATATTCAATGAAATTTTTGAAAACTTCTACTACAATGTTTCCACTATGGCTATTGATAGGAATTTTGATATATGTATTTTTGGGTTATGGTCAACAAAGACAGCTTGAAAAGAAAAGAGATGAAATGAAGAAGAAAGCTGATTTGGTAAAATCTGGAATTTCCTTGAAAAATCTCAAATAATTATTAAAATAGATGTATGAAGAAAATTTTAACTTTACTCGTAATACTTAATATGTTCGTATCTATTTCTATGGCTGCAGAATCGGATTATAGAAAGATTTATTTGGATATGAAAGTTCCAGATTTTTCATATATTCACGGAATTGACCCAGGACAGTATTATGACAACAAGGATGCTTCATATTCTGTTTATCCACTTTTAAGGTTAAGTTCGCCATTATATTTTAAAACTATAACAATTAAGCCAGGTTATTATGACTTGACTCCACGTGAACATAAGGGAAAGCAGTATATACTGTTTAAGCAAAATGGACTGATTGTTCATATCTTGCCTGTTTACAAAAAAGAAATTGTTCCGATTGATTTTTACAGAACACATTTACCAAAACCAAGATATACTATTACTCAAAAGATTGGAAATTCTTTGCATATGTTTGTTGGTAAAGTTTTTAAAAGTGCGAAAAGAAAACCTCTTGCAAAAACTTACCTTGAGGTTGAGGATGTTGCAGATAATTTTGTAATTTTGATTATATACTATAACAATTACAGGTATTATATTATTGTTCGTTCTGTTAGAATGTAGATTGTATTTGTTGAAATTTTCAGCTATAATATAATTTGAAAGAAGGATAATAAGCATGATTGAAATGAGAGTTATGGGTATAGCACTTGATACGAGAACAGGTTCTCCGATTGTAGTGCTTCATGATAAAGATAATAGAAAAGCATTACCAATTTGGATTGGCTCTGCTGAAGCAAGTGCAATTATAAGAAAAATTGAAAATCTTATTGTAGCTCGTCCAATGACACATGATTTATTCTTGCAAATTTTTGAAAAAACTGGTCATAGACTTGATAGAGTTGAAATTTGTGATGTTGAAAAAGATACATATTTCGCAAAATTAGTTTTGGTAAATGAAGAAACAGGTGATGAAAGTGAAATTGACTCTCGTCCATCAGATGCAATTGCAATTGCGATGAGAGCAGATGCACCGATATTGGTTGCAGCGAAAGTTTTGGCAACTGGCTCTGTTTCTACTGATACGGCGAAAGATGAAGAAGAATCTGAAGAATTCAGAGATTTCATTCAAAATGTTAAACCATCGGATTTTGCAAAAATGTTAAAAGATTTTCCTGATTCAGATCAATAAAAAAACGAACCAATTTTGGTTCGTTCTTTATTATTTTTGTAATTTTTATTTTTTAAAAACGGTTAAGTCACTTTCAGTAATAGATGACAATTTTGCTGTTCTTTCTCGTTGTGAACTTATTTGTGCAACTATGTCCTTAAATACATTTATGATACTTTTTGGTTTTCCGTTACGGATAAAACCACTTTCATCGATTTCATTGCGACAAGTTCTTAGAACTGTGTTTCCATTATGTTTAAATGATCTTTTTTTTATGTAAATATCAACACTGAACCCATTTTTATTTTTATTTTACCAAATATTTTGCATCTTCTATTCTCATTGCATAATATGGTTTATCTTTACCTTTTTCTCTCAAGAAGAGAACGAAAGGTTTATTAAATATAAAATATCTTTCATCTCTTATTATAGGCATAGATGTTTTCATAACTGTCATTGCAGCTTCACTTTTCAATGTTCCGCCTTTGTCATCAAGTTTGAATTTAATTGTTTGAAGTGCTTGACCGATCACATAATTTGTTCCTACTATTCTTTTTCCGCAAAGAACATCATAGGATATGAGTTTGTTAACATCGATATTTGGAATTTCTAATATATCATCTTTACCAAATTCATCATAATATTTTTTATTTACCTTTTTGTAAAGGTTTTCAAATGAATCTTGCTTGTCTGTACGATATAAAATGATTTCTTCATTTTCTTTCGTATTAAGTTTAACGGCAAAATCGTTACGATTGTTGTAGAAAACTACATCGACATTTTTATAAAGTTTGTGATTTGATTTCTTGTTTATTCCAAAGTATTTAACTTTGTCTTTTGAGTTAAAGTATTGATTTGGAAGTTTGTCGAAAGGAGTGAGGAACAAAAAGTCTTTTTTAAGCATTGCATAGAAAAGATAAGTTTCCTTTGCATTCCAGTCGATTTTGTCCAAGATATCACTTTTTTCTTTAAACTTTTTGTAGATATCTTTTTCGATTTTCTTTTTAAGCTTTTGAGAGATTTTTCCATCAGCAAGATAGCAGGATTTTTCTGATATTAAATCTTTTGTATACAACTTTTTATTAAGTTCATTTGCGAGTTCTGGATTTCCACCCTCGAATACTACTGGTTTTTGGAGTTTATCCATAAGTTCGTTCCAAATAAGTTGGAAAGTGATACACCAAACATCACTGGTGTTGTTTTTAGATACAACCTCTTGTTTAACTTCTACTTTTGGGGTTTTAAGACTTCTTTTGAAAAATGTAAAACCGCAAACCATAAAATAGATACCGATAAGGCAAAGTATAAACAAGGAAAGAATTGATTTTTTTCTCATACTTTATCCCTCTTCTACTATACTTGAAAGTCTTTCTCCGTAGCTATTAAAACCACCAGCAAGTTCTTCTATTCTATAAGAAATATTTGGTGTTTTAGCTTTTATTTTTTCTAATTTTGCACGAGCATCTTCAAGTTTTGTGTATTCTCCGACTAAATCTTCAGAAAAAGCATCTTCTTTTTCAACATACAATTGATACATTTTTATCATCTCCTTTTTTTTTATTCGTATTATAATTTAAAATATGATAATGGACAATATAGTTTTACCAGAATTTTTAGCAGATGCATTTGTTGATAGTATAAAACTAATACCGGCGCTATTTTTGATATTTGTGATAATTGAACTTTTTGAAGAAAAATTTTCACAAAAAATCGCAACATTTATGCAGTATTCGAAAAAAGCAGGTCCGATAATTGGTGCTTTAATTGCTATTATACCACAATGCGGATTTTCTGTTATAGCAAGTACGTTGTATATTAAAAGGTTTATATCTATAGGTACATTGCTCTCCGTTTACATTGCAACATCAGATGAGGCTATTCCTGTCTTGATTGCGGATGTAACTAACACAAAACTCATTGCGCAAATCATTCTAATCAAATTTTTATTAGGAGTTGTTGTTGGATATGTGGTTGATTTCATTTTTGGAAAAGTTTTCCAGAAAAATCTCGTTGCGGAAAAAATTACATTCGAAAAAGGCTGTTGCAATCATGAAATTACTGAAAGTGAGCCATTTCTACTTCATCCGATAAAACACACCTACAATATTTTTACATTTATTTTTATAACATGTTGTATTTTAAACTATGTTCTATCTCATTTTGGAATTGAGGTCGTTCGAGAATTCGTGTTTGAAAACTCTATGATGCAACCGGTTTTGATTTCAATAGTTGGACTTATTCCAAATTGTAGTATATCAGTTTTAGTTGTTATGCTATACCTTGAAAAAACAATAAGTTTTGGTTCGTTAATTGCTGGGCTATCATCGGGCGCAGGCTTGGGGTTACTCGTTCTTTTGAAAAATAACAAGTGCAAAAACACCTTGCTTGTAATTTCGATATTACTTATAGTAAGTATATTTTCTGGAATTGCAATTGATAAATTCTTGCCTATTTTAAATATTTCATAACAACACTCATAATATCGTATTTAGAATGAAAGCCAACCAGTCTATCGACTTCGCTTCCGTTCTTCATTATAATCATTGTTGGAAAACCGTTAATGTTGAATTTTCTCGCAATTGAAGGTGATTTTTCTGCATCTATTTGACCGATGTTCACCTTTTCCATTTCTTCAAGAATTGGTTTTTGCATTTTGCAGTAACCACACCACTCTGCAAAAAATTCTACAACTTTAAGTCCAGATTTTGTGTATTCATCAAAATTTTTTTCGTCTAATTTCGTAATCATAAAAATGTTATACAAAATTCAAAAAAATTATGCATTACCTAAAAGATGAAGAACATCGGCTAATCTTTTACAAGTTCTTTTATATAATTGTAATATTCATTATTTTTATATTTTTCAGATTGTTTAAGCAAATCTTCTTTTGTTAAAAATCCCATTTTCCAAGCGATTTCTTCCAAGCAAGCAATTTTAACACCTTGATTTTCTTCAATTGTTTGAACATATTGTCCTGCACGAAGAAGTGAAGAGTGAGTTCCTGTATCAAGCCAAGCAAAACCACGACCAAAGAGTTCCACATTCAACTTGCCTTGTTCAAGATATTTGTTGTTTAAATCTGTAATCTCAAGTTCGCCTCTTGCAGAAGGTTTTTGGTTTTTGACATATTCAACAACGTTATTATCATAAAAATATAATCCAGTAACGGCGTAATTTGATTTTGGTTTTTTAGGCTTTTCTTCAATTGAAACGGCCTTATTATTTTTGTCAAATTCAACAACGCCAAATCTTTCAGGATCTTTAACTCTGTATCCAAAAACAGTAGCTCCGCCATTCTTGTTAATATCTTCTACAACCGATTTTAACAAAATTGAGAAACCTTCACCAAAAAATATGTTATCCCCTAAAATAAGACATACATTATCATCTCCAATGAAGTCTTTCCCTAAAATGAAAGCTTGAGCCAATCCGTCAGGAGATGGTTGCTCAACGTATGAAAAATTCAATCCAAACTGTTCTCCAGTTCCTAAAAACTTTTTAAAATTTGGTAAATCTTGCGGCGTTGAGATAATTAAAATATCCTTGATATTTGCAAGCATAAGAACTGATATTGGATAATAAATCATTGGTTTGTCGTAAACTGGTAGCAATTGTTTTGAAACAACCATTGTTGATGGGTATAATCTTGTGCCTGCACCACCTGCAAGAATAATTCCTTTCATAATAAACTCCGTTTTTTAAAATCTATAATCTCTTCCGCCCTGTTCAATATCTTTTAAAAGTTCTTCAACTTTTCTCGTTAATGTTTTGTTATAAAGTTTTGGAATTTCCTCTTTTATAAGTTCATTTCCAACTTTTTTAGTTTCTTCTGATGCATAATCTTCAAGATATTCCTTCAAAGTTAATAGGGCATTTGGTTGACAGCAGTTTTGAATTTGTTTTGATTTACATATTTCCATAAATCTTTCGCCGGTTCTTCCTTCTCTATAACAAGCTGTACAAAAACTTGGAAGGTATCCTTCTTCCATTAACCACTTTATTACATCGTCCAAAGATCTTGTATCATTTACATCAAATTGTGACGAATCTTCTTCGCAAGAATTTTCTTCTGAGTCTTTTGCATACCCGCCCACAGAAGTTTTTGATGCTCCTGAAATTTGTGAAATCCCCAGTTTAAGAACTTTTGCCCTAACTTCTTTTGATTCCCTTGTAGAACAAATCATTCCCGTATATGGTACTGCAACTCTTATGCAGGCAACAATCTTGCAGAAAGTTTCATCATCAATTCCATTGTCAAATGCTTTTGGGTCAATATCATCAGCATGTCTTATTCTTGGAACACTTATTGTATGAGGTCCAACACCATGAACAGCTTCAAGATGTTCTGCATGCATTAACAATGCTGTAAATTCGTATTTGTAACCCTCAAGTCCAAATAAAACTCCTAACCCAACATCATCAATTCCACCCTCCATGGCTCTGTCCATAGCTTCTGTATGGTAGGCATAATTGTGTTTAGGGCCAGTTGGATGAAGTTTTTCATAACTTTTTTTATTATACGTTTCTTGAAATAGAATATAAGTTCCAATTCCAGCTTCTTTTAATTTTCTGTAGTTTTCTACTGTTGTTGCTGCTATATTAACGTTTGCACGTCTTATAGCACCATTTTTATGCTTTATGCTGTATATTGTTTTTAAACTTTCAATTACATATTCAATTGGATTGTTAACAGGGTCTTCTCCTGTTTCAATCGCAAGTCTTTTATGCCCCATATCCTGAAGTGCAATAACTTCTTTTTCAATTTCTTCTTGGGACATTTTTCTTCGAGGAATGTGTTTGTTTTTAGCATGATAAGGACAATATACACAGCCATTTATACAGTAATTTGACAAATAAAGTGGTGCAAATAAAACAATTCTGTTTCCATAAAAATCTTGCTTAATTTGTCTGGCAAGTTCAAATATTTTTTCGTTTAAATCCGCCTCCCCACAAGCAAGCAAAACAGAAGCTTCTCTATGTGATAAACCTTTTCTTTCTTCAGCTTTCTTTATAATTTGTTCTATTAAGGCTCTATTTTTCTTGTTTTTTTCTGCGTATTCAAGCGAAGATAGAATTTCTTGATTATCAATAAATTCCTCAGCCTTTAATGATTTCTTATCATACATCGTAAACACCTTCTTCAAATCAATTATAACTCAAAAAAAATAATTAAGTTTTATTATGATATAATTCTTTATATGAAGAAGATTTTAATTGTACTGTTTTTGATTCTTTTTATGCCTTTGTATTGTTGTGCAGAGGATAGAACTTTGACTTTTCTGTACATAAATGGGTCGAATAATAACGATGAAAAAATGAAAAACTGGTACGAAAAAGGGGTAAGAAAATTACATCCAGTTTTGAAAAAGAAGTTTGAAAAAAATCCTCAAATAAAACGTTGGAGTGCAGAAAATCATGTAAAAATAAATGATGAACCACAAATTTTCTTCTGGGGATATGATAGCAAAACTGATTTAGAATTTGTCAAGGAGCGTATAAATCTCTCAAAAGTTTATACTGCGATTTTTGCATACGAGGTCAGAAGCCTTTTAACACAGTTCTTACATGATGCGATATGGATTCAAAAAGAACATAATATGCTTCCAGTTCTTGATGAGTTGAACAACCAAATAAAAAAAGACGAAAATCAAAATGTAATTTTATATGGATATTCGGCTGGAACTTTTGTGACATATCAATATCTCATCTATAAAATTCCGTATATAAAGCTTGAATACCTGTTCAATGCATTATCTGATGATGAGATGTCTGATTTTGCAAGGAAATACCCTCGTGAAGACACCTGTTTATCCGCCATTATGCACAATAAGGGTAATTTAGGAGTGCTTTCCAACAATGGACATTTAGTGCTTAACCAAAATAAAACAGAGTTGAAACAAAATTACCTAAACATCGATACAGCAACAAAATTATACTGTGCCCCAAAAGGAAAAGTAAAAGGTGTTGTAAATTTTGCAAGTCCACTTCCACTCTTTTATTCCGACTTGGGTGATAAAAATTACGAACTGAACTTCTACACAAAGTACATGTTCAAATACATAATGGAAAACGGAATGTTCTTTCTAACCGTAAACTTTAGAGAAGATCCTTTAGGTTTTCCATCTTCTCAAAATTTTACCTTGAGGCAGTATGAAAAATTGACAGGTATAACTTTTAAAAATCCAAAGGGGGTAATTTACGACAATTCTAAAGTTTGGTCAAGACGTTCTGCACTTTTAGCACATACTTCTTATTGGTCAGCAAGAAATGTTTTCGCAAAGGCTGTTGTACAAAGCTTTGTTAATGGCTCAAAATACCTTTATGACGATAATTACCAAAAAAGAAAAAAGATAAAAATGGATAAAAAACAAAAATCATAGTTATAGTTATATACCATGTTGGCTAATGATTTTTTCTATATTGTTGTTTATAAATCCGTTATGGAAAATTGTGTAAATAAACTTCTTGAAGCATCTGACTTCTCAACAAAATTGAAAACAAATAATAAATTTGCAGGTCATATTTATAATGCATTAGGAACAAGTAAAAGGTGGGTTGGTAATATCGTACCTTCAGAACTCTTAAACTGTTCACTAAAAGAATCGGTTGATTTAATAGTTACATTATCAGAGGGGAATGTTTTTTATGAGAAATTTCCTGATGAGATAAAAACTCCTAATTATGGCGACAAATGGGGAAGGCTTGCAAATTATATTGAAATAAATAACAGAGCAATTTCAGAGATGAACGGCGACAGAGATTGCTGTGGAATTTTAAGTCTGATGAAAATTTTGCCTGCAATTCCGCCATCTGCACGAAGCTGGGCAAATTGTATAATTATTTCTCAAATTTTCCCAAATATTTATGGAGATGGATACAATAAAGGTCCGTTTGAAGAAAATTCTATTTATGGCTTAAAACTCAATGCAGGATACAGCGACAATATAATTTCTTATGCCTTGAATGTTCCGGCAGAAGTTCAAATAAAAGCTTTTAACGATTTGGCACACTTTAGAGGAATAAAAACAGGATTTAGAATGATTATATCTGCTGACCAGATGAAAGTAGCTCATCCTGACAGGTCAGATATAACTTTTGATTGGTGCAATCCAGAACACACAGAAATATATATAAACGAATGTGTGAAGCTTATGAATCTGGGTTTTGAGTCAATGTTTATAGATTCTGCCAAACATATTGGTGGATATGATTGTGATAATTATACGGGCATTGGCGCTTTGCCAGAGTATCCTCAAATGCAATATATACTTAACGAAATCAGAGCAAGAAGTGGAAAAACAGATATAAGTTTTGTTGGTGAAAAAAGTTCAGACGATTTTGAAAGGTATAGAAATATGGGACTTACGGCAGGTACTGATTATATAACAGGAGATGATTTCTATGCGGTTAGAGAATTGTCTGAAAGAGTGAAATATATGAGAGATTATGCTCCTGGAGTCGAAGTTGAAAATGACAACTGTGAGGGAACACTTTCATATGAGCAAAGGTTAAATAGAATAAACACCGCACTTTTCGGTTTTTATCTTGCAAGTGATAAATTGCCAAGTTTTATGCAAACAAGTAATCTTTTCCCATTTAGATATGACACAAATACTCACCATCTAATGATGACAAATCCATCTTATTCAGTCGATGGGTCAAAGGAAAGTCATTGGGAAAACCTTTTTGCTAAAGATGATGGTAGATACTACAACCACAAAGTAGGAGAGCTATTCGCTCACGCACTTTGTTTATAAAAGGAGAAAAAAATGAATGTTTTAAAAGAAAAGGGTATGTCGATAGACAAACAGCTAAGAACTTGGCATGACATAGTTAAAAGGCCATTTAATAAAACTGAAGTTGATTGTTACACAAGAACAAGACAAATTCTTATGAATGGTATAGAAATTGAAGCGTGGGGATTTAAACATGCATTGACAAGACTTGTTCCAAATTTAGAACTTGAAGATAGAAAAATGCTTGCAAGAATAAGAAGAATTGAAGATATGCAGCAAACAACAGTAAACTGGTTAACACCAGCAGCCCAAAGTGTTCTTGAAACAACTTTGGGATACGAACAAGTTGCGGTTGACTTAACAGCTTGGCTTGCTCAAAACGAACCTGATGAATATGTAAAAGAAACATTTGACTTTGGTTTGTTAGAAGACTTTGACCATTTATATAGATACAGTCAATGGGCATATATGATAGAAGGGATTTCTCCAAATGATATCCTTCAAAAACAAACAGATGTTGTTATTGGCAGACCAACTCAATATCACCATAACTGTAATGCCATAAGACTTCGTGAACCATACAACAAAGACGTAACTTCTCCTAAAACAAAGGTTAATATATTGACCCTCGTTTCTGGAGAACAACAAACCCATAATTTTTATGCAGAGCATGGAATGATGTACGGAAATGATGATTTGAGAAGAATGTATGGAGAAATTTGTGATGTAGAAGAAGAACACGTTACAATGTATGAATCCTTGATTGATCCTTTGGAATCACCATTTGAAAAATTGTTGCTTCACGAATTCACAGAAGTTTGCAATTACTATACATGCTATAAAGATGAGTTAGATCCAAAAATTAGACAAGTTTGGGAAGAATTTTTTGTCATGGAATTAGGCCATTTACACATTGCAGCCGAAATGTTCAAAAAATATGACAAAAGAGATCCAGAAGAAATTATTGGTGAAGAAATCATTATGCCATGTCATTTCGAAAGTCAAAAAGAATATGTTACCAAGATTTTGACAAGCGAAGTTCAAAAAAGACTTGACGGCGATAAAGGATATGCCAATATCGAGAAACTTCCACAAGATTGGGCAAGCTATGACGTGCAAGAAAAGGTTAATAGACATGGCGCTCCAACCGAACAGGCAGTTAAAAATGCAGTTTGCACTATAAAAAGAGATATCGTTAGTGCTGACAATACCTTAATAAAGAAACAACCTGAGCTTTTGAAAAAGGGTCTTGAAGAGAAAGTAAAAGCCCCAAATACATTGAGCGTAGAAGATTATGACAAAATGACTTCTATAAAAGTGTATGATTTTTTAAGCTGATGTTAATTTTGTAACAAAATAAATTTAAATTGAAATTCTCTCTTCCTATTTACCTTTTATATATATAAGAAGCAAGTAAGTAAGAAGAGAGAGTTTATATGTTTACCACCAAACCTTCCCTACAAAAGGGCAATTCAAATCGTGCAAAATATTTATCAAATTCAATATCAATAACTAAACATAATGTTGTTCCTGCACTATTTCAACGTTATTACAACTGGCTAACAAACAGTGTAAATCTATATAAAGCAACTGTGGGCGTTCTTGTTAATGCGTTTTCACTTTTTCCAGAAACTCAAATTAACATTAAAAATCCTGCAGATAAAAAGAGATACGTTGATGCGCTTGAAACAATTGCTTATGGAATTATAAAAAAACATTCGATGAGTGAAGATTTAGGATTGTTTGAATATATAAATTATCAAATTACAGCATTGAAAAGACTCTTTAAATGTGAAGGTGATATTAAAGATTCAAATATGATAGCATCTTATAAAAACTTGTTTTACGTTCAAGATACAGATAATGACGGAAAACTTGATGTTAAAGATTTGGCTGTTTCAATCGCCTATCTTGATATGCAAGACGGTGTTTTGGATGGAAATTTCCAATATATTGATGCCATTACTTTGGGAGAAGATATCGACAAAGAAACTGGTAGATTTAAAATGCGACTTGAATTGAAACATCTTCGTGAATTCTTGTATGAAGAATAAAAAAAATAGAGCAGAAATTTTTCTGCTCTATTTTTTATTCAAGTTTTTATTTTTTGTTTCGCTCCTCTTCTTCAACTTCTTTTTCAAGTTTTTTCCAAACTTTATAAGCATCTTGAGCTTCTTCATCTTCTTTTTTGTATCGTGGTTCTATCGTCTTTTCAAGATTTTCTTTTATCTCTTTTTGCTTCTTTTCTGTTGCCTCTGCATCTTTTTTCTTTACTTCTATAAGCTTGTCAAGCTCTTCAAAGTTTACAGTAAGTTGGTTTTTTTGATCCTCTAATGCAACTTTTTTCTCGGTAAAATTTGCCAAGAACTTTTTCTCATCAGGAGTGAGAGCATATTTTGGTTTGTTTTTTAACGCATCATGTAGGAAAACCAGAGTCTTATAATCTTCTCCAACTTTTTCTTTGTTAGATGCAATGACAGCTAAATCCGTAGAAAGTCCTTTGATAACATTTTTTATATCGGCAATGTTAACATCAAGACTTGTAATTTGCTCATTAGTAACATCAACATTTTCTGACCAAATGCTTGCTTCAGACTTTTCCTTAAGATAAATTTCTTTGGCTTCGTCCCTTTCTTGTGCTTTAACGCTCTTTGAGGAAACGCTGCCGATTGCAAAATCTGCCATAAAACACTCCTTTATAGTACGTTTAAGATATCGGCTCAAGTTGGGAAAAAATCTCATGTTTCAGAAGAAATTTTACATTTTGTTACACATCTTTTGATTTTAATTTTTTTGAGGATATGATGTTGTGGATATGAAAAAGTTTTTGATTATACTATTGATATTTTTAAATACTAACTTTTGTTTTGGAGCTGATTTTAAATCGTTTTTTAAAGGAGAGAAGTCAGATTCAAGAATACCTGTTGAGTTGAAAAACAATGACAGTGAAGAGATGACTTTGAGCGAATATGCAACACTTTATTACGGAGAAAATAATCTTGATGAAGCTCTTAATAGCCTTACAAAAATAAAGGATGATGACAGAAGTGCATCTGACTGGTTGCTTTTGGGGAACATAATGCAGGAAAAAGGCAAAAAAAATGAAGCATTATTTATGTACAATAGGGCGATTATGAAAGATAAAACCTTTTATAAAGCTTATTACAATGCAGGAGTTGTATATCTTGAAGACGAACAATATAACAGTGCAATAAAGAATTTTAAACTTGCCTCAAAATACAATGATGAATTTCCTTATGCATATTACAATTTGGGTTGTGCATACACAGGAATAGGAGAATTGAAAAAAGCAAAAATAGCATTCTTAAAGGCTATTGGATTTAAAAATACTGTTCCTGAATTCCATTTTAATCTTGCATATATATACAAACAATTGGGAAATGAAAAGCTATCAAGGCAATATTTAGATAATTATAATAGAATTATTTTGGGTTACTGATATTTGTAAATGTATTTTTAAAAGTGATTATGTTTAAAAATTTGTAAAAAAAATTTTTTTATGATACTCTTAACGAGTTAACAGTAATAGGAGTCACTTATGATATCAGTAAATGATTTAAAAACAGGTCTAACACTTGAATTAGATAACGGTCTTTGGTCAGTAATCGAGTTTTTGCATGTAAAACCAGGAAAAGGTGCAGCATTTGTAAAAACAAAACTAAAAAAAATTGAAACAGGACAAGTAGTTGAAAGAACTTTCAGAGCTGGCGAAAAAGTTGCAAAAGCTATGCTTGATAGAAAAGAAATGCAATATTTATATAAAGAAGGTTCGGATTATGTAATGATGGATACCGAAACTTACGAACAAATTTCTCTTACAGGAGATCAAATCGGTGATGGTATTAAATATTTGAAAGAAAATATGAATCTTTCAGTATTGACTCACGATGGAAAAATTATTGGTGTTGACTTGCCATTCCAAGTTGAACTTGAAGTTACAGATACACCTCCAGCAGAAAAAGGAAACACCGCACAGGGTGGTACAAAACGTGCAACTTTGGAAACTGGTGCGATTGTTAACGTTCCATTCTTTGTTCAAAACGGAGATATGATAAGAGTTGATACAAGAACTAATGAATATTTAGATCGTTGCTAATATTATTCGAGGAGAATCAATATGTACGAAAAACATAGTTTAAAGGAAATAATAGGTCTTTTAAACGATAACGGTTTGACCGAAATTTCGATAAAAGACGGAGATAAAGAAGTTGTTGTTAAGAAGGAACAAAAAGTTGCAGCAGCCGCAGCTATTCCGACTGAAACAAGAACTATTCAAGAGAATATAACAGTAAAAACCGATACAAGAAAATCAATATGTTCACCAATGGTTGGAACTTTTTATGCGGCATCTTCACCAGATGCAGCACCATTTGTTGAAGTTGGTGATGTTATCGCTGAAGGTCAAACAGTTTGCGTGATAGAAGCGATGAAGTTGATGAATGAAATAGAATCAGACGTATCTGGACGAATTGTTGAAATTTGTGTTCAAAATGCACAACCAGTTGAGTTCGGACAAGTATTGATGTATGTAGAATAGAGGATTTTCATGTTCAAAAAGGTTTTGATTGCTAACAGAGGCGAAATTGCTGTAAGAATTATCAGGGCTTGTAGAGAAATTGGAATTCCTACAGTTGCTGTGTATTCACAAGCAGATGCAGAGGCATTGCACGTTAGTCTTGCAACAGAGGCTTATTGTATAGGGCCGCAACAAAGTTCAAAAAGTTATTTGAATATTCCAGCGATTATATCGACTGCATTGTTATGCGGGGCTGATGCAATCCACCCTGGGTATGGATTTTTAGCAGAAAATGCAGAATTTGCTCAAATATGTGAAAAACATGGTATAAAATTTATAGGACCTCGTCCTGAATCTATTACTCTTATGGGTGATAAATCAAATGCAAGAAAAACTATGACAAAAGCGGGTGTTCCTATCACTCCAGGAACTGGCGTTATAAAGAGTCTTGATGAAGCTAAAGAATTTGCTATCAAATGTGGCTATCCTATTATTATAAAAGCCAGTGCCGGTGGTGGCGGAAAAGGGATGAGAATCGTCAGAAAAGAAGATGAACTCGAATCTATGCTAAACATCTGCAAACAAGAGGCATTGAATAATTTCTCTAATGACGATGTTTATATCGAAAAGTTTGTTGAAAACCCTCACCATATTGAAGTTCAAATTATTGGTGATCAATACGGAAATGTTGTTCATTTGGGAGAGCGTGATTGTTCTATTCAAAGACGTCACCAAAAACTTATTGAAGAAACTCCGTCAATTGCAATTGACCAAGAAACAAGAGATCAAATCTGTAACGCGGCTATAAAGGCGGCAAAGGCTATAAAATATGAAGGGGCTGGTACTCTTGAATTCTTGCTTGATAATGATAAAAATTGGTACTTTATGGAAATGAACACGAGAATTCAAGTTGAGCATTGTGTTTCAGAAATGATTTCTAACGTTGATATCGTAAAGGAACAAATTTATGTTGCAGCTGGCGAAAAATTAAGTTTTACTCAAAAGGATATTATTTTGAGAGGACATGCGATTGAGTGCAGAATAAATGCTGAAAATCCTGAAAAGAATTTTATTCCTTGTCCTGGAAAAATTGATGCTTATGTTCCTCCAGGTGGTTTTGGAGTAAGAGTGGATTCCCATGTTTATCAAGGTTATACAATTCCACCTTTTTACGACTCTATGATAGCAAAGGTTATTTGTTGGGGACGTGACAGACACGAAGCAAGAAGAAGAATGTATCGTGCACTAAAAGAATTTGTCATAACTGGTGTTGAAACAACTTTGCCATTTCATCAAGACATAGTTGAAGATGAAGTGTATATGTCAGGAAAATTTGATACAAGCTTCATTGAAGAATATAACAAGAGAAAAGGTGAATAGTTAGTTTTTATGATTTAACTCTTGAAAAGACCTCAACGTTGATGTCGTCGAAAGTGTTTTGAGCAAAGTATGCACAGGATGCGACCATTGCTGCATTGTCCGTGCAATATTTTAAAATAGGAGCATTAACTTTGTATCCTTCGTTTTCAAGCGCAAAGAATTTTCTTCTAATTTCTGAATTTGCAGCAACACCGCCTGCGAGGACTATTTGTTTGTATCCTCTTTCGTCTGCAGCAGCTTTAACCTTTTTCAACAGAGTTTTTGAAACATTTTCTTGAAAACTTGCACAAACATCTTTTGTGATTTGCATTTCTGGAGTTAGCTCTTTAAGTGAATTTTCCGCTTTCAACTTATTTACAAGACGAAGCATAGCTGTTTTAATTCCACTTAAACTAAAGTCATATTTTCCAACTTTTGACACTGGCAAAATATAAGCCTTAGGATTTCCTTCTCTTGCAAGTTTGTCAAGAACAGGGCCTCCGGGATAAGGTAATCCAATAAGTCTTGCAACCTTATCATAAGCTTCTCCGACGGCATCGTCTATCGTTTCACCAATAATTTCTTGTTCTGCGTGTGATTTAACATCAATAATTTGTGTATGTCCACCGCTTATCAAGAGAGCAAGAAATGGTGGTTTCAAATCTGTATCAATGTAGTTAGCTGCAATGTGCGCATTTAGGTGATTTATTCCGATAAAAGGTTTATCGTAAATCAATGCTAAGGTTTTTGCTGCATTCAATCCTACAAGTAAAGCTCCAACAAGCCCAGGGCCGACGGTACCTGCAAAAGCAGTAACATCTTCTGGCTTTAAGTTTGCTTGTAAAAAGGCTTCCATAATTACAGGATTTATAGAGTTTAAGTGTTCTCTTGCCGCAATTTCTGGAATGACTCCGCCATAAAGTCTGTGGGTTTTTATTTGTGATGCAACTACATTTGCGAGAACTTCTCTCCCATTTTTTACGATGGCGCAAGCTGTTTCGTCGCAACTTGATTCTATTGCTACGATAATATTTTCATATCCTTCTCCTGTCATAACAGGAGTTTGTGTAAATAAACTTTTTCTTTCCGTACTCATTTTTCTTTTTTTATTGTATTATTACAAAGATATTATACGGGAAAAAAATAAAAATGGCATTTTTAGATAAAGCAAAAATAAAAGTAATTTCTGGCCGTGGTGGAAACGGTATGGTTGCGTGGCGTAGAGAAAAATATGTAGACAAAGGTGGTCCAGCTGGTGGTGACGGCGGAAACGGTGGCGATGTTTATCTTGTTGCTGATGAAAACCTTGCTACTCTTATGGATTTCAAGAAACAATATGTATTTAAAGCTGAATCTGGAGTAAACGGAAGAATTAAAACGCAGCATGGAAGATGCGGAAAAGATTTGTATATTAAGGTCCCTCTGGGCACAACGGTAAAAGAAGTTAAAACAGGAAAGATTATCGGAGATTTAACACAGCCAAATCAAACACTACTTGTTGCTAAAGGTGGCAGAGGCGGTAGAGGAAATGCTCGTTTTGCAACAGCTCAAAAAAGAGCCCCACAATTTTGCGAACCAGGAGAACCTCCAATTGAAAGAGAAATCGGATTAGAATTAAAACTTATTGCAGATGTTGGACTTTTAGGTATGCCAAATGCTGGTAAATCAACCTTAATAAGTGTAATAAGTTCTGCAAAACCAAAGATTGCGGATTATCCATTTACAACGCTTATTCCAAATTTAGGAGTTGTGACAAAACCTAACGGCGATGGATACGTTGTTGCTGATATTCCAGGGTTGATCGAAGGTGCATCTGAGGGAGTTGGACTTGGTTTGGACTTTTTAAGACATGTTGAAAGATGTAGATTTTTGCTTCACATTGTGGATTTAACAATGGAAAATCCGGTTGAAAATTACAAGAAAATAAATGCAGAGTTAAAAAAGCATTCACAAAGACTTGCTGATTTGTATCAAGTAGTAGTTTTGAACAAGATAGATGTTTTAAGTGAAGAAGAAAGAGAAAAATATTACAAAGAATTTAAAAGTATTGCAGAAGATGTATTCATGATTTCTGCGGCGAGTCATGAAAATGTAGAAGAACTTAAGGCTTTTGTTTCTAAAAAAGTTAACGAAATTCCGAAACCAGAATTAAAGGTTGAAGTACAAGAAGATACTGGAGCTTATGACAACGATGATAGTAAGTTTGAAATCGTAAAAGCTGATAAAAATACGTTTGTAGTTTTTGGTGGGAAGATAAAGCGTTTAGCTGCTGTAACTGATGCAAGAAATCTTGAGCAGGTTTTAAGATTGCAAAATATTTTCAAAAGTATGGGCGTTTTTGAAGAATTAAGAAAACGTGGAATTAAAAATGGCGATACCGTTGTATTTGAACACCTTGAATTCACTCATTATGATGATGAACTTTGGGAAGGATAAATACTTCAAATGGTCGAGGGTGTAAACCCATTTTATGCTCCGTAAGGTTGATGTGTTTTTTCTATATATCCTTAAAATTGTATATGTAATAGGATATCGAGGATAAATGCATGAATTTGAATGAAGAATGTTTATTGAAATACTTAAAAAATCCTGATGAAATTTTGTATTGTACAGACATCCTAAAATTAAACAATGAAATTTCTGAAAAGCGTTTTTTAGTAAAAGCTTTTAGTAATATACATGAATTATCAAAAATTGATTAAATTGTTTAATTGTTCTTTTAATTTTGCGAGATTTAATATATAATCTCTGCAAGAGGTTTTAATGAAAAAATTTTTAACGGCGATATTATTGATGTTTATTTTACCACTTTGTGCTCAAGCGGAGCAGAAGGTAGATAATATTGCACTTTTGACAAGGCAGGGATTTTTTAATAAACCTCAACCATCACGATTGTCACCAAAGGATGAGATAAAAAGATTTTTTAAGCTTCATACTGAATATTCAAATTCTTATAAAATTGATGAGTTGAAAACTTTGTATTCAGACAAATATGTTAATAGTGATGGGTTTAACAAAGAGGTATATTTCAAGCTTGTAAAATCGACGTTTGAAACTTATCCAGATATAAAATACAGTTGCAAAATAAAAAAAATAACATTCACAAGCAAAGATGATGCCATAGTTGAAGTTGATGAACATGCAGTTGGTACATCTTCATTGCAATCGAAACTAGTACCTGATTATGGTTCAATTGAAAATGTTTCTTCATGTGTTTATTATCTTAAAAAGACAAGAGGTAATTGGCAAATAGCATCTGATTCTATTTATCTTGAGAAAACATATCTCAATTATGGAAGTGCAAAATATGTTCCTGCGGATTTGTTTGCTCCTTCGCAGACTGAAGCTGGAAAGCCTTATGTAATAGGGTTAAAAGTTCTTCCGCCAAGAAATGGAGAAGTTGTAATTTCTTTAGGTCATGAAAAAATAACATACCCTCAAAAAAATACAGAAGGAGTCTATCGAAAACTCCCAGAATCAAATCTTTTAGAAAGAATCGTTAATGCAAATGATGATAATGTTAATGAATACGCAAATGCATTTTATGTGGTGATGCATCCAGAATTTAAAGATAACGATATTCTTGAAATGAGAGTTTCAGGAGTTGGATTTGCGATGAGCAGAGTCAATGTTATTCCAAAAAACAAATATATTGAGGTAAAAAATGAAAAAGATAAATAATTTTATTTATTTTGCAATTACGTTGCTTTTGTTGTCTTTCGCAAATTTTTATACGTCATCAATTATTATTAACAACTTGAAAAGGGGATTTATATTTGACTCTCCTATATTGAATTTAACTTATGCAAAAAATACGGGTGCTGCGTTTAGTATATTGAGTAATTCAAATGACTTTTTGGCATATTTTTCGATTCTTGTCATTTTTATTATTTTCTTGTATTTGGTTAAAAACATTGACAAGACAAGTCAAAAATTTCTTTTACTATTAAGTTTTTTGACTTCAGGTGTTTTTGGAAATCTTTATGAAAGACTTACTTATGGATATGTAAGAGATTTCTTTGAATTAACATTTATTGATTTTCCAATTTTCAATATTTCGGATGTTTATATAACTATTGCAGTAATTGGTTTAATTATCTCTATAATATTCACGAGAAAGCTATAATGAAGGAAGTTTTAATTGTTACGGAAGAAGGTCGTCTTGACAATTATTTGAGCGATATGTTTGAAAATATCTCACGCTCTCATTTTCAGAAACTGATAAAGTCTGGCAAAGTTTTGGTTAATGGAAAAGAACAGAAACCATCATATACTGTTCAAATAAAAGATAAAATTGAATTTGAAGACATTGAAGAAACTGAAATTCTACCTCAAAATATTCCGCTTGATGTTATTTATGAAGATGAAAATATGCTTGTTGTAAACAAACCTTCCAATATGTTAACTCATCCAACAGCAAATGAAAAAGAGAATACTCTTGTAAATGCATTATTGTATTATTGTGGAGAGAATAATCTTTCAAATATCAATGGAAATTATAGGCGAGGAATAGTTCATAGACTTGATAGAAATACCTCTGGACTTCTTATGGTTGCAAAAAATAACAAGACACATCAATACTTAGCGAATTTGATAAGAAATCGTCTTATAACAAAAAAATACCTTGCGATAGTTAAAGGAGTATTAAAAGATGATTTTGGGCTAATAGACAAACCTATTGGGAGAAATGTAAAACATCCAGAAAAAATGGCTATTGTTGAGGGTGGAAAAGATAGTATTACAGAGTTTAGGGTTATTGAAAGATTTAAGGATTGCACTTATTTGGAGTTGAACTTGAAAACGGGCAGAACTCACCAAATTAGAGTTCATTTAAGTTCAATTGGGCATCCGATAATGAACGATTCATTATATGGGGGTGGGGGTTTTAAAATAAAAACTCAAGAGCAAGTTTTGCAATCTTATAAATTGGAATTTGCAAAACCTTTTGACGGTGATATAATAACCTTGTGTTTAGAACCAGATGAAGATATAAAAAAAGCTTTAAGATTTTTAAGAGCAAATTAGCAAGAGAAAATTATGAGATTTTTTTACGATATAAGTGCAATAATAGTTTTTATATGTATAATTTACATAAGTTATGAAAATAGAGGAACAACGTTAAATTTTGAAGTATTTAATGCGACTTTTCCATCGGTAAGTTTTTCACTTTGTCTGTCCGCCTTTTTTATTTTAGGTGGTATATGTGCACTCTTAGCCGTGTTGGGACTTGGACGAGCTTATAAGGTAAAGTCGAGAGAATACGAAAAAAAACTTACGGAAACATCTATTGATAGTAGTAAAGATAAAGCAAAAATTAGGTCTTTGGAGCGAAAAATCCAAACTCTTGAAAAAGCGTTAAAAAGTAAAACAGAGTAAAAAAAGAAAAGAGTAAAAAATGGAAGAAGTTAGAGTAAGAATTGCACCGTCACCGAGCGGTAACTTACACATCGGTACTGCAAGAACAGCATTATTTAACTACCTTTATGCGAAGAAAAATAATGGTAAGTATATTTTAAGAATTGAAGATACTGATGCTGAAAGAACAAAGCAAGAATATATTGATAATATCTTTGATAGCTTAAAAGCATTAGGTTTAAGTTGGGATGAAGGTCCTGATGTGGGTGGTGAGTATGGTCCATATACTCAATCTCAAAGATTTGATATTTATCCAAAATATGCACAAATACTTCTTGAAAAAGGATTTGCTTATGAATGTTTCTGTACTCCAGAAGAGTTAGAGGCAGAAAAGGAAGAAGCTACAAAAAATAAAACTGCTTATGTTTATTCAAAAAAATGTGAACATTTGACGGAAGAACAAAAAGAAGCTTTAAGAAAAGAAGGAAGAAAACCTGCAATAAGATTTTCAGTAGATAAAGCGCAAAAAGCATTCCATGATAGTTCAATGCTTCATTTTGAAGACTTGGTAAAAGGAGATTTGCATCAAGACACAAGCCTTATTGGCGACTTTGTAATAATGAAATCGAATGGAACTCCAACTTATAACTTTGCAGTTGTAATTGATGATATGTTGATGAAGATATCACATATTATTAGAGGGGAAGATCATATTTCAAACACATTTAAACAAATATTGATATACGAAGCCTTGGGTGCAGAAATTCCTAAGTTTGGACATTTGGGTATGATTTTAGCTCCAGATAGAAGCAAGTTGTCAAAAAGACATGGCGCAACAGCAGTTTCTGAATTCGTTGAAAAAGGTTATCTTATTGAAGCGCTTGTAAATTTCGTTGCTTTGTTGGGTTGGTCACCTTCTGACGGGGAAGAAATTAAAAGCGTTGATGAAATTGCTAAAGATTTTAGAATTGGTGAAATATCTTCTTCAAACTCAATTTTTGAATATGACAAATTGAATTGGATGAACTCTCACTACATCAAAATGTTACCAATAGAAGAATTAAAAGAAAAATTAAAACCATTTTTAACAAAATATGATTTATCTGAATTGACAGATGCGCAATATACAAGAATGGTTGAGGTAACACGAGAACCATTGACAATATTGTCTGATATAACAGATGCAGTTCCTTATTTCTTCAATGAAGGTGTAGAAGTTGAAGAAGACGTTAGAGAAAATGTATTAAAAACAGAAAATTCTCAAAAGGTTTTGAAAGATTTTGTTGAAAAAGCAAAAGATTGGAATTTTGACGAAGAAACACTTCATCATAAACTTGAAGAATTCAGAGGATACTTTAAAGAACAAGGAATAAAACCAAAAGAAACAATGTGGGCAATCAGAGCAGCCGTTACAGGAAGAACAAAAGGTGCTGATATGTGTGCAGTATTGGCGATTTTGGGCAAAGATAAAGTTCTAAAAAGAGTAGAAAATGCAATTATAAAATAAATTGTATATTATTGTATCAAAATGAGGGTAATTATGTATTGTAATTACCCCTTTTTGTGGTAGTGTGATTTATATAAAATGTGTTTATGTAGAGCATAAAAAAAAGGAGAAGAAAAAATGGCAGAAAAAAGAGTTTGGCTTTTCAGAGAAGGAAATGCCGATATGCGTAATCTTCTTGGTGGTAAAGGTGCTAACTTGGCAGAAATGACAAATTTAGGACTTCCAGTTCCTCCAGGATTGACAATTACAACAGAAACTTGTATGGATTACATCAATAACGGAAACAAAATGCCTGAAAATTTGATGGCAGAAGTTAAATATGCATTGAAAGACGTTGAAGAACAAACAGGAAAAAAATTCGGCGATAAAACAAACCCATTGTTGGTTTCAGTAAGATCTGGTGCAAGAGTTTCTATGCCAGGTATGATGGAAACAATCTTGAACTTGGGATTGAACGATGAAACAGTAGAAGCAATGGTTAAATTAACTAACAATCCAAGATTCTGCTATGATTCTTACAGAAGATTTTTGACAATGTTTGGTTCAGTAGCTTGGGAAATGGACAGACAAAAATACTTCGAATCAGAAGTTGAAAAAGTTAAAGAAAGAGAAGGCGTAACATCTGATACAGAAATTTCTGCAGAAGGTTGGATGTCTTTGATTCCTATTTACAAGAAAACAATTAAAGAAGTAACAGGTAAAGAATTCCCACAAGATCCATATATTCAATTGCAAGAAGCAATTGAAGCTGTATTCAGATCTTGGAATATTCCACGTGCTGTTGCATACAGAAACATGAATAAAATTGACCACAATTACGGAACAGCTGTTAACGTTCAAACAATGGTATTCGGTAATATGGGTAATGACTGTGCAACTGGTGTTTCATTTACAAGAAACCCTGCAACAGGTGAAAACAAATTCTACGGTGAATATTTGGTAAATGCACAAGGTGAAGACGTTGTTGCTGGTATCAGAACTCCAAAACAAATCGCAGAACTTGAAAAAGATATGCCAGAAATTTATAAACAATATGTAAATATTGCAAAACAACTTGAAAAAGGTTACCACGATGTACAAGATATGGAATTCACAATCGAAAGAGGTAAACTTTGGATTTTGCAAACAAGAAACGGTAAGAGAACAGCAAAAGCTGCAATCAAAATTGCTGTTGACTTGTACAACGAAGGAATTGTAACAAAAGAACAAGCAATTCAACAAGTTGATCCATACTCAGTATATCAAGTATTGTTGCCTTGCTTTAACCCAGCAGCTGTAAAACATGCTCACAAAATTTCAAAAGGTGTTAACGCATCTCCAGGGGCTGCAGTAGGAAAAATCGTGTTTGATACAGAAGAAGCTGCACAACGTGGTTCAAATGGTGAAAAAGTTATCTTGGTAAGAATTGAAACTTGCCCAGATGATATTCACGGTATGGCTGTTGCTCAAGGTGTTCTTACTTTGAGAGGTGGCGCAACATCTCACGCAGCTGTTGTTGCAAAAGGTATGGGTAAACCTTGTGTATCTGGTTGTGAAGATTTGAAAATCAACCTTGATAACGAAACAATTACTTGTGCTGACGGAACTGTATTCCACAAAGATGACATCATTTCATTGGATGGTGGAACTGGTGAAGTTATGGAAGGCGCTATCGAACTTGTTGAAGCTGGTATTGATTCAGATTTCGAAACTTTCTTCGGATGGGTTAACGATATTAAGAAACTTACAGTAGAAGCAAACGCAGATACACCAAAAGATATCGAAAATGCTAAAAAATTCGGTGCTGAAGGTGTTGGTCTTTGCAGAACTGAACACATGTTCATGGATCCTGACAGACTTCCTTGGGTTCAAAAGATGATTATTGCTGGAACTCCAGAAGCAAGAAAAGAAGCTTTGGATCACTTGCTTCCAATGCAATATAATGACTTCTATGCAATGTTCAAAGGCTTGGGCGAACTTCCAATGACAATCAGATTGTTAGACCCACCTCTTCACGAATTCTTGCCTTCAAAAATAGAATTGGTTGAAAAGGTAGCTACAAAGAAAGCATTAGGTCAAGATTACGCTGAAGACGAAAAAATGCTTGAAATTGTTGAAGGATTGTCTGAATCTAACCCTATGATGGGCTTGAGAGGATGTCGTTTAGGATTGACTTATCCTGAAATCAACGAAATGCAAGTAAAAGCTATCTTCTCTGCAGCTTGTGATTTGAAAAAAGAAGGCGTTAACGTAAAACCTTACGTTATGGTTCCTCTTATCGGTCACGTTAACGAATTGAAAGTTGTTAAAGAAACTTTGGTTCGTGTTGCTGATGACGTTATGAACGAAAAAGGTGTTAAAGTTGAATATAAATTCGGTACAATGATTGAAATTCCTCGTGCAGCATTGACAGCTGGCGAAGTTGCAGAATATGCTGAATTCTTCTCTTATGGTACTAACGACTTGACACAAATGACATTCGGTTATTCAAGAGATGATGCTGAAGGTAAATTCTTGAAAAATTATGTTGAACAAAAAATCTTGCCTTCTAACCCATTTGTAACTTTGGATCAAAAGGGTGTTGGAAGATTGATTGAATTGTCAATCAAAGAAGGTAAAGCTGTTAACCCTGCATTGTTGGGTGGTATCTGTGGTGAACACGGTGGTGATCCTGATTCTGTTAAATTTGCTCATAGAATCGGTTTGAACTACGTTTCTTGCTCACCTTACAGAATTCCTCAAGCAAGACTTGCAGCTGCTCAAGCTGTAGTTGAAGAAGGTGCTTTGGCAGTTCACTAATTTCAAAGGAATTTGAAAGATAAATAAGGCGCTGGCTATTTAATAGCCAGCGCCTTTATTTAATCAACACACACATATTACCTATTAAGGAATTCATTTTCTACACGAACTCTAACCATTGCTGGTTTATACCCTATCAATAATGAAAATAAAAATTCTATCATAAAATCTTTCCTATATTTTTTAGTTCTTATGTCTTAATAAACAATTTTAAAATTAAAAAATTTACTTTTTAATTGAGGTTTGTAAAGAAATGTTAACCTAAATAATTTGATAAAGATAGAAGTTTTAATGACAAATTGAAGATGAGAAAAGGCACTCAAAACGAAGTTTTGGGTGCCTTATTATATTACTAAATTAAATTAACCGATAACTGGTTGAACAAAAGTTCTTGTTGCAAGTTCTCTGTCAAGCATTAGAAGAGCGTGCTTATCATCGCCAATTAGTTTTAATGTTGCGATAAGTTTTGTTGCATTTCCTTCTTCTTCGACTTGTTCTTTTACGTACCAATCGAGGAAGGAGATAGCGGCTCTATCTTTTTCTTCTTCTGCAACATCGAGTAAGCCGTTTATTCTTGATGTAACATATTTTTCGTGTCTTAATACGTGTTCCATAACTTCAAGTGGTGTATTTCCTTCAACAACAGGTTTGTCGATTGCTAAAAGCTCAACATCTCCACCTCTTTCAATAACGTATTCATACATACCTAAAGCGTGAGCATGTTCTTCTTGAACTTGAACATCAAACCAGTTTGCGAAACCTTGCAAATTGTGTTTTTTAAAAAATGTTTTCATCGCCATATACAAATATTCTGAATACAATTCAGCATTTATTTGTTCGTTAAATGATTTTTCAAGTTTTTTGTCCATGATTTTTACCTCATTGATGTGTACCGAAAAAGTTTTATTACAAAAATGGGTTTTTTACAATAAAAATTTATAAATATATACATAATATGTTGTATTGAGAACAGGGTTAGTCTATGGTAGAGTTATAAAGTTGGAGAAAATAATATGAATATAGAAAAATCTTTTGAAAATGGAAAATTGACTATAAAGGTAGAGGGAAGGTTAGATGCTATAACAGCTCCTGAACTTGAAAAAGTTCTCGATGAGTCTTTGGATATAACGGTAAGAGAACTTATTTGGGAGTTTTCAAATCTTGTGTATATTTCAAGTGCAGGCTTAAGGGTTATTCTAAAGGCTCAAAAGCAGATGAAACATCAAGGTGATATGAAAATAGTTAATGCAAGTAGAATAATTAGAGGTGTTTTTGAAATGGTTGGTTTTGACATTTTCGTCAATATCAAATAATAGCGAAAATAGCGAGTTTTAACCCATGCTATTAAGTTTTGTTAAGATAAATCCTTCAAAAAAGTCAATTTTTTTTGAAGGATTTACTTTATATAAACATAAGACACGAGAAAAGGAAAGAAAGCAATGACAAGACTTTTGGTACAATTTGCGAATAGAAAAAGAAGATTTACGACTTCTGATTTGGTATAAGAAAAATACAAATCATTAAGTCAATAATTATGGAATGGGGTAAAGGTTTTTAAAGTTAATCGATGTAAATAGTACATCGATTTTTTTTTTGACTTTGGGAAAAAAATTCTTAAAGATAGCATGTGTGTTAAAATTCATCTTTTTAGAGGAGTGAAAATATAACGAAACAAATGTAATATTGTACAAGGAAAAGTAGGTATTTATGCCCTTCAGATACAGATTACAAAAGATACTTGAATTCAGAATAAGAAAGAAAGAAGCACAGCTAATAGAAGTGCAGAAGGCACAAGAGATGTTAGCGCAAGCAAGGGCGAATACAAGAAAGAACTTTGAGGAGATAAAGGTTACCACACAAAACAAAAGAAATGCAGAGCCACATATGATGGAATCTTTTGATAAGTATATTCACCATTTGTGGGAAAAAGATGCCCAGCTAAAGCAGGTTGAGGCGGAAAAAGAGCAAATACTTCAAGAAGAGCAAGAGAAACTTGTAATATGTGAGCAAGAAGTAAAAGTTCTTGAAAAGCACAAAGAAAAATGCAGAGATGTATATCGAGAGGAAGAAAAGAAGGCAGAATTGAACCAAATGTCCGAAGTCGGAGTTCAGAAATTTTTCCAAAAATCAAGAGAAGAAAAAGAAGAACAAGAGATGTTAGAAAATTTACTCAAGGAGAAAGAATGACAACAAGTATAAATTCTGTAAAAGCTACAACACAATCAGTTCAACAACCAGTTGCGACAAAGGTGGAAGAAGGAAATTTTAAAGAAGCACTAAAAGAGGTATCAACACAAAAAGCTGACACTAATCCTAAAGTGTCTGAAACAACATCTCAACCCACACAAAAAAATGAATCAGGTGTTGAAAACGGAGTTGATAAAAAAGCAAGTACAGGCAAAAATATGCTTGTAGATGACAAGGTTATAGAGAATAAAAACCAAAAATCAGAAATAAATAAGGCAACTCTTGCACAAGAAAGAGTAAAGGAACAAATTATTGAAATGAACAAAAACCTTCAAGATCAAGCATTTGGCAATGAAGGTTTGAAAAACTTTGTGACAAATGATGCAATGGAAAAGCAAAACCTTATTGGAAAAAAATCAGATGATTTAAAAGAAAAAGAAGATTTAATAAAACTGTTAGATGAAAGTGCATTCTTACCTTTTGGACAAACAGAAGTAAATGTTCAAAAAGATGCATTAGCGAATATTTCCGAATTGAATTCTAAAATTTCAGCATTGAATACAATAAAGAATTTAGAAATCAGTGCAGTAGAATCAAAAGATTTGAAAGGAAAAAGAGAAGCCATAAAGTCAATAGCAATGAACGCTCAAGATGCAGACTTCTTCTTGAATTTGGTTCAAAACAAACAAAATACAGATTTTGTTCAAGCTAACATCAACACGGTACAAAATCAAATACAGGTGCAAGAGGTTAAAAATCAAGTTATACAAAGCAGCGCTGCTGTATCACAAGCATTGATTGATTCTTTGAATGAGTCAATGAAAACAAATAAACCTTTCAGAGTTGATTTTGACAACAATGTTGCGGTAATTATGAAGGTTGATTCAAACGGGGTTTTGTCTGCAAACTTTATTCCAGGAAGTTCTGCAGTTGAACAATATTTAAGAAACAACATTGCAGAATTAAGACAAGCCTTTGAAGACAAGGGAATAGAATATAACGAATTGTCTTATACAAGTAAGAAACAAAACAACTCGCAAAAGCAAAATAGAGGACAAAGAGGAGGTAATAATGAATGATTCTTTTGTAACTGCTCTTAATGTACAAAAAGCTACGGCAACTTGGGTTGACGTTATAACAGACAACCTTGCAAATTGTTATACTCCTGGGTTTAAAGAAACTCAAGTATCATTTCAAACCTTCTTGGATGGTGCTGTGCTTGATAATCCTAACAAAAAATTCTCTCAAGGGAAGTCAACTCCAGGAACATCAAATTCAAACTTGTTTTTAGAAGGAAATGGATTTTTTGTTGTAAAAGATGCCAAAGGAAGAAACATATACACAAGACTTGGCGAATTTACTTTTGACAAGGAAGGTGTTTATAAAAACAAATCTGGCATGAAAGTTCAAGCATATATCTTGAATGAAAAAGGAGAGATAATGCAAGGGACTAAAGAAATAAGTGCAGACTTGTATGAACAAACTATGGCAAAAGGTGGAGCGATGAATATTCCAACCACTGATGTTAAGCTTTGGATAGATCCTAACAATGGTAAATATCTTGGAAAATATGACGACTACGAAATAAAAGAAAATGGTATTTTATATGGTAAAGCAGATAAGGGCAAAAAAGTTGTTCCACTATATAAGATTGCCAATATGAATTTCCATAACGCTGCTGGATTGTACGAAGTAAAGGATGGTCACTTTATTGAAACTGAAGAATCTGGAAAACCTGTTATGGGAAGAGGAGAAATTAGGTCTGGATTGTTAGAGTTATCTAACGTTGATTTTAAAGGTGGGGTATCACAATACCAACAAGCAAAAGTTCAGCTTGAATTGACAAACAAGCTAATATCTTCAAATAAACAGTTACTTGAAGAAGCTTTAAAACTTGTAGGATCATAGTTTGAAGAAAAGAAAGGAACGAGGCTCAACTTTAGTTGAACCTCGTATTTTTAACTTTTTAAAACATGTTTGAAAATAAACGAAACGCGGTATATAATAAGTACACCAAATTTGCTTAACAATTGCAGAAAGAAATGTTAAGAAAAGCGAAGAAATGTAACAAAAAGAAAGGAAACCGCAAAAAATGATGAAGTTTAAAAAACCGGGGTGGGTACTGAACCGTTAAAAAAATTAGGTTTACAAAAGTATAAGAAACTTAACAAAGCGAGCTTAACAAAAAAGGGATTTACTCTTGTTGAGGTGTTGTTAACCCTTGGCATAATCGGAGTAGTAGCAGCAATAACGATACCAAATTTAGTACAAAATTCACAGAATAGAGAATTGGTATCAGGATTAAAGAAAACATATAATACGTTGACAAATGGATTTAAGCAATCAGAAGTGTTG
>QHMH01000011.1 GCA_003258795.1 Candidatus Melainabacteria bacterium | reverse complement strand
TATGAGTATAAGATGTCAGAAATCGAATCAAAAGATAAGAAATATGATTTGGATTTGGAAAACATCAATACAGAACACAGCGCAGTGGAAAAGGAACACGACTCTGTATCAAAGGTAATCGACGGAAACGTAGAGAGAACATTTACAATATTCTCATAGCTGAGGATAGAAAACGGATTTTTTATACCCTACCTTATTCCCATAATTTCGTAATTTTTACGCCAGTTCTTCCCGAATCGGCGTTTTTTTTATGTCTTAATAGCCCAGTTGGGTAATAAAATATTATCCTTGTGAATAATTGTAAAAGGAAGTTCAATAAGGTTTAATATAGTTAAATCTTTTTCATACTTCCAGCTATTCTTAATTCCAACGGGGCTTGTAAATAGCCCCATTTTTTTTACTCTTCTTGAATAAAAGATTAGTTAATTGAGAATAATTTAATCCGTCGATAAACGGTTAATTTTGAAAAAATTATGATAAGCAAAAACTATTCATCAAACTGGTATAGTTATTGTAAATTCGGTACCTTTGCCTTCTTCACTTTTGACAGTAATTTTACCTTTATGTTTTTCAATAATTTTTTGTGATATTGCAAGTCCAAGACCTGTGCCAACGCCAACACCTTTTGTTGTAAATCCGGCAGTGAATATTTTATCAAGATTTTCTTTCTTTATTCCTTTGCCTGTATCTTTAATTTTTACTATCAAATTTTTCTTGTCTGTTTCTGTCGTCACTGTAAGTGTTCCACCATTTTCCATACTTTGACATGCATTGACAAGAATGTTCATGAAAACTTGATTTAGCATATTTGGATAACATTTAACTGTTGGAAGGTTTGAATAGTTCTTTATTACTTCTTTTGTTTTTGTTTCGTGTCTTATGAGTTCAAGAGTTAAATCGAGTTCTTTGTTTATATTTGCTTCTTGCAATTCAGCTTCATCAAGACGTACAAATTTTTTCAATGTTTTTACTATATTGCTTATCCTTGTAACGGCTTCTTTGTCCAACAAATTAGTATCTGTAAGCATTTCTGCGATTTCTTTATTTTCAATTTGTTTTATAATTTTTGCATTTATTGAGTTGTTTGAGTTTATTGATGCAAGAGGAGTGTTTATTTCGTGGGCAACCCCAGCTATCAATTGACCTAAGGATGCCATTTTCTCTGAATTTATAAGTTGTAATTGTGTGGCTTTCAGCTCATCAAGTGCATTTTTTAATTTTGCAACTGTTTTTAATTTCTCATCGTACAATTTTGACTGAACTATTGCGTTTGTAAGTTGAGCTGAAATGTTTTCAATAATGTCGTTTTCATCCTTCAATGCTCGTTGGTTATGTGATAATATGACAACAACACCCAAAAAACTTTTTCCGTGATAAATCGGAATAATTAGCCTTGATACAGAGTTTTTTAGTGTTTCTCCATTGAGATGTTCTTTTAAACATACAGAAGTTATAAATTTTTCTGTAAGTATGTTTTTGGTGATTTTTTCGTCAAATTTTATAATTTGCCCTTTTTCTTCTGAAAATTCTTGATTTATTTCTTCAATCTTAAAGGATTTATTAAATTTTGAAGCATAGTAGATTTTGAAAGCGCCAAATGTTTCTGAAAATTCAAAAAATGCAGAATTTATTATTTCAGAAAGATTCATTGATTTTCTAATTGAATTAGAAATCTTATTTATCAGAGCCATTCTAACTGCTTGTGATTGTGCCATTTGTCTTATTTTAACAACGCTTTCGCTATTATGAAGTAGTTGTTTGTGCTCATCTTTTAACTTTTTAAAATCCTTTGATAGTTTTTCATAAGCTGTGTTTATAGTTATATCCTCAAAAACCATAATTACATATCTGCTTTTCTTTACAGAATTGAGGTTAAAATATAAATTTTCCTTGTCTTCGTTTTGGTAATTTACTACCGCAAAAAAGTCTTGTGGAGAGTAAAATGCTTGATAAATTGGTGAATACATCTCAAAATTTTCACTGTTCAAATTGCAAAAAGTAAAGCTCATTTGATGCGAAAAAATGTCCAAATTAACAAAATCGCTAAATGTTTTGTTAAAAGTTCTATTTCGAAAAATTACCTCTTTTTTGTTATTTATGACAATAACGGGATTATTAAATTTGTTAAAAATCTCAAATTTTTTCATAATTTCATTATATCTTATTTAATTTCTTGGCACAAAATGTTTCGCTTTGTAAATTATTAAAAAAAAAATTTACTTTGTGAAACATTTTGGTTCATGTTATTTTTTCCATGCTAAATTTAAAGTTAAGGAAGTACAAAGTTTTAAAACAAGGAGTGGGTAAAATGCCTGAATATTTGACTAAAGAAGAAGTTAAGCAATGGAGAAGTTCTTTAGAAAAAATTACGTTGGAAGAATATGCTGCAAGATTAGGTAAAGTTTTGGAAGAAGAAAAACATACAAATGATCTTATTGATATAGTTATGAAAGGGCAGCCTGTTGTAAGTAGAATAGAAACTCCTGTAAATACTGAAAAAATTTCTACTGTGGCTAAAAAGAGTTTTGATAGAGAAAAAGAAATTTCTAAAAAATCTTTTTCTGCTCCAGAAGTTAAAAAATCTAAACCTGCTGCAAAAGTAGAAAAAACAGAAAAAATCTTTGATAAGGAAAACGAATTAGCAGATTCTAATATCGTGTTCTTAAAGCCGTTGACAGAAAGAGAACAAAAAGTGTTTGACTTGTTCTATCAACATAAATCAGAAATCGTATATGCAAAAGATTTGGCAGAACTTTTAAACTTGCCAAGAGATTATGTCTACAAATATATCAAAACATTGAGAGCTAAAATTCAAGGTGACAAGCTCAAAAATGCAAGCAATGGCGGATATATGTTGACTCTTTAATAGAAATAAAAAAATAAAGGAGAGTTCTTGTTAAAAGAACTCTTTTTTTGTTGCCAGTTATTTTATGTTTAATATATAATGAGATAAATAAGATTTATGATTGTGAGGTAATTCAATGAATAAAAGTCAGTCAATGGGAATGTACATAATTTTGGGTATTATGGTTTTAGCATTTATCTCTATGATAGTTGCAGGTCCAAATACCAGCACAAGTGAACTTTCTTATACAGAGTTTTTAAACAAGGTTTCAGCAGGAGATATAACGAGTGTTGAAATTGAAAAAGATGGCAATATGCTCATCGCTCAACCAAAAACACAAATTCCAGTTCAAAAGAAAAATGGAGATGCATTAAGTCTTTTGTATGGAGAACAAAAAACTCCTACATTGCAATATAAGGTTATGTTACCAAATGACTCGACACTTATGAGCAAGCTTGAAGCTGCAAATGTAAATGTTACTGTTAGAAAAGCAAGCGAAGGCTCTCAATGGCTTAATATTCTTGGCTCTTTAGTGCTCCCTCTAATCTTTATCATATTCCTTATTATTATGGCAAAGGGCTTGCAGGCAGGTGGTGCTCAAGCAATGTCTTTTGGTAAAAGCAAAGCGAAAATGCTACTTGATAATAAGGTGAAAGTTACATTTAAAGATGTGGCGGGAATTGAAGAGGAAAAACAAGAACTTGAAGAAATTGTAGATTTCTTGAAAAATGGTGAAAAATACATAAAATTAGGTGCGAAAATTCCTAAAGGTGTTTTGCTCATTGGTGTTCCAGGAACAGGTAAAACCCTTATGGCAAAAGCTGTTGCAGGCGAAGCTGGAGTTCCTTTCTTCTCTATTAGTGGTTCTGACTTCGTAGAAATGTTTGTTGGTGTTGGCGCAAGCAGAGTTAGAGATTTGTTTGAACAAGCAAAAAAACATCAACCTTGTATAATATTTATTGATGAAATTGATGCGGTAGGTCGTCAAAGAGGCGCTGGCCTTGGCGGTGGTCATGATGAAAGAGAACAAACATTAAACCAATTGCTTGTTGAAATGGATGGTTTTGATGAAAATACAAATATTATCGTAATCGCAGCAACAAACAGACCTGACATTTTAGATAATGCTCTTTTAAGACCAGGAAGATTTGATAGACAAATCGTTATAAATAGACCTGATATCTTGGGTAGAGAGCAAATATTGCAAGTTCATGCAAAAAATAAACCTCTTGATACAGATGTTGACTTAAAAGTTCTTGCAAAAAGAACTCCAGGGTTTACTGGTGCAGATTTACAAAACCTTTTGAATGAAGCTGCCCTACTTGCGGCAAGAAAAAATAGAACAACCATCACTATGGAAGATTTGGAAGATGCATCTGACAAGGTTATGGCTGGTCCTGAAAAGAAAAGTAGAATTATTTCAGATGAAGAAAAAGAAAACACTGCATACCATGAGGTTGGACACGCTCTACTTGCAAAACTTCTAAAACACAGTGACCCTCTACACAAAGTTTCAATTATTCCAAGAGGTATGGCTCTCGGAATTACAATGACTTTGCCGGAAAAAGATCATCTTACTCTTAGAAAAGATCAATTGATTGATAAAATTACGATGACGTTAGGTGGTAGAGTTGCTGAAGAAATTACTTTTGGCAAAGATGCTATAACAACAGGAGCTTCAAATGATTTGGAAAAAGTTTCTGAAATGGCAAGAAAAATGGTTACATCCTATGGTATGAGCGAAAAAATGGGTAATATGACCTATGGAAAAGACCAAGAACATGTATTCATGGGCAGAGATTTTGGACATACAAGAAACTTTTCAGAAGAAATTGCTGCCGATATTGATAAAGAGATAAAAAGAATTGTTGATGAATGCTACAATACGGCTAAAACATTGTTATCTGAAAATAAAGACATATTAGATTATATTTCTAAAAAGCTACTTGAAGAAGAAACATTGGATGAAAAAGATTTTGTAGCTTTAATGGAAAAAGTTAAATCTGAAAGAAATTCATAATTGAAATTGGAGCTTTTGATAACAAAAGCTCCAATTTTTTTTAATCCTTTTGGGCTGTTTGAGATTATTTAAACACAATGGCACGAAACCCAATGTCCTTTGATGACCTCTCTCAATTCAGGAGAGTTTATCTCGCAACAATCGATTTTTTCAGTGCATCTTGGATTAAATCTACATCCTGTTACTGTTTCGTATATTGAAGGAGGTTGACCAGATATTGTTTCAAGTTTGTCTTTTTTTATGTCAGGCAGAGAATTTAAAAGGGCTTTTGAATATGGGTGTAGTGGATTTCTAAAAAATTCTTTTCCAGAACATTCTTCAACAACTCTGCCTGAATACATTACCGAAATCTCATCAGCACAATTTTCTACCAAAGCAAGGTCGTGTGTAATTAACAAAATTGATGTTTTATATTCTTCTTTTATTTGTTGAAGCAATTTCATAATTTGTGCTTGAATTGTTACGTCAAGTGCTGTTGTTGGTTCGTCGGCAATTATTATTTGTGCGTCGCAAGCAAGCGCCATTGCTATAACTGCACGTTGTCGCATTCCACCAGAAAATTCGTGTGGATATGATTTTAATCTATCTTTTGCTTGAGGAATTTGAACTTTTTCAAGTGCTTCAATAGCTGTCTTTTCGGCATCTTTCCCTTCAAGATGTTTGTGTTTTTTTATAACCTCACAAAGTTGGTTTCCGATTGTATATAATGGATTGAGAGAGGAGAGTGAATCTTGTGGAATAAGTGCAATTTTAGCTCCCCTGATTTTTTCAAGCTCTTTTTTATCAAGGCTCAAGATGTCTAAATTATCAAAATTTATCTGTCCACTTGTTATTCTTGCCGTAGTTGGAATAAGTCTTAATATACTCATTGCAGACATTGTCTTTCCACAGCCAGATTCGCCAACCAATGCGTGCAAAGATCCCTTTTTAAGACTAAAAGAAACATCATGGAGAATTTGTTTGTAACCAAATTCCGTTAAAATATCCAAGTTTAAATTTTTGACTTCTAATATATTATCCACTTCTTATCTTTCTTACTTGTTTAATTTAAGTTTTTCACAAACATCAAAAGATTGTTCCTTATAATTCTTCAAATATTGAATAATTTCTTCGGGCGTTTGGGCTATATAATAAATCTCATTTGCATTTTTTGCTGCAAATTTATCTAAAATTATCTTGTCAAAGAATTTTATCAAGTATTCATAAAAATTGTTTGTATTAAGTATAACGATAGGTTTTGTATGGTATCCAAGTTGTTTTTGAACAATCATTTCACTTAATTCTTCCAACGTTCCAAAACCGCCAGACAAAGCAACAACCGCATCTGATAATTCATCCATTTTTGCTTTTCTTGTTCTCATACACTTCGTTATGTATCTTTCATCACAATCTTTATTTGAGATACCAAGTTCGTAAAGTTTTTCAGGCATTACTCCGATAACCTTGCCCCCAGATTTTTTTACCGCAGCCGCATTTGCATACATAATACCTAATGTACCACCGCCATACACAAGGTCATAGCCATTTTTGCCCATTAACATTCCAAGTTTTTGGGCATCTTCGTAATATACTTTTTCCAAATCATCGCAAGATGATGAATATACGCAAACTCTTTTAATTTCTTTATTAGTCAAAGAAACCTCCCATCAAGTAATAGTAAGAACAGTAAACTCCAGAACCATTCTTTCCGCAATCGTTTCGTACAATGTTAAGATTAAATCCTTTGCCAATAGGTTCAACCTTGTTTAGGTAAATATTCACCCCAAAGATGTCTTTTCCCCAACAGTTTGGCAATTCTCTTCCATTTAAGTCGATATTCATAATTGCACAGAGTTCATTTTCTTTGCATAAAGGATTGCTCCATTTAAAACCAATTATCTCGCCAGTTTCCGTTTCATAAAACTTGTCAAAAGTGTACAGGTCATCCGTAATTTTATTTTTGAAGTTTTGCTTGTATGGTCGTTTTAATTCTGAAGTTATTCTAAAGTATTCTTTAAAATTTTGTTTAAACATTTTTAGAGTAAATTTTGAAGGTTCAAGCTCTTTTTTAGCCTTCATCACAGAAAAAACGTACTGAATATTTGAATATTTTTGTGCCCACTTTACAATCATCTGCTCTTTGCGAACATTTTTCAAAAATAATGGGTATAACAAAATTAAAATTACAATCAAAACTGATATAACAACCACAAGTTCTTTTATGGTAAAGCCGTTTTTTTTCATGCTAAATCCAATCGTTTCTTTTCATCAACAAGTTTTTCATAAACCCATTCAGGTAGAAAATTTTTCCCCAAAACAATTTGTCCGGTTAAAATATTTGGAGCATGAAAATCAGAACCTCCAGTAACGATAAGTCCTAATTCTTCAGCCATGGAAGAAAAATATTCAACCATTGCTGGCGTGTGTCTTCTGTGATAGGCTTCAATTCCCCTTAAACCATATTGCATAAGTTTTTTGATTAAATCTTGTGCATTTTCAATGTTGTAAGGATGCGCAATAACAGGAACACCGCCTGCATCGTATATTATTTCCACAGCATCATGTGGAGATACTGTCTTTCTTTGAACGTACACTGGTGATCTATCATTTATGTATTTGTCGTAAGCCTCCATAACACTTTTTGTTCCACCGGCATTGGCTATCGCTTTTGCAATATGTGGACGACCAATACTTCCCCCTGGGGCAACTTGTTTTACGATATCTTCAAACTTTACGTCAATTTTTTCTTTTTTTGAAAGCAAGTGCAATATTTCTTTTGTTTGCTTAATCCTTGCATTTTGTTGAAATTTTAAAAGCTCTTTAAAATCATCATTTTCAGGGTCTGGAAAATATCCTAAGATGTGTATTTCCGTGTTTTTGTACATAGTGTTAACTTCAATCCCTCTAACAAGATTTAGGTTAATATTATTTTCATCAATGTATTTTTTTGCAATGTTATAAGACAAAACGTTATCATGATCAGTTATGGCAACGGCTTCAAGTCCAGCTTCAATGACCATATCAACAAGTTTTTCAGGAGAGTATATTCCATCAGAAAAATAGGAGTGTATATGAAAATCTGATCTCATAAAAGTTATCTCCACTCTCTATCAAATGAAATTCTGTTAATGCAAATAGACTTACCCTGAATTGGATTTATCATAATTTCAACTGCGTTTATTTGTGCATGTTTTGTTTCCGGAACTTCAAAAACAGAAGGAAGCCCTGTTGAAAGTCTTTGAAGAGATGCTTTATAGTCAATTCCTATTACGCTATCAACAGCTCCGCAAAAACCAACGTCTGTTATATACGCCATTCCATTGATAATTTTTTCATCTGCAGTTTGAACGTGTGTATGCGTTCCCAGGCAAGCCGTAACTCCAAGTTCAGAACAAAATCTTCCAAAACAAATTTTTTCCGCAGTTGCTTCTGCATGAAAGTCAACAATTATATTTGGTGTAATCTTTTGCAAACGTTTGATTTCTTTTTTTGTGAGCTCCCAAGGTGATTCTATTGTCTGCATAAATGTCTTACCTAAAACATTTATAACACCGATTTTTATTCCGTTAAAATCAATTATTGTTGAACCTTGTCCTTTTGTTTTTTTAGGATAATTCAATGGACGTACCAAATTTTTAGCATCTTTTATATATTTGAAAATATCTTTTTTATCCCAAATATGATTACCAGAAGTTAAACAGTTTAACCCAGCATTGCATAGTTCGTGATAATTTTTTTCAGTTAAACCAAAACCGTGCGATGCATTTTCAACGTTTGCGATTGTAAACAAATCCTCAAATTTTATCTCAGAAAGATAATCACAAATGGCAATTCTTCCTGGTTTTCCTACTATATCTCCAAAGAAAATAAGTTTGATACAATCTTTTTTCATTGTTTACCTTTCCTTATACTACTTTGCAACTTCTGTTGCTCTGAATTCTCTAACAACAGTTACCCTTATTTGTCCAGGGAATTCCATTTCAGTTTCAATACGTTTTGCAACATCTCTCGCAAGTTTTTGAGAACCCAAATCATCAAACTTTTCAGCCTCAACTAATATTCTAACTTCTCTTCCAGATTGAACTGCAAAAGATTGTTTAATACCGTCGTAGCTGTTTACGATATCTTCAATTTGTTTTAAACGTTTTATGTAAATTTCCAAAGAATCACGTCTTGCCCCTGGACGTCCAGCAGAAACGGCATCTGCAATTTTTACAAGAGCAGCTTCAATTGTGTTTGCTGTCACATCATCATGGTGAGCTTCAATTGCGTGAATAATTTCAGGTTTTTCATTGAACTTCTTCGCAATTTCAACACCCAATTCAATGTGCGTGCCTTCTTGTGTCTGGTCAACAGCCTTACCAATATCATGTAATAGCCCAGCTCTTTTAGCTACGTAAACATTTGCACCCAATTCAGCAGCAAGCATTCCTGCGATATGTCCAACTTCAAGTGAGTGTTGTAAAACGTTTTGACCGTAACTTGTTCTGTAATACAACCTTCCTAAAGTTTTTAGCAATTCCTTTGGTAAGCCAATCAAGTCCATACTCAAAGCTGCATTTTCACCCTCTGCAAGAATTTTCTTATCTATTTCAAGTTTAGATTTTTCAACCGTTTCCTCGATTTTTACAGGGTGAATTCTTCCGTCTGCAACAAGTTTTTCAATCGCAAGTTTTGCAATCTCTCTTCTAACAGGATCAAAACTTGAAAGTACAACTGCTTCTGGGGTATCATCAATTATCAAATCAACACCGGTTAAAGTTTCCAAAGTTCTTATGTTTCTACCTTCACGTCCGATAATTCTTCCTTTCATCTCATCGTTTGGTAGTGCAACAATTGATACAGTTGATTCAACAACCTGATCTATCATACATCTTTGCATAGCTGTTGTAAGAATATCTTGTGCTTTTTCTTGAGATATTTCTTTAATTTTTGCTTCATTTTCTCTGATAAGAGCAGTTTGTTCTTGAGCAAGCTCAACCTTTAATTGGTCAAGTAATATTTTCTTTGCTTCTTCAGAACTTAACCCAGAAATTCTTTCCAATTCTGTAATTTGTTTTTCTATTAGTTCATTTAAATAAGTTTGTCTGTCAAGAAGTTCTTCCTGTTTCTTTTGCAACGAAACTTCTTTATCTACGTTTTCTTGAATTTTTTCATCCAATGCATCTTGTCTTTCGGAAAGTTTGTTTTCCAATTTTGACAATTCTTGACGACGTTCTCTAATTTCATTGTTTTGTTTTTCATATTCTTCTTGAAGAGTTTCTCTTGCTGTAATTAAAGCTTCTTTCTTGATTAAGTTTTCTCTTTCTTCAGAATTTGCTTGATTTCTTAAGTTTTGTTTTAATATGCTATTCAATTTATTTTGTTGGAATACAACAATAGTTATTAACATTATTGCAAAGAATACTGTCAATATCAGGACCTTTGATAAAACCATTTTATACTACCTTTTCTATTTTTATAATATACACAATCTCCCCGATAAGATATCGAGGTCATTTTCAAAGATATTTTTTACTTTTTATCGCATATATTATAAAAATCCATCTGCTACAACTATAAGAAAATTTTAGCATAGTATAATGTTTTTGTAAAGACGAATTCTTGTGCTATAATCACGAGTACATTACGAAAAGAGAAAACTGAAATGAGTGTAAATTTGTTTATAATTGTAGGAATTATTGCTTTAGTTTTGGGAATAATTGCAATCGAAAAACATTGGTCAAATTCTCGAAAAATTAAAACAAAAGATTATTCAAGTGACAGATTTCAAGATAGAAAATTCTTCAAGGATTTATTTGGTTTTTCATTTGAAGGTAAAGTTTCTAAAGAACAGATAAAAAACGACTTGTTAATATTAGATAACGTTTTGAAAAACGCCAAAACTATGCCTGATAGCAAAAATTTGTGTTTAAAGAAATTGGCTAAAAAGATTAAAAGTGGAAAACTAATTTTTAAGGATGGTCTAACTTATGAAAAAGCAGTAAATCTTATTAACATGAGCTGTGATGATATTATGGATTTGGTGACATCGGATAAACAAAGAATTTTGAGAAAAGTCTTTGGATATAGTGATGAGTATCAAGGTCTTAATGATGAAATTCTTGATAACGGCAAAATGCACGGGTTAAACAAAGAAGATTTGAGAAAATGGTATTCTTTTCAATGTGGACGAAAACTTGTATACAATGGGTTTATAAACGATGAACAGTATAATTCTCTTTTTGAAATTTTGAAAATTTCAGACAGAAACAACAAAAAAGATGTTGAGTTTTTAGCAGACAAATTGACATCAATCTTAACTGAAGAACAAAAAAAAACGCTAAACAAACTTGATATTTTTATTTCTGATGTTGCTTTATCTCTTTTAGATTATGGTAGAAACACATTCTTTCACGTATCAAATTTAAGGCGAGTTTTGCCTGAAAGATTTTGGGATGAAAAAGACAAAGAACCACTTATTAAAATTTTAAAAGGAATTGATGTTTTTGAAAGTAATGAGGTTGTTAAAAAAGACGTAAATCTAAAACCTAATAAAAAAAGTTTTTTGCCAGAGTCAAATATTTCCAAACCTTATGAAGCATCTTTAAAAAATGTTTTGCTCGCTGATGTCAACAAAAACCATAATGAAGCTGTTGATGTTTTAAGACATGCCCAAAGAAGGTATATTCCAATTCCAAAAACCCTTGTTACATTTGATACACACAGCGATATTTTTGTTAACACAAAAATTACTACCTCTATTGCAGATTGGGTCAACACTGTTATTTCAAAGTATTGTGTAAGTGATGTTTATTGGGTTGTCCCAGATGAGCAATTCTTCTATATTGACAATGTTTGTCACTATTTTGGAGAAAATGTTTCTAATGCGAAAGAATATAAAGGAAATTACGATATAAATAATGTTTATCGAGATTTTTCTAAACCATTAAAACAAACCTTCTTATTTGAGGTAGAAACCTCAATAATTGTTTCTGAATCTGTTATGTATACCAAAAAAGAAATCAAGGATAAGCTTAAAACAGGAAAATATAGACTCGTAAACATTTATACTTGTACACAAAAAACACTTCCAAAATTAAATAAATCTTTTATTTTAAGTGTTGATGCTGATTATTTTACAAATTCCGGATTTGATAGCTTTTTCTATTTAGAAAATATGCCAATAGATCTAAAAAAAGGTTTTGAAAGATTTTTGAAATGTTATGCAAAAAAACTCAAAAAAGCTTCTATAATAAGCTATACCATATCTCCAGAATATGTTTCTTTTGATGCGTTAGGTGAAGTTAGAGGTTTCTACGAGTATATGCTCAGCGCAATAAGGAAAAAATCAAAAAAGATGTATTAAATTGTAACAAATTTTTAACATAACTAACAAAAAAGTTTATTAGTGTTTTTTATACAATTGTAAATAATGATTTAAAATAAAACATTTGATATATAATAAAAACACACAAACACAACACACGATGAATTAAATAAACACGAGGATTACACTACACCGATTTTTAGGGTTTAAGAGAGAGGATTTACAAATGGCTGATATTAAGATTGGTTTGTCTGCAAAAGAATTGAAAAAAAGAACGGGAAAAGCTTACTTAAGCACAAAAAAAATGCTTAATGTAGATGCAGAGGAATACAAAAACTTAAAGCTTGAGGATAAAAAAGCTTTGCAACAACTTGTCAAGGCAGCTTTTATTCTTGAAGAAGTGTACTTAATACAAGATAACCCTAAAAATTTGATTTTTAGAGATTTTCTAAAAGCTCAAATAAAGAAAGGCAGTGCTTCTGCAAAAAATGCCATGAAATTATTTATTGCACAAAAAGGAATAAATGCAGTAGATTCAGAATCAAATAAGTTCTCTCTTATGAAGGGTGAAAAAGAGTTATTGGGAAAGGGCTTTTATCCAGAAGATTTAACGGTAGAAGAGTTTCACAAAATTCTAAAAAATATGTTAAAAGAAGGCAAAGATGAAGAAGTGAAGAATATTTTGAACCAACATTCAATGGTGGTGAGAGATGGAAAAGAATTAAAATCTATTGATTTTAAAGAATACTTCAAATCTCAATTTACAAGAGCTGCAAGACATCTTGAAGAAGCAGCAAAATATTCTTCGAACAAGGATTTTGCAGAGTTTTTGAACTTGCAAGCAAAGGCTTTAGTTGATGCTGATTATATGTCTGATGCATATGCAGATAAAAAATGGGCACAATTGCAGGATACACCTCTTGAATTTACAATAACAAGAGAATGCTATTCTGATGAAATGACAGGAACAGTAACTGAAAATCCAGAATTATTGAAAATGTTGCAAGAAAGAGGCATAATAGCATACCCAAAAGATTATCTTGGATTTAGGGTTGGTATTGTTAATAAGGAAGGAACAGAAAAGTTAACTGTTATAAAAAAATATTTACCAGAACTTGCGAAAGAAATGCCTTATTGTGATAAGTATGAGCAAAATATCTCAGCTACATCTACGGATGTTAAACAAACAATGGTGGATGTTGATTTAGTTACAGTAAAAGGAGATGTTGGTGCATACAGAGGGGGAATAACACTTGCAGAAAATCTTCCAAATGATGACAAGTTATCTCTAACTATTGGTGGTGGAAGAAGAAATGTTTATCACAGACAAATTAGAGCAATATCTGATACAAAGAAATTGCAAAAAGTATTAAATGCGACATTAGACAAAAACTTGCATAAATACTACAATCACGAGGCTGATCATTGGTTCACTATTGGACATGAAAATGGACATTCTTTAGGACCAAAATCAGGAACAGAGGCTCTTGGAAAATACAGAAGTATAATTGAAGAAAACAAAGCAGATATGGTTTCTATGGCAATGCTTGATAAATTAGAAGAGCTTGGAATGTACACAAAAGAGCAAAAGAAACAAATAATGACAACATTTGTGGCAGATTTGACATTAAAAGCAAAACCAAACTTGAGTCAAGCTCACAGAGTTAGAACGGTTATGCAAATGAATTACTTTATAAAAAACGGAGCAGTTGAAATAGACAAAAATGGAATTATTCATATAAATTATGAAAAACTTATTCCAACGGCTAAAAAGATGCTTGCAGAGATTGTGGATATCCAAATATCAGGAAGTTTTGAAAAGGGCGAAAAATATGTTCTTGAAAACTTTGTATGGACAGATGGAATGGAAAAAATAGCTAAAAAATTAAGAAAAATAAGTAAGACATTAAATGGCACAGTGAAAGAGCCGTTAGCAAACAGACTTTACAGAAGAAGAATAGAGTCTTGAAAAAGAGAAGAAAAACGATATAATATAGAATAGAACATTGAAAAATATATATGGGGACGCACTGGTTTTGACAGGATGATTTGATGGAAGCAGATGGCGGGTCTCGGCGCTGTTCCGAGTTATCAACGAGCAAAAAAATAAGTGCTACAAACAACGTAGTTAAAGCTGATTTTTCAAGAGCAGCAGCTCTTGCTGCGTAGAGCATAGCTCCGCAGTCCAGCCCTTGTTATGTTTTTAACTTGCGAAAATGTATCAAGGAAGGATTAGCAAGTCTGACATTCTGATGAGAATAGGTATGTTAAGTAATATTCTCAAGGTGGGCATCACTTAAAAAGGCTTTGTGCATTTCAAATCGGTTTGATTTTGCCGAGGGATGTACGAGAAAAAGAAAATCTACACTCGTAGAAGTTTGTTTTTATCCATTTTGGACGTGGGTTCGATTCCCACCGTCTCCAGATTTATGATTTTTTAGACAATTCTTCAGCTTGACTTGATTTAACTGACGTTTAATGTCTAATTTGAAAATCGTATTTAAAATTTCGATTGGGCTATAAATAATAAAGCATGTATTTTTGCGACATTTGCGACATTTTAATTTTAGTTCTTGCGAGGATTTATGTTAAAAAGATGGCAAGAAAATGGTCTTAGAGATGCTCTAAATTCACGCCGTGTAGTTATTTTATCAGGTGCAAGACTGTGGTAAAACAACAATTTCAAAAACTATTGTTGATAAAGACCGCATATTTAGAACTCTTGATGATACAACTTTGCTCACAGCTGCTCAATCTGATACGAAAAGTTTTATAAAAAACTCTAAAAAAACGATAATCATAGATGAGGTTCAAAGAGTTCCAGAACTAATAACTGCAAAAAAATGCTGTTGATGAAAATACAAAATATGGTCAATATTTTTTGACTGGTTCTGTTACTTGCAAACATTACCAACTGTTAAAAAAGTCAGACTGCAAGTATTTACACATTAACAATTTATTTTTTTTTAAATATTCTAAAAAAGCTGAGCATCCCTCGGTGATATCATCATAAGTTTCATCAAAATTGCCAGTGTACCAAGGGTCTTTTATGTTACGAGGATTGCTTGTGTAATCCAGTAACCTTTTAATTTTATTATTTTTATCGTCACCCACAATATACTCGATATCGTCAATATTTTCTGAATCCATAGCTATAATATAATCATAATATTCATAATCTTGTCTTCTTATTTTTCGAGAATAGTGCTCTCTAAAATATATTCCGTTTTTTCTTAAAACATCTTTTGTCCCGTGGTGAATTCCTGCATGACACATTTCATTATAGCCTTCTGTGCCAGCTGAATCTACTTCAAAATCATTCTCGATACCTTGTTCTCTAATCATATTTTCAAAAATTATTTGTGCCATTGGTGATCTGCAAATATTACCTAAACATACAAATAAAACTTTAATCATAAACTTTCCTTTTTATTGTATTTTGAATTTTTCAACGATGTCTGACAAATATATCAAAACTCAACAAAAAATTGCAGAGGTTTTGTTAAATAATATGTTAAAACGGTGATGCTATTATGTCAAAGTGAACTCTTGCACTTGATTCGTTGTAAGTTCCTGTGTTCATCAAAGGTACACCGACGTATAATCTTGCAGTTAAATATTTTGATATTGCAACCCTTATACCGGCACCAACACTGGATAAGAAGTTTTGAGATTCCGTTTTTTCTTCTCGTGGAATTATTGCACCGTTATCAAAAAATAGTGCCAGTTTTATGGAATCTTTAAGTCTAAAAGTTGCGTTGTCCGTTTTTTTGCTAAACGGTACTTTTATTTCTTCCGGCAAAAACGGTACAGGGAATAACATTTCTAAACTTACAAAGTATGAATTTGCACCAAGCAACAAACTTTCACTATACCCTCTTACACTTGATATACCACCAATTTGGTATTGTTCAACAAACGGTACATCGTAAGGAGAATATTGTCCGCCGGCTCTTATCGTTGCAATAATGCCTTTTGGTAAGTAGTGGATATAGTATGCATCAGCATTAACTTTTGTGAAAAATTGGGTTTCAAATCGCATATCATCTCTTATTATGCCGTTTGTAGAATATACAGAACCAAAAAGAACACTTTTTCTGAAATTGTATCTTGTCCCAAAACCTGCAGAAAGATTGTAATCTTTGTAATTCGTGTATTCAAATCCGGATACATCTGCGGTTGACAGTTTTATGTTTGCAGATGTATTTAATTTTAATTGAAACCTTTGATTATCAACTAATGGATGTGTCAAGTACGTACTAAAAACGTGAGTATTTGCGTTCAGATCAAAATCTCTGTAATCCCCACTCGTGATTTTACTTTTCCCGTACATATAGCTGCCGCCAAATCTTGTACCTTTTCGGTTTATCGGGATGCTGTAATCGACAAATGGGTTGTAAGATGAGCGAGCCATATTTATTGCGCCAGTTAATCTATCTTGAAAGCCGAGAAGAGAATCTGCAGATACCATTAGCCCTCCACGGAGAAGTCCTGTTGTTTCTCGTCCAAAGCTATCCCACGATGCAGAAAATGTTACGAGAAAGAATTCAGACCTTTCTATCAACGGCGAAACGATTTACGGAAGTATGGATGATGCTATTTCTACTTATGGTGCAATTGCGGTTAAAAATACAAAAGTTGGTGATAGAACAATAGAAAAAACAGATAAAATGCTTTATGATATTCCAACACAAAAAGCATATGAGAATATTTCTCTAAAAGACTCTAATGTCATCAAAAACCAAATTGAGGAATATATTACTCCTGACAATGCAATGGGAGTAATCAACTTAACGGAGGCAGAAAAAAATATTATTTTGAAAAATAAAGTATCAAAGAGAGTTAACAAAAACAAATTGAGTTCACTATAGGTGAAAGAAAGGACAATATGAAAGTAAATTTAAAATTCGTAGCTTTAGCATGTTTGCTGACAGGTTTGTGTTCTTACAATGTTGCAATGTCAGATATGGCAACTTACAAAATAGCGGTAGTTAATATCCCTGAGGTTGTAGCAAAATCAGAACAAGTAAAAGCGTTGAAAAATGAACAAGTTAAGAAAGCGCAAGATCTTGAAAAATGGCTTGAAACAGTTAATGCTGATGTGAAAAAACAATCAACTGATGCAAATAAACAAAAATTGTTAAAAAAATACAATGATGAGTTGATGAAGAAAAAAGAAGCTAATTCAAAAGAATATGCTCAAAAATTAACAGCAATAGATGCGAATATATCTAAAACTATTGAAGAAAAAGCAAAAGCAAAAGGATATGGAATCGTCCTATCAAAATCAAGTGTTTTGTATGGTGGGGATGATATAACTGCAGAAATTGCAAAAGCAGTAAAATAAGATAATTATTAAAAGTAGTAAAGGTTTGCTTTATGGTGAACCTTTACTATTTTTATGCAGTTTTTTTATTTTTCAAAAATTACAAGATATCGTTCATGTTTTTCTTCTGTTGGCAATTCATATCTGTATGTTTGTGGCATTTTAAGTCCATATTTCTTTATTATTGGCATAGCTTCTTTTATTTCTTCTTCAACTTTTCTTGACTTATAAGCTATAAATTTTCCGTTCTTTTTTAATTTTTTTATTGCAAGTGGAAGGATTTTCTTTAACGATGCAACGGCTCTCGAGGTGACAAAATCAAACTTCTTATCAATATTTTCAACCCTATCACAAATTGGATAAACATTTTTTAAATCCAAATTTTCTTTAATATTTTCTACTGCTCTAATTTTTTTTCCGATACTATCAATTGGATATATTTTCATATTTCCATAAAGAATTGCAATTACAAGAGCAGGAAATCCACCGCCTGTGCCAATATCCAACAGTTCTCCTTTTTGATCAAACAAAACATTAACAATTGATAATGAATCAAATATGTGCTTTTCAAATAGGACTTTTTCTTCATTTTTAGAAACGAGATTAAGTTTAGAATTTTCTCTCAAAAACTCTTGCTCAAAATCAAGTAATTTTTTTATTTTTTCCTCAGAGATATTAAATTTTTTTAGTATTTCAATCTTTTGGAGCATTTGCTTTGATTTCTTCTATCCTTTTTTGTTCGTTTATATTTTCTACAAGTTTGTTAAACTCATTTTCCCCAAGTCTAAATTTAACATCATTTATTCTAATGTTAATTTTATTGATATTGTCTTTTGCAAGGCTTGTTTTTGCTATATCAAGGGCCTTCATATAATTTTCTAATGCATTCTTATCATCTTTCTTTTCATAGAAGAAATCTCCTAATTCAAGACAGGCTGACACGGTGTAAAATTTATCGTTGTTTTGCTCAGATGCTCTTAAAGCAATTTTGAAATATAGAAGAGCTTTTTCAGAATCTCGTCTTTTTAATAGCAGAGCGAGTTTTGATGCTGAATCATAAACCCCTTCTACGTTTTTATTTTTCAAATCAGCCTCATAAGCTCCTGTGAAAAGTTCAATTGCTTTTTCGTCATTTCCTGCTTCAAGATACATTGAAGCAAGGTTTGAGTATGCTGAGGATAAAAACGTGTTGAGTTTTTCATCATTTATTTCTATACATTTTTCATAATATTTTTTTGCTTCATTTATATCGTTTTCATCGTCTTTTAACAACGCTGTTCTAAAATATAATTCAGCAAGAACTTTTTTATTTGTAACTTCTGAAGAAATTTGCATAGCTTTTTTGTAATATTCACTTGTATCTGCATCTCCAGATGCATCTTCTTCGATGCCGGCTAACCTTAAATAAGATGCTGCAACAAGGTTTTTAGGTGAATTAGGGTTGTTTACTATGTGTAAGAAAAGCTCTTTAGCCTTTTGCATTTTGTATGTTTCATAACAGATATCTGCAATATTAAATTTGACAGTTGCAATTTTATCTGTTAATCCTGCATTCTGATATATTTTTTCTACGTACTCATAATATTCAAGTGACAAATCGTACTTTGAAAGTTTTTTATATGCAAAGGCACACTTTTCATATAAAACAGGTGCATATTTGTTGTAATCAGGCTCTGTTTTCATCTGGAGAGCCTTTTTAGCGTATTCAACAACGGCATCATATTCATATTCTTTTTGTGCTATATTCAATCTTCTCAAAAGCTCTGTAAATGGTAAATCAGAATTTACTTCTTTATTTTCTTTGTGAGTTAGTGGCGCAAGAATTTTGTCCAAATCAACTTTACCTATGTCATCTTTTGTTTCTGACAATGGAGTAATTGTTTCTGACAAAATGGCATTAGGTTTATCTTTTTCGCTACTTTTTTGAGCTTCAAGTTTTTGTCCTTGATAGTAGTCAGCAGTATCATCACCATAACCAATATCCACAGCAGAAGAAATTTGCTGTATTTCAAGCAAATTTGGTCTATACATTTTTGGGAGAAACATTTTGTGATACTCAATTTCTTTTCTCATTGTTTGTCTTGAAATGCAAATATTCCTTTCAAGAGGTTTGAGTGGCAATTGAGATTGATATAGGTTGATTAAGAAAAATCTCATCTTGTGGATAAGCGAAGGTGGAGCAAGCTCCACGGAATCATCAAAAAAGTTTGATATATATATGTTTTCTTTATCCACAGAAACAATTTTATTTTCTATAAGTTCATCAAGAGCTTCTTTGTTGTAAAAATCAAAAATCTTTAATAAGTCAATGCTTATCTCGTGTCTTATTAAAACCAAAAACCAAAACATATTTATTTTGATTTGCGGAACCATACTCAAAGATTGCTTTAGTAAAAATTTTTCAAAGGATAAAAAGCTTGCTTTTAAATTTTTGAAAAAATCAGCGGGTTTTAGTTTGTTTCTTTGCATATACCTTACGCACAATGTAACAAAGAAATAATAACCTCTGCTTAATTTATAAAACTCATCAGATTCAGATGCAGTAAGCTTAAAGCCCTCTTGTTTTAAATATTTTTCTACAGAATCTTTTTCAAGAGCATACATGGTAAGTCTTTCAACGTGATTGTCTTTGAAAGCCGCACTGTCAAAAGTTCTGCCAATGACTATTGTTTTTACTTTTCCAATAGTTGTAAGGTGGTGGATGAAGTCGCAAATTTCTTTTTTGTTTTCATCTAAAATAGACTCAAATGAGTTGATAATTACAACAAATGGTTTGTCCACGTGAGAAAAGTATGAGTTGATTTTTTGCGCAAAATTTTCAGTTTTAATTCTTGGTGGCATAATTTTTTGCTTTAAAACCAACTCTTTCAAATCCTTGAAAAATGCGAGCAGAATGTCATCCAAAACGGTTGCATTAAAGCAGTTGTAGCTTAAAACAATAGTGTCTTCGCTTAAAAAAGATGTAGAGTAATCAACTACTTCATATTTTCCCGTTCCTAAAAAGCCGTTAACAAAAAGAAAATTTTCGCTACCCTCAAAAAACTCAAACAGCCTCTCAATTTGATCTTTATTATTTTGCAATAACAAATCTTCAATTGGGTGAGAGGTTTGGGTGTATAAATCTTTTTTTTCTATTTCAGGATTTAAAAATTTGTATTCCATATGTATATATTATCCGATTTTAACTTTTTTTTCAATTGTTTTAAAATCCTTGTTTTTTTAGGGGGTTAATAGTAAAATTAAAAATATAGTTTGGAGTACAAAATGGAATTTTTTAGAAAACATCAAAAAGTAATAATCGCAATTATAGCATTGTCATTCGGTGCTTGGACGGTTGGGATACTAATGTTACCTTTGTTTTTGAAATAATGAACGTAATGAAAAAGATATGTGTAAAAAAAAGTTTTTTGATTTCCCTGCTCGCAGGGCTGATTATCATGTCTTTTTGCCAGCCATGTTTCGCAGTTAACCAAAAATCTCACAGAAAAAAAATCAACCATTTAAAATGGCTTGAAAATGTTGAAACCGGAAAACTGTATAAAAATCAACAAAAGTTAGAAAATATTACAACTTCTCTCCAAAAATCAAAAGGTGAATATAATACAGCTCAAAGTAAATTAACAAGTCTGCAAAGAGATTTAGCTAAGGCAACTGGAGAGTATAGAGCAATTGATTTTCAGATGAGAAGAAGAATTCGTCAAATCTTCAAAACTCAAAGACACGGATTTTTTGAGTTGCTTCTTGTTGCAGAAGATGTAAACCAATTTAATGATAGATTTTATTTTGAAGGTTTGATAATTAAGCAAGATTTCAACTCGATGAAAGAGGCTCGTCAAAAAGCAAAGGAAATTGCTTCTCTAAAACGACAAATTGAAACAGAAAAGAGAACCATTTCGAGATCAATAAACACAATTAACAAAGAACAAAAAGACGTAAAAAAAGAAATTGTAAAAAATCAACGAATGATTTTAAGATTGCAAACAGACAGAAAAACTTACGAAAAGGCTGAAAGAGAATTGGCAAAGCAATCTGGTAGTATTCAGTCTATGTTGTCGCATAAATCTTCAAAAGAAAGTTACAAATTGGGTGCAAAATTCTTGTGGCCAATCAGGGGTAGAATAACTTCTCCTTTTGGATGGAGAACACACCCAATCTTCAAGAGCAGAACATTCCACTCGGGACTTGATATTGCGGGTCCTTATAATGGCAGTGTTAAAGCTGCTGACAACGGAAAAGTTATTTATGTCGGCTGGTATGGTGGATATGGTAAAGTTGTTATGATTGACCATGGTAAAATTAACGGAAAATCAATAACTACGCTATATGCCCACTTGAATTCTTTCAATGTTTCTAATGGGCAAAGAGTTCAAAGAGGTCAAGTAATTGCTAAAGAAGGTACAACTGGTTATTCTACCGGACCTCACGTTCACTTTGAAGTCAGAATAAAGGGTAAACCACAAAACCCACTAAATTATCTATAAAATAGGAATATTATAATGAAAAAATCGATAATCTTTATATTAACCATAGTTTTAACAAGTTTTAATGCAGCTTTTGCTATTCAAGATGTTCAAGAATATCAAGAGCCAAAAGTTATTTCTGACAGGGAAAAACAACAAGAACTTCTTAATTCTTTTAGTGAGGTTAATCAGTATACAGATAATTTGTTTACTCAAAAAACAACAGTTCAAAAGCAACGTGAAAAAGAGATGGCAAATGAACTATTGGGTAAAGAAATTATTGAAAAAGATCCTGTTCATGAATATCATCCACGAACTATAACACCAGTGAAAAAGTTGAGATTATATTTAAAAAATGGAAGACAAAAAACCGTACAAGTTGAAGAAGTCGAACAGACTGGAAGCGAACAAATAGTTACAGATTGTGATGAAATGGAGTACTTTGCTGACAGAACTGAGCTTGAAGCGACAGGTCATGTTGCTATGAGATTTCCTCAGAACAATGCTGTTTTGACTTGTGACAAGTTAATTTATAACCAAACAACAAATAAAATAACTGCAGTTGGTCATGTCGTTTTGACAAAAGAGTCAATGAAAATGGAAGGTGATTATCTTGTTGTCAATATGAACGAAGAAAATGTTGTTTTGGATAATCCAGAAACTCAATTTGGACAAGTTCATTTTCGTTCAAAACTTGGATATATGTATGGTGATAAGTTAATTCAAGAACAAGGTTCTATGTTCATCACAAAGAAAACAATGATAAAAATGCGTTCTGAAATGTACGGACCTGATCTTGAAAGAATGTATGTTCCAGATAACGAAAAAAGTGCATTATTTAAGGAATCTGCAGGTTCTAAATTGAAAATAAAAACAACAGACTTGATTCTTAATTCCAAAAAAGATCACGACACTGTAACCTTAAAAAAGGCAGATATATACTTTAACGACAAAAAAATAGGCTTTATTCCTGCAATAACTGTTCATACAAACAAAAACAGAGATTATGTAGAAACGGATATTCCAGAAATTGGCACATTGACAGATTTGGGTATGTATGCTGGTCCGGGGTTTGTTTTTGACACTCCAATGGGCTCTACCTTAAAACTTTTGCCAATGGTAAATTATCAAGGCGGTAATGATGAAAGTACAGTCGGTTTTGGTGGAATTGCAAAGTTTAAGTCGGCAACAAACAGAACTGAAATTGCTTATGGTACTGCAAATAAAGTCTTTTTAATGAAAGGTATTCAATATTTGGATGATCATTTGAATTTCCAATATTCAGCCAATAGATTTATTGATGACTGGTTTATGGGATATAGAAAACCAAGATTAGGTGGTGAGTTAGTTTATCAAAATAGTGTAATGCACAGAAATTTCTTGGCAAAAGATATGGATATGATGTTTACACACAGACTTGCAGGTGGTTATTTTCAGGATGGGTTAGATAATGCCGTACCTCTGGGAACTGATGGTGTTGGAACTTTCAGAGGAAAGTATATGGCAGAAATTAACCAAACACTATTTAAGATCAACGATGAAGCAACAAATCCAGTTAACTTGAGATTTAGTGTTATTGGACAAGGGGCGGCAACTGTTTATGGTACAGGAGGAACTCAATTTATTGGAAGAATTGGACCTCAATTGCATACTCAATATCATCGCTGGATGCAAGATATTGGATATTTCGCATCAGCCTATGATGATAAAACTCCATTGATTAACTTCGACAGATATATGTACGGGAAATCAAATGCGTATGCAAGAGAAAGTTTAAGAATTTGTAAGTATTTAACCGCATCATGGCTTGTTTCTCTAAACCTTTCACAAGATTCTTGGAATGAAAAACTGCTTCAAGAAAATGCTTTCTTTGTTGCAATAGGTCCAGATGATTTAAGATTGAATATTGGTTATGACGTTATAAGACAACAATCATTCGTAACAATGTCAATGAATCTTGATGCGAAAGGTATGAAGATGGATTATGATAGAATGATTGTTAAAAACCCAGATACGATTGGTGAAAACTCAGGAAAAGACGAAGATACAACATTGTTTGAACGAGATAAAACCGAGCTTGTTTCAGATGAGCCTGTAATAGAAAGGGCAGAGGTTACTGACATTGTTGAGGATGAAAGATTATAATGTATAGAATTGAGCAAGCAAAAAAAGAAATTAAAGAAATAGGGAAACTCGTAGGAGAAAAAGGATATTCTCCAGGGTTATCAGGCAATATTTCCAAAAGAGTAGAAGATAAAATTGTAATTACCTCATCTGGATCTTCAAATGGATTTTTAGAAGATGATGAACTTACTGTTATTGATTTTAGTGGAAATATTATTCAAGGTGAGAAAAAAGCTTCCAGTGAAAAGAAATTACATATTGAATTTTATAAACAAAGACCTGATATAAACGCAATAATACATGTTCACCCTGTATTTTTGTGCTCTTTCGCAGCAGCAAGAATACCTTTAGATAAACCAGTTTTAGCAGAAAATGTATTTTATTTTGGACAAATTCCACTTGCTGAATATGCACTTCCTTCATCTGATGAGTTGGTTGAAAAAACTGCAAAGTATTTTAAAGATTATAATGCAGTTTTAATGGCAAACCATGGAGTAATAGTTGGGGATGTCAATTTTAAGCAGGCATATTTGAAGCTTGAACTTGCAGAAACTTATGCACAGGTTGTACTTAATACGAAATTGTTAGGTGGCGCAGTTTTGCTAAATGATAAAGAGGTTGAAGATATTTACAAATTAAGATAATAATTTGTTTTTACGATTGTTGGATGTAATTTAACTAAAAAATCTTGTTTTGAAATTTTGATTTTATGATTAAAAAATCTCAATTTCAGATTATAATATTATCAAGGGATAATTTTATGAGTAACAAAATTAGTTCTATAAAAGTCAGAGGAGCGAGAGTTCACAATCTTAAAAATATAGATGTAGACATTCCACTTAATAAGATTGTTGGCATAGCTGGGGTTTCAGGCTCTGGAAAATCTTCCCTTGCATTGGGAGTTTTATATTCAGAAGGTTCAAGAAGATATTTAGAAGCTCTTTCAACTTACACACGTCGTAGAATGACACAAGCAGAAAAAGCTCTTGTTGACGAAGTTTTATACGTGCCAGCATCACTTGCGCTACACCAACGACCAACAATTTCTGGAGTTAGGAGTACCTTTGGAACGGGAACAGAACTTTTAAACAGTTTGCGTCTTATGTTTTCAAGACTTGCGAGTCATCGTTGTCCAAATGGACATTATCATGCCCCAACTTTGTCAGTGGCAAGTGAACAGGAACTTATTTGTCCTGTGTGTAAAACTCATTTTTTCGCTCCATCAGCGGAGGAATTGGCATTTAATAGTCAAGGTGCTTGTCAAACATGCGGAGGAACAGGAATTATAAGGACTGTTGATAAATCGACCTTAGTTCCAGATGAAACTTTAACGATTGATGAAGGGGCAGTTGCACCTTGGGGAACGCTTATGTGGTCATTGATGACTGACGTTTGTCGAGAAATGGGAGTTAGAACAAATATTCCATTTAAAGATTTAACTGACAGAGAAAAAGATATTGTATATAACGGTCCAGCAGAAAAGAAACACATATTTTATAAAGCAAAAAATACCAACCAAGCGGGAGAACTTGATTTTACATACTACAATGCTGTTTATACAGTAGAAAATGCTTTAGCCAAAGTTAAAGATGAAAAAAGTATGAAGCGTGTTGAAAAGTTTTTGAAACAGGATATTTGTCCAGACTGTAATGGTACTCGTTTATCGCAAAAGGCAAGATATCCACAAATTATGGGAATATCACTTGATGAAGCATGCACAAAGACATTGAAAGATCTTGTTGAGTGGGTAAAGAAAATTCCAATGTCTTTGTCAGAAGAAATGCAACCAATGGCAGAGGTGATTTGTGAATCATTTTTAACAGTTGCAAAACGTCTTATGGACTTAGGTTTGAGCTACTTAACTTTGGATAGAGCTACATCAACACTTTCCACAGGGGAACGTCAAAGAATGCAACTTGCTCGTGCAGTACGAAACCGTACAACAGGTGTTCTGTATGTTTTGGATGAACCTTCAATTGGATTGCACCCTTCTAATATTATTGGGTTAAAAAATGTTATGCATGATTTAATTGATGATGGAAACTCGATTGTCTTGGTTGATCATGATACTCAAATTTTGACTGAGTCGGATTGGATTATTGAAATGGGTCCAAATGCTGGAGTCAATGGTGGTTATGTAATTGCAGAAGGAACGGTTAAAGATTTAGAAAATAACAAAAAATCTATTATTGGTAAATTTTTGTCAAATCAAAAACAGAAAGCAATTAGAAAACAAGCAAATTCAAGTGATATGTTTGAATTTGGTAAAATAATTATGAATACAGAGTCTATTCATACAGTAAAACCATTGCAAGTAAAAATTCCAAAAGGACGTTTAACTGTTGTAACAGGCGTTTCAGGTTCAGGAAAAACAACAATGGTTTTGGAAAGTTTAGCGCCTGCACTTGAATCAATTTCCAATAATAAAAAACTTCCTAAGCATGTAAAAACGATTGAGGCAGAAGGTATAAAACATGTTAAACTATTAGATGCAACTCCGATTGGCATAAATATTCGTTCTACTGTTGCTACTTACGCTAATATTCACGACGAACTCAGAAAAACATTTGTAAAAACAGCAAAAAGTCTTAATCTAAATTACAAAGCTGGAGATTTTTCTTATAATACAGGGAAATTGCGTTGTCAAACTTGTGATGGAACTGGCGTGATTAACCTTGACGTTCAGTTTTTGCCAGATGTAGAAATACCGTGTCCTGATTGTGGCGGTTGTAGATATGACAAATCTGCGAAGCAAATTAAATTTAACGGATATTCCCTCCCAGAAATAATGTCAATGGATGTAAATACGGCAATAGATGCTTGTAAAGGTTTAAATCTTGTTTGTCAGCGTTTACAAATATTAAAAGACTTAGGTTTGGGATATTTAACGTTAGGAGAAGCAACTCCAAGTCTTTCCGGAGGGGAGGCACAGAGATTAAAATTAGCAAGCGAAATGCGAAAAACACAATCGGATTCTGTTTTTATTTTTGATGAACCAACAATAGGATTGCATCCACTTGATGTGCAAACTCTTTTGAACGTATTTCAAACCCTTATTGACAATGGAGCAACTGTAATTGTTATTGAACACGATTTGGATGTAATAAGAAATGCTGATTACATTATTGATATGGGACCTGAAGGTGGCGAAGCTGGAGGAGAAATAATCTTTTGTGGAGCATCAAATGAGTTAAAATCGTGTGATAAATCAAAAACCGCTAAATTTTTGTAGTTTTTTGCAAACACAACCAATCTTGACAAACTGTTGTTTTTAGACTACAATATGATTTTAAAAAAATAAGTAACGAGATTTTTGAACTACGATTTAACTTCGGAAGTGGGTATAGAATTTATTTCACAGAAGCTAATGATATTATCGTAATCTTACTATGTGCTGGTGATAAAAGTACTCAAGTGGAGGATATCAAAAAGGCTAAAAAGTATTTGCAAGATTTGGTTGAAAGGAATAAATAAAATGGATTTAAACATTAACAAATTAAAAGAAAACACAATACCTTATGGTGAACTTTCTGAAAAACATTTTTTCGATGCTGAATTTCAAAAAGAATACTTAAATATTTCATTAGCAGAATATATTACAGATGGAGATTTCAATAAGTTCTTTAAGTCATTAGAAAAAGTTATTAAGGCAAGAGAAAGCGTTTCATCTTTTGCCAAAAAGGTGAATATTGATAGAACAAATTTATACACTTTATTTAATGGTAAAAAGGTTCCAAGACTTGATACTCTTGCAAAAATTTTAAAAGAACTCGGGTATACAATAAAAGTTGCGTAAAATATAATGCAATAAAAAAAACAGGAATTTCCCTGTTTTTTAACTATGGGCTTGGTGGGACTCGAACCCACGACCAAAAGATTAAGAGTCTCCTGCGCTACCAACTGCGCTACAAGCCCATGACTTCCCTTTTATTATATCACCAAAATTTATTTTTTTACATTTTTAAAAAATTCTTGTGTTATTACTTGAGAATATTTATTTTTTTCATTTGCAGCAATCAAAATTTTGTGACTATTTTCATCTTCGTATGCAGATAACATTCCATCAACTTCTCCCAATGGAAGTTTTGAAATTTTTGCGTTAAATTTTACATAAGGTACCGTTTTTCCATAGGCTCTCATTGTGCCTTTAGAACCAAGTTTTAGTTCTTTTATGTTTATTGCGGAGTATTTTATTTTTTTTGTCATTGCATTTATTTTTCCCTCAACTCTGTTTTGGGTAATATCTGCAGGAGTAAATAAAACATTGTCATCTGAATCAAGTATTATCATCTTTTGTCCGCTTGATTTGTGTTCTGCGATTACTCCTTTATATCCAAAAAGACTTGCAGAGTTTGAAATTTCGTATTCATCTGGAATATTTGAAAAGTCCCCATATTTTTGTGCCTTTTCTCCAGCTTGTTTTGCAGAGTTTTGGGTAAAATCTGCCCATTTCTCTTTTACAAAATCTCCGCCACCAATTGACATAAATCCAATTACAGCGAAACACAGTATAACTGATTTAATTATATTTTTTAAGCAACCCATAGTTGTACCTCCGTTATTTATTTTATCTCCTAAAAAGAAAATTGACAACGATGTTGTTATAATATTATTTTTATCATAAAATTTTTGTGAGGTACAACAATATGGCTAAATCTGAAATTACTCATATAAACTCTAACGAGGTAAATATTGAAGATGTTACCCCTGTTATGCAGCAATATTTAAAAATAAAAAGAGAAAATCCAGATAAGCTTCTTTTGTATCGTTTAGGGGATTTTTACGAAACATTTTTTGAAGATGCGGAAACAATGTCAAGAGAGCTTGAGCTTACCCTAACAGGCAGAGATGCTGGGTCTATTTTAGGAAGAGTTCCTCTTGCGGGAATCCCTGCAAAATCAGTAGAAACTTATACTGAAAAGCTTGTGAGTAAAGGGTATAAAATTGCAATTTGTGAGCAATTGGAAGACCCAAAGCTTACTAAAGGTATTGTAAAACGCGGAGTTGTAAGACTTATTACAGCAGGAACGGTTACGGAAAACCAGTTTTTGAAACAGGCAAATAATAATTACATTTGTTCTTTGGTTAAAGATTCGAAAAGTGATTTGTATGGGTTTGCTTATGCAGATATTTCAACTGGAGAGTTCAAAACAACAGAAGCTCCTTATAATATGATTTTGTCAGAACTCGCAAGAATTCAACCAGTAGAGATAGTTGCTCCTGCCGTTCAGGGAAAAATCGTACCGTTTCAAATTGTTCCAGAAGAAAAAATCGACTTGCCAGAAGAAATCCAGAGTTTATATAATTGTTCTAAAATTCCTGCATCAGTGTTTGAGTCAAACTTTGCGTTGAATAATTTGAAAAATGTTTTTAAAACGAAGTCATTAGAAAGTTTTGGATATACATCGCACAAATTAGGTTTTAGGGCTGCTGGTGCACTCGTTGCATATATTTGGGAGAATATGAAAGGATGTTTTCCAAAGTTTGATACAATTTCTTCATATGAGTTAAGTGAGTATGTTTTGATAGATGCTTCTACAAGAAAAAATCTTGAACTAACTGAAACTTTGAGAGAAAAGAGTAAATATGGCTCTCTTTTCTGGGCAATTGATAGAACAAAAACTTGTATGGGTGCAAGACTTTTGAAATCTTGGATTTGTCAGCCATTGAGAAATCTTGAACAGATTATAGAAAGACAAGATATTGTTGAAAAGTTTATTGATAACATTGAAATAAGACTTTCTTTAATAGAACTTTTATCAAAAATTTATGATATTCAAAGACTATCAAGTCGTTTGAGTAATAACAGTGCAAATCCTGCAGATTTTTTGAATTTGAAAGACACCCTATTTCTACTTCCAGAAATAAATAATCTTGTAAAAAATCTTGATGTTAAAGGGTTTAATTGTCTTTTTGAATATGAGGAATTATTGCTTGAGTTTGCTCAAATAATTGATAGAACCATAAAACCTGATGCATCAATAACATTAAAAGACGGTGGAGTAATCAAAGACGGAGTAAATGGAGAGCTTGACTATTACAGAGATTTGCTTACAGGCGGAGAAAAGTGGCTCAAAGAATTTGAGGAAAAAGAAAAAGAAAAAACAGGTTGCAAATTTTTAAAGGTTGGTTATAACAAGATTTTTGGGTTTTACATTGAAGTTACAAATTCTAACTTAAATCTTGTTCCTGCAAATTATGTTAGAAAACAAACTCTTACAAATGCAGAACGTTTCATTACAGACGAACTAAAAAAACACGAAGATGATGTGATTTCTGCTCAATTTAAGGTTGTAGAAATGGAAGCAGAAATATTTTCTAATCTCAAAAAAATTTCACAGGAATATGTTACTCAGATTAGGGAAGTTGCAGATTGTATTGCAAAACTTGATGTGTTGTCATCGCTCGCTGTTGTGTCTGTTGAAAACAACTATGTTAGACCAGAAATTGACGAAAGCGGAGATTTTATCGTAAAAAATGGCAGACACCCAGTTCTTGAAAAAATTCTTCCGTTAGGAACTTATGTTGCTAATGATTTAGATATTCATAGTAACAGTAGTGACAAAACACAATTTATGATTTTAACTGGGCCAAACATGGCAGGAAAATCGACGTATATGAGACAAAATGCTCTTATTGTAATATTGGCTCAAACTGGTTCAAGAGTGCCTGCGGATTATGTAAAATTAGGACTTGTTGATAGAATTTTTACAAGAGTTGGTGCAAGCGATGATTTAACCTTGGGACAATCAACATTTATGGTAGAAATGATTGAAACCGCAAATATTATAAATTCTGCAACTGAAAAAAGTTTCATTCTTCTTGATGAGATTGGAAGAGGAACAAGCACTTATGATGGAGTTGCTATTGCGTGGTCCGTTGCAGAATATATTGCAACAAAAATAAAAGCAAGATGTATTTTTGCAACTCATTATCACGAGTTGAATGTTATGACAAAAACATATCCTCAAATAAAAAATTACCGAATTACGATATCGGAAGAAAATGGAGAAATTGAGTTTTTGCGAAAAATTGTTCAAGGTGGGGCATCAAAGAGTTATGGTATACAAGTTGCCAAAATGGCAGGTTTGCCAAATTCTGTTGTAAAACGTTCACAAGAGTTGATGCAAAAAATGCAAAAAGATTTTTCAAATGACTTGTCATCTCGAAAGAAAACAGAAGTTTATGTTCCACAGTTGAACTTATTTGAAAAATAAAAAGCCGTGCCTCTACCTATCGACAAATACCCTTACAACTTTCAAGAATAAAATCTCCTATTTAAAAATACGACACCCACAAATTACGTTTTAGTGCTGCTGTGTTTCCACCCTGACACGGTTCAACGGTTTGTGCCACCGTATATTAAATTATCAACAACTTTACCCTTGTCCACTGCAAGAATACAAGCCTCACAGCAGGCTCTGCACCTCGCATAAAGCGTTCGAGTCGAGGGAGCCGCAAATTCCCCGTGGAGCACGGCTCAATGATTTTAGCACAGCTAAAACTTATTTTCAAGATTGTCTTAGATATTCAATAATGTCGTCAGATTCGTACATTTTTTTATTATTAGATGTATCAATAAGAAATGGAACTTGATCTTTGCCTCCAAAAGCGAGTAGTTCTTTATGATTTTGTTTGTCTGAAATATCCAAAAGTTTGTAATTAAGATTTGTTGATTTAAGGTAAGAAATAACTTTGTTGCAATATGGGCAACCGTCCATTTTGTAAATAAGAATCATAGTAAAAAGCTCCTTTTTAAGAATAGTAGAACAAATTTAGGATAAAGTTAATTGGTTGACAGAGTAATTGATATACTAATTAAGATAACTTATTCGTTTATTTTTTACCCTATCTTTGCTATAATTTTGGCAGAAAGGCAGGTTTTTGCGTGGATCCTATTGAAGAGTCAGAAGAATTACAACAAATATTGCAAGAAGACCCGTCCAATCTTCAAGCAAGAAGAAGACTTGCTATGTTACTTTTGGAAAATGGGTTCAATGAAGAAGCTCTTAATCAGCTTTTATACCTTGCTAATATTTTTACCGAAGATGCAGATTGCTATTATAATTTGGGAATTGCTTATGAAAAAAACAAAAAGTTTCCACTTGCAAAAGAAGCCTACTTGAGGGCACTCAATCTATCGGGTGAAAATATTGACTGTATTTATAATTTAGGCATGGTTTCGATTGAACTTGGAGAATTTGATGATGCTATAAATTTCTTTAATCGTGTTCTTGAAGTTGAACCTAATGATTCAAATACTTATTTCAACTTGGGAATTGCTTATTTAAAAAAGGGTGAAATTTTTGAAGCATTAGAAAATTTCTCTAAAACTGTAGAAATTAACAATCAAGATTATTTAGCACATTTCTATATTGGAAATATTTTTCGTGAAACTGAACAAAATGAGCTTGCTCTAAAAGAATTTTTTACCGTTCTTGATATTAGACCAGATTATAGCTGGGCTTATTACAATATCGCATCAATTTATTATGGTGAGGGCGATGTTGAACAGGCAATAGAATATCTTAAAAAAACACTTGAGTACAATGTAAATGATATTAAAGCTTGCGAGTTACTTATTAAAATTTTGGTTAAAAATCAACAATATGACGATGCAATTGATTTCTTGCAAAGTTTAACATTTAAAAATGAATTCAATTATGACTATTATTACCTTATGGCAAGAGTTTTCAAAGAGATGGGACATTTGCAATACTACGCAGATAATTTAAAAATGGTATTGGATAACCCTGACAAAATAACTTATCCTATTGCTACTATTCAAAAGGAGTATGACGAAATTGCTCAAGAGTGATTTACGAAAAAAAATAAAGTCTTTAAGGGCAGAAATTGATTCAGTCCAAAAAAGTCATCAAATTGTTAGAAATATTAAATCAATGAGCGAATATAAAAACGCAAAAAATGTCATGATTTTTTATCCCATGAAACACGAAGTAGATTTGAGAGAATTGTTAAGTGACAACAAAAATTTCTTTTTGCCAAAAACTTGTAATGAAGAAATTCTCATTTGTCCATATAAAAATGGCGATATCCTAAAAAAGTCTTCTTTCAATGTTCTTGAGCCGATAACAGATCCAGTAGAAGTCCAAATTTTAGATATGATTTTTGTTCCGGCATTGGCTGTCGACAAAAACTTTTACAGACTTGGTTATGGAAAAGGTTTTTATGATAGATTTTTAAAATCATCTTCTGCAATAAAGATAACACCGATATTCAACGAACTCATTTTAGATAAAATCCCAACGCAACCTCATGATGAGCGCATCGATTTTATTATTTCAGAAATGTTGACTTTAAAAAATAAATCCTTAATAAAAACATGTGAGTGAGTTTTGTGTGGAGTTTTGCATGTTTTTATTCAAATCTTCTTGTCGTCATGAAAAAATTTCAGCCGATGTTAAAGCTGGATATTGCCCAGATTGTGGGGAGTATGTAGAAAACCATTGGTTTATTACAAAGTGCCCTTGTTGCGGAAGAAAGCACAAAACAATTATAAAAAATGGAAAAGCTGTTCCACTTTTCAAAATATGCGAAAATTGCGGATGCTCTGATTATGTTACAGAAGAAATAGATTTTCCAGATATCGTAAATATAAATTATGCAGCCTTTACAAAAACAGTTGTTAAGTTCGAAGAAGAACAAGGTGTTTGTGCATGGCTTGAAAACTCCACAGGAAAAATAAATTTTCTTCCCCTAATTTCCGCCTAAATCTTCTTTTGATGGTAAAACGTAAGTATGTCCATAGGCATCTTTTACCGCTTCTCCGTAGTCACGAAGCACAACTTTTGATTTTTTAGCAAGAGGTGATGTTGGGTAATATTTTGTTATCGTTCTGAAACAAATTATTGCCTCATCTTTCATTCCTGCGGTTTTGTATATATTGCCTAATTTGTAATAAATAGGTACTAAGTTTGTATTATTCTCTATTTTTCTTTGACTGTCTACATTATTTTTTATAGTTGCAAGTTTTGCTCTATCTCTTGATGAGAGTTTTCTCGTTTGTTGAACGCTTGATTGAATTGAGTCTAAATCAATTTTTAATTCAAGCATGTTTGGGTTTAAAAGATGAGTTTTTCTTATATCCAAGGAATCTGCTCCAATGCAAACATTAGAGCATGCCAAAAGACTTATAAGTGAAATCGTAATTAAAATCCAATTTTTCATAATACAATTATACTTATTTTTTTTGAAATTTTACATACAATTTGCACAATGTTACAAAAAATTATATACTAAATTTATGAATGATTTATTTACAAAGCTAAATCAGATGTTTATTTTTGGGTTTTCAAATGAAACAGAAATAGAAAATGCCCTAAAAAAAGGACTTGGTGGTGTAATATTTTTTACCAAAAATATTCAGTCAGATATTCAATCTGTAACCAAAAGGATAAAATCATATTCTAAAATTTCTCCGTTTATTTCAATTGATGAAGAAGGCGGAAGAGTAGAAAGAACAGAAAATCTTTTTAATGGGAAAAAGTTTTTAAGTGCCAATGTTGTTATGCAAAAAGGCGAAGATTTTGCAAAACAACAAACATTTGAAATCTCCATGCTTTTAAAAAAACTTGGTTTTAATCTTAATTTTGCTCCAGTTCTTGATGTTAATACAAACCCTAAAAATCCGATTATTGGGGAACGAGCTTTTTCTAACAATACCGACGAAGTTATAAAATTTGGAAAAATTGTAGTAGACGAATATTTAAGAAATGGAATAATCCCTTGTACTAAACATTTTCCGGGTCACGGTGATGCCCAAAAAGATAGTCATCTAACCCTTCCAGAAATAAATTTGAGCTTAAGTAATCTTGAAAAAAATCACATAAGACCGTTTGCAGAAGTAAAGAGTCCTATGATTATGATAGCACATCTTCACTGCAAAGCCTTTGATAAAGAGAAAATTCCATCATCATTAAGTAAAAATGTTTTAAATTACTTGAGAAAAAACTTAAATTACGATGGCGTAACAATTTCAGATGACATGGTTATGGGTGGAATAACTTCTGCATATAATGATATTGAGAATGCGGTAAAAGCAATAAAAGCAGGTATAAACATTCTCCTCTATCGGGATTGTAGACCAGATGTGATAGAAAAGGTCTATGAACTTTCAAAAAGTGATAATGATTTAAGAAAGAATATCGAAGAATCCTATGAAAGAATAATCAATTTAAAGAAACAATGTAAACTTTTGTAAACATGCTTTTTGATAAAACAAAACTTTTAAAGATTTCTGCCGATATAAACCATGAAATAAAATTATAAAAATCAGGAGTGCAGTTATGACAACAATAAAGTCGCCTCATCCAACTATAGCAGGACCAAAAATTGCTGGTGGGGGTGAAACATACCCTACTACAACAACGAGCAGAGCGCCTCATGTTACCTTTAATGGAAGGTATCCAACATCTCAACCTCCAAGATTGCAACGAGGTGGGGTATCTCCATATCCAAACCAAACACCACCAGAAAAACAATATATCTTTGTAGGTGGTGGAAATCGTAGATTTGGAGCTAATAGAGGTCATTGTGGCGGCAATAGTGGTGGAAACACATATATAAATAATTACAACTATGTGACAGGTTATAGTGTGTTCCAAGGCTATGGACAATATAGACCTTGTGGTCCATTTGCTCCAATTGACCCTTATTATGGTTTTGACAGACCAAGATACTCGACATTGCAAAAAGCTGCAGATATAACAGGTTTTATCGCAGCGACTGCAGGGGCTGTTGCAACCGTAGTTGACGCTGTTAAAGGAAATAGAGAAACCTCAACGGAAACTACAACTCCTTCATATAGATATAACATGTACAATAGTTATAATGGATATGGAAGTGTTTATAGTCCACACTTTGCGGCTAACCCTTATCGATTTGGTGGATATGGCTACAATTACGGTAATTATTATGCACCAACTTTCCAAAGGGGAACTTTCACAAGCCAAATTCAAGAGTTGATAAGAGAAAATCGTGAACTTTCTACAAAAGTTAAAGATTTAGAAAAAACACAAAAAAATTCTGATTTGAAGTTCTCTTTGTCTGATATAGAAAAAGCAAAGGAAGAAGCAATTTCTGGAAAAACTACAGAGCAAAAGAAACTTGATGCAGAATATATAAAATTGCTGAATAAAGCAATAAACACCATGAATACAGAAAGACCTTCTGAGCTTGGATTAAAACCTGCAGCACATAACAACGAAGTTAATGATTTTTATACTTTGAGAAAATGGCAAGTTGATAATAATTATCCAAGTAGAGAGGCTGCTGTTGCAGATTGGAATGCGTTCATAGAACAAAATCCAAACTACTCGAAGATAAATGAATTGAAAAAGTTGTAGAAAACATATACAAAACAGCTGTAAATTTTTAAGGGCGGACACAAACTGTGTCCGCCCTTAACTTTGTCCTGACATGGATTTGGCTTTGTAAACTTTTGTAAACACATGTTAAAAAAGCACTAAACCTTTTTTTAGCATGTGCCGATATAAGATTTATCAAGGAAGAAATAGGAGAATACACATGAGTTATTCAGTACAAGACAGAGCATTTTTAACTTTAAGTGGATTTCAAAGTAGATATGGACGTTCAACAGGTAACACTTACGTCAATAACTATAACTGGAGTTTAAATCAACCAACTGTATGGACTCCAAATGGTGGTTGGTCATCTCCGACTTATGATGCAATGATGTGGGACAATTACCAGTTTGATAAACATAATTGGGAAGTTGATAACTTGAATAATTCAATAGAGTATTTGGGAGATTCTATTGCAGATTTGATTACAATATGCAACAAAAAGTCTGACAAAACAAAAGAATATACTCCAACTAAACCAGAAACAAAGCCATCAACTGAAAATACTGCGAAGTATGAAGAGTTGCAAAAGCTTATAAAAGAACAAAATGAAACAATTACAAGATTAAATAACAAATTGGCTGAGCTTGAAAAAGCTGGTAATACAACAACTACAAAGCCAGAAACAAAGCCAGCTGGTAATGATTTTTCTCTTGAAGAAATAGAAAAGGCAAACAATGCAAACAAAACTACGTTGCAAGTAGGTGATAAAGGAGATGTGCAAAAGACACAAGAGGCAAAAGGTACAAATAACCTTGCAAATATTTACCAAAAAGCATATAGAAATGGTGAAGCAGCATTAACAGATAATGAAAAGAAATTGCTTGAAGATGATTTGAATGGTGAATGTACTATTGCTGATTTGCACATGACAACAGATGGTCAAAGAAGAACTATTCAAAAATATAATGACTGGGCAAGAGCTGCATTAGAAACAGGAAATTACGACGAAGTATATAGAAGTCAACAAAGAATGGAATACATCGTTGGAAACAACTCAAGTCCATTGGTTTCAGATTTAGTTAAGGAATCAAAAACATTATCAGCCCAACTTTACAAACAATGGCACGGATAATTAAAGAAATTGGAAATAATGCCGATAAATAAAAAGTAGTACAAAAGGAAAAAAGCATGTCACAAAAGTATAATTACAATCGTGAATCTTATCAAAAATTTATTCAATACAGAGGAACAAAAAAATCACAACCTCCAAGATTTAGAGGTACAGTTTCTTCTGGTGCTGCTTTTGGTGGCGTTACAACCTCTACTGTTATTGTTAAGAATGGTGGTAGTGATTACGAACCAAGTAAATTGCAAAAAGTTGCAGATGGTTTCAAAATTGGAGCAGCTGGTATAAGTGCTTTAGCAAAGGTTATCTCTGCAATTCAAGAAGCAAAAGGTAATAACGAAACAGATACTCAAAATACTCAAAACACTACTAATGATGCGCCAACATACAATGCAGATAACACAGGACTTCAAGACACAATTGAAAGTTCTTCACAAGGTGTAGACAAATCTTCTACCGATGTTAATGCTGCAATTAAGGCTTACAAAAAAGATGTTAATTCTTCTACATTGAAAGACTTAAAAGAAGCAATTGCATCTGCTGAAACTCAAAAATCAACGATAGAAGGTCAAATTAAAGAAAAGCAAGAAATTGTTGATGCTCATGCACAAGATTTGCAAACAAAACAAAATATTCAAAATGATAGACAAAAAGAATATGATACAGCCGAAGCAGATTATAAAGACAAAGAAAAAACTTATAATAGTATGAAGGCTGATGCAAAGAAAGTTGAAACAAAAAACAACAAGCTTATTACAACAATTGATGATCAAATTGCAGAATTGGAAGCTCAAACTCCAAAAGATGAGTCAAAAATTGCAGAATTGAAAAATCAAAAAGAAACTTTGCAAAAAGAAATTGAAGATGCAAAAGCTAAAGTTGAAACATTTAGAGAAGAAACACTTCTTCCAGCAGGAGATTTGAAAGAACAAAGAAAAGAAGCTCTTGAAAGTGCAAAACAAGACACTGATGCAGCAAAAATTGTTGTAGATGGTGATAGAGAAACAAAAAATGCTATCGATACATTGACAAAAGATAAAAATAGTTTGCAAAAGTTAATAGACAAAGGTAATAAAGCAATTTAAGATAGCTTAAGATAAAGTATTCTAAATCTGAAAGGGTATTTGAGCGTTAGTTCAAATACCCTTTTGAATATTCGCCTAAAATTCTTCCTTCAAAATTTTTGATGGATACTGAAAAGGTTTTTCTGAAGCCAATTTAAAGAACATGCGTCAGTTTGTTTAATATATTTTTGAAACTTCTTGTTTTTTAGGTTCAAGGTGAATAGAGATTTCAGTTTCTGTTAACTTATTTTCGATTGCATTTTCAATCTTGTCACAGATTTTGTGAGCATCTTTTACCTTTAATTCTCCGTCTACAAGTAAAATAATTTCAATTTCCTTCTTTAACCCATTTTTCCTTGTTTTTAATGTTTTTAACGAAACACCTTCTGTTTTTGAGTATATTTGTATAATTTCTTTTATCTGTTCGGTTTGAGAGATTGAAAGCGCAGTGTCAACGAGGTTTTCTTTTGCCTTTTTGAAAATTTCTATACCTGCAAGCAAAACTATTATTGCAACAATAATTGCAACCACAGAGTCAAAAATAACATTTCCTGTAATCTTTACCAAAACTAAGCCTAAAATTACTGCAATTGACGAAAACATATCTGTACTCAAATGGGCGGCATCTGCATGTAGTGCAGGTGAATTTGTTTCTTTTGCTATTTTAAAAAGGTATTTACTAACAAAAAGATTGGCAACAATAGAAAAGCCCATAACATAAAGACCTATTTCAGGGTTTATCATATAGTTTTCTTGTGTATAAAGTTTTTTTATGCCTTCAAAAACTATATAAAATCCTGCCATAATTATAAGAATACTTTCAAGCAAGCTTGCTATATATTCATACTTTCCGTGACCAAATTGATGATCGGCATCTGCCGGTTTTGAAGATTCTGAAACGGCAAGAAATGCGATTAAGGATGCGAGCATGTCTGAAGTTGAGTGAACAGCTTCTGAAATTATACTTATACTTCCAGAAACAAATCCTGCAATAAACTTTATAAGTATCAAGGATGAGTTTGATACCATTGAAACTACTGCTGCTTTTTTCTTTTTAATTGCTTCGTCCATATTTCCCTTTTTCTTTTTTATATATAATTATAGCAGAAGATAAGGAAAATGTGTCATGGAAACGCCAAAAAAATTATTAGAATATAACCGTAGCGGATTGATAGAAGAGGAACATTATGGTTTTATTAAAGCCTTTGTTGATGGAGAATATTTTACAATAGGCAGCGATAATGATTATCCAATTTTTATGAGATCTTGTGCAAAACCTCTTCAAGCTTCACTATTGTATGATTTTGAATTAGAAAAAGAATTGACAAGTGAGGAAATTGCAATTTGTTGTGCATCTCATTGGGGAGAGCCTTGTCATATAGATGTTTTAAAAGAATTGCAAAGTAAGTATGGGATAACTCCGTCTATGCTTACCTGTACTGCAAGTAATCCTGTTAGTCAAAAAGCGAAAGATAGCTTGATAAAAGAAGGAATTTCTCCTTCAACGTTACATAACAACTGTTCTGGGAAACACACTCTTATGTTAATCATGTGTCAAAAGGCAGGGTGGAGTGTCAAAGATTACGAAGATTTCAACCACCCTTTGCAAAAGGCTGTAAAAGAAAAAATATATGAGTTATGTGAAATAAATGAAAATCTCCCAGCTACAAACGATGGTTGCGGTGTTCCAATATATTCTGCACCATTAAAAAACTTTTTGAAAGGTTATATCAATTTATTTTGCAATGAAAAATATTTTCAAATTAGAGATGCTTTTTTGAAAAACCCTTACCTTATTGGTGGCGAAAAAAGTATTGATACTGCTATTATGACTGATAACTCACATTTAATTGCCAAAGTTGGAGCAAGTGGATTATGTGTTGTTTTAAATTTAGAGAATAAATCTGCTTTTGTAGTTAAAATGTCAGATACGGACAGAAGAGCAAGAGCGATAGTTGTTATAAAAGCATTAAGAGATTTAAAATGGATAAAGAATGAAACAGAACTTATTGACAAACTTTACGAAACAGATATTTTAACATTGAGTGGGAAAAAAGTGGGTTCTGTCCAACCTTGTTTTGAATTAAGCTCAATAAATTCTAAATTACTTGTTCAATAGCTGCTATCATACTATCAGCAGATGCAATTCCTTTACCTGCGATGTCAAACGCTGTTCCATGGGCAGGCGATGTTCTTATAACATCAAGTCCAATCGTAGTATTTACTGTTTCTTTTTGAGCAATCAATTTTATAGGAATAAGACCTTGATCGTGGTAGCAAGCGACGTAACAATCGTAAGGTGGATTTGGGTAATTCACCCCGACAAAAAGTGTGTCTGAAGGAAGTGGCATAGTTATGTCTAAACCTAAATTCCTTAAAATTTTTACGGCAGGAATTAAAACCTTTTCTTCTTCATCTCCAAACATTCCGTGCTCTCCTGCGTGAGGATTTAAAGAACAAAGGGCTATTTTGGGTTCTTTAATTTTCGTTTTTAAATATTTAACAAGATTTAAAATTTTGTTTACAACTTCATCTTTGCTCAAATTTATTTGTTTTAATGCGATGTGTCGAGTTAATAACAAAACTCTAAAATTTTTTGCAACAAAAAGCATTTCAGCTTTTTGATTTTCTCTTGCAAGAAAGTGCTGTAAAATCTCCGTTTGACCGCTAAAATTGTGCCCTGCCATGTGCATAGCCTCTTTTGCAACTGGGGCAGTTACTAACGCAGAATAATTACCACTTTTCAAAAGATTGCAGGCATGTTCAAGACACTTAAACGAAAAATCTCCAGCTTCTTTGGTTATTTTTGAAGGTTGAATATTTTTCGGGTCAAAATCTATATTTATCAATCTAACGTCGGGAATACTTCCGTAATAATTCAAAACCTCTTTGTTGGAGATAAGAATTATCCTATTTAAGTCAAATTTATTAGAATTTAGTGCCTTTAATGTTACTTCTGGCCCAATTCCGTTTGGATCACCAGTCGTAATTATTATATCAGTTTTCATTTTTTTCAAAGTATTTCAAAATATCAATTAACGTATCTTCACCGCCTAAATTGCCTGATTTTGTAACAATCCATTGAGCTTTATAATCTATGCATAAAGGAATCGCAGGAAGTACTTCGTCAACCAAATGGAGCTGAAGTGAATCTGTTGCAGAACAGCATTTATACGACGTTTCACCGCCTAAAGTTATTAAAATAACATCTCTTTGGTTTGTGATGATGTTTGCCAATTTAGCAAGAAAATCAGTGATTTTGGAGGCAAGTTTTGATTTTGTTAATTCTGCATTTAACGAGTCATCAGAAAAACCGTCAAAATCTGCAATAAGATAAGAAGTGTTTACTACAACAGTATTGCTTTCTCCCAAATTATCAGTAATGTTTTTGACAAGCTCACCAGAAACGTCATTCAAGATTGTTTGTAAGTCTAAGTTGATAATATGAACATTGTCAAATACATTTGTTTTAGCAAGTTTTTTTATTTGTGCAGCAGTAATTTCAGTTGCACTCCCAGAGATAACAAGTTTAGGGAGCTTTGGTATTACCTTTTTGATATGCTGATTTTTCATTTCAGGAAGCCAAATATTTCCTAATGCTTGAGCACAAGCGGCAGAGCCGACAGGTAAAATCTTGTTCTCTGATTTGTTTATTGCAAGTACAATTTGTTCAATATCCGTTGTAGATACACTATCTGCAACAATAAGTTTTTTACCATCTTTAACAAGTTGTCTGATTTTTGAAAGAACAGGACCTGCTCCTTTCATAACAGTTGAAAGATCAATGTAACCAACAATATCTTTTTGATTTTCTTCAAGTTGAGATTTTAGTAATGTTGGAATATGAGATTCATAAATAGGTGAGTGAACATCTCTTGCCATTTCAGTTCGTTCCACTGGAATTCCGTTTAAAAGATGATATCCGCCAACTGTAGTTCTGCCTTCAGATGGAAATGCCGGTACCATTACAGCTGCATCCCAACTCAAAACTTCAAGCATAGCAAGAGTTTCAACGGCAATATTTCCTCTTATCGTAGAGTCGATTTTTTTGTAAAAGTAATCTAAATTAAGCTTTTCTAAAAAAGTTTGCGTTGCATGTTTAACTTTTTCCACCGCAACATCCGCAGGTGCATTTCGAGTTTCTGTCGAAATTGCCCATGTTTGTGTATTTTTGAGGTTTTGCAGATATATTGTGTCTGACAATAAAATTTGAGTATTTGATCCTCTTAAATGAAATTGTAAAGCAGTATCATTTGCTCCTGTTAAATCATCGGCAATGATACCTACCAAGCTTGAAATAATCATGATTTTACTGAGCTTCGTCCTTCTTTGAACCTAACAATCTTATATTACTTGCAATAATATTATATCTTTGTTTTTCAACGCCAGAAGCATCTGTCCATTTGTTAACAGAAATTCTTCCGTCGACAGCAACAAGTCTTCCTTTTTTTACATATTCTCCAGCAAATTCAGCTTGTTTGTCCCAAACGTCAATGTTAAACCAATCTGTAACTTCGGATTTTGTTTTTGCATCCCAACGATTTACTGCAAGAGAAAAATTTGTTCTAACTTTTCCAGATTCAAAATATTTAATATCTGGGTCTTGTCCTACTCTGCCAACTATAACTGCTGTGTTCATATTTGATTCCTCTTATTTCTTATTTTTATATAATACAATAAAAATTATGTTTTATCAGAAACTAAAACTTTATCTTTTACTCCATTCTCGTATCCAGTGTTTTCGCAAATAAACTCTGCCCATTTAGCAATGATTTCTTCTGACGGAAGTTCATAGGAAATTGGTTTTCCGATTTTTATGACAACATCTTGAGCATGGAATTTTTTTGTATAACCTTTAAAATTGCAAATTGCAACTGGGACAATGTCACTTTTAGCTTTTTTTGCAACAACCGTAAATCCTCTTTGTATGTTAGAAATTGTGTGGGTTTGGTTGATGTGACCTTCTGGGAAAATTCCTAAAGCCCAATTTGTTGTAAAAACATCTTTTACTGTTTTGAAAGTTGCTATTTCAGGTTTTTCTCTATCAACAGAAAAAGCACCTAACCTTTTTATCCACCAGTTTAGCTTGCAATCATCAGCAAATAATTCTTTCTTTGCCATGTACGCAATTCTTTTAAAGAATGCGATAGTGACGAATAATGGGTCAAACATTGAAACATGGTTTCCGCAAACAATAAAATGAGAACCTTTTGGAATATTTTCTTTACCTTCAATTTTGAGGTTATATGACCATCTAAAATAAGGGTAGCAAACGAACATTGCAAAAAGATGAAGCCACCATCTAAAAACGTGATATTCGTTTGCATAACGTCTTGAAAAAGTTCTTTTTTCTTTTGTCATATCAAGCCTCCTGTGGAACATACTTAAATCCAGTAAGTTTTTGAATTGCCTCTACCCATTCATTATACATTTTTTCTGTGTCGTTACAATAAGGAATAACTTTCCCAACTTTCACAATGATTTTTCCGCCTGTAAATGGAAAAAATTTAGGTTTATCTGTTCCTATAATTCCAATTGGTAAAAGATTACTTTTAGTTGATTTCGCAAAACCTGTGAAACCTTTTGTAATTTTTGTAATAGTTCCGCTTTTTTCTCTTGTCCCTTGTGGAAAAAGCCCCAAAACCCATTTTTTTGAATTTCTTATTGATTTTGCTGTTCTAATTGTTGAAGAACCTACATTATCTCTATCAACAGCAAAAGCTCCAAGCCAATCGAGCATTATTTTTAAAAGCGGATGATAAAACAATTCTTTTTTTGCCATGTATGCAACTGGATGTTTTACTACAAACGTTACAACAAGCGGGTCAAGTGTGGAGAGGTGGTTTGCTACCGGAATGTAGTCGTTATTCTTTGGCAAGTTTTCCTTACCTTGTATTTCTATTCTATAAATAAATCTAAAACTCATTCCATACCAAAATTTTACAACAATCGCTTGCCAAACTTGTCTGAAAAAGTTGTAATCTTCTGGTGTTTTAACCATATATTTTTTTATTTTTTCTGTTTTTTCTTTATCGCTTAAAATCTTTTTCATAAAAATCCCTCTTATTGATTATATACGAAAAAAAATTTTTGTGGTATTGTATTCGGGTTTAGTGATAAAGGGGTTTTAAAATGGATAAATTACCAACTTGTTTATTAGAAGAAGAATTATTCAAAAGTGTTGATGAAAAGACACCTCAATACGTTAAAGATTTAAATTTAATTGATTTGAATAACAAAAACGAATTTGTGTTCAGACTTAAAAAAGAGCATCTTTATCCTTATGATGAAAAAACGAATAGAGAAGGTTTAGGTCTTTACAACTGGTTCAAAAATTATGAAAAAGAAGCAAAAGTTTCTACCGCTGGTATAAGAGGACCTCAAAATATTTTGTATCCGCAGGATACAAGATTTCCTATTAACTTGATTGGCATTACTCTTGCGACAGTTGCTAAAGCTTTAGTTGCAAAAGAAAAAGGATATGAAAATCCTACTAAATTGGTAGGAAGAGAAGTTAGATATAATTCAGATTTGTTTTTAGAAGCAATTGCAAGAATTCAAGCTGCTTATGGAATTAAAACCCTTGTTCCTGTTGAAAAGAAAACTATTCCAATTTGGCTTGCATCGTTTTTAGTTTTTAAACTTGGACTAATCGGTGGTGAATATATCACATCAAGTCATGGTATATCTGTAAAAAATGCAACAAAAGACTTAAACTGTCAGGGTGGACAGTATTTGCCAGAAGAGTCTATGGAATTTGTTGATAAAATTAGAGAAATTTTTGAAATCGCAGAGTCAGAAGGTCATTACGATATAAAATTCTCTGCAATTGATGATAAAAATATTGATGAAGAAGAAATGAAAGAACTTGAAAATGGCATAAATCTTTATATTGAATATCTTAAAACTGGTGTTGCAAGAGATGTTGATATGAAACCGATTGAAAATTTTGATGGGAAAATCGTTATTGAAAATGTTGGTGGAAGTGCTTATGGAACTTTAAGCAAAATCTTGAAAAAATTAAACATATCCGATAAATACGATTGGTTTGACATTGAGGAAGATCCATTTTTCCACTCAATTGGAAAATATGACACAGATCCAAAAGGTAACAAATGTTTCTATGATTATTCTGTTGATGCAACGGTTGTTTCAAAAAGATTGAACGGCGAAAGATATTTTCCAGTAATCGAGTCAATTCATTACGAAGAAAAATTGGGGAAATATCCAGTTGGAACAGTTGTTTTAATAACAGACCCAGATCATGATAGGTTAACTGTTACTCAAATTGAGCCGATTGAAAATGTTGAATTCCTTGAAAAACAGGGAATAGATTATGTTAAATTGTCAGAAGATAGAGTTTTAACAGTATTCACGGCAAACCAAGCATTTTTGATGCTTATGGATTTTAGAACAAAACAGCTAAAAGCTTCTGGCGATTGGGAAAAATATCCAATGTTTATGATTAAAACTACTGCATCTTCTCTCGCTTGGGATGAGTGGGCTATGCACAATGGCGTAAATACGGTTAATGTTCCAGTAGGATTTAAAGAAATTGCTAATATAATGAAAAAAGTTGAAGCAAAGTTGAAAAATGCTCCAGAAAAAGAAATTATAATAACAGATGTTACTGGTGAAAAAATCAATTTAGGCGTTTCTCCACGATTGTTATTTGCAGGAGAAGAATCAGGCGGAATGATTATGGGACCATTTGAATTGATTTCTTCTAAAGCTGGTTTTTCTGCAATTGCAATGAGAGAAAAAAGTGCAACAGAAGCTATTATTGTATCATCTGCAATGGTTGCAACATTAAAAGAAGAAAACATGCTTCTTTCAAAATATTTTGTAAAGGTTTTGGATGATAACAAAATCAACGGAAGATTTGATACACGTGCGGATATCGCTTATTACAACGAATCAGAAACAGATATTCAAAAATTAAATGCTGCAAAAGCTGAAGGTGAAAAGATGAGGACTCTTAACGATTTGTTCTATCTTGCGCTCGCAATAGGAGTAAGCGAAAGAAAATTAACACTTAACAACGTTAAAGACATTTTAAATAACACCTTCAAAGAACTTGATTTTTCTGGGTTGCAATCAATAACTTTTGTCGGAGATGGAACATATTTGAAATTTGTTGACAAATTTATTGAAATCAGACCTTCCGGAACTGATGCAAAAACAAAAGCTTATGGTGCCGGAAGAGATAAAAAAGAGCTTGAAAAATATACTCAGACAATGGGAAATTATTCAGGTTACAGAAACTCTTTATACGAAAGATATGTTTCAGAAGAATTGTACGAGGGTGCAAAAGATGCGGCAATGAAAGCTTATCTTGAATTTGTAAACAAAGACTAAACAGGTAAAAAAGACTACAAAAATAAAAACGGGGCGAAGTTTTAACTTTGCCCCATCCTGTGTGAGTTTTATTGTGAGTTATAAGTAATTTGCGAGTATTTTTTTAACATAATTTTGAGTTTCTGCATAAGGTGGAACGCCGTCGTATTTATCTACTGCCCCTGGACCTGCGTTGTATGCAGATAGGGCAAGTATAACATTTCCATTGTATCTGTTTAGCATACTCTTTAAGTATTTTACTCCACCTTCGACATTGTCAACTGGATTGAAAGGATCTTTTACCCCCAATCCTTTTGCTGTTGCTGGCATTAACTGCATTAGTCCCATTGCCCCAACTCTTGATTTCGCTTTTGGGTTAAATCCAGATTCTTGTTTGATAAGTGCTTTGACAAGCTTTTCATCGACCCCGTGTTTCTTTGAAACTTTAGATACTAAATCCATAATGTAAGCCTTGTCAGCAGATGTACGAAGTTCTGGTTTTGTCTTTGTTGTTGCAATCTCTGCTTGAACATTTTTTACAGGAATTGAATTAAGCCCAGTCAAAGAACCAAAATCTGCTTTTTGTGTCGAACTCAATACATCTTTAAATGAAGTGGTATGAATTGTTTGCACAGGATTTGGTGTTGGATAAACTGGTGCTTGTGGTTTGTCTATGTTATTGGTGTAAGTCTGAAGCTGCGATGCACGACGAATTGCCGCTTCTTGACCGCTCGAAGATAACAAACTTTGGAGCATTCCTGTAAACATTTTTTACCCTTCCTTATTCCTTCTTTTTTACCTTAAGACTCTCTTATTTTAATCTTTTAGATATTCCCTGTTCAAAGAAGAACAAAATCTTTTTAATGTTTTTTTTCTAAAAGTCAAAATTTATCATTTATTTGAAAGTTTAAGTTCAAAAATTGTTGATTTTTTATCAGATTTAACAAGTTTTAAACTTCCCATAAGCTCTTGCGCTGTCTTTTGACATACAACAAGCCCTACGCCAGATCCAGTTTTTTTGGTTGTAAATCCATCTTCAAAAATCTTCTTTTGAAGTTCTTTTTCAATAGGCTTTCCGTTGTCTTCAACAGTGATTCTTATCGAATTGTCAACTTCCTCTGCTTTTATTGATACAAAGCCTTTTTCCTCAATACTTTCAATAGCATTTTTGATTAGGTTTATCATAATCGATATAAATCTATTTTCATCAGTTACGATTTCCTTTTTTATATCGTACGCAAGTTTGATTTCAATTTGCTTGTCTTCAATATAGACTTTTGATAGCTTCACAACCCTCGCAAGGAGTAAGTTTAGGTCAAAGGTTTGAAGCTCTATATTCTTTATTGACCTGAAATCGATAAGAAGATTGTTTGCGACATTAACAGTTTTTGAGATACAAGAAATTGCGTTTTTAAAAGATTCTTCAACCTCACTATCGTCAAATTTGACTTTATTAAGTTGCTTTTCCATAATTTCCGAGTAAAGCCTGCAAATTGATAACAGGTTTTTCATTTCGTGGGAAACATAGGATGTTTTTAATTTTAAAAACTGTTCTTCTTCACTCATTTTTTATCTCGTTATGCAACTGCCAATTCTTTTCTTTTGCTTACAAAACCATTGTTGATTGCGTAAAGAACTGCTTGTGTTCTGTCATTTACTTGAAGTTTTTGGAAAATATTATTAACGTGAGTTTTTACAGTAGTTTCAGAAATAAACAACTTTCCTGCAACTCCCTTGTATGTAACACCTTGAGTCAATAGGTCTAAAACATCTTCCTCTCTTGGAGTTAATTCTTTCAACAAGTTTTCTTCGTTGATTTTTGCGTTTTGTTCTTCTTGTGCATTTGTTTGGAAGTATTCGAAAAATCTTGTTGTAAGTACTGGAGGAAGATAAACTTTTCCCAATGCAACTTCTTCAATAGCATAAATCAATTGTGCAGATGCCATAGTTTTTAATACGTAACCTTTAGCACCCAACTTCATAGCTCTGAAAATAAGATCTGCATCGTCATAAGCACTCAAACCAATAACTTTGCAAGAAAGATTTGATTTAGTAAATTCTTGAATTGCTTGTAAACCATCTTTATTTGGCATATTGATGTCTGTCAAAACAACATCAGGACGATATTTTTTCGCTAATACTAAACCAGTGTCAGCATTTGTTGCCGCTGCAACAACATCAAATTGTCCTTCCAATTTCAAAATTTCTTTGATACCATTCAAATGATTTGAATTGTCATCAATCAATAAAACTTTAATTCTTTTTTTAAGTTCGCTTCTCATATCCTTACTCCTTTATCTTGTGACAGCATAATACCTCTATTCGGAGTAGGAAATCATCGACACTACGGTTTATTTTTATACTGTTTGAAGTAAATAATCCTATCTAAACCTAAAGGTTTAGAAAAAATAAATTTTCGTTGAGAACTTGTTTATTTGCTATGTTTGAACTACAATTTTCAAGAAATTATTAGCTATTTTAGAAAAAGAGGAATTATGAGTAAATATTTATTGGAAATCGGAACAGAAGAATTACCTTACAAGTTTATCCCACAAGCAGTAAAACAGCTTAAAACAAGTTTTGAAAACTTTTTAAACACAAATAAAATTGAATTTGGTAAAACTGACGTATATGCTACTCCAAGAAGGTTAGCAATAATTATTTCAGATTTAGCAGACTCTCAACCAGATTCTGAAAAAATTATTAAAGGTCCAATAAAAAAAGTTGCTTATGATGAAAATGGAAATTTGACTCAAGCAGGTCAAGGTTTCTTGAAAAAGAACGGCTTAACTGAAAAAGATGCTTATATAGAAAATGATTATTTGCACGCAAAAATTTTCTTGAAAGGTAAACAGGTTTCTCAAGTTTTGCAAGAAAATATTCCAGAATTGATTTTGAAAATGCAAGGTTCACACTTTATGCGTTGGTCAGTGCACGAAGAAAAATTCTCTCGTCCAATACGTTGGATTGTTTCTCTTTTGAATAGTGAAGAACTTCCAATACAAATTATTGATGTTAAATCTTCAAAAATTACAAGAGGACATCGTTTCTCAATTCAAGAGCTTGAAATAAATAATCCAGATGAGTATTTGGAAAAATTAAAAACAGCCCATGTTATCGCTGATCAAAATGAAAGACGTGATATTATTGTAAAACTTACAAAAGAAAAAGCCGATGAAATAGGTGCTGTTGCTTCTTATTCTGATGATTTGCTTGAAGAAGTTACTTATCTTTGTGAATACCCAGTTCCTGTTGTCTGTGATTTTGATGCTAAATACCTTGCAATTCCAGATGAGGTTACTGTAACTGTTATGGCAACTCATCAAAGATATTTTGCTCTATACAAAGATGGAAAACTCTTAAATAAATTTATTACAATAGCTAATTACGTTGGAAATGAATTTTCTAATATTAAAGCCGGTAACGAGAAAGTTATCGTTGCAAGACTTGATGATGCCATTTTCTTCTTTAACGAAGATACTAAAAAACCTCTTGCTGATTACGTTGAAAAACTAAAAGGTGTGACATTCCAAAAAGGTTTAGGGTCAGTTTATGACAAAACTATGAGAATTAGAGAATTGTCAAAATATCTTGCAGAAAAACTCAATGCACCTCTTGATACAGTTGATAGAACAGCACTCTTATGCAAAGCTGATTTAACGACTTCATTGGTTTTTGAATTTACTGAACTTCAAGGCTATATTGGTGCAGATTATGCAAGAATTTCTAACGAAAAAGAAGAAGTTGCAAATGGTATAAAAGAACATTATTTCCCTCTCAATGCTGAAAGCGAACTTGCAGAAGGAATTGAAGGTCAAATTGTAGGTATTGCAGATAAGGTTGATACTGTTTGTGCAGTATTTACTGGTGGAAAAATCCCAACAGGATCTTCTGACCCATTAGGTGTTAGACGTGCAGCTTTGGGTATTATAAAAACAATAATCAACAAACACCTTAATATCGATTTGTCAGAATTGATAAAAAAAGATTTCGAACTTCTAAACGCTGAAAAAATTGAAAAGGTTAAAGAATTCTTTATCCAAAGATTGGTGATATTTATGTCAGATAGCTATGCAAAGAATGTACTCGAAGCCTGCTCTAAATGTGACCCTCTTAAAAATCTCTGCGATTACGTAGAAAGAGTAGAAGCTCTCACTGAATTTGTTAAAACTCAAAACCAAGGTCTAATAGATAGCGCAAATAGAGTTTCAAAATTGGTTAAAGATAATGTATCTGATACTGTTAACGAAAACTTGTTTGTTCAAGAGGAAGAAAAAGCGCTATATGAAGCTGTAAAATCAATTCCTGCTACGCTAACTCACAAGGAAATGATTGCGGCACTTGATAAAATCAATCCGGTAGTTGTTAACTTCTTTGAGCATGTCCTTGTTATGGATAAAGATGAAGATGTTAAACAAAATCGTCTTGCAATCCTTGTAAACCTCAAGAAAAAATATGAAACAATAGCCGATTTTTCTTATTTACAAATTTAAAAAATAGGGTTATTATTAAGTTAGAAATGAATTTTGTAACAAATTGTAAACAAAGTCTACAATTTTGTAAATTTATTTTTTGAGGATTCTTTAATGAGGTATAAAAAGGAAACAGCAAAAATAAGGATGGAAAAATGAACTTCAAAAACTTGAAAATTGTTAAAGAAATGCAAAAAGTAAGCCCTAAATTAAAATGGCTTATGTACGATAGCATGAAAGAGTATAAAATTAACTCTGAATACTTGGATATGTTTGCTTCACAAGAAGGTCTATCTCATTCTAAAATCGAAGCTATGGTTCGTGAAATGTTGTCAAAAGAATTTAAACATATTGAAAATTCTGCATCATTTGACTTTTTGACAGATGCAGTGGTTCACAGAATTAAAGTTAAACAGCTCGAAGCAATGGGTGATTTTGAATAGTTTTTCCGGAAATGCAATATAAAAATAAAGCGGATTTTGATTTAATCAAAATCCGCTATTTTTTTAACTTTTTAAATAATATTAAAATTTGTTAACAAATAATCAAAAAATATTAAAGATTTTGAAAAAATGCGCCGACTAATATACAGAGAGAGTTAAAAAAGAACATAGGAGATACGACATGCCAGAAAATTTCAAATTTGACAGAGAACTTTTTGAAAAAGCTTTACACAAGGATGTGGCAGATAAGAACATATTGTTGATGGATGATTTGAGCAAAGTAAAACTTTATGTTGAAAAGGCATTGGAAGTGTGTCTTGATACAACTGCTAATATTTCACAAGCAGAATACAGAGGCGTTGGTATTTAGGACAAAAGGTGATTGTTTAGAAGTTAAAAAAAAACAGTGTGTAAAAATAGATTTTTATGAGATTTCTTCAAAGTGGAGAGATCTCTTTTTCTTTTGTTAAAAAAGGGGCACAGATCAAAATGACCTGTGCCCCTTTAATTTTATTATTTATTTGTTTATTTATTTTTAGGTGTATACAATGTGTATTTAAACCCTTTTGAAACCAAGTCAAAGTTTTCACGAAAGAACATATAGTAACTTGAAAGATTTACATACGTTGCTTCTTTCACTACTATAAAGACTTTTTTATCTTTGTATTGTTTCAGCAAAATTTCCAATTTTAACGTGTCATAATCAAGTAGAAAATCAACATTGTCTTGATAGTACATTTTTATACTTGGTTTTACTGGAATATCAAAGGTTATTAACTTTGAGTCTGGATATTGTGCGCAGTATTTAGAAAAATCAACAAGATCTTTTTCTCCAGTTTGATATATGAAATTTCCAACCTTAAAAAATGCTGTCCACGATAAGAGAATCATTATTACAATGTATGCGATAAACGAAGATTTTGCTTTTTTGAAAAAGATCATTTTAGTAGAAATAATCAAACCAATTGCAGCAACCACCAAAGACAAATTTATTGTGCTCAAGAATGTATTATATAATTCTTCTGAAATATGAGGTGTTGAACTGAGGCTAAGTAACTTAAGTGTCCAAAATGCATTAAATGAATTTTCTGGATGTAGAAGTGTGCCATAATGTATTACTGTGATGAATGCAATAACAAAAATAATGGCAGAAATTTTAAATATTATACCTTGTTTTTCTTTTTTATCAGCTCTCAAGAAAAAGTGTCCAGTCAAAATCGCTGCAAAAGGAAATGCAGGGAGTATGTATGTTGGAAGTTTTGTGCTTGAAGAACTGAACAGTATAAATATAAACAAAAAGCTTATTGTTGTGAACATAAGTAATTTTTGTTCAATTGTATCAGCACTAAACAAGGTTTTGTTTCTTAATTTATTTATAAAAGAAATGATACCGTCGGTGGCTGCTTGTAAAAACATAAGAGTCCAAGGCATAAAGCATCCTAAAAATACTGGAACAAAGAAAAGTAGAGGTCTATCTCTTCCAATTGTTTCAGAATTTATAAGTCTTGCAAAGTGGTGTCTTATAAAATATTCATGCCAGAAAAATCCGCCATAATTTTTATGCATAACTACATGCCAAGGTGCAGCAATTATAAAGAATAATATTAGTCCAGGGAAAACGTGAGCTGGCTTAAACATTTCTTTAAGGTTTTTTGTAATTGCACAGTAGATAAACATTACAACACAAGGGATTCCTACCGCCAAGATACCTTTTGCGAGAACACCTACTCCCATTGCAAGATAAAAAGCTATCCAGAAGTATTTTTTATTCTTTTCAGAGCATATTGTTGCGTAAAATCCAGAATATAGAGCTAATCCAATTAAAACAGTGATTAGATTATCGAGAATTGCAATGTGAGAAAGCAATATGAAAAAGAAACTTGAAAGTAGAATTGATGAGCTAAAAAATCCAAACTTTGCGTTTATAGTTTTCTTTCCAAGGAAGTATGTCGCAAGAACTAAAGCAAACGACATAAGAGCAATAGGAAATCTTACTGTGAATGGGTTAAAGCTTCCAAAAAATTTAACAGAAGAGGCAACAAGCCAGAAATAAAGTGGAGGTTTTTCCAAAAATGGTACGTTGTTGAGCATCAAATCGTTCCAATCTCCAGATGCTAACATATCTCTTGCCATAATTGCGTATCTTGTTTCATCCACATCCATAAGTGGGAAACTTCCGAGTCCGACGAATAAAAATACAATAGATAATAAAATTATTCCTGCAAAGTACAATTTGTCGGGATTTTTTTCTGCATATTCTTTTAACTTTAACATTTTTCCGTAACCTTTCTTGTATTTATGATAAAATTATTTTATCAAAAAGAAAGGTGTTTTCAATATGATGAGATTAGGAATGTATATATTTTTTTCACTATTACTTTTTGCTTTGTCTAATATGCCTATATTTGCGAAGGAATTGAAGATTATTCAGATAACAGACTCACACTTTGCAACTTTGGGACAGGGATATTCAGAGAGAGATGTTTCTGACTCTCAATCAGTTTTGGAAAAAACAATAGAAGATATAAATACGATTAAGGATAAAGATTTTGTAATCTTTACTGGAGATAACATAGATAAATCAAACAAAGATGAGCTTGAAAGTTTTCTAAAGATAGCAAACAAATTAAACTGTCCTTATTATATTGTAATCGGTAATCACGAAGTTTTTAAATTTCAACATTTCAGCAAAAAAGATTATATGAAAACTGTTAGAAAGTATTCAAAAAACTGCAGAGCTAAAAATCCAAATTATATATTTGAAAAAAAGGGAATAGCATTTTTTGTAGTTGATGGTGCAAAAGAAATGATTCCAGGAGCTGCTGGATATTTTAGAGAAGATACTTTAAGACAGCTTGATAAGAATTTGAAAAAGTATGAGAAAAAAGGAAAAAATGTTGTGATATTTCAACATTTTCCAATAGTGCCACCATATTACAATAGAACTCACGCAACTTTTGATGTAGATGGTTACAAAAATATTTTAGAAAAACATTCCAATGTCATTGCAATAGTGTCTGGTCACTATCATGCAAATGGTGAAAAATTAGAAGATGGAGTTTACCATATAAGTACACCATCTTTATTAGAGTATCCACACAATTACAAGGTAATTGAAATTAAAACTCAAAAAAATCATAAGCCACGTATATATACACAATTGCGACATGCCGATGTTTTATTTTGATAAATTTTGCGGAAAACAAATTTTAAAAAGTGATTTTATATCTCAAGCATTTTTCACTACACGAGAAGGCTTTGATTTTAGTGAGCTTCATTCAAGAAGGTGCATATTACCTAATCAAGTTCACAAAGATAATGTGGAATTTGTCGATGAACGAAACGAATACCCAGATGTTGATGCACTTATCCTTACGAATAAAGAAGACACCATATACTTAAAATTTGCGGATTGCACCCCATTGGTGTTTTATGATACTTACAAAAAAATTGGAGCAATTGCTCATGCTGGATGGAGAGGCACGGTATTAAAGATTGGGGTTAAAACAATTGAAAAAATGCAATCTAATCCAGAGGATATAATTGCTATTGTTGGTCCTGCAATATCAATGTGTTGTTATGAAGTTTCAGAGGAAGTAAAAGCAAAATTATTATCAACAGTAAAAAATTCTGAAGGTTTATACAGAGATAGAAACGTAGATTTAAAGAGAATAAATGCAAGGCAACTTGAAGAGATAGGCGTAAATAAAATTGATATATGCCCATATTGCACAAGTTGTGATAATGATGTGTTCTATTCTTATAGGAAAGAGAACGGTACAGACAAACGTCACTGGGCGGTTTTAAATCTTAATCTCTGAAAGATGTTGACCCAAATTACTTTATAGCTTTAAATAAATACCCAAAAAGCCAGACAATGTCTGGCTTAATAAAAAATTGGGCCCGGAGGGATTCGAACCCACGACCAAAGGATTATGAGTCCTCTGCGCTACCGCTGCGCCACAGGCCCGTGATATTAGACTTTTTAGTCCTTTATCACAATAAGATTATTCATTATTTTCATTTTAGTAGTTGGCAATACAACATCTTGCAAGCCATTTGCTATGCTCAATATCTTGCCAGCCTTTAATACGACTTCTTCACCTTTATATTCAAATGTATAATCATCTTGTCTATCTGATCTTATAGTTATTTTATCCATTTTATACATTCTCCAAAAGTCTATTAGTCAAATACATAACCAATTACAGCTGCTTCTCTGGCTCTTTTTACAGCTCTTGATATCATTCTTTGATGTTTTGCACATGTTCCAGTGATTCTTCTTGGAATGATTTTTCCAGCTTCTGTTAAGTATCTTCTTATTTTTGATGCATCTTTAAAGTCGATTTCATCAATTTTGTCGATACAAAAACTGCAACTTTTGTGTTTTTTCTTGTCCACATCTCTTTCTCTTGCCATTTTTTATTTACCTTTCTTCTACTATTTTTTAATCTTAAAATGGGATTTCATCTTCTGATATCAATTCGTCAGAAAATTCCTCTTGTGCAAACTTTACTATTTCTTCGTTAGGTTTTGTATTAGCAGATGCGCTCATTTTTTCAACGGAATTTGCATCAATTTCATATATTTTTCTTTCGCTTCCGTCTTCCATTTTTGCGTTAACAACTTGCAAACGACCTTCTACTAAAACTTTTTCACCTTTTTCAAGTTCAGATATAACACCATCATTGGCAATTCGTCTTGATACAACTCTCAACAATGTTTCGTCTTTTTCTCCTATATCGAGGACAAAAGATGATACCGCAACGTCATTTGTTGTAAAACGTTTTTCTGGCTTTCTATATATAATACCTGTTACTACTGCCTTTGCAAGTGTCATGTCTTTTCCTTTTCTTACACTGCCGCTTTTTCTGTTATGTCTAAAAGCATTATTCTCAAAATGTTATCATTAAGTTTTAGCATTCTTCTGAATTCTTTAACTTTTTCTGCTGGCAATGCTACGATTTGATTTACAAAGTATCCATCGCTGAATTTTTGGATATCGTACGCTAATTTTTTACGACCAATTTTTTCAACTTTTACAATCTTTCCTTCAAATTTATTTACGTTTTCTTCAATTTTAGAAAGATTTTTATCGATTTCGTCAGCATCCAAACTTGCCTTAAATACTGTTAAAACTTCATAATTTTTCAATTTTTTTCTCCTTTTTGTGATTCTTTATGGAATTCATTTTAACATAAACAAAAAAATTACAACAGATATTCTGCAAAAAATGAATATTCTGCCTCACCTGTCATATAAACATTTTCATTTGGATTTGTCAAGGACCCTTGCCATTCGATGTTTAGACTTCCTTTTGCAAGTTTAACATTTACAATGTTATCTGTTAAGTTATTTAAAATTGCAGCGACTGTTGTTGCACATGCTCCTGTTCCACATGCCAATGTCATTCCACATCCTCTTTCAAAAACACTCATCTCAATTTCTGTTGGAGATTTTATTCTTGCAAATTCTACATTCGTTTTATCAGGAAAATGTTTGTCACACTCAAGCGTGCTTCCATATTTTAGAGCCAATTCTTTTGGATTTTCTTCTGTGAATATTACGCAGTGAGGGTTACCCATAGAAATTGCATTTACGATAAATTCTTTATCAGCGACTTTAATTTTTTGGTTTAAATTTTCTTCAAAAAGGCATGGTATTTCTTCACATTGCAAAACTGGTTTTGACATTTTTACTTTAACCCTGCCGTCTGGCAAAATCTCTGGACAGATTATTCCTGCCAATGTTCTTACTTTCATAGATTTTGTTTTTACAAGTTTTTTATCATATACGTATTTTGCAAAACATCTCATTCCGTTGCCACACATTTGAGCAACAGATCCGTCTTCATTGTAAAAATACCAACCGATATCACTATCTTCACTTTTTGATATATCTGGGATTATCATCCCATCTGCACCAATTCCGAAGTGCCTGTCACAAAGTTTTATTGCAAGGTCTTCCATTTCAAGACCAGTTTTTTTGTATTCTTCAAAATTAACAATGACAAAGTCATTTCCAAGTCCCTGCATCTTTGTAACTTTTATTTTCATTTAACTTTTCCTTTTTTTGCTAATTTTACTGTTATTATCTTACACCAACAAAATTTATATCAGATTTCAATTTTTTTGCAATTTCTTCAAAATCTTCATCTGTATAATTTTTTTCATCAAGCAACTTTTCGTCATATATCTTTGTTGGAACAAATTTTTGAAGATAATATTTTTTTGCACCTTTTATAAGTTTGCCAATACTTTTTAAATCATCAACGGACAAAAGACTCTTTAATACAGTTGTCCTAAATTCATAGTCAACATTTGATGTCATAAGAATATCGATACTTCTTTTTATTTTTTCTATATCTACATCCAAACCAATGATATGAGAATATTTTTCAAGTGGAGCTTTTATATCCATTGCGATATAGTCAACAAGTTTGTCATCGATGAGTTTTTTTAGTAACTCAGGATTTGTTCCGTTGCTATCAAGCTTTACACAAAATCCAAGTTCCTTTATTTGTTTTATAAAATCATATAAATCAGTTTGCAATGTTGCTTCGCCACCTGTTATAACTACACCATCAAGTTTTCCTTGACGTGTTTTTAAAAACTTTATAATGTCATCTTTCTCATAAAGACTTTTTCCAGATGTTAGCAATTCAGGGTTATGGCAGTATTTACATCTAAAATTGCATCCTCTTGTGAAAATAATTGCACTGATTTTTTCTGGATAATCAATTAGTGAGCTTTTTTGCAATCCGCCTATTATCATATAGAACCTTCTTTCTCTAAATGATTTTAACGCAACAAATTAAAAAATGCTATTTCGCAAAATTTTGTAAAGTCAGTGCTATTTGTTTTTTTAAAAAATTTTTTATAAGTTCGTTTTCTTCCTTGTTAAAGCTTTCATCTGGGCGTCTTTTTATTGCAGAACTTTGTACAATTTTAAAAGACAAAATTCTCCCAATAATCCCCATAACTTCAAAAATTACGATGTTGTCATTAACCTTTTTTTGCGAAATTGAAGCTACTAATCTCATCGCTGTATTGTAAAATATCGATATCGTTGGTTTATAAACATTGCTATAAACTGAGCCTTTTACAAGTTGTTCTCTTATCATCAACACTATCAACTCTCTTGGAACATTTTCTGAATATATAAAATCAATATATCGGTTAAGCAATGATGCTAATATTTCTATTTTTTCCTTTTGTGTTTTGTGCAAAAGATCATTACATTTTTCTATGTCGACAATCAAACTGTCTAAACCAGCGTTCAAAATTTCTCCAATTACGTCAGAAAATAATTCTTTTTTGGAACTAAAATAATAAGAGATAAGTCCATGTCTTACTCCGGCCTGTATCGCTATTTCCCTTGTTGTTGCAGCATCATAGCCCTTTTTGGAGAATATTTTTAAGGCCGCTTTTCTTATTTTTTCTCGAGCAGTAATTTTCATATCAATATTGTACCAAAAAATAAAAATTTGGTCGCTTGACCAATTTTTTTATTAAGAAATGTAATGTATTAAATTGCGCACCATACAAGAAAAAACGCAAATTTTGTTATGTGATAAATACCCTAAAATTTTGTATATAAAATAACTAAAATTTACAATGGAAAACGAATTTGAGAACAGCTATAAAAGGAAAAAAGTATGAAAAAGAAAATTATGTCGTTACTGTTATTGTTGATGTTTTCTTTCAATGGTGCAGTAATATCTGCCGCAGAGGTTAAACCTGCACAAAAAGCTGGAAATCCTGTATTAGGGAAAATTTCAGATAAGGATTTATCAAAAGTTAGATATAACAAAAATTGCGTATCTGTAAATTACGCATTTGTTTTTGATGGACCATCAGAAAGAAACAAAGAAGTATTAGAACAATTTAAAAGAGCTATCACAATAACAACTGCTCCAGACTTCAAACCTATATTTTCAGAAAAGAATGTGTATGTAGGAAACTGGACTCCAGAAGGTGTTAAAAGAGCAAGCAATGCAGCGCTTTCATCAAATGCAAGAGTTGTTGTTTCTCTTGGTTACCTTTCATCAAAATATTACAATGGACTTCAGTCAAAACGTAAACCTGTTGTTACGATTGATCAATATGGTTTAAGAGATTTTGGTGAAGGTTTCTTTAACCCTATTCAACAAACAGCTAAAGGGGTTAAACTCTTTAAGAGATTGATAGAATTCAAAACATTAACAGTATTGGTTAATGAATCTTATTACAAAACACGTTCAAACTGGAAGCAATTGGCTCAAAACCTTGTTCCAGATACAGAAATTACAGTTTTGCCAGTTAGCAACTCAAATATAAATGATGTAGTTGCAAAGGCTTCAAAAACCGATGCTGTTGTATTTACCCCAATGTACAACCTTTCAAATGAAACAAAGAAAAATCTTGTTGCACAATTGAATGCAAAAAAAATACCAACATTTTCAACAATGGGTAGAGAAGATGTTGTTGACGGAGTGTTGCTTGGTATAAGTACTCCTGATGCTGATAGAAAAGTTGCAGAAGCTTCTTCTTTCAACATTAAAGGTATTTTGAGCGGACAAAAGAATGTTCCAACAAAGGTTAATTTCTATGAAGAGCAACTTGTTTACATCAACAAAGATACCGCTGATGAAATAGGTTGGGAACCTCACTTGAGGGTTGTAAACTTTGCAGAAATTATTACAAACAAGAAACCTCCGGTATATACTTTATCTGCGGTTTTTGACAAGTTGGATGCACAGAACCTTGACATCGCAAGAGAAGGCTATGCTGTTAAAGCTGCAAGAAGATCTGCTATTGCTGCAGCCTTGAAATATCTGCCAACTTTTGGAGTAACTTTGGGGTATCAACAATATAGTGAAGATTTCGCTGAATCAGCAAAAATTCTTTATCCTGAAAAACAAGGTGTATTAAAATTAAGTATGGAACAGGTAATTTATTCACCTGAATTGGTTACTAATATCTTGATTAAGAAGAAAAAACTTGATTTCCAAAAAGAAGAAGAAGCACTTAAAAAGCAAGAAATGGGTATAAATGTTGCGTTAATGTATGTTGATACTTTGATGCTTGAAAACATGATTGATATCCAAAATGAATATGTTAAAGAATCAAGAGAAAACCTTGCAATAGCAAGAGTTAGAGAACAAATGGGAGCTTGTGGGCAAGAAGAAGCTTTAAGATGGGCAAGTCAACTTAATGTTAATGAGCAAAATCTTCTCGATATGAAAGCATCTTTAAGAAATACAAAAATTGGTATAAACAAATTGTTATTCAATAACCAAACAGATGATTTTAAATTGGCTCCTTTGACAGCCCATGATCCATCTTTCTATACAAGTGAAATTAACGTTATTGACTATGTAACTACCCCAAGCGGGTTGGAAGGCTTTACAGAACTGCTTGTAGAAGAAGCATTCCGTGTTGCACCAGAGCTTGCAAAATTGAGAGCAGCTATAAAAATGAAAGATTATGAAGCTGCAATGTATTATCAAAAATTCATTTTGCCAAATGCTAAATTGGAATTGGCATACAACTCATTGATGAATAGAGATTTTACAAGTGACGTTACTTTGCCAGTACGTGACATGAGAACAGGTGGTTTGTTTACTCTACCTCACTCAAATCCAACATTCGGATATTTGGGAATTTTTGCACAATGGAAACCTATTGAAGGTGGTACAAAAATAGCAGAACTTGCAAGAATTAAAGCAGAAAGAGATGAACTCAAATTATATGAAAAAGAAGTTAAAACTGCTTTAGAACAACACGTTAGAGATACAATTAACAAAGCAATTGCTGCTTACTTCAGTATCGAAAAGAATTACAGGGCAAGTTATGCTGCAAGAGAAAATTATCTTGAAGTTAAGGCAAGATACTTGAGAAACGAAGCTCAAATTGCTCAACTTTTGGACGCTCAACAAATTTATTTGGAAACAAAAGTAAAGGCTATGAACTCTCAATATGCTTTCTTTAGAGAATTGTTGTGGGTACAAAGAGGTATTTGTGCAATTGACTGGGCAAAAGCTTCTCCAGAAGCAAAAGACTTTATCAAAAAAGTTAAAACAACTTTGCCTAAACACCACGATATTGAATGGTTATAATCCATTTTTAAAAGGGCGGTTGTCGAGAATAAATCGACAACCGCCCTTTTATTTTTTTATACGTTTAGAATTCATCTATCTTTATTGCGCTTAAAGGACATGCCAATGCTGCATCAATGCAATCATCTTCTCTGCCGTCTATCCTTTCTTGATTTACTGTTGCAAATCCTTCTCCAATTTCGAAAATATCAGAATTTATTGCGGAGCAAACTCCACAGGCATTACATTTGTCAGAAATAGAAATAAACATAAAAAACCCCCTCTGTGAAAATACATGAAACATATTTACACAGAGAGAAAAATAAATAATCGGTCACTTTAATAATTTAAAAATTCCCGAAGTGAGTATTCAAATCTTTTTTAAAAATTTTACGCTTCGATGAATAATTTTTGACCGACAATGTTTGCTTTTCCGTTGTAATAGCCTGCAAAATATCCACCTCTGATTGGTGAATTTTTCATATAGGTGTCTTCTGAAAATCTTGCATTCATAAACGGATTTCCAAATGGATTGCTGCCAGAATATGCTTTAACTGCGGCAGCTGTTGTTTTAGGGGCTGCTAATGACTTTGAAAATAATTCCACCAAATTTGTTGACATAAAAACTTACCTTCTTTTACCACACTCACACACAGAATGTTTTTAATGATGTTTTTTTATAAGTCAATTATATTGAAACAATTCTTAATATAAATCCTCTGTTTTACCGAGAAATTTTTTGTTATATAATTTCGTTATGGAGAATAGGGATAAAAAGAAAGTATTGATTGTTGGAGCTTATGCTTGCGCATACTCACTTGCAAGAAAGTTTGCTGAGCAAGGTGCTCAAGTTTTTGTTGCCCCTGGAAGTGATGCAATGAAAGAATTTGCAACAGTTGTTGATATTCGAAAAGACAATGAACTTTTAGATTTTGTGCTTGAAAATGCGATAGATCTTACAGTAGTAGCTGGTGATTCTGGAAAAAGTGATATTGCAACATTGTTCCAAGAAAATAATCAACCGGTGTTTTGCCCGACAAGATATAGTTCCGGAATTTGTCAAAGTAAGGTTATCGGCAAAAAATTTATGCACAGGTATAACATTCCTTGCCCTAAATTTGGAGTTTTTGAAAAGGCTTCTTTTGCGATTTCATATTTGGAAAATTCAAATTATCCGGTGGTTATCAAAACGGACCATCACCAAAGAAAAGGGGTTAGTGTTTGCAATAATATTGCTTCTGCAAAAACAATTGTTGACAATTTATTTGCATTAGGAGAAAAAAGAGTTTTAATAGAAGATTATATCTGGGGACATGAGTTTTCTTTTTATGTCATAACTGATGGATATCATGCCATTCCTTTGGGATGTGTAGCAACATATAAATACGAGTTGGAAGGTAATGGTGGAATGTTATCTTCTGGCATGGGAGCATTCTCTGACAATTATCGTGTTTCAAACAGGATAAAAGAAAGAATAATGCAGGAAATTATTACACCTGCTCTTAATGCGCTTGAAAAGGAACAAAAACCTTACTCTGGAATATTAGGTGCTGATTTGGTAATTGATGATAATGAAAACTTATACACTATTGAGTTTAATCAGTTTTTAAAATCACCAGATGCGCAAGTTATTTTGGAATTGTTAGATGATAATATATACAACCTTTTCGAAGCTTGTGCAATTGGCTCTTTTGCAGATGATTACGACAAAATTGAGATGAAAGATGAGAATGCAATTGCATGTGTTCTATGTTCTGGAGAAAAACCAGTTACTATAGAAGGGCTTGAAAATCTTGATGAAAATACAAAGGTTTCTCACTTTAATACAAAAAAATCTGAAGAAGGATACAAAACTGGTGGTGGACAAACTTTGGTATTAACAAGAAGGGCAAGGGTACTTTCAAAAGCTGTTAGAGATCTGTATGATGAGATTTCAGTAATAAATTATGACGGGAAAAAATACCGCAGAGATATTGGAACAATTCTTTAAATTGTAAAAATTTTACCAATTTTTTGAGCCATATTTCTCATAATTATTTATGTATTTTTGAGCCTTTTCAATATCTTTTGAAATTCTTTTTTGTTTTATCCCGTCGGTATTTCTGATTTTTTCATTCAAAGATAAAATCTTTTCTTTTTTTAATCTTACAATATGTTTTACATATTCTCTTTTTAGAAAAACATATCCAGAAAAGTTGCAATTTTCGGGCAATTCTTCCCAAATACTAAATAAATTTTTTTTATATTCTTCGTGATTTTTTTGGCATATCAAACACAACTTCGAATTTTTAAAACAATTATTGCAAAGTCGTTGAGGAATTTCTTCAAAATTTATTAAATCATCTTTCATTACTTTGATTATAATCGACATTTTTTCTTAATTTAAGAATGTAACATTTCTTCAAATAATCCTCAAAAAGGCAATTATTTCATGGTTTTTGACTTTATATACATGTAACTATTGTAAGGATATTTGTATGGATTTACCTAAAATCACATATCAACCAATACCACAAGCGGGGGTGAATATTCAGATATTTAACCCTGTTGCAGGTTACAATGCGGTAGATAGAGAAGTTCCGTCAACAAATTATATGACGGCACCAGTTTATCCTGCAAATTACTATACAAGCAATTTTAACCCAACTCAAAATTCAGTTAACAATGTTGAAGTTAATAATGTACAAAAGAAGGTCGAAGCAAAAAATATACAAAATCCCCAAAAAGTAGAAACAAAAAAGCTTGTTGAAATTACAGACGAGTACGTTAAAACATTAGAAAATTATCTTAACAGTCAAGATGTAGAAAAAAGGGTTTTGGCTGCAAAAGATATCTTGGCAAGAGTTCAAGAAGATAGTTCTCGTAAAGATAACTTGGCACTTACTGCTCTTGTAAACAAGATGTTGAAAGACCCATATCAACCAATAAAATTCCTTGCATTGGGAATTTTGAGGGACAGACAGATCACAGGTAATGTCGAAACAGTAAACATTCTTCAACAAATAGAAAAAGACAGACATTCAAGTGATGGCAACAAAGACAGAGATGCAGTAAAGGCGTCAGATGTATTGTTGAGAATGACAAGATGTGAAAAAGAAATGCAGGTGTAGATTATGATAAGAGTATCAGGAGCATTAGCAAAAGCAACAGGAGCGGTAGGTTTAGGTCTACTTGCTTATGATGCACATCATGCAGCAAAAGATTATGGAAAAATGTATAGTACAAAAAAAGAAGCTGATAGTATCGAAAAAATGTACTATGATACCTTATCGCTTGAAAAACCAAGCAGAGTAAAAGACAGAGTTAAAAAAGGTCTTTTAAATTTCGAAATGGACAATAACATAGATTCAGTGGCATATAAAATTGGTGGATATGTCAAAGAGTTTGCAGGATTTATGTGTGACAATGTTATTCCTTTAGGTCTTTCTGCTGGTGCTTTACTTACTAAAGGAGCATTATCAAAAGCTTCTGCTATTGGTCTTGTTGGCTATGCTGTTGTAGATTTGTTAAATGAAATTATTGATTAGTACATTTCAATTATTTCGTTTATGCCTTTCTTTGCAACATTGAAGATTTGCATAAGTTGTTCTTCTTCATAAGGTTCGCCTTCTGCAGTTGTTTGAAATTCAATAATTTTTCCGCTTTTTGTTAATACGATATTAGAATCTACTTGAGCGTGAGAATCTTCTTCATAGTTCAAGTCAAGTCTTATTTCTTTATTAACGATGCCTGCTGAAATTGCGGCAATTGGTTCTTTTATAGGATTTTCTTTTAATTTTCCTTCTTTTAGTAATTTTTCTATTGCAATACTTAATGCAAGATACCCGCCACAGATACTTGCCGTTCTTGTTCCCCCATCAGCTTGAATTACGTCGGCATCAATAATGATAGTTGTATCAGGCATTTTTGTCATATCTACACAAGCTCTCAAACTTCTTCCAATAAGTCTTTGAATTTCTTGAGTCCTTCCTGATGCTCCATTTCTTTCTCTCTTACATCTTGTCCCAGTGGAAGAAGGTAAAAGAGAATATTCTGCTGTAACCCAGCCTTGTTGTGCATCTTTGTCCATCCATTTTGGTTTAGAAAAATCAACCGATGCCGTTGTTATTACTTTAGTATTTCCAAATTGTACAAGTACAGAGCCGAGTGCATTTTTTGTAAAATCTCTTGTAAAGGTTATTTGTCTTAATTCATCATTTTTTCTATCTGTTCTCATTTTTTTCTCCATTATTTTATTTTTTTCGTGTACAACAAACCTGAATCATATTTTTTCAAAATTTTAAATTTATCATTATTTATAAAAAATTCTCCTAACTCAACACCTGTTGGATGTGGATTAAAGAAGTAATAGTAACCTTTTTCAAGTCCATTAAACAATTTTTGGTGCTTCTCTTGAAACCATACTCTATCACCATCTCTCATTTCTCCTTCTGTTATCCAAAAAACTGGTTTATAATTTGGAAAATAATATTCCCAGTATCCGTCACAACCTCTAAAATCGGTTATAACTTTGTCTGTTGGCTTTTTGTTTTGAACTAATTCTATAACTTGAGCCCTTGATTGAGGATATTTATCATGAATTAGTTGTTCTATTTCCTTTGAATATACTGTGTATTCAAAAATCAGAGTTGTGAGAATAACTGCTGATATAAAAAATGTGGAAATTTTGTTGTTTTTTATGTCGAACAGTGGTTGCACCATTATCATAATAAACATTGGTATTAAAAATAGTAAAAATCGTTCAAAGAAAAGAAAATGATGAGTCATATATCCAAAAATTGCTAAAACTATTGGAAACACTATCAGCATATTGTTTTTGCGACTGTTTTTAAATACAAATGCAATTAAAAAACACAGGCATAAAATCAAAGACACATTATATAAATTTGGTTTTATATCAATATTTCCACCAATAAAATATTGGTAGAAGAACATTTCAAAAACTTTTAATGCATATTCTCTCAAATCAAACATGTTATTTATATATGGATGATAATCAAACCATAAAAACTCCATTGCTTTGTAGTTAACAGAGAGGATATTTAATATGACTGGCAGAAAAATTAAACCTGAAATTATTTGCGGTGTTGCAAAAATGAAGAAAGATTTCAAATTATTTTCTCTTTTTATTATCATTTCTAATAAAAAGTAAATATAAGCTGCTACTAATACGTAATTTGTTGAGAGTGAAAACCAAAAAGATAAACCTATAACAGAGCCGTACAATAAAAGTTTTTTTGTTGAAAATGTTTTGAAATTTAGTTTATAAAGCAAAATTAGGATGATTATGGAAAACATCATCTCCAAGCTATATTGTTTAAAATATGCGCTATAAGCGATTGCCCAAGGATTAAAGCACATAAACAAAGATGAAACCCAAGTTATGTATTTATTTTTAAAAACAATACTTACAAGATACATAAAAAGAGGGATAGAGGCTATTGAACAAAAACATGGAATTATTCTAAGAAGAAAATCTCTTTGTGCAAAGTCACCTTCTATTGAAAAAACTTGAATAATAAATTTTGACAAAACTAAAAAGAAGGGTGGTGCAATTTGGATATGACTTAAACCTTTGAAAAGCCCAGAATATCCTAAATTTACGACGGAACATCCAAGCTCTATTTCATTATACCAAAACGCTACGTTATAAAATAAACATTTTAATCTTAGACATGCACCTACAATAAAAATTAAAGTTAGTATAAATAATGAAAGCCAATTTTCTTTTACCTTACCCATTACATAAATCCTTTAAGCGTAATCCCACATATATATTTGTCCACAATATTTGCAAACAGCATGCTCATTCATAAAATTTAAGTCGGGAATAAAAGTATAGCCGTCAACTGTAATTTCAATTTCGTTTTTTGAATTGTAAATTCTTTCAAACTTCTTTGAACCTCTATAATCAGGCGAAAACATAAGCTCAAAGTTATCTATTGATTTGCAGTTTTTACAAACAAACATATTTATTTTCCTTTTGTCTTTTTCGATTTTTTATTCGAAGATTTAACTACATTATTTTTATACCACAATCCCCAACAAATAGAACGCATTGGTAAAGTTAAACCTGTAATTATGAATGTAGAAAACCCGCTAACGATTGCAGTTGAAATTTCAAGTGAAGTTAATCTGTTTTGAATAGAGAGTGAATCGTTTATTTCCTTAATTGGCAAAAGAGTTGTAATCCCGTCAACGGGGATTGCTAAAAACTTGATTATGCTCAATAATTCAAGAGTTTTATTAACTACAAAAGGCAAAAACCAATTTGTAAAAATTCCGATTAAAATCGCAAGTAAAAAAGTTTTTCCCCAATTTCCTTTAATTATTTCAAGACTTCTTTTAAAACATCCGAATACGGATTCTTCAGGTTCAAAAATAAAAATTTGGAATACCAAAATAAAGTATATGAAGAAAATTATTCCGAAAATCCAAAAAATTGGTATTATTGCAATAATTGACATTATGCTTATCAATAACCAAATAGCAATAAACTTTGCACTTTTTCTTGTGACAACTTCGTTGTGTGCAGGAAAATCATAAAGTCTTCCTGATTTAATCAATCCATCGAGCATAGAGTTTATTGCCCCATAAGCAACCAGATAATCCCAAAAAGCTTTAAGAGTAACAAAAAGCCCTGGTAAAGTTATGAGCAAAAATACCGCCAAGATTACAGAAAAATTTGACATTATTGAGCTTTTGCCCATCAACTCTGGAAGATAATTTATATAACAAAAACTTATCGCAAGTATCCAGACAATCCCTGCAATTTGTCCAAAGACTGGAAATGCCATATATTTGAAAAAACTTGTAAAATTTTGAAAGTATATTGTGACCGATTTAAAAAATATATTTAAAACACCTTGTTTTTCCATTGTTTCTCCGATTTTTTTTGTGGTATAAACGGATTATAATACAAAAATGTTGAGGATAGAATTTTGAATAGATACATAGATTTGATAAAAAATTTTAGAAATTTCGATTTTGAAAACGGGGTAAATCTTCATATTCACTCAACCTTTTCTGATGGTGAAAGTTTACCGCAAGATATTGTAAAAAAAGCAAAAGAAAAGGGTTATAGGTATATTGCGATAAGTGACCATAACACCATTGATGCATATCTGAAAACCGAGATTTTAAAAGATGAAAAGGTAATCCCTGCGATAGAATTCGATTGTTGGTGCAATAGTGTATTTTATCACTTGTTGGCATATGGAATAGATGTGAATTCACCTGCATTGAAACCATTTCTTGCAACAACAAAAAAACAAACAGAAAAAGATATTATAAGATTATTTTCATTCAACAGACATCCTAAAAAACTTATTCCAGCGATACATGAGGCTGGCGGTATAGCAGTTTTAGCTCATCCTGCCTGTTGTACCTGTTTAAATTTGGACTCTTTCGTAAAAAAAATGAAAAATTATGGACTTGACGGCCTTGAACTTTATTATCCTTATTCGATAAGATTGAGTAAATTGTTTCGGTGTGCAAGCAATGAGCAAATTGAAAAATTGGCGGATAAATATGATTTGATTAAAACCGGCGGAACAGATTTTCACGGTAAAATCGAAGAATTTTAAAAAATCCGCCTATTGGAGAATATCTTTATTCAAAATTAAAGTTAACTTAAAGTATGAAAAAAAAACTTGTATTGTTTTGGATTTTGCTTATATGTGGCGGAGCTTTTGCTCAAAATTATTCCGTTTATGATTTTGACAATTATCCTAATAAAAATTTTGGGAATGAAAAAATTCTTTTCATTGCCGATTATTCATCAAGTATGTCAGAACCGCTTGAGGGGGAAAGCAAAGTAAATATAATGCTTGACACTGTTGAAAAAATACTTCCAACTCTTTCAAAAGACAAATTTATAGGTTTGAGAGTTTATGGGCACAGGCGTGGACTTACAGCTTATGATGCTTGTAAAGCATCAACGCTTGCTGTTCCTGTGATGCAGAATTCTACTAAAAAAATAGAAAGTGAAATGAATAGATTCAAACCCTCAGGCATGACTCCAATTACATATTCGCTTAAACAAGCCGTCGAAAAAGATTTAAATTTTGAAGGTGATAAGAAAATTGTTTTACTTACTGATGGAGGAGAAAACTGTGATGAAAGTCCTTGTAAATGGGCAATGAAGTTTATTAAAACGAGAAAAGATGTCAAAATTGATGTTATTGCGTTTAACATGGACAATTATGAGGATATAGATCAATTGAGATGCGTTGCAAATGTTACAAGCGGAAAGTTATATAATGCAGAAACTTCTGCCCAACTTTTAAACAGTTTGCAAAAAAGTTTTGATGTTAGAAAAGAAGTCGATGCAAAAATTATCCCTCATCACTAAAATTTTTTATTATTTAATGTTGTAAAAAAATGTAAAAATAACTAAATAAATCTTTTTTTTATGGCAAAAAAAATCTGTTACGTTTGTTCTACTACATATTTACACCCTCAAAAAAGGTCAATATGAAGATAGAAAAAATTGCTTTAAATAAAGTTCAAAATATAAAGTTATCAACGCAAAAAACATTTGTAAAAAAAACAATCTCATCTCAATCCAAAGCTATGACAAAAGCAGCTTCTGTTGGGATTGTGGCAAGTGCTATCGGTTTAATATTCGCTAAAAAATCTGAAGAAAAATTTCAACAAGAGCGAAGGGAAAATTATGATAAACTGAAAAGCCTTGAAATGAATGATGATACTGTTAATAAAATTCTATCTAAAACTGATAAAAAAGGTAAACCAATTTTTAATTCAAAAAACATTGATATATTAGAAAAAGCTGCAGGCTTAGAGGATAAAACTTTTTTCTATCACATAATGAAAAATATAGATAATATTGAAAGTTTAGAGAAACAAAGAGGAAACTCTTATAAAACTATCATGAAAACTCCAGATGGAGTTAGTGATGCTATTTTGAGTATTAAAAAAGATCATATAATAACGGATATCTTAGAAAAAAAAGATGACGGCAGAATTATTAGTTCTCAAAAAGGTTCTGCAAATGGATATTGGGAAGAATCTACTATTGTTTTGAAAAATAAAAAAACAATGGTTAACGAACTTATTCGATATGATTCTGATAGCGATACTATATCCCGTATTGAATATGACAAAAATGATGATAAAAAAATCGTTTCATACCAAATTACAAAGATTTCACCAGAGGGTGTAATCAATGATAAAACGTTGAAAAAATACTTCGAAAAAGGGGATTTTAAAGTAAAAGATGAAAACGTTGACTATAAACATAATAACGCTAAAACAGTTGCAAATTCTTCAGGTTCTTATGACGAAGTAAAAGAGCTTGTCAGAACGGTTAAAAATCCTCTAACTGGAAAAGTAGAAGTTCAAAAAATGAAGCTTTCAGACGTTAAGGGTGTGTATAATTCTGTGATTATTGATGAAAACGGAAATGAAAAGGTAGAGAGTTTGGGTAGAGTAAATCCAGACGGTTCAACGTATGTTGAAAAGAATCTTGAAAGTTTAGATGGTGTAAAAACACACTACGTTCGTGAAGCGAGCAAAAACGAAGATAACATCAAAACTTTCTATCAAATAACAGACAAAGATGGAAAAGTTTTAACAACAGTTGATAGAACATTCAAAAGAATAAGTCCTACCAAGGCTTATTCATCAATAAATGGACATGGTTATTCAATAGAAAAACGAGAAGATTCGTATGAAGTTGTTGATCTTTTATCGAATAGAAAAGTTGTTATGAGAAATAAGGATTTATTCAAAAATAAATCATCTTTGGCTCATCCAGAAATGCTTGATAAAATGTCAGGCGATATGTTGATTGATATGTATGACAGAGATTATAGATACAAATATGTGAGCAGTGCACTTGATTCTGTTACTCGAATAGGTTATCAAATTATTGAATCTGCAGATGACATGTTTGCTTTTGCGCACGAACAGGGACATACAAGACAATATCCTATAATTTATAATCCTAAGTTCGTATCTGAATATTCAAAAGAAAAAAGTGCGTTTGAAAATGCATTTCCAAGTCTTCAACAAAATTATATCGACTATTTCCTAAATCAGTTTAATATTTGTGGCAGAGTAAAGGGTGGGATGAAAGAAGTTGTTGCAGAAACGAATGCGCTGTATTCGACAGCATCTGGTATGGATGAACTTGCAATGAGAACTTACTATTTGCAAAAATATTTTCCAAGAACTATTGCAGTTTCCTCATACTTGCTAAATCCAAATAGTAATTTGTATTTAACAGATCAATAAATTTCGGTCGTAAATTTTGCACCTAAACAACGAGAGATAACGTGTTGTTTCGTTTAGGATATGTTACATCTAAATTTTTGAGTTTTGTTTTTACAAGTGATATTTCTGTTTCATCTTTAGCATTTTGTAAAAATTGTTTATAGTATCTTCTTGCTTGCAAATTCTTATTTAGTTTTTCAAAACAAACTCCGATACCCATATTTGCATGATTGCATTCTGGGAAAACTCTTAATAATTTTTTGAAAACGGCTCCAGCTTCCTTATATCGTCTTAATTCTGTAAGTAAAAATGCCTCATGTTCGTATGCTTTAACATAAGATGGATTTGTTTCAATTATTTTTCTATAAATGGTTAAAGCCATATCGTATTCTTCAAGTGCTTCGTGTACAATAGCAAGTTGAAGTTGTGCATTCACATTTGTTTTATCTATTTGTAATGATTTTACAAGACTGTGCATTGCAGGACAAATTTGACCGTTTATTAGTAGACAAATACCTAATTCATAAAATACTTCTGCGTTCTCTTTGTTTAATAATGCAGCTTTTTCAAGCGTTTTTATAGCCTTTTCTGTCTGGTTTAAATATTTGTATGATATTCCAAGTCCCAAAAGTGATTCAAAATCGTTATTGTCAATCAAAACGGCATTTAAATATTCTTTAACTGCCTCTTTGTATGAGCTTATTTTTCTGTATTCATTGGCTTTAAGCCTTAATTGATACGCAATATTATTTTGCTTTAAACTTGTCTCTGTCAAAATATTTCCTTTCGATTGCATACCGATTTTATAATTTTTTTCGATATCGTATAACAATCAAAAGGAGTATTTTTAAATAAACCTTCAGATTAGTTTATAAATAAAAATTCAAATAAAAATATAAATATTTACTAAAAGAATATTTGCATTTGACAGTTTTTGCAGTCAAATTTAAGGTTATATTTTTTGCCCTTCTCGTCAACAAGGTAAAGCTTTTTATCCTTCCCACAAAGATTAAACGCATATTTTAGACAATGTTTTGTTCGCATAACACATCTGTCTTTATAGTCAGTCAGTGCCCATTCTTCAATTTTACAATTACAATCTTTGTAGAACTTTTCTGCTTCTGAATTCATTATGTTTGCTCTGTAATCAAGAGTTTTTCCAAGGTTCACGGGTTTGAAAACTTTTCTTTTACCATATTTGAACTCTCTTTTTTCAAGTTGTTTATACAAGTCTTTTCTAATAGCATTTAATTTGGAAACTGGTAAAAAAGGAATTTGGGTCTTTATATTTACTTCTTCAGCCTTGTATATACTATCTCCAGATTTTTTTAAGCACGATAAAATTTTTTCTTTCATTGATTGCTCATTTTTTGCTGGTTCAAAATCATACGTTAATTCAGCGCAGTTACCCATTTCATCTGTGGCAATAATTTTCTCTTTTAAAACATCTATTTTCGCAGATAATTTTCTGGTTGTTTGAGAGTGCTTAAGTTTTTTTTCGAACTCGAAATTGTAACTTCTATAAACATTAGTTCCTAAATGAATTTTTGGCATTTTATTTGGATAAATTTTATCCCCTACCACCTTGTTTACAAGACAGCCAGCATCAATGTCAAACCATAGTCCATCACCAGAAGAAATATTTTCATTGTTTTTCTTAATAACAAAAAAATTTTTCCCAATATCTTCGACTTTGCCAAGATATTCCCCTCTTGAATTAACTCCACCAAAAGAATTTTTTCTTCCATTTAAAAAATGTTCACTAAATCCTCTATTGAAAGATTTATTTAAATCTGGTTCAAAATCAAAATAACTCTTTCCAAATGACGTTCTTCTAACATTGAGCTCATCAAGTTTTTTTCTGTAAAAAGCGACAACATTTTTTACATAATTAACATCCTTCAACCTTCCTTCTATTTTGAAAGATGTTACGTTTGCTTCAACAAGGTCCTTAAGATATTTTGAAGCATTAAAATCTTTTAATGCCAATAACGGTTTGTCTTTTGCGATAACGTTTCCCTCATCATCAATTAGAGAATATTTTTTTCTGCAAGGTTGGGCGCAGTCACCTCTGTTTGCAGAACGAGAGCCAATGGCACGGCTTAAATAACATTGACCGCTATAAGAAACGCAAAGTGCACCATGAATAAACACTTCAAGTTCTACATTAGTCTTTTCTTTTATTTCCCGAATCTGTTCAAGAGAAAGTTCTCTTGCTAAAACAACTCGTTCAAACCCGATATCTTCAAGAAATTTCACTTTCTCTACTGTTTCTATATCACATTGAGTGCTTGCGTGGAATGGAATTTTGCAGTCTAAGTTGAGCAATCCAAAATCTTGAATTATAATCGCATCAACGTGAATATTTTCAAGCTCTTTTATTAAATTTTTAGCTTCATTCAATTCATCATCTGTCAGTATTGTATTTAATGTTACGTAAACTTTTACACCAAATTTATGAGCATAATTTACGACCTCTTTGATGTCCTCAATAGAGTTTCCTGCCGCCTTTCTCGCCCCGAATTTTTCTGCCGCAATATAAATTGCATCTGCCCCGAAATCAATCGCCGCAAATGCACAAGTTTTATCCTTTGCTGGAGCTAAAAGTTCACATTCTTTCATACCCGTAATGATACTTCAAAAACGAACAAAAACATATAAAAAGAACTGATTTAAAAAAATCAGTTCCACTATCCTTGCTTACTTAATGCTTCCTTTTGTCGACCCGCTATTTGATTGCCACGAGTCTTGTTTGCATACCATTTTCTGAATTTAACATTTTCGCCGCGGCAATAGCCATTGAACGACGTTTCTTTGCTCCTCTTAATATAAACTCAACTCCGCCGTACACGTTATCTGTCGGAGTTTTTATTTTCTTTAACATATTACATATACCTTTTCAACAACTCTGAACAATTACACCTTCGGCATAAGATGAGGAAAACTTTAGAGAAAAAGTGAAAATATGTTACATAACTTTACAAAAGAATGTAACAAATATTTGAAATAGAAGAAAAATATAATTAAATTATATTTGGGATAAGTAAAAAGAGGAGAGATTTATGAAAAAGAAATTAGTAATGTCATTGATTTGTTCTTTGCTAATGGCAGCTGCTTATGCAGAAGTACCGCCACCCCCAAGAGATGGTTTTGATGGTCCCCCTCCAAAAGAAATGAAAAGACCACATGAAGATTTTGCTAAAAAGAAAGAGTTTGAAACAAGATTGCAATTGACAGAAGAACAAAAGGCTTCAATTGAAAAAAATATACAAAAAAACAGAAAAAAACTTGAAGCAATTAGAAAAAAAGAAATGAAGTTGAAGAAACAAAGACGAGATATTATTGAAAAAAGCAAAAAAGATTTCGAAAACTTGTTGACTCCAGCACAAAAAGAAGAGTTGAAGAAAATTGAACAAGAAAGAAAAATCAAAAAGCAAAAATGTCATGAAGAAATGAAGAAAAATCCACCTAAAAGAGTGGAAAAAAGGAAATAAAAAATAGCGGCAGAGGATTATTCCTCTGCCGCTATTTTATTCTAATATTTACTATGTTTGACTTTTTGCCGATTTCCAAAGTTTATCATATTCATCAAAGGTATATTCTTCGAGTGGTTTTGTAGCAATCTCTTCCATTTTTTTAAAACGTTTTATAAATTTCTTGTTTGCTTTTATTAGTGCTTGTTCTGCATCAATTTTATTCCAACGAGCAAGGTTGACTATTGCAAACAAAATATCTCCTAACTCTTCTTCTTCGTGTTGGAAATCTCCTTCAATACAAGCTTCTTTAAACTCATCAATTTCAGACATAACACAATCATATAATGTTTCTTCTTTGTCCCATTCAAAGCCTACCTTGACAGCTTTTTTGCTAATTTTTTGTGCTGACATTAGTGCAGATTGAGATTTTGATATTCCATCCATAATAGATTTTCTGTGAGGTTTTTCTTCTTTTTTAAGTTTTTCCCAATTTGCTAAAATTTCTTGAGTTGAAGAAACTTTAGTATCTCCAAACACATGCGGATGTCTGTGGATAAGCTTTTCATTTAGCGTTTGTGCAACAGCCTCTATATCAAAAGAATGCTCCTCTTTGGCAATTTGAGAGTGTAGTACAACTTGAAGTAAAACATCTCCTAATTCTTCTTTTAGGTGCGACATATCATTATCGTTTATTGCATCGACCGCTTCGTAGGCTTCTTCAAGCATATTCGGTTTAAGTGAGCTATGAGTTTGTTCTCTATCCCATTTACAACCTTGTGGGGAACGCAAAATTTCTATTATTTCTATAAGTTTTTCTAAATTTTTATACATTTTTATTAAATCCTCATATCCATGATACAATGAACAAAGAATAACGGTAGAGAGAAAAAGAATAAATGCGAAAAAAAATTGTAGCAATAGTAGGACGTCCAAACGTTGGAAAATCAACACTTGTTAATAGACTTATCGGAACAAGACAGTCTATTGTTGATGATATGGCAGGTGTTACGAGAGATAGAATTTACTTTGATGTTGAATGGCAACATAAAATTTTCACAGTAATAGATACTGGTGGAATTATTCCAGGGGATGAAGACGATATTATGTTATCAATTTTTGATCAGGTAAAAATAGCTTGTGATGAAGCTGACAAAATTATTTTCCTTACCGATGGAAAAGTTGGAGTTCAACCAGCAGATGAGGATATTGCAAATCTTTTGAGAAGAACTAAAAAACCTGTATATCTTGCAGTAAACAAAATCGATTCTCACCATCAAACAGACCTTATAAATGATTTTTATTCTCTTGCAATGGGAGATCCTATTGCTATTTCTTCTCTGCACGGTTCTGGTGGGGTTGGAGATTTATTGGATGAAATAACAGAGGATTTCGAAGTTAATGATAACGAAGAAAAATCTAATGCTATTAAAATTGCTGTTGTTGGTCGACCAAATGCGGGAAAATCATCACTTGTAAATGCGCTTTTAAATGAAGATAGAGTTATTGTTTCAGATGTTTCAGGGACAACAAGAGATAGTATTGATTCTGAAGTATCTTACAATGGAACCGACTATGTTTTGATTGACACAGCAGGAATTAGAAAAAAGTCAAAAGTTGACTGGGGTGTAGAAAAATTTGCTGTGGATAGAGCAATAAATTCAATCAGAGATTGTGATGTTGCTATTTTGATGACAGATGCAACAGAAGGGTTGACAGATCAGGATAAAAAAATTGCATCGACAATTATGGAAGCAGGTAAGGGGCTTGTTGTTGCTGTTAACAAGTGGGATTTGATTGAAGAAAAAGACTCATCTACAATGACAAAATTTAACAAAAAACTTGAATCAGAAGTTCCATTCTTGTTTTTCGCTCCTAAAATTTATATTAGCGCACTAACAAAACAAAGAATTAACAAGGTTTTTGATGAGGCTAAGGCTGTTTATGAACAATCTACAAAACGTGTTTCTACTGGTTTGCTTAACAAGATTGTAAATGAGGCTTATGCTCTTAACCCACCAACTACAATAAAGGGTAAACAGTTGAAAATTTTATATTCTTCTCAAATTAAAACCCAACCGCCCACCTTTGTTATGTTTGCGAATAATTCGGACTTATTAAAAGATCACTATAAGCGTTATCTTGAAAAAAAATTAAGAGAAGCTTTCGGATTTTTTGGAACACCGATTAGAATTTCATTGAGAGAAAGAAGTAATAAAAAAAGCGGAAGATAGGTTATGAAGAAAGTTTATATAGAAACCTCGGGCTGTCAAATGAATAAGTCCGATACTGAAAAGTTATACTCTATGGCAGATTATATGGGATATGTACAAGTTGAAGAACCACACAAACCATTTGATGCAGATTTGTTAATCATCAACACTTGTTCTATCAGACAACTGTCAGAAGACAAAGCTTTTTCACGTATTGGGACTTGGGGACAGTGGAAAAAAGTTAATCCAAATTTAAAGATAGTTTTTTGTGGATGTGTTGCTCAAGATAAAGGAAAAGAAGTTTTTAAGCGTGCACATTACGTCGATTTAGTTATGGGGACCCATAATATAAATGAATTTCCTGATCTTCTTAAAAGAATAGAGGCTGGAGAAAAAATTTGTGCAAATGGTGAGATTCCGATTGCAGAAGGCGATTTGCAACCAAAAAGAGTGAAATCTGTTAATGCTTGGATTCCAATTACAGAAGGTTGTGACAACTTCTGTACTTACTGTATTGTTCCATATACTCGTGGCAGAGAACGTTCAAGAGATCCACAAAAGATTATTTCAGAAGTTAAGGATGCTATTAAAAATGGATTTAAAGAAGTAACATTGTTGGGACAGAATGTTGACAGCTATGGTAAAAAGGGAGATTACACAGATTGGAATCTTGCAAGATTACTTCGAGAAATCAATAAGATTGAAGGGCAGTTTAGAATTCGTTTTACAACTTCTTATCCAACAGATATTACAGATGAGTTAATACAAACCGTTGTAGATTGTGACAAGGTTTGTGAATATTTCCATATTCCTATGCAATCTGGTTCATCTGAAATCTTGAAAAAAATGAACAGAAGATATGATAGAGAACGTTATGCTCAAATTGTTAGAAACATTAGAGAAAAGGTTAAGGATGTTACAATAACAAGTGATTTTATTGTAGGCTTTCCGTCAGAAACAGAGGAGCAGTTTGAGGAAACTCTTTCTGCGATGAGAGAACTTGAACTTGATTATTCAAACACTGCCGCTTATTCTCCAAGAGAAAAAACAGTTGCGGCAAGAATGGTTGAAGATTTTATACCAGAAGATGTAAAAGAAAAACGTTTGGCTATAATTAACGAGCAAAACAGAGAAAACTGCGTTAAGTCAAATCAAAAATATTTGAACACGCAGGCAGAAGTTTTGATAGATAGTTTTTACGAAAGAAAAGGACAGCATATTAACACGGGTCGAACTCGAAATAATAAAATAGTTCATATTCCATGTGATGAAGATTTGACAGGAAAATTTGTTAATGTTGAAATAACTGGTATGAAAACGTGGTATTTAAAGGGAAATATTATTTAAGGAGATAAAAATGGCAGAAAAAATGTTGGGCACTATTCAAAGAAGTGCAACTGAACAAATGCAAATTGCAATTAAAGAATACAAGGGCAAAAGTTACCTTGATATGAGAATTTTTTATACAACAAACGACGGTGCAGACTGGATTCCTACAAAGAAAGGCGTAACTTGCTCTCCAGAAAACCTTGAAATTCTTAAGGATGCAATTGAAGAAGCAATAAAAGAATTTACAACTGAAGAATAATGTCTAAATATGCGCTTGTACTTGTTAATATAAAAGGTTTGGGAGTAAAAACCTTTAGCTATGCTATACCCGAAGAAATGAAAGAAAAACTTAAAATCGGGCAGGCTGTTCTTGTACCTTTTGGAAGACAAGGTTTGATAAATGCCTTTGTGGTTGGCTTTTCAGATTACCTACCCGCACAAATAAAGGCAAAAAAAATCAATAAAATTTTAGATGAAAAACCTTTGTTTTCTCTTGACTATCTTAAACTTCTTGAATGGGTTGCAAATTACTATGCTTGTGACTTTGTAACTGTCTTAAATACGGCGATACCTTTGAAGTTGATTGAAAAAGGATCTAAGGTTGAATTGTGTATTGAGCTTATAGACGATAACATTGAAGGTGTTACAAAAAGGCAGAGAGAAATTCTTGAATTGTTGAAAAGTGAAGGAAAATGTTCACTTACCAATTTTGAAAAGAAAGCTCACACGACAAGAGCAACTATAAAAAAACTTGAAAAGTTCGTAAAAATAAGTGAAGAGGAAGTTTTTAGAAATCCATTAGAGATTTTTGCAGATGAAAAAATTGAACCACTTTATGAGTTAAATGATGAGCAAAATAGAGTTTATCAAAAAGTTAAAGAGAAGAAAGATTCAAAATTTCCAATTTTAATCCATGGAGTTACGGCATCTGGCAAAACAGAAGTTTATTTTAAACTAATTAAGGATACCATCGATGAAGGGAAAAATGTACTTTTTCTTGCCCCTGAAATTGCTCTTGCTTCTCAATTGACAAGGAGATTGGCAAAAAAATTTGGAACAAAAGATGTTGCAATTTGGCACAGTAGCATATCAGATGGCGAGCGATACGATGTGTGGCAAAAACTGTACAGAGATGAGATAAAAATTCTTGCAGGTGTTCGTTCTGCAGTTTTTGCCCCTTTAAAAAATATCGGACTTATTATTATTGACGAGGAGCATGAAAACGCATATAAACAGACTAATCCTGCTCCAAGATATGATGCAAGAATTATTGCATCAAAACTTGCACAGTATCACAATTGTCCGCTTCTTTTAGGAAGTGCTACTCCAGATATACAAACTTATTACAGAGCACTAAACACAAATAATCTTCTTGAAATGCCGACAAGATTTAACAATGCTCCAGTTGCAAAGACCAGTGTTATAAATATGCAAGAAAATTCAAAACAAGCTTATAGGGGAGTTATATCAGTTCAGTTGCAAAAAGCAATTGAGGAAACACTTGAAAAGGGTCAACAAGTTATTTTGCTTATTAACAGGAGAGGTTTTTCGACATACACACAATGTAGGGCTTGTGGAGAGGTTTTGGAATGCGAAAACTGTTCTATCCCTTTGATTTGGCACTCAAGTGAGGGGGTTTTAAAATGCCATTATTGTGGCAGAACAAAATCTTTTCCAAGTACTTGTCCAAACTGTGAGTCTGATGCTCTTAAAAACTCTGGTACAGGAACGCAAAAGATTGAAATGTTCATAAAAGAGCTATTTAAGACTGCTAAAGTCGAGAGAATAGATAGTGACATTTTGAGTAAAAAAAATGAACATATAAAACTTCTAAACAAGTTTCAAAACGGAGAAATTGATATCTTAGTTGGAACACAAATGATTGCAAAAGGGCTTGATAATCCAAATGTAACTCTTGTTGGGGTAATATCTGCAGATGAAAGTTTTAATATGCCTGATTTCAGGGCTTCTGAAAGAGGCTTCCAACTTTTAACGCAGGTTGCAGGAAGGGCCGGAAGAGGAAAATATGTTGGAAAAGTTATTTTTCAAACTTATAATCCAGATTTTTACGCTTTTGAAAGTGCGAGAAAGCAAAATTATAAAGAATTTTATGACACGGAAATAAATGCAAGAGAAGCTTTTGATTATCCTCCATACTCTCAGCTTTTTAGATTTGTTTTGAGTTGTGAAAATGTTTTCAGAGCAGAAAAGGCGGCAATGGAAATTGCGTTAAGATTGAACGAAATGATAAAAAAAGCAGGAATATCAGAGAGGTTAATCGTATTGGGTCCAACACCGTGTATAATTGAAAAAATTCGCAACTCTTATCGTTTCCAAATTATTGTAAAAAACAAAGCTGATGAAAAAGGTCACATGTTTATTACAAGGTTTATTAAAGGCGTTTCTGTTCCAAAGGATATTAAATTGACAATTGATGTCGACCCTGTCGATATTTTATAGCCCGACTGTATAATTTCATATTTAACTCAAAACAAGAATAATATATTCTTGAAAGGGTTGTTATGAAGAAATTTGTGATAATTTTTTTTGTATATCTTTTATCTCAAATTTCGGTTTTTGCCTACTCCGAAATAGATGATGTTGCAAGTGTAGAAGGAAATTCAAAAGAAGAGTATAAAAAAATAGATAAAGAGTTTTATCTAAAGGGGTTGAGAGTCTTTAGAAAGATTCGAGATGACTTTCCAGATGAAAAAAATCTCATTGATAAAATTTATGACTTATACAAAGATGAATATTATCTTGCGGCGTTAAAGGAGGTAGAAAATCTATCATCGTCAGAGGAGAAAGAAGCTCTAAAAGGGATAATTTATGGGGCATTAAATATGATGTCGAGTGCAGAAAAGTCCTTTTATCAAGTCAATCTTCCGGAGTTAGAAAAACTTAAGCGTGATATTATTTATGAAAACAAATATGAAGTGACACCTTTTTATGGATTTTTAAGTCAAGATTTGTCTGAAGAATATGATTTGGACTATCAAAAAGTGGGAATAACCGCATCAAAATTTGAAAAGGATGCGAAAATTAAGCTTGATTATAGAATGATAAACTATACAACGAGTTCTCACCAATATGGAAATGATGCTACAAATACTTTAAGATTAAGTGTCAATGGACGATACAGGCCAGACTGGGAATATAGAGCAAGTGCAGGTGTAAAATTCTATGAAAAAGACGGAAGTCCAATGGCAATAGGAGATTTGTGGGTAAATCATCATTTCAATGATAATTTTAGTGTTAGGGCAGGTGTTTCGAGAGAAAATCTTGAGCAATCTTATCTTGCCGCTGTCGGAGTCAGAGTTGACGGGATTTTTACAGGTAGAGTCGCAAGTAACAAGGTTTTTGTTGAAGCAAATTATAAAGCAAAGAATAATTATTATGGTTCACTAAGGGCAATGTTTGGTCTGATGAATGGAGCTAATCTTCAAACAAATCCATATTTTGCAGGTTATGTTAATCTTGGGAAAAGACTTTATAACAACGCAGAAAACCCTTATGTCCAAAAGGTTAATGTCGACATTACAAATTACACTCTCTCTTACAAATATGACCTTCTTAATATATACGATAGTACGGGATACATTCGAGGAGGATATTTCAGTCCCCCATTTTATAATGGTACAACTGCAAATATAAGAGTTGAGGGTGTATACAAAAAATTAAGTTATGGATTGAAAGGTTTCATTGGTGGACAGTTCTCTGATTATGACCATGTGGTTGCTGTTGCTTTTGGCGTGTCGCCTTACATAAAACTTGAAATAAACGAAAGAATAGATTTCAAAGCAAGTTACACCATGGCAGAATTTGCGGATGTAAAAACCAATCTCTTAACGATTAGCTTTGTTATAAAGATTTAAGAGAATCTTTTAAAAATATTTTTTGTATGACTGTCAGCACTGCCAGTTCTAAATAAATTAAAAATTTTGCTCATTTTATTCAAAAGATTTTTAATTTCATCAGTTTTTGATGCCAATTTAGCCGCACCATCGTAACTTTGATAGTAAACTTCGGAGAATTTTGCTTTTTCTTTACAAGCAGCTTTAAATTTTGAATAGAAATCTTTCAAAAATTCAATTTGATTTTTTTGATCAGGAATATCTTTTAAATTATTCAATGGGTGTGCAAGTCCAATCATTGCATCTTTTTGTCCCTTCAATCCATTGTACAAATCCTCAAATTTTGGTAAGTACTGATATTTTTGATCAAGGTATGTAGATACTCGATAATCATTTATTTTTTTGTCTATTTTGTCAAAAAGTGGAGAATTTTTTAGTTCATTTTTTATAAACTCATTTAATTCATTTTGAGGAATATTAGTTTTTTCTTCAAGCATTTTTGTCAAATCAGCAGTTGAATGAGAAGTTCTGTTACTTGAATATTTAATTCTATTATTTTCACAAAGCATTTTCATCAAATCATCAGGATTTGTAGAAATATTGTTATCAATCAAAGCTTTGGTAAGCTTTTCATTCTTTGGTAGAATTTCAGATATTACAAACTTGTTTTCCACATATCTTTCAACATGGTTTGCAATCCCAATGATATTTTTTTTCAATGGGTTAGAGTATTTCTGAGCTTCTTTAACGCTTACAAGATCTTTGCCATGGGTTTGTCTGTAAATTTCATTTACATCTTGAATCATTTTTTCTTTAACGAAATTTTTGTTTAATTTTGTTGTTTCGATAAAGTTTGAATATATTTTTTCGTTAGGGTCTATTGCATAGGCAAGAACGTGAGTATTTACTGCTCTTTTCATAATTTCTGGCGCAATGGTATTAAAGGTTGTCATTTCAGTGCCTAAAATAACTCTCAAATTTCTATATTTAATTGGGTCTTTTGCAATAACTTTTATTGCTTCTTTTGTGGTTTCTGTGGTGTCGTGGTCAGTAATTGCAATCGTGAATGGTGCATTTTTGTATTCTGGATGTTTTAATACAACAGCATTTGCGTATTTTGCAGCCTTGTTTAATAATTCTTCAGTTGACAAAGCTCCATCTGAAGCGAGTGTGTGTATGTGTAAATTTGCACGCATATTGTTAGTTTTTAGGTTAATATCTTTAAATCCAACAGAGTATGGTTTTTCGCTTGAATCGAAGTTTTTCATTATACTTTGGATTTCTTGTGAGCCGATGATTGGACGGAGTTTGTAGTAATCTCTTGGATTTAGTCCTGCATTTATAAGTAAATTTTTTCTGTATTCAATATCCTTTGGAAATCTACGTGTTTCTTCTTTAAGTTTGTTGATAGAGTCAATGTAAACCTTACTCTGACCTGCAAAATTCATTGGCAATGTCATATTTTGTTGAGGTTTAACAAAAGGTTCAACTTTGCTTGACTTAAATGTAGGAATATAAAAATTATTATTTATGTTATTTATTGCAGAAATTTTCATTTTTATACACATATAATAGATTACACGGTATATATAAACTTCGTGAAGAAAAAATTTGTTGGTAAAGTTGGATATCTGTTACAAAAATTTATGCTTTTTTCTTTGTTTTTTTTCTTCGTTTGTTAAAACCTGAGCAAAGCTTTCTATTGGAACAAAGCCATAACCACAGTTTTCAGACAATTCTCCTCCCATTGTAAATAATTCTTCTTGAGGGTATCGTCTGCAAATGGCTGGACGTTTTTTGTGAATTTTACATTTATGAGTTTCTTCATCCAAATTTGAGCATGAGAAAACAAGTCCTATCTCGTCTTTGTCAACAACCGTGAGGTAGGTATAAAAAATGTGCAAGAACTTTAATCTTTCGAACTCTTTTTCGTCTTTAATTACATGGTTAGATGTTTTAACGTATATTTTTCTGCAACATCTTCCACAACCCTTGCATGCTCCAACTCTGTAATATTTTCTTCTCAAAATTTTTAAAAAGAAGAATTTTTTTAGTTTTTCTAACATAAAAGATTATTTACCGCATCCACATCTTCACTGAACAACTCGAGGCTTTCTATACCCTTTTTTGTAACAGTTTCGAGTGTCATATTTTTTGTAACATCAATGATTTGAAAGATTTTTTTCCAGTCATAATCCCCTTTTCCGATATGAAAATGCTTGTCTATTCTGTTATTAAATTCTCCATCGCTCAAGTGATAACAATCAGGATTAAGAGAGTTGAATTTTTTAAGATAATCAAATCTGTCTATATTCAAGTTGACTGAAGTACAGAAGGCATGACCGACATCAAGACAAAATTTGCAAGGGTGTCTATCTATAATGAATTTTATTTCCTCAAAAATTGCACCTCGACATTTATTATCTGGATTTCTTGGGGATACCGGAGGTTTATTTTCTATTCTCATATCAGGGATATTGATTAAATCAAGTTGCCTTACAACCTCATCAAGTGAGCCGTTCATTCCTCCGTGAACGATAATATATTTTGCATCAAGCTCTTGTTTATATCTTTTTACGGTGTCGTAAACTTCAATATTTCTTTTTTCAAAATCTTTATCTGCAAGATTTACACCATTTGAAAAGTGTGGAGCGTGCAAAGTAAAATTGAGAGAAAATTCTTCCTTAAAATTTTTCCACCCTGTCAAATCTTCGTCTGAATCTGGAAATACAAAGAGCTCAATGTATGAAAATTTATTTTTTTCTAAAAGTTTAATAGTTTCTTCTTTGTACCTGTTTAATTGGTTTGAAAAAAGTTTTAATCCTAAATGTAAGTTTTTCATAACAATATTATATGATAAATATTTTCTTCATGCTAAAATGAATTTGTACTTACAAAATTTCAGCGGGAGTAAAAATGGAAGTAAAACACGAATCAATGTCACCAAAAGAAACAATAAGACAAGGTAGAATACAAAAACTTGTAGAATTGTCTGACAAAGGAATTTGCGCATATCCTTACAAATATGAGAAAACAGCGGAAGCAAAAGAATTGCAAGAAAAATACAAGGATTTGCCAGCAGGAGAAGAAACACAAGATGAATACTGTGTTGCAGGTAGAATTATGGCAATGCGTAATTCAGGCATGTTTATAGATTTGGCTGATTCGACTGGAAAAATTCAAATATTCTGCCACAAAGAAAATATGCCGCAAGAAGATATTAAAACCCTCAAACTAATTGACATAGGTGATATTATCGGATTTAAAGGTACAATAAGAAGAACTCCGAGAGGAGAACTTTCAATAAAGGCAACATCTTATACATTATTGTCAAAAGCATTGTTATCATTGCCAGAAAAATTCCACGGACTTACTGACGTTGAAACAAAGTATAGACAAAGATATATCGATTTAATTGTTAATGAAGAAACAAGAGATACTTTCAGAAAAAGAAGTTTGATTATCTCAAAAATCAGAGAATTTTTGGCTCAAAGAGGATATCTTGAAGTTGAAACTCCAATTTTACAAACAGTTGCATCAGGGGCAAATGCAAGACCATTTACAACGCACCACAATGCTCTTGATATGGACATGACAATGAGAATTGCTCTTGAACTGTACTTGAAGAGATTGATTGTTGGGGGTGTTTCAGAAAGAGTTTATGAAATTGGAAAATGTTTCAGAAACGAAGGTATTGATACAAGACATAACCCAGAATTTACTATGATAGAGTTGTATCAAGCTTATGCAGATTATAATGATATGATGGAATTGACAGAAAATATGGTTGCCTATGTTGCGCAAGAAGTTTTGGGAACAACAAAAATTCAATATGGCGAACACGAAATTGATTTGACTCCGCCATGGGATAGAAAAACAATGTTAGGTGCAATTCAAGAATACACAGGGGCAGACTTCAATACTTGTTACAGTGCTGAGGAAGCTAAAGATTTGGCAAAGAGTGTTGGTGTAGATGCAAGTGAAGAAGATTCTTGGGGCAAGGTTATAGACAAAGTATTTGAAGAAAAAGTTGAACCTTCGCTTATTCAACCAGTTCACATTATAGATTATCCACTTGAAATATCTCCGCTTGCAAAAGTACACAGAGATAATGAAAGATTGACAGAACGTTTTGAAACAAGGGTTAATGGTTGGGAAATTGCGAACGCATTCTCTGAATTGACAGATCCAATTGATCAAAGAAATCGTTTTGAAGCACAAGCAAAAGCAAAAGCTGCAGGCGATGAAGAAGCTATGGAAATTGACGAAGACTTTATTGAAGCGCTTGAATACGGAATGCCACCAACTGGCGGTATGGGAATGGGTATTGATAGACTCGTTATGCTACTTACAAATTCTCAAACAATCCGTGACGTAATAGCTTTCCCTACAATGAAAAAACAATAGGTAAAATGATGAAAAAAATTGAAGCAAAAAATTTGATAAAAATTTATGGAACAAGAAGTGTTGTAAACGACGTATCTTTTGAAGTTCAAAAAGGCGAAGTTGTTTGTCTTTTAGGTCCAAACGGAGCAGGAAAAACAACGACATTTTACATGGTTGTTGGTCTTGTAAAACCAAATTCTGGTCAAATTTATTTGGACGGTGAAGATATTTCTACTTGGCCGATGAACATTCGTGCAAAACACGGCATAGGCTATTTGCCACAAGAAGCTTCAATTTTTAGAAAACTTTCGGTAGAAGATAATATCAAACTCGTTCTTGAAATGAATGAAAAGCTTACTGAGGATGAGAAAAAGAAAAAACTCGAAGAATTACTTGATGAGTTCGGGGTTGCGAAATTACGTAAAGCTACTGCGGTTTCTTTGTCAGGTGGTGAAAGAAGAAGGGTTGAACTTGCAAGAGCTTTGGCTGCAAGTCCAGATTTTATCTTGCTTGACGAACCTTTTACAGGTATTGACCCGATTGCGATTGGAGAAATTAAAGACAATATTAGAAAATTGTCAGTTGATAAAGGTTTGGGCGTTTTGATTACTGACCACAACCCTAAAGCAACACTTTCAATTACTGATAGAGCGTACGTAATTTTCGATGGTAAGATTAAAATCCAAGGAAAAAGTGAAGATGTCGCTGTTGACCCAGTTGCTAAAGAATTCTATTTGGGAAAGGATTTCAAACTGTAATGAATTTTTTCTCTCGTATAAAACTCTATGATAGATATATATTCAGACAAGTTTTTGCAACAACTTTAGGTGCAATTCTTTTGTTTACTGTTATTTGGATTGCCCCAGAAATGTTGTTAAATACGATTAGAAAGGTTTTGGAAGGTGGATATACTATCAAAACAGCTATACTTGTTTTGTTTTATGAACTTCCAAATATTTTAGGAAAAGCTTTGCCTGTTGGTTTGCTTTTGGGTTCATTGTTTACTTTTGACAAATTGAGTAAAGATTTTGAACTTACAATTTTTAGAGTTGCAGGATTATCTGTTTCAAGAATTTTAGCCCCTGTAATAGTTTTTAGTTTCATCGTAACCGGAATTTGTTTTGTTATGTATGACAAGGTTATTCCTTTTGCATCTGAAAAATTAGTTCATATTACAAAAGATTATTATTCATCACAATATGTGTATACTCAAAAAGATGAAAACGAAAGACCAAAGGCAACTGTTGTTATTTCAAGATTTAACCAAAGTAATGTCGCAAATATTATTTATTTGGATTACTCTTCAAAAGAGTATAAAGATGTCCATGGACTATCAAATGTCTATATCGCTGAACATGCAATTCCTCTAAATGACAAATGGATATTGGAAGATGTTTTGGCTTACAAAGTTTCAGATAATGGTATTTTCGAGGAAATTAGTAAGTTAAAGAGAAAAGAAGTTTTGCAAGGCGAAGTTGCTCAAAACCTTTATACCTTGATGCAATACTCCCTAAAACGTGATAGAGCAATAGGAAATAAAGATTTAAAAAAATATACAGAATTGCTGAAAAAAGAAGGATTGCAAGAAGAAGAAAGGTTTATGCTTAACAAATATTACCAAAGATTTACTCATCCTTTTGTCTGTGTATTATTGGCGATATTGGGTTCTTTGTTAGGATTTTCCAAACCGAGAGAACAAAGGCTTATCGGATTTACAATTGCAATTGGTGCAATATTCTTATATTACATTACATTGCCATTCTTTGATTTACTTGCAGAAAAAGGAGTTTTGCCTCCAATCGTAACTGCAAGCGTTCCTCCTGTGGCATTTTTATGTGCTATATGGGCATTCTATAAACATAAAGATTTGTAAGTTAGGTGATTGGTATGAAAAAATATTTTGTTGTTTTTGTGTTACTGATGATATTTATTATTCCCGCTATTGCTTGCGAACCAGTTATGACTTATGAAAATGGAGTTTACCATATTGTTTTAAATTCCAAAATGGCTAAAAAAATCCAGTTTGTTTCAAGCGAAAAGTTGATTACGAACAAAAAGGCACACGAAATATTTAGTTCAGACCTTACAATAAATACAGGTTTTTTTGACCCTAAAAATCAAAAAACAATTTCTTTTATTGTAGAGAACAAAGGTGAAAAAGTTTTAAATCCATTGAATAACGAAAATTTAACAAGCAATCCTGTTTTGAGAAAAAACATGGATAAAATTTTGGATAGAACAGAGTTTAGAGTATTAAAATGCGGAAGAAAATATAAATATGAAATAGTTCCACACTCTAACCCTATATCAGAAGGCTGTTATGTTTCTACCTCGGCACAAGGTGGTCCGCTGATTTTACCAGAATTAAAAATGGAAGAAGAGTTTTTTATTGTCAAGGACAGTAACGGAAAAGTTATTAGAGAATCTGCTTCCGTTCTTCATAAAACTGCAAGAACTATAATTGCACTCAAGGATGAAGAAGTGCACATTTTCATTATAACTTGTGAAAACCCTATGACGCTTAAAGAAGTTCAAGACTACTGCAAAGAAATGGGAATGGATAGAGCTATGGCATTTGATGGTGGAAGTTCTACATCTTTAAATTATAAAGATATTGAAGTGGTATCAGCAAAAAATTCATCAGCACGTAGATTAAAATCGTTTATGACTATAAAATTTTAAAAAGAGCCATTTATTGATTTAAATTGTGGTTCAGGATTTTATCCTTCTGGAAATAAGTGTGAAAAACTTAAAGATGATGAAATATACGTAGCTGATAATGTTTGGACATCAAAAAACCTAACGACTGGATGTAGTCATACAGACGAGAACGGATGTGAATTTTATTTATCTGATGCGATAAAGGCTTGCAATGATAAGGGAATGAGATTGCCGACTATTTCAGAATTACAATCAATATTTCCAACACATGTAAATGATTTTTCTTATGAAATGCCAAGCAAGCCTAATGAAAGGCCTATAGGATTTTGGACATCAGAATCTTACCACACCATAGTACGAACTACTGGAGGCGTTGAGAGTGATAATGGACATTTTAGCGAAAATAATGGTAACGGTTATTACTCAGTCTTATGTGTAAAATAGATTAAGTCATTCTGTATACTGGAGCAGAAATCTGCTCCCTTTTTTTTATGCTCAATTTTCAAAATTCAAGTTTTTTAATATTTAGCCGATTATAGGCATGTTACTTGTATTAGGGATAATTATGTATTTTGATTTTGAAAAAGAAACCTTTGATTTTGAAATTAGGGGTTTGATAGAAAATATTGACAATTACATGACAGATATTGATATATATTGCCAACTTATCTATCAAATATTTTTATCTTCGTCAACTCATAATTAGCGTTTATGTACTTATGTTAACCAAATATCCCCCAGTTGGGTAGGGTTATCTTCCCCTATGGGCTAATTATTTTATTGGGGAATAATTGGTAAAGTAGTATCGTGAAAAAAATGACAAATGGGGGACATCTAATAATGAATGAAACAAAAACTGCTGTTAAATCTGAAGAACAAACAAAACATATCAATGTTGTGATAGTAGAAGATTTTAAACTTACAAGAGTTGGTTTGCGATGTGCATTAAACACTAATCCAGATATAAATGTTGTTGGAGAATGTGAAAATGCAATTGTCGGATTGGAGTTGATTAGCAGAATTAAGCCAGATGTTGTTTTAATGGATTTAGGTTTGCCAGAAATGAACGGACTTGAAGCAACTGTAAAATTGAAAGAAATGATGCCAAGCGTAAAAGTAATTGCTTTGACTTCTCACGAGCAAGAGGAAGAAGTTTTAGCTGCATTTGCTTCTGGTATGAACGCTTATTGTCTTAAGGATATTGATCCTGCAAAACTTGCTGAAGTCATAAGAGATGTTGCTCAAGGGGTTTGTTGGATTGATCCACAAGTTTCTCAGCTCGTTTTGAATTCTTTCCCTAACCCTGGAGATGTTGGATTTTTCCCTTCAAAAACTGATGTTGCAACAAGAGTGCCGTTGACAGAAAGGGAATGCGAAGTTTTAAAACACTTAGTTATGGGTAAGAGTAATACTGAAATTGCAAAAGAACTTATTGTAAGTGTACATACCGCAAAAGCTCATGTTTGTTCAATACTTCAAAAAATGTGTGTAAATGATAGAGTTCAGGCAGCAGTCAAGGCTGTTAAAGAAGGACTTGTTTAGAGAGAGAGTTTATTCTCTCTTTTTTTTTAATAAAAAAAAGCTATGAACTTTTATTCATAGCTGTTGATTAGGGATATGTGTATCTTTGTTTTAAGGAGTACTGTTAAATATTAGCAACTTTTAAAAAAAATAAAATCATACATTTTTATGATTTTCATTTTTTTTGTTGTAAAATTGTTCTATGTTTACTCTTGAAGAAATAATAAAAATTACACATGCAAATGTCTTAAAAAATGAGGCAGAAAATGAATGTTTCACTGTGTCAACAGATACAAGAAGCATAGAAGAGGGTCAAATATATCTTCCTTTAAAAGGTGAAAATTTTGACGGTGAAAATTTTATTCCTCAAGCGATTGAAAAAGGGGCAAGAGCTTATTTTACAACCGGAGATATGATATTAGGTTCTGCTGATGTTGTTTTGCAGGTTGGAGATTGTTTGAGAGCTTATATGGAGCTTGCAAAGGCTTATAAAGAAAAGGTTAATCCAATAACTATCGAAATTACGGGAAGCTCTGGAAAGACAACTGTAAAAGAGATGATGTATTCTGTTATGAGTGAAGCTTTTGAAACTCACAAAACAGAAAAAAACTACAATAACGAAATCGGTTTTTGCAAGACAGTTTTATCTATGCCAAAGACTTGTCAGGTTTTGATTTTAGAAACTGGCATGAGAGGTTTTGGAGAAATTGATCTTTTGGCAGGTTTTGCAAAACCAAATATAGGGCTTATTACAAATATTGGAACAGCTCATATAGGAAGACTCGGGTCAAGAGAAAACATAGCAAGAGCAAAATGCGAAATCGTTCCTCACATTAAACCTGACGGAATTTTTATTGCTCCTAATGATAAACTTATAAAAAAAATCACAGACAAAGGAGTATTTATATCACTCGACGATGCAAGTATAGTAAAAAGAAAGCTTGGATATACAAAATTTATTTATAAAAATCACGAATATGAATTGAATATTGAGGGAGATTACAATGTTCAAAATGCATTGGGTGTTATAGAAGCAGGACTATTTTTGAATATTCCAGAAGAAAAAATTGCGCAAGGTTTGAGAAAATTTAAGCCGATTGAAAAACGCTGGGATATAGAAACAATCAAAGGTTACAAAATTATAAATGATAGCTACAACGCAAATCCAGACTCTATGCTTGCCGTAATCAGTACGGTATTACAAAATTACCCACGCCCTCTTGTTTTTGTTTTGGGAGATATGGGAGAACTTGGAAAAGATGAAATATTTTATCATCAACAAATCGGTGAATACCTTGCCGATAAAGAGTTTGATAAAGTTATAACAGTTGGCACTCTTACAAAAGAGATTACTGACGAAATCAATAAAAAATCAGTTCGTTCTGTTAACTTTTTGACAAACGAAGAGGCAGCAAAATATATTCTTGATAATGTTCCTTCAGGGACTACAATAGTTTTAAAAGCTTCAAGAGCAATGAAATTTGAGCAGATAGTGGAAATTTTAAAGGGGTAGTCATCTATGATAATGATAGCGGTTGCATTTTTATTAGGCTTAATTATATGCCTTTTGTCGGGAGTTCCGTATATTGATTTTCTAAAAAAACATTTGTTTAACCAATCAATAAAAGATGTTGCTCCAGAAACGCACGCAAAAAAACAGGGTACACCAACGACAGGTGGAGTATTCATTGTTGGGGCAATTGTTTTTGCTTCTGTAATCGCTTTAATGCTTGCTCAAAAATTGACTTCTGTCGCAATTGTGATTTTGTTATCTCTTATTTTTTATACAATTGCAGGATTCCAAGACGATTACCTTAAAATCAAGGGAAAAACAAACGATGGTCTTTCTGCAAGAGCAAAACTTATAAGACAAATTTTAATCGCACTTTTGCCAACATTTTTTGTTGTATTAAGAGTTAACACAATGGTCAATTTTGGACCTATAAGCTTTGATTTTGGTTGGTTTTATCCAATATTGGCAGTGTTTATTATTACAGGTGCATCAAATGCTTACAACTTGACAGATGGACTTGACGGGTTGGCTGCATCTACTGGAATTCCTGTATTTTTTGCAATGTCAATTATCTTATTATTTTGTGGATGTCCAGAAGGAGCTATCATTTCAGCAGCTACAACTGGGGCATTGTGTGGATTTTTGAAATACAACAAGGCAAAAGCTCAAGTGTTTATGGGAGATACAGGTTCTCTTGCAATTGGCGGTTTGATGGGTACTCTTGCTGTTGTTGGTAAAATAGAATTTTTGTTAGTAATTTTGGCTGGTATTTTTATATTAGAAACGCTTTCTGTTATTCTTCAAGTTACTTCTTACAAGTTGACTGGAAAAAAATTGTTTAAAATGACTCCGTTTCACCACCATTATGAACTTATGGGCTTTAGTGAAAAAAGAATTGTCGTGTTCTTTACGTTAGTTTCGACTTTGTTTTCTTTGCTCGCCTTGTATTGTTTCTTTTTGAATTTTGTAAGATAGGGGTTTGTCGTGAGAAGGTTTGATGAAAAAGTTTTAATTTTAGGTTTATCAAAAAGTGGAGTTGCTGCTGCAAGGTATCTTAATAGACACGGTGCGGATATTTTTATTACTGAAAGTAGCAATCAAAAGGATTCGCAACTTGTCAAAGAGCTTGAGTCTGAAGGAATTAAAGTTGAAATCGGTGGTCACAGCGATTATTTTATTAAAGATGCATGTTTAGCTGTTGCAAGTCCAGGAATTCCGCCTGAAAGTGAAATCTTTTCTATGCTTAAGGAAAGACGTATTCCTGTTATTTCAGAAATCGAACTTGCGTATAAAGAAACTAAAAAACCTTTTATTGCAATTACAGGTACAAATGGAAAAACTACAACTGTTACTTTAACATCAGAAATTTTGTGTAGTGAACTCAAAGCTCCTGCTTGTGGAAATATCGGTGTTCCTCCTATATCTTTGGCTGATGAAGACAATGATTGTTATGTTTGTGAGGTAAGTTCTTTTCAAATGCAGACTACAAATGCTTTTCAAGCTCAAATTGCATGTTTTACCAATTTTACACCGGATCATATCAATTGGCACGGTAGTTTAGAAAAATATTTTGAAGCAAAAGCAAAACTATTTTTGCCCCCTTGTGAACCAGCTTTCTCTGTTCTAAACGGTGCAGATGAAAAGTTGTTAGAATTTTCAAAACGATTAAACAATGTATTCCTTTTTGCGAAAGAAGTTGAAGATAATTGTTGTTATGAAAAAAATGATGCAATATATTTTAAAAGAAATGGTGTGGAAGAAGAAATTATAAAACTTAAGGATTGCACACTTGTTGGTGAACACAACTATCAAAATATTATGTGTTCAATTATCGTAGCAAAACTTGTTGGAATTTCGAATGAAAATATAAGAAAAGTGATTTCAACATTCAAGGCCCCAGAACACAGACTTGAGTTTGTAAGAAATTATGCAGGTGCTGATTTTTATAATGATTCAAAAGCTACAAATCCAGAGGCTGCAATTGTAGCGATAAAATCTTTCAATGATAAAAAGGTTGCACTTATTGCAGGTGGACGTGATAAAAATACAGACTTAAAAGAATTTTGTGATGAGGTTAAAAAACATATTTCTACGGTATTGTTAATAGGTGAAGCCTCTGAAAGATTTGAAAAAAACTTGAAAGAAAACGGGTTTGATAATATAATTCTTGAAGACACAATGGAAAATGCGATTGATAAAGCAATTGAGATGAAACATGATGTCGTTTTGTTATCTCCAGCGTGTGCAAGTTTTGATATGTTTGACAGTTACGAACACAGAGGGGAAGTTTTCAAAAACTATGTCTTATCAAAGAGTTAATTTTAACGGAAACAATTCTCCTCAATTGAGGGTGACAACTATGCCGGCAGACAGAATTCTGTTGATTGCTGTTGCTTTTTTAGTTGTTTTGGGGTTAATGTTTATTTTTTCAGCAACAGCCCCTAAACACATTGATGCAGGAATAAATCCTGCAAAATCTTTTATAAACCAGATTCTTATGGGGGTAATCCCAGGGTTTATCGGGATGCGGATTTTAGTTAATTTTGACTATAAAAAACTTAAAATGTTTGATGTAACATTTGCTTGGATTATTGTTATTTTGCTCGCTTTAATTGATTTTACTCCGTTAGGGGTAACGATAAATGAGGCAAAAAGATGGATAAGTATTGGTCCAATACAATTTCAACCGTCAGAATATGCAAAACTTGCGGTTGTAATGTTGCTTGCGAATGCGTTTTACACTGATTCAAAAATTATTGATCCTCGAAAGTTCTCGCTTTACTTTTTACCGATTATACTTATGATTTTACTTGTTTATAAACAACCAAACTTAAGTATGGTAATTTTGTTGTTTTTAACTTCTGTCGTTATGTATATAGTATCAGGTGCGCCTTTAAAACTTTTGTGCACATTGTTTATTTCTGGTGTAGTTGCGGCTGTTACGGCGGGTGTTGGAAGTTTAACTGGGGTCTTGAAACTAATAAAACCATATCAATTGTCAAGAATTACCATTTGGTTAAATCCAGAATCAGATCCATTGGGAGCTGGATATAACGTAATTCAATCTCTGGTTGCATTTGCAACTGGTGGTTTGTGGGGTGTTGGTTATGGTGCATCAAAGCAAAAACTTGCTTGGTTGCCTGAATGTCACACTGACTTTATCTTTGCAGTTATTGGCGAAGAATTAGGGTTTTTGGGATGTTTCTTTGTTATTGGGTTGTTCTTAACAGTTGTTCAAAGAGGTTTCTTGATAGCAACAAGATGTCCTGATACTTATGGAAAACTTCTTGCAGTTGGAATAACATTCTCTCTGGGGTTTCAAGCTTTCTTGAACATGAGTGTTGCAAGTTCATTCTTGCCTGCAACTGGTGTACCTTTGCCTTTCATAAGTTATGGTGGTTCTTCTTTAATGGTATCTTTGTGGATGATTGGTATTTTGTTAAATATATCTAAAAAGAGTATTAGAAAAGTCAGGAAAGATGTAAATGTCAGATACATATAAGTCAGGGAAAAAATATACGTATTTTATTACAGGTGGTGGCACTGGTGGTCATATTTATCCTGCGGTTGCAATAGTAGAGGCTCTACAAAAAGATTTGGAAACTAATCAAATTTATTATGTTGGAAATCCAGACAATATGGAATATGACATTGCAAAGAAAAAGGGCTTTAATTTTTTGCCTGTAAAAGTTTCTGCGATGCCGAGAAAAATCGGATTTTCTCTTATTGGTTGGGGACTTCAACTTGTATGTGCAATTTTTAAAGCAATGTTTTATATAAAAAAATACAAGCCGGATGCAATTTTGGGAACAGGTGGATATGTTTCTGCACCAGCCCTAATTGCTGGGATAACCGATGGTGTTCCTGTTATGATTCACGATTGTGATGCAATCCCAGGAATTGTTTCAAGATATATAGCCCCAAATGCGCAATGTGTTTCACTTGCTTTTGAAAAAGCTGCGGAAAGGATTAAAGCAAAAAATATCTGCGTTAATGGAAACCCTTTGAGAGAAGAGTTCAAAACTTTGACAAAGGGTGAAGCAAGAAAAAGAATAGGTCTTGATGAAAATAAATTGACTCTTTGTGTAACTGGAGGTTCACAAGGTGCAAAGTCAATAAACAATGCTTTTGTTAAGATTATAAAAACCCTTTTGACTGAATATGATATACAAATTGTTTTTCAAACGGGAAAGAAAAAATATGATGATGTTATATCAGAGCTTAAAAAAACATATCCTGAATTTGAATCTAATAAAAACTTAGTAGTAAGACCATTTTTCGATAATATGACGGAAGTTCTAAAATCAGCGGATATAGCTATTTCAAGAGCGGGTTCATTAAGTTTGTCAGAACTTTGTGCAAGTGCAGTTGCGCCAATCTTAATCCCATATCCGCACGCTGCTGCTGATCATCAAAGAAAAAATGCAAAGTTTATGGTTGAAAAGAGAGCTGCATTATATCTTGAAGATGCTGATACAACTCCAGATACACTTTTGATAGCAATACAACAATTAGCTGATGATAGAGAAAAATTGGCACTAATTCAGAAAAATATCTTTGCTCTTGCAAAACCTGATGCAACCAAAAATATCGTTTCATCTCTTAAGGGTATAATTAAAAAGTGAATTCGTATCAAGATGCTATAAAATTGTTAACTTCAAAAGGAAGGTTTTGTATAAATTTAGGCTTTGATAGGATAAATAAAGCTATTGAAGTTTTGAATATTAAAACTAATTTTGATTTTATCCATGTTGCAGGAACAAATGGAAAAGGTTCTGTTTGCTCGATATTGAACGAGGCTTTAATATGCAATAACAGAAAAGTAGGATTATACACAAGTCCGCATATTTTTGAATACACCGAGAGAATTAGGGTTAACAATAGTCAAATATCAAAAGAGGATTTTGCAAGACTGCTATTTGAAATTGTAGCTAAAACAGGAGATATTCATCTGACCGAATTCGAGATTTTAACGTTGATAGCATTTATGTATTTTGCAGAAAAAAGAGTTGACGTTGTTGTTTTAGAAACAGGTTTGGGCGGACGTTTTGACGCAACGAATGTTATTGAAAAAAACTTATGCTCGGTTATTACAAATATTGATTTAGATCATACTGACAGGCTTGGAGATTGTATTGAAAAGATTGCTTTTGAAAAGGCTGGTATCATAAAATCTGGATGTCCTGTAATTATTTCTTCGCAAAATAAAGGTCTTGATGTAATTAAGAAAATTGCAAAAGAAAAAAAATCAAAGGTCATTCTTGCGGAACAAAAAGAAATGGAATGCTCTTTAAAAGGAACTTATCAGAAACAAAACATTTCTCTTGCACTTGAAGTTTGCAAGTATTTAAATATTCCAGAAGAAGTTATAAAAAAATCCCTAATTTTAGTAAAAAATCCTTGCAGGTTCGAATATCTAAAGGATTACGACATTTTAGTGGACGTTGCTCATAATCCGGATGGCATTAGAGCATTAAGAAAAAGCCTTGATTTTTATTTTCCAAATAAAAATTTTCAATTCATATTTGGTTGCCTGAAAACAAAAGATTGCAAAGAGATGCTTGAAAATTTATTAAAAGTCGGAGATGAACTTTATATTTTTGAATTTTCTCACCCCAATGCTCGAAGTTTTGATGAAGTTAAGATGTTGACAAATTTTGATGCAAAACCTTTTTCAGAATATAAAAAGGAAAAAATGACCGTAATTTGTGGTTCATTTTATATGCTAAAAGAATTATTTGAAAAGATAGGCATAAAGTATAATGTATCTAATGATTTAAGACAATGAGAAATACAAAAAATTTCGTTAATATAGAGTTGTTAATCCTCAACTCTTCCGGAACCTCTCTTTTTATTAGAGAGGTTTTCCTTATATTTAATCATCTATGCTGTTAGGTAAAAATTTTACAAAATAAGAAAATATTGCAGGTAAAATTGCAAGCAAAATAAGAATTTGTTTAATGCCGAATTTTTCTGCTAAAAATCCGACAAAAACTAAAATAAGAGCAACTAACCCCCAAGTTGTACCGTTTATAATTCCACCAATAACGCTTTTATACTGAGGCATGAGCTTCTGAGCTAAAACCATTGTTACTGGTTGTGCAAACATTGTTATAAATCCCATTACAACAAATACGGCAATCGAAAAATCTTTATGGCTTTCGCAAGTTGTAATAAACAAAATCATTAAAGGTAATGTTAAAATCATAGAGCAATAAAACACAAATTTTGCTCCGAATTTTCGCTCAAACCTGCTACTTACATAAGACCCCATTCCGCCAGCAAATAAGAACAAGAACATTGCAAATCCAATGTAAAACGCTGAATGACCCATATCCTTCCACAAAAATGGTAGCAAAATAGAACAACTACTTTGAATAAGAACTTTCATAAAAGCAATTGTCAAAACAATTACCATTAACTTATTTTTCATAATTTGTTTCAATACTTCAAACAAATTTTCGCTGTTAGGTTTTTTAACATCTTTAACCCTTGGAACGAACTTGAACATCAATGCAAGTACAATAAGACCAAAAATTGAAAGGTAAGGTATCTTATCAAAACCCCAAAGTTCTGCAACAGAAGAAGAAACAAGTGGTCCACAAGCAAAACCTATTGTTCCTGCAGTGATAAATAAGCTCATATTATAAACAAGAGTGTTTTTGTTAGAAAACACAGGAATAAAACCTATTGCCTGAGGATGATAAAGGCTTCCTCCTAAATTTCCCAAGATGATAAATATTAAAAGTGTCGTTAAATTGTTCGCATTTGTTGCTATTGGTGCAGATATTGAACCAAAAAATAAACCAAAAAAGATGAAAAATCTTTTGTAACTTTTATCTGCAAACCAACCAAAAATTGGCTGAATGGTAGATGCAACAATTTGTGCAATACTTGTAATCATTGTTGCAATGGCAACTGAAAACCCGATTTTTGCAGCAATAAAAGGCATAAGCGGAGTTAAAAAGCCAGAATAAACATCATTTATAAAATGAGCAGAAGATAACCACCAAACTGCACCTCTATTCTTGTCGAATGCCATTATTTGAGCACCTCAATTTCTTTGTAATCTTCAAGATATGGGAGATGTGACTCTGTAATTAACTCCCCTGGCACAAGAATCGTAATTCCTGGAGGACATTGAGCAACAATCTCACCAGCTGTTCTTCCAACACAGTCCTTTATCTTTATTATTTCTTTTTCAGAATAAAACGCATCTTGCAAATTCATTTTTATTTCAGGAATAAGCATTGGCATATGTAATGACTTAAAATTGTAAACTTTATTAGAATAATCAGTTTTAGAAATCGTCTTTAAACAATTTGCAAGATATTCAAAGTCTTCTCTTGAGTTTCCAATGTTGGATAACACAAGCAAACCAACGTCAGATGCTGATTCCACTTCGATGTTAAAATCATATTCTAAAATCGCCTCAAGCCTCTTGCCAGAAATCCCGTCAGCTTTAATAAAAATTTTCGTAATATCCGTCTTGTAGTCATCCGTCGGAGTCAAATGATAAATGTTGTCTAATTTATCAATTTCTTTTCTTAAAAATTTTGCGTTATCAATTGCTTTCTTGATATCTATTTTCCCTTCACTGCTTGAAAGATGGTACCTTGCTGCATCAAGGCTTGCAAGTAACATGATTGACGGAGTAGTTGTATGAAACAACATAAGAGATTGTTCTATAAATTCTGGATTAACTTTTGAATTTTTCCCAATATGAAGCATTGAACTTTGTGCAAGACTTCCACCAGTTTTGTGTAAAGAATTTACAACAATATCAGCTCCCAACTCTAATGACGATGTTGGAAGCTCCTCATCAAAATTCCAAAGACAACCATGAGCTTCGTCAACAACCAAAGGAACATCATATTTTTTGCAAATACGAGAAATTTCTTCTACGTCAGATACAACACCCTCATAAGTTGGATTTGTAATCCAAACAAGTGCAACATCATTGTGTTTTTTTAATAAATCTTCTATATCTTTTGGGTTAACATTTCCCCATAAGCCCCAATCATTCAATTTCTCTGGAATAACCCACAAAGGATCAGCACCAGAAACAATTAGACCCGTCATAACAGAGCGGTGACAATTTCTATTTACAATGACTTTTTTACCCCTTTTTGTAAGGCTTGTCGCAATTGCAATGTTTCCAATAGTAGAGCCATTTACAAGAAAAAATGTTCTCTTTGCCCCAAAAGCTTTTGCTGCGAGTTCTTCAGCTTCTTTTATTGCTCCTGTTGCAGGCGTAAGCGTTCCAAGATTGTCAAATTCATCTGTTGTATCAAGGAATAAAGCTTGTTCTCCAATAAGATTTTTAAACCTCTTGCAAACTCCTTGCCCTCTTGTATGTCCTGGAATGTGAAATTGATAAGAAGGTTTGTTCTTGAAGTTCTCAAGAGCTTTAAGTATTGGTGCATCGTCCATTTGTTACTCCGTTAAAAGATTTTTTTGTTTAAGTCTGCTTTTCTTATTCTGATATTTTCGGGAGTAATTTCAACCAATTCATCATCCGAAATGTATTCAAGACAATCTTCCAAAGACATAGTTTTGTGAGCCTGCAACGTAACCATAACATCAGCAGTAGCAGTTCTCATATTAGTAAGTCTTTTTGTCTTGCAAATATTAACAGCAATGTCTTGAGAGCGATTTCCTTCTCCAATAATCATTCCTCTGTAAACTTTTGTTTTAGGTGTAACAAAGAAAACCCCTCTATCTTCAAATTGAGCTAAAGCATAAGGGACAGCTTCACCTTGTTCAAGAGCGATTAAAGAACCACTTCTTTGTTTAGGAATATCCCCTGCATAAGGTTTATATTCATCAAAGGTGTGATACATAATACCATCACCTCTGGTCATTCTGATAAACTCACTTCTGAAACCAATTAAGCCTCTTGCAGGGATAGAAAATCCGAGATGAGTTCTTCCATTTGCAGCTTTCATCTCAAGCATTTCACCTTTTCTTTGAGAAAGCTTGTCTATGCAAGATCCAGCATAAGCTTCTGGAACGTCAATAATAAGATTTTCAAACGGTTCAGACAAAACAGAGTCTATTGTTTTAAATATAACTTCTGGTTTAGAAACTTGAAACTCATATCCTTCACGACGCATAGTTTCAATCAAAATTCCAAGGTGAAGTTCGCCTCTACCACTAACTTTAAAACAATCAGTGTTGTCTGTATCTTCAACCCTTAAACTTACATTTTTTTCAAGTTCAAGGTAAAGTCTTTTTCTCAATTGTCTTGAAGTAACGAATTTACCTTCAGTACCTGCAAAAGGACTATCATTTACTGAAAAGTTCATTTGCAAAGTTGGTTCATCGATTTTAATCAAAGGAAGGGCGACAGGGGCGGAGAGGGAACAAATTGTCTCTCCGATTTGAATGTCGGAAAATCCTGCGACACCTACGATATCACCTGCTTGAGCTTCCGTCGTTTCAACCCTGCCTAAATCCTTGAATTCATATAATTTTGTAATTTTTCCTCTTTCTTGAGTACCGTCAGCCTTAATCAAACAAAGCTGTTCTTGGCTTTTCATTGTTCCATTAACAATTCTTCCGACAACGATTCTACCCACATACTCATTATAATCAAGAGTTGTTGCTTGAAATTGTAGAGGTTTGTTAACATCTCCATCTGGAGCTTTTATATTTTCCAAAATGCAATCCAAAAGTGGAGTAATATCTTTTCTTTCGTCTTCCAAATCTTTGATAGCAAAACCATTAAGACTGCTTGCAAAGATATATGGAAAATCTATTAAATCTTCTCTATCTGTTAATTCAGTAAACAAATCAAAAACTTTATCGAGAGCATGCATTGGATCTGCAGCTGGTTTATCGATTTTATTTATAACAACAATAATTCTGAGCCCAAGTTCCAATGCTTTAGAAAGAACAAATCTTGTTTGTGGCATAGGTCCTTCAGCTGCATCAACAATAAGCAAAGCTCCGTCAACCATGCCTAAAACACGTTCAACTTCTCCGCCAAAGTCAGCGTGTCCAGGGGTGTCTACTACGTTGATTTTTGTTCCTTTATAATTTATTGAAATATTCTTTGATAGGATTGTAATTCCTCTTTCTCTTTCGAGGTCATTACTATCTAATACACATTTTTCTACTACCTGACCTTCTCTAAAAACACCGGATTGTTTGAGCATTGCATCAACAAGTGTTGTTTTTCCGTGGTCTACGTGAGCGATAATAGCTATATTTCTTAAATTCTTTTCTGTACTCATTTTGCTATTCTTTCTAAAAATTTCACTGGGTAAAGTGTAAATTCTTATTTACATTATACAACAAAAATAAAAAATAAATAATAAATTTTAAATTTTTTATGATAAGATAATTTTAAATTATTAAGTGTAGTAAAATAGGAGTTAATTATGACAGAAAAAAAATTGGCAACGATAGGTGTATTTGGTGGATCTGGATTTTATAAATTTTTGGATGATATTGAAGAAGTAAGAGTTGAAACACCTTATGGTATGCCGAGTGATAGCTTATTTATTGGACAAATTGGTGAACATAAAGTTGCGTTTATGCCTCGACATGGAAGAAACCACACTATTATGCCTCACTTGATAAATTACAGAGCTAATGCATGGGCTATGAAATCTGTTGGTGTTGAAAGAATAATTTCTCCTTGTGCTGCAGGCAGTTTGCAAAAACATGTTGCTCCTGGAGACTTTGTAATTTGCGATCAATTTGTAGATTGGACTGATGGAAGAAAATCAACTATTATTGAAGGACCGGTTGTTGCTCACCCATCTCCAGCAGACTTGTATTGTCCGGAAATGAGAAAATTGGCAATTGATACTGCTAAAGAACTCGGAATTAACGTTCATTCACAAGGTACTGTTGTTGTTATTAACGGTCCAAGATTCTCAACAAAATCTGAGTCAAAATTCTTTACATCTCAAGGTTGGGAAGTTATTAACATGACAGCGTTCCCTGAAAATTATTTAGCTAAAGAATTTGATATGTGTCCTTTGAATATTTCTTTAATAACAGACTATGATGCTGGTCTTGTTGGAGATGTTCCACCAGTTTCTCATCATGCCGTTATTAAAGTATTCAATTCTAATCTTGAAAAATTAAAAGCATTGTTGTTCAAGATGATTGAAAAAATTCCAGCAGAACGTAGTAACTGTTCTTGTGCTACAACTATGGAGCATTCGAGAGTTTAATGTTTGCTGCAAGAGTTTTAAATAACTTATTTTATTTTTATTTCTTATTGATAATGATAAGAATATTTTTGAGTTGGATTCCAAGTATAGATTGGTTTTCTCAACCATTTAAATCAATCAGAGAGGTTACTGATTTATACTTGGATTTATTTAGAAGGCTAATTCCACCTGTTGGGGGATTAGACTTTTCTCCAATCATTGCAATTATTGCACTTCAGATAATACAAAGTTTTACGGTAGGACTTTTGTTAAAAGTTTTATCATAGCAAAGGAAAGTTGATATGGATAGATTTTTTGGTTTGATAGGGATTGCAGTTATATTTTTGATTGCGTTTTTAATGTCTAATAATAAAAAGGCAATCAATTTAAAAACTGTAATTATGGGATTTTTACTTCAAATATTGTTGGCAGTTTTCGTTTTGAAAACAACAGTGGGACAAGTTTTCTTTGGCGCTATTGGAAAATTCATTCAAAAAATTCTTGATTTTTCTATGGTCGGAGCCCAATTTGTTTTTGGACCGCTTGCGGATAATGCAAAATTGGGAGATGTTTTTGGCTCAGGTGCTATAATATTCGCCATTACGCTTATTGCAACAACAATATTGATGACTGTTATTGTTAATATTTTATATTATTACCATATAATGCAAAAAGTTATTGCAGTTTTGAGCAAAGCTATGTATAAGATAATGGACGTTAGTGGTGCTGAAGCATTTTCAAACGTTGCAAGTTCTTTTGTTGGTCAGATTATGGCACAAATTATGATTAAACCTTATTTGCCTAATCTTACTCGTTCAGAAATGCTCGCATCTATGGCAGGAAGTATGGCATGTATTTCTGGTGGGGTAATGGCGTTGTATGTAGGAATGGGTATTCCTGCAGAATATTTACTTGCAGCATCTATTATGGCAGCTCCTGGAGCACTTGTCATGACAAAAATTGTTTATCCTGAAACTTTGGAATCTCAAACAAAAGGAGATGTTAAATTAAGTAAGAGAAGAACAAGTGTTAATGTTATTGATGCTATTGCAAAAGGTGCTGGCGACGGTTTTTCTGTTGCAATTAAGGTTGTAGGTGTTCTACTTGCTTTCGTTGCATTGATTGCTTTATTCGATTGGGTTTTTGGTAAGGCAGGCATGTTCTTATACAATGTATTCCACATGAATCTCTCTTTCATTGGTCTTGATATCCAAAATCTAACTTTGAAAGGTGTTATTGGAAAAATCTTCTCAATCTTTGCATATTTAATGGGTGTTCCAACTGCTGATATTGATGCTGTTGGTGGCATGTTAGGTACTAAATTCATTGCAAATGAAATGTTGGGATACATTGATTTGGTATCAGTTAAGGATATGATTGCAAATAAGAGCTTTGTTATTGCAAGTATCGCTCTTTGCGGTTTTGGTAATTTGAGTTCTATTGCAATTCAAATTGGTGGTATTGGAGAACTTGCTCCAAACCAAAGAAAGAACCTTTCAAGATTGGGTGTAAAAGCCTTAATTTGCGGAACAATGGCATCTTATATGTCAGCTTGTATCGTTGGAATTTTGATTGGCTAATTTCTTAATTTTGTAAAGAAACGTTAAAAAACCTTAAAAAATAAGTGTAATTTTGGCAATTTTTATTTTTTAAGGTTTTTTCATGTTGTATAATCTGTTAGTAGAAAAAGAAGAAATTTAGAAGAAAGAATTAGAAAAATGAAAATTCAAAGCATTCAACCCCAACAAGTACAACAAACAAAACAAAGCACATCATTTAAAGGTGCTGGTATATCTCCAGTATTAAATTTCTTGCAAACAAATCAGGCTATAGGTGCAACTGTTGTTGATGCAGGTTTTATGTGTACTCCAAGAACAATCGTTGATTTTTCAAGAAGTCCTCAAGCTGGTGTTGAAACAATGAGAAGAGAATACACAAGCTCTATTAACGATGCTCTTTTAGGTGTTTACGGCATGGGTGCTGCTGCATTGATGACAGCAGGTATTAACAAAAAATATGGCGTAGACGTTAGCAAACTCTTTATAGATAATGATAAACTTGATATTTTAGCTGATATTAAATCAAAAGCTGGTGACTTAAAAACAGAAGATGGTATGAAGAAATATCTTAACGAAATTCTTGATACAACATCTGCATTTAGTCCAAACGCAAAAAAAGGCGTAGATGAAAAAGGCTGGGTTAAAATCAGCGAAAAAACAAAAAAGGCAGTAGTTGACAAACTTGCTGAAGAAATCAACGCTCCTGCTGATGCTAAAGGTGCATCAAAAAGATTTAGTGAAACAAAAAAAGTTTTGAAAGCAATGCTCGTCGGCGATACTGGTGCTGAAGCAGATTTCAAAATGGACAGAGTTATCAAGGGAACAAAAAATGAAAAAGTTTCTAAATCAGTAACGTCATCTGTAGATGACTATATTGATAACATTGTTAAAGTTTCAAGAACATTTATGAGCGATAAGGTTGCAAAAACTTTTAAAGAAGGCGATAGTGTTCTAAACAACTCTTTTGTAAAAGGTATCAAAAAAGTAAATGCTAAAACTACATTGCTTGGAATAGGTTTCTGTTCTGCTTTGGGTGCTATGGTTCAACCAATCAACATGTACCTTACTAAAAAGAAAACAGGCAGTTCTGCTTTTGTAGGCGGTGGTGAAGAAAACAAAACTACAAAATTCAAAGCATTGAAAACTGGTATTGCGGCTCTTGCAATGACTGGAGCTTTACGTTCAATTGGAAAGTTCAATGAAGTATTTTCAAAAATCCAATTCAAAGGACTTGTTCCAACTCTTTCTCAATTCAAACTTGTTTATGGTATAACAATTTTCTCAAGATTGTTATCTGCAAGAAATGAAAATGAGTTGAGAGAATCTGCAATTAAGGATTCTTTGGGCTTTGTAAACTGGTTGATTTTAGGTGGCTTCGTTTCTAAGCTTGCTGCATCTGGTGTTGAAAAAGTTACCAAAGCAAAAGGCGATCCAATGACGCTTTTGAAATACAACAAAGCTGAAAGCAAAGGTTTACCAAAATGGCTTGCTGGTCAAGTTGTTTCAAGAGAAGAAGTTCTTCAAACTGCTCTTAAAAAAGCTGGTATAAACACTATCGAAAACGGTAAAGCTATGAACTTGAGCAAATTGATGAACCTTGCAAAACAACATGCTCCAAAAGCTCTTAAGACAGCAAAAATTTTGAACCTTGTACAAATCGCTGGTTACTTGTATTCTGGTTTAGCTATCGGTATAGGTATTCCTAAATTGAACATTGCAATTACAAATGCGATTAACGCAAAAAATGCAAAAAAGGAACAAGCTCAAAAAGTGGCTTAATTAGATAAGTAAAAAAATAATGAGGCAACCTAAATTTAAAGGGTTGCCTTATTTTTTGTTTTTATTTTGTGCTTTTATTGAATTTTAAAACTTTTATATCTGAAAAATTTTTAACCTCTATGTAGTTACTTTTTATAAATAAATTTATTTTTGGAGTTATTTCAGACATTTTAAATTCTACTATGTAATCTGGTGGAAAGGCTTTTAATCTATTTATAATGTAATCTTCCCCCAAGGCTTCTATGTGGATTTTGATTAAATGATATAACATGTAATCTGTTGGTTTGTCGGTAAAGTAATTTAGCATCACTCCCTCTTGGAGAGCGAGGATTTTGCCTTCAGTATTTTCATTTATATATTTGATTAGTTTTTCGTAGTTTTCTCCAAAATTTTTGTTTGTATAAATTATTCCTTTTTCTGTTTTTATGGCGTAGTTTAGGTTATTAAAACGTTCTGTATTCTTTTTGAGAAAAGTTATTAAGGATGTTGATATTAGGATTATTGATAAGAATTGAATGAAAGTTTTTTTAGTCAAAATCTTTGTGTAATTTACTAAAAATATTATATTTATCAGAACAAAATATGGAATAAGATAATTTCCATATGTGTTTTTAGCAAGACAAAAATTGATTTTCAATGCTCCTGCTAAAAAAATCAAAATTGTTAATATAAAACTTAAGGAGTATTTATCGAATTTTCTTCTAATAACAAGAAACAATAATATCAAAACTGAAGATAGTGATAGCCAACAGAGTGATATAATATTTAACTTGTAGAAAAAGTTAAATGTAAATATTCCGACAAGACTTAAAATAATGGATAATGCGATGTTTTGTTTTTTAGATTTTTTTAAATACAATGCAAGTGGTATAAAGCCAATATTAAGAGCTATAAAAAATAGAATCCCAAAAAAGTAAACATTTGGATTGTGAGTTGAAAATGATTTGTAAGCAGGGGTTTGAAAAAATCTTTTTCCAAACTCAATATAATTTAAAATATCAGGAAGTGAGAGTCCCTGATAAATTATATAACCATAACTTAAGATAGGAAAAACTAAGAAAAAAGATAATGCTATCAAAATATTTTTTAATTTTATTTTTGAACAAAAAAGACATATAAAGTAAATTAGAAAAGCGAAGATAAATTCAAACTTATTAGCGATTGAAAATCCAGCAAATAGAAAAGATAAATAAAGAAATTTGTTATTTTGTTCATCAGTAAATTTCAGAAATAAAATTAGGGAAATCAAAAAAGAACTTAGTGCGTATAAATATGCATAAGAATACGGAAAGATGAACCCAAGTGTTTCTGAAATGTTTCCATATATAGTGTAGAAAATTGCGAAAAAGCACACAGAAAATGATAAAAGTGTGCTTAAAAATCTTTTAGAGAGAAGGTAAGTGCAAACAATTAGGCAGAAAGTATTAAACAATCCTGCCACATACAAAACGTTGAGGTTATTTCCAAATATTTTGTATAAAGTTCCATTGACAAGATACGATAGAGGCGGATATAGATTAAAAATATCTCTATACATTACGGTATCTTTGTTGAAAATTATAGTTGGAAGCCAAGCTTCTCTCCCGCAATCGACAATTAAATTACCCCAATGACCAAAGGTTAGAGCGAAACCTACCAATACCAAAAGGCATAAGGCAAGAATAGCTATAAAATCATGTTTTTTTAATCCCTCTGTCATTTAATAAGGATAATTTAAATGTCAGTCAAAATCAATATACTTCAGGAAGTTTTGAAGAAACTTCGGCAATGATTCTTGCAATATCAGCACCGCCAACAGTTACTTCCAAAATAAGGCTACTTTTGATAAAAACTGTTTCAAAATATTCCATTGTTGAAATATTTACGATATCCAATTGGATAAAATCAGAACCAACGTATTTAATCTTTCCATATTCTTCCGCATTCATCCAACGAACAAAAGCATAATTCCCTTGAAATTGTTTTAATTTTTGAACTAAATTCATATTCCCTCTTTTCCCTTACAAATGACATTTTAATAATCGTTTTTGAAAAGTCAAAAAAAACTGTATTTTGAGAAAGATTTATGGTAAAATCTATACGTGGATTTAGTGAAAAGGGAGTTTTAAAATGAGAGAATTGAATACTTACATTGAACACACATTGCTTAAACAAGATGCGGATAAAAAAAGCTTGAAAAAACTTTTCGATGAAGCAAAAGAACACAAATTTTTAGGAGTATGTGTAAATCCTTGTAATGTAAAATATGCAGCAGAAAACTTAAAGGACAGCGGTGTAAAAATTGTTACTGTTGTTGGTTTTCCTTTAGGAGCATCAAGAGGAGAAGTTAAAGCTTATGAAGCAAAGCTTGCAATTGAAGATGGTGCAGATGAAATTGATATGGTTTTGAATGTAGGCTTGATGAAAGATAAAGATTATGAAGCTGTTCAAAAGGATATTGAAACAGTTAAAGAAGCTTGTAAGGATAAGAAGTTAAAAGTTATTTTGGAAACAGATTTGTTGACAAAAGAAGAAATCAAAAAAGCTTGTGAACTTTGTGTTGCGGCAAAAGCAGACTTGGTAAAAACATCAACAGGTTTTGTTAAAAATGGTATTGGTGCAACAGCAGAAGATGTAAAATTGATGTACGATACAGTATCTCCTTATGGATTGGAAGTAAAAGCTTCTGCGGGAATCAGAGATAAGCAAAAAGCTATTGATGTTATAAATGCAGGTGCAACAAGACTTGGTACAAGTTCTGGTGTTGAAATCGTAAAATAAAATTCATAGGTTTAATGAATGGGTGATGAAGATAAACAGTTCGATGCCACCCCGAGAAAATTGGAGCAGGCAAGAAAGGAAGGGCAAGTTGTAAAATCTAAAGATTTTTCGACTGCCGTTTCTTTGCTTGTCGTTTTTTTAGCTATATATGGCTTGTCACCTTTTATTTGGGATCAGATAAGTAAATTATTTGTGCTGTGTTATGAGCAAATTCCTAATCAGCATTTAGATATTGCAGGTTTGACATACTTACTTACAATAACACTTTTGACTGCGGTTAAAATTATTGGTCCAATTCTTTTTGTGGCATGGTTTATTGCAATACTTGCCGATTTTATGCAGGTAGGACCATTGGTATCAGTTGCCCCATTGTCACCAAAGTTGGATAAATTAAATCCGACAAAATATTTTAAAAATTTGATGAATATAAAAACTTTTTTCGAATTGTTTAAGAACATATTAAAGGTTGTTATATTGGGCTATATTGGCTGGATGGTATATTCAGACCACATAGAATCAATACTTCAACTTATTGCGATAGATAACAATTTTGCTGTAATGGTAGAATTTGGTGCGTTGATTGTTGAGTTTATTTTTAAGGCAGGGATAGCCTTTTTGATTATTGCAGTGGCAGATTATGGGGTTACAAAATGGAAATTTTTGCAAGATCAGAAGATGTCATTTAAGGAAATTAAAGATGAATATAAAAACTCTGAAGGAGATCCGCATGTAAAATCAGCATTAAGGCAAAGACGTATGCAAATGCTTCAAAAAGGTGCAATGGATGCTGTACCGACTGCAGACTTTGTTGTAAGAAACCCTATCCACATAGCCTGTGCACTAAAATATGATGCAAAAAAAATGGAATCTCCAATGCTTATTGCTAAGGGTACAGAGCTTATTGCAAAAAAAATCATCAAAATAGCTGAGGAAAATAATGTTCCAGTAATAGATAATGCTCCTGTGGCCAGAGCGATTTTTAGAATGGTAGATTTGAATAGACAAATTCCGCCAGATTTGTATAAAGCGGTCGCTGAAATCTTACTTTTTGTTTACCGCTTGAAAAATAATCAAAATCAGGGTAATATAATAGACAAAACGAAAGATGATTTGTAGTATGCAGGGTAAAGATAACAGAATAAAAGCATATATTGATATTATTCAAAAGGTTGCCAAGATTGAGCATCATCGTATTCCTGCACACATGATAGAGTACGAAGAGCTTGTTAGTATAGGAATTATTGCTATACAAGAGTTAATAAAAGATAAAACAGATGCGCAACTGGAACGATATAATTCTTCATATATTGGTACTGCTGTACGTTGGGCAATTAGAAACGAATTAAGAAATCGTTATAAGTGGTATACTCTAAAACACAAAAAAGAAGAAAGTGAAACTGTAGAAAATACAGAAGGACTTGACGTTTCTCCAGGTAAGGTTAGAGAAGCGATATATGAAACGATTCTATCAATAGATAGCCTTGCGGCAGCAAACTCTGATAATGATTCACCATTTGACTTTATAAAAGATATGTCAGCAATGCCTGATGAAAAGGCTGAAATAAGTGAAATGGGTAGAATGATAAGAGAGGCTATATCAACATTGCCACAAAAAGACAGAACTATCGTTGAATATCGTTTTTACAGAAACATGCAAGTAAAAGAAATTGCACAGCATGTTGGTCTTTCATCATCAAGAATTACAAGAATCGTTCAGTCTGCTCTAAACTCGATTAGAGAGTACTTGCAAACAAAAGAACAGTTTGGTTATTAGAAAGAATATGTTAGCTTTTTTAGGATAGACATATCTTCATAATTTGGAATTTTTAACGTATTCCTCCAATTTCAATAATGTCGTCAAACGGAATTTTTGTCTTTACAATTGTTAGTATCCTAAAATCTTTGTCGCAACTGAATACTACGCCTTCGATATTTTCATAGTGATCTTTGTTGTAGTATTTTACACGAATTAGCATACCTTTTTTTAGGAGGTTCAATTTCTTTGAGAGTTCTTCTCCGTCAATAATTTCTTTTCTGTCTTCTTTTATCAATTCTTTTTCTCTAACAAGCGTGTAAAACCCTTTAAGTGCGCTAAAGGGCATAAACTGTCTTGCTCTTTCAAGTTTGCTCATTTTTCTATTCGCCATTATGTCCTCCTACAAGCTTATTTCTGATTTGTTGAGTTGCTTTCTTCTCCAAATTCATACCTTTTAAGAGGGCATTTTTTCCAAATTTTTTTTTAATTTTTACAACAGCTTTTTGTACAAGTTTTTCTTTTTCACTTTCTTGAGTGTTTGAAAATAAATCCCATTGAAGGTAGTCTTCCCTAACGACGTTATTAAACCCTATTGATATTTTTCTTACTAAAAACTCTGGCGATATGTAATCGTCAAACATTTTTTCAAATTCTTTTCTTAAAAATTTAGAAGATGATATAGCTTTGTTTAGTTTTTTACTTCCCCCAGAATAAGTTTTATTAGAATAACCAATAGATAGTGAAATACTATCTGTTACAAGGTTTTTTTCAACAAGCTCCAAGGACAAATTATCGACCATTTCTTTCATAACAAGTTTTGCATCTTTAAAGTTATAATCTTCAAAAAGAATTTGGCTGTTTGAAAGAGAATTACTTTTGGCTTTGTACGCTTGAATATCTTTTATTGTGCAAGGTTCTATTCCTTTTGCATGATCTATTAAAAATTCTGCATTAACTCCAAATTCCCTATATAGTGTTTGTTCGCTCAACCTTGTAACGCCTTCCAAATCTTGAACACCATATACTTTTAATCTTTTTGCAATCCCTTTTCCTATATTCCAAATATCAGTGATAGGTCTGTGTCTGGATATTTGTTCTTTAAATAGTTTTTCATCCAAATAACCAACACTATCTTTTGAATGCTTTGCTGTGATGTCAAGTGCAACTTTTGCAAGAAAAAGATTTGTTCCTATTCCAGCACTTGCACTAATTCCAGTTTCTTCAAAAACTTTATTCATGAGCATTATCGCAAATTCTTTTGGAGTTTTTTCATAAGCACTTAAATATGGTGAAATATCTATAAAACATTCATCAATGGAATATACGTGGATATCTTCTGGTGCAACAAATTTTAGGTATATAGAATATATTTTCGCAGATGTTTCCATATATTTTCTCATTTTTGGTTTCGCAATTATATATTCTATTCCTTCTGGAATTTCAAAAAGTCTGCATCTGTTTTTCACTCCAAGTTTTTTCAATGCAGGAGTAACGGCAAGACAAATAGAGCCTGTTCCTCTTGTTTTGTCAGCAACAACAAGGTTTGTTTTAAATGGATCTAAACCCATCTCTGCACATTCAACAGAGGCAAAAAAACTTTTTAAATCAATGCATATATAAAAGTGATTTTCCATAATAAAATTATATCATTCTTTTTATAATCAAAAAATGATGTTCTGAAAACTCTTTAATGTTGGCTATTTCTGGCAATTGTTAAATAAAAGTTAAAAAAAACAAATTTAGGTGAAAAACGATGTATAACATAATTGTTGAAAGTAAGTTTTGAAAGGAGAAGATTATGAAATTTTTAGTAAGAAAAGCACCAGACAATTTTATTAGAACCGTCAATGATGAAATCAGCTCTTTATTGAACAGACACTTTGACAGTTATTTCCCTGATTCTAAATATTGGGAAGAAGAAAACAAATTTACAATGCCTGTTGAAATCACTGATAGTGGTAAGGAATACGATATTAGGGCAGAATTACCAGGAGTAAAAAAAGAAGATTTGGATATTGACATTGAAGAAAATTATTTGAAAATCAATGCTAAAAAAGTTGAAGAAAAAACTGAATCTGAAAAGAACTTCAAACGTTCAGAATTTAATTATGGTGAATTTTCAAGGGTAATAGAATTGCCAGAAGAAATCAATGTTGATAAGACTGAAGCTAAATTGGAATCTGGAGTTTTGAAAATTACTGCTCCAAAAATGATTAAGGAAAAAGATTCAAAAAGAAAATTGACAGTTAAGTAATCATTGGTTAGCAAAAATAGCAAAAGAGGGAATTTATTTCCCTCTTTTTTTTTGATTTATGGTAAAACTACTAAAAAGGAGTAGTGTTTTATGGAAATTAAAAAAGAAGTTATTTTAAAAACAACATCGACTTGGGATGGCGAAAAATATGAATCTGTTACAATCAAAAAGCCAGAGGCAACTGTTTTGAAAATAACGCTTCCTGAAAAAACGAAACTTGCAATGCATAAACATTTAATGGTGAATGTTGTGTATATTCTTAAAGGTGAGCTAACTATTGTTACAGATAAAGGTGTTGAAAGAAAAGTAAAGGCTGGAGAAAGTTTAGCAGAATTGATAGACAAATTCCACTATGGAAAAAACGATGGGAATGAACCTGTTGAGATGATTATTTTCTATTATGGAGAAAAAGACACACAATTGTCTGTCGGTGAATAAAAATTTATTTTGTGCTACAATAAACCCTAAATAAGGGGAAAATAAATGTCTAAAGTGTCTGTTTTAATGTCAGTTTATAATACTTGTGAAGAGTTCTTGAGAGAAGCAATTGAAAGCATCCTTAATCAGACATACAAGGATTTTGAATTTTTAATAATAAATGATGGTTCTAAAAATAATGCGGAAGAAGTAATAAAATCTTATGATGACAGCAGAATTAGATATATAAAAAATGAGCAAAATTTAGGGCTTATAGGAAGTCTAAATAAGGGTTTGGAGCTTGCATCTGGTGAATATATTGCAAGATTTGATTCTGACGATAAATCTCGCCCAGAAAGACTTGAAAAGCAAGTGAAATTTATGGACGAAAATCCGCAAGTTGGCTTGTTGGGGGCACAATATCAGTCTTTTCCTAAAATCCGTGTTAGCGATGGGTTTACAAACAACAAAGACATAAAAGAAGCTATGCTAATTAACTGTAATCAATTTGGACATCCAACAGTTATGATAAGAAAAAGTATGTTAAATGGATTGAAATATGACAAAAATGCTTTGTATGTTGAAGATTATAAATTATGGCTTGATATGATGCCTTTATGTGATTTTGCAAACTTGCCTGAGGTGTTGCTCGATTACAGAAAACACAAGGGTAGTATTTGTAGAAACAAAAATAACACTAAAATACAAAATTCTAATGTTCAAAAAATAATGTTTGAGGCACAAGAAAAATATTTTTCTATAAACTGCGAAAAGCCTTTATCTCTCATAAAAAATCTCAACGATAATAAACAAATTGTTGTGGAAGATTTGTTGAGTGTTGTAGATTTCGTAAACGAAGTTGAAAAGGAAACAGAAAAATATGTAGCCCCTTATAGGCTTAATCATATTTGGGCAAAGTGGGCAATAAAGAAGTGCAAAAAGAATTTTTCTTTTTACAAACATCTCTTTAAGAAAGATTTGCAAATATTTTTTGAAAAGTAAAGGAGCTTTTAAGTGTCGGTTATCGTAAAATTTAATGGTGGACTTGGAAATCAAATGTTCCAGTGGGCTTATGGGAGAAGTTTGGCAAGCAAGCTTAATGAAAATCTTCTTTTTGATATGTCATTTTTTAACAAAAATTATTCAAGACCATTTCAACTTGAAAAAGTTTTCGGACTTAAACCCGAACCTGTAAAAAATCTGAAAGATAAAATTAAACTTGAGCTTATATGGAAGTTTAGAAAACATTTAGATAATAAAAATTTTCTTGGCATAAATTTCTATTCAGAACCTTGTTTTGAATTTTGCGAAGAAATGCTTAATGTTAAGACTAATGCCTATATAGAAGGTTTTTTTCAAACAGAAAAATATTTTAAAAATATTGAATCTACGATTTTAAAAGACTTCACGTTTAAATGCGAACAAGATGAAAATAACAAAGCAATAGCAAAAAAAATCTTATCAACAAATTCTGTTTCTCTACACGTTAGAAGAGGAGATTACGTTCAAAAGAAAAGGTATCAAGATATGTTTGCAACTTGTTCACTAAATTATTATAGAAAAGCTGTTGAGTATATTGCACAACAATATCCAGATATTGTTTTATTTGTTTTTTCTGATGACATTAAATGGGTAAAAGAAAATCTAAACCTTCCTTATGAAATGATTTATGTCGATTTTAATACTGGTGAAAAATCATTTGAGGATATGCACCTTATGAGTTTGTGCAAACATAATATTGCTGCAAATAGCTCCTTCTCATGGTGGGGTGCAAAATTAAACGCTAATAAGGATAAAATTGTAATTTTTCCAGAAAAGTGGTTTAATGATGCAGATGTTAACCAAAAAGATATCGCCTTTGAAAATGCTTTAAGGTTACCTAATTAGGAAATTTTTGTTATATAATATAGCCAGAAAGTTAATATTTAGGAAGGAAAAAAAATGGAAGAAAAAAAAGATGCAACAATATCTGTTGTAATAAATACTTTAAACGCAGAAAGAATTTTTGACCAATGTTTGGATAGCGTAAAAGATGCAGATGAAATAATTGTATGTGATATGCATTCAGAAGATAGAACAATTGAAATTGCAGAAAAACACGGATGTAAAATTTGTTATCATGAAAGATGTCGCTGTGCAGAACCTGCAAGAAATTATGCAGACTCTCAGGCTACTTCTGATTGGGTACTCGTATTAGATGCAGATGAGTTAGTTACTCCAGAGTTGTGGCAGTATTTGAAAAACTTTGCAAACACTGCTCCAGAAGATGTTGTTGCCCTTGAAATTCCAAGAGAAACATATGGACTTGGTAAAAAGTTGAGATCAATGTATCAACATAAATTGAGAAGATTTTGGAGAAAAGGATCTTGTGAATGGAAAGGACATGTTCACAACATTCCTGAAACCCTCTATGGAAAATCTGTAGTACTTCACCCAAGAAAAGAAGGTGTTGCAATTCAACATTATCATATTGATAGTTTGCAATCTTATCTCGAAAAAATGAACAGATATACAGATTTGGAAATGGAAAGATTTAAAACTAAAGGTACAAAATTCTCCCTATTTAGATTGATTTTCAGACCATTATATGAATTCTTCAAATTTTATATTTTAAAAGGTGGTTTTATGGATGGTGTTACTGGATTTATCATCTGTACAATGAATATGCAATACAAATTCATTCAACTTGCAAAACTCTACGAAATGGAATATAAAGAAAAACACCCAGACTTGTTGTACTAAGGTTATGAGGTAAAGATGAAGATAGGCATTTTATATTTAGCAACAGGAAGATATATTTGTTTTTGGGAAGAATTTTACAAAACCGCTCAAAAATTTTTGTTACCTGATGCTGAAAAAGTTTTTTATGTCTTTACAGACAGCGAAAACTTTTACGGTAAAAATAATCCAGATGTAAAAACCTATTATTACCCAAAATTAAAATGGCCTGATGCAGGTTTAATGAAATACGATGCCTTCTTAAAAGGTGACTACACTGATGTGGATTATCTTTTCTACTTTAATGGTAATATGATTTTCGTTGATACAATAGGTGAAGAAATTTTGCCAAAAGAGGAAAATGGAAATCTTGCCATCGCAGTATGGGCAAGCTATTGGCATAATAGAAATAATCTTGAATATCCGTATAATAGGGATAAAAATTGCCACGCTTATATAAAAGAAGGTGAAGGAAAATATTATTTCATGGGTGGTTTGTATGGAGGAAAAACCAAAGAATTCCTTGATATGTGCCGAGAGTTGAATGCTGATATTAAAGATGATATGGCAAAGAATATTCCAGCTCACGATGAAAGTTATGCTAATAAATATTTCCTCGACAAAAACCCTCTTATCATAACTCCAAATTACGCAATGCCTGACAAATGGAAAATAGAAGGCTTCAAAGATAATATTAAAGCCATTATTTTGAAGAAAAACCATTATAAATACGGTGGACATGCTTATTTAAGAGGTGAAACCGATAAAAAGATAACTCCAATTAAATGGTGGCTAAATAAGGTTTTTGGACTTCATTTGAAATAAGTAGGCAAAAAAAAATAAACTTTAAAAAGGTGAAAAGATTAAAAATGGGCGAGGATTTTATCCTCGCCCATTTTTAATAGTAAATTTAAATAATTAAACTGCTTTAGCTGCTTCCAAAATAACTGCAAATGCTTCTTTGTCATTAACAGCTAAGTCAGCGAGCATTTTTCTGTTAACAATGATATTTGCTTTTTTGCAAGCGTTAACAAATCTTGAATAGCTCATTCCTTCAGCTCTTACAGCAGCATTGATTCTAACAATCCACAAACGACGCATGTTTCTTTTTCTAACACGTCTATCTCTGTATTCATATTTCAATGCTTTCATTACAGCACAGTTAGCAACTTTAAATATTCTGCTTCTTGCGCCTTTGAAACCTTTAGCAAGTTTTAATATTTTTTTGTGTCTTTTTACATTGACATTTCCACGTTTAACTCTCATCTTTCACCTTCCTATCTTGAATACTTCTTGTACGGTAACTCTTTAGAGACTAAATCTGTTTGAGACTTAGCAATTTGACTTTCGCCAAAGAGTTTTCTCTTACGAGCTTCACCCTTGTTAGCAAGAAGGTGGCCGATGCCAGCGTGTCTTCTCATAATTTTGCCGGTAGCAGTAACTTTGTAACGTTTTGCACCAGATCTGTGTGTTTTCATTTTTGGCATTTTAAAATCTCCTTATCTGTATTTTATTTTTGTAAAGCATGGCATACCAAACAGCCATAACTTTCAACTTATAGAGCTATTTTATATTAAAGTGGTTTCAAAATCAAATGTTTTTTTATTTTATTTTCTTAAAAATCAAAGTTGAATTTTGACCACCGAACCCAAACGAGTTGTTCAAAGCGTAATCAACATTTTTCTCTCTTGCAACGTGAGGAACGTAGTCAAGATTTGCAACATGTTCATCTTGGTTGTCAAGGTTGATTGTCGGAGGAACAATTCCTTCGTTAATTGCTTTAATACAAACGACACTTTCAACAGCACCAGTAGCACCTAACATGTGACCGTGCATACTTTTTGTTGAGCTTACGCAAAGATTTTTATTTTTTTCTTTGTCACCGAAAACTTTTTCGATAGCCATAGATTCGGCGATATCACCAAGACCAGTACTTGTACCGTGAGTGTTGATGTAGTCAACATCTTCTGGCTTAATGTTAGCATCTTTAAGTGCAAATTCCATTGTTTTCATAGCGCCATTACCTTCTGGATCAGGAGCTACAATGTCGTATGCATCTGCACTTTGACCATATCCAACAATTTCAGCATAAATTTTTGCGCCTCTTGCTTTAGCATGTTCATATTCTTCTAAAACGAGAACACCTGCGCCTTCACCCATAACAAAACCATCTCTGTCCTTGTCATAAGGTCTTGAAGCTTTTTCAGGTTCGTCGTTTCTTTTAGATAATGTTCTTGCACTTGCGAAACCGCCCATGCCCACATCACATATAACTGCTTCAGAACCACCTGCGAGCATTATATCTGCATCGTTATATTGTATTGATCTGAAAGCATCACCAATAGAGTGTGTACCAGTTGCACAAGCAGAAACAACAGCTTTACAGATTCCTTTTAAGCCAAATTTCATTGAAACATTACCTGATGCCATATTAACAATCATCATTGGCACAGTGAATGGAGAACATTTATTAGTTCCTCTTTCCAAAATTCTTATGTGGTTATCTTCAAATGTTTTAAACCCACCGGCTGCGGTACTAACAATTGAACCTGCACGATATGGATCTTCTTTTGAGAAATCGATATTTGAATCTTTTACAGCTTCTTCTGCTGCTACGAGAGCAAATTCAACATATCTATCAAGTTTTTTTGCTTCCTTTTCGCTAAAGTAGTCAAGTTCATTAAATCCTTTTGCTTGACCTGCAATTTTAACGACATGCTTGTCAAGATCAATCAAATCAGGATGTCCAATTCCACTTTTTCCTGCTTTAATATTATCCCAAAATTTGTCTGTTCCTACTCCGTAAGGTGAAACAACACCCATACCTGTTACAACAACACGTCTTTTTTCCATAAATATCTCCTTATAAAAAAAGAGGAATTAAAATATTTTAATCCCTCTTTAATACTTACTGTATCATATCGATTAAGAATGAGCCTCGATATAATTTACTGCATCTTGAACTGTTTGAATTTTTTCAGCTTCTTCATCAGGAATTTCGCAACCGAATTCTTCTTCGAAAGCCATAACTAATTCAACTGTATCCAAAGAATCAGCACCCAAGTCAGCAGTAAAACTTGCTTCTGGTGTTACCAAAGCTTCATCAACAGAGAGTTGTTCAACAACAACTTTTTTTACTTTTTCTAATGTACTCATCTTTTCTTCCTTCTTAACTTATAAACTTATCAACTAGATTATAGCATTGAAAGATTTTTTTGCAAGAATTATATAAAATTGTTAAAAAATCTTCAAAAAAAACAAACTTTTTTATACGACCAAACCGCCGTCAACAGGGATAACTTGTCCAGTGATATAGGTTGCATCTTCTATTAAGAATTTAACAGTTTTTGCTATATCTTCTGGTGTGCCAAGTCTTTTTAGAGGAATATGTTCTTCAATTCCATCAAGCTTCAAATCTTTTGTCATGTCAGTTTGAATAAAACCTGGAGCAACGGCGTTGACTCTTACATTTCTTGAGCCTAATTCCTTTGCAAGAGCTTTTGTAAAGCCGATTAAACCAGCTTTTGCAGCTGCATAATTAGCTTGACCAGCATTGCCATAGATGCCAACAATACTTGACATGTTAACGATTGCACCATGTCTTTGTTTAATCATTAGTTTTGCAACAGGAGATGTAACATTGTATGCGCTGTTAAGATTTGTATTGATAACTGCACTCCAATTTTCTTCAGACATTCTCATAAACAAGCCATCTCTTGTTATTCCTGCATTGTTAACAAGTGCATCAATTTTTCCATATTCATCAACAATTTCTTTGATTGATTCATTTACACTTTCGCTGTTTGTAACGTCAAATCTATATGCTTTTGAATTACTTCCGATTGCTTTTAATTCTTCTACTGTCTTTTCAGCGGCTTCTGTATTTCCAACATAATTGATAATTACGTCATATCCAGCTTTTGCAAGTTCAATTGCACATGCTCTTCCAATTCCTCTGGAACCGCCAGTAACTAAAACTGTTTTTTTATCTGTCATAAAAGTTCTCCTTTAATTGCTTCAAGTGTTTCGCAGTTGTAAAGATTAAAAGTTTTAACCTCTTTATTGATTTTTTTAATCAACCCTGTGAGCACTTTTCCGTTACCGATTTCTATAAAGGTATCGACACCTTCATCAATCATTTTAAGAACTGATTGAGTCCAATAAACTGGTGAATAAATTTGTTCAATCATTTTTCTTTTAAAATTAGATGTTGTTATTTGGGCATCAACGTTAGTAACAACTGGGATTTTTGCATCATTTATTGTATAGTTTTCAATGCTTTTTTCATATTCTTCACTTGCACCCTTCATAAGTTTAGAGTGGAATGCGCCAGAAACTGCAAGTGGTATAACCCTCTTTGCACCAGCTTCAATCAATAGTTTTGAAGCATCTTCAATAGCTTTTTCTTCCCCAGTAATTACAACTTGTCCGATGCAGTTGTAATTTGCCGCATCTACATAGCCAGAGTTAACGCTATCAAGAATTTCTTTAACTTTTTCATCCGACAATCCCAAAACCGCAGCCATTTTTCCGCCGTGGACTTTGTCCATTGCCTCTGCTCTTTTTTGAATGAGAGAAAACGCATCTGTCATAGAAAGTACGCCAGCCTCATATAATGCAGCATATTCTCCCAAACTATGTCCAGCAACAAAGCTTGGAGTTAAACCTGTTTGTGATTTTAAAACCTCAAGTAAAGCAATAGAAACGGTTAAAATTGCAGGTTGAGTGTTGACAGTTTTTTTTAATTCTTCTTCTGGACCCTCAAAGCAAATTTTTGATATGCTTCTGTTTAAGGTTTTGTCTGCACAGTCAAAAACATTTTTTGCCACATCAAAATTGTTGTATACATCCGAACCCATGCCAACTGACTGTGAGCCTTGTCCGGGAAATACAAATGCGATTTTATTCATATAAATATTCCTGTTATTCTGTTACGGGGTGAGAGCTCATAAACTCTGCAATTTTTCTGTTAACGCCAGTTTCAACAGCTTCTTTAGCGACTTTAACAGCTCTTTTTATTGCATAAGCTTTAGATCTACCATGAGATATTACAGTAATACCCTTAACGCCAAGTAGCAAAGCACCACCGAATTCTTCATAGTTAATCTTTTTATAAATTCTCTTCATAAATGGTTTAGCAATCAAACCTGCAACTCTTGCAAGCGGATCTCTCTTGAATTCTTGTTTAAGCATGTTAAACAACATAGAAGATGTACCTTCTGTAATTTTCAATGCGACATTACCAACGAAACCGTCACAAACAACTACATTGCAAACTCCAGAAAAGATTTCTTTACCTTCGATATTACCAACGAACTCAACTTTATCTTGATGTTCTTCAAGCATTTTGTAAGTAGCTTGAGCAAGTTCATTTCCTTTTCCAGCTTCTTCACCAATGTTCAAAACTCCAACACGAGGATTTTCGATATTGAGAACATTTTTCGCAAAAGTGTTACCCATAATAGCAAATTGGTAAAGCATTTCAGGCGTACAATGGCTGTTAGCTCCGCCGTCGATAATAACTACTGGTTTTTTCATAGTTGGAAGAGTAACTGCGATAGCTGGTCTATCGATACCAGGCAATCTACCGAGTCCAAAAAGGCTTGATGCCATAGCTGCACCTGTTGAACCTGCGGCAACAACTGCATCGGAACTTCCTTGAGCAACCGCATCAACAGCTAAAACGATAGAAGATTTTTTCTTCTTTCTTATAGCTTGTCCTGGAGCTTCGCCCATTTCAATAACTTCAGTTGCTGGGGTGATTTTTATATCGAGTTTTGTATAGTCAATTTTAACTCTTTTAGGTTTAAAACCGCCCGCAGTTGTAATAAAACCATCACGTTGAATTTTATCCAATTCAGCTTCGATTTTGTCAGGCTTTCCTACTAATTCGATTGCAACATCGTATTCTTTTGCCGCCCAAACGGCACCTGCAACTATTTCGGAAGGTGCATGATCACCGCCCATTGCATCTACAGCTATTCTTGTCATCAATTATTTCCTTTATTCTTCTGTTTTTGTTTCTTCAGCTTTTTCTTCTTTTACTGCTTCTTCTACTTTCGCAGCTTTTTTTGAAGTTTTTTTAGTTTTCTTTTCTTCTTTTACTTCTTCAACTTTTTCTTCAACGTAGTCAGAAGATTTAATACTTGCTGGTTTACCTTTGTAATAACCACATGCTGAACATACTGTATGTGTCATAACTGGTTGACCGCAATTTGAACATGTTGTAACTGCTGGTTTTGTTGCTTTCCAGTTTGAACGTCTGTGTCCTTGTGCTGAATGTCCTGTTCTTTTCTTTGGTACTGCCATTTTTTTACCTTCCTTTAAATTATCTGTCTGTTTTTATATTCTTAAATATACTCATTCTTGGATCCAAATTTTCGTCTTCATCACGAATAAAAATGTCACCGCCTTTACAATTTATATCACAAACTTTTTTATTTGGGAAATCTAATATTACGGATTGATACAATAAATCCTCAACATCTATTTCGGATTTCCCTCTTAAGTCGGTGATAAAAGAGTTTTCTTTGAGTTCCACTTCTTGCTTACCATCTTCTAAAAAGGTTTGTTTTGCAAAAAGTTCATCAATATCAAAATTGAGTTCGTACTCAAAAGGTTCAAGACAAAGATCGCAGGTGAGAGTAGCAAAACCCTCAACATGCCCAGTAACTTTTATAAGTTCTCCTAAATTTTCAAACTTTAATAAAGCTTTTATGGGCTTTTTTGAGTCGATATCTTTTATGAAATCGTTATACTCAAAAGATATTTCTCCTGATTTTGAGTTTTCGAGATCTTCAATTTTCAGTATCTTACACATATTGTTCTTCTTGTATTGCTACTGCTGTGATTTGATTAGATGGAACACTTATTTTTTTTATTGGTCCATTGGTTTCTTTTTCGATTACTCTTTGAGTTGGCATCTTCAATATTTGTTGAAGTTCTCTATATTCTGCTTCAGGGTCTTTAACATAAAGTGCAATTGGAGTTGCAGCCCCTTTTAAGAATAAAACCAAAGATTTTCTAATTTTAACCTGTTGTCCTTGTGCCATTTAAGACTCCTTATTTATTCATAATTTTCATTGTTTTTTCGATGATAGAGTTGAAGCTATCTGCTTTAAGGCTTGCTCCACCGATTAAAGCTCCGTCTATATCGGATTTTGACATTTGTTCTTCGATAGTTTCAGGTTTAACACTTCCACCGTAAAGAATTCTGATGCTGTCAGCAGCTTTTTGAGTTGAAACTTCTTTAACTGTATTTCTAATCATTGCGATAACTCTGTTTGCTTCATCAGCATCACAAGTTTTTCCAGTACCGATAGCCCAAATAGGTTCATAAGCGATTGCAGATTTTGCAATTTCTTCTTCTGTCAAGCCTTCTAATGCACGTCTAATTTGATTTGCAATGTGATTATCAGTTTCGCCAGCTTCTCTTTGTTCCAAAGTTTCACCACAGCAGATGATTGGAAGTAATCCACCGTTTAAAATAGCTTTTGCTTTTTTGTTTATCATTTCATCTGTTTCAGAGAAGTATTGACGTCTTTCAGAGTGACCGATAATTACATATTCGCATCCTGCATCTTTAACCATTTCTACAGAAATTTCTCCAGTATATGCACCTTTAGCTTCCCAGTGACAATTTTGAGCAGCAGTAAACAATTTTTCTCTGCAGCCACAGTTACATCTTACGCTTTCAACAGCTGCAATTGATGTGAATGTTGGTGCAACTACGATTGTTGGTAATTGTTCTGGTGTGTATTCTTTAATAAATCCTTTTACTCCTAAGAATAAATTTTTTGCTTCTTCTTGCAAAAGGTTCATTTTCCAGTTTCCTGCTATTATTGGTTTTCTTGACATAATATAATCTCCTTTTAATACTTACTATTATCTGAATTGTAAAATAAACATATTTTACAATCAAGTTTATTATTGATATTATATATTTATGGACGAAAAATTTTTTATAGTACCAACTCCAATAGGAAATTTAAAAGATATAACTTTGAGGGCTATCGAGGTTTTGAAAAGTGTAGATATAATTGCTTGTGAGGATACAAGAGTCACTCAAAAATTATTAAATCATTATGGAATAGCTACAAAAACAATTGCTTATCATAAATTTAATGAAAAAGATTCAGCATCCGGAATTTTAAAATTGATTAAAGATGGAAAAAGCGTAGCATTGGTTTCTGATGCTGGGACTCCTCTTGTGTCAGATCCTGGGGCAATTTTAATAGAAGAATTAAGAAAAAATAACATCAAGTATACTGCACTTGCAGGGGCAAGTGCCATTACAACATTTCTTTCTCAACTTCCAAAAGGTGATGAACCTTTTACTTTCTTTGGTTTTTTACCCAAAAAAGATGGTAAAATCGCAGAAATAGTTAAAGACAATTCATCTAAAAATTTTGTGTTTTATGAATCTCCAAATAGACTTTTAAAAACTCTAAGTGTTATATCAAAAATTGATGACAATATCAAAGTCGCAATAGGAAGAGAGCTTACAAAGGTTTATGAGGAAATTTTTGTAGGCAATGTTTGCGAAGCAATTTCTCATTTTGAAATAAATCCACTAAAGGGTGAGATAGTTGTACTCGTTTATAAATTTTTTGAATCAACAGAAGATGTTGATATTCAATGTAAAATTGATAAATTAAAAGCTCAAGGCTTTAGTGCAAAAGAAACAACAAAAATAATGACCTCTTTATTTGATGTTGATAAAAAAACTGTTTACAACTATTTTACAGAATCGTAATTTTCTTTTATAATTTCGTTTAAACCTTCAATTTCATAAGCTTTGTCCGACAGTCCTATTTCTTTAAAATCTCCTGTTTTTGTATCGACTTTATACATCGCAGGAAGTCTGTATACACCAAAGCTCTTATTTATATATAGTGTTTGATTATCAAGAAAATCAACTCCAACAATATTTATTCCATTTAAATCTATCTTTGACAAATTATAAAAAATTTTTTTTGAAGGATAATCATAGTCTGTATAAAATATGACGATTAAGGGTTTGTTAGATTTTATAGCTTTTGCATAAGGAATTTGAAAATCATATTTTGACGGTTTTAAAAGTTCTCCAGAAAAGTCTTCTGATAGGTCAATTTGATTTTTATTATCATAAATCTTATCTGCAATAAATGTGTATAAAAACATTGCAATTAAAAAAGAAAGAGTTAGGGTTAGGAAAGCTAATATAAAATGTGGTAATGCTTTTTTTATCTTAATTTTAATATCTTCCACAAAAATCTCCTTTTTAATGCTGTGCAGTATTTATTTTGCAGAATTATATTTGTCATGTCAAGTCTAAACATATCTTAAAAAAGGTGTTTAGGGTGTTTGACAATGAAATTTATCCGTGATATAAATTAAGTGCTCAAATGTGCGGAGTTTTCGTGCTGAAATTCATTGCAGTAGCGAGCAGAAGTGAGTAAAACAAGGAGAAGACATGCCTACTATCAATCAACTGGTACGTAAAGAACGTAAAAAGTTAATAGATAAAACAAAATCTCCAGCTTTGATGAATTGTCCTCAAAGACGTGGAGTTTGTACAAGGGTTTATACTACAACACCTAAAAAACCTAACTCAGCATTGAGAAAAGTTGCAAGGGTTAGATTGACTAACAGGTTTGAAGTAACTTCTTATATTCCAGGTATTGGACACAACTTGCAAGAACACTCTGTTGTCTTAATTAGAGGCGGTAGGGTTAAGGACTTGCCAGGGGTTAGATACCACATTGTAAGAGGTACTTTGGATACTGCTGGTGTTGCAAATAGAACTCAAAGCCGTTCTAAGTATGGTGCCAAAAAAGCAAAAGCTAAAAAATAATCGTATTATGTAAAATTTCAAGTCATGACTTGAAAAAATGTATGGTCCCGAATAAGTTTTCGGTAGGACATTAAGAAAGGAAACAATTATGTCAAGACGTTCAAAACCGCCTAAAAGAATTCCACCTGCGGATCCTATTTACGGCAGTGTAGATGTATCAAAATTTATAAACAGAGTTATGCGTAGAGGAAAAAAATCTCTTGCTGAAAGAATTTTTTATTCTACTTTAGAAAGAATCGGTGAAAGAACAAAAGAAAAACCGATGGAAGTTTTCGAAAAGGCATTGACCAACGCAACTCCACTTTTGGAAGTTAAAGCAAGACGTATCGGTGGTTCTACTTATCAAGTTCCACTCGAAGTTAAGCCTGAAAGAGGATTTGCTCTTTCTTCATCTTGGTTGATTGCAGCTGCTAAAAGCAGACACGGAAAATCATTTATCGATAAATTGACTGCAGAGTTAATTGATGCTTCAAATGGTTTGGGTGCAGCTTGCAAAAAACGTGAAGATACTCACAAAATGGCTGAAGCTAACAAGGCTTTCGCTCATTACAGATATTAGTAAATATTTTGTAAATAAAGAAGGCGGTGATGTGAAACATCACCGCCTTCTTTATATCTTTTTCATTATCTTTTTCATCATTATTACACTGTCATATCAAAGGTTGGTTTTTGTCCATTAACCTTTACGTCAGCATCATGCAAAATCAACTCAGTTGTGAAATTCCATGATCTGTATTTATTGAGTTCGTTAGCAACATTACCATTGAAAACATCTTTTATGTTGTTTGCAATCTTTTCAACTGGTTTGAAAAAATTGTTATTTTCTGTTTCATGTTTTTCAACGTGTTGTTTTGGTGCAGTTTCGGGTCTTTTTACATTTATTCCGAAACTATTTGAACCATTAAAAAAATTAGAATAAGATGTTGACATTTTTCTGTTCCTTACCTTCTACCCATTTATACCTTCGACACATTCCACATGAAAATTTAATGATTTTTTTCGTAAAACAAATTTTGTTTACAAATGTTTACATAAAAGTCAATTTTTACTAAAATAAATACTTTATAAATATGTAGGTCAGGAATGAGGTTTATTGATGTCAGCATTTAGTCCAAATATGGTATCATCAACAATCTTCGGTGTTCGAAATGTCGAAAAAGGCAATGACGGACACATAGTTAGATATGCTGTTGCTGCAGGACAAGCGAAAAAACTTGTTGACTATGTTACAACTCTTGACAATACTGTTGGAAAAACAGCAAAGGCTGCAACTGATGCATTGGGTGTTGCATCTGAAGGCAGTATTTTCTTGAAAAGTTGTGGAAAGGTTGCTGAATTTTCAAGTACACATATAAACCCATTGATTGTTGCATCTGCAATTTATGATATTGCAAATTCAGATAAAAAAGTTGATACAACTGTTGTTAGTGCTTCTGCTTTAGGAGCTATGTTTACAGGTGAACATTTCTTGAAAAAATATTTACCAAAAGTTGGCAAAATGAAGGTTTTTGAAAACATTGCAAGTGTTATAGGTGATGTTGCAAAATCTACTAAATATGGTAAATTCATTGCTCCAGTTCTTGAAGGCTTGGCTTTCACAGCAGGTTCTATGATTTCTTACGGAATTGGTGAACAAGTTGGTAAAAGCATTATAGGAAAGAATAAAGAATACAAAGCATAGTCTTTTTACATGATAACAAATCTGAATTTAGGGCTATAATATTGGCATGAAAAAGTTTTTTTTATGTCTTTTAGTTTTTATTCAGGTGCTTTTACCTGCACAAGCTATAAAAATCGGGCTTTTGGATGGGGTTGAAAGTGCAGTTATTGGAACATCTGTAAAGGGTTCTGTTATTAACTCGTTAACTAATAAAACAGTTTATAATACTACGGGTATGAAGGCTTATGAAATAAAGCCTTATAAAAATAGCATAGGCATAAAAATTGGAAATGATTATTATGATTTAGGTTCAAGTTTTGTAGTTTTAAATCCTAATTCAGGTTTTGTTTGTACTAAAAACAGATGGTATCGTGGCGAGTTGCTCATTTACAATCGAAATGGAAAATTGGTTATAGTAAATAAACTTGATATTGAAGATTATATAAGAGGGGTCGTGCCGTCTGAAATGCCATCTTCATGGAATATTGAAGCCCATAAGGCGCAAGCAATAGCTGCAAGGAGTTATGCTCTTGCAAATTTAGGAAAAAGAGCATCAAGGGGGTATGATTTAAAGGACACACCAGAAGATCAAGCCTATGGTGGCGCATCTGCTGAAAAGGCAAGAACAAACAAAGCTGTTGAGGATACAAAAGAGATTGTTTTGATTTACAACTTAAAAATTATTCCTGCATTTTATTCAGCATCTGCTGGTGGACACACAAAAAGTTCTGGAGATGTTTGGATGAAAAATCTTCCATATCTTCAATCTGTTCCATCATTCGACGATAGAATTAAAAAAAATGGGCATGGGGTTGGAATGTCGCAACACGGCGCAAATAATCTGGCGCAAAGTGGTTATAATGCATATCAAATTTTGCAATATTTTTATCGTGGTGTAAAGTTTGCAAGGATAAATCCTGATTATTATAAGTAGGTTTTTAAATTTTATTCAAATTTTTAGGTTGTATGGGAATAGAAAAACCAAAAATATAATATTTTTTTCTGTCACTTTTTGCAAAAACACTTCCTTCGTGAGCGGTTATAACTTGTTTTACCATATATAAACCGAGTCCTGCTCCTGAAATTTTAGAATTACATCTAAATTTCTCGAATAAAGAATCAAGATTTGCTACGGATATGTTTGATTTGTTTTTGATCCAAAATTCAATTTTGCCTTTAACCAATTTTGACGTAATTTCAATAGTAGTGTTATCAACTGAATAGGTTATGGCATTTGAGATGAGGTTTGTTATTACTCTTTTTAGCTGAGTTTTATCAGCAAAAATTGTTGAAGATTGACACATATTTTTGATTTTTAATTCCTTATCATCAAGTAGGTGTTCAACTTCTTTTATCGAAAAATCTATAAGTTCACTCCAATCAAAATTTTCTGGTTTAAGTTTAAGTTCGCCATTTTCACATAGGTAAACTGTAAGTGCATTGTGTACCAAATTTTGCATGTATCCGCAAGATTCTTTTATTTGTGAAAGAATTTCCACTTGGGATTCTGTTAAATTTCCAAAAGAGTTGTCTAAAAGTAGATCTAAAACTCTGATTTGAGCGGATATTGGTGTTTTAAAGTCATGTGTTAAGGTAGCTATAAAAGTGTTTTGTTTATCTTGAATGTCTTTTTCTCTGTCTATATTTAGTCCAAAAACTATGATTCCACTAACATTTCCTTTTGTATCAAATATAGGTGATTTGATAATCCTAAACCAACCAGAAGGAGCGTTAAAACTCTGAACCTTTCTCTCTACAATTATATATTTCTTGTTTTTTATAACCAGCCAATCTTCTTCTTTTGATATTTCAACCTCTGGGTAAATATTAGCTATGCTGTCACCTTCTTTAATTCTATCGGCACAAACCTGATTTGACCAAAGAATATTACCTGCTAAGTCCTTAAGGTAAATAACCATTGGGGTATAATCTAAGCCAGAGGCAAGCTTCGAAGCAAATCCCCCATGTAAAATATTATCCAAAATATGTATCTCCAAAAATTTTTCTTATTACCAATATACTACTTTAACAACCTATTAGGTATTGTCCTAAAGTACAATATTTGTTATTTATAGTTGTCGAACTGGTTAATATCCTCTCGTCTATTCAAATTCAAAAAAAATAAGCACAAAAAAGCCGCACCTTTGGTGCGGCATAAATATATCGTAAGTGCAAATTCTTTATTTAGCGATTTCTCTTGCATACATAGTTGCCATTGCAGAAGCTTTTTCGTATGCGTTAGGAGAATCTTCTTTTAACAAACGTTCATATGCAATGTTAAAAAAGGTTTCTGCTTTTTTTACCACTTCAGGATTTGAGAGCAAGAAATTAACATCTGATTTCAAGTTATCTTGCTTGTGCACCTGTGAACGTCCAACAATTTCAGCTTGTCCAGCAAGGTTTTCAATTGTTTTTGATGAACTTTCCTCTGCTGGAGCAGACTCCTTAACCTTTGAAATTTGTTGTATATTTTGAATACCGTTTATTCCGTTTATTCCATTCATTTCTGACATTATCTTTTCCTCTATTATCTCTCTTTATTTTTCTAACGTTTATACAAACCACTCGGAAAAAAAAATTTGTTAGTTCTTTTTATTATGTTTACAAAACTTAACAAATTTATAGGGCATTTTTAATTTTGTTTAAAATTCCTTCTTTAAACTTTTTGCCACTTTTGATTTCGTATAACCTTTTGTAGAGTTGTTTTTCTTCTTCTGAAACTTTTGTTGGAATTACGACATCGACAACAACGATATGATCTCCTTTTTGTCCGTTTCTGCCGAGATAAGGAATTCCTTCACCTTTAAGTTTAATTGTTTCATTGCATTGGATACCTGCAGGAATAGAAATTGTTTTTTCTCCAGAGAGAGTTTTTATTGTAATTTCATCGCCTAAAACTGCTTGAGCAGGTAGGATATCGAGTTTTGAATAAACATTTACGCCGTCACGTTTGAAATAGTCAGATTCTTTAACGTAAAGGACTACATACAAATCTCCAGAAGGACCACCGTTTTTACCAGAATCTCCTTCCCCAGAGAGGCGCATTTTTGAACCATTGTCAACACCTGCAGGGATTTTAAGTTCAAGTTTTTTTTCTTCGTTGCACATTCCTGTGCCTTTGCATTTTTGACAAGGATCAGAAATTTTTATTCCTTTCCCGTGGCATGTTGGACAGGTTGTAATTTGTGTGAAGCTACCAAGAGGAGTTCTTGTAGATTGAGTAACTTGCCCTGAACCGTGACATGTTGGACATGTTTCAGGTTTAGATCCAGCTTTTGCACCGGTACCATTACATTCTGGGCATGTTCTCAAATGGTCAACTTTTATTTCTTTTGTAGTGCCAAATACAGCTTCCTCAAAGGTCAATTCTATGTTAACTCTTAAATCTTCACCTTCTTGAGGGGTATTAGGGTCGTGTCTGTTTTGAAATCCAAAACCACCTCCGAAGAACGAGCTGAAAATTTCACCCAAATCTCCAAATCCACCAGCGAAAGGACCATTAGTATCATAGCCTGAATTTTTGAGTCCGTCTTCGCCATATCTATCATACATAGCTCTCTTTTCATCGTCAGAGAGAACTTCGTAAGCTTTTCCGAGTTCTTTAAATTTTTCTTCAGCATCTGGTGATTTGTTTACATCCGGATGCCAAATTCTCGCTTTTTTTCTAAAAGCACTTTTTATTTCTTCTTTTGTCGCACTTCTCTCAACTTCGAGTATTTCGTAATAATCTGCCATAATTAACCTGTATTTATTCTGCTGCAGCGACGTTTACCAATGTTGGTCTTAATACTTTGTCATGCAGCTTATACCCTTTCTGTAATTCCATTATAACATGATTTTCTGGAACTTCGCTTGTTGGAGTTTTCATTACTGCTTCGTGTATGTTAGGATCGAATTCTTCGCCTTGAGCTTTAATTACTTCAAGTCCAAGTTTTGACAAGTTGTCAAACATTTGATTGTATAAAACATTGAAAGATTCTTTAAGTTTTTCGACATCATCAGTAGAATCTACGGCTTTTTTTGCTCTATCGAAATTGTCGAGAACTTCAATAAGTTTTTTCATTGCGGCTTCAGCACCATATGAGATAAGACTTTCTCTTTCTTGTGCTTGTCTTTTTCTATAGTTGTCAAAATCTGCAGCGAGCCTTATATATTGGTTGTTTAGATTTTCAAAATCTTCTTTTAGTTTGTTGTCAAGATTTTCAGTTTTATCTGCTTCTTTTTTATCCTCTTTGTCTTCGCTTTTTCCTTCTTCAACTTTTTCTTCAACTTCGTGTTCATCTGTGCTGAAAGGATTTATAGATTTGTTTTCTTTTTTGTTTTTTTTCATTTTAGACCGCTCCTTTTATTTTGATTATAGGATATGGTATTAAAAAAGAAAAATATATTTATTTTTTCTTAATAATTCAATTGAATTGTTAATTTTTCATTAACATTTCATTAAAGTTTTGAAATATGTTGTATAAGTAAAATGTAGTTATAAAAGAAGGAGGGTATTATGTCAATTAGACCATTAGGGGACAAAATCGTAATTAAAGTTATTGAAGATAATGAACAAACTCAAGGTGGAATTTTTATTCCAGATAATGCTAAAGAAAAACCACAAAAAGGTGAAGTAATTTCTGTTGGAGAAGGAAGAACTTTAGATAGTGGCGAAAAAGAACCAGTTGGAGTTAAAGTTGGTGAAACAATTTTGTACGCAAAATATGCTGGAACTGATGTTAAATTGGACGGAACTATATACAAAATTTTGTCAATAAAAGACGTTTTGGCAGTGATTGAATAATAGGAGAGAATAAAAAATGGCTAAAAGAATTGTATTTGAAGAAGAAGCTCGTAAGAGTCTTTTAAAGGGTATAGATGCAGTAGCTGATGCAGTAAAAGTGACATTAGGACCAAAAGGTAGAAATGTTATATTAGAAAAGAAATTTGGTGCACCTCAAATCGTTAACGATGGTGTTACAATTGCAAAAGAAATTGAGCTTAAAGATGGATTGGAAAATGCAGGTGCTCAATTGTTGAAAGAAGTTTCATCAAAAACAAACGACGTAGCTGGTGATGGTACAACAACAGCAAGTGTTCTTGCACAAGCAATTGTTAGAGAAGGTTTGAAAAACCTTACAGCAGGTGCAAACCCTATGTGCATTAAAAGAGGTATAGACAAAGCTGTATCTGTCGCAGTTGACAAAATCAAAACTATGTCAAAACCAGTTAACACTAAAGAAGAAACTGCACAAGTTGCAACTATTTCTGCTGGTAACAATCCTGAAATTGGTGAATTGATTGCAGAAGCAATGGAAAAAGTTGGACACGACGGTGTTATAACAGTTGAAGAATCAAAATCTTTTGGTACTAACCTTAAAGTTGTTGAAGGTATGCAATTTGATAAAGGTTATATTTCACCATACTTTATTACAGATGCAGAAAGAATGGAAGCAGTTCTTGAAGATGCTTATGTTCTTTGTGTAAACAAAAAAATCAATTTGATTGCTGATTTGGTTCCAGTGTTAGAACAAGTAGCAAGAGAAGGAAAATCATTGTTGTTGATTGCAGAAGATGTTGAAGGTGAAGCTTTAGCAACTTTGGTTGTAAATACAATGAGAAAAGTTATTAGAGCTGTTGCAGTTAAGGCTCCAGGTTTTGGTGACAGAAGAAAAGCTATGCTTGAAGATATTGCTATCTTGACTGGTGGTGAAATGTTCACTGAAGAATTGGGTATTAAGCTTGAAAACGTTACTCTTCAAATGATGGGTAAAGCAAAAAGAGTTACTGTAACAAAAGACGAAACAACAATTGTTGTTGGTAATGAAACAAAACAAGCAGTAGATGAAAGAGTTAGATTGATTAGAAAACAAATCGAAACTACTGATTCTGACTATGATAGAGAAAAACTTCAAGAAAGAGTTGCAAAACTCTCTGGCGGTGTTGCTCTTATCGAAGTTGGTGCTGCAACTGAAATCGAATTGAAAGAAAGAAAGTTGAGAATTGAAGATGCTCTTAACGCAACACGTGCTGCAAATGAAGAAGGCATCGTTCCAGGTGGTGGTGTTGCCCTCATAAGAGTTCAACAAGAATTGGAAGAAAAAATGGCAGATATGAACTTCCAAACAGATGATGAAAAAATTGGTTATAGAATTTTGACAGCAGCTCTTGATATTCCACTTAAGGCTATTGCAGCAAACGCAGGAGCAAAAAGCGATGTGGTTCTTGATAGAGTAAGAGAAGAAAAAGGTGCTTATGGTTACGATGCATTGAGAAACGAATTCACTGATATGATAAAAGCAGGAATTGTCGATCCAGCAAAAGTTACACGTTCAGCACTTGAAAATGCTGCATCTGTTGGTGCAATGTTGTTGACAACAGAAGCTGCAGTAATTGAAATTCCAGAAGAAAAACAACCGGCAATGCCAGACATGTCAGGCATGGGTGGCATGGGCGGAATGATGTAATAGTTATTTCGAGAAAAAGGCGATTGAAAATTTTTCAATCGCCTTTTTTAATGGTTAATATCCTCAAATTATGACCATATATCGAGGGTCAAAAATAGATATTCAATTTGAAATTTACAAAACATGTTTGAAAAAAGTAGAAACGCGGTATATAATAAGTACACCAAATTTGCTTAACAAATGCAGAAAGAAATGTTAAGAAAAGCGAAGAAATGTAACAAAAAAGAAAGGAAACTGCGAAAAATGATGAAGTTTAAAAAACAGGGGAGGGTACTGAACCGTTAAAAAAATTAGGTTTACAAAAGTATAAGAAACTTAACAAAGCGAGCTTAACAAAAAAGGGATTTACTCTTGTCGAGGTGTTGTTAACCCTTGGCATAATCGGAGTAGTAGCAGCAATAACGATACCGAATTTAGTACAAAATTCACAGAATAGAGAATTGGTATCAGGATTAAAGAAAACATATAATACGTTGACAAATGGATTTAAGCAATCAGAAGTGTT
>QHMH01000010.1 GCA_003258795.1 Candidatus Melainabacteria bacterium | reverse complement strand
AGCTATATAAAGTTTCTGAAATGTATACTCTATATGAAAAAGAGCAAAGAAAACTTTATATAAGAAGATTTTTTTCATCAATGCTTTTTACAACTATTTTTTTGATAATTTCATTAGGAGTACTTAATATTTCATTAAATGTTATTGAATATATTGCTTACAAGTTATCAAATAACAAACTTGTTTTGTGTTGGAACAAACCTGTTTGCGTTTACAGAGGGGCAAAATTAGTATATCCAGTTTTTACGGCTAACCAAGTAGAAAAATTAGAAGATGGAAAATTTTTGTTTTCTTCCTTTTATCCTTTTGGAAAATATAGTTGGTTTTCTGTCCAAAACTATGATAATTATGCTAATTACGCATCTTTTTCTAAAATGAAACCTGAAATAATAAATGAACCGTCTTTTCAGGTTTATGACGTTAAAAAGAACAAGTTTCAAAAGTTAAATATTCCTATTGAAAACTTTTCAAAAGAACAAAAGAAATATTTCCAAAAAGGGATATATTATGATAAGAAAAATAAAAATATTTTATTTATCAACACTTTTTATTTTCTTGAAAAATATTATCTAAATGAACCTTTTTATATCTATAATTGGGAAGATAAATCTTTTACAACAAGAGAGGCAATAGTGCCTAAAGACAAGAGATTCAACTGTTTAGACAAATATAATGATGATAAAGTTCTTTGTATTTCTGAAAACACAGATTACCTTACCCATGAAGAACTTAATAGCGGAAAATACAGTAGAGAATTTATAAATGAATACAATAGTAGAGGATTTTTTGACATAACTGAAAAAGAAATGCTTTACACTTTCGACTTGTCTACTTTTAGAATAGAATATTTTGCCGATTTTGATGTTAATCCAAAATATGCCCCTAATTTCAATTACATAATATTTTTAAAAAACGGGAAATTCATTATGCCAATTTTTAATAAGATATCCGATAATCAAAAACAATGGGATCACATAGAAATCTATGACCCTATAACAAGAAAAATGTATGCAGAATTTAATACTGATATTTTTGAAAAAAATGTTTTAAAAGTTGAAGATAAAAATGGTGATTTGATATTTTTGAATAAAAACAACAGCTATATTTTGAAAAACAATTCTACAAAATTTGAACAAAGTTCTGACTACAAACTAAACGAATATAATCAAGAAGTTGTTAATAAAATTCTTAAATTAGCTAAAAAGCAATTTAATGTATCAAAAAAATCAAACTTTTCAGACTATATAGATACACTACCACTATCGGATGGTAAATTTTTAATGGTATATTCTAATAAACAAAGAGCTTTAATGCCCAACGGTTCAGAATATATAGAATTTCCAAACAAAAAATTATACAGAACAATATATATTGATTATCACAATAATATAGTTTCAATAGGTCCAGATTTACCTTTAAACTTAAATGAAATGACTTCAAAAACAATAACCCAAATTGGGGATAATAAATATCTAATAGTTGGTGGACAAAGAAAAATGTGTGAACCTTATTCAAAATTTTCGTGTCCATCTGAGTATACGTATATTATTAAAATTAAAAAATAAAGGAGAAAAACTATGCCATATCTTAAAATTGAAGAAGAAAACAAAGTTAGTAAAAATCTTAATGAAAATTATTCTTACCAACAAGCTAAAGTTCTTGCAAAAAATGAGGTAACCAAGATATTAAGAAAAGAATACGATTGCGATGCTGTTCTATTAGAAGCATCTTTTGAAAATGAATATAAAATTTTATTAGATGCAGTTGCCGAAATTTATGGTGGGGTACAAGAATCACCAGATGGATCGTGGCATTATAAAAGTAGATATCTCGAAAAATCAAAAAACAACAGTAATTCAAGCTATTCAAAAATTAGAGTTTGGGATTTGGCAAGAAAAGAAGCAGAAAAAGCTCGCACAAACAAACTCGGAGTTGGAGAAAAATTAACAAGCGGAGAACAAGAACAAGCAATAAAAGAAATTATTAAAAGTATTTTTAAAATAAATCGTGACAATGGGGTGTATGATATAAACCGCAATAGTGCATTTCTTCACACATCTGGGACATTAAGTTCTGCTGAATATGGAGAAATTCTTAAAAACTTATTTGGAAATGTAAGAATAAGTGAAATGAGTGAAAGACAAAGAGAACTCCTTGAAAAATATCTAAAAGAAGCAGCTATATCATTGCCTACCGTGACAGACCCTCTACTAATCGACCTCAATGGCGATGGTATCAAAACAACAAATGTAAATGAAGACCTCAAATTTTTTGACCACGAAAACGACGGATTCGCTGAAATGACCTCTTGGGCAGATACCAATGACGGAGTTCTGTTCTATGACAAAAACAACAATGGTATCATCGACAATGGCTCTGAACTCTTTGGCGAAAATTATATCAAATCCAACGGTCAAAAAGCAACAGACGGGTTTGATGCCCTCGCCGATTTAGACTCCAACAACGACGGCGTTATTGATGCTAATGATGAACATTTTGCCGATATAAAAATCGAAAAAGGCGACGGTACTCAAATGACTCTCGCTGAAGCCGGTATTACTTCTATCAACCTTAATGCCTCTACCGTCAACCAAACCGACGAAAATGGAAATACTAAAATTCTTTCCGCTACTTTCGTTAAATCCGACGGCACCTCAGGAGAACTCGGCAGCTTCGACCTGCGCACAAGCAACTTGATTTCAATTGCTGATGACTCTATCTCAGAAGATATTCTTAATCTACCTAATATTCAGGGAAGTGCTCATATTTGCAACCTTCAAGAGGCTATGGCTAAATCTAATTCCCTCAAAACCCTCGTTCAAAATTTTATAAACCCCGAAACGCCAGAAGCTCAAAGATCTCAAATTCTCGACCAAATCCTGCTCGAATGGACCGGCTCTGAAAATGTTTTAGCTTCCTCTCGTGGAGAATTTGTCAACGCTCAACACCTATCTATCGTCGAAGCTTTAACCGATAGAAGTTTCTACTCAAGTTATGAAGAATCTCAAGAAAATGAACACCCAGAAAACCCTAATCAAAGAGCTGGTGATTTGATTGAATCCGCTTATGCAAAATTAAAAGCAGATACATATTCACAATTGGTTTCGCAATCTCTCATCTCAGACTTATGCGACTTAGTGGCATTTAACGATGACGGTACATATAACTTTTCTGATGTTATCACTAAACTAAAACAAGAAATCGAAATTGATGAAACCGCAGGAAAATCCCGTGTTCTACAATTCGCTAAAATGATAAAAAGTAGTAGTGACAGTATATCCTCTCTCTTCGATCCTTTCGATGATGACTGTTTCTACACAACCTTCACCAAAGACGACAGAGAGTTGAAATGGCAAATCGATAGTTTTGGAAAAGTTCAACTTCTCCAACCAAATACTGGTGAATACAACGACAATACCGCTACTGCCGGAGATGATGCATACTTTATGGACTATACTTATGGCAACTATATGCGCTCACTATCTGGCTCTGATACCATATACGGCGGAAATCAAAATGATATTATCGAAACCTGTTCTGGCGGAAACCTAATTGATGGCGGAGATGGTGATGACTATCTACGTGGACAAGATGACAAGGATATTATCTTTGGTGGTAATGGCAACGACACTATCAAAGGTGAAGCCGGCGATGATATCCTCTTTGGCGGAGATGGAGATGATACAATTTATGGTGACGATACCTACAAGTTTAATGTAACAAACAACGATATCATTAGAGGTGGCAAAGGTAACGACGTTATCTTTAGTAAATATGGAAATGATACTTTCATCTTCGACAGAGGAGATGGACAAGATACTATCATAGAAAGCGAAGGTGTTGATACTCTCTTCTTTGGAAATGATATCTCTTGGGAAGATTTGCAATTCACTCGTAACGGCGACAATATGGTTATTACCCTACTAAAAGACGGCGAAGCTACTCAAGATAAAATTACTATCTCTGATTGGTTTAAAAATTACAAAGGCGATAACACCTATCGTTTTAAAAACCAAAAAATCGAATACTTTGAATTTAAAGACGGTTCAGTTCATCAAATGAACGAAATTCCGCTGGAACAAGATAGCCAAATGGCATTTATATACAATATGGATGAAAACCGTGAAGTTGAAACAGCTGAAAATTTCAACTCTATCGTTAATCTCGCAAACGCTTACAACAATGTAATAATTGGTGCTAACAGCTCTAATATCATCAATTTTGACAATTCTGACATTCACGCAATTATTGTTAACCCTACAAGCAATGATACAGTTGTTTTTGGCGAAAATTTCTCGCTCGAAAATACTATTTTCAAACTCAAAGAAAATACCCTCGAAATATCCTTCAAAAACACAAGCGGAAGTCTTATCATAGAATATTTTGGCTCTCCAAATATCAATTTCCAATATTCTAACGGTACAACTATTTCAGATTTTACACCTTATCTTTCTGAAACCTTTACCTATGAAGATATAACCCTTCCTGATAATATTAACGACGTTACTTTGGCAGGATCTACTAATATCTCCGTAGTTGGTAATGACAATGATAATACTATCACTGGTAACAGTGGTGATAACACTTATGAAACTAAAGGTGGACTTGACAAAATTTATGATCTCGAAGGTGGTAACGATACTTACATCTACAACCTCGGTGACGGCAAAACTATCATCTATGACCACAACGGATCTGACAAAATAGTTTTGGGCGAAGGAATTTCTCCTTCAGATTTGTATCTCACAAGAGATAATAACAATTCTAACAGTCTATGCATCGAATTTGACGGACATCCAAACGATATCATAATTATTGACAAATTCTTTGAAGAAGGTTATCAAATCGAATCTATACAATTTGCTGACGGCACTATTATTACCGATTTGTCAAACAGACTTAAACAAATTATTGACAACAAAGATATCTCTATAAGCGGTAACAATACCCTTATATCCGCTCTTTTAGAAGGCGAAGATCATTGTAGCATTGTCGGTAATGATAGCAACAACTACTTTAGAGGTAATTATGGAGATAATTCCTACACTGGTGGTCTCGGCAACGATACAATTAGAGATGAATTTAAAACTAATGAAAGATATTACTACAACCTCGGCGATGGAAATGATTCTATCATTGAACTCGGTGGCGTTGACTCAATTATTTTCGGCGAAGGCATTACCCCAGATATGATTGGGATGAGCCGCAATGAAAATAGCCTATGTATCAATTTCAACAACCATGATGGATTACTTTTACTTCAAGATTATTTCTTAAGCGATGAACACAAAGTTGAATTGCTAAAATTTGCTGACGGTACTGTTATTGACAATTTTGAAGCATATCTCTCTGGGGTTGGCTCACAACAAGGTAGTATCGTTATGGATTCCGACCAAATCAATGCTACTTTAACTGGCTCTGGTGATGCTATCGTTCAAGGTAATTCCCTCGACAATACTATTATTGGCAACTCCGGTAATAATATCTATGCCGCAAGTGCTGGAAATGACACCATTACCGATATCGAAGGTGGCAACGATACTTACCTCTATAATGTTAATAACGGATACGACACCATTACTGATTTGGGCGGTACAGATACTATTAAATTCGGATTAAATATCTCACCTAACGAACTTATCTTTAAACAAAATCAATATAATCTTGAAATCACTTTTAACAATAGAGAAGGTGGTATCACAATTTTAAACTATTTCTTAAATGACAATTACAAAATAGAAAACCTTAAATTTGAGGACGGTACCGTAATTAACGATGTTTCCAATCTCTTAACTCAAGTTACAGTTTTTGAAAACTTCACCCTTCCAGAAGAAAGTATTATCGACACTGTTATTGCAGGAAATGCTGAAATCTCTATTGTTGGAAACTCTAATAATAATACTTTTATAGGAAGTGCTAACAATAATACATATCAAGGTAAAGGTGGAAATGACACAATTGTAGACACTGAAGGTGGTAATGACACTTACATCTATAATCTCGGCGACGGATTGGACACCATTACTGATATGGACGGTAATGACACCATCCAATTTGGAGAAGGTATTACTATTCAAGACCTCAAATTTGTCAAAGCCGATAATAACTTACAAATCTGGATTTCTGGTAATCAAAATGAAGGTTTAATAATAAATAACTTCTTTACAAAAGATGAAAATGATTCATACCGATACAAAATCGAAAACTTTAAATTCGCTGACGGCTCTACAATCACTGATATAACTTCATACATAAACACAGAAGCATCTGAAAATGATTTAACTTTGAGTGAAGGAATTACAGAAGGTTTATTGCTTGGCAACAATAATTCCTCATTAACTGGAAATAGCGCTGACAACGTCATTTATGGTAACTCTGGCGATAATACAATACAAGCAGGTGCAGGAAATGACACTATCTACAACATTTCTTCAAATTCAAATGACACTTATGTATACAATTTAGGTGACGGACACGACGTAATAGAAGATATAGGCGGTCATAACAAACTAATCTTTGGTACTGGAATTAACGGAAATAACCTTTCAGCTTTAAGAAAAGATAATGATATAATATTTAGAATTACTAACGACTCTGAAATAGTTGGAAGTATAACTATTAAAAATGCCTACTGTGATAACTACGGCACAATAGATTCTGTTTATATTACAGATTTACAACAAGAATACGGAACACTTCAAGATACATTTGTTTCTTTTGGTAGCGATAACAGTATCAATAATTTTGAAGGAAAATATAACGACCTTTATCTTTTTGGTAATAATAATTCTTCTATAATAGGTTCTCATGGTAATAAAGAGGAACATATGTATGGAAACTCTGGTAATAATACATATCAAGGTAACGGCGGTAATGATACCATAATCGACACTGAAGGTGGTGACGATACTTACATTTACAACATCGGAGATGGAATTGACACCATTACTGACTTTGGAGGTAATGATACAATACAATTCGGAGAAGGTATCAGTGCTTCTGATGTAATTTTTACAAAGCACGATAATAACCTTTCAATAACATTTAAAAATAATATTCAAGGTGAAATATGGGTAAATAATTTCTTCAATAGTGATAATGGTTATAAAATCGAAAACTTCAAGTTCGCTGATAATACTTGTTTAACCGATATTACTCAATACATTACTGGAATAGATGTTGACAGTGATTACACTATTACAGAAGATAGTTCAATAACAGACGTTTATCTTTCTGGAAATGGAAACATATCCGTTAATGGAAACTCAAAAGACAATAGATTCTTTGGAAATTCTGGTAACAACACTTACCAAGGAAATGGTGGTAATGATACCATAAGCGACACTGAAGGTGGTGACGATACTTATATCTACAACCTCGGTGACGGCTATGACATCATTACTGACATTGGAGGTAATGATACAATAAGACTTGGTGAAGGCATTACGGCAAATATGATTCACATGAAAAGGTTGCGTAATAATAACCTAATTATTTATTTTGAAAATCAAGATGGTCAAATAGATATTCAAAATTATTTTGACGAAAGTAATAATTGTAAAATCGAGAAAATCATTCTTGCAGATAATACTGAAATTACAAATTTTGAAAACTATATGGATCCTTTAACATTTATAACTATTGACAGTGATTACACTATTGCAGAAAATAGCTCAATAACCGATGTTTATCTTTCTGAAAGTGGAAACATATCCGCCACTGGTAATTCAAAAAACAACCACTTTGAAGATAATTCCGGTGACAATACCTTTGAAGGTAAAGGTGGTGACGATGGATTCTACTGCACTGCCGGCGGTAATGATACATACATCTTTAATGTCGGCGACGGTTGGGATTGGATTACTGATGAGGGTGGCTCAGACAGAATTTTATTTGGACCTACTGTTAGCTTGGATAAGACTGAATTTAGAAGAAGTGGCAACAACCTTCAAATAGTTGTAAACGATGGAACTACATGGAGTGGAATATTCATCAACGACCAATTCGACACTAATAAATCAAGAGCTATCGAAAAATTTGAATTCTCTGATGGCACTGTAATTACCGATTTGACTAATTACATAACTGGTATAAGTGTATCCGAAGATTATACTTTGCCTGAAAATTCAACAATCGAAAAAATATATTTAAGTGGCTCAGAAAATATTTCTGCAGTAGGAAATTCTCAAAATAATTATTTTGAAGATAACTCCGGTGATAATACCTTTGAAGGTAAAGGTGGTGACGATGGATTTTACTGCGCTGCCGGCGGTAATGATACATACATCTTTAATGTCGGCGACGGTTGGGATTGGATTATCGATGAAGGAGGTTCAGACAGAATTTTATTTGGTCCTTCCGTTAGCTTGGATAATATTGAATTTAGAAGAAGTGGCAACAATCTTCAAATAGTTGTAAACGATGGAACTACATGGAGTGGAATATTCATCAACGATCAATTCGACCCTAATAAATCAAGAGCTATCGAAAAATTTGAATTCTCTGATGGCACTGTAATTACCGATTTGACTAACTTGTTGGTAGATAGTAACAGTGATGAAGATGTTAACATGATTATTCAGGAAATGAATTCTTATTCTCCTGATGAGGATTTCGTTCTTTCATCTTTTGATAAACAAGACACTCAAGACCTAACTCTTGTTATGGCTAACTAATAGGTTATTATGAAAAAGATTTTATTCTTAATCGTTTTTTTCTTAATATCTACCCCAGTTTTGGGAAAAACCGTAGATTGGAATACAACCTTAAACCAAATTTTAGAAAACTCATACGATATTAAACTCACTAAAACAGATATCGATATATCTAAAGTCAAAATTAAGGAAGCTCAATCTGAATATTTCCCAAAACTCGGGATATATGCCTACGGAGAATTTAACAAAGATCTCGCACCAGAAAATTTTAAACAAACTATGTATATCGGAAACGAAGTTATTTATGGCAGTGATATCTACCAAAATGCTATTTCCGCAGGTTTAACCTACAATCTCTGGGACTTTGGAATAAGAGGTGATAACCTTAAAATCGCAAAAAAAGACGTCATCTCTAAAAAAGCAAACTACTTAAAAACAATGAGAGATATTGAATTAAACTCTGTCGAACTATACGCTAAAGCATTAAGTGAGTATAAGGAAATTCTAATCAAAACAGAAATTTTGGTTATAGAAAAAGAATTGCTATCAATAAAATCAAGACTTAATCAAGCTGGACAAGTCGATAAACCTTCCGTAATTGCAGAAAATATCAAACTTAAAGAACTCGAAAATGACATAAATAAAATCTCTAACGAATATGAGAAAACTCTCAAAGATTTATCCTTTTATTCAAAACAAGATTACCTCAAAGATGACGTTCTCTCCGATTTCGAAATTTCTAATGAAATACTTTCTGTTAATATTCAATACGATAACCCTCCGGAAATTCAGATATACAACGCAGAAATAGAAAAAAAACAAAAAGAATTGCTTATCGCTAAAAAGAAAAATTTACCTCAATTCACTTTTTCTGCCAACTATTATCTCTATGGTGCAAGTCCAAATGACCTATCAAGTGCCTTCGATAACTTTGGGCAAAAAGGGCTTAAGTTTAGAATAACAGGGTATTTACCCGTGTTCGACGGATTTAAAAATAAAAGCGAAAGAGATCGGCTTAATCTCGAAATTCTCCGACTCGAAATAGAAAAAGAACAAAAAATCGCCGACTTTAACCGTAATGCAGAAAAAATCAATGCCGATTCTAATTTCTCTAAACAACTTCTCGATAATAATAAAACCATGTTGGAACTTATAAATACCAACATCTCTATGCTCGATAGGCTAAACGAAAACCTCTTAATCGACAAACAAACTTATCTCAACGAAAAAATCAAACTGCTTAATCAAAAACTATCCGTTCAAAAATCACAAATATCAGAATTTACTACTGCTTATAAAAAATTTGTTCTAAACAAATACAATGACAATATAGGAAAACTCTAATGACTACTGGCTTAAAATGTTTTGAAATAATTACTAAAATTCATCAAGTTAATGTGGATATGCAAAAAATTCTCAAAGAATATGCTATATCTCAAGAAGAATTGTCCCCAGAAGAACTTGTAAGAATTATTAAAAATTCAGATTTTAAAGTAAAAATCAAAAACCTCTCCCCAAACATAATTAAAGATAAATATCCCCTGCCCGCAATAACAATAAACTCAGACGGCTCTTTCTCCTTGCTTTTGAAAGTTAATTCAAAAGACGAAAAATGCCTCATATACAGTCCACAAAAAAAAGAACCAGAAGAAGTTTCCTTCAATGACATAAGTCAACTGTGCAACAATAATTTTATTGTGCTCGCTCACAAAATTTTTAACGAACAAATAAAATTCGGATTTAAATGGTTCTTTAACGAATGTCTAACCTATAAACAAGTTATATCAGAAGTTATGCTCGGGTCCTTTATCGTTCAATTATTTGGACTTGTTACACCACTTTTTACTCAAGTAATCCTCGATAAAGTCATTGTTCATAGAACTCTCACAACTCTTGATGTTTTAGCTTTTGGTTTCATTGCTGTTATGATTTTTGAATTTCTTCTTAACCTCTCGAGAAAATATATCTTTATCCATACCGTTAGTAAAATCGATGCAAAATTAGGCGCAAAATTATTCAAACACTTATTTGCCCTGCCATACACCTACTTCGAAAGTCGAAAAGTTGGTAATATCATAGCAAGAGTGAGAGAACTCGACCAAATAAGAGATTTTATAACCAATAAATCCGTTTCCGTAATAATCGACTTGTTTTTCTCCGTCGTGTTCGTATTTATGATGTTATTGTATTCAGTAAAATTAACCCTCGTCGTTTTAGGATTTATTGCCCTAACCGCAATGCTATACCTAATAGTAACCCCTGAATTAAGATCAAGATTGGAACATAAATTTCAAACTGGAGCAAAATCTAATTCTTATCTCGTCGAAGCCGTAACAGGAATTCAAACCGTTAAATCGCTCGCCATTGAAGGTTCTATGCAAAAAAAATGGGAAGATTATCTCGGAAATTATGTTAAATCTGGATTTCAACTTTCAAATATGGGCAATATCTCTGGCGCTCTGTCAGGATTGTTTCAAAAATCAATGACTATCGCTATTTTATATATTGGCGTAAAACTCGTTATAGAAAATAAAATGACTATTGGGCAACTCATTGCATTTCAAATGTTCGCAGGTCAATTTAGTGCCCCCGTGATGAGGTTAGTAAACTTATGGAATGAACTTCAACAAGCTCTGCTTGGTATAGATAGACTTGGCGATATTCTAAATACCCCAGTGGAAAACCTCTCCCAAAACTCAATTTCACTTAGAGAAGTTAAAGGAAATGTAAAATTCGACAAAGTCTGCTTTAAATATAATGTCAATTCCCCTTACGTAATAAACGATTTGTCACTCAACATAAAATCTGGAATGAGTGTAGGTATCGTCGGGAAAAGTGGTAGCGGAAAAAGTACAATAACAAAGCTTATTCAAAGACTTTATATAGCAAATGAAGGCGCAATCTACATTGATGGCATTGATATTAGGCAGATGAATCCAACAAGCTTAAGACAAAATATCGGTGTTGTGCTACAAGAAAACTATCTTTTCTCTGGATCTATCAGAGATAACATCTCTTTGCCAATGCAAAATGCGCCAATAGAATTGATTATAAATATGGCTAAAATTGCTGGCGCAGACGAGTTTATATCTCAATTACCAGAAGGTTACGACACCACAGTCGGAGAAAGAGGGTCTACTCTCTCCGGTGGACAACGTCAAAGAATAGCAATAGCAAGAGCACTTATTACAAATCCAAAAATACTGATTATGGATGAAGCTACTTCTGCATTGGATTACGAATCCGAAAGCATAATTATGAAAAATATGAAACAAATAGTCAAAGGACGAACAACTTTTATTATTGCCCATAGGCTCTCTACAGTAAGACAATGTGATTTGATTATAGTTATGGATAAAGGAAAAATTATTGAATCTGGCTCTCATAACCAACTTTTAGAAGAAAATGGCTACTACAAATTTTTAACCGAACAACAAGCATTAGTAAGATAATAGGATAACAATAACTATGTTTGATAAAATTCAAAATGAAATAAATAAAGTGATTTCAAAAATCATAAATACCGATGATAGTCACGAATTTAAACCAATTCTATCAGAAATAGAAGATGCACCACTAAGTCCAATAGGAAGATTTACCTTTTGGCTGGTTGTATCAATAATCACAATAACTATTCTTTGGGTAACTATTGCAAAAGTAGATATCGTAATAAGCGCCAAAGGCGTAGTTATAGCTGATGGAGAGTCTAAAATAATCCAACCCTTAGACACAGGGGTTATTTCAAAAATTCTCGTTAAAGAAGGTGATTTTGTAAAAAAAGGTCAAACCCTTATGGAAATTGACCCTGCAACTACGGAACCTCAAGTAGAATCAATACAAAAAAACCTTGAAGATACTCTCCTCGAAATTGAACGACTCAATGCCACGGCAAGTGGAAAAAATTTTAATGTCGACAAAACATCGAGTTCTGCCGACGTTCAACAAAACCTATATAGCGCAAGTATTGCAACGCTGAATAATCAAATTGCTGTCAAAAATTCTGAATATGAACAAACTTTAGATGAACTAAAATCAGCAAAAGAAGAAAAAAGAATAAAACAGGAAATTTTAAATAACCTCTCCGACAAAGAACATCGAATGAGTAACGTTGTCGATGTAATTGCATTTGACGAGTATCAAAAAGTAGTAAACGATGTAAAAACACTTAAAGCAGAAATTATTAAACTCAACTATAAAATCAATGAGCTAAACTCTAAAAAAATACAAATAAATAAGGAAATTCGAGTTATTAAAGAAGATTTTAGGTCAAAAAATCTTGATAAACTCGCAGACAAAATTAAATCCGCAAATGAATTAAGGTCAAATGCCGACCAAATAATATTCAGAAATTCAAAACAATCTATAAAATCTCCTTGCGACGGATATGTAGACAAACTTTTTATTCACACAATAGGCGGTGTTGTAACACCCGCTCAACAACTCTTTGCAATAACTCCAGATAATACACCAATTTTAGTTAAGGCTATTGTGCTAAACCAAGACATAGGTTTTGTAAAGGAAGGAATGCCTGCAAGTATAAAAATAGATACATTTAGCTTTCAAAAATATGGTATGATAGAAGGCAGGGTTAAAACTGTGTCTAAAAACAGTATTGAAGACGAAAAATTAGGAAGAGTTTACGAAGTTTATATAACTCCACTATCACATACACTAAAAGTTGAAGGAAAAGATGAAGAAATTAGAACAGGTATGAGCCTTAACGCAGAAATAAACGTAGGAAAAAGAAGAATAATCGAATTCTTTATTTATCCTTTGATAAAATATCTCGATGAAGGTTTGAGTGTACGGTAATTGTGTTATCCGATAAATAACGAAGGAGAAAGATTATGGAAAAAATCGATTTACGTATAAAAAATGAAGAAAGAATGGCAGAATATATCAGAAGTTCACAACTTTGTTTCAAAATAAATAACACAATGCCTCAAACAGATGAAAGTAAAAATTTGATAAAAGAACTTTTTGGAGAAAACATTGGCGAAAACACAATAATAAATGCCCCAATATTTGTAAATCTTGCAAACAAAGTAAAAATTGGAAACAATGTAGTTTTAATGAATGGATTTCAATGTATGTCAGCTGGAGGCTTGATTATAGAAGATGATACAAAGATTTCTTTAAACTGTACTATTGCAACAAACAACCACGATTTTTACGATAGACCAGTTATTACATGTAGTCCAGTACATATAAAGAAAAATGTTTGGATAGGAGTAAACGTAACGATTTTACCAAACGTCACAATTGGAGAGAACGCAATTATAGGAGCAGGCTCTGTTGTTACAAAAGATGTACCAGCAAATGCCGTTGTAGTCGGCAATCCTGCAAGAGTAATAAAATATCTGGATGCAAGCAAATTTAACGGACAAAAATAAGGAAATTTTATGGATAATATCTAAATTGTGTTTTTCATAAAAAATTTTATACGTCTTTTTTCATTTCTACATAAGGCAAACGAGAAAATCCTGATTTTTCATATACATAAACAGCATGAGTGTTTTCATCTTCTACTTCTAACCTCAAAATACAATTTTTATAGAGATTTTCAACATATTTAATCACTTCAGGAATAATTCCTTTTCCTCGATGTTCTGGCTTTAAATACAAATCTTCCAACCATATACAAGGTTTTCCAAACTCAGTTGAAAAACTTTTTGCTAACATAACGTATCCAAGAATTTCGTCATTATTAGTTAAAACATAACCTTCGAGAAATGGGCTGTCTTGCACGCATGCAGTGAAATCACGTTCAAAAATTTCGTCACTTCCATTTGTAGAAACAGCATCTGAAGAATAAAAAACTTTCATCATATAAAGGATTTCGGTTTTATCTTCTTGCTCAAATTTTCTAATTGTGAATTTCATAAAGATTATGTACCTTTTTGTTGTTGCAACCTTAGGATAAATATATCATGAATACTATTTTATGGTGAAATAAATGGATAGTAGAATGGAAAGAAATATTTGCTTGGCTTCCTGTTGAAACTCTAATTAAAGAAAATCAAAAAGAATATTATAATGTTCTTGGTGCAAGTGATAGTGCTACGAACAGTACAAAATTTATTGAATTTATGCTTTCACTGATAATATTAAGCAAATTCAAATTAGACTAATAAACCACAAATATAATCCTATAAAAAAGCTCCCTTGCGGGAGCTAAATTCGGAGAAGGTGGGATTCGAACCCACGGTACAGATTACTCCATACAACACCTTAGCAGGGTGCCGCCTTAAGCCTACTCGGCCACTTCTCCTTACGGCTGATTTTTATTGTATCATAAAACTTTTTTATTTTAAACACTTTTTTTCTAATCTATTATAATTTCTTCCTCTCCCTTATATATAACATACCCCAAATTTGCTTTTGGAGGCTTTTTTATGTTCTTAAATTTTGTATATATTACCCCAACTTTTGATGATATTTTTCCAGCACTATTCATTTTAGCAAGCTTTGCACACTCATATACTATTTTATCATTTATCATCTGACCACTTTCAAGTCTTAACAAAACATGCCCGCCTGACATGTTTTTTGCATGAAACCAATAATCATTTTTCCTTCCAATTTTGGACACTATATAATCATTTTGACGATTATTCTTTCCAACAAATACTTTATATTCACCAATCATTCTCTCATCTATGTTTAATTTTGATACTTTTTCTTTTTCCTCCTCAACACCAATTTCTGATAATATCTCTTCTAAATCTTTTACTTCACGTGCACTTTCAACAAAGAACATCATATCCTCAAGATATTGTTTCTCTTCCCCCAACCCTTTGCTCAATTCCATTTGCTTTTGCATTGAAACTTTTGCCTTATTGTACAATTTGTAATAGCGACAAGCATTTTCTACCAAGGTCTTTGTTTTATCTAAATTAACCCTAACAATTCCACCCACTTCAAAATCTTCTACATCAATGTAGTCAACGTAATCTTTTTGACCGTATAAATTTGCGTTAATCAAATCTCCACACTTTTTGTAATACTCTTTATCAGTTTTTTTCTGTAATTCAAGTTTTTTCAATGTATTATTTATTTTTTTTAAAGATGAGTTAATCTTAACCGTTAAGGATTGTTTTAATGCCCTTACCTTATCTTCATTCTGTTTTTCAGAATAATAACTATCAATAAACTCATTTACCGGTTCATTATTTTTCAATTCTTCTGACAAACCAGAAAAACTTTTTACTCTATTTTTAGGTGGATATATATATGGTAACCCCCCATAAAGTTCTCTCTCTCGACTCTTTTCAACCCCAACATTGTGCATACAACCCAATATCATATTGGTATCATAATTGTACAAGATAACATTAGAATGTTTTCCCATAAGCTCAATAGCAAGACATAAATAAATTTCATCTCCCACTTCATCTGTTGAATTTATATAAAACTCAAATATTCTTTCTCCTTCAGGCTGATTGATTTTTACTATTCTTGAATTTTCAATATACTTCCTTAACAGCATACAAAACATTGGAGGCTTTTTGGGATTTTTTATTCCCCTTAATTCTTCTCCACGTTGGGTCATAAAACATATATGAAATAATTGTGGATTTATATTTATGTAAAATTTTCTATTTTCTCCAAAATTTCGCAATACAATAACAAGTTCTTGTCTTGAAGGTTGCATAACCTTTCTTATTACAGCCCCAGTAAAAAACTTCTCATTTTCTTTTATAAATTTGTTCAATATTATGTAATCAAAATTCTTCATATCTCGAATTATAATATATAATCACTTGAAATAAAATCTTTTTATGGTTAAATATTCTTACAGCGAAAGTTCCTTTCGCGAGTTCTAAAGAAAGAAGATTATTTGCAAATTGCATAAAGAAATTACACTTGCAAAACATTCGGGTTTTTGTTACGGCGTAAAAAGAGCCGTTGAAACAGTTAAAAAATTAAAACTCGAAAATCCAGACAAAAATATTTATATCCTTGGCGAACTTATTCATAACACTAACGTTATAGAAGAACTTGCATCGTTGGGAATAAAAACTATTTATGAAATCCCAGAAAAAGGAAATGGTATTTGTGTAATTAGAAGTCATGGTGCATCTCCTCAAATTTTTAAACAAATTGAAGATGCAGGCTTTGAAATTGTAGATTTAACTTGTCCTGATGTTAAAAAAGTCCAACAAAAGGCTGTTGAAACTGTCAAAGCAGGTTACTATCTTATTATTGTTGGAAAAGCTAATCATCCAGAAGTTATGGCAATAAAAGCTAATGCAGAACTTTATGGCGACAAAATCGCTATCGTAAACGATGTAAGTCAACTTGAAAGCATTAAAGACGAATTAAAATCCCACAAAAAAATTGGTGTAGTTGTACAAACTACGCAAAGACTCTCTACTCTTACTGAAATTATTTCAGCTCTAATTCCTTTGTCGAAAGAGCTTATGCTTGAAAATACGATTTGCGCAAGCACATCTCTAAGACAAAATGAAGCCAAAGAACTTGCGTCAAAAGCCGATTTAATGATTGTTGTTGGGTCTAAAAAAAGTGCAAACACAACACACCTTGCAGAAATTTTAACTAAAATTACTAAAACAATCCATATAGAAGATGATAAAGATTTAAAAGAATACTCTGATCTAATTAAGAATGCTCAAAAAATAAGCATTACTGCTGGAGCATCTACACCAGAATATGTTATACACAATGTTATAGAGAAAATAAAAGGAGAATGAAAAAATGACAGAAACTCAAGATTTTGAAAAATTATTACAAGAATCGTTTGCAAAATCTCACAATGTTGCAGATATCGTTGACGGTATCATCATTAAGAGAGAAAAAGACGGTTATTTAGTTAGCGTTAAAGGTGCTAAAACAGAAGCATTTTTGCCAGATAATGAAATTTCTTCAACTGACACTGAACAATCTTCACTTGAAATTGGTGATGAAAAAGAGTTCTATGTTTTAAAAGAAGAAAATGATCAAGATGCAATGATTTTATCTTTGAAAAGAATTGCTTGTGCTCAAGCTTGGGCTCAACTTAATGATGCTAAAACTTCTGGCGATACAATTCTTGCAAAAGTTGTTGCTCTCGTTAAAGGCGGTGTTTTGGTTGACGTTGCAGACCTTAAAGGTTTCATCCCTTCAAGCCAATTGAGAACTGGTCTTCCATTTGAAGGTTTGATTGACCAAAAAATCGAAGTTAAAGTTTTGGAAGCTGATCCTAAAAAGAACAAACTTATCCTTTCTCAAAGACAAGCTGTTGCTGAACAAAGAGATCAAGTTGTAGACAACGTTCTTGCTGAACTTTCTGAAGATCAAGTTGTAACTGGTGAAGTTGTAAGAATTGCAGATTTCGGTGCTTTCGTTGACATCAACGGTATCGATGGTTTGCTTCCTATTTCAGAAATTTCTTGGCAAAGAATTAAACACCCTTCTGACGTTTTAACTTTAGGCTCTAAAATTGAAGTTAAAATTATCAAGATTGACTCTGAACTAAAAAGAATCAGCTTAAGCTTGAAGAGAATGGGTGTTAACCCTTGGGAAGAAATCGAAGGTCAATTCAAAGAAGGTGAAATCATCGAAGGTACTGTTAATAAAATCACTGGTTTCGGTGTTTTCGTAAACATCTTCCCTGGAGTTGAAGCTCTTCTTCCTGTTGCTGAAATCGAAGGCGAAAATGTTAACCCATTCAACGTATTTAAAGTAAATGATAAGATTAAAGTTTTAATCAAAAAGTTCACTCCACAAGAACACAGAATTGCTTTGAGTACTAAAGATATTCAAGAATAAAGAATAAAAGGGCGTCGTTTAAACTTTAAACGACGCCCTTTTTACAAGATAAATTCATTTTTTTAAAACAGTAAGTGTCACCCCAGATAGCACACAAATTATTCCAACTCCAATGCTAAAAGAAAACTGTTCTTTGAATATCAAAGTCCCTATCAAAACCGCTGTCAATGGTTCTAATGCACCTAAAATTGCTGTTTTTGTCGCACCAATTATTTTTATTGCAATATTTATTGTTTCCAAGGATATAATTGTTGGAACTATTGCTAAACCTAAAACACAAACCCATTCTTTTATCCCAGAAACAGGCTGTAAGTCAACTCCAAAGTTCAATATTACATAATAAAAAAGTACACTTACAAACATTACATAAAATGTAATCTTATCAGAATGCATTTTCTTTACTGTTTTTATTGTTCTAATTCCCACCATATAAAGAGCATAAGATAACGCAGACAACAAAATATAAAAGAGTCCAACTTTTGATATTGCATTCTTATCAAAAGAAGAATTCAAGAGAAATATTCCAGTCAAAGCAACAACAACAGAGATTACTGTCGTTTTTGTAACCTTTTCTTTGAAAAATATTGCCATTATGCAAGCAACTATAACCGGATAAACAAATAAAATCGTACACGCAACTCCAGATGCAATATAATTAAATGATGTAAATAGCGTAACTGAAGATAGAGTGAACATTATCCCTAAATAAAGCAAACAGATTATCTCTTTTCTTGAAACTCTATAATCAATATCACCTTTAAACATCAACAAAATTTTATAAATAACAACCGCAATTGCATATCTATAAAACAAAACGGAATTTACACTAAAACCTAATGCAAACAAAGGCAGAGAAAATAGAGGGTTTAAACCATAACTGCAAGCTGCTGCAGCTCCATTTAAAAATCCAAATTTCCTTACCTTTTTTGCTCCAACCATTTTGACATTTTATCCTTCGACACCTTTATGGTCAATAATAAATATATAAACTTGCTCGTTTTATTAAGTTATGTAAACTAAAGTTTAAAAATAAGGCAATTATCATGAGAAATAAAACTTTAATAATTCATAGAGGTTATTTAAGTAAAGGCGGATATTATGACAAACATTAACAATGTCGGCTACACTCCGATATTCAAACAAACTGCGGTACAAAACAATGGAATTCAACCTTATGGAAAAGAAGGTTACACAACAAGACCATATCCAAACGATGTTTTTGTATCTTCAAAAAAACCAGAACAAAAGAAAAACGACAGTTTTCTTAAAAAAGCTTTAATGACAGCAATCATAATAGCTGGTGGTTCTGCAGTCGCAAGAAAATATGTTCCTCAACTTCAGAAATATGTAAAAGTTACTGAAAATGCGAACGCAAAACAAAAAGTTATGAATGTTATCGCAACAATTGGTGATAAGACTCTTGATGTCACTTCAAAAGTTGCAAAAAAAGTTCAAGAGCATTTAAAAACTGCTCAAAAATCCTCTTAAGAACAATAACCTTAAATAACCTTAGTGCGAGAGCTTAAAGCTCTCGCTTTTTATTACATGAATGTATTTTATGGTACAATATTTTTATAAAAATTAGAGGGAATTAAAATGAAAATATTGTTAACAGGTTCAGGTGGCTTTATAGGTAAAAATTTAAAGAAAAATTTTGAACAAAAATACACTCTCTTGACTCCAAGAAGCTATGAACTTGATTTAACAAATGATGTTGCAGTTAAAAATTATTTTAAATCTAACGATATTGATTTTATAATTCATTGTGGAAATACTGGCGGTGCAAGAGGTATAAAAGATGCAGACAGCACAATTGAAGATAATCTTGCTATGGTTGAAAACATTTTAAACAGTAAAAAAACATCTTGCAAAGTAATCTTATTTGGTTCTGGTGCAATGTATGGTAAAAGTCGAAATTTACATAAAGTTAAAGAAAGTGAAATTGGACAATTTATCCCTGAAGATTTATATGGAAAATCAAAACTTTTGATTTCAAATATGATAAAAGATAGAGATGATGTTTTAATGCTAAACATATTTGGCTGTTACGGATATGGAGAAAAAGAAAATAGATTTCCATCATACGCTATATCACAAGCACTTAAAAATGAAGATATCACAATAAATCAAAACGTAGTATTTGATTATCTTTTCATTGAAGATGCTCAAAAAATCATTGAATGTTTTGTAGAAAAATTTCCACAAAAAAACATTATAAATATTACTCCTTGCGAAAGCATAAGCCTTTTGGAAATTGCAAATATTGTAAAAAAAATCACAAACAGCAATGCTGACATTAAAATTTTAAATCCAATTTTAAACAATGAATACACTGGCGACAATTCTTTACTTTTGGAAAGCATTCCAAATTTTCAGTTTACAAGTATGGAAGAAGGCTTGAATAAACTGTGTGAATATATCAAAAATTCTTGCAATTCAGCACTAACTTATTGAAATATATCTTTGTTTAGAATAAATTTATCTTGTTCCCTTAAACAAAAGGTACTATCACAATGAAAAATAATATATTTGAAGATTTGTTTGTATTGGAACTTGCAAATAACCATTGGGGCGATGTTGAACGTGGAAAGAAAATCATTACTGATTTTTCAAGGATTGTAAGATTTAACAACATAAAGGCTGCAATCAAACTTCAATTTCGAGATGTTGATCATTTTATCCACAAAGATTTTAAAAACAGACAAGATATAAGATACATTAACAAAACTGTTAAAACCAAAATGGATGAGAGCGAATATGGTATTTTAGTTGATACTGTAAGAAAATCTGGATGCATTACAATGTCAACACCATTTGATGAAAAGTCTGTACAAACATGTGTCAATTTAGGAATTCAAATTATAAAGATAGCATCTTCTGATTTAAACGACTGGGTCTTAATTGAAGAAATTGCAAAAACAAGAAAACCAGTAATCGTTTCAACTGGAGGTTCTTCCGTAAAAGACATTGATGATATCGTAAAATTCTTTGATAACAGAAACATTCCACTTGCAATAAATCATTGTGTTGCACTTTATCCAAGTGAGAAAAACCAATTAGAACTAAATCAAATCGATTATCTAAAAAATAGATATCCAAATCATGTTATAGGATTTTCAACTCACGAAACAAATGACGATATAGAAAAGGGCATTATGATTGCATACGCAAAGGGTGCAAGAACGTTTGAAAGACATATCGACATAGATTATAACAATGTTCCAATTTCTCCTTATTGCTCAACTCCAGCTGATTTGGACAGATGGATTAAAGCATATAAATCTGCTATTGAAATTTGTGGATGCTCGCCAGATTACAAATATATTCCTGAAAAAGCTGAAACACAGTATCTTGATGCATTAGTTAGAGGGGTTTATGCAAAAAGAGATTTAAAAGCAGGAGAAACTTTAAATGATGAAGATGTATATCTTGCCATTCCTCTTCAAAAAGGACAGATATCTTGCAGAGAGCTTATGAGAGGTGAAGTATTATTACACGATATAAAAGCAGATAATCCCGTAAAAATTGATGATATTGATTGTCCATACGCTTATGATGAAACATTAAAGAAAAAAATTTATGATAGAGGTTTGGAAGTTTAGAAAGAATAAATTATGGCAAAAATAAAATTATCAGATTACATAGCTAAAAGACTTAAAGAAAAATATAAAGTTAAAACATTCTTTATGGTATCAGGTGGCGGGGCAATGCATCTCAACGACAGTTTGGGACATGGAATTGATCATTATATAGCAAACCACCACGAACAAGCATCCGCAATTGCAGCAGAAGGATATGCGAGAGTAAATCAAGAACTTGCAGTTGTAAACGTTACAACAGGACCTGGAGGATTAAACTGCTTAAATGGAGTTTTTGGTCAATGGACAGACTCAGTTCCTGTACTATACATATCTGGTCAAGTTAAATACACAACAATGCTTGATAGCTGTAAAAATATTCCTCTTCGACAACTTGGAGATCAAGAAGTTGATATAATTTCTGTTGTAAAACCTTTAACAAAATATGCACAAACAGTATATGACCCTAATACTATAAAATATCATTTAGATAAGGCCATTTACGAGGCAACAACTGGAAGATTTGCCCCAGTTTGGTTGAACATTCCAATGAACGTTCAATCAGCTATAATAGAAGAAGATGAGCTCATTGAATTTAAAGCTCCAGAGAAAAAATCTTACAATTTACACATCGAAGAAGTTGTCGAAAAATTAAAGAAAGCAAAGAAGCCCTTAATTGTTGCAGGTCACGGAATCAGACTTTCAAATACCCAAGACACATTTTTAAAACTTCTTGATAATTTAAAAATTCCAGTAGTCACTACCCTTAATGGCTTCGACCTAATAGAAGATGAAAATCCATACTACATTGGAAGAATAGGAACAATAGGACAAAGAGCTGGAAATTTTACACTCCAAAATGCAGATTTAATACTTGAATTAGGAACAAGAAACAACATAAGACAGGTAAGTTATAATTGGGAAAATTTTGCAAAAAATGCGTTCAAAATAGTTGTAGATATTGACGAGGCAGAATTAAAAAAACCTCTTGTAAAACCAGATTTAGCTATAAACGCAGATTTAGCGGACTTTCTACCTAAACTAATGAATGCAACCGCAAACCCTCAATCAGATTGGCTTGATTTTTGTAAAAATTTAAAACAAAAATATTCAAATGAAGAATGTCATCAACAAAAAGAAAACAACGAACTTAATCCATATTTCTTTTCAAAAATACTCGTAGATAATCTCAAGGAAAATGATATTTTTGTTATGGGGAATGGCTCGTCTTGCATTTGTCCTTTTCAAATGGCAAAAATCAAAAAAAATCAACGATACATTTCAAATTCTGGCGATGCATCAATGGGTTATGACCTTCCAGCATCAATCGGAGCATACGTTGCTGGAAATGGCAGAAGAACAATATGTTGCACTGGAGATGGTTCTATAATGATGAACTTGCAAGAGCTTGAAACTATCTCATATAACAAATTACCAATAAAAATTTTTGTAATAAATAATGATGGTTATTCGTCAATAAGACAAACACAAAGAAATTTCTTTAACGGAAGAATGACTGGTTCTGGTGTTGATAGTGGGGTTGGAATACCTAATTTTGAAAAAATTGCACAAGCTTTCAACATAAAATACAAGAGTATTAAATCTCCAATAAATATCGATGAACAAATTAAAGAAGTTTTAAATTATGAAGATGCGATTTTATGTGAAGTTTTCGTTCAAAAAGAATACTCATTTTTACCTAAACTTTCTTCTCGAAAACTCGAAGATGGGTCAATGATATCCCCAAGTCTTGAAGATATGTACCCATTCTTACCAAGAGATGAATATAATAAAAACTTTCTCCCTTAAAAAAATGGAAGCAAGTTTTTACTCCCACAAAGAATGATTTTAGATATAAACGATTTTTATATCGTTTTTCGCCATATTTCAATACAAAGTATATAAAATTTACGAATATACGTCAAGTATTCTCCAATATTACGGTTCATATATTTTAATAATTTGCTACCATATAACTATGGATGTTAAAAGTTTATTGGGTAAAAAAATTAGAGAACTTCGTATAAAAAATGATATGACTCAAATTCAGCTTGCGGAGATAACTGGGATTGATAGCAAGCATTTGAGCAGTATTGAGCTTGGAAAACATATGCCAAATTCCCAACTTCTTTTAAAATTTGCAAATGCTTTTAACATTGAAATTAAAGATTTATTTGAATTTTACCATCTCCAACCAGAGATTGAATTGAAAACATACCTTCACACAGAAATAGACAAATTAAATGCAAAGCAACTTGAAAGTGTTTGCAAATATGTACGAAGTTTCGTGATTTAAAAAGCTTAAAGTTTAATTTCACCTTGACGGAGAATTTTTACTTCATCTTCATTAACGAGCACGACAGTTGATTCAAGCCCTTTAGCAAGGAAACCATAATCTGGCACAATAAAATCTGCACGATTTGTCATACATTTTTTTGCATCTTCGTAAGTTTTTGCAGAAGGTTCGTGAGAGAGATTTGCACTTGTAGTTGCAAGTACATTCCCATCAATGTTGTCACATAGTTCCTGAAAGATAGCATTATCTGGTATTCTTATCCCTACTGTTTGAAAATTTGAAGTCATATAATCTGGAGTTTTTTCACTTTTTTCTGTCACAATAGTTAAAGCTCCAGCAAAAAATTTATTAGCCAACTCTTTAACTTTTCCATCAAACCTTTTTATATAAGGTTTCAGATATTCAACTTTTGATGACATCAAAATGAGCGGTTTTTGAGCTTCACGATGCTTAATTTCATAAATTTTTTCAACTGCTTTTTTAGAGCTTGGCAAACAACCAAGTCCCCAGACTGTATCTGTAACAAAGGCAATAATCCCATCGTTTTTCAAAATTTCATTTATTTCATCGATATTATTTATGTAAGCCATTAAATTTTCCCTTAATTTTATTTGACACACGTGCAAAAAGTTCAATTGCATATTCGTTTTTCAAAGCAAGGTTTAGTGGAACGTAAACCAAAACGCAAAGTATCATAATTGATATAATCTTTGATATTTCGAAAATAACAGCAGGCATATTATGGAAATACATTGTAAAGTACAATCCTGCAACAAAACAAATATATAATGTTATTGCTGCTGCAACAAGCATTTTAGCCAAGTTAAAAAACAAATCTTTGTAGTTCATCTTGATTTTTTTAGAAACCAAAACACCAAGCAATGTTGCATTACACAACGTTACCATTGAAGTTGAAAGAGTTATACCACCGATTCCACTTCCGACTTTCAATTGAATTACGAATAACCAGTTTAAGAAGATTTTCAAACCAATACAAAATACGGCAGTTAAAAATGGAGTTTTTGAATCATTAAATGAATAATAAATTCTTGTTATAGAATCTCTGAACACGTAAGGAAGAATAGCAAAAGCAAGGAAAGTTAGAGCTTGTGTAACCATCATTACTGCTCTTTGGTCAAAAGCACCTCTTTCAAAAATCAATCTTATTGCATCATAGCCAACTGTCCAAATCCCTATCATTATTGGAAGTCCTACAAAAAATAATAGTCCAACCCCTCTATTGAAGTATGTTTTAATTTGCTCAAACTCTTTCTGTCCAACAAGAGTTGAGAAAATAGGAAATAGCGGAACTAAAAATGCTGTAACTAAAATCCCTACCGGAAATTGAAAAATTCTATTTGAATACCCAATAGCAGTCCATGCACCAACGACAAGAGATGATGCAAAAAACATATCGATGTAAACATATAATTGTCCAATAGTAGAACTTAATACAGCAGGAAACAACAATTCACAAATCTGTTTGAATTTTTCTGACTTAAAATCAATATTAGGTTTCAATCTAAATCCTAATTGTTTAATTTTAGGAATTTGATATAAAAACTGACATAGAGCACCGATTGTAGTTGCAATTGCCAAAACTCTTCCGGATGTATCGTTGTGAACAAGAGTAATCATTGTGATAATTACAGCACTCATCAAAATTGGAGCCATATTAGGGAGCATAAATTCTCTGTAACTGACAAGAGTTCCATAATAAATTCCAACAATTCCTCCAATAATCAACACTGGGGACATAATTCTCAAATGCATACCTGCAAGAGATACCAATTCAGGATTATGACCAGAAATTATTATTCCCATAATTTGGTCAGAAAAAATAAAGCATAGAACTGCAATCACAGTAAAAATTAAAAATGTTGCAGTTAAAAATGTATTAAATAATTTATTCAACTCAGGGCTTGCTTTTTCTTTGAATGATGGAATCATCTTGGAAAAAACAGAAACAGCCGCACTATGAAAAGGACCGCCAACTCCACCTAAAAGTATTATTGCAAGTGCAGGAAGTTGATATGCATAAAAATACGCATCAGAAACCATTGTTGCGCCATAACATTTTGCAATGGTAATATCCCTTATAAACCCAATAATTTTACTTACTATCGTAACCACAGCAATAAGCCATGCTGCTTTTAATATACTTTGATTTTTCTCACAACTACAAGACATTTTTTTCTACAACTTCAACATAGAGCTTTACCCAGCAACCATTTTGTAGCACAGAAAAAGCTATGTTGTTTTTTCCCTTCCCGATATATCTCGATATATCTATTCTTAATTCACTTCCTATATTTTTTTTATAAAGAGGAATTTTAACAACCTCTCCGTTTATATTAGCACTTAATTCAGAAATATTACAGCAATTATCTACAACAAGATAAGCATGTTTTTTAGGAGCATAAAATTCGACACTATAAGGGGAATTATTTGAAGAAACGGTGATAGGCACTGTTGCGATATTTATTCCATAGTAATATCTTTGCAAAATTTCGGAGAAAGATTTACCGAGATTTTTTGCCATAAAACCTGCCCCATATTGACTCATTCCAACGCCATGCCCAAATCCACCACCATATATTACAATCTTTGATAAATCTCCATTTTCATCGTAAATATGTTCAAAAACTGCATTTGCGCTTGGCAAAGAAACACCATTTTTCTGGAAAATTCTTCTTACAACAAGTTCCTTTTTAACTCTCCATATACCTTTTGTAGTATGGATTTCAAGCTCCATTATTTTTCCAGAAACACCTCTTCGCAAAACTTTAATTTCTTTTAAAGTTCCAATTTGATTATTTTGAGTAAACATTGGATAAACAAACCCTGTTTTTGATTGCGAAATCAAAGTTTTTTGCAAAGTTTGTTCAAGTTCATTTTTATCAAATTCTTTTGTCCATCTATAATATGGAGAAAATATGTCGTAAGAAGAAGGCTTTGTCATATAGAAATTTCTTGCAGCTGACTCTTCTTGCAAACTACCAAAAGATAGCATATCAGGACGACCCTTTAGATAAGGTTTTTGCTTTGCCGGAAAAATTTTTAAAGTATTATCAGAAAACGCATTTTGAAAATCTTCAGTATATCCACCTGCAGTTGAACAATATTGAGCTAAAATCAACTGACCATTATATAAAGCCACCAAACCAGAGGTTTCATCTACGGCTTTATTTGAAAGTTCAGTTTCAGTATTTGCACCAAAATAAACTTGACTTGCCACTGAATCATCAACATCAAATTCTTTATATGCTCTTGTTCTTGGCATTAGAACATAATTTCTTGCGGCAATAGCTTGAGCCTTTAAAGCTTCAAGCCCAAAACTTACAGGCATTTCATTTGGAACAACCCCTTTTAAATACTGTTGCAATTCAAGTACATTTACAACGTAAAAAGTTTTTTCATTTTTTGGGATAAGCTCAAATATTCCATGGTACATCGCTTGTTTTGACTTTCTCTTCAACCCAGAAATATTCAACATTCCATTTGGAGAATGTACAATTAAAACCCCAGTAAAGTTTTTTATTGCGATTTTACCATTTTTATAAACAAAAAATTTTCCATCCTCGAGCTTAATTTCAACCAAATCTTCTCTTTGAAATTTCATAATTAAAGCGGAAGTAGATTTGTCGTAAAGAGCCCAGTCCGATGTTGCAAAAACCGATAAATTAGAATGTGGAAGATTTTTGAAATTGTTATCACTAATTCCAACCCTAACATAAGTTTCCGCATTACAAGTAATCAAGGAAAAACAAAAAAACAAAACCAAAAGTAAAAACTTTGTTATTTTACTTCCCACGTTGTGCCTTCTTTTCCGTCTTTCAATACTATTCCAACTTCTTGTGTTGCATTTCTGATTTTATCCGCAAGCGCCCAATCCTTTTCCGCTCTTGCATTTTTTCTCATCTCAATAAGTTCATCAATTGAATTCAAATTTTTATCAAGAATTTGTGACAACTTTTCAACTTTTTCTTTTAACTCATCTTCCGATATTTCTTTTTTATCAAAGTTAAATCCCAAAACTGAAGCCAATTTATAAAGAACTGTGTAATCTTCTCTATTCTTATTTTTGTTAAGTTCAGTTGCCAAATCAAACAATACTGCCAAAGCCTTTGATGTATTCAAATCCTCATCCATAGCAGCTTCAAAAAGTTTACCAGCCTTTGTTTCCTTAACATTTAATGTTTCATCAAGAGTTAAAGTCTTTCTTGCTTCGTTCACAGCATTGTATAGACGCTTTATACCAGTTGCAGCAGATGATAAAGCTTCATCTGAAAACTCAACAGGCATTCTATAATGATTTGTTAAAATAAAAAATCTTATTGTATTAGCATCGTATTTTTTCAAAACATCATCAATCGTCAAGAAATTACCCAAAGATTTTGACATTTTTTCTTTGTTTATAGTTACAAAGCCGTTGTGAAGCCAATAATTTACGAATTTGCAATCATTAGCACATTCTGACTGAGCAATTTCGTTTTCATGATGAGGAAATATTAAGTCAGCACCACCAGCGTGAATATCTACGGTTTTTCCTAAATATTTTCTGCTCATAGCTGAACATTCGATATGCCACCCTGGACGTCCAACTCCCCAAGGACTTTTGTATCCAAATTTTTCATCCTTTTTCCAAAGAGCAAAATCCATTGGATTTTCTTTTATGTCAGATTCTTCAACCCTTGCTCCAGCTTCAAGGCTATCTAATGGCTGTTTTGACAATGCCCCATATTTATCAAAGCTTTTTACTCTAAAATATACGTCACCATTAACTTCATAGGCGTGACCTTTTTCTATCAACTGTTTAATAATAGCAATCATCTCACCCAATGTTTTTGTAGCAAATGGTTCAACATCCGGTTTTAAATTATTTAAATCTTTCATACTTTTTGAGAAAGAATCATAATAAATTTTTGCAATCTCATCAGGGGTTTTTGCCAACATTTCAGATTTTTTTAAAATCTTGTCATCCACATCTGTAACATTTCTACAATATGTAACGTCATACCCTTTGAATTTCAAATATCTGTACAAAACATCCCATGTTATGTAACATCTTGCATGTCCCAAATGTGCATTATCATAAACCGTTGGACCACAAACATACATATTTACTTTGTTTCCATTTAGTGGTTTGAATTCTTCTGTTTTTTGTGAATAAGTATTGTATAATTTCATAATTCGCCTCAAATACCCGAATATTATATAACAAAATTTTTATTTTACATAATTTACTTTTTGAAAAAATATATTAAAATTATATTTGTATGAAGAAAGTTTTTGTATTACTTATATCGATTATTTTTTGTTTCAACACCGCCAATGCAAAAGTCGGTGATAATGTTGATGCAAAGAATTCAACAACTACTACAAAAGAAAAAATAAAAACTAAAAATACAAAGAATAAAGTTTCAAAACAAGACAAATCAGAAATAATAGAAGAAGATATCATGCCCCAAAAAGGTTACACAGGAGAACTTCCCGATATTTCTGCTCGTTTTCAAACCTACAAAGAAGTTGAGTCTGAACCTGTTTTTGAATACACAGATGGTTTCAACGATCCATACGCAATAAAACCTTCTCCAAGAGATAATCCTGCTTTTGTAAATATCATTCTAAAACAAGATAAAGCTTCACAATATATAAATGATTTAAACGAAATTATATCTCTCCTTGAAATTCTTGAAACAACACTTGAAAAGGAAGAAAGTCTTCAAGTGTTTTCTGCAAGAGCATATAATTTAAAAAAGAATGTAGAATATTTCAGAAACAAGTACAAAGATCGTCCAGAAAGTGCTTTTGCATCCTACCATGAGTTAATGCAATTGAACACTCAAGTTCAGGCGCTTTCAAATTTAAGAAGAGAAGGTGAAGTTTATAGTCCGTACATTACTGCATCTTCAAACGGCAATGCTTTTTCTAAAAACAACATAAACCTACAAAGTGATTACCTTTTGCAAAATATAAGGGCAACCCTTGTTGTATTAAAAGAGGCAAAATAACTATCTGCTTTGTATAAAGTTAACAATTTCTTCTGTAGAATAAAAGTTTTTTATTACAAAGAAATCAAACCCTGTTGCATTCTTTACATCTGTAAGAGTTTTTCCGTCCAAAAAATCCTCGCTAAAAGGACGCAACATAACACCTGATATCACAACAATTGTATCCTTATCTTTTTTTTCATCCTTCAGGGCATTGATTAAATCTTGTGATGTAGTAAGACCTGCAACAGAAATTTTTTCACCCCAAAAATCTTGCTCTATTATTTTTAATGTCGCAGAAAGATTTTCAATCTTATTCAGTCTATTGACAATATGCTCAATTGCATACTTTGCAGACTTTGGCGAAGCAAAAATCAAATTTAAAGGCCTTTTAATTTTTTTAGGGAGTTTTCTTCCATCAAAATCATCCAACAACATTCTTATTGCACCAACACCATCATCAAGTTGCAAGAATTCTCCATAATATTCTTTTTCTGGAACTGGAATTTCAGCGATTGTAAAAAATTCATCTGAACAACATGCAAGGTTTTTCTTTACAGAACGGTTAAACTTATTAACGATTTCAATTGTTCTCAATGCATTTTCCTTATCAACTGTTTTGAGTTTTTCACGTCTAAACTTTGTAAGCCCAATAGGTACAATTGCAACGGATAAAATATTTTTAAGCTTCTTTAAATCTCTAAATGTTCTCTCCAATTCTTTTCCGTCGTTGAAATCTGGACACAAAACAATTTGCAAGTGGACAGGAATTTCGTTTTTTTCAAGCCATTTTAAGTTTTCAAAAATTTTTCCCGCATTTGGATTTCTCAACATCTTAACACGCAGTTCTGGATTTGTTGTGTGGAGAGAAATGTAGAAAGGTCCAAGTTTTAATTTTTCAATACGCTCCCTATCTTTTTCATTGAGATTTGTCATTGTTATATAAGTACCTTGAAGATAAGAAAGCCTATAATCATCATCTTTTATATAAAGAGATTTTCTCAAACCGTCAGGCTGTTGGTCAACGAAGCAGAAAATACACCTGTTCATACAAGGCTTAATTTTATCAAAAACTGCTGATTCAAATATAATCCCCAAGTCCTCATCAAAATCTTTCTCTATTTCTATTTCCTCAAGTTCTCCATTTTTTCTTTCAATTAAGAGGACTAAAAGTTCAGACTTACATAAAAAATTATAATCAATTAAATCCTTCATCTCTGTATCATCAATTGATACAATTTTGTCACCTTGCTCCAATTCCAATTCATCTGCAATAGAATCTTTAACAACACTGTTCACAATTGCAGGCATCTCTATTCTCCAAGTTTATTGATTATTTTCAAAAAATTACTATATTCAAGAATAAGATTATCGACAAGTATCCTTTGGGAAGGATTAAGGTTTGTATTTTTTTCTAATCTTTTTTCCGCATCAAGTTTGAATTTTTCTACTTGAAATTTGATAATATTAAAAACTTCTTTCTTTTCATCATTTGAGAGCATTTCACAAGCAATAATTCTAACCATTGCGTTATTTTTAAATTGAATAGGATTATCAGAAAATTTTTCAAGTAACAAATCTTTTAAAGCAGTCTTACCAATTTTAGTAATAGAATAATATCCAGTTTGTTTTCCACCTTCAGAAAACGTTTTTCGAGATTTAATAAACCCGGCACTCTCAAGTTTTGTCAATGCAGGTTTAATCGCTCCGATACTCGGTTTTGAGAAATCTCCAAAGTTTTCCTTTATAACTTTCGAAAGGTAATACATTGTAAATTCGCATTCCGAAAGTGTATATAAAATCATTATTTCAAGCATATAAAAATAATAACACAAATAACTAAATCAATGCGGCTTTTTTATCTTCAATAGATTTCATCCAATCTTGATTATTCAAATACCAATCTATTGTAATTTTAATACCTTCTTCAAAAGTAACAGAAGGCTTCCATCCCAATTCTGACGTAATTTTATCATTTGAAATAGCATATCTTCTATCATGACCTAATCTGTCTTGAACATATTTGATAGAACTTTCATCTTTGCCCATTGCATCTAATATTAAGTGAGTTATCTCCATGTTAGTTTTTTCATTATGTCCACCAATATTGTATACTTCACCAATTCTACCTTTGTGCAAAACAGTATCTATTGCTTCACAGTGATCATAAACGTAGAGCCAATCTCTCACATTCAAACCATCACCGTATACAGGAACTTTTTCACCTTTCAAAAGTTGTGATATAAAAAATGGAATAAGCTTTTCCGGATACTGGTAAGGTCCGTAATTATTTGAACATCTTGTAGTCAAACAAGGCATTTTGTATGTTTCATAATATGCCCTTACAAGCATATCAGCAGATGCTTTTGACGCAGAATAAGGACTATTTGGAGCAAGAGGAGTTGTTTCATAAAAATATCCGGTCTTTCCTAAAGTTCCATAAACTTCATCTGTAGAAACTTGTAAATATCTTTCTATTTTTGAATTTTTTGCACATTGCAATAAGTTCAATGTTCCTTTTACATTAGTGTCAATAAAAATTTCAGGTCCCGTTATTGAACGATCAACGTGAGATTCCGCTGCAAAATTTATTATATAATCAACTTCGTTTACAATTTCTGCAACGAGCTTTTTGTCACATATATTTCCATGTACAAATTTGTAATTTGGGTTATCTTTTACATCATCAAGGTTTTCTATATTACCTGCATAGGTCAAAGCATCTAAATTTATAACTTTGTAATCGGGATATTTTTTTAGTATATGTCTAACAAAACAACTTCCGATAAACCCTGCACCACCTGTAACTAACAATGTTTTCATTTATTCAAGCCCTCATACGAATTTTATAGAAAAAATTTTAACTCATAAGAAGAATTTCTTCAAGTACATCGGGTTGAAAAAGCTAAAAAAACATGTCATAATGATAATCAGCCGGCACAGGTGTTAATTTTGTTCCTACATTTTTATTAAAAGGGAGATTTGACTCGGAAACACTGAAGTAGACCCACCGAAGTTTTCGTAGTGGGAAACGGATTTGTAAAGGCGATCACCCACCTGCTGACTTTAGCAGGTAACAAAATCGCATCTGTGTGCAGGCTTTTTTAATTGTTAACATAAGTAACAATTTTCACGAAAACCCGTTCTAAAAATTCCTTCACAAGTTTTATATGCACATAATATTGTGTGTAGGAGTATTATATGGTAGCTATTCAGAAAATTACATCTCTTTCTGACTCGAAGTTCGTGAGAACTACGGCTAAACGTATGTATGCACCAATTGCAAATTCTTTGCCTCAATGGGGCATGCCTGCCGCAATAACAGCCGCTTCCGTTGGTTTAGTACTTAATAACACAAAAAATAGACACGAAAACGAAACAACTGGGGTATTTTACAATCCTAAAACACAAGAACTAAACTTTTCTGTTGCCTCAAAAAATGCTGAACATATAAACCTTTATATTTTTGATAAACCAGTTAATGGCAAGGTTTTGAAGACAGTTGAAATGACAAAACGAGGCGATAAATGGATTCAAAAACTTGATAAAAACTCTCAAAAAGAAATAAAACTTGATATCGAAAACAATGATCCAGTATATTATGGATACAGAGCTTGGGGTCCAAACTGGAAATATGACAAGAACTGGCAACCTGGATCATCTCTTGGTTTCATTTCTCACGTTGACGAAAATGGAAATAGATTTAATCCTAACAAATTACTTTTTGACCCTTATGCGAGAGAAATAAGCCATGATCCTATATCTCCTGAAGTTCAAAATCAATTTTTAGATGATTCTGTTTACACAACAGGAAGCAAAAATTACTTATATGACACTGCACCAATAGCTCCAAAAGGTGTATTTATGTTGCCTAAGGAAAATGTATCTACTGGCAAAAAGCCTCAAAGAGCGTTGAAAGACGATATTATTTATGAAGTACATTTAAGGGGTTTTTCTAAACTCGATAAGAATGTTCCAGAAGAATATAGAGGCACATATAAGGGTGCCGGCATGAAGGCTAAATATCTAAAAGATATGGGAATTACTGCTGTTGAATTTTTACCATTACAAGAGTTTGATGACGATAGAAACCAAATTAAGAAAAATGGAAATTATTGGGGATATCAAACTATAAACTTCTTCGCACCAAATAAACGATATGCTTATGACAAAACTCCTGGTGGGGCAATCAAAGAATTTAAAGAAATGGTAAAAGCCTTCCACGATGAGGGCATAAAAGTTTGTATGGATGTTGTCTATAACCACACTGGAGAAGGTGGAACTTGGGGCAATAAGGATGTAACATCTCTATTCTCATTAAGAGGACTTGATAATAGCTCTTATTATGAAACAACGGGAAATGGAAAATATTTCTATGACAATAGTGGTTGTGGCGCAAATATGAACTGTGCAAGCAATCTCGGAAGCGATTTGATTGTTAACTCTCTCAAATACTGGTCAGAAGAAATGGGAGTAGATGCGTTTAGATTTGACCTTGCTCCTGTCCTAATAAATACGAAAGAAAAAGACGGATACAATTTCAATCCTTACCATTCACCAGTAATAAGCAAAATGAATTCTAAACTTGACATTCGCTCTCAAGATGGAAAAACAGGTAGTGTAGATTTGATTGCAGAACCATGGGCTTGTGGTGATGGTACATATCAAGTTGGACGTTTTCCTTCTAATTGGAGTGAATGGAATGACAAGTTCAGAAATATTATAAGAGGTTTATTCAATAGACAAGAAAAAACAAATTTTGCAGATGTTGCAAGAGCTATTTCAGGTTCCGATGATAAATTCTCAGGGAACAAAACAAGATCTGTTAACTTTGTAACCTGTCACGACGGTTTTACATTGAAAGATTTGTTTAGCTACAACAACCCTTGCAATAACAATCCTCAATTTAAATCTGACGGTGGTACTCAAGGAGAGGGTAATATTTCTTGGGACAACTTTGGAAACATAAAAAGACAATTGCAAGCAATGAAAAATGCTTTTCTAACTCTCATGATATCAAAGGGAACACCAATGATATCAGGTGGAGATGAAATTATAAAAACCCAACTCGGAAATAATAATGCTTATTGTCTTGATACAAAACAAAATTATTTGAACTGGGATTTGACAAAAACCCAAAAAGAAATGCAAGATTTCGTAAAAAAAGCGGCTGAATTTAGAAAAAGCCATGCAGCATTAAGAGATACAAATTTCTTTAACGGAAAAGATAACAACAACAACGGACTAAAAGATGTTACTTGGGTTATGGCTAACGGAAAAGAAGCTTATGGAAAATACTTTGACGATGCTAAAAATACTTTCTTGGGAATGAGAATTGATGGAACAGAATATAACGATTCTGCAACATCTGTATATACAGCTATAAACAAGGGTGATGGAGATATAGAGATAAATCTTCCAAAAAATCTTGACGGCAAAAAATGGTACCTTGTTGCAGATACATCTGATAGGTCAGAAATTTCTGGAAACTTTGTTCCTCAAGGTGAAGAAATACCCGTAAAAGATAAGTATTGTTCAAAATCGAGAAGTATAATGATTTTTATTGAAAAATAAACCTTTTATTGTATCCTTGTAATATGAGCAAAAGAAATTCAATAATACTATTATCTGGCGGACTTGATTCACTTGTTAGCCTTGGCTTAAAAAAGGATTCAGTTGCATTAGCAATTACATTTGACTACGGTCAAAAATCAGCAAAAGAAGAAATCGAAGCCTCAAGGAAAATTTGTGAATATTATAATGTAGAGCACAAAGTCATAAAACTTGATTGGCTCAAAGAAATAACAAATACTACGCTTGTATCTGGTGATGTTCCAACCATAAGCATAGATAAATTGGATGATGAAAGCACGAAAGATTCTGTTTGGGTTCCAAATAGAAATGCTCTGTTTATAAATATAGCAGGAGCTTTCGCTGATTCGGTAGGATACGAATACATCATAATCGGCGCAAACAAAGAAGAGGCTGCCGCTTTCCCTGATAACACCGAAGAATTTATAAAAAGAGTAAACAAGGTTTTTGAGTACTCAACTCGTGTAAAACCGCAAGTCATTTCCCCGTTGATTATTTTCAACAAAAATGATATAGTAAAATCTGCGGTGGAAAATAATATTCCGTTGAAGCTTGCAAGAAGCTGCTATAATGGTAATTCTAAACACTGTGGAGAATGTGAATCTTGTCAAAGATTGAAACGTGCGTTAAAATCAAACGGTTTAAATAGTTTAGTAAAAGAAATGTTTTTAAAATGAAATCAAAATTTATCGAAAATGAAATAAAATATACAGGTGCAGAGTTAGCTCCCCATAGGATTTATAGAAATCAAAAAATTCAAGGGGATGCAATTGTTGCCTTCATCGGTGAATGCGATGTAAAACTTACCGAGATGGTTGATATTGAAGATGTTATAAATAATGAGCCAATCTACTCAAAAAAAATGTTAAGTTTTATTTGTGAAATTTTTAACATAAATCTTCCAGAGGGAGTTTTAAGACAAAGATTGCTTATAACAACAATAAAAGAAGTTTTGGAAATGGATTACAATATGAAGGTTAGAAGAAACGGAGATGACTTGTTTATAAACGACAAAAAGCTATCTGTTTCAATTGCAACAAAATCTGCAACTTCAGTTTTAATCCATACTGGAATTAACATTGACCCTGAGGGTGCACCTATTGCTGCCGCTGGTTTAAATATTGTTCCAGACATAAACGTAAAAGATTTTGCAAAAAAAGTCATGGACAGATATTGCGAAGAAACTGAAGATATCATGCTTGCAACGACTAAAGTTAGTGGGCGATAGGAGTAAAAAATGAAAACACCCGATTATTTAAGTTATGAAAGATATAAGAAAAAGAAAAATTCAAACCCAAATAGAAGGTTATTGATTTTTATTGTGACGTTCTTCGCATCTTTGCTTGTATTTTCTGTACTTGCAAAATCTCTAACTCCTGATGTAGATGTAACAATAGGTTCTGATACAGAATTGGAAGAAAAAGATATCGGGCTTGGTGTAAAACAGTTTGTTGACAACAGACTAAAATCAATCGAACTCGACGATTTGGGAAAAACTTTAGTTAAAGATAAGACATCAGATGTTGACAATATTAGTGTGGAAGAGGAAAAATTAACACTTCCTGATAAAAAACACCAAAAAGAATTGATTGATGAAGCAGCTTTAGATCCTGTTATGCCTGCATACACTCCGCCAAGACCAGGAAAAGAAGATATAATTATGCACCAAACAGAAACACCTAAAATGGTTAAAGTATACGTAGGAAAATATTCTACGATAGATCAAGCAAAAGTTTCTCAAGATATATTATTAGATTCAGGACTCGACGTTAGTCCATTTATCAAAAATCTCGGTGGAACTTATACTTTACAAATTGGTTCTTTCGCTGACAAGACACGTGCAGAGCAGGTTGCAAGCGAATTAACAGCCAATGGTTTTCCTGCAAGAATGGTTTCTGAATAAAAGTCCTTGATTTTTAAAATTGTGTATGCTAATGTAGAAAAGTAAACAAACGGGCCATTAGCTCAGGTGGTTAGAGTGCACCCCTGATAAGGGTGAGGTCCTTGGTTCAAGTCCAAGATGGCCCACCATTAAAAAAAGACCATTAAGGTCTTTTTTTTTGACTTTTTTCTCTATTTTTTTAAAAAACATTGTACCTTAGGACAATAGTTTTGTTAGGTTTATAACTTATCATGTTTTTTGCAAATATTGAATTAAGGAGCAGTATTTATGACACAGTCAATTGTAGAAGACGAAGCTTTGTTGAAAGATGAGTTAATAAATTTAGACGAGAATATAGATTTACATTATTTATATACAGGCTTATCTTTGAATGATATTGGGGATATTTTTTATGACGGAAATAGAAGAACTTTTAAAAGACCTTTAATGAAAATAATGAAACATTTTTCTATAAACAAAATCCAACTTATGGTTTTTGCATATAAAAATAAACTTGTTTCTAAAACTAAAGTCAAATTTTATTCACGTTTTAGAAAATAAAATTATAAAATCAATTCAAATCAGCATTTTTAGTTTTTAATATTGTCTTTTATAAAAAAAAATGTTAAAATCAACAAAAATAAAGAGAGGTTTTAATGTTTATAAGTTTGAATGTATTGATAAATATTCTTGCAGCAACATTTTTTGGTGCAATAATTGGTTTAGAAAGAGAATTAACAAACAAATTTGCAGGATTTAGGACTAACATTCTCGTATGTTTGGGGTCTTGTATATTTACAATACTTTCTGTTCATGCATTTCCTCTTGCGGCTGACAATTTACATCCTGCTGCATTTGGAGATCCTGCAAGAATTGCAGCTCAAATATTAACAGGTATTGGTTTTATCGGCGGGGGTACAATCTTAAAACATGGCTCATCTGTTTACGGACTTACAACGGCTGCAACATTATGGGTTTGTGCCGCTATAGGTATGGCCTGTGGAGTTGGAATGATAGGTTTGGCGTTCGTTACAACACTTGTTAGTATTCTCGTTCTCGTGATTATAAGATCCTTTGAACCAAATCTTTTTGGGCATAACAAGTATTATCAAAATTATAAGGTTGAAATAGTTTGCAAAAAAGAAAATTATAAAAAAATCAATGATTTTATTATTGAACACACTGTCAATATAAAAAAATTCACAAAAAAACAAAACAAAGACGATTCAGATTCAATAAATTTTTCTGTTGTTTTCAAATCAAACCTTGATATAACTGAAATCGAAAAATCCTTCTCAATTTTGGAAGATGTCGGGGCATTGAGTATTCAATACGAAACTATATAATTTCAGCATACATTCGATTGTCTTTTTCGTATAATCTGGCATTGCGCAGGGTATTTTTTAGTGCATCATCCTGTAAAGGCAAAATTGCTTCAATATAATTCCTTGTCATTGCCTTTAAAAATTTTGTTTTTTTATCTGGTAATTTTTCAATTAAAATCTCATGTTCTGTATTTTTATTTTTGTTATAAAAATCACTTAATTTTTCAGCAGAGATTTTTTTAATAATTTCTGCTCTTTGTCTTTTTACTTCATCAGTTAGATGACCCTGCATTTTTTCTGCAATTGTTCCTTTTCTGATTGAGTAAGGGAATGTATGTATTTGTGTTAGTTTTGATTTTTTTAGATTATTAACAGTTACATTAAAATCTTCATCATTTTCACCAACAAATCCTGCAATGACATCAGAGCCAATAAATGGCAGTTTAAAACTATTTGAAATTTTTTCTATTAAATCAAGTATTTGATTTTCACAATAGTGTCTATTCATATTTTTAAGTGTTTTATTGCATAATGATTGCAAAGAAAGATGAAAATGCGGGCAAAATTTTTCAGAACTTTTTAAGAACGATAACATTTCATCATCAATTTCTAAAGGGTTTAGAGAGCCCAGCCTATATCTTTGAATATTAGTTTTTTCTTCAATTTCTTTTAGTAAATATAAAAGATTTTTTTTGTCCTCAAAATCCATGCCCCACTGACCTATGTGAATTCCTGTCAAAACAATTTCTTTGAATTGTGAGCTTTCAAAAAGTTTTATCTGATTTAGGATAAAATCAACATCAGCACTTCTATTTCGTCCTCTTGCAAAAGGAATTATGCAGTATGAACATCTGTTGTCACACCCGTCTTGAATTTTCAAACTCGCTCTTGTTTTTTTAGTATCATTTAAAAGAACTTTATGAAAAACTTTTTTCTCCATAATGTCTGATATCTCTGGATATTCAAGATATTTAGCCATTTCAAGTTTTTCGTCATTGCCAATTAAAATATCAACATATGGGTTTTTCATCAAATTATCTTTTTCTATTTGGGCAAAACATCCGGTCAAAACATTTTGCACTTGGGGATTTTTATTCTTAATGTGTTTTAGAATATACAAAACTTCTTTGTCACTTTTATGTGTAACAGTGCAAGAATTTAGTATGAAAAAGTCAGCAGAATTTTCATTTTCTGCCTCTTCATATCCATTATTGATAAGGCTTTCTCGTATAATCGCCCCTTCAAGCTGGTTTGATTTGCACCCCATGTTTTTTACAAAAAAAGTTTTCATCTACAAAATTTTAAATTAAATAAAAATGATTGTAAACATTTATGAAAATTTTCTTACAAATTCTAAGAAACACGCAATTTTTTTTATGTTCTTACTTAATATACTTGCAAAGGAGAAAAACTTCATGAATATTCAAAGCAACATGACAAGACAAACAGTTCTTACCCCAAATACTTTTGTTCAAGCAAGCGATGAAGATTTATATAATTTGGCAGAAAGACAAGTTAAAAAGAAAGGAAGTTTTGCATCTTTTGCAGTATCTTGTGCAGTAGTTGACGCTGTTTCAAACGGAATATTAAAAAGCCATGTCAAAGTAAATAAAAATGGAGTGGAAAGTGTTATTAAAGCACCATTAAGTGCAAAAATAGGTGCAGGCATGAACTCTTTAAAATCCTGGGGTGTCGGGTTTCTGGCAGCAGGCGCTTTAGTTGGCTTAAAATACAAACTTTGTGAAAAATCAGATAAGGTACAAAATTTCGAACAAAATCACCCTATAATTTCACTTTGTGCTGATGTTGCAGTTTTAGCTCTTGGTTATAAAGCTTGCAAAGGAGCATCTAAAAAAGCAAATTTAGGGAAGAAATTGGAAAAAGTATCAAAACCAGTACAAGATAAAATTTCAAAACTTTCAGCAAAACTTGATTCAAGCAAAATTGCAACCAAAATAACTAATGCTTGTGGAAGTTTCTCAAATTCTGTCAATAAAAAATTCCCTGCACTTGCTCAAACAGGAAGAATTCTTCTTGCCAATTCTGTTCTTCTAATGCTTATGGGTGGAACATTAAAACTTACAAAACAAAATAGAGAAATCCAAGAAAATTACATGGCACTTAAAGATATACAAACTCAACTCAAAGAAAGTTTGATGCAATAATTTTTATATGCTAATATATTGCAGAAAAAAGAGGAGTTGAATTATGTCAGATACAATAACTTATGAAACAAGCGGAACATGTTGCAAGTTAATGCAAGTTGAAATTGAAAACGGCATTATAAAAGATGTAAATTTTAGAGGTGGATGTTCTGGAAATTTAGCTGGTATAAGAGCTTTAGTTAAAGGACGTTCCGTTGATGAAGTAATAAATACTTTATCAGGTATTCCTTGTGGAATGAAAGATACAAGCTGCCCTGATCAATTGGCAAAATGTCTTGCTGAATACAAAACTAAATCAAAACAAACCGTGTAAATTTGTCGTTGTTAAATATTCTTTATTATGATACTATTGGAAAATAAATAAGGAGTTTTAACTTAATGAAAGTATTGATTTTAGCAGGCGGTTTTGGAACGAGATTATCTGAAGAAACAAGACTTATACCAAAACCTATGGTAGAAATAGGCGGAAAGCCAATATTGTGGCACATAATGAAAATTTACTCTCATTATGGGTTTAATGATTTTATTATTCTTACCGGATACAAATCTCACATAATAAAAGATTATTTTGTGCATTATTATCAACAGTATTCTGATATCACAGTAGATATGGCAAATAATTCTGTTGAAATCCACAAAATTAAAACAGAACCTTGGAAAGTTACAATGTTGTACACAGGTCAAAACACAATGACAGGTGGAAGAATAAAAAAAGCTCAAGAATATGTCGGTAATGAACCATTTATGCTAACTTATGGCGATGGGGTTGCTGATATAAACATTGATGAGCTTATTAAAGTTCACCAAAAGAGTGGAAAATATTGCACTTTAACTTCAGTAAAACCTTCAGGAAAATTCGGAGCTTTGGATATAGACTCACAAAATTCTATAAATTCATTTAAGGAAAAACCTGACGGTGACGGAAACTGGATTAACGGTGGATTTATGGTATGTGAACCACAAGTGTTTGATTACATAACAGAAGGTGATAGTACTGTTTTTGAAAGAACTCCTCTTGAAAACCTTGCTAAAGACGGTCAACTTAATGCATACAAACACAAAGGTTTTTGGCGACCAATGGATACATTAAATGATAAAAACCAATTAACTCAAATGTGGACTGAAAATAGGGCACCATGGGCTGTATGGCAAGGAAAAAAAGAGGTTGTTAATGTTTAATAATATCTACAAAGGTAAAAAAGTTTTCATCACAGGACATACAGGTTTCAAAGGAAGCTGGCTCACTCTATGGTTGAAATCTTTAGGGGCTGAGGTTTTAGGATACTCTCTTGAACCAAATACAATTCCATCTATGTTCGAAGAATTACGTATTTATGGACGTTGTAGGAACAGCTTTGAAAACATCTTAAATTCAGCATGTCTTGAAGAAACAATGTCTGAATTCAACCCAGATATCGTTTTTCACCTTGCAGCACAACCACTTGTAAGACTTTCTTATAGAGAACCAAAACTAACCTATGAAACAAATGTAATCGGAACATTGAATGTCTTACAGGCGGCACGAAAATGCGACTGTAAAGCTTTAGTTAATATAACAACAGACAAATGTTATGAAAACAAAGAGGTTGAAAGGGGTTATAAAGAAGACGACCCTATGGGGGGATACGATATGTATTCTTCCTCAAAAGGTTGCGTTGAAATAATGTCATCATCTTTTAGACGTTCATTCTTGCAAGAAGAGAACACTTATGCAATGGCAACAGCAAGAGCAGGAAATGTTATCGGCGGTGGAGATTGGGCTGAAGATAGACTAATTCCTGATTGTATTAGATACATAAATGACAACAAACCAATTGAAATAAGAAATCCTATTGCCGTTAGACCATGGCAACACGTTTTGGAACCTCTTTCTGGATATCTGCTTTTGGGTCAAAAGTTGCTTGAAGAGGGCAAAAAATATGCGGAAGGTTTTAACTTTGGTCCAAACGAAGATAGTGTTTTGAAAGTTGCAGATGTAAGCAAGAAAGTTTGCGAATATTATGGAAAAGGTGAAGTTGTTGTTTGCAAAAAAGATGACTTGCACGAAGCAAATTTGTTAATGTTAAATATTGACAAAGCAAAACAAGTTTTGGGCTGGACACCAACATATAATGCAGATAACGCCATTCAAAAAACCGTAGAATGGTATAAACATTTTTATGCAGATGATGTCGATATGTTCAATTTTACAATGGAACAAATTAAAGATTATGAGGATAATATAAAATGGGCGAAATAGAGTTAAGAAACAAAGTAAAAGAAGCTGCAAAAGAATATTATAAAGAAGTTTTCGGCAAAAAAAGAGTTTTTGATTACATTCCACCGAGTGGAAAACTTTTGGGTGAAGAAGAATTGATGAATATGATTGATGCTTCCCTTGATATGTGGCTTACTGCCGGAAGATTTAACAAAGAATTTGAACAAAAATTTGCAAAATATATGGGAGTAAAATATGCACTCTCCACAAATTCTGGTTCAAGTGCTAACTTACTTGCGTTTTCAGCTCTCACTTCTCACAAATTGGGCGATAGAGCTTTGAAAAAAGGTGATGAAGTAATTACAGTGGCTGCAGGTTTCCCTACAACCATTAACCCAATAATCCAAAATGGTATGATTCCTGTTTTTGTTGATTGTGAAATTGGAACATACAATATTGATGCAGAAAAAATTGAAGAAGCTATCACAGACAAAACTAAAGCTATTTTCTTGGCTCATACGTTAGGAAACAGTTATGATTTAGACAAAATTATGCAATTGGCAAATAAATACAATTTGTGGGTAATTGAAGATAGTTGTGATGCCTTGGGCGGCGAATATAAAGGTAAAAAAATTGGTACTATTGGACATATCGGAACATTTTCTTTCTACCCAGCACACCATTTAACTATGGGTGAAGGTGGAGCTGTTATCACTAACGATTCTCAACTTTATAAAATAATTATGTCCTTTAGAGATTGGGGCAGAGATTGTTGTTGCCCACCAGGAAAAGACGGAGTTTGTGGTAAAAGATTTACTCAACAACTTGGTAACCTACCTTTTGGATACGACCATAAATATACATACTCTCACGTAGGGTACAATTTAAAAATTACAGATTGGCAAGCTGCTTTGGGATGTTCTCAAATTGACAAGTTAGATGGCTTCTTGCAAATTAGAGAAAGAAATGCCCATTTATTGACAAAACTCTTATCTGACCTACAAGATTATTTGATTTTGCCTGTCGTAAAGGAAGGTGTGAAACCTTCTTGGTTTGGATATTTGATTTCTGTCAAAGAAAATTCTCCACTTACAAAACAGCAGTTGGTTGAATATTTAGAAAGCCACGGAATTGGTACAAGACAACTCTTTGCAGGTAACATCTTAAGACAACCTATGTTTACAGAAAATGATATCAATTTCAGAATAGGGAACTCAAATCTTATGAATTCTAAAGACTTGACTGAGGACGTTTATAAACTCCTTCCAAATACAGATTTTATTATGAATAATACTTTCTGGGTTGGAACATTCCCTGCTTTAGGAGAAGAAGAAATCACACGTATAGCAAAAACTATTCGTGAAGGAATAACTGTAAAATGCGCCCTTTAAAAGAAAGACGTTGTTTTAAACTTGTTTGCGGAGCGGGAAATGAAGATGAGGTTGAAGTTGAAAAGCTCGTAACCCTATATTCGCTTGCAGGTTGCAACTTCTTTGATTTATGTGCAAAACCTGAAATTGTTGATGCAGCAAAAAGAGGTTTAAAAAGGGCTGGGATAGAAAATGAACGGTTTCTATGCTGTTCTGTCGGAATAAAAGGTGATCCGCACGTAAGTAAAGCCACAATCTCGAAAGAAAAGTGTATAAATTGTGGAATATGTGAAAAAAAATGTCTTCAAAATGCAATATCACAAGAAAAAATAATAAATAAAATAAGATGTATTGGCTGTGGAATTTGCAAAAAAAATTGTCCAAATAATGCAATAACAATGATTAGCGAATATAAGAACTTAAAAGAAGTTTTACCTCCAATTATAGAAAAAGGGATTGATTGCATTGAACTTCATGCCTTGGGAGAGGATGAAAAAGAAGTTGATGAAAAATGGACAGATATAAACAATATGTTTAATGGACTTTTAAGCATTTGTATTGATCGTTCAAAGCTTGGAGGTGAAAAGGTTTTAGAGAGAGTAAAAAGGATGCTAAAGGTAAGAAAACCATATACGACAATTATTCAAGCTGATGGTTGCCCAATGAGCGGATGTGATGACGATTACAAAACAACTCTGCAAACTGTCGCTATGGCAGAAATATTTCAAAACGAAAAACTTCCTGCTTATATTCTGCTCTCTGGTGGAACAAATTCCAAAACTACAAAGTTGGCAAAGTTATGTAACATTAAAGCTGATGGGGTTGCAATTGGGTCTTTTGCGAGGAAAATAGTAAAAGAATATATTATTAGAAATGATTTTTTTGAAAACAAGGTTGTTTTCGACAATGCTTTAAAAATCGCTAAAAATTTGGTCAATGTTTCTTTGGAGAATTTATGAATACGAAAATTATTGATTGCACTTTGAGAGATGGCGGACACGCCACAGGATGGAATTTTTCTTTAGAATGTGTAAAAGATTCTTACCAAGCGGCAGCAAAAGCTGGTGTCGATTTTTTTGAAATTGGATATAGATTTCAAAACCCTGACAGAAATTGGGGAGAATTTGCAAAATGCAATGATGACTTATTGATGAATTTGATTGATGTTAGACCAGAATGTAAAATCTCTGTAATGGCAGAAGCAGGAAAGTCTACGGCCGAAGATTTTAGAATTTGCGATAGGGATTTAACAATAATTTCATTGGTTAGAGTATCTTCCTACTCACATAATTTAGACAAAGCATTTGAACTTTGTGAAAAATTGCACAAAAAAGGCTATGAAGTATACTTAAATCTTATGGCTATTTCTGAATATAAGAATGAAGACTTCGAAAAAATAAGAGATTGGGAAAATGCCTCAATTTTGGGTGCGATATATTTTGCAGATAGTTTTGGAACATTTGAACCAGATGATATTGAAAAATATTACAACATACTAAAATCTTATGGTTTTGAAAATATAGGACTACATTCTCACAACAATTTACAGCTTGCTTTTGCTAATACATTAAGAGCAATAAAATTAAACTTCTACTCCGTTGATGTTTCTATCTATGGTATGGGTAGAGATGCAGGAAATCTTCCTGCCGAAATTTTGACTGGATATTTAAATAAAAAGGGACTAAATTACAACCCAGTTCCATATATTGATGTAATCAAAAAATACTACTTAGATTTATTCAATCAAAATCCATGGGGTTATCACGTAAAATCACTTATCGGTGGATTAAAAAATGTACATCCAACATACATCACAGAACTTTTTAAACAAAACTTACCAATTGAAAGAACTTGGGAAATTGCCGATGAAGTTAAGAAAAATGCACCTATTTCTTTTGATGAAAAAGCATTATCGAAAATCATAAAAAATTTCTAATTTACTCTTAATTTTTTTTACAAATTGGACTTTTTTATTTTTTTGCATAGAATAGGTTTGTAAATAAATAAAAAAAAAGGATTTGATATGAAATTAAGATTTAAGTTTTTAATACTATTACTTTTGGTTGGTTTTATCGCCACAAGCGTAGATGCAGCTCCATTCAAAACAAACGCTAAAACAAGAAGAATTCCTGCTGGAACAAAATTAAAACTTGAGTTGTTAAACAATATAAACACAACTATTGACAAGGAAGGAAATGCATTTTCTGCAATCTTGATTGGCGATCAAAAATCAGAAACAAATGTTATATTACCAACAGGCTCAATTGTTAGAGGGACTGTAAGAGAAGTAATTCCATCTAAAAGATTTTCAAGAGGTGCCGTTCTATACCTCGATTTCGACCATATAGTAACTCCAACTGGCAGACAAATGCCTCTCGCTTTAGCTATTCACAATAGAGCAGATTTAACATTTGACGGGGGATTGTCAACATCTAAAGGTTATGGCGAAGCTTTGAAAAAAAATTGGAAAAAAACTGCTGAAATAACAACAACTGCAACAAAATACGGATTAGAATTGGGAGAGTCAGTTCCTGGGGTTGTAATTTTAACCGCACCTATTTGTGCAATTGGAGGAACAATTGGTGGTGGTGCATATCTTATTTATGACAGTATTGCTGATATGTTCAGAAAAGGACCAGACGTTATCTTGCCAAAAGGAACAATTTTGGACGTTCTATTGAGCTATCCAATCGATGTACCTGTAAGCTAATTTTTATGTAAAATAAATTCGCATTGATTTAAGGTGCAATTTGTATCTTTTCCTTCTCCAGAGCAATAATTACTGTTTTGTAAGGATATTCCAGATGAACAAATTGCATCTTTAAATGTTACTGCAGTTTTAACCCAAACCCATTTTGCATTAGTTTCATCATAATATTTGTAACCAGCTGAAAGATAATTTATGTCATTTGCAGCCTTTGAAGACTTGTCTGGTAAGACTTCTCCATTGACATTTATTATAAACTTTTGAACATCGTCATTATAAATACCTTTTCTAAAATCACCATCAATATCTATATAAACCGTATATACATCATCTGCTGCAACATTTCCTAAATTGTAAAACTTCATTCCATTTTTCAAAGTAAAGTTTGGGGTAGCTTTTCCGAATTCTGTATAATCAGTTGCAATTAGTGCACAATTAACATCACCTTCAGGGTTAAGTAAATCAGAAAGCTTTGTGCATAAAGTATTTGGTTGAATTTGACCAGTTTCTTCTGTTGCAATAATAGATCCAACCGCTCTTTTTAGCATACTATATGCAGAATATGTCATTTTTCCATTTGCAGTACGATTTACAAGATAAGTAGAATTCCTTATAACAAGTACGGCGATAACCCCAACAAGAGTTACCACAATCAAGATTTCAGCTAAAGTAAATGCTTTTTTTTTCATATCGTTCCTTCCTACTTGTTCTTCAATGGATTTGACAAAACATTTATAGTATAAGTATCTGTTGTTGGAATTTTTATTTTTCCGTCATATCTTACTAACACAGAATATGTATCTGGGTCGCTACAATCTGCCGAGAAAGAACAATTAGGCTTTCTACTACCATTAACATCTATTGTTATGGTTGTGTAATATCCTGTATTTGGCGTTTCAACAGTAATTGTCGGATCATCTGGGTGTTCGCTTGTTGTTGTTGAAAACCCGTCAGGAACAGAAAAAGAAATATCCCATAATGCACCATCAGTTGTTCTTGCAAAACGGTGATTTGCTGCTGTTGCACCATTCGTCGGACAAGATAAACCCTTTACGCTATTAAGTGAATTTTTCAAGTAATAACAAAACTTGTTTTCAGATCCAGATTCATCAGTAGGCTCTATATAAGCAAAACCTAAGTCCTCATAAGGATATGCTTTATCGTTATTTATCATTAAATCTACCGCTTTTTCAATAGTAGCATAAGTTTTTTTTATCATAACTTTTTTTTCATCAGGTGTGTTATGCCTCAATACCGGAAGCATAATAACCAAAATAGTTGCAACAACCGTCAATGCAATTATCAACTCTGCTAACGTAAAAGCACTTTTTATTTTCATCTAATAACTCCTACTTGCTTTTTCTTCTAAATATTTTAAAACTATTTCATCGGTAATGTCTGTACTATTTTGCAAAGAAGATGAATTACCAGCTCTTATTTTACCATCATATTTTATAGAAAAAACAAAAGTATCAGGATCTGAACAATTACAAGCATGATTTTCAGGTTTATAACTTGAGCAATTTGAATCAGACATACAATTAGGCTTGTTTTCTCCATTTACGTCAACTACTATTTTCGTTGCGTAAGCACTGTCATCTCTTGTAAATCCACCATTTGGAATTATGTACCAAACAATATTATCCTTTGTTCTTGCAAACTTTTTTATCGCTGATGAACTTGAAGATGGACAACCATAATCTTCAGCTAAATTAAGATTTTCTTTAAATAAATAACAGAATTTATTAACACCTTCTGCACCAGAAATTGATGTGCTATCTGCAAAACCTTCTTCTGTTGGGTAATAGTTTGAATTATTCATCAAATATGAAACAGTATTTTCAAGGGTTCTATATGCCGATTTTAATTTCATCATACTAACATTAACCGCTTTAATTTTTACCGTTGAAATCATTACAACAAACAAAACTCCAGCGACCGTTAATGCGATTAGTAACTCCGACAAGGAGAACCCGTTTCTTTTTAATTCTTTCATTATGTTATCCTTTGTAAAAAATAATAACATATAATAAATGAATTTTTAATACCTATTTAACTTTATTCAATATCGACAGAGAAATTCTTCTGTCTTCAAAGTTAAATTTAAGTATTTTCGACTTAACTTTATCTCCAACTTCGACTTTGCAGTTATTTACACGTTGAAAATCTTCGACCTCTTTAATTGGTACAAGTGCTTCTACACCGTTTAATATTTCAACGAAAGCACCAAAAGGCTTCAATCTTGTAACAACACCTTCTACAACGTCGTCATCTTTTACTGTGCTTTTTGCAGACAACCAAGGATCTTCGCACAAAGATTTTAAGCTCAAACTTATTCTGCCTTTTTCCTTATCAACTGCAATAACTTCCACGTCAATTTTTTCGCCAAGTTTCAAAACGTCAGACGGATGTTCAACCCATCTCCAAGACATTTGAGATAATGGAAGCAATCCGTCAACACCTCCAATATCAACAAAAGCACCAAAGTCGGTTATTCGAACAACACATCCTTTTAATACTTGTCCTTTTTCAACTTGAGCGAATATATTTTTCTTCGCTTCTTCATCAATATCAGAGTGGACTTTTTTGTTAGAAAGAATAAAGCTGTCTTTTGTTGAATCCAAAGTCATAATTTTCAATTCAATTTTGTCTCCAGAATTATATTCTTTTCCTCTTAAAAGAATTTGACTCGAAGGTACAAATCCTCTAATACCAAGAATTTCAACAATAAGACCACCCTTAACAACAGAAACAATTTCTCCCAAAATAGTTTCATTTGCTTCTTTTAATTTTTCAAGTTCTTGCCAAGCATAAGCCAAGTTTACACGTTTTTGAGAAAGTGTAAAACGTTCTTCCTTATCATCAAAATCCACTATCAAAAATTCGTATTCTTCACCTTTCAATAGGGTTTCTTTTACATTTTTTTCGTCACTTATTTCTCTTGCTGGGCAAAAAGCAACTGCTTTTGCACCTATATCAACATTTACTCCATTTGGTTCATATGAACAAATTGTACCTTTTACAGATTCTCCTTTTTGAAAATTTTGTGTATAGCGTGATAATAACGCTTCAAAATCAAGCGATGTTTCCTCTTTTGTAGTCATAATTATTCTCTTTCCTTATAAAACTATTCAATCTCTCCTATATTGTTTCAATTCCCAATTTAGAAAAGAGTTTAACACTTTACTTGATTTGTCATTAACAAAATTTAATAATTATTGCATTATATCTTTTTTTATTTGTTCAATTTTTTCTTTACTATCACTTTCGATTGCAATTCTCAAAAGTGGTTCCGTTCCGCTTGGACGAACAAGAATCCATGTAGAATTATCTTCAAGATAAAGTTTTATTCCATCTTTGTTATCTTTTCTTGTAATCTTTTGACCGGCTATGCATTCAAGACTTGAGATTTTTTCAATTGAATTTTTAACTTCATCTCTACTTTCAGATTTAATATTTATTCTTTCATTTATGAATCTACATCCTACAAGTTTATACAATTCTTCTTGAAGTTCAACAATTGACATTTTCTTAACCGCCATTGCTTCCATAACCAATAAATCAGCAATTATTCCGTCTTTTTCCGGAATATGCCCTTGCACACTCAATCCACCAGATTCTTCCCCACCAATAATCGGATTGATATTTCTCATCAATTCTCCAATGTACTTAAATCCCACAGGAGTTTCAAATACTTTGGTTGAGAGTTTTTCTGCAATTCTATCAAGCATAAGACTTGATGAAATATTTTTTACTAAAGCTCCTTGTAACTTTTTAACCTCGTGCAAATACAAGAAGATTATTCCAATAACATCATTTGCACTAACAGCTTCACCATTTTCATTGATTACTCCAAACCTGTCACCATCTCCATCATTTGAAAAACCTGCACAATGTTCATCATTTTTTATAACATCAATAAGCTCTTTTAAATATTCAGCTTTAGGTTCAGGCATACCACCGCCAAAATTTGTATCATGGTACATATGCAAAGACTTACAAATTATACCGTGTTCTTCAAGTAATCTGTCAAAATATCCAATTGATGCAGAATATAAACCGTCATATATAAATTTTAATCCTTTAATTTTTTCAAAATCTATCAATTTAGAAACATGTTTTGCATATTCTTGATAAAAATCGTAAGTTTCAATCCTACCACCTTCACATTTTGGCAAAACTTCATTAAGGTTTTTAGTTAAAGCCTCAGTAATTTCATTTGTTGCAGGTCCTGCATAATGAGGAATAAACTTCATACCAAGATATTCAGGTGGATTGTGAGATGCAGTAAACATAATTGCACAAGCATTATGATGTTTTGCGCCGTAAGCAAGAACAGGTGTTGGAACGACTTTTTTTGATAAAATAACTTTAAAACCTGCCTCACAAAGAATTTTTGCACTATGATTAGCAAACTCATAAGCCATATTTCGTGGGTCATATCCTATCAAAATTTCTTTTTTTTCGTAATTGTCACAAATGTACTTTCCAATAGAATTTGTAACTATTGCAACATTGTCAAAGTTAAAATCCTTTCCTACAATAGATCTCCAACCGTCAGTTCCAAATTTTATTCCTGCCACGTTTAACCTCTCCTTCTTTTTATGGTATTATGTTACCAAAAGCAGGGAGTTTTAACAAATGGAATTTTTAAATAATATAAGAGAAACAGTATTTTTAGGCCCTGGAGGCTCATATACTGAAATGGCAAAAGACATCTTCGTAAAACACTACGAACTCTTTGATGCAATTCAAACACCAATGAAGACAATTAAAAGTGTTGTTAGTTATATTGCTAACAACCCAGATGCAATAGGGGTTTTACCAATAGAGAATTCCATTGAAGGGACAATCAGAGAAACTGTAGACTGCATTATTAAATCAGAAAATCCTGATTTAAAAATTTTGGCAGAAGTAACAGTACCTGTAAAACATTGTCTTATCTCAAAAAATACAGAGATATACAATATCTCTGGCATTATTGCTCACCCAAAAGCAATTGAGCAATGCAAAAAGTTTATAGAAGAAGAAATGCCAAGAAATCTTGATATTATTGAAACAGAAAGCACTGAAGAAACAGCAAGACAATTGCAAAATTACAACCTTACTTACGCTGCAATTGGAAGTGAAAAAACTGCAGAAACGTATTTTTTGAACATTCTTCGTGACAACATAAACGACGAACAAGATAACCAATCAAAATTTATTCTCATTGGCAGCTTTAAAACGCCACAAACAGGTCATGACAATACCATGGTTGCATTCTCAACAGAGGACAAACCTGGAAGTTTGGTAGGAATTCTTCAAATATTTTCAAAATATAACGTCAATTTGACTCACATTGATTCAAGACCTTCCACAAACTTTGCAGAATACATTGTTTTGGCAGATTTTGAAGGTCACGAGGATGATAAAGAAATCAAGCCGATGATAGATGAGTTAAAAAAATCAACAAAATACTATAAAAATATTGGCTCTTACGAAAAAATATAAATTTTAAATTATATTAAATATTTTGAAAATCATTGCAATAAAAATTGCAAATACGAAGTAATAAAGCGGGTTTTTCTTAAATTTAAAACTAACCCCAAACAAAATTAAAAGAATTATAAGTGCAGGGATGCTTGTTATAGAGGTCTTAAACAAATTTATTCCAACTGCAGTTAACAAAGCACATCCGGCTGGTTTTAGAGTATGTAAAATCGATTTTGTCCATATACTTTCACTGCTTGTTTTTAGAAGTTTTGAAACAAAAATTACGATAAGATAGGAAGGTAAAACAATCGAAAATGTTGCAAGAACACCCCCAAATATTCCCATTGTTTTAAACCCTGCAAAAGTCGCCATATTAACCCCAACAGGCCCTGGGGTAAGCAATGATATAGCTATCATATTGGTTAAATCAACCGTCGAATACCAACCATAAACATCAATTAGTCTGTATAAAAAGGGTAAAGTCGCATATCCGCCACCAACTGAAAAAAGTCCTATTTTAAAAAATTCTACAAAAAGATGAAGTCCTATCATAAGCTACTCCTTCTTTTTACAATCGCATAAATTAAACCTGCAAAAATAGCGCAAACAATTATAGTTGCAGGAGCAACGTTTAAGAACAAAGAAGCTATTAAACATGCAACAAATATAAAAACAGAAAACCAATCTGTGATACTTGTCGACCACATTTCCTTAACCGTAAGATAAACTAAGATAATAACAGCTATACCAACAGCCCCAAAAATCGTATCAATCAAAGGCGCACTCAATATTTTATTCATCATGCCTGCAATAATTAGGATTGTAATTACAGGTGATGTGGTAATCCCGATCAAAGCTGTGGCTGCACCTCTTTTACCTCTCAGCTTATATCCTGTAAAGATAGAGATATTTGCTGCAATAATTCCTGGAATACTTTGACTTAAAGCGTAAAAGTTTATCAATTCTTCGTCAGATATCCACTTTTTGTCTTCAACAACAGATTTTTTCATAATTGGAATAATTGCATACCCTCCGCCAAGTAGTTGCACACCCAAAATAAAAAAAACCTTATATATATCTATTAACGAAATATTCATCATTACAAAGTTGCACAAAAATTATATAAACAAAAAGACCCACCAACGGGTCTTTCTAAAATGGCGGGATCTACAAACCGAAGTTAGAACCCCGACAATTTATTTATAAATTAAAAAAAGCATTAAGTCAAGAATTTATTTCAAGCCTAAAAGCTTTGAATTTTGCAGCGTAAAAAAACACCCACCCTTATTCAGAGTGAGTGCCAAAAAAGAAATAGCAAAAGAAGTCAGGACAATTAGCAAGGCTTTACGAAAAGTTCTTTTTCTGCTGCTCTACGCCTTACAAGCCCTTGAAGGACTTTTTTATTTGCGTAAACCCAGCGCCCGAATTGTGCGGCTGCTTCACTGTACTTTTTTTGATTTAATAATTTCAGCATAGTAGAACTTGCAAAATTGCCGTAGCCTACATTATATTCAAACGACACAAGCGCGTCATATTGATTTTGATTAAGCGGCACTTTTACCAGTCTTGAAACATTATTACTATGAATAGTAAGATCTTGTTTCAAATATTTTTCTGCTTGCTCTTGTGTTATCTTTTGGCCCAAACGGACTTCAGAACCAGTATGCCCGTATCCGATAGTTAAAATACCGGCCGGACATTTATACGCTTCAAGGCGGCAGCCTTCAAACTTTTTTATAAGTTCTATGCCATTTTGTGATATATTCATTTTACCTCCACAATATCTTCAAGATCTTTGATCCTGTTATTTGCGACTTTTATTTGTTCTTCTCTTATGCCGTCTTTTCTTTCAAGATCATAAACCCTTGTAATAAAGTTATTATGTTTTTCAAGTTTTTTATCTTGTTGATCAAATTTGAAATTCACTAAATCTTTGAAGCCGTCAAGCCTTCCTATATAAATACCGACTGCCGCTATGTTTATAATCAAACCGACAATAGCTACGATTATTGAAATAACGACGCCGACTGTTTCTATTGTCATTTTTCTTTATTCCTCCACCCACAAAATTTTTGGTAATTATCAACACTATGAAAAATTAGCCAGCGGTTGAAGGCGCAAGTATCGGCGACTGATAAAAGGCGTTCAAAAACTTTGTCAGCAAAGTATCTGTCATAATCTACATAGTGTTTATTTTCACAGAATATGTCGTGGATCAAGCTTGCGACTTTGAAGCGTACATCTTCTTTTGAACCTATAAGCCTTGTAAAAAATCGCGGTATGCTTGCCCCGTCATAATCATAGCCGGCCTTAATAGTAAAAACAAAATTTCTTTTTTTCTTTTTATCTACTACTAAAACTTCTACTTGATTTTCAACATACAAAGGTTTTTTCTTTGCTGCCTTAATCTCGTCTTTAGTCATAGCCAGCGTATTTATCAATTTGTTTTCAATGCGCGGAATCTCTGAAAAGGCGACGCGGCAAAATTCATCATCTTGCCATACAAAGTATTCTTTGCCTCTATAAAAACAAGTTGGTAATTTATTTATAAAATTTAATTCTGAATAATTATAATCGCACATATTATTCTACCTCATATTCCATTTGCATTGGCTTAACTTTTACTTTGCCATTGACTTGAATATTGACTACAAACCAGTTCTTCTTCAGAATTATTTTTTGTTTAGAATTTTCATTAAGCGGCTGTTTCTGAACATTGACAATAATTTTGTTTTCCTTCATTTCTATTATTTGTTCAGCTTCTTCTACTACTGCCGGTTCTTCTGCAACTTCTTCAGCTTTGCACATATTAGCGCAGCATAACAAAATAAGAATAAGTAAAAATCGTTTCATAACTCCTCCTTTATAAATTTACTCCAAGCTCTGAAAGTGTTTTTATAATAGCGCTTATGTAGTTATCACCATTAAAATTTTTAGTTTTAATACCCATAAATTGTATTAGATAATTCAAAACACTTTCGCGATCCACAAAATTTTTTATATCTGCATTACCCCTTAAATTATTTTTTTCTTTTGAAGCAAGCACCAAATTTTCTAAAGAAGTTTTACCGCCTTTAGATCTTGCCTTTAGGTGTTCAAGGGATACATTCTTTTTTGTTAAAGTATCACCGTAAAAGCCTTTCTTTACAGTAGGCAAGCCGCCCTTCTTCCAAATTGTTTTTAGAGGGCTTGAATAACCAAAAGAAGGTTCATAAGGTTTTATTTTCTTGATAAGCATTTTTACTCCTGATATTGCACAACAAAGAGGGCCGAAGCCCTCTTGTGTGTTATGCCCTGCCCGAACTTCAACAAACCAAAGCGCGCCGTTCGTTAAATACCCAACCAACCCAACCAAAAATATTTATTAGGCTGTTTCTTGTTTGTATTGTTTTTGCGCGTACTTTGTAGAAAATTCAATATAATAAGTAGTCCATTCTTCTTTTGTCATTGGTTCTGCTGTATATTGATGTGCTACCAGCCATTCTTCCGTGCATTGTTCTTCGTCTGAAAAATCAGGCGTAGGATAAAATATAATCATATTTGCTACATTTTCCGGCAGCCCGTTAAGTGCATTTACCATATTGTTGATAGTGTCTACAGACTGCTGCGCGTTCGCATAGCCTTTAGGCTGTAGTCTATAATTTCCTTTTGATGTTTCTAAAAACTTATTTTCAAAATCTTTCTTATTAGCAGCAGTAAGTCTTGTAATAAATTCAGGATCTTCTACTACTTCGTCGTTTTCTATATAGTATCTGTCTTCGTGCTTCATATAGTTATAGTACACTTCTTCAGATACCGCATAGCTTTTAGTAGTTTCAGAAGTAATATCAAAATTACCACAATTAACTATTTTGCCGTTTTCTGCATTCAAATAAAAACCCATTTATTTTTCCTCCTTATTCTAAATAATATGCTTCACCTTGTTTCTTCAAGACAGCTTTTATAGGGAAGTTTGCCCTATCTATATCAATAAGCTGCTTGCGTATTGTAGAACTACTTGTAAAGACTACTAAAATTTTTCCTTCTTCGTCGTCTTCCAAAGTAAACTGAATTTTTGCCGTAGGCCTGTTATCTACGCTAATTTCTTTCCACGCAAGAATAATTAAACTTTTCCCAAATAAGCTTAATATACTTACCTTCTTGCCGGTTATTGGTAGTTCAGGTTTTGCCCCTACTTCCTTAAATTCTTTAATTGTTAAATTTGCTATTGTCTTGTTCATTTCTAAACTCCTTATGAGATTATATGTATAACAGTGTTCTGCATAGCCTTTATAAGAATTTATTGTGCTTAATTTTTCTAATAAAGTTCTGCGATCTTTCCCTGATTTTATTTTGTTCATAGCTCTTTTGAACTTTATAGCAGTTCTTTTTCGTAAAATCGTATAGCCTTGAAAGTGTCTATATCCGAGAAAGTCTATGCCTTGTTTTGTTCTGAAAACTTCACTAAAGCTTAAATCTTGCTGTAATTCAGTTCTGATAAAGTTTTCTACCCTCTTTTGTATTTCAAATAATTCTTCTTTTGTATTTCCGAAAAATACGCAGTCGTCGCAATACCGGCAATAATGTTTTACTTTTAGTTCGTGTTTTACAAATTTATCAAACTTGTTCAAATAGATATTTCCGAAAAGCTGACTACATAAATTACCTATAGGACAGTTTTTGCCGCCTTCTATAGAAAAGACAATATCTTTTAGCATAGCCAAAATCTTTTTATCTTTTATAACTTTGCAAATTTCATCATATAGAATTTGCTGATCCATTGTAGGATAGAATTTTTTAATATCAGTTTCCAAACACCATTCATACTTCTTTATGTGTTTTCTTACATATTCACTGCCTTTCATTTGACCTCTGCCGCGAATACAGCCGTAAGTCTGATCTATAAATCTTTTAGTAAAAACATCTTCAATAACATTTATAAGGGCGTGTTGAACTATACGATCAGGAAGTGGTAATATATAAATAAGCCGCCTTTTTGAGTTTTCATTGACGATTTTATTTTTATATTCAGAAGTTTTGAAATTGCCGCTAATTACCTTCTGCCTTAACCTTTCAAGGTTTTCATCTAAATTCTTTTCAAATTTTCTTATATCCCAGCGTTTAGTCCGGCCCTTCTTTGTCAGCCTCCAAGCTAAATAAAAGTTGTCTTTTTCTATGAGTTTTTCCCATAGTTTGCTAATTCTTTTCATTCTTCACCTTAAAAAATGCGGCTTGAATTTTCAATTACTTTACCAAAACAAACCGCACTACGCATTGTTTTTTCGCCCGAAGGCGAAGGATCACCACCCCAGCTTATGGCCTTACTTAAAAGGCTCACAATATCACGCCGCGAGCGCCATTGTTCGTGTTCACATTCGTACGGGGATTGTTGCAATTACGCGCCCAAGAACCGCAGTTCGTACCGTTATCGTAATTACCCCCGAAATGCAAGACGGGTAGGATAGTAACCCTTTTTTATTTTAATGGTCTATGATTTATGGTTTATGATTATTGATTATTGATTATTGTTATTTGATTTTTGATTTATTATTTATGATGTTTTTCAAAATGACAGCTCACGCCGCGAGCGCCCTTGTTCGTGTACACATCCGTACGGGGAGCGATGCAAACACGCGCCCAAGAACCGCCGTTCGCACCGCTATCGTAATCACCCCCGAAAAGCAAGACGTACGGCATACCGTACGACTGCCCCCTATTGGTTGTGTCGTAAGCAGTCCAGTTAGTCTGTCCGTTAAAGCCGAGTTCTTCGCCCCACTGCCACAAATAGCCGCAGCAGCACTCTACAAAGAAACCACTTATCATTCTTTTGCCGGCTGTATCTGTATAGCCGCCTGTTAGTTTTGAAGGCGGAATAGCACCACCGGCAATATTTGTATTTTGGTTAGAGCCTTCAGCAAATATCATAAACTGATTATCTGTAGGTAGTTTCTTGCCTACCAAGTCCATATCAAATTGGTGATTTATAGGCTGTCTACTATTGGTAATTGTACCGTCATAAGAAGAAGCAGTAGCGCTGCCTGTTCCTGACTGCAAATAAATATCTACCCAAAATTTTTCTATTCCATAATGATCTATTAAGACTTGCCCTTTGTTGCCGGTTTTAGCTAAACTTCTAAAAGCTACAGTCCATACAGAATTTGGTATTATATCACCAGCGCTATATCCTATTGCTGGGTGTGTACTCCAAAAACTATTAGAAGGTAAGGCCGGCGCATTTGATGATGTTACGCTAACACAAAGAGTATGCGCGCCGCCTATTTGTACGACATCATCTGAAGTATAACCAGTAGGCGCAGTTTCGTTTAATGACGCTATAAGTTCGCCGCTGTTATTCAAATAAAAATAATAGTCTTTCCCGTTAGATACAGAGCCGGTATCAAGCACAGCAGCAAAGCTGTAAGAAGTATCTGAAGCTGCGCTGTAATAATCGCCGCTTTTTAATTTTATATTTGTGCCGGCCAGTATTGTAATGTTGTCTTTATCAGCCGTAATAAACTTTGGATCTTCATATTCAAAATCACGGTCAGTATGACATATCAAATTTGCCTTTTTATTTATTTGTGTTTGTATTGGTGATGTTACGCCGTCTACATAATTTAATTCAGTGGTTGAAAGTGTAGCACCGTCAAGTATATTTAATTCGTTTACATCTAAAGTCGCGCCGTCTAATATATTCAGCTCTGTTACAGTTGAAGTAAGGCCCGTTAAAGTTTTTGCTTCTTTTATAGGTGTTGTTTCGCTATCGTCTGTAAAGTTAGATAATTTTGTAGGTTTATTTTTGATATAGTCTTTTTTAGTATTATCTGACTGATCCCAGTCTGCTTGAATTTGTCCGGCTGCTGCTTGTGCGGCCCAGTATTTAGCAGAACCTTCAGTTGGTTCAGAAGGTACACCGATAGCATACTGTTTAGATAATGCGGCATTTGCAGAGGCATTGTCAATATTTGTAAGATCTGCTGCTACGCTGTCTATATTTGTAAGATCAGCAGCCACGCTATCTATATTTGTAAGGTCATTCTTTACGGCGTCAATGTTTGTAAGATCACCGGCCACAGCGTCAATATTTGTAAGATCTGCTGCTACAGAACATACATTTGTAATATCGTCTGCTACATCTGAAATATCTGAAGCGTTATTTTTTACCGCTGTAACATCAGAAGAAATATTGCTTACAGTAGATACATCTGAAGCAATACCGGCCACAGTATTTACATCTGAAATATTTGTAGCTACGGTATCTACATTTGTAAGATCTGCCGCTACGGTATTTACATCTGATATTGAATTACCTACAGCGTTTACATTTGCTATAGAACCTGATACGGTATTTACATTTGCTATATCATCTGCTACGGTTGAAATATCGCTTGTGTTTGCAGCAACAGTAGAAACATCATCAGAAATATCAGCTACTTTATTTAAGTTTACTGCAAGTGTATCGGTATCAATATTTGAACCTTCTTGAATTTTTACGGCCCTTGCAAGCAAGCGGTTCATAATTTGAAGTATTCTTGTAATATAGTCAAAACTCCATTCAAGCGTGCTGAAGTTTAATTTATTTGAGTTCGCATATTCTTTGTCTTGTTCAATATCTAATTTCAAAGATAAAGATATTACTTCATCAGCCGCCAAAACAGAATAGCTTGAACCGGCAATAGGGAAGGTTATATAGCTTCCATTCTTATTGCCTACTTCGTGTATAGAATAATCTACATCAAGCGTAAGCGCTGTCTGTTCGCCTGAAGAATTTGTATGCTGTACGAGCAGTTCGCCTGAATCTTCGATCAAAAAATCAAAGTCAAATTGAGTAGCAGAACTATCGCCAGCATAATTGTTTACTGGGTTGTTTTTTGATACTGTCATTTTCCTTACTCCTTTTTTTATTTATCTTTCAAAAACCAGTTATATATTGGTTTACCTATCAACGGGATATTAGCTATTGCACTCTTTTTACCTGATAATGTTCTTATAGTTACCGGCGCTACTGAAGGCGTGAAAAAGTTTACTATAGCGCTTCCAAGTCCACTTCTGCCGGCGTCGCGGAATATAAACCTATTTACAATAAATGTAGGTATCAGGTTATCTATCATACTTTCAAAAATATTAAGATCTCTATTTGAAAGTAAATCTTTTAATGCGTCTATAGGTACGCCGAACAGCCATAAAAGCATTTGCAGTCTTACAAGGTTTTTCAGCCCCTTTACTACTTGCCCTTTGTTTTTGTTCATAATACCTTGTTGAATATTCATAGTTACATCTTGACGCGCAATATCAAGCGCTTTTATACCGTATGTTTTTAAGGTATAAAATAGCTTCATAAAACCGCCGCCGCTTTGGTATAATTCAGCAACTTGATCTTCAGATATTGGCTGTATGTCTGCTAATTCGTGGTAAGCAAAAATTATAGTGTCGTCTGTAATTTTGCCGGCTGCTAAATCTTCTTTTACTGCCGCAGCGTCTTCGCCGTATATTCTTTTTAATTTTGCGTCAAAGTCTGCATTATTTGATTTTGCAAGCTTTTGAGCTTTTATCAAAGAAGCTTGTATAATTGTATTTTTACCCAAGCCGTCAATAGCACTAAGCCCGATTATTTGAAATTGCTTTTTAAGCCATTTTGATATTTTTGAAGTATCGCCGAACTCATAGGCCAAGTCGTTTATGCCGAGATCTTCCATAGATATATCAAAAGGTTTTTTCAGGCCCTTAAATGTATCTTCAAAACCGTACTTATAAACCGAAAAGGCCAAGTCGCCGAACTGTGTAATAGCGTTTGTTATGTCGTTCAAAGTTGTAATATATGTAAGATCTTTTACCATTTTTATTGGTTCACATATTCTGCTTGCATTGAATCGAGCTACAAGCATTTCTCTTATAAGTTTTTCATCTTTCACATATATATCACCATTGGCAGCAAGTGTATTTACAAGCGCGCCTATGCTGTCTTCTACATTTTCAGAATTACCGATTATCTTGCAAATTTCTTCAGAAGTTTCCCTGATTTCATTTTTAAGACGATTTATAACAGCGCCTTTGACTTGATATGCGTTAGCACCTTCAACCCATTCTATTTGGCTGTTTAATCGTTCTTTTTGGCCCTGAAGTTTGCGTTTATATTCTTCTTGTTCTGCCGTTAAGTCTTGTTTGTTTTCAAGTTCTTCCAGCTTAATTTCAATAGGTGAAAGTTCATACTTCAACCTTGTAAGCTCTTTTGCTTTTGCAAGGTTAGGGTATCTGTCTTTTACCTCGTCAAGTGTTTTCTTTTTGCGTTTTATTCTTGCACGCAGCTTCCCTACTTCTTTATATTCGCTGCCAAAGAATCTTCTTGCTTCTATTACTTTTCTTGAATTGCCGATATAATTTATAAGGGCTGGTTCAAAGCTTTCATAGAATTGGTTAAAATCGCCGTCAAGTTCATCTATGCGGCGTTCAAATTTCAAGCTGGCATTTCTTGATAATAAGATATTATTTTTGCCAAAACCTCTTATATGATTATTTATGAATTTTGCGCGGTCTTCTGCGTTCCAAAACTGGCTATTATCAGCTTCAGCAAGATCTCTTAATACCATACTTATTTTAGCGTCTTCAAGTTTAATAACCTGATTTATTACATCTTGCTGCTCTTTACGCGCAAGCGCTTCTATATATTCTATAAATTTTTCTGACATATCGTGTTTAACAAGACGAGGGAAATAATTATCAAGGTAGCCTACATCAATACCTACTTCAAGCGCATTGTTATATATGTCTTCAAGAATATCTCTTATTTTATTAAATTCTTCAGTAAAGCCGTATCTATTAGCAATTATTCTTACCATATTTTCATCACGATTTTTAAGCGCAAGATCAAAGGTTAAATAATCTGCTTTATTTTGGGCTTTCATAGCTTCAGTTTTCTTGATAAAATCTGCTGCTGCGTTCAAGTCTTTGCCGGTTGTTACTGCAAGCTGCGCAGTATGATTTCTTAATTTATCTCTTAACTCCGGCGAAATTTTACCCAGCCTTGTTTCAAGTGGTATAAATAATTTATCATACCAAGTGCTTATAGATTTTCCAAGATCATATACGCCCTTTTTGAATTTATACATAGGCTGGTTTATAGCTTCTTCAAGCTCAATAGATTTTACATAATTATATTGATATTTAGGCAGCACTTCTTTTTCGTATTCTTCATCTGTTGTGAAGACACGATCAAAAAGTTTAATTGCTTCATCTGATAAATTTATATCAAGATCTTTTACTGAATTATACACTTGTCTTAACCAGTCTTTGAAGTTTTGAAAGACTGTTAGTAAGCTTTTTGAAGGCGCTGAACCTTCCATTAAATAAGCCTCAAAGCCGCGCGCAAATCTTTCGTGAAAATCTACCATTTCTTCATAATTGTATTCAGTATCTTCTTTCATTCCGAATACTCTATAGACTTCAGATAATTCTTTTTGAGCGCGTTTATTTCCCCCTTTAGCAAGAGTATCTAAAGAGTATAAATAATAGTGGCCTAATTCGTGGCATATTGTAGAAGGATCGCCGTTTTCTAAAATATCAATTATGGCCGTGCCATTTTCATCTATTCTGAACTGGCCGCGTGGCGTTTCTTCAGGGTTCGTATTTTCGTCTTGATTAAAAATTAGTCCTTGATTATTTCCAAATCCTCGCCCGTCGGATCGTGTTTCCAGTCCGTCTTCCCTTTGAGCGCTACTTTCTTGTCGAATCTTCCTTGAAACAAGTTCCCTGACTTCGTTGTCTTCAAGGTGTTTTGGTTTTTCGCCGTATTTAACTTCTGATGAAACTGCTTCATAACTCTTAAATACTCCTTTTTCTTTCATTATAACATAATTTTTAAGTGGGTTGTACCCTACTTCATTTACTACATAATCAAGCGGCACAAGGCGGCCGGTTTCTCTGTATCTGCTTACGGCTCTTTCTACTGTTTTTTCAATAGGTAAATATACATATCTTAAATGTACATCATAGCCGGCGTCATTAAGCTTATTATATCTTCTCATTATTGCGCCTTCGCTTTTACCAACAATAGGCAGCAAAACATTATCGCCATTTTCAATAGCGACTTCTAATACCTCATTGGCTATAATTTGGCTTTCTTCGTGAACTTGATCCGCTCTCTTGCCGTCGCTTTCAATAAATTCCGGCAAGCGTTCTTTTGCCATATCAGCGTCAATTATAAGGCTGCCGGTTTTCTTTGCAAGCGGTACAGATAAAGAAGACTTACCACTTGCCGGCGCACCGATTACGATATAAGCCTGTTTGTTTTTATTTTTAGCACCTTTGCCGTAAAGCTCTGCCGCTATATCCTCTCTTAATTTTATGCGTTCAGGCGTGTTTATTTCAAGCGTAGAAGGTAATAAACCTTCTGCTTTTAGTCTGTCCTGTTCGTCTAAATCTGCTGCAACATCAGGATATAACGCGCGCCAGTTTACCAAGTCTTCAGGTTTTGCAGCTTGATATAAACCTTTTGAATAAAATTCATCAGGTTTAATAAGTATTTCTTCGTTTTCTGTTACTTCGCCTAAAGACTTATAAGGGTTTTCTTCAGTGTTTACAAAGCGGTTTATTGCTGTTTGGTTATATGCAATTTCCTTTTTAACTCTGCCGAAGATCTCATTTATAACATCAGGCGTAAGCATATAAGCCTTGAACTCTTTTGCAGCTTCATCTAAAGTCATTTCTTCATTTTTAACCATAGCAGCTAATTGAAGGGCCTTATCTGAAATAATACCTTGTTTAGAAGCAAGGCGCTCTATAAGCTCTATTGCTACTGCTGCTTGCTGATTTATTCTTTCGTTTGTTACTTTATCAAGTTTATTTTTACCTCTGCCGGTAATTTTGCTGTTATTGCGCAAAAGTCCGCTAAAAATTTTCTTATCATTTTTCAGAGATTTTATAGCTTTATCTACAATTTGTATTTTTTCAATAGCTGTAGTTTGGAATAATTCTTGCGTACCGAATAAATTTATTTGCTCTGATTTTACCGTATCTGCCGCAAGAACTTCACGGGCAAACATAGCAACTTGTTCTAAATTATTAAAGCGTGCAAGTCTTACGCCGTCTATTGCTGCGATTTGTTTTTGTTCATCATTTCTTATAATATCGGCAATACGCGCGCCTTGTGCTGCTGTTACTTCACCGTTTACAACTTTCTGAAAAGCTGTATCGCCAAGTCTTGAAAGTGCTATGCCGTCTTTTACCATAGCAGAATTAGTAGGAATTGTTTTAGGTAAATTATCAAGTCCTACTTCTTTTATAATCTTTGCGGTATCCAGCGCTGTTCCTGAATTTTCAGCGATATTCTTTTGCGCTGCTAATACTCTCATTTGTTCAGGCGTATAGCCGTCTTCTTCCTTGAATAAATAACCTTTAAGGGTTATATTATCCCCTCCAAGTCTTTTAGCAAGGCCCAAGCGTTGGTGTCCGTCTACTACATATTTTTTACCGTCTTTTCTTTCATATACGATAATATCACCGGCATATAACGGATCAAATTCTTCTACTCCGTTCATTCTGTCTGTTACGCCGTTTTCATCTGAATTATCTTTATATTGAAAAGTTTTAGCGTCTGTATAAAGTTCACTGGGTTTAAATGACTGTTCTTGCCTTTCTTTGATTTCGCTATCAATAAAGCGCGCTTCATCATTCATTTGAGTATTGTTATTCTGATTTATAAGTATCTGAAGGTTAGATTTTCTTAAAAGCTCTGCGCCTTCTTCCCCGAATTTATCAGTAATAACATTATCAAGCTGCTGTACAAATTGCGCAGAAGTATCGGCAAGTTCAGAGTTTGCGCCCTGTCTTTCCATTTCGTCTTTTATTCTTGTATAAGATACTCCGGCTTTTAATGTTTTTATGTTTTCATTTGCCTGTTCTGTAGCTATTTCTGCAAGCGTATCTATGTTCTCATTAGTGAAGTCTACTCTTTCATCTAAAGTCATTTCAGCAGCTTCTTTATTTGCGCGTACAGAATCAATACCTTGTTTTACTTTTACTGCGCCTACTTGCGCCGTTGTTCCTACTCCTCCCATAAGAATTGCAGAAACAGAGCCGACTAAACCGGCTTGCATAATTTCGTCTATTTTATCGGCCAAAGGTTTTGGCGCTACTCCGCGCATTTTCCTTGCCAAGTTTCCATAGATAAAGTTTACATATTCTTGCGCCATTTCTGTAGAGCCTTCAGCTATACCGGCTTTTGCAAGCTGTAAAGATAAGGCCGCAAGTTGCTGTCTAAAAGTTTGATCTTTCGCAAGCTGTTTTATACCTTCTTTGCCGAACATATCTAATATTTTTTGTCCGTTTGGTACAGCTTTAAGAACAGCACCCAAGCCTACATATTCTAAAGTAGCGTTAATTAAACCTACTGACATTGATAAATTATCCATATCATTATCTGTCAAAGGTTCTGTGCCAGTTGCTATAAATTCATCATTAAGCTGTTCAAGCTCTTGCCTCATAAAACCGGCTTCAAGCTCAAAGCTTTTCTTTGCTACTGCTGTTCTTGCTAATAAACTTGCACCAGTACGCGCACCAGCGCCAGCACCGGCCGGCGTTCTTGTAGCTGCCCCACCGACAACTAAACCACCAAGCGCGCCTACTCCGGCCCATATTCCAGCGTCTTTTCCTATGCTATAAAGTATTGCAGTTTGCTTCATTACATCTGCATATAATCTTTTAGCACCGTTAGAAAATCTTTCAGGCAATACATCAGGGCTGCCCTCTTGAAAATATTTGCCTTCGCTTGTAAGTTGAAACTTACTATATATACCATAGTTATTAGCCTGATTATATCTACCTTGACTATATGGCTTGTCAAGTTCTTCTATTTTTGCTTTTTCTTCGTCTGTAAGATCTTGTCCGACCTTACGAAGCAGCATACCTTTTGTTCTTAATTCCGCAGCTTCGTTATCTTTTTTCTGTTCCATAAAAGCTGCCACTGGCACTTCTGTTACAAATTGCCAAGCGCTTTTAAGATTATCAAGCACTGTAGGCGGCTTATACGCACTAATCGTAGGGCCGTCGTATTCTTCTTGTGCTGTCGGTTGTTGTTCTATTTCAAAGCCTTCAGGTATTTCATTAGGTAAATATTCAACCTCAAAGCCTTCAGGTAGTCCTAAATTGCTTGCCACTTTCCACCTCTCATTATCATTCTTGCACCAGTTTTAGGGTTTCTTATTACTGTTCCTTCTGCATAAGCTTTACGATTACTTGAAGTATTGCTTTTCAAAGGATCAACACTTTTGCCGTTTACTATCTTTTCATAATGTAAATGCGGCCCAGTTGAAACACCAGTGCTGCCGGCTCTGCCTATATAATCACCGGCTTTTACTTCCTGACCTTTTTTTGCTATAAAACTGTTTGCGTGTGCGTATCTATGTATAGTTCCGTCTGCGCTCTTAATATCTATATAGTTTCCGTAACCGGCATTAAAAGCTACATTTACCACCTTGCCGCTTGCAAAGGCTGTAAATTTTTCGTTATTGTTATAAGAAAGATCTATACCTTGATGATATTCACTTGCACCCTTTTTAGGTTTTTCGCGTCTTCCGTAAGTGCTGGTTATTCTATGGCCGTTCCATACATCACCTACTTGCGGCATACTGCTTGTTCTTGTAGGAATACTGCTTAATTCTTTGTTGTCTTCCTGTGCTGTTTTTGAAACTCTTTCAGCAACTATTTTATATTTTTCTTCGTCTGTAAGCGCACTTCCTTTTACTTTTTCTGCTGCCTGAAAATCATTCAAAACATTACGCATAAAGCCTACTTGCTTATTCATACCTTCAATATAAAGATCTGAAGATTTACCGGCCTTATCTTTATAAGCGTAGCTTTGTGCAAACTCTTTCATAGCGCTGTTTATTTCGCCTTGTGTCAAGTTCTTACCCTTTTTAAGTTCAAGTTCTCTGATATAAGCATTTGCAGAATTTTGAAAAGCTTTTGCCTTTGCTTCTGTCTTTTCACCTATAAACCAAGAAGGATCAGCATTTAACTGACCTTGCTTGTTATATGTATATCCAAGCAATTTCAGCCCGTCTTTAATAGCCTTATCTTGATCTGTTAGCTGTGTAGGCGTCATATTTTTAATATCAATTTGCATTTTTTGAAAAGCTTTATAATCAGCATTAGAAAGAACTGATCTATACTGTGTCAGGTTCATATTTGCGAAGCGCTGCGCGTCAGTATTTCTTAATTCGTATAATTCTAAATATGCTGAATTATCAGTATCAATATCGCCTTTATTTACAAGCTGGTTTATAGCGTTTTGGGCCTGATACCAGTTTTTACCATTAAGGCCATAAGGTATATCGTCTTCTGAAGGCACTTGCCCGTTTTTCATTTTGTCTGCTATGTTTTCCCACATTTGATCCATTAAGTTATCTTGTTCGTGGTTTTCTATTCTGCGTTGTCTGTTATATAAAGCCGTCAGTCTATTTTCAACTGCTTGCCTTTCTTGTTCATTTTCAATTTTATCTACTTCAGCGTATGCGCCGGCTTCGTCTTCAGGATAAAGCCCGTATAATCTTTCCGCTGAAGATCTTGCTACATAGTTTAATTCGTTATTTTTTACAGCACCTAAATACTTATTTTGCGCTGCCGGTAATAATTCTTGTTTATGTGCTTCATAATATTCAGAAGCTTTTAAGCTTCCGTCTTGCAAATATGCGTTCAATACTCCGGCGTGAAAATCAGATTTGAATTTTGCAATTTGTATGCGTGTCGTATCCTGATCCCAGCGTAGAAGCTGCGCTTTGCTTATAATAGTGGCTACGCCGTTACCCAGCGCAGTATTCATATCTTCTTCATTATCTCTATGGGTTATACCTTTATTGATAGCGAGATCTTGTGCTTCTTGTAAAGTGGCTGCGCCCCAAGCTTGCGTCTGTTTTACTTCGTGAGCTGTAGCACCGTTATAAAGCATATTTAATTTTTTAAGCTTTACTGATTCTGCGGCCCTTTGTCCTCTGCCCCAAGTTAAACCTAATTCTTGCTGTTTCTGATTTATCTTTTGTTCAATACTATTCATTACACCCATAGCGCCGCTGTTTGGATCGTTAGGATCACTCATAGCAGCTTTGCCAAGCTTTGAATAATAACCGTTTTCAGGATCTTGTAAGTCTGTTCTTTCAAGTAAATCAATATAATTAGCAAGCTCTCTTGCGTTCATTTCTTGAACTTGATTATGTAGGCCGATCATAGTTTGGGTAAACCAAGCTGAAGTATCCCCCAGCTTTTCTGTGGCCTTTGCTATACTTGCACCGAAGGCGTCAGGGTTCGCATTTGCTCTTAAATATCCTGTCGGTTCGTGGCTATAATTTACTCTTTGTTCATAATTAGGTACTGTAACCATTTCTACTCCTTTATGCAAAAGTTATAGCGTCGCCTGAAATACCGCCGCTTACTTTAATTCCTTGTTGTGTTGTGCTTCCTAAAGAACCCATACCGCCTCCCAAAGATAAGGCCGCTGTTCCTATCTGTCCTATTGTTTTAAGCCCTCCGGCTATTGCCCCCATTGTTCCGGCTGTTCTTGCGTTTCTTGCCGAAAACTGGGCCAAGTTTGCTTCGTTAGCAAAGTTCATAGCTTCAATATCATAATTACGCGCTTTTTTCTCTGAATTATATTCAATAGTTAAAGCGTCAAGTTCACCGAGCATAGCAGTATCTTCTATTAAATCTAAAGAAGTTCCATACCCGACATCTATGCCGTTTGCAGCAAGTGCTACTTCTTGCTTCCCTATTGCTTGAAGCGTAGCTATCCTTTGCCTTCTTGCCTCCTCTAAACCTAATTGCCGTTCCATAGCAGCATTATTCAGAGCTATTCGCCTATTCTGTTCTGCTACCTGTGCTTGATAATTATATGCTGCTGCTTGCGCCTGTCCTTGCTGATATGCGCCCACTGCCCCCAGTGCTGTTCCAGCTACACCGGCTGCAACTCCGGCTACTGCTACACCCCCTATGACTGCTGCTGTAGTTGAACTAATAACCGCAGCACCGGCAGCACTTGCACCGGCAGCCGCTACAGATAAACCTACAGAAGTTGCTATTGCTGTACCTATTGCTGTAAATATACACATAATTATTCCCCCAGTCCTTTTATTGGTCTTACTCTATAAAAAAATTCAAAGCCTTCAGGTACATCTACACCTTCAGGGCGTGGGTTATCAAACTTAAAGCCAAGCCATTTAAGCCACCTTTTAGCAAGATAATTCTTTTCGTAAATCACATTATAAGTAAGCCAAAATCTTTCGTCTGCTTTTTCTACTTCTTTTTTTAATTCTTTTAGAATTTGTATGCTATGTTTCTTTAATTCATTTGTGCAAAGAAACCAAGCGCAGCCTATACCTTCGCCGTCTTTTTCTGCTTGTTCAATACCGCCCATACATACTGGCGTGTCGTCGTTATTTTCTTTTCCAAGCATTACATAGAAGTTAGTTTGCATTATTCTTTTTTTTGTTTCTTCGCGCCAGTTTTCGCCAAACAAGGTCTTACATTCCAGCTCGTCTTCATAGCGCAAATTATCTAAAATGTATTCTACATCTTCGTCAGTTTTATTCGCTCTGTACATCTGTGTCCTCGTCTTCTATCGTAACAACTGCGCTGATACTTGTAATTGTCAGCGGTAAAGGGTAAGGCTGCTTAATTTTTATGCTTGCGTCTTCTTTATAATTAGCTGTAGGATATACGGTAATATCGCCACTAAAAAGCCAGCCAGCGTCATTTACACTGTTATTTACACTTCTTGCGTTTTGTGTTTCTGTACCGTCGTCGCCTACTACAAAGAAGTCTTCTCTTGATTTTTCTACCTTGATATTAGCTGCTGTAATAATCTTTTTAAGGCCGTGCGTGTTTTCACCTTCTATATTTAGTGTTTCAAGTTCAAAAGTATAAGGAAGTCCGACTACAATTTTTTTGGCCGGATCTTGAAGTTTTACTGCGCCGTTTTTAACAGTAGCTTTATAAGCGCCTCCGTCTGCAAGTATTGAAACTTCTTTGCCTTCAAGATGTGAAAGGCCGCTTATTGTTGTTACTTCTGTTTGAAATTCGCCTTTTAAGCCGCAGTCTACAAAAAAGCCGTCTTCAGCATTATCTATTAGGCGTGAGTGCATACGCTCTATAAATCGTTTTGTCTGCCCGTTTATAGTTCTTTTTACGACAAAATAAGCTACATCTTCAAAACCTTCTCTTATTACTGCTACGCTTTCAAATTCACCGTCTGTAGTATGTTTATGCCAGCCGGCTACTTCTTGCTTCTTGTTATAAGTCAAGGCGTTTAATGTGCCGTCAGACATTACGCACCACAAAATACGGTATGGCTCTTTAGAATAAGCCATATCTACAACTTGTTTATTTTCAAATAAATGGCTTGCAAAAATCGTCAGTTCATCACCATTATAAGAATCTGAAACATATTCATATCCAAGATCTCTTACAACTGAACCGCCAGCTTGCACAAATAATACCATATTACCTGATACACAAGGCTGAATATGTGAGCAGCCATAATAACTTTGCGGTACACATAAAGGCGGTGAAGCTGCCGAAAATGTACCGTCAGAACCGTTAAGCTTCCATTCTGCCCCTGATGTAAATACTATTAAATCATTCAGCCCTATAAGATGTCTAATTTCGTTTACTTCTCTTTCAGATAATCTTATATTGATACTGTCTGAAGCGTTCAAGGGCCTTGAAATATTAAAGTTATTATCTGTTCCTGTCTGTGATGTTACAAGTGTTTGAGGCGCATTTTTTAAGCAGCCGAATAATTTACGCTGCTGAAAATAGTTTACACAAGAAGGGTTATTACCATTCTCAAAAGGATCACGCGCTATAGGCGCTGTAGCTTTTAAGTCAGGTTCTATTTTATCATCTGTAAAACTTGTACCTACAGCAGTTCCAATATAACCGAATACGCCATTTACGCTTCTGTAAATATTATATTCTGCTGCGCCGGTTACAGCGGCCCAAGAAATAGTCATATATTCAGCCGTTGTCCAGTAAGATTCTAAATGACCTACGGCGCTTGCTTCTTGTGATCTTTCGCTTTCTTCGTAAGTTTCTTCCATTACCGCAGTTACAACATATTTATAGGTTCTTGTATTAGATGATGTTGAACCAGTCCAAGCCGCTGAAACACTTTGCGGCGGCGTTATTTGCGGTGATGATGTTACACTTGATAAACTCCAGCTATAATGGCTGGATCTTGATAATTCTTTTGCTACATAATTTTTATGGCATATTGTTAATACATCTGCATTTTGCCCGTATTTAAGCATAAATAAATCTGTATAGTTGTAAGGTGTAACAGTTTCAACCGCTTCCCCTTCGTGTGGATCTCCGGCCGGATAAACTATTTGCCCTCCGTCTTTTACATATCGTGCGTATTTATCGCCAAGCTCAATTACATAAGTTTGTTCTGTATTAAAAGCAAAAGGAATAATACGAGTAGGCTTGCTGCTGTCTTTTACTTCGCAGACATACTCCAAGCCGGCGCGATTTGATACGCAGCCTTCAGCTCTTACAAAACCATTTAATAATTTTTTTAAGCCATTACTATATTTTGCAAGGTCATTTCTTGCATATAAAGAGGGTGATAATTCACCCCCCGTAAAAGATTTTTGCGTAAGTCTTGTCATTTATTTAATCTCTTGCCTTTATCCAGTCGCATACAAGATCTTCTTCTTTGAAGCCTTCGTTTGCGTCTGCTGTCTTGCCTTCTCTCAACATTTGCTTATAAACTTGCAAACAGTCTGCTGTTTTTACTCTTGCGCCGGTAATAGAAGAAGCTGCCAAAAATGCCAAATACCAAGATAGGGCCATAGCAAATTCAGGCGTAAAATAAGTTTCTTCGCCTACAAGTCTTGTATATCTTGCTATTGCCGGTTGAACATTTGTATATATAATTCTATTTCCTGAACTGTCTGAAGCTGTATCAAAGTCTTGACTTTTTATAAGTTCTTCTTTGTCTGAATAGTGCAAAGTAGCCATATTATAAAAAGATATAGCTTCATCTGAATTATTATGAAGCGTATTATCATATAAATAGACTTCCCTAATAAATACACAATTATTAGGGTAGTCATATTCATACTTATATTTTGGGTGCTGGCTGGTATTCCCTGTCGGCGTTAGTTCTCTGAAAGCACTTGCAAAGCCCCAGTCGTGATCGGCCAAAGTTTTTTCTTTTGCAGTTTCGTAAAATTCATCAAGAACCACAGTATTTCTATCGCCCTGATTCGCGCCTTGAACACCAACCGAAACGCCCAAATTTTTCAAAGCCATATTAAAAATTTTAGCTTTAGTATATTTTGCCATTATTCTTCTTTTCCTTCATCTGCTTTTTTAGCTTCTATTTTTGCTTTTAGCGTGTCTGCATTCCAGCTTAAAATTTGGTTGCCTTCAATGCCTACAGCTTTTGCAGCTTCAAGTAAAGCGTTCTTTTCTACCACTGGCAGATCTTTTACTTTTACTTTGTTTGCTGCCTGTGCTTTTTCTTCTTTTCCTTCATCTGCTTTTTTAGGTGCTGCGGCTTTTTCGTTGCCTACTACCTCACCCCAAGACGGGCATTTTTCGCCGGCATAATCTATAATTACTTCGCCTTCTACTTCAGGATCATAAAGTTTATCATTATACCAACATCTTTCTTTTACTAATACTTTCATTTGTTTACTCCTTATTCATTGATGTAAATAACTTATCTGCTCTGCTCGCAAGCTCGTCAGTTACTTTTTTCTGAAGTGCCGCTTTTTTAGTTACAAGATCCATAAGCTCTTTATTTTGCTTAATTTCTTCAGCTCTTATAAGCGTTCTTAAAGCGTCGTCTACTTGCCAGCTATCAATAGTTAATTTAGGTTTTTCTGCTGCTGTTTCTTCCATTTTCATTTCCTTTCAGAAAAAGGGCAGATATTCTCTGCCCTTTTATTTGTTACGCTATGTGGTGTCCTTCATTAGAACCGTCTACAATACCAGCGGTAATTTTACCAGTTGTAGCGTTTGAACCAGCTACAGTGTAATAAAGTCTTAAATACTTTTTAATACCTTTTGGTAAGAATTTGATAGGGAATTTATAACCAGCTACCAAACTTGCAACAGCGATAGCGCCTGTTTCTGCAAGTGTTACAGCGTTACTGAAGTTTTCAGCGTCGTCAGTTTGTACGCCAACTTTAACAGAAGTACAAGTTGCGAAAGCTGCTACGACTTGTGCTAAAATTTCTACTGGCTCGCCTTTTCCAATATCGCCATTTACCTTAATTACATTTGTAGAAGCCGCTGAAGCTGTTACGGCCTGTTCTTTAGAAAATAATGCTTGTTCGTCTAAAATCATTTTTATTACTCCTTATATTAAATTTGTACTAATACGAGGGGGAATATATCCCCCGTTCGTTCTCTATCTGCAAGCAGAATAGCGCGTTATACTACTCTTGCTTCTGTATCAAGAATTTGATCGCATTCTCTGATAGGAATACCTTTATAAGTCAAAGTTTTTTGGCCTAAATATTCTTGATAGTTGAAGTGAATATTTGTTTTACTGTCTACTTGTTTGTCAAAGTGCATTAAAACATTTGTATTACAGTAAATAAATGTTTTGCCGCCACCAGCAAAGCGTTTAATTCTGTAGTATGCTTTACGCATTAAGTCAAGAAGATCTACCGGTGTTTGTCCTTCAAGATCAGATACATCAATGTTACAAATACGGCAAGTAGAGCGCCAGTCTTTTACTGTTACGCCGCTATCCATTTTGTAGTGGTCTTGATATACTTTTCTTTTACCGCCGTTGCTGTCTGTTTCAGTTTGTACGCCGTCGTCAGTGTGTTGCATACCAGCTTTAGATCCACGCGGATAAATCATAGAAGTATGCTGATCGCCGAAGGTTACGAACCAAATTGAAGTATTATCAGAACCAGTACCGCCGCCGTCAATAACATTGTAGCCGATATTGGTTTTTGTTGTAGATATTGCGCCGTATCTTACAGCCAAGCCGTCAAAGCCTTCAGGTTTTGTAGCTGTATTTCCGTAGAAAAATTCAGTTTGTAAACCTTGATTCATAGCTTCAATAAAAGCGCTTGATTCAGATAATCTGAATAATTTTGGGTTAGGTGCTTTATCTACAAGATCTTTATCTACTATTGAATATGTTTCTAACATACCAGTAGGATCTTTTACTTGCGCTGTGCTTGATTTAGAAGGCGGTACGAAGCCGTAAAGTCTTCTAAAAGTTGCAGAAGGCAAGCCAGTTCTTATTGTAGTGATGTGGCTTGAACCGTCGTTACATTCAATGACATTAGCGTCTTGCATAATAACATTGGTTTCGTTCATCATTTCAATAATAGTAGCGGCCTGTTCGCCGTTTTCTTCTCTTTTTAATCTGTCTGCTAAATTCAAATAGCTTGTTCCTAAAGTTGCCATAGTTTTTTACTCCTTTTTTTAAGTGTTACTCATTTTCATTCATTGAAGGGTACAATATGTCTTCACGGCTTTTCTTGTCGCCTATAGAATTACCTGAAGTGTGTATTGTATCGTCTTTCATTTGTGAACCAATAGCTTTCAGCGCTTTAATAAATTTAGGGTGTACATTTAAGCCGCCCTCTGCAAGCACTTGTCGCAAGTCTTCATCTTGAAAAAATGCGTCATAAGCTACATTCGCTGTCGCTAAAGATTCTTTTAAGTTAGCGCCGCCTACTTCTTTATCAGAATTTAAGAGCTGTTTATAACCGTTGATCTTTGCTTCTTGAAGTTTCCCCATAGCTTCTACAGTCTGCTGCTGTGTCGTCTGTGTTAGTTCAACCGCCATAGCCATAAGATCATTAGCGCCCTTTTGTGATAAATTTAGTTTGGCTGCATATTCATTAAATTTACCCGTCATAGTAGCGTCAAGCTGCATATTTTCAGGTAGTTTAACATCTTTATAGTCGTATGCTTCCGGCTTTCCGAAAAATTCATTTTCTTGTTTTCCGTCTTCTTCCTTCTTTTTTTCTTCTGTTTGTTGCCCTTCTTGTTGGCCTTCTTGTTTTTCTTCTTCAGCGTTACCGCCTAAAGAAGTTTCTTGCTGTTGTTCTTGTCCTTGTCCTTCTTGCTGGCCCTGATCTGCTGCTGGTTGTTGTTCCATAGCTGCTGCATCATTACCGGCATTAGTGTTCAATTCTGTCATTTTCTTCTACTCCTTTTTTGATAATTTCTAAATATGTATCAGGTGCATACTGCAAAAATAAGCTTCTGATATATAGCCCAAAATCACCGTAGCCCCTGTTATAAATTTCTGTTCTGTCGTCTTTTGCAAGCCCTTGTCTGAAGCAAGCTGATTTATCAATTAAGTGCCAAAATAAATCTATTGAAGACTTTGAGCCGTTTAAGGTATTTATAAAAGCTTCTTTCAGTTTTTCTTCATCTAACATCTTATAAACCTATTCTTGACATTAACTCACCGCCGAAGGCGTCAGCGCCTCCAACATTTTTAACAATTTCAGAACCTTGCTGAAGTGCTGCCATTTGTTCTGCTTGCTCTTGTTTTTGTTGCGCAGCTTCTCTCATTTTGTCTACATCTTCAGTAGGTACGACTTGTTCAGGGTTGATATTTACATAGTCTGCATAATCATCAATGATCTTCGCACCGTTTAGCTTCTTAACAAGAATAGGATCTATTGACTGTGCAAGATTTATAGTAAATGTACTGAAGCGTTCCATAGCTGATATTTTTTGTGCTTTTTGGGCCTGTGCTAACATTGAAACAAATTCTATTTCAAGTTCACCGCCTATAATTTGTGCTGGTGGCGCTGGTATAATTTTGCGGCGCATACACTCTACAAAGATCCATTCCATAACAATTTTTAAGCCGCTATGTACTTGTTCAAGTATAGGGCTTAATAGTGTCATTTTTTCTTCTTTTAGCTCGTTTACTTCTGTAGCTGTTCTGCCTCTTTCAGCAGTGTTCAATATCATAGCGAATAAATCATTAAAGAATAATTCATATATAGACTGTCTTTTTGCTTCAAGTAAAGCTTCAAGCGGTTGAACTACTGCCGGCGGCACTTGATAAACTGGCTGCAAGCCGTCGCCGTTTTGGTTATTTTCCGTAAATGTTGCCGGCTGATCTGTAAGCTTTTTATTTTTTAATTCTGCCGGCCCTTTTAATTGTGGGCTGCCAATTTTCTTTACGATCTTGCCTTCATCAACTACCATAGCCATAAGCTGTTTTGCGTCAGGTAAAGCGTTTATGCCGCAGCATTCTGTCGGGTAAACATCTTCGCCGTTTACTTCAGCTTCAAATACTACAAAAGGGAATTTCTCAAAACCACTCTTTGATAAAAATTTATCTTTTTCGCCGTCTACTTCATAATAAACAGATATATATTTTTTATTTTTAGCCCATACAGAATTAGGCATATACTCTGCGTTTGGTTCTACAAAGTGGACTACTTCAAAAAGTTGTTCATACTGTTTATTTTTTACGCAGTTTTTAACCGTTTCAGAAACATTATCTTTGCCAAATTTTGTATAAAGATTTTTAGCTGTTTCCATATATACACGGCACATAGTATCTACTACGCCGTTTTCATTCTTCGCATATCTGTAAGATCCGATAGGAAGCAATTTAGCTCGCATTATTGTATCTGTATCGCTTTCAAGACTTATTGTAGATAGTGCAAATACGCCTAACTGTTTATATGCAGCCGGCAATTTTTCGTAAAAGTTTGAAGCGTTAAATACATCTTTTATAGTTGTTTCTACGATATTACACCATTTTTTTACGGCCCAGTCATATTTCATATCATAGTTTTTAATGCGTATTCTGAACCAGTTTGTAGCTGGGTTTGTAGCGCCGGACATCATACCTGAAGAAAAATTGCGCACTGCTTTAAGTGTTGCGCTGTCTTTAATCTTCTTGTTTTTTGTCGACGTTTTATTTACATTACGCACTAAAAAGCGAACAGATCGAGGTAGAAAATAATCTGCTAACTCTTGCCAGTCAGCTTTCATCTGATTATAAGCTACTTCAAGTTCTGCTCTGCGGCTTTCAAAATAAGGCTTATCAAGTTTTATTTCTTCAAAATTTTCCATTATTCACCTAATAAAGTTTTCTTTTTAGTAGTTGCGTCTTCTGTTACTCCAAGCGCAGTAGATTTTATATTTCTATTTGTCTGTGCTTGCTGCTGTTGTCTTGTAACTTCACCGGCTTTTTGTACTTCTGCGTCTGCATAAGTCGGTGTTGCTATAGGTTCTGTAGCTGCTGTACTTGCTACGGGTGCTGGTGTTTTTGGTGAACACATATTAAAATTCCTCCTTTAATTATCAAATGGATCATAGCTTGTATCCATAAATACTACTTCGTCTTCGTCGCCTTTAGCGTCTGCCATATATGAATAGTAATTAAGCCCGTATATTGACATCATTAAACTGTCGGCTTTATCAGGGCTTTCGCCTATTTCTTCTTTTAGTTCTTCTTTTTTCTGAATTATTACAGTTCCGTTGGCCCTATATTCTTTTTTTGTAAATTCTATTTGATCTCTTGTATCGTCTTGCGGTATTTCAAGCCATTCATTGTCTATAAAATCTTTTAATGTCAAATACCCGTCTGCCCTTTGGTTGAAGGCGTTTTGTCTGAAGCTTTTACCTTGACCGTGAAAAGCTAAACATTTTGGTATTGCCTTCTTTACAGAAACATATATAGGGTAGCCCATACCGTCTGCGTCAAGTATTAAAATATCCGGCTGCCAGCGTGAATATAAACTTATGATCTTACCTTTTGTAATATCTGTATCAGGTTCGTTCCAGTCTTCGCGCTGTGAAGCTTTGAAGTGTAGATTACTGATACTTTCTGTTAAGGTTGCTACGCATAAATCGCCGCCGTTCCCTGATAAGTCTACGGCCATACATTTTATTTTGCGGTATTGTTCTTTAGGTATATTTTCAAGCTTCGCTGCTTTATCAAGTTTTGAAGAACTTACAAGATAATCGCTTGCTTGATCCAGTGGGTTTCCTTCCCATATATGATCGTAGTCTGCTGGGTTAGTTTTCTTACACTTCAGAGCTTTTTTAATCAAATTATCAGGACAGTGTTTATTATCATAATAATTGATTTTAATTACTTTGCAGTCAGGATCTTTCGCAAATTCTACAAATACTGCGTCTTTTCTTACATTACGGTTCATTGTAAAATATACTATTGCGTCATTTTTTCTTATTGTCGGTACAATAATATCAAGAGTAGCTTTTGTAATTGCTTCTGCTTCGTCGATCCATAATATGTCAATACCTTCTAAACCTTTAATATTGACGCGGCCCTGTTCTTTGAAGCCTCTAAAAATTATTGTAGATCCTGTGCGGCGGTGTTCAATTCTGTTATTATAAACATCAAAATCAAGTTCATATTCACCGATAATATCTACCAAAATTCTATATACAGAATCTTCTATGGTGTTTTGTGTTTCACGGCCGCAGCATACTCTTACTGTTCTTTGTTCGCAGATCCATAAAATAAGTCTTGCTATACTTTGAGATTTTCCACCGCCTCTGCCTCCGTGTAGCAGCCAGTAGTCATAATCATTTATTTGATATATGCAAGGTAATAATTTATCAGGAAGATCTAATATTTCAGGTAATTCCATTTCAAGAGGCATTTTTTATTCCTCCTCTGTTGTCGGCTCTTTCCCTACTTTTAGGTTTAGGGTTTTGCCCCCGATCTTAATATTACCCATACAATTTATGCTTATCTCTTGCTTTGTTTCAGCTTCATATAAGCCGCTTAATTTTCCTTTGAGTTCTTCTGCTTTCATATAAGCTTGTATATCCGGCGCTGGCTGTTCTTCTCTGTCGCCTTCTTTGGTGTATCTTACTACTTTTCTATCAAGCGCTAACATCTGTACAAGCTCTAATTTTTTGAAGCTCATAGATCTTGAATAATAAAACTGATCTTCTTCATCTTTCCGAAGCTTCGCTATATATTCCTTTATTTCAGGTTTTTTCAGGTTTTCAGAACCGATAGAATAAGCTGTATCTTTTGAATAGCCGGCCTTTTCAGCAGCTTTAGTCGCATTAAGACTTAATACATATTCTTTGCAAAATTTCTTTTGTTTTTCAGTCAGCTTCTTTTTTTGTTCTTTTTTTGTCATTCTTATCCTCTTTATAAGTTTGCTTGTGGCATTTTTTAAGATAATTGACTAAAATTTGCTGCTGTTCTGAAGGTGTTTTTTGTATCGGTTTAACCAATAATTGATAGCTTACTATCTCGTTTCTATCAAACACGGTAACTATCAGGCCGTCTATGAATAATATAACTTGCAGCATTAAGAATCTTATAATTGCTCTTATCAAATCTGCCTTCTTTCGCTAATAAAAAGCGCCATAACTGGCGCACCAACATTCTCCAAAATCTCTCGTAATTGAATATTAAATTTTTATCTTGTCTTTTTTGTAAAATCTTTCGTTCAGTCTTGCGTTTATTTCTTGTCTTGACATATTCAAAAATTCTTCTTGTGTTGCTACCCTTGCGCCATTATCGTTATAAATAACTCCATAATGATTAAAAAAGCTATATTCTTTTGCGCGTGTTCCTGAAAAGGTTTTATATTCAAATTGCAAGAACTGTAAGCCGTGCTTTTCAAGTAGTCTGTCTGCTGCCTTCCCTATGCGTCTTGAACTTGTGATAAATTCACCTGAAGGGGTTTTGTGTCTTATTTCCGCTACTGGTTGTCCGCAGCCGGTGTGTTCGTCTACATATACAAGAAAAGAATTTGAACCGATATTATAAATTCTGCCGGCTTGTTCTATATTGCAACATTCTATTTTTGTAATATTCAACACGAAACCTCCGCTTACTGCCTTAATAGCTCAACCTTGCCGCATTTATGCTGGCTTTGTATCGGTTTTCGCTCTTGCTACAACGGCTATTATAATTTTGTCAAATTAAAAATAAAAAGTCTGCTCTAATCATTCATTCAAATATAAGCAAAAAAGCTGCAAAGTGCTTCAGAACTAATCATAAGGCCCTATAATTTCTTTACTATTTGTTAAGTTTTGTAAACATGAATTTTTCATGCCCTGTCTGCGTTTTACAATTTATTTGATATTTTGGTATTGCAAAAATATCTAAAATAGTTTATACTAATAATGTAAGGACAAAAACAGAAAGGCGGTAACAATGGAAAAGAAAATTTATTTAGTAGCGACGGTTTGCGCAGAACTCGGAAGAACTCATACACACTACGCAAATATGTATTCTAAAGAAGATTTAGAAGGCACTGACTACAAAAAGCTTCCTACGAAAAAGGGCCAAACGATTACATTTATTGATTTTGTAGAAGATTTAGGAATTACTGAAAAATGGGTTACAACAATTACAAAAGTTGCATAAGAAAGGCGGTAAGAATGATAACAATTAACGAATTATTAAACAATGAGCCGGTACAAGGCTGGGAAACAAAAGAATTTACTTACAAAGAACATATCTTTGAAATTAGAAACTACAGACACGAACAAATTATAGTTAGAGATTATACCAATGCCGGCAAAAGAGGCAAAATGGTAAACGCTTTAAGTTTTTGCTTCCGTAATATTGATTCTTACCAAGAGATTATTGAGTACAGAGATTTTGAAGAATTTTATAAATTGCTTACAAAAGAAGTAAGTATTGATGATTACTCTATCTGTTCTGACAGCGAAAAAATCAGCGTATATTTACGAGAAGAACAAGCCACAAGATTTCTTGCAAAAAATTTAAGCGTATATAAACCGCTAAAAGAAGTTCCTAAAAAGTGGACTATTCCGCACGCAATAAGAGCGCTTATAAATCATCAATTTGAATGGCTACACTGCGACGGCGTTTATACTGATGATTACGCTTATGACAATGCAGTAAACTTCAGAGAAGGTGAAATAAAAGACGCTATAAACTTTGCTAAAAAAATTATTGAAAGTCCTTCAGGCTGGTGGTGTAACGACTATGATAAAAACGGCGTTGTAAGTATTTGCTGCCACTCTTTTGACTGTAATAGTTTTAAGTTCAAATTAGCATAGGAGGCCCAATGAATTTTACGCAAGAACAATTAGACAAATTTATAGAAGACAACCGCGCAACTTGTGAGAGTTACGCGGCCGAGTTCTTCGCCGGTGATATATACCAAGCAGCAGAATACTTACTAAACAAAATATAAGGAGGCATTATGAAAACAAACTTAAACGGCGTATTTGTATCAACGAAATTAGACGGCAGCTTAATACCATATCTTGAAGGATATAGGATCGCGGAATTTATCGGCTATCTACAAGATCAAAATGTTTTATATTTATACCCAGTAGAAAGAAAATCAATAGTTGAATACTTGAATGATTTTATAGACACTTTGGAGGATAAATAATGGCTAAAGTTTTATGTGCTATGGCAGACTGTAAATATTGTGGCAGAAAGTCAAACTATGAATTAAAAGATCATACACCTTTATATAATTGCAAAAGAAAAACTACCGTTATATACGAACCTCTCGACTGGGATAATGAATATTTTGAAAACAGAGGACATAAAGAAGCCAGCTGTATTTATTATGAAACAAGCGAAGACACCATTGTATATTTATGATAAAATAAGGAGGCATTATGACAACATTACAAGAACTTCAAAGCGAACGGCAGCGCTTCGCCGAGATCGTAAGACGAAAGAAGCGCCACTTAAAAGAATGTAAGAAGGTTCTGAACTTTTATGTAAAACAAGTTCAAGAACTTGATAAAAAAATCAAGGAGTTACAATGACAGAACATACCGGCAGAGGCGGCAAGCGCGAAGGCGCAGGAAAGCCTTTAGGCTACAGAAAAGAAAACCCAGTACGGCCAAGAAAAATAAGTATGACCGATCCTGAATATGAAAACTACATCAAGCGCGGCGGTGCAAAGTGGCTGCGCCCAATATTGCGAGGTGAAACAAATGTATAATAAAATTATCATACCGGCCCTTGCAGCTTCTATTATAACAAATTGCATAATGGGCTATTATCTCAACCAAACAACTTCAGATCTTAAAAATGCAGAAAATGAAAACCGGCTGCATATTGAAGAAATAAAGAAATTAAATACCCAAATTTCAAGCGCTGAAATTCCTGAAGGATATGAAATAGAAACAGAACCACTGAAAAAACCGGCAGAAAATCGCGTAAAAAATCGCACTTATCCAAATATTTATATTCCGCAGCGAAGCGCAGAACCCTACATACCTTCACAAGTTTATAGGCCAGCTTATATTCCTGAAGAAAACCAAAGGGCCTTACCAAATTACCCTACAGCAGATACGAATTTATACAGAGGCGCAAAAGCTTTGGAAAATATTGACACAAATATAATGCTTGATTCTATGTTTCAGCAGCCGAATGTAATATATTTATATCCTGAATATTAAACAAAAACCCTTCCGGCCCAGCGAACTTCACCAAGTATAGCAAAGTCAATATCTATATCTTTTTTGAAGTCAATTATAATAGGCTCATAGTCTTTATTATCACTAATAATTTTTAATTGTGTTGCAGATAATCTCTGCAACCTTTTTGCGTATAATTGGCCTTCTTTGCGTATGCAGTATATTTTACCGTCGTAAACTTCAACCTTTGACATATCAACCAGTAAACTATCGCCGCCTTGTATTGTTGGCAGCATTGAATTACCGCGCGCAAAAATCATCTTTGTACACTGTTCAGATATTCCAAGATCGCGCGCAAGCTGCTTACTGATATTATAAATTGCTGTCTGATTTTCATTATATACAGTTACGCCATATCCCATAGAAGCTTCTACATCACCAAGAACGGGTATAGATACAGTGTTTTCATCTTTTAATATTTCAATGCCGTAGAATGTTTCAATTTTCTTGACATCTTCTTCAGAAAGTTCTACATCATTTTCTTTTTTGTAATTTATGTTTGAACGGCTAACACCAAGAACGCGGCCTAATTCCGACTGGTTTACATTACCGTATGTAAAGTTTTGTAAAATGTCATATACCTTACTGAAACGCATATTTATACTCCTTTTGGGGATATTTCCCTTTTTATGTTCTAACCTTCTTGACAAGTGTTCTAATTTTTAATACAATAGGTTTGTAATTGAATGAATGAATTTGAGGAGATCAAATCTTGAAAGATCGAAAAGTCCACAAAACCAACATTACTGGCTACTTATCTATTGATATTATTGATGAGTTGGAGTTGTTGGCAAAAGATGAAAACACTTCGCGCAATAGTTTGTTTGAAGAAGCTGTTTTGGATCTTTTGAAGAAAAGAGGTAGGTTAGCAGCCTAAATCTTTTCCTACAAACATTTTAATAAAAACGACGCCCAAAATCAAGTTTTTGGGGTGTAGGTTTTTATGTCCTTTTTTTGGTTAGTACATTGAAAATTGAATAGCGTAAAACGACCGAAGCTGAAGTATCTGAAGTAAAAATATATAAAGAGAACGGGCTATAATCGGCGTAGCAAAAACAAAGTCTAAATTCTTTGCCAGCCCATAGATATTATGTTTATGGGCTGAACCAAGAATTTATACAAATTGTTACAAAAATTAAAACACTATGTAAAGAGTATTCAAAGAGTTTGCATAGACTACCAAAGGTAGTCTTGAAGAAAAAGAATAATAAAAAGAATAAGAATAAGACAAAGAAAAAGAAAGGCGGTGTAAAAATGATTATCAATTTTATCAAGAAAAAAGTAGAGGCAGCAAGAAGAAAAAAATACCTGATTAAATCTGCTATTGAAAGAAAGAAAACTAATTTTGTATTCAGGTATTTACTTCTAAATTATGAAAAGCAGACAGAAGGCCAAGTTGATATTCCGGCTTTTATGTATGCTGAAGCTGATATGCGCAAGATTAAAAAAATGAATAAGCTTAACGAGGCTTACGATTTTGCGAAAGAAGTATTAAAAAAGAATTTAGAAACAGAAAAAAAAACGGCTGACATAGACCTTGAAGCAAAAGAGCAAATGCAATACGACGCAGACTGGGCCGAACTTCAAGCTGAACGCGACGAGGCTATGCTATGGGGCGTGTAGAATGGCTGCAAGAACGCAAGGCCGGTATAGGGGGTTCTGACGCAGCAGCAATTATAGGGCTAAACCCGTATATGTCTAATGTAGAGTTATGGGAAATTAAAACCGGCAGACGAGAGCAAGAAGATGTTTCAGAAAAAGAAGCGGTAAAATTTGGAGTAGCAGCAGAAGATCATTTAAGAAAATTATTTGCGCTTGATTATCCTAAATATTTTGTAAGTAATGACGAATATAAAACTTGCCGCAATATAAAAAAACCTTTTATTATGGGAAGTTTTGACGGGGTAATAACTGACGGCGAAACCGGCAGAACAGGCGTACTGGAAATTAAAACAAGCACAATAAGACGAGCTGCCGACTGGGTAAAGTGGGGCGGTAAAGATTTTACTGAATACCGTATACCACAAAATTATTACATACAAATATTACATTATTTTCTTGTGAGAGAAGATTTTGAATTTGCAATATTAAAGGCAAGATTAACAGAACTGAACTATAACCAGTCTGATTTTTTCAAAGAAAACAAAATACATATTAGACACTATCCTATAGAACGGCAAAACTGTACTTCTGATCTTGCTTATTTGTATGAAAAAGAGGAGGAATTTTGGGGCTATGTAGAACGCGACGAAAGACCGCCGCTAATAATTCAGGGGGTGTAATTATGCAAATACCTGAAATAAAAAACGCCCTTAAAGAAGCCTTGCGCGATCCAAACCGTAGGGCTTCTTATTTTATTGGAGGAAGGGGCAGCGGTAAATCTACTTTACTTGCTGAAACCTTCAAAGAAGTTTTAGAGGAAGAAAGGAAAAGAAATGACGCCAAGAAACTATTTTTTAATTCTTTTAGATAAAATCAAATGTCTATTAGGTTTTCATCAGTGGGTTAGACTTGATGATTTTAATAATGAGTATTGCTGGAATTGTCATAAAAGGAGGGATCAATAATGCTGACACATAACGAAAAAATTAAAATCAAACAAAAGAACAGAAAATTAAACAAAATACAAAAAGAAAGTAGAAAAGCAAATAGGAGGCATAAATAATGAGAATAGGATCAGCGTGGGTAAAAGCGCACGAAGAAACCGGCAAAATGTTTATATCGGTTAGTTTAGACGACGCGGCTTTACCTTTAACAATTACCGAAGACAAATTTTTAACACTATGGGAAATTCCTGACAACGAACAAAGGGCCGAAAATGCGCCGCATTATTCAGTAAATTTAAGTAAATCAAAACCGAAGGAGGACAAGAAATGAAGAAATTTTTGAAATGGCTTCTTGCTTCGCCGATTTTGTTTTTAGGCCTTTATATTATTGGCTTATGCAGCAGCGAATTTAGGACTTTATTAACTATGTCTATCACAAAAACTTTGAATATCACAATAAGAGAAATAGAAAGGAGTTTATAAATGGAATTTAAGCTAATAAACCCTGATACTTTTGTAAAAGTAATTGAATTTAATTATGACGATTTACAAAAGTGGATCACGGAACAGGTAGAAAAATACAAAGATTTATCTTATACAGATGAAACAATAAAAGACGCAAAAGAAGATCGCGCAGCACTTAATAAATTCAGAGAAAGAATTGACGCGGCGCGTAAAGATGTAAAGAAAAGATACCTTGAACCTTATAATAACTTTGAAGAAAAGGTAAAGAAGCTTCTTACTTTAATTGAAGAACCTACGGCGGCAATAGACGCACAAGTAAAAGAATATGAAGAACGCAAGAAGGTTGAAAAAGAAGAACAAATAAAAGAATATTTTAACGCTGTTGTAGGGGATCTTTCAAAGCTGTTAAGCTATGACAAAATTTTTGATAAAAAATGGCTTAATGCTACGACAAATATAAAAGCAGTTCAAACACAAATAGATCAAATTATAGAGAAGGTTAAGTTTGATCTTCAGACTATTAAAGATCTGAAGTCTGAATGGGAACTTACTTTAATTGATACATACTTACAAACGCTTGATATTGCGGCAGCTTTAAGAGAAAAAACAAGACTTGAAGAACGCCAAAAAGAACTACAGCAAATGCCTGAAACAGAAGAAGTACAAGCGTTAAACCAAGTTGTTGAAGATAACAAAAAGGTAGAAACACAAGAACCAGTTAAGATTTACACCCGTAAATTTTGGGTAAAAGGCACAGCAGAACAACTTAAAACGCTGGGCCAGTATATGAAAGAACACGGAATTGAATATGGAGGAATTGAATAATGGTAGAAAATTCATTAACAGAAGCTAAACAAAATGTAGGCCCTATTGCTTCAGAATTAAAGAAGCGTAATATAGGCGGCCAAGAATGGAAAGTGCTAAAAGAAACTGTCTACCCTGACGCAGCAGACGCAAGTATTTTAATGGCGGTTGATTATTGCAAGGTAAGACATTTAGATATTCTTAAAAAGCCGGTTCATATTGTACCTATATGGAACGAGAAAAAAGGCAAAATGGTTGATTCTGTTTGGCAAGGTATTTCAGAATTAAGAACAACTGCTATGCGTACCAAAGAATATGCCGGAATTGATGAAACTATTTTTGGTGAAGAAGCAACACAAGATGTACACGGCGTTACAGTAACCTTCCCGAAATATGCGCAAGTAACAGTCTATAGAAATATTGCCGGTCAAAGAGTTGCCTTCGTGGGCGATAAAGTCTACTGGCTTGAAAACTACGCAAAAAAGAAAGGCGGCGCACCTAATGCTATGTGGCAGCAAAGGCCATACGGGCAGTTAGGTAAATGTGCTGAAGCTGCTGCGCTTCGTAAAGCCTTCCCTGAAGAAATAGGAAACGACTATACAGCAGAGGAAATGGAAGGAAAAGTAATAAGCGATATTACTGTAATAGACGCAGAGCCAATAAAAGATGTTAGCAACGCAATACCTGAAGTATTAAAAGAAGAATTAAACAAGCCGGAAGCGCCCGATCCGCTTGATAATTTTGACGATTAGTGGCAGAAGAAATTACACAAGTTGAGGACTTCGCAGAACAATTACTACGAGAATCGGGCGAAATGCAAATGTTAAGTATTGATTATAAAAACGCTCGTAGTGAATATGCGCAGTGCCTTAATAAAATTACCGTTATGATGTACAAGGCTGGCCTACATAGAAGTAGGGCAGCCTTTGAAAATAAAATACCTATGCTAATTGCACACCCTGACTTTACAGAAGAAGCTATAAAAGTTGCCAGCAGAATGAATGAATGTGAGCAAGAATATAAGGGCCTTGAAATGGTATTAAAAGCATACCAAGCAAAAATATCAGGGCTTCAGTCTGTAGTTAAGTTTATGCAAGCTGGCGAAATACAAGCGGCTGTAGCTGCTAAATATGGGTTAGGAGGTCAAAATGTCTAAACGATTTGTAGATACTGAACTTTGGCAAAAAGAGTGGTTTCAAGATCTATCTTTGAAAGAAAAAATACTTATAAAATATATCTTTGAAAATTGCGACTGCGCCGGAGTTTGGAACGGTAATTTCAAAATGGCTTCTTTTATTATCGGTGAAAAAGTTTCTATAAAAGATCTTGAAGAAATAAATAAAAAGAAACATCAATTTGACATACTTAATAATAACAATATTTTCGTAAGTGATTTTATTAAATTTCAATATGGCGAACTGTCAGAAAAATGCAAGCCGCATACAAAGGTAATATCTATGCTGAAACATTATGGCCTATATGAAAGAGTTATGAAAGAGTATGCAAACGGTATAGAAGCTATACCAAAGACTACACGCTTTATAAAACCTACTATAGAAGAAGTAAGCGCCTATTGTGCCGAAAGAAAGAACGGCATAAACGCCGAAGCTTTTATAAATTTTTATGAAAGTAAGGGCTGGAAAATAGGTAAAAATTCTATGAAGGACTGGAAAGCTGCTGTAAGAACGTGGGAAAGCAAAAATAAACCGGCAGATAATACAGAAGATTTTGACGACGATTTTTATATGAGGTTAAGCAGATGAAAGAAGAAGCAAATCTGTTTGTGATGTCTGAAAACTTTAGGCTTGTATATGAAGACAACGAAGTAAGGACAGAAGCAGAGAGAATTTTTAACGAAACAAACGACATAAAACAAGTAGATGAATTTTGCAAAAAGGTTGTATTAAAAAGGCGCGCAAAGGTTCTGCTGGATAAATCAAGAATAGATAAAAGATTTAGTATGAGAACTTTTGAGAACTTCAATACATACGATCCTATAACAAAAGCAGCAAAAAAAATGGCGCTTGATTATGTTGAAAACATTGAAAAATATTTAGAAACCGGCACTAACTTAATTATTGAAGGGGCCGGACAAGTCGGAACAGGTAAAACACATTTAGCTTGCGCAGTTGCACAAGCAGTAATGCAAAAAGGAATACCGGCAAAATTTATAAATGTCGTTTCAATGATAGCAGAAATAAAAGAAAAATTTGATATATCAAGCTTTACAGATGTAGAGCTGCTTATAATTGATGATTTAGGAAAAGAAAAAGGTACAGAGTGGGTATGTGAAACTGTTTACGGAATTATCAATAAAAGATATGAACAGATGAAACCTACAATAATTACCACAGAAAAGCCTATGGCCGCTATGACTTCTCATTATGAAGGTAAGGGCAAAGCAATTTTAAGCAGAATATCAGAAGACTTCTTTTTGATCCGGCTGAATGGAAAAGATTATAGACAAAGGAGGAGTAATGAATAGTGAGTATTTTATAAATAGTCTTCTGAACTATTTAGAAGACAAATTACCGGCTGAACTGTTTTTAGAAGTTCAGAACTATATAACAAACGATACTATAGACGGCGCAGAAAAAATGACACAGGCCGAAAGAGTTTATAACCACTTAAAAGAACACGGCTTTATAACAAATATGCAGTGTCATTTATTGTACGGCATAAGGCACTGTCCGAGCGTAATACGAGATATTAAAAAGAAGCTGCTATATGAAGGCAGCCTTTTTTATATTGACACTGAACCGCAGAAAGGCTGCGATCGCTACGGCAATAAAGTAAACTGGGTGAAATATTTATTAAAGGAAAAGAGCTTATGTGTAAATCTACAATGAATGAGGATATAAAAAATTATCCTATTTATGCAGTCATAAAAGATATTTACGGCTGCCGGTTTATAGAAATGAACAATATAAAAAGCACTGCTGACTATAACCACTTCACACATAATTTACATCATTTTATACCGAAGCAGCAGTACGACAAGAATAAACAATGGTACGAAGAAAGGGGGATAAAACAAAAATTATTATTAGTGCCAATATCAATGCACGAACAAATACATAATCAGTCTGTAAATAATTTATCAGATGATGATTTTGAAGCGTGGTACGGAGTTTCACGCTGGGAATTAGTTTTTAACAGAAAACATAGTAAGTATTAGAGGAGGTAAGAAATGGGTTGTTATTTAGATCCTGACAATGAAAGTAAGGAAGCTTATTTAGAGCGCGAAGGGCGCGAGGTTGAGAGTGATTATATCTCAAATAATTATAGAGATATAAAACAAAAAGGCAGCTTGCCGGTTGTATTAGTTGATAACGGTAATTTTACTGCTGCCGGAATTGCATATACAGAAAGAGAGTTTGAACGCTTTGTAAGATATGACAACAGGCCCAAGCGCTTTTTTATTGTACCGATAGTAAAAGAATATCTACAGATAGCGGAGGAAGAATGGCGCAGCAGATACAATTAGGAATTAGCGCAGACATACCGCAAACAAAACCGGCAATAAAATTCAGAAGTAAATATCAACAATGGAAGTATGAAGCAAACTATAGAAAATCTGAAGAAAAACAATGCTGTAAAAGTTGTAAGTATTGTGTCTGTTTTTCAAACGGATATAATAGATATTTTTATAAATGTAATTTACAAGGAATATCGCACAGCGCGGCAACAGATATAAGAATAAGCTATGTTTGCAACTATTACAAGGAGGGGAACAATGGCTAAAAATTCTTTTATGGCGCGGCAGAATGTAGAAGAACACGACTTTTACCCTACACCCGATTACGCTACCGAAGCGCTTTTAGAACGGGAAGTATTTGAGGGGGGGGTAATTTGGGAATGTGCTTGCGGCGACGGGGCAATAAGTAAAATTTTGAAGTCAAAAGGACTGCAAGTATTTTCTACCGATCTTATTGATAGAGGTTATGGCGAAGTAAGAAACCTTGATTTTATACAAGAATTGCCGGACATTTACAAGTCAAAACATATTATAACGAACCCACCTTTTAAGATAGCAAAACCTTTTATAGAACAGGCCCTAAAAATGACTACGGGCAAAGTTGCTATGTTATTAAGGTTAGCATTTTTGGAAAGCGCAGACAGATACGAGCTGTTCAAAACTACGCCACTTAAAACAGTATATGTATTTTCAAAGCGTTTAACAATGTCAGCGAAAGGGCAAGGCACAAGCAAAGGCGGTATGATACCTTTTGCGTGGTTTATATGGGAACACGGGTACGAAGGAAAACCTTATATAGAATGGATATTATAGGAGGAAAGATGATAGAAAAACAATTACAAATAATAAATCATTATGGCTTTGAGGCACAGAAGGCAAAGCTAAAAGAAGAAATGACAGAGCTTGCTTATGCGCCTAACGAAGAAAATTTTATAGAAGAAATTGCAGATGTCTTGAATGTACTTCAGGGCATTATTTATTTTAAGGGCTGGGAACAGCAAGTATTAGAGATACAAGAAGCCAAACTTGATAGACAATTAAGAAGAATAAAGGAGGGAAGATAAATGGCTGAAGATAAATGGAGTGATAATTTAACACCTGAACAAACAAAACTTATGGAAATTTTAGGCGGCTTTATCGCTGATACAACTTCTTTAATGGAGTTTATGACAAGAGATATGCACCCACGCAAAGCGTACTTATGTAAGCTGGGCTTTCTTGAAACGCTGGGAAAATCAATGAAACTTGATGAGGAGGGCCAAAGTGAAGGATAAAGAAAAGACAGAAAAAATACTAAAAGCCCTTCAGCACCATTTTACAAGCTGGGGCAGATGTAATGTATTATTCCCTGAATTAAGATTAGGCAGCGGTTATTCTGATATATCGCAGCGCCGTATAGATCTATTTATGATCTCTGCTGCAAAGGGTAATTATACTACGGCTTTTGAAATAAAAGTGTCGCGCGGCGACTTCTTGAAAGATATAAAAGATAACTTAAAACAAAGAGGCGCAAGGCTTTACGCTACAAATTTTTTCTATGTAGCGCCTGAAGGTTTAATAAAACCTGAAGAAGTGCCGGTATAGGCCGGCCTTATGGAATATAACTTTGAAGATCAGAGGTTTAGAACCAAAGTGCCAGCACCTTTGACAAGCAGAAATACACCGAGCTGGGGGCTGGTATGTTCTTTAGTCCGTAGAGTAAATGAAAAAATTTATAGAGATAAAAACAACGATCTTGAAAATATTATTTTGAATTATGAAAGAGAACTAAAGAAAGCTCTTTGCATTTTGAAGAAACTTGCTAATAAAGATTTTGTAACCGATAAAGACGAAGAAATAATGTTAGCAGAATATAAATATAAGAACTTTGTTTTTATGAATGATTTTTAGAAGGGAGGCAAAATGTTAAGCGTAGACGGTATAAACAAATTAGAAGCAGAAAATGAACACTTTAAGAAAATGTGGAAAGACACACAAAAACAATTAGATATAGCCGGTAAAACTATAGTGGAAATGGTTGAAAAGAACGATAAGCTAAAGGCTGAAAATAAAGAGCTTGCAGCGCGACTAAAAGACGCAGAAAAATTTACCGGCTTATATGATACTTGCGGTAAGAAAATTTGTTACGGTAATATCGTACACTGGACTGACGGCGGCGACGATCTAACGCTTGAACAAAGAATAAAAGAACGCTGGGATCGTATTGCAGTAGTCGGGAAATATATGACGAATGATAATATAATACGCCCTGAAATTTGTTTTAATGTTATTGACAGCCCAAGCGAAGTAACAAAAAAAGCCGCGCCGGAATTTGCTTATGGTTGTTTTATTTATAAAGATACAGAAAATTATTTAACAGTAGTAGCAGAAAACGCAACAGAATACAAAAAGAAATTCAAAAACGCTGGCGAATGTATGGCCTATGTTTTGGAGGTGAGAAGTGAAGTGGGTAACAGACAGGATAGGTAAAGAACAAATATGGTATTCAGATGATGTTATAAACAAAATTGAATCAATATGCAGAGGGTATATGTGCGATTATGACGAGTGTTACCCTGACTGTGAATGTGTACCGAAACTAATTTTAGACATTATAGAAAGCGAGGACAAATAATGGGCTTATATATACACGGCAAACATTCTGACAAAGAGTGCCATTGGGGCTATGCACCGCTTCATTGGATAAGGGATCTTGCTTTAATGACTTGCGGAGTTAAAAAAGAATTTTCGCAAGCATTGAGATCGGTTAATTTTGATAAAAATTTTAATGCAATAGACTATTTAAACAATTATTATCCTGCATTAAAAATAAGCAATACTGATTTATACGGGTTAAGACTGGCTGGGTATTATTACCCTAATCTTTTATTTCATTCAGACTGCGACGGCACTTATACCAAATATGGCAAGATTATGAAAGATAGTCATTGGCTTACTGGTAGTTTAGCAGAATTAGAAATGGAATTAAATTTATTGAAAAATGAATTAAAAAAATCTGATATAGAAATTTCTGAAACAGAACAAAAAATTTTAAATGAATTTTCAGAACTTGTAACAGATGAAATGAAATATAAACGACCAGTAATATATTTTTCATAGAAAGTGAGGATAAATGATTTCAGCAAAACAGGCGAAGATCGAAACCGAAAATATTATAAAATCAAAATGTCATATAAAACCAAAACAAAAATTATTACCTAAAAATGAAGGGAAAGAATTTTATATACCACTGCCGTATAAGTTAAAATTCGTTGAAATGCTTATAGAAGACGCTATACAAGGCGGTTTTAATTTTTGCAAGGTACATAATGAAATAACAGCAGAAGCCGAACAATGCTTAATAGATAATGGATACAAAGTAAAATACTATAAAAACTTTATTAAAGTAAGTTGGTAAGGAGGAAAAATGGTTTGTGCAAAATTGCATATTATATGTGGTAATTGTGGCGCTTATTTAAGTTCTGAAGATGATTATAATGCAACTTGTGAATTTCAGGATATAAAAGGTGAACCGTACGACATTTATATAACTTGTAAGAATTGTGGAACTTTACACGCTCTTACAGATTATTTTGAAGTAGAAAAAGTTTTTAGAAAAGAGGAATAAAAATGAGTAATAAAATAGATCGCGTTATTGAAGTTCTTATTGAAGGCATAGACGCAAAAGAATTATGGCATATTGTTTTCAACAAAATGACTAAACCAGCAAAAAGACAAATGATAAGCGAATTATTAAATACAATATTAGGAACTTCATATATGGCCAAAGGCCAAATTTTTGAAAGTGAAAAAAAAGTAGATATGGGCTTTTGGGATAAGAACGGAAAGTATCAGGAAGACTACCAAATAGTAGCAGAAGGGGAGTGGAAAAATGGATAAAGCAGATGTGTTCTTAAAAGAACTTGTCTATATAGAAAATGACGACATAAGAAACGAAGTAATAAATTTAATCAGGCAACTGCCTGATTATTTTTTTGAAGTTGCAGCAAGCAGCACCGGCAAATATCACCCTGAATATACTTTAGGTGAAGGCGGCCTTGTGAAGCATACGCAAGCAGCAGCAAAGATAGCTAATGATTTACTACATCTTGAAATGTTCAGAGGGCTGGCAAAAGATAAAGACTTGATAATAGCTGCGCTGATATTGCACGACGGCTGGAAACACGGCGCAGAATATCAGCAGTATGCACGGGCAGATCACCCGTTAATAGCTGCCGAAAAAGTAGTAGAGTTATGCGAAAATAAAGAAATAGGCGCGCAGATAGCAGAGCTTATAAAATCTCATATGGGCCAGTGGAATACAGACTGGAAAACAAATGAAGAAATTTTACCAAAGCCGGAAAATAAAGCGCAGTCTTTTGTACACTTATGCGATTATTTAGCAAGCAGAAAATATCTTGAAGTCAAATTTGAGGTATAGCCTATGAGAAGAAAGAAGCTGCGCAGCAAAAAAGAGGCCCAAAGAAAGCACTTTGAGCGTCGCCCTATTGAACGCGTAGGCGTACTTCTTAATCAAAAAGATCTCGTACAGCAGATCCAAAATGGAGGGCTGGAGTTCATAGAACGACAAAGTAACAGAATAACTTTATACAGACTTCAACATTTAGAAAAATCTTATAAGGTTGTTTACGACAAAAACAGAAAACAAGTAGTAACAATTATGGAGGAACAATGCGAGAAAAATTAGAGCTTATATTGCTGCCTCCGCAAGAAAAAAAAGAAGTATCTGAAGAAGAAATTGCGAAGGCATATATAGACATAATGAACTTATTATTAAATAACGGGTAAAAGGCCCGTTATTTTTTTATTTATATTTTTATTCATTCATTCATTTTTTGTGTTAGAATCTCATTATGAAAACAGCAGTAATATACGCGCGTGTATCGTCGGGCCGTCAAGAGCGTGAAGGCTTTTCAATACCAGCACAGATAGAATTTTTAACAGAATACGCAAGACAAAATAACTTCAGCATAGAAGCTCAATTTGTAGAGGCAGAAACGGCCAAGAAGGCCGGCCGTAAACAATTTAATAATATGCTGAAATATATTAGTGAACATAATATAGACGCAATACTGGCAGAAAAAACAGACAGAATATACAGAAACTTAAAAGACTATCTTACGCTTGATGAATTTAAGCAATTAGAAGTACACCTTGTAAAAGAAAATATGGTAATAAGTGAACATTCTTCATCACATATTAAATTTATGCACGGCATAAAAGTTCTTATGGCAAAACAATATATTGATAATTTAAGTGAAGAAGTGAAGAAGGGCAAGAACAGAAAAGCCAAAGAGGGTTATTATCCACAGCAAGCGCCAGTAGGATATATGAATACTGACGGGCCGGAAGGTAAGAGAATAATTGTACCCGATCCGGCGAACGGGCCTTTTATCGCAAAGCTATTTACTATGTATAATCACGGCACTTATTCTATTGCAGCGCTGCGTAAGCTCTTATATGAAGAAGGTTTTAACCACAAGGGCAAGCCATATTCAAAGGCAAGGCTGCTGGCTATATTACACGATCCTTTTTATATAGGAAAGTTTATGTATAACGGCGCTTTATATCAAGGGAAACACGAACCGCTTGTACCTGACGAGATCTTTTATTCAGTTCAAAGAAGCTTCAACCAAAGTAAAGCAAGAAAACACGATACAGAATTTTTATACACCGGCTTATTAAAATGCGGCCACTGCGGCTGCCAGCTTACGGCAGAATTAAAAAAGGGTAAGTATGTATATTATCACTGTACCGGCAAGCGCGGCGGCGACTGTAAAAAAGATTATATAAGAGAAGAACAAATAGACGAAGTATTTATGGATCTGATAAAAAAGATCCCTAACCCTGACAGCAAATTATTTGACTTAATAAGGGCCGGCATAAAAGAAACAAGACGCCTAAAGGGTGAATATGAAGAACATAGCGTAGAGGAAATAGAAAAGCAAATAAAACGACTTCAGGCCCGTATAGATAATCTGTATACAGATAAATTAGACGGAAGAATAACGGAAGAATTTTGGAAAGAAAAACATAACTTATGGTATGAAGAAAAAGATCAGCTTATAGAAAAATTAAAGAGTATCAACAATGCGGCTCGAACTTTTGACGAAGGTACGAACTTATTAGAAAATTTCTGCAAACACGCGCCACGACTGTACGAGAGGGCATGCCCAAAAACTAAACAAGAGATCTTAAAAATTATAGGTTCGAACTTTACCTATAAAGACAAAAAAGTAAGCGTAGAGCTTACTTCAGTCTTTGAATTATTATTAAATAACCCATTTTCTAAAAATGGCGGGAACGACGAGGCTCGAACTCGCGACCTCATGCGTGACAGGCATGCGCTCTAACCAACTGAGCTACGCTCCCTTACTTCACTATCTCATTATATCAAACACTTTTTTTTTTGCAAGTACTTAATTATTTTTTAGTATTCTTCTTGCGATAAGTGTATTTTTGGGGTAAATTGGTTTTATAAGATTACATTTAATGAGGAAGTAAAATCATGTTAAGAGCTGGGATTGTCGGATTACCAAATGTTGGGAAATCAACTTTGTTTAACGCACTTACAAGTACAAAAAATGCACAAAGTGCAAATTACCCATTCTGTACTATAGAACCAAACGTAGGTGTTGTTTCTGTTCCAGATGAACGACTGGAAATTTTAAAACCTATGGTAAATACTGACACAGTTATTCCAACTGCAATAGAATTTGTTGACATTGCGGGGCTTGTAAAAGGTGCAAGCAAAGGTGAAGGTTTGGGAAACCAATTTTTGCACAATATTAGAGAAGTTGATGCAATTATTCAAGTTGTAAGATGTTTTGATGATGAGAATACCATTCACGTTTCAGGAAAAGTTAACCCTCTTGATGACATTGAAACTATAAATACTGAATTAGCTCTTGCTGACTTATCAACAGTTGAAAAACGACAAGCTAAAACTTCTAAGCTTGCAAAATCTGGGGATAAAGATGCTGTACTTGAAAATAATGTTTTAACAAAACTCACTGAACTTCTCTCTAAAGGGATGTTTATAAATGTAGAAAAAGAGTTTGATGACGATGAAAAAGAAGTTGTCAAAACCTTACACCTAATGTCTACAAAACCAATTATATACTGTGCTAACGTTTCTGAATATGATTTGAAAGACGGAAATGATTACACAAAACAAGTTGAAGAATATGCAAAAAAATCTGGTGCTGAGGTTGTTAGAATTTCTGCAAAGATTGAATCTGAACTTGCTGAACTTGATAAAACAGAAGCGCAAGAATACTTGAAGGAACTTGGAATTGAGGACTCTGGTATTGATAGAATGATTAAAGCTGTTTATAACTTATTAAATTTAAGGACATTTATAACAGCTGGAGAAATGGAAGTGAGAGCTTGGACAATTCCTGCAGGAGCAAAAGCACCACAAGCGGCTGGAGTTATCCACACCGATTTTGAAAAAGGTTTCATCAAAGCTGAAATTACTGCATATAAAGATTTTGTTGAGTGTGGTTCTTATGCAGCTTGTAGAGAAAAAGGACTTACAAGAATGGAAGGAAAGGACTATGTCGTTCAAGACGGAGATATAGTTCATTTTAGGTTTGCAAACTAATGTTAAGACCATTCGCTCCTGTTATATTACTTACAATATCTAACATTTTTATGACCTTTGCTTGGTACGGACACTTAAAATACAAAAGCACTGCGCTTTGGATTGTAATTCTTGTAAGCTGGGGTATCGCTCTTTTAGAATACTGTTTTCAAGTTCCAGCAAATAGAATAGGACATGAATACTTTGATGCCGCCCAACTAAAGATAATGCAAGAGGTTATTACACTTGTTGTATTCTCTGTTTTTTCAGTAACATACCTAAAAGAAAATTTAAAATGGAATTACATTGTTGGATTTCTTTTTATCGTTTTGGCTGTGTTTTTTGTTTTTAAAAAGTGGTAGTATCCTGACCTCTATTTGTTAGAAGGTGCAAAAGGGTATGTGGAGTAATTTTGTTTGCATCAATATTTTTGAATAACCCTTCTTTTTGAACATCTTTCACATAACCTTCAGAACAGTGCAAACCTCCGTCTATATTTACCAAAGATGACACTGACTGTCCTGCAGATATAAATCCATAAGGTTTACCTTCTTCTTTTTTTACGTTTTCACAAAACCTATCTTTGTTAATTTCAAAATCTCTTAAGAAAACGACGTAATTATTTTTTGTATTTTTTAAATAATCTGCTAAATCTTCTACTACAACCTTACAAGGTTTAATTTGCATCACCTTCATCTGACCATCTTCACCTTCGTATATTGATGCTGCATGGCTTGGAACATAGTCACAATGAGATTGGTTGGTTACTTTTTCAATCAATATAGACATTGGATTTTTATTTGTATCAAAAAGACAAGAACCTGTCAGAGTTTCCTTATTTTCTTCTATCCATTTATCAATATCCATGCTTTTCAAGTATTCTTTGTCATAACAATTTCTCAAATTGAACTTGTTAGTTTTGCAATAGTCCATGTCATTTATATCAAGTTTTTTAGGCTCAAACTTTTCAATTTTTGATGTAGCTTCATTGTAGACAAAATTTCCACCTCTTGTATTTGAGCAAGTAGAGGCGAACAATGATATCAAAGAAACCGCAACAGCCGGCAATAAAAACTTTTTATTTAAAACTGGAGGCGTTTGTTTTGGTTGAACTTTAACTTTTCTTACTTGGTTATAGTTATAATTTGTATTAAAACCTGATATTTTCATAAATCTTCCTTATTTTCATTTGTGACAAGTATTGTGAATAAAAATAATTGCTTATTTTGTTTATTTTGTAACGAATTCTTAAAATTAAAGTTTTTGTATATTATGCCGACAAGTACCGTGTATACGTATATAGAGAGTTTTCATGGATCATATCAGAAAATATTCAAGGGAATGGTTTGCTGAATACAAAGGCAAATATACTGACAACTTGGATAAAAAAGACATAAAACAAGTTTTTTCGAAAGAGTTTGAGATAAAGAAAGAACTATTTACTGGAAATAGCGATGAGGTGGCACAGAAGATCAACGCAGAATTTTCAGATTTTGACATGGAAAATTTAGACATGGAAAAATTAGAACAACTAAACTTAATTGATGATGAACAGTCTACAATTTTTAAGCTTTTAGATGTTAATTGCGATGGTGAAGTTACAAAAGACGAAATAAATTCAGTTGCAGCACTTGATACAGAGGAATTGGCGAAGGTAAATGATGAAAATTTATCTTCAAAAGATTTGGCAATACTTTACAAAAACGCATTAAATTCAAAAGGCGCTACCATAAGTTCGTATGAAAACAAAAAGATTTACGAATACAAAAATGGAGATAAAACCTATATCGAATTAAATCCTGAAAATCCAGAAGAAATTTTATCAAAAGATATGACAGAAAAAACTTCTTTTGCTCAATATCAAACGCTATACGACTATAAAAATAGTTCAAAAACCGAAATTGTTTACGATAACAAAGGCTTACCTCGTGAATTGTCTTATGAAAACGGTGATAAGAAGGCTGAAAAGAGGATGATAATTCAATACAAAGATGATACTGTAAAAAATATTATCAGCACTATTGGACAAACATACATAACAGAAAATGAAAAAGATACAAATAAAATTATAAGTGAAAAGAGAATTTTAAATTATTCATCCAACAGAGAGATTGAGGATACAAAGCAAAAAAACATTGGAGATTGTTGGATTTTAGCCGATGTAAACTCACTTAAAGCTACCGAAAAAGGTCGAGAAGTGATTAAAAATTCTATAAATCACAACAATAACGGTAGTGTTACTGTTAAATTAAACGGTGTAAACAGAGAATACACATATTCAGCAGAGGATATTGTTGCACTTGAATATCCTACTAAAGATAAAACTTATGCATTAGGTGACACAGATATGAATCTAATCGAAATGGCTATAAAGGATTACCGTATTGAGCTTTTCGAAAAAGATCCATACAGACAGAATGAAACAAAAAATTTCATTTTTGCATCAAAAGAAGACCCTATAAATGGTGGTGTAAGCGGAGAAGCAACTTATTATTTGACAGGATTGAAAAAAGAAGTTGTTGAAGATGAAGAGTGCGCAAAAATATTGAACAGAGCCAAAACAACTCCTGAAAGATTTTTAATGCAAGTTAGCTTTAAAACTTCACACCCAGAAATTACAGATGGAAAAATAATTAGCTCACACGCATATTCTATCGAAAAAATTACCGAAGATACAATCTACATTACAAACCCTTGGGATTCGTCGAAAACAATTCCTTATGAGAAAAACAAATTCTTAAACGATATTGGGACTTTAACTTATGTAGATATGAATAAGTTAAAAACTACCTTCTAAATTTTTTCATCATTTTCATTGCTTTAGCCATATTTGCCATAGAACCCAAATTTGGCATATGTTTCATTTTGTCTTTCATATTAGACATACCCTTCATCATTTGACGCATTTGTTCAAATTGTTTTATGAAGATATTTACATCATGAAGGCTCATTCCACAACCTTTTGCAATTCTTTTTTTTCTGCTTGAATCTATAATGTCAGGATTATTTCTTTCTTCTTCTGTCATACTTTGAATAAAGACTTCGATTTTCTTTAATTCTTGTTCCCCTTTATGAGATATCAGCTCTTTATCTTCCTTTTTCAAAGATGGAACAGGAAGCATAGTGAGGATTTGTTCTATTGAACCAAAAGCCTTCATTTGTTTTTGCATACTTAGAAAATCATTGAAAGAAAACTCTGCTTTTTTCATCTTCTTTTCAAGTTCTAAAGCTTGTTTTTCATCAAAAACTTCTTGTGCCCTTTCTACAAGAGAGACAATATCGCCCATTCCGAGAATTCTTGTTGCCATTCTCTCTGGATAGAAATTTTCAAGAGCATTAAGTTTTTCACCAGTACCAGTCAATTTGATAGGTTTGCCAGTACTATGCACAACAGATAAAGCTGCACCACCTCTTGCATCGCCGTCAAGTTTTGTTAAAACGAGTCCTGTGACCCCAATTTGTTCATCAAAATCCTGTGCGACATTAACTGCCTCTTGACCCATTATTGAATCAATTACGAGTAATTTTTCATGCGGAGCAAACACTCTATCAATAATCAACAATTCAGCCATCATATCAGTATCTGTTTGCAATCTTCCGGCTGTATCTAAAATTACAACGTTAAAACCATTTTGCTTTGCATAAGCTATCGCATTTTTTACAATGCTTTCTACATTTTTCGTATCTTCCGTAAAAACTTCAACCCCGATTTGCTCTCCTAAAGTTTGGAGCTGTTTAATTGCAGCTGGTCTATAAACGTCACATGCAACAAGCAAAGGATTTTTTCCTTCCTTTTTCAATTTTACGGCAAGTTTAGCACTTGATGTGGTTTTACCTGAACCTTGAAGTCCTAACATCATAATCAATGTAGGATGTCCAGTAAGGTTTAGTGGACTTAAGTCTTTTCCTAAAATTTTTACGAGTTCATCGTGAACAATTTTTACCAACTGTTGAGATGGATTAACACCAGAGAGGATTTTTTCTCCTTGTGCTTTTTCTCTAATATTGTGGATAAATTCCTTGACAACAAGCAAATTTACGTCAGCTTCCAACAAAGCACGACGAATTTCACGCAAAGTGTCTTGCATGTTATCTTCGGTAAGTTTGCCTCTTACAATATTTTGTAATCTTTCTGATAATGATTCAAACATATCGGAAGTTTATTACAAAAAAAAGTATCTGTAAACTCTATTTTGTAATATAATAAGGTTCGAGGTGGAATAAATGAAAACAGATATAAAAAAACTGGCTTTGGATGTTTTAAAAATAGAATCAGAATCTGTTGCAAAACTCAAACGTAGTATAAACGAAAACTTTGTAGAAGCTGTGGAAATATTGTATGCTTGCAAAGGTCGTGTGATTGTTACAGGCATGGGAAAATCTGGGTTAATCGGAAAGAAAATTGCAGCAACACTTTCTTCTACTGGAACACCTTCATATTTTCTTCATCCAGCGGAAAGCACACATGGAGATTCTGGAATAATAACAAAAGACGATGTGATAATTGCGATTTCGAATAGTGGCGAAACAGAAGAATTGTTGCATTTGCTTCCACTTATAAAAAGATTTGGAGTAAAAATGATTGCGCTCACTGGCAATCTTAATTCCACACTTTCAAAAACAAGTGATGTAACATTGGATATAGGAGTGGAAAAAGAGGCTTGCCCTCTTAACAAAGCTCCAACAGCAAGCACAACTGCAACTCTTGCTATGGGAGATGCACTTGCAGTTTGCTTACTTGAAAAGAGAGGTTTTTCGGAAGAAGATTTCTTAATTTTCCACCCAGGAGGTACGTTAGGAAAAGGTATACTCTTTAAGGTAGAAGATTTGATGATAACTGGAGATAAACTTCCAATTGCGAAAGAAAGTGACGATTTCTGTGATGTTATTAAACTCATATCAGAAAAGAAGTTGGGAATTGCAATTTTGGTTGATGACAATGGTACAATGACAGGTATTTTGACAGACGGTGATATCAGAAGAACATTGATTAAATACCCGCAAGTTCACTCACTCAAAGCAAAGGATGTTATGACATTAAATCCTAAAACAATTAAGACTTCAGAACTTGCAGCAAAAGCACTTCACCTTATGGAAAAATATTCAATTACAGCGTTAGCAATAACAGATGAAAATAATCATCCTGTTGGAATTTTACACATTCACGATTTATTGAAAGCGGGGGTTGCTTAAATGAAAGATATTCTTGAAATTGCAAAAAACATTAAACTTGTTGTTTTTGACGTTGACGGGGTTATGACAGATGGTTCACTAACTTTTGACGAAAACGGTGTTGAATACAAAACTTATAACGCAAAAGATGGACAAGGAATACAACTTTTACACAAGGCAGGAATTACTCCTGCAATTATTACAAAAAGAAAAAACGGTACAGTTTCCTATCGAGCTAACGTTTTAGGGATAAAAGAGTTTCACGAAGGAGTTTCAAACAAACTTGAGGAGCTAAAAAAAATCCTTAAAGAACGAAAAATATCTTTTGAAGAAGTCGCATATATGGGAGATGATATTCCAGATGTTTGCGTTTTGGAAAAAGTTGGACTTGCTTGCTGTCCTTGTGATGCAGTTTGCGAAGTTAAATCTATCTCAAACTTTATAGCAACAAAAGGCGGTGGAAAAGGGGCTGTTAGAGAGCTTACAGATATGATATTAAAGGCAAAGGGATTTGACCTAACAAAACTTATTTTTGAACCGGTTGATCCTTCTTGCAGAACATAGGAGTTTTTATGCACGAACTTAAAGCACAAATGTATTTTTCAGCAGCACACCATCTTCTAAACTACGACGGTGCCTGCGAAAACCAACACGGTCATAACTGGCTTGTAGAAGCCTACGTAAAAGGTGAAAAGCTTGACAAAAGTAACATTTTGGTTGATTACAAAGTAATAAAAAAAGAGTTGAAAGAAGTTTTGGATTACCTTGACCACAAAGATTTGAACGAACTTCCAGAATTCAAGGGAATAAGTCCAAGTAGTGAAATAATTTCTAAATTTATTTATGAAAAATTGAAAGAAAAACTTCCTGTTTCAAAAATTGCAGTATGGGAAACAGCAACTTCGTGTGCACTTTATTATGAGGAATAGAAAATGGATTTAATACAAAGTATTTTTATGGGTTTTGTACAAGGTTTGAGTGAGTTTTTGCCAATATCAAGTTCTGCTCACCTCGTTTTTGCATCGGGTTTGTACAAATTCTTTACAGGTAACGTCGTTAATGTCGAAACTGGAGAAGAAATATTTTTCAACATGATGCTACATATTGGTACATTGTTTGCAATTTTTGTATTCTTCAAAAAAGAAATTCTCGATATAATCAAAGCATTATGGATTGCAATAAAGACTAAATCTCTCGAAAATAAAGATGCTAAATTGGGACTTTACATAATACTTGCAACATTTTTTACAGTTTTAGTTGCATATCCACTAAAAGATTTTGCAGAATATTTGGTATATTCTCCAGCAATAGTTGGTGTTTTGCTTATATTCACAGGAATTTATCTTTTACTTTCTGAATTTGTTTCCAAAAAAATCGAAAAAAAACCTGTTACACTAAAAAGTTCGATAATTATGGGTATTGCTCAAGGATTGGCTGCTTTTCCTGGGTTCTCTCGTTCTGGATTAACCATTGCAACAGGTCTTTTTGCAGGGCTAAATAGAGTGGATTGTGCAAGATTTTCTTTCCTTTTAAGCATTCCAATAATTTTAGGAACATCAATATTATATCCGGTTTTGGAATTGAATATGAAAGATGTTGTTAACTACAATTGGCTATCAATAGCTGTGGGCACAATAGTTTCCGCTATTGTTGGCTACTATTGTATCAAGTATTTTCTTGCTTTTCTTGCAAAATTTTCTCTCGGATTTTTTGCATATTATTGTATCATTGCGGGTGCATTTTTTGCGGTATTTTTCAAGTTCTTTGCATAAGGGGGAAATTTGACAGTAGTTATAGATGGTAAAGGTTTATCTGAAAGAATAATCAACAATTTAAAAGATAACAATATTTCACCAACTTTGGCAGTTATCTTGGTGGGAAATAACCCTGCAAGTGAAATTTATGTCAGAAATAAAGAAAAAAGTTGTGAAAAAGCAGGTATAGTTTCAAAACTTTTCAAATATGATGAGGATATTCAAGAAAAAGAACTTCTCGAAAAAATTTGTCAGCTAAACAACGACGACTCAATCGATGCGATATTAGTCCAATTACCACTTCCTGAGCATATTGATGAAAATAAAATAACAAAAGCAATTTTACCTGAAAAAGATGTAGACGGGTTTACGCCAGTGAATATTGGTTTACTTGCCTCTGGATTAAAGCCTTATGCTTATCCTTGCACCCCAAAAGGTATCATGACGATTTTAAAAGAGTACAATATAAATCCAGACGGAAAACATGCCGTTGTTGTTGGACGCTCAAATATAGTAGGAAAACCACTTTCAATCATGCTATTGAATGCAAATGCAACTGTTACAACTTGCCACAGTCATACAAAGAATTTGAAAGACATTACAAAAACAGCAGATATTCTTGTTGTAGCTGTTGGAAAACCTAAATTTATAACTGCAGAAATGGTAAAAGAAGGTGCTGTGGTTATTGATGTTGGAATTTCAAGGATAGACGGTAAGTTGTGCGGAGATGTTGATTTTGAAAGTGTTTCAGGCAAAACTGCTTTTATCACTCCGGTTCCAAAAGGGGTAGGACCAATGACAATTGCTTCTTTAATGGAAAATACCGTTGAATTATACAAAAATAGGCAAAAAATAAGAGGGTAAAATACCCTCTTAAAGATTTTTTCTACACAAGGTCTAACCGTGTGAACTTTGAGTTTGACTCGTGTAATATTCTTTTTCGCTTTCTAACTTTTTACTTTCTTCTTGAAGAGTTTGCATTGACAATTCAAAGTCATCCGCAATTTCATTTTGCTCTGCAGTTGCCCACTCTTGCATTTGTTTGTATTGCGTTGAATCTGTTCCGTATTCATCTTCACACTTTTCAAGTTGATTTGATATATCTTCAAGTTGAAAATTCTTATCTTGTTGAAGATAGGAAAGCTCTAAATTATTAACATTTATCTGTCTGTTAATGGTCTTTAGTTGTCTTGTTGCCATTATCATTTTTGAAAAATTTGCTCGACCAGCTTTGTTTATTTCAGACATAATAACGTCCTTTCTTGTAATACAACATGTCTTATATCGGTATTTTTGGGTTTTTCTTTAATATTCTTAAAATAATTATTAAGCATTTGTTACAATGTAGGTTTGTAATAATTACTTAATATAACGCAAAATTGTGTCAATAAAAATAATTCAGGGGGTTTGTGAAAGCATAGAAGGAATATATTTTGCAAGTAACACCTATTCACAATTTTAATAATAATCAACTTTATAAAAAAGTCGCAACTATTAGTATTTTGGGTACAACAGCGGGAGCTACTTGTGACTGTTTTTGTCGTTCAAAGTTAGACAATCTGAGTGAAAAAATGAACTCTAAAATATTGGGTTTGAAAAATTCTAACAATGAGCATGTATTTAATAAAAAAACATTAAAAATTCTTTCAAAAGCAAGTGCAATGAAAGATTCAACCTTCTATGATTTAATTTTAAAAAACATTGATAACCTTGAAGAAATGAGTGAAACTCGAGATATAAACAATAACAGGGTTTATATTGCAAACTTAAAAAATGATGAAGTAATAGAAGCTAACGAAAAAGGTTCTTATATATATCATTCCAAAAAAGATGGAGAAAGGACAATAATAAAAAACCGCACTTCAACATCAATGAGATATACAGAAAGAAAAATAGTTGTAGAAAATTCAAAACTAATTTCGCATGAATGTGTTGATTTTGACTACAAAAACAATACAATCACTCGACAAAACTTTGATGTTACAGGCAAAACTCAAGAGGATTACTACAAAGATACAAAACTTCTTCATTCAAGCGTAACAAAATTTTCTAAATGTGGTGCAATAGACGTTAAGACAACAACAGACGTTGTCGAAGACAATACAACATTAAAAAAATACAAAAATGAAATTGATTATAAAAATCAAACAAAAACAAACGCAATTTATTCTGGAGAAATAAAATCTCCATTGAGTGTTGCATACCAAAAATATGAATATATAAATCCTTTGACAAATAAAAAAGAAACACAAATTCTTACAAAATCAGATGTTGAAGGCATTTTTAACTCAAAGATTATTGACGAAAATGGTAATGAACGAATTGAATGTGTCGGATTAAAAAATGGAAATGAAATCAAGGTTGAAAAAAACCTCATAAGCCTTGATGGAACAAAAACTCACCATATAATAACAAAAAATGGCAACAACACGCAAACCTTCTACGAGATAAAAGATAAAAACGGAAATATCATAACAACTGTTGAAAGAACTTTTAAAAAAATTAGTGATACAAAAGCTTTTTCGAGCATAAATGGACACGAGTACGCAATCACGAAATTACCAAAAGAATACGAAGTAACAGACTTGAATTCAAATGAAACTGTAAAAATTAAAGTTAAAGATTTAGTTAAAACTAAAAATATCTTTACCGCAAAATCAGACATCAAAGAGGCTCAAAAAATTCTCGACAAAGTATCTGGTGACACTCTGCTCACATTGGCAAAACAAAAAACAAGAATTAAACCAGAAACTTCAATATATAAGTCTGCTTTTAATTACATTTCAAATATATTAAATGTTTCAGATGAAATGTTTGTATTCAATCACGAAGTGGGACATTCAAAAGATACGGTTTATGACTTGAAATCAGAAGATGATACAAAATACTTAATCTCTAATAACGAAGAATTTTTAAAAACATACAATGAAGAAAAGCAAGCTTTCAAAAAAGCTTTCACAGAGCTTCACCAAAATTATGTTTCATATTTTACAGACAAAGAATATTATGATGGTTATGTATCTGGTGGTCCTTGTGAGGCAATAGCAGAAATAAATGCAATATTTTCTACTGCAATAGGACTTGATGAAACTGCATATAGAACATTTTACTTACAAAAATTCTTCCCAAAATCTATTGCTATTGCATCAAGATTATTAAATCCAAATTCAAACATTTTCATCAAGTAAATGTTTTAGATTATCATAAATTGATTAAGAGTGGATATTCTACAAAAAGTCTATGCTTGAATAAAAGAAAAGGGAGAAGGTAAGACCAACTCCCATAATAGAATGACTTTAAATTTTCGGTTTCCCGAAACCTTTTTTACCATGTGACTTCTTTATCATCTAAGTACATC
>QHMH01000009.1 GCA_003258795.1 Candidatus Melainabacteria bacterium | reverse complement strand
ACCCCAACGATATTTTTCTTTTCATTTTACCGTTGATAAACGGTCAAGAAATTATAGAATATATTTTTTTTATATAAGGTACTTTTGGAGTCAAAGTACCACAAAACCCCGCCTTCGCTCACATCAATCCGATAACTTACCCAAAGTCGAATAACTCGGGGGTAAATGAGGGGGTAAATGATAGTTTAATTAAATTTTGGTATAAAATTTGACTTTTCTGCTTGTTCGTTAGTATTGATAGTCCACTCTCGGCTATCGTCGGAAAAGAGTGACAGCTATGTTCAACCCCAACGATATTTTTCTTTTCATTTTCCCGTCGATAAACGGTCAAAAATTTATTAGGTACTTTTGGAGTCAAACGTACAGCAAAACCCCGTTCACATCAATACGATAACACACCCAAAGTCGAATAACGGTAAATGAAAGGTTTTCGGAATAACAAGAATATTTAAGCAGATTTCAATTCAATCTTGTATCCCAAACCGTTTAGCAATTTTAATGTAGTACTGATTTTAGGCTGCACTTTACCATTAAGAATATCAGATAAATTACTTCTATCCATGTTTAATTCTCTTGCTAAAGCTGAAATTGCCCCATGCCCACGGGCTTTTATAACATGTTGAAGCGAACGAATAAAGACATCTATATTACCGTCTTTTGCAAATTCTTCTAAAGAAGTTTCAAGATAAATTCTTTGATAATCTTTATCTTGCAATTTTTCATGCATATAATCATCATGACTAACAGTATTAGCCATAACTTTGTCCATATCTAAATTAAATTCTTCTGCAAAATCTGTCATTTTGAGTTCCTTTCAATAAAGTCTTTGAAATATTTTTCAGCTTGTTTAACAACTCGTTTTTGATTACCTTGCCGGCAACAATTATTATTACAAAATTTGTAAGATCCTTGTAGTAAACCCTATATCCTTTACCAACAAAAAATCTTAATTCTGATAATAAACTGTTTGATAGTTTTTGTGGTCTCCATATAAACCGTCAATTAAGCGTTCTATACGGTTATCAATTATTGATTTTGTTTTGTCGTCTAATGAATTAAACCACTCATTATAAGGACAACGTCCGTCAATAGTTTTGTAATATATAATTTGTTTCAAGCGTTCTTTTTCAGACATAAAATAATACCTATTCTTATTATAGGGTATAACCTACAAAATGTCAAGTGTTAGACAATATATTATCCAAAATGTTTATAGAATATTTTGACACAAATGGCCAAATATAAAAAACAAAACTTATTCAAATAAACTCATAAAATTAAATTCAGATGTTCTATCTGTTTTTACCGCAAAGTTTTGCTTTAGTACATTATCTGCCAATTTTACAGCTAATCCTTGATAACTTTGCGTTATATTTGAATCCGGATTCATTATACTTACCGGAATACCTTTGTTGATTGCTGACATTATCGCAAAATAGTTGTTTGGAACTTTCCAATAAACTTCTTTGTTTAGAACACTTTCTACATCATCGACTTTGATTTCATCATTTTCCATAAATCGATTTAAAACCACTTGTGTTTTATTTTCGTCGTAACCCAATTTTTGGAATATTTCTAAACATCTCTGACAATTTCTTATTGCAGGCAAGTTTACCATTGTGACAAGCAATATCAAATCTGAATTGTCAAGCGTTGCTATCGTTTTTTTCTCAAAATTTGGACTTATATCTATTATTATGTAAGAAAACGTTTCTCTAAGCACTCTCATAAGTCCAGTAATTTGTTCTGAGGTTATTTCTTTCGCCTTTTCTAAACTTGGAGGGTCGGCAAGTACATACAAATTAGTGTCTTTGTATTTTTCAAGTGTATTTAGTAGAAATTCTGAGTTCATTTTGCTTAAATTTTTTATTGGATAAGATATATCAAATGACGGTGATATATCAAGGAATGTTGTTATATCTCCCATTTGCAAATTCAAATCTATTAAAGCAACTTTTTCTTTAGTTATATTAGCAAGTTCAAGTGCTAAATTAACAGCAATTGATGTTTTCCCAATTCCACCCTTATTTGAGAAAACAGTTATAACACGACTTTTTTTCTCTTTTTTTACAGGACTTTCACCTTTAAGTTTTTGTATTGCACTCTTAAAATCTTCTTTTATAACAGGTGCGCTTATAAGATCTCTTACTCCTGCTCTCATCGCCTTTATGACAGTATTTGATGAATAATCTGTCGACACAGCAAGTATCTTGCAGGTTTTGTGTGTGGTCAACATTTTAGAAATTAGATTTAAAACAAAATCTGTTTTCTGTGAAATATCAACAACTAATATTTCTGGTCTTGACTTCAATACAAAATCGAACGCTTCATTTATATCCTCAAAACTTTTTTCAAGGTTTACAAAATCGAGTTCTTCAAGATACAAGCTCAAAAGTTGTTGAGCCTGTGTATCAAAATTAGCCAAAACCGTGTTGATTTTTTCTGACATATTTCCACCTTATTTGTGTATTGTACTACACTTTCCAATGGAACTCAACAGGGTATTATTTTTCTTTATTAGTTACCAATACAGCACTAGGAACTGTCTTTTTCATTTTAAGACGGATTTCCTTTTCTTTTTTCGGTTCACTTTTTTGGTAGCCGATTAAGAATTTCATAAATTCAGGACTAAACATGATGCTCCTTTTTATTTGCTACATGTTTAATAAGTATTTTTTTACAAAAAAATTGCCTCAATTTTATAAAATTTTTAATTATTGCAATTTTGTACCAACACCACCGCTTGATAGAGTAAATATTTCGTAGATTTCTTCGTCAGAAAGTTCTGTAATGATTTTTTCACCTTCAAATACTGCCATATTTGCAAGGTCTTTTTTACTTTTCAACATTTCATCAATTTTTTCTTCAAAAGTTCCCAATGTAACGAGTCTATGAACCATTACATTTTTATCTTGTCCAATACGATATGTTCTGTCAGTTGCTTGATCTTCAACTGCAGGATTCCACCATAAATCGTAGTGGATAACGTTGGTTGCTTTTGTTAAGTTTAGCCCTGTTCCACCAGCTTTAAGCGAAAGTATCATAATCTTTCTTTCTGGGTTGTTTTGGAAATCCTCAATCATGCTTTCTCTTTGTGCAACTGTTAATGATCCGTGGAAGAAGGATGGTGTTATATTGAGTTCATCTTCAATAACTTTAACCAAAATATCTCCCATTTCTTTGTATTGGGTAAAGATTAAAGTTTTTTCATCGTTTTCAAGAATTTGAGAGAGCAAATCTATACATTTTTCAAGTTTTCCAGACAATTCTTTATTCATTTCTCCAGATTTTAAGAATTGATAAGGGTGATTGCAAATTTGTTTTAAGATTGTAATCATCTTGAAGATATTTCCTCTTCTTGAAACTCCCTGAACACCGCTAATTTTGCCCATCATCTCATTAAGAGTTTTTTCATACAAAGCTGCTTGTGTCTTTGTGAGATAACAATAATCGTTTATAACTATCTTTTCTGGCAAGTCTGATATTACATGTTTGTCCGTTTTTAAACGTCTTAAAACAAACGGAGATACAGACATACGAAGTTTTGATGCTCTTGAAAGTTCTTTAAATTTTTCAATAGGAATTGCATATCCTTTTTGGAATTCCTTCAATGAACCTAAATATCCTCTATTTATGAAATCAAAAATACTCCACAATTCAGTCAATCTATTTTCTACCGGAGTACCTGTCATCGCAATTTTGATATCTGACTTAACTGATTTTACAGCGAGAGTTTGAGCAGTATCTGGGTTTTTGATATTTTGTGCTTCATCTACGATGACCATTGACCAACTTTCGCTTTTCATCTTTTCAGCATCTATTCTCATAATTGCATAGGTTGTGAGAATTATATCATTTTTCATATCAAGTTCTCTATCAAGACCGTGATATATTGCTGCTTTAAGTGTCGGTGCAAACATCTCAAGTTCTTTCATCCAGTTTCCCATCAAGGTTGTTGGACAAACAACCAAAACAGGGTGTTTAAGTTTGCCTTCTTCTTTTAGTTTTAAGATAAGACTTATTACCTGAATTGTTTTTCCAAGCCCCATATCATCTGCCATACAACAACCAAAGCCTTTTGAAACGTTAGTCCAAAGCCACTTCAATCCTGTTTCTTGATATACCCTCAAAGTTCCCTTTAAATCTTTTGGCGGGGTTACTTCTACCGGCTTATTAAAGTCTTTGATTATGCTTGCAAATTTTTCATCGTAATCAAAATCATATTCACCCAATTGACCGGACATTGATGCATGAATAAGTTCCATTCTTGACATCTTTAGCAGATTAGGATTCAAAAGTTCTTCAAAAGCCTTTTTATTTTCTTCTTTATCGATAAGAACATAGTGGTTGCCATATTTTATCAAACCATTGTTTTCGTCAACTAATTTTTTGAACTCTTCAAGGCTGATTTTTTCATCTCCAATTGCTATTTCATAATTAAAGTCTAAAATTTCTGTTAGAGTAATTTTTCCAGATTTATTATTGTTGAATATATTTATTAAATCTGCAGCTCTATCTGATTTGACTCTTGCATTTATCGATGCTCTTGGAACAACGATGTTTGTAAGTTCTTCTGGTAATATTACTTCAACTTGTGCTTTTTGAAGATAATATGATGTTTTTGTTATTATCTGATAAACTTCTTGAAGGTTTAACTCAAGAGAAAGTTTGTCCTCATCCTCGAAAAGTTTTTCAAGTTCTGGCATGTATTTCACGACATAATTCAATTGCTTTTCGACAATTTTTGAAACATCGGAAGACGCTATATCAAAAACTTTATCCTTTGTATACAAATCGTCCATCAATACAGTTTCTCCAGTCTTTCTGTTTTTGATGTGGATTTTTAGTTCAAATTTTTCATCTGTAATTTTGTTTATTTTGAAAAACGGAATTACATCATATTTTCCGAGGTACAACTCGTCAAACCATTGAGAGATGCCTTCTGAAATATCATTGCTTCTAATCGCAGACTTGAAGTCAATATCTTTTATGAGATAAAGTCCTGAATCAATATTTGAAAATTTGTATGCCTTAATTCCCAAAAATTTATATATAAGATAATTTAGGTATCCTCTGATAAAATCAGTTACGAAATTTTCAGGCATTTTCCCCTTTATAAAAAGGTTTTCGTCAAGATTTTCTTCAAACTGACTAATAATTCTTGCAATTTGATTATTTGATATTATCGGTTCATAAACAATCTTAAAAGTATTTGTTTTTGACTTAATTGTAGGAATAAAATACAACTTTTGAATAAGGCTCATAACAAACTGTGTAAGCTTGTTAAAGTAAACAAAAGAAGGTGTTACGGCGGAAAAATCAATTATCTCTCCAAATCCACCAAAATAGTCCAAAACCAAGTCAAGAGGCATTACATAACCTTGTTTGCCTTCAAGCATCGTAGGTGAAAATCTAAACATTGACCCTTTTGATTTCAAATAAAATTGAAAATTGTTCGTCGGTGTTACAAAAAATGCAAGATTTCCATTCTCTTCTATCATATAGAAATCTGTATTTCTGACAGGCGAAACGGGGCTTAAAAATATTCCTTCAAATTCATCTTCTACTGTCTGATAGATAAGACTTAAAGTGTATCTAAAGTCTTTATTTTTAAAGCATTTTGGATTTTCACTCAAATTGAAAAACAATTCATCGACATTGTTTTTCTTGAAAGCTAAATCTATATTAAGTGGTTTTGTTAATGTTTCCATACTTTTTCCGTCAATAAGTATTATACCAGAAACAAATTTTTAGACAAACTAAACCAAAGATGTTCCAGTCATTTCGACAGGTTGAGGAATTGACATCAATTTCAAAACTGTCGGAGCGACGTCACATAATGCTCCTTCTTCTCGAAGTTTCAAACCTTCTTTAGCGTTGATTACAACAAAAGGAACTTCGTTGGTTGTATGTGCTGTTTGTACAACACCGTTTTCATCTGCCATAACTTCAGCATTTCCGTGATCTGCTGTTAATAGCATTATTATTCCTTTTTCTTTTGCTCTTTGTGCAATTTTGCCAACACATTCATCGACAACATGACATGCTTTTTCTGCGGCTTCAAGATTTCCTGTATGTCCAACCATATCTGGGTTTGCAAAGTTTACAAGAATAAATCCATACTCTTCATTGTCTTCTGCCTTCAAAACATTTTCACAAACTTCATAAGCACTCATTTCTGGTTGCATATCGTATGTTGGAACTTTTGGTGAAGCAACAAGTGCTCTTGTTTCAAGCTTTTTAGGTTCTTCAACACCGCCATTAAAGAAGAATGTAATGTGTGCATATTTTTCTGTTTCTGCTGTTCTATATTGTTTAATGTTGTGTTGATCCAATACGTCACCAAGAATGTTTGTCATTTTCTCTGGACCAAACGCAACATTTATATCAAATGTTTCATCGTATTGTGTCATGCAAACATAGTAAAGATTTTTTCTTACAGCTTTTCTTTCAAATCCGTCAAATTCTTCAAAAGTCATTGCTTTTGTAATTTCTCTTGCTCTATCAGGACGGAAGTTAAAGAAAATAATTGCATCGTTATCTTCAATTCTTGAGTTTGGAACATTTATTACCGTTGGCAAAATGAATTCATCTGTATCACCTTTTTCGTAAGATTTTTCGATGGCTTCTTTAGCACTTTCTGCCTTTTCTCCTTCTCCTAAAAGTAGGCAGTTATAAGCTTTTTCTATTCTATCCCAACGGTTATCTCTATCCATTGCGTAGTAACGTCCGCTTATGCTTGCAACAGGTGGCAAACCATATTTTTTAAGCTCATCTTCAACTTGTTGAACGTATGTCATTGCACTCTTTGGAAGTGTATCTCTTCCGTCAGAGAATACATGGACGTAAACTTTTTTAAGTCCGTTTTGTGCTGCCAATTTGATTAGGGCAAACAAATGATCCATTGAAGAATGTACGCCACCGTCTGATACAAGACCGTATAGATGAAGAGATGAGTCATTTTCTTTTACATGTTTTACGGCATTTAAAAGTACTTCATTTTCAAAAAACTTTCCTTCTCTTATGCTCTTGTTAATTTTCGTAAGTTCTTGATATACAACTCTTCCTGCACCTAAATTGAGGTGTCCAACTTCAGAGTTGCCCATTTGACCTTGCGGAAGTCCAACGTATTCACTATCTGCATGAATTTTTGTGTGAGGATATTCTTTTATAAGTTCATCTATATGAATAGGGTGCGAAAGCTTTGTCGCATCGTATTTTGCTGTTTTTAAATTAGGGTTGATTCCCCATCCATCCATAATACATAATAATACTCTTTGTTGTGTCATTTTTATTCTCCCGCTATGTAGTTAATCAAAGTTCTTACGCCAATACCTGTTGCACCTTTAATAAGGTCTTTTTGTGGTCTATCAAGAAAAGCTGTGCCAGCAATATCAAGGTGTGCCCAAGGAATACTTTTATCCACAAATTCGTTTAAAAATAATCCAGCACTTGATGCACCGCCCCAGCGACCGCCAGTGTTTTTCATATCAGCGACATCGCTTTTTAATGGCTCAAAATATTCAGGATACATTGGCAATTTCCAAAATCTTTCGCCTTGCTCATCGCCTATCTTTTTAATTTTATCCTTAAGTTCTTCATTGTTTCCTAAAAGCCCTGCACATTGTGAGCCTAATGCCACCATGCAAGCTCCTGTTAATGTCGCAATATCGATTATCTCATCAACTTTGAGTTCGCAAGCGTAACAAAGTGCATCAGCAAGTGTTATTCTACCTTCAGCATCGGTATTTTCTACCTCAATTGTTTTTTTATTTTTTGCAGTTATTATATCCCCTGGTTTGTATGCTTTTCCGCTTATCATATTTTCGCAAGCTGCAATTATCCCGTGAACTTCAACATCAGGTTTGAGGTCTTTAAGTAGCTTCATTACAGCCATAACAACTGCTCCGCCAGACATATCATCTCTCATTGTAAGCATAGATGCTGGTGGTTTTAAATCCATTCCGCCAGAGTCAAATGTTATACCTTTTCCAATCAATGCAATAGTTTTCTTTGCATTCTCTGGTTTGTAGTGCATATGAATAAATCTTGGAGTGTGAACGCTTCCTCTTGCAACTGCAAGATATGCTGTCATCCCTTCTTTTTCAATTTCTTCAGGCATCAATACCTTTGTTTCTATTCCTTCAATTTCTTTTGCATACTGTGCAAGTTTTTCTGGTGTTAGGTATTGTGCAGGTTCGTTTGAAAGGTTTCTTGCGTATGATGTCGCTTCTCCAATCAGTTGACCCTTTCTCAATTCTTCTTCTGAACTTGTATTTACAATAACTTCTTTTATTGTGCGTTTATTTTTTTTGCTCTTATATTTATCGAAAGAATATTCGCCCATCATCAAACCTAATGCAACGTTATGAGCATATTTTTCTTCGCTTAAGTTTGTATCAAGAGAAATGCAAACCTTTTGCGCATTCATTACATTAAGAATTTTTGTAATCTTTGCAACTAATTCTCTCAATAAATCAGCTGTAAAAAGTTTTTTGCTTCCCAAACCAACAAGGAGAACTTTCTTTGCAGAAATCTTACCATAAGTTTGTAAAACATAAGTTGCGCCGAACTTACCTTCAAAGTTATCTTGAGAAATTGCATATTTTTTAATTAAATCTAAATCTTTATCAATCTCTACTATACTTTTTGAAAGCTTTTTTTCATCTTCAAATTTTGAAAGGACAACTACGTCACATTCTTCTCTTAAATTTCCTGATTTTATTTTCATCTCAAATTCTCCTTTATACGAGAGATAATATACCTTCAAGTTTTTCAACAACCTCTGCTGGAAGTTTGTCTACTCCAGATTTTTCAGTTTCTCTTGATTTTACAAACGAAATTCGATGTTCCCAATTGTGTCTAAAATCATCTTTAATTTCTTCCCCTTCGAGGGTAGTATCAAATCCGTCAATTTGCATTGTCAAAAGGCTATCAAATCTTGACCATTTTTCAAATTTTGCCTCACCTTTAACAATCTTTTCAAGAATTGAAAGAGTAACTTTTGGTTCTATATTTTGACCTCTGAAATCTCCCGTGTTAAGTATATAACAATCAACGCCAGTTGAAAAGAGTTCTTTAAATCTTTCATAATCCACACAAAGAGGGTAAACTCTGAATGGGTTAGCATATGGCTCGATTACAAGCGCATTTCTGTCAACACCTTTTACAAGTCGTTCAGCAACAGTTCTTTTTGTTGCAAGTGTTGCACCAAGAGATGATGCCAATATCGAGTCTTCAATTTTTAAAACAGGTGGCAAACTTGAATCCTTCATTAACCAGAAAATCGAATTTACCGGATTGTCAAATCTGTCTGCTCTATTTTTTTCTCTGTATCTTGATTTTATTGCTCTGCCATTACCGTTTCTGATATCACCAGTTATGGCATACATTTTCCCTTTTTCATCTTGGATTACACCTGCGTTTTGGTATATAAGAACGTGTTTATTATCCTCACAATCAGCAGGGTAATCCCTTGTTGTGTCAAAATACGCAGGCTCTAAAGCTATGGAAAATTTTTCTTTAGAGTTTATTATAAATGCATCATCATGTAGGACAGAAACTTTGTAATCTTTAATGTGGTCAGCGTGCGTAATTGTTGATTTTCCAGAACCAGAAAGTCCTAAAAACGCACATTGATAGCTGTCTTTGCCCTTTGTGTATCTTTTCATTCCACCATGGCAAGATACATAACCGTTTCTCGCCGCACTTCCCCAAGCAAGTGTTAGTGTTCCTTTTTTGTGTTCCCCAAAATATCTCATTCCCAAAATCGCAGCACAATTGTGTTCAGCATCAAAAAAGGTCAATCCATAAGGGTGATTAGGATGTGACCAGTCGGGATCGGATATTATGTAAATATCACTTGTATTCAATTTTTTAGAAGCTTTGTACATTTTTGCATATTCTTTTGTAATTGATTGAAAGTTTAGCATCCAACCGTAGAGAATATGTTCAAAATTTTCTGGGATAAGTAAGTTTGCTCTTATCATAAAGTCTTTGTCTAATCCCACGACGGTTTGAGCTTTGTACATTTTTTTATATCTTGTCTTGTAAACCGCCTCTCTTAGTATTGGTAAAAGCTCTGTAAGGTTGCAGTTGTCTTCTCCAACAATTCTTCTTGCTGCTGCACATCTTCCGACAACAGCCCCGTCATTAAATAATAGCCTTTTTGTGTTTTTCTTTAGCCCCAATTTTTTAAAGTTAGGAATCGGCTCGCCTTCAAGCTCAACTATTCCTGAACTTGTTCTTGCAAGCTCATAAGCACTTGCAACATCTCTAACTTCTTTAACGTTGTTTCCAAAAAACGGCGCCGTAATTATTGCTCTCGCAGCTGAAAAATCACTTTTCAAGCTTTCATTGTCCGTAAAAAAATCTTTTCCTGCCATTCATTCTCCAAAGGTATGTATATTTATTACATTATAATGATATCACTCATGTGCACACCGTCAAGTAAAGATTAGGTAAAGAAAATGCGTTCAAAAATTTTTTTGAACGCATTCAAATAATATAATATGTATAATTAGTTTATTTTACAACTTTGAGAAGTCTTTCCCAAACTTCATCAATATCTCCATTTGCATCTAATTTTACAAGCGAACCCTTCTTGTCGTAAAAATCAATTAAAGGTGCAGTTTGTTCAAAATATGTTGCAAATCTTGATTTTGCAATTTCTTCTGTATCATCTTTTCTTTGAGTTAATTCAGCTTGACAATCATCACAAACACCTTCTTTTTGAGGCTTCAATGAAAGAAGGTTGTAAATTCTTCCACATTTTGGACAAGAACGTCTGTAAATAATTCTGTCTAAAAGCAACTTTTGATCAATATCAAAATAGATTACCTTGAAATCAACATCTTTGTTTTCATCAATTTCGTTAAGCATTTTTTCAAGCATTTCAGCTTGTTCAGTACTTCTTGGAAATCCGTCAAGGATGAAGCCGTTAGCACAGTCATCTTGTTTTAATCTTGTTTTGATAATAGATGCAACGATTTCAACAGGAACTAAAGCACCTTTTTCAACGTAACCTTTAGCGATTTTTCCATCTTCAGTTCCATCAGCCATAGCTTTTCTCAAAAGAGAGCCTGTATCAACGTGAGGGAAGTTTAATTCTTTTGCTAACCTGTCAGTTTGTGTTCCTTTTCCACTTGCAGGTGGTCCAAGGAATACTAATTCTTTTTTTGTCATTTTAATATCCTTTCAAATAATATTATGTATCAATGTTAGTAGCGTAAACGGCATTAGCCTCAATAAAGTCACGTCTTTGGTCAACTTTGTCCCCCATAAGGATATCAAACAATCTGTCTGCCAAAATTGCATCCTCAACGCTTACTTTTTTCAAAGTTCTTGTTTCTGGATTCATAGTCGTTTCCCACAACTGTTGAGGCATCATTTCGCCTAACCCTTTGAAACGTTGTAGCTGAATACCTTTTTGACCTCTTTCTTCAACAATTTTTCTCAACTCTGCAAAAGAATTTATAGTAATTGTTTCTGAATCTGTTTCAAGAAGAAGTTCTTTTTCTTCTTCAATCAAGAAATCTCTAATTAGTGGATATGCAGCTTTCAATCTCTTGAACTCTGGACTCTTAATAACGTGAGCATTAACTGTTACAGGATCTTTTTCGTTTCCAAAAGATAATTTAATGTTGTATCTTGCATTTTCTGGATTATATTTGATTGAAACTTCATAATTTTCAGCATCTTGAACATTATAATTTTCAGCATGATCCTTGATGTAATGATTTAAATATTCACAATGCTTGTTCATTGTTGCCTGATCTTCAAAGTCTTCAGGTTTAATTTCAGAACGAACCAAACCTCTCAACATAACTTCTGGGAATAGACTCAAAATAGGGTTGTTGTAAGAGTTGTAATATGCAGACATGTTAGACATCATTTCAACGAACTCTGTTTCAGAACAAGTTTTTGTTTTTGTCTTATCACACAAGCAAAGTCCCTTAACACCTCTGTCGTTAAGCATTTTTTCAAGAGCTTTATCATCATATAAATATTCTGAATTTTTTCCGATTGTTACCTTGAATAAAGGTGGTTGCGCAATATAAACGTAACCATTGTCCAAAAGTGGTTTTGCATATCTGAAGAAGAAAGTCAAAAGCAAAGTTCTAATGTGAGCACCATCAACATCAGCATCAGTCATGATGATAATTTTGTGATATCTCAATTTTTCAAGCTCAACTTCTTCTACGTTTTTGCTAATATTTATGCCGAAAGCCTGAACCATAGATTGGATTTCATTGTTTCCATACATCTTATCAAGTCTTGCTCTCTCAACATTAAGGATTTTCCCACGAAGAGGCAATATAGCCTGAAACATTCTGTTTCTACCTTGTTTAGCAGAACCGCCAGCAGAATCTCCTTCGACAATATAGATTTCACATTTTTCTGGCTCTCTATTTGAGCAATCTGCAAGTTTTCCTGGAAGAGTTGAACTTTCAAGAGCAGATTTTCTTCTTGTTAATTCTCTTGCTTTTCTTGCAGCTTCTCTCGCTCTTTGTGCTTGCAATGTCTTTTCTATAATCATTTTTGCAACTTTTGGATTGAACTCAAGCCATTCTTGCAACTTGTCTTTAACAACATCTTGAACAGCACCCATAGCTTCTTGGTTTCCAAGCTTTTCTTTTGTTTGTCCTTCAAACTCAGGGTTTGAAAGTTTTACGCTGACAATAGCTGTTAAACCTTCTCTTACATCATCCCCAGACAAATTTTGTTCTGAATCTTTTAAGATATTGTTCTTACGAGCATAATCATTCAAAACACGAGTGATAGCGTTTCTAAAGCCTGTAAGGTGAGTTCCACCGTGGTGAGTGTTAATGTTGTTAGCGAACGATAAAACGCTTTCAGAATACGAATCAGTATACTGCATTGCAATTTCAACAGTCATTCCGTCAATAACTTTTTCCATATAAACAGGTTTTTCAAATAAAACTGTTTTGTTAGCATTCAAAAATTCAACATAACTTGCAATACCGCCTTCATAATGGAAAACTTGTTCTTCATTTGCCTTAACGTCAATGAGAATAATTTTTAAGCCCTTATTTAAGAAAGACATTTCACGAAGTCTGTTAGCAATTACATCAACGTCAATTTCAGTTGTTTCCGTAAAAATTTCTGGATCTGGCCAAAATCTTGATTTAGTACCTGTTTTGTCAGTTTCTCTCATTTTTTCAACAGGACCAGTAGGCTCTCCTCTCATATATTCTTGACGCCAAACATAACCGTCACGAGAAACTTCAACAACCATTTTTTCAGACAACGCATTAACAACAGATGCCCCTACACCGTGAAGTCCACCAGATACTTTGTATCCACCGTCCCCGAATTTTCCACCAGCGTGAAGAACTGTATGGACAATTTCCAAAGCAGATTTTCCTGTTTCTGGTTTTACGTCAACTGGAATTCCTCTACCATTGTCCTCAACAGTAACACTATTGTCAGGTTGAATTTTTACCGTAATTTCTGTACAATATCCAGCCAAAGACTCGTCAATTGAGTTGTCTACGATTTCATAAATACAATGGTGCAACCCTCTTTGAGAAGTTGAACCTATATACATCCCAGGTCTTAATCTTACGGCTTCTAAACCTTCAAGAACCCTAATATTACTCGCATCATAATGATTATTTACTTCACTTACCATCTTATCTCCCGATATATCCCATTTTTCTATATAAATATTATAACACAGTCCAAAATTTAAAACTCACATTTAATATTTCATTGTTAAATTTATGTAACCTTTTTAACATTATCAAAAGAAATTTTCTTATCCTCTTTTTATATGATTTTTGAGCTTTTGATGTTTATTTCTTTTGAGAAACCCCGTATAATTTAAGAGTGGTATTGTAAAGAAATTTTAACTGAAATTGACTTTGCGAAAATCATGATTAAAAACATGGCGAACACATATTATAGGTAAGATAGGAGAATAAATTATGGGCATGGCAGCATCACAAGCCAGATACATTGAGTTGACGGCAAGAAAGACCAACGTTGAATATGAAGGTCAACAAATTAACCAACAACGTACAGCATTGGCAAATGAAAGTGCAGGCTTATTTAACAGGATGCTTGAACTTAATGTACCAACTCCGCCAAACTATACAGATTTTACAACCACTTCTTATACATTCTCAGACGGAAGCAAAGATTATACAATTGATAAAATTGCAACCCTTACAGGAAGTGCAGAGTATAACGCAAAAGTTACGTACTATTCTACTCAAACAGACTACACCGGTATGTATAAAGAAAGAAGTGATTTGTCTATTACTTCAAAAACAGAAGGCGCAAAGACAGTTTATTATTACGGTACAACAAAATTGACCGAATATAATCAAGACCAAGATGAAGCAGCAGTTAAACAAATTTCTCTCAACGAAGCAAATTCTTTTGTTGGAAAGAATTACCTCAATAACGAAACAGGAAAAATCTATAAATATTCAAGTGGTGGAACAACATACTTTATCTCTTTAGACCAAGGTGTTGGAACAACTGCACAACCAGTTCAAAACTGTTATGCCGCAGATATTCAACATAAAGTATATGATGTTTCAAATGCTTATTTGAAAAAAGAAGATTCAGGTATGTATTCTCAAATTCAACTTGAAAACTATTCAAATACTTTTGATTTAGCATCTTCAAAAGAAACAGATGAGCAAGCATACAATCAAGCAATGAACGAATATGTATACCAAAAATCTGTTTACGACAAAACAATTGCAGATATCAACGCAAAAACAGAAATTATTCAACAAGAAGATAGAACGTTAGAGTTGAAATTGAAACAGCTTGATACAGAACACAATGCACTTCAAACTGAAATGGATGCAGTATCAAAGGTTATCGAAAAGAACGTGGAAGATACATTCAAAACATTCAGCTAATCTTTTTGAAATTGTTTTTCACATTAAGAAGAAGAGGTTTATATGTCATATAAAAATGATAGTTTACTTGTAATAGCAAATAAGTGGGGCAAAGCAAACAGCGAGGCAAAAGCACAGCTTTGGGAAACATACGACCAATTGCGTGACATAACAGTGTCAAGTGCAAGTGGTTCGACTGGTGGCGGTTTTGAAGCTGCGGGTGGTTTCTTGTATAACCTTGCAAGTTTGTTTTCTCCATCCTCTTTTATGCCGAATATAAGTGGTAATACCCCTTATTCAATTCCGGGAACATCATTTTATTCCTCAGGTGCAACACCATCTTCAAGCTATGGATTGGAAACGTATTCTGGTTTCGCTGCTCCTATTGGTTGTGCAACAGGCATGGCTGCATCTATCATAGATTGCTACGGATCTTATGGATGTCCGACAGGTTATGCTTCTGCAATCGGAAGCATAGCGGATGTTGCAAGCTCAACTGCTTATGCAACAGGAACGGCAAGTGCTTTGAGCAATTTTGGTAAAGGCTTCTTAATGCAAACGGCAGGCCTGATTTCAGGTATTGGTGGTATTGCTCAATCTTGTGCTCCATATATGGGCGAATATGGTTTGGGAGCATTGCTTGCTGGTAACGTTATGCAAGGTACTGGTTCTGCAGTTCTTGCTGCGATAGAAAGCGCTTCTGGTAAGGTTATGTCAAATGCTGACACAATTCTTACAACAAAGGTTAGAAATATTGAAACAGTCTGCAAAATGCTCGACACTCAAGGTGAAGTAGTTAAAAAGATGCTTAAAGAAGGTATCGATTCTAACAGTAAAGCAATTCAAAACATGTAGAGGTTACATTTTGAGAACATTCATTAGAACTCTGTTTAATTGTATATTTTCGACTCGTTACATTGTTGATATTTTTGTAAACCTTTGTAACAAAAATTCAAGCCTTAAGAAAAAAAGTCTAAAGAAATCCTCAAATCTTCCGATAGAACATGCAGAGAGAAAAAGTATATTCTTTCAAAGTTTCACGGGAGATACAATAGACTGTAAATAAATTAAGACATGTAAAAACATGCGTAAAATATAGCAATATTTTCGTATTATGCGTTTTAATTCATTGAAGGTCTTACATAAGGAGAATCACATGGAAATGGTTCAAAGGACCTTCGGGTCGTACTTCGACAACTTAATGACTTTCATAAAGTATTCGCAAGGTTTTTTCAAAAGACACTCTCCAGTTAAAGAGCTTTCAAGAGCTGTAACTGAAGGATTGAAAGATGCACTAACTATTCGTAAGAAGGTTAAAATTGCTGAATACAGGGTTAATTATCACAGAAATCAATTGAGAAAAATGGAAGCTTTGATTGCAAGTGATAATGAACACACATTTTTGAGAGGTCAAAAACTTAATCAGTTAAGATAGGAAGACAAAAAATGGGCATTGTAACACAAACCGTTGGACAACAAAAATACATAGGAATGCAAAAAGACTTGGAATACAAGATTGACTTAATCAAGGAAGCCAAGTTGAATTTGACGATGTCAATGACAGAACTTGTCAATGTTGGCACTGATCTTGATCCTTCAAATCCTATGGTTAAACAGTTGCAGGCTCGGAAAGAGAAACTGCACCAGCTTGAAAAGAAACTGGATATGCAGTTGCAAATGTATGAAACTCAACTACAAATCGTTCAACAGAATATGAGTTCTTTAAGATAAGTTTTTTAAATCCGCTTTATGTTTAAAGCGGATTTATTACTATTCCTGATAATAATTTTGGATAAAAATATGTTGACTTTTGAGGCATGCGCTCTCCTGCGCTCGAAATTCTTTTGATATCTTCAATTTTTGGATATGCCATTATAAAAGATGCCTGAGTCTCACCTGACATGTCAAATGCTTTATCCTCTTGTTTTTCGTATAAAACCCCGTTTTGTGACATCATCTCTTCTTGGCTATATCCCAATTCTTTTTCTAATATAACTTTATGAAGTACGACCAAATCAAGAGATTTTAGAACTTCTGGTGCATCAACAATATTGTCTACGTTTTCTCTCAAAGTGAGTAGATAAAATTTGTTGTCATTTCTTATACAAAGACCCATTGCAATTGTGTTTTTGTTTTCTTCTTCTATTGCTTTTAAAAATTCTTTTTTTACATCTTTTTTGTTTTCTCTATTGTATTCAAATTCTTTGATGTCAAAATATTTTTTTACACTTTCAAGCAGTTTTTCTTTACTTATTTTCTTTGTAATAATTCTGTGAGTTGGAAATATAAGCAAATCATCTTCCGAATTTGTAAAATAACTCATTACATAATTTTTGTCTGGATTAAGTTTTGAATAATTCATTGCTGTTTCATATCTATGATGACCGTCTGCAATTAAAAGGGTTTTATCTTTCAATAAATTTTCGATTAAGTTTATAATCTTTTCATCATCAATTTTGTAAACTATGTTTTGAACACCGGCATCATCTACAACATCTATGAAAGGTTTTTGACTGTAATCTATGGCATTTTCTATTTGTTTTTCTTTGTCAGAATAAACAAAAAATACTTGAGAGAAGTTTGCTCTGCATTCTTTTGTCAAATTGAGTCTGTCCTCTTTAGGGCCTCCCATAGTGTATTCGTGAGGTAAAATTTTCTTTGTTGAAAAATCTTCAATTTTGCATCTTGCAATAAAGCCTTTTCTCGTAATATCTTTTCCGTCATTGGTTGAATATTTTTGTAAAAGATAGAATATGCAAGGTTTGTCTGTTTTTACTAAAATGTTCTCATTTAGCCATTTTTGATAGCATTTGTTTGCATTTTTGTATCTGTTATTTTCATCTTTAGGGTTGGTTGAACCTTTTGCCAAAATAAGATTTATTATATTGTATTCACTTCTTTCAAAAAGTTCTTTTGCGTAATCTTCTGAAATAACATCATAAGGTGGGGCTATTACTTTGTTAATATCAACTTTTTCTTGATTATATACAATAGCTTCTAAAGGTTTAACATCAACCATAAATATCCTCTTTCTTTTTATGTCAATTTTACTAAAAATATTGTAACGAGAGTAAAGTAAACCGCAAGCCCCAAAACATCAATAATTGTAGCGATAACAGGTCCTGATGCAACCGCAGGGTCGATTTTGAATTTTTTAAGGGCAAACGGTGCAAATGTTCCAATAACAGTTGCAATTGTCATGTTTATCATCATAGAGATACCGACAACGAGTCCTAAATATATGTTATTTCTCCACCCCCAAGTGACGAGAGATACAAGTCCTCCAAAAATAGAGCCGATTACAAGTCCAATACTCATTTCTCTCATTATGTGTTTTGCGGCAGAATTTAGGGTCAATTCTCCTGTGGAAAGTCCTCTTACCATCAAAGTTATACTTTGTGTTCCGATGTTACCCCCTAAGCCTGCAAGTAGAGGAACAAAAATTGCAATTACTGGCAACATTTGTAGGGTTGGCTCAAACTTGTGTCCTACATGCACTGCAACAAACTCACCAATCAATGTAATAAATAACCAAGGAGTTCTTGCTTGAACGGCTTTGGTTATGCTACCTGAAAGGATTTCATCCTCATCGACATTTCCAGTCGAAATTGCAGATGATGTATAAATTTCTTCCGTTGTTTCTTCTTCGACGATGTCTTGAACGTCATCCCAAGTTACAATCCCTTTTAACCTATTGTACAAGTCCACAACAGGAAGGGCGTTATATTGGTATTTCATAAATACATCGGCGATGTAGTCTTGGTAATCATCAACATGAAGTTTAACAATATCCGTAATCATAATGTTTTCGATAACTTCGTTAATTGGAGATGTCAAGAGTTTTCTTAAGGAAACAACACCTAAAAGGTGGTGTTGTTTGTCGACAACGTATATATAATAAAGCTCCATATTATCTTCTTGAGCCTGAACTCTTATTGAGGATAAAACTTCTTTTACGGTCATATCGTCGTTTACTGTCATGATGACAGGGGTCATGATACCACCGGCTGTATCTTCGTTGTATGTTAAAAGTTCTCTTACTTCTTCTGAAAACTTGTGAGGGAGTTTATCCAAATAAGTTTCAGATTCGTTGTCTTCCATATCCCCCAAAACGTCGGCTGCAGAGTCGTGAGGCAATTTTGAGATAATTCTTGATGCTGTTTCTTCATCAATATCGCCAAGAAGTTCTACTTGAAGTTGAGGGGATAGATACTCTATCATTTCTGCAGCTTTATCTTCTTCTATGTTTTTAAAGCATAGAAGTCTTTCTTCTTCTTTCAAATTCGAAAATATATCTGCAAGGTCGGCAGAGTGATAATCGTCGAGAACTTCTCTTAATTGAGAAAGGTTTTCGTCGTCAAGTATTTCTCTTATTCTCTCTACCGCATTTTCTATTTTTAGCATAGTGTACCTTTTACCTGTACTCAATTATACTACACACAAAATAAGGGTAAAGAAATTTTTTATGCAGAAATTTTAATTCTGTCTTCTTGTATTCTTGCGGGTTTAAGTTTGTCTTTAGAGATGTCGTATTTGTATCTTGTTTTTCCAATAATAGGAAGTTGTTCTTGTTTTCTCTTATTAAACAACAATGCTAAAGCAAGAAGCCAATAGAAATTAAATCCTTTTTGCTCCAAAGGTTTGGAATTGATTGTTGCATTTTTTATATCTGGAGCTTGTATAAAAATTTCAGTTGATTTGTCTGTCGAATTTATTACAAGATTGTTTATTTTAGAGGTGTTATAAATTGTTTTAAGATTTTTAGCTGGTTGTGTGTTTTTTAAAACAATTTTTACTTCCCCGTTTGAAATTGTTTTTGTTCTTGGTTTTAGTGTATTTTCTGCGTTTAAGAATATATCATAAGAATTTTGATTATTTTTGATTTCGATGGAATTCAAAACATTTGCAGATGCTTGAGAAATTCCAATTATGTATAGCAAAAAAATAATAAATATTTTCTTCAAAATAAAACCTCGTATTTTCCTTCGATTAACATGTTAGGTTTTTTTAATCAAGTGGACATCAATCCTAAGGTTTATTCAATATCGTCCATAAGGTTGAAATATAGAAATTGGCAAGTTGCTTTATATTTATATTTGATTTATAATATTTGCACATATAATATTCAGGAGAGAAGGAAAAATATGAAAGTTGAATTAAAAAAAGAAGAAAATAACATCGTTCACATGGAAATTGAAGTCCCAAAAGAAGAAGCTCAAAAAGCTTATGACAAGGCAGTAAGAAGAATTTCTGAAAATGCTAATATTCCAGGATTTAGAAAAGGAAAAGCTCCAAAGGCAGTTATCGAAAGAAATTTTGGGATTGATGCAATTAAATATGAAGCATTAGAAGCACTTTTGCCAGAAGTTTTTAACGAAGTTATTTCAGAAAACAATTTAGATATAGTAACTCAACCATCGGTTGAATCTTATGAATTTGAACAAGGAAAAGACTTGAAATTGGTTGCGAAAGCAGAAGTTAAACCTGAAGTTACTTTGGGTGATTACAAAAATATGAAACTTGATGTTGAACAATACAAACATCCAGAAGGTGCTTTTGACAAATCATTAAACAGCTTCCTTGAAAGACAAGCAACATTGAAAGATGTAACAGATAGAGCTGCAAATGAAAAAGACATTTGCAAGATTGATTTTGACGGATCTGTTGACGGAGAAAAAATTCAAGGTGGAGAAGGTAAAAATTACACTCTCGACTTGGCTCATTCAAACTTCATTCCAGGCTTTGCAGAAGCAATAGTTGGACATAATTTGAATGAAGAATTTGATATCAATGTTACATTCCCAGAAACATATCATGAAAAGAAGCTTGCGGGAAAACCTGCGGTATTCAAAATTAAGATCAACCAAATTCAAGAAAGAGTTTTGCCAGAATTGAATGATGAATTTGCTAAAAAAGTAGGACCATTCAATAATGTTGATGATTTAAAAGCTGATATCCAAAAATTCTTGGATGATGCAAAGAAAAGAGAAGATGATGCTTTGATGAAAAAAGCAGTATTTGAAAAAGTTTTAGAAGGTGTTAAGGTTGATATTCAACCATCAATGATTGATAGAGAAGCTCAACAATTATTGAATGAGTACAAACAAAGACTTGCTGCTCAAGGATTTTCATACGATGATGTTATGAAAACTCAAGATGAGGCTAAGATTAACGAAGAAATCAGAAAGGATGCTGAACTTCGTGTAAAAAGCTCTCTTGTAGTTGAGGCAATTGCAAAAGCTGAAGATATCAAAATTGAAACATCTGATTTCGATTCTAAATTGGCAGAAGTTCAGTCAATGTATAGACTTGATAAAGATGCTATGATAAATCAACTTAAACAAAATCCTGCGATTTTGACAAGCATTTCTCAACAAATCATGAGTGAAAAAGTTATCGACTTTTTGACAAAAAATAACGAAATAAATTTGAAATAAGTAATGAAACAGGAAGGAAACACAAAATGAGTTTTGTACCAGTAGTTATTGAACAATCAAGCAGAGGTGAAAGATCGTTTGATATTTTCTCAAGACTTTTGAGAGAAAGAATTATTTTCTTGGGAACAGGTATTGACGATATGGTTGCAAATTTGGTTGTTGCACAATTGTTGCTTTTGGATAGTGAAAATCCAGAAAAAGATATTATGTTATATATCAACTCTCCAGGAGGTAGCGTTACTGCAGGTTTTGCAATCTATGATACAATGCAACACATTAGAGCTGATGTAAGTACAATTTGTTTGGGTCAAGCAGCAAGTATGGGTGCTTTCCTTCTTGCAGCTGGTACTAAAGGCAAAAGAATGGCTTTACCTCACTCAAGAGTTTTGATTCACCAACCTTTAGGCGGTGCTCAAGGTCAAGCTACTGATATCGAAATTCAAGCTGCAGAAATCATTAGAATTAAAAAATCTTTGAATGAAATTCTTTCAGCTAATACAGGTCAAACATTGAAGAAAATCGAAAAAGATACTGACAGAGATTATATCATGACTCCTCAAGAAGCTTTGGAATATGGTATGATTGACAAAGTCATTACAAGAGATGAAATTCAATAAGGGAGAAACTTATGTCCAAGTATGACGATAGCAGATTGAAATGTTCTTTTTGCGGAAAGACACAGGATCAGGTAAAAAAATTGATTGCCGGACCTGAAGTATATATTTGTGACGAGTGTGTGGAATTGTGTAATGAAATTTTGGATGAAGAATTCTTTGAAGGAAAAGAAAAAAATCCAGAAGAAGAGCTTGCACCGGAAGAAAAGCCAATTCCAAAGCCAGCTGAGATAAAGGCACATTTGGATATGCATATCGTTGGACAAGATGATGCAAAAAAAGTTTTATCGGTTGCTGTGTATAACCATTACAAGAGATTAAGACACAATCAAAGTAAAAATAAGGATAGTGTTGAAATCCAAAAATCTAATATTCTTCTTGTAGGTCCTACTGGTTCTGGTAAAACTCTTTTGGCACAAACTCTCGCTAAAATGCTTGATGTTCCTTTTGCAGTTGCTGATGCTACCACATTGACTGAAGCTGGTTATGTCGGTGATGACGTAGAAAATATACTTTTGAGATTGCTACAAAATGCAAATTATGATGCTGCAAAGGCTGAAAAAGGTATTATTTATATTGACGAAATCGATAAGATTGCAAGAAAATCAGAAAATGCATCAATTACAAGAGATGTATCTGGTGAAGGTGTTCAACAAGCTCTCTTGAAAATGATTGAGGGTACTGTTGCAAACGTTCCGCCTCAAGGTGGAAGAAAACATCCGCATCAAGAGTTCATTCAAATTGATACAAGCAATATATTGTTCATTGTTGGTGGTGCATTTGTTGGACTTGACATGATTGTGGAAAGAAGAGCTGGTGATTCTGCAGGAATGGGTTTTGGTGCTAAAGCCCCTGCAACGAAAGCTGAAAAGGAAATTGCAGCATCAAAACTTCTTAAAAATTTACAACCAGAAGATTTGTTAAAATTTGGTTTGATTCCAGAATTTATTGGTCGTGTTCCAGTTTATGCTGTGCTTGATGCTTTGGATGAAAAGACTCTTAAGATGATTTTGACAGAACCTAAAAATGCTATTTTGAAACAGTATAAATGCTTACTCAAGATGGACGGAGTTGATTTAGAATTTGAACCTGAGGCTATCGACTTGATTGCTAAAGAAGCGATTAAAAGAAAAACTGGGGCAAGAGCGCTTCGTTCTATTGTTGAAGAACTTATGCTCAATATTATGTATGAAATTCCGTCAAAAGAGGGTCTTACTACATTTACTGTAACTAAAGAAATGGTTGAAAAAAGAAATTCAAAAGAAGCTGATTTGATTAAGCTTCCAACAAAGAAAAGACCTGCGATAGAAGAAATTGCTTAATTTTAGACGGTTGATTTTACTACAACCTTTTTGACGTATGAGCTTTCATTTATTGCTACTGAAGGCATGTGAAGGTCTTGTGGAAAGAATATTGCAAAGTCGCCTTCTTTCATTGTAATAAAATCGTTTGCTTTGCCGTCAAAAAATATTATGTCTTTTTCTTCATCATAGTCGTCTATTGCAGTATAACCTTCAATCTGGGCAACTCCGATTTTTTCATGACCTTTAATAATATATTGAATGTCAATATATTTTCTATGAGCCTCAAATTTTGCAATGTTCTCATTTTTTGTGTTGTAATCTTGAACAATTGCGAAGACTTTGTCTTTCAATATTTCATATTTGCCGTTTTCCATTGATGAAAAATCGGTTTGGGCAAGGTATTTCAGTCCCGCATTTAACTTTTCGTCCAAGTTGTATGTTAAGTAATTTTTAATGCTGTCTTTTATCATAAAATTATATTATCATAAATCTATGAAAAAATATTTTGTTTACATTCTTTTAACAGTGGATAAATGTTTTTATTGTGGTTACACAGATGATGTAGAAAAACGCTTTAAAAAGCACCTTAATGGAGTTGGCGCAAAGTACACGAGAATGCATAAGCCCGAAAAAATCTTGTATACAAAAGAATTTGAAACTAAAGAGGAAGCATTAAGGGAAGAAGTACGAATAAAAAAACTTAACCGCAGACAAAAAGAAGAGTTTTTAAAAGAACTTAACATAAAATTTTAAAAAGTACTTGTAAATAAAGTTTTTTTGCGATATTTTTAAGACAGGTACCGAGTAAAAAAAGGAAAAAAACATGTCAAGACAATGTGAAATTTGCGGAAAAACTCCGTTGAAATCAGCTAAAGTAACTTTTTCTCATAAGCAAAACGTACACCGTCAAGCACCAAATTTACAATCAGTAAAAGTTAACATGGGTGGAACGGTAAAAAGAATTAAAGTTTGCACATCATGCTTAAGTGCAGGTAAAGTACAAAAAGTTCTTTAATTTTGATTAAGATGAAGGCTCGAAACTTAAGTTTCGAGCCTTCAGTATGTGAAAATATTGTCCAGTTGAATATATTTACTGATATCTTTTTTATTATATAATCAAATCGGACGATTTAAGGAGAAACAAATGACAAAAAGGTATGATGCGGGAAAAGTTATAACTGCAATGGTTACTCCGTTTAGTAGGGATTTGAAAGTTGATTATGAAGGTGCAGAAACTTTAGTAAAACATCTTGTAAAGACTGGTTCTGACTCTATTCTCATCGCAGGTACAACGGGAGAGAGTCCTACATTGAGTGTTGATGAAAAGTTTGAATTGTTGTCTTCTGTTAAGAGAGCTTGTGCAAACAAGGCAAAAGTTATATTTGGAGCAGGCTCAAATTCGACTGAAAATGCTGTTAAAACGGTAAAAATGGCTGAAAAAGAAGGCGCAGATGCAATTCTTTCTGTGGTGCCTTATTATAACAAGCCTTCACAAAGTGGTATTATTGCTCACTTTTCAAAAATTGCAGAGAGTACAAATTTGCCGATATTTTTATACAACATTCCAAGCAGAACTGGGGTTAATATGACGGTTGAAACGGTTAGGTTGCTTGCAGAAAAGTATGAAAATATTGTTGGATTAAAGCAAAGTTATTTTGATTTAGATGTTATATCAGAGTTAAAAATAGCTTGTCCAGAAGACTTTACAATATATTCTGGAGATGACAGCTTGACACTTCCAATGATGTCATTGGGCGTTGAGGGAGTGATTTCTGTTGCTTCTCACCTTTGGTGTAATGAAATAAAAACAATGATACATAATTTTGAAAATGGAAATTATATTTTTGCAAAAAATATGCATTTAAAACTTTATCCTATTTTCAAGAAAATGTTTATGGCTCCAAACCCTGTGCCTGTTAAGGCGGCGTTGGAAAAGGCAGGATTGATAAAATCTTGCGTAAGGTTACCGCTTGTAGAATTGAATGATTCAGAAAAAGCAGAACTTTATGAAACTATAGATAAGTTTATGGCAGAATAAGACAGAATTGAGGAAAAAATGAAAGACAAAATAATTACATTTTGGATAGTCTTTTTTATTGTCTTAACAAGTGCGATATTAGTGCTTGTAAAACCGACAAAATTAGGACTTGATTTGGTCGGCGGTTCAAGATTGGTATTAGAGGCTCAAACAACTGATACAATTGCAAAAATTACTCCAGATATGATGGATAGTTTGAGATTTGCAATTGAAAACAGAATTAACAAGTTGGGTGTTGCTGAAACTATCGTTCAACAAACTGGCGATAAAAGACTTTTGATTGAAATTCCAAACGTTCAAGATTTGAATAAGGCAAAAGAATTCATCGGCGAAACTGCAGCATTGGAATTCAAAGAACCAGGGCCTATCGTTGACGGTCAACAGACTTGGATTTCTACTGGATTAAGTGGTAAAGACTTGTCAAAAGCTCTTGTAGGAACATCTCAAAATGGACAATGGGTTGTCGACTTGAGATTTAACGATGAGGGAACAAAAAAATTCGGTGAAATAACATCTCGTTTGGTTGGTAAGCAAATGGCGATTTTCTTTAACGGGGAATTGCAATCTGCTCCTGTTATCAGAGAAGCAATTGTTGGTGGAAACGCTCAAATTTCAGGCGGCGATTCTGGTTTTCAATATGAGGAAGCGAAGAAAACAGTTGATCTTCTAAACGCTGGGGCTTTGCCTATTCCTGCAAGTGTTATTGAAGAAAACGTTGTTGGTCCAACTTTGGGTGCTGACAGTGTCGAAAAATCTAAAGTTGCTGGGATTATCGGGTTATCTCTTGTAATGCTTTTCATGATTGCATACTACAGACTTCCTGGTTTGATTGCAGACATCGCATTGATTGCATACAGTATAATTCTTTTTGCACTATTTAAAACAATTCCTGTTACCTTGACTCTTGCAGGTATCGCAGGTTTTATCTTGAGTATTGGTATGGCAGTTGATGCTAACATTTTAATTTTTGAAAGAACAAAAGAAGAACTTCGTGCAGGCAGAACTTTATTTACCGCTATTAACGCAGGGTTTGATAGAGCGTTTTCAAGTATCTTTGACTCAAACATGTCAACGATTATCACTTGTATAATTCTTTATTACTTTGGTACAAGCGTTGTTAAAGGTTTTGCTCTAACACTTGCGTTAGGGGTACTTGTTTCAATGTTCTCTGCAATTACTATTACCAAAAACATTATGCACCTTGTATTTGGTACTGGCGATTTGAAATATCCTGAATTATTCGGATTAAAGAAAGATGAAATAGGAAAAATATACGAAGCTTCGGAAACTAAACGTGAAAAAGCTAAATTCGGAGTTTTGGACTGATAAAAAAGGAAAAGGTAATATAAAATGGAAAAAAAGCATTTAGTTAATATTGAAAAATATAGATGGTTGTGGTTCATTCTTTCCGCTATCCTTCTTCTTCCTGGTATCGTTGCAATGATTTATTCAAGCATCACATATCCAGATCATATGCCACTTAAGGTTGGTATTGACTACACTGGCGGTACTATTTTGAACTATACAACTGATAAGGCTGTTTCAAATCATGATTTAAGTGATTTGAGAGTTAAGTTAGAAAATGGTGGAGTTGATAATCCGTTTTTGCAAGTAATCAAGGTTAATGCAAAACAACAAGCTCAAACAAAAGAACATATCGACTCAATTATTTCTATTAGAACAAAATTTATTGATGAACACAATACAACAGAAGTTTCAAAAATTACTGAAATTGTTAAAACTGATTATCCTACAACAGAACTTATTCAAATTAGTTCCGTTGGTCCAACATTGGGTAAGGAATTGTTAAAAAATTCTATTATTGCATTGAGTTTGGCTTTCTTAGGTATAATTATATATCTTTCAATAAGATTTCAGTTTGACTTTGCTGTCACAACAGTGCTTGCGCTGTTCCACGATGCGATATTTGTAATTGGATGTTTCTCAATTTTGGGATTGTTCTTTGATGTTCAAATTGATGGATTGTTCTTGACAGCAGTATTAACCGTTATTGGTTTTTCAGTTCACGATACAATTGTTGTGTTCGACAGAATTCGTGAAAATTTAAAATACTATTCAAGAAAAATGAATTTCTCAGAAATTGTTAATTTGAGTGTAAACCAAACCCTTGCAAGAAGTATCAATACTTCATTGACAACTTTGATAACTTTGCTTGCGTTGTACTTTTTTGGTGGAGTTACAACAAGAGATTTTGTGTTGGCTATGATTTTAGGTATCGCAGTTGGTACTTACTCAAGTATCTTCTTCGCAAGTATGTTAATCGATGTTTGGCGTGGTAGAAAACTCGCTAAAGCGTAAAATTTTTAAAAAAATCATAATTAGAGGTTAATTTTTACAAAATTAACCTCTTTTTATATGAAATTTTCTTTAAATCCTTGCCATATAATATAAATTATTGTAAACTTTTTCTATAGAGGTATTTCGCTAAAAAAATGAAGATATTTAGAAGTAAAAAGATTAAAATAAATAAAGAAGATATAAACGATGCTAAAATGTCCTCTGCAACATTTAAAGATCTGAATGTACAAAAAAGGGCATTTTTGAATGTTTTGGGTGCAAGAATCGTTGTTAATACTTTGTATGAAAAAAAAGTCAAAGCAAATAATATTTATAGCCTCTATACAATAAATTCTATACGTGAAAAAATAGACATCGCTGATATATATTATAAAAATTTGCATATCGATATTAGAGTAGTTTTCGATGAAAATTTAATCTTTGTTCCGAAAAGTCACTTTTTATACAATATTGAACCTCATTTATATCTCGTTTTGAAAATGGATGTTCAAAACTTTGAAAATGCTGAGATATTAGGATACTTTATTCCAAATGATATCGACAAAACGCAAGAAAATGCCGAATATTATTTTGTAAATCCAAATAAAATTAGAAAAATTGAAAATATTAAGAAATTATTTGATACAGTTAGCGTTAAAAAGAAAACAGAAAAACCTCTAAAAAATGTCGAATCTTCATTTATTGAACTAATAGATAATAAATTAAGTGAAAAAGATATCTCTAAATTACTTCAAACCCTGAATGCTGATATTGACTTGAGAGAGAAAGTTACAGAGTTTGAAGGTTTTGAATTTATAGCAAGAAATACCGCAAGTGATGATATTTGGAAAAACGACGGACTTTTAGGAATCGTTGGAACACAGGATATTCACAACGAAGATGAAGAAGAAACATTGGAAGAAGTTTTATCTCAAAGTGATGAGGATATCGAAAAGACATCTAATGATATTATTGAAGAAGCTGTTAAAAAAGCTGACGAGGTTATTGAAAATGCTGCTGATTTGGCAGCAGGGTTAGGTGTTGTGTCAGAAGAGATTGTTGCTGTTGATAATCTCTCTGGAGAAACAGAACATCAAGAAAATACAGAACCTCTTGAAATTGATGACAGCACAGACGAAAACCAAGAAAATATTGAAGAACTTTCTGAAAATCCTGACAATCAAGAAGAAAATTTAGATGAAGAAGATTCTATCGTAGAGGAAGAAAATCCGCCACAAGAGCATGACCTTGTTGAAGATGAAGAAATACCTCAAAATGATGAGCAAGAAGACACTGAAAACTATCAAGATATTGAACAAGATGAACCTCAAGAAATTGAAATTGAAAAAACAGAACCTCAAAGTGAAGAACAAGATGATGTTGAGGCAACAGAGGAAGTTGAAATGCCTCAAAATGAAAAGCTTGAGTTCGTCGATGAAGACAGTGAAAAAGAAGACGATTTAGAAGATTTGTTCTCTGATTATAGTGAAGACGAAAGTGTAGCGGATGAAGAACCAGTAAGTGATTCTCTTGGTGCTTTGCCAACACTTCCTGCTCTTAAACCATTAGAAGAAATTGAAGATAATGAAATTCCTCAACATAAAAATGAAATATCTTACGAATACACTCTACAATTAGATAACGCAGAAGATGAAAATGATAAGAGTGAAAATGTTTCAAAAGAAGAAGCTCAAGAAAATAAAGATGAGTTAGAAATTCCTAATATAAATGCAGAAAAAGAAGTTGAAGATGTATTTGAAAACGAATTAGAAAATGAGATAAAGTCAGAAGAAGTTAATACTGACATTGAAAAAATAATGCAAAATGTTCCGGAAATTGCACCAAAACCTTTGAAAAAACTTGCACCAATTGATTTAAATAAAGTTGTTAAAAAAGCGGTTGGCGAAGAGAAGAAAAATGCATCGCTGGAATATTTATTTACAGAAAAGGAAGAACAAGCAAACGATGGACTTCGAAAGGCAAGCAAAAATACAGGAAAAGTTGTACTTGCAGCATCTGCAGTTTGTGTCTTGTTCACATCTTTGATAGCTTTAGGAACTTGGACAGGTATAAAGTTGGCAGCTGATAAAACTCCAGCTCCAGTTGCTCCTGCACCAAAAGAACAAATTCCGGAAGAAGAACCAGAACAATATGTTCAAACGAGAAATAATACATCAATTGAACCAGTCAGGGCTGAAATTTCAAGTATCTCTTGGGAAATACCTGAAAACCTTGCATATAACGATGTATTTAGAGAATATCTACAAATTGCAGGTAAGAACTTGAAATTAAATCTTCAAAATGACCTCTTACTTGTAACTGATTTTGTTTATTCTGATAGGGTTATAGTTGATTTAAGGCTGTCTTCTTCCGGAGCATTGGTATCATCAAATATAGCTTTATCAAGTGGGTCTAAAAAGGTCGATGAAACTGTATTACAATCTGTACAGCAAACCCTCAGATATTTAAAAGTACCTTCAGAAGAGTTAGGCAATACTCCTGCTGAAGCATCTTTAGTAATTTATTTTTAGAGAAGATTATGGATATTGATTTAGAACAAGAAAAAAAAGATTTAATAAAAGAAATTATAACTTCGGATAAACGTTATGTAGGCAATGAAGACTTATATGATAAGTTCTTTGAAGAAACTTGCAAAAGAGGACTTATTGTTTTAAAAACTCTTGATGGAACTGATGCAGTTAGAGTATATTTAAACAAAGTTGTTTCTGCGGCTTTAGTTCAAGTTCTTGAAGACAATAAACGTTTAAATTCAGTATTTGAAGAAGAACCAGAAGTTCCAGATAATGAGTATGCAAAAGTTAAGGTTGAATTTAATTTTGACTATGAAGCTGGGTTGCCAGAAGTTTCTATCAAAAAAGATGTTCTACAAAAGTTGTACGATTCTGTTACTGTTTTTAATTCGGAACATCCTCAAAAAGAATATTTACAAATTTATAACTTGCGATATATTAAAGGTCAAACACTCAATCAAATTGCTGATGCCTTGAATATTGATAAAGAAGAAGTTGCTAAAAGATTGTTTGAAATAATGGAAAAAGTTAAAGGAAGTCTTGAGTAGGTTAGTATAAATGATTTGCCCGAAATGTAAAAAAGAAATACCGGATAATTCATTAAAATGCGAACATTGTAATGCTCGTGTGGGTTCAATATGCAAAACTTGTCATTCCTACAATCACATTTACAATGTACGTTGTATAAATTGCAATACGGAGCTTATCAAATTCTGTCCTTCTTGTAAAAGTGTGAATTTGCCTGATGCAATGAAATGCAGAAAATGCGGATATATATTTCAATTGAGTGAAGATGAGTATACAGACATTGACGGAGTAGAAGAAGATAATTCACTCGAGGCAGCTAATCTTACAAAATCTTACTCTCAACAAGCGGCAAAAGAGCTTTTGCAAAAAGCTGTTTATTCTCAAAATAAAAAAATTATATCTTTGCAAGGTGAAACAGGTATTGGAAAGAGCATTGTTGTTAAATCAGTTATAAATGAATTTACTGACGGTCAAATTACTTGGCTTTCTGGAGAATGCTCACATATTACACAATTAAGTCCTTGTGGCTATATTCAAAATTTATTGATAAATTGTTTTAACATTCCTTCTTTTTGTGCAGATGCAACACAATTGATAAAGGATTCTCAAGAATTTTTCTCAAACGAATTTTCAAATCTGTCAAGTGACGAAGTTTGTGACCTTCTAAACCTTCTTTATCCTCAAAAAATGGATTTCTATGAAAAGATATTTATCAATAAAGAAAAAACGATAAATATGCTTTTGAAGGTATTTAGAAAGATTATAGAAACAAATCGTATTGTTATAATTGTTGAAAACTTCGATTTGATTGACGGAATGTCATATGAAGTTTTAAAAAGACTTCTTGAAATGTATTCACAGGACAACAGAGTTAAATTCCTTCTCACTTACAAGGGTAAAAAACCGGCATTGGGTTGTTTTTATTCTGATATGGTATCTCCAAACAGTTACTTTGATGTTTTGTTGATGCCTCTTGATAAGGGTCAGATAGCTATATTCACAGACAGAAGTTTTGAAAAAGAAAAATGTCCTCAAAGTGTTAAAAACAAACTGTTCCTTGCTTCAAAAGGAAATCCTGCAATAATGGAGCAGTTAGTAGGTTTGTTGCATGATTATATGAAGGTTGAAAATTCGTTTGAATCAGAATTGCCATCTGATATGAAAACAATTCTTGAAATGCGTTTAGAGTATTTGAAAGCAAATGCAAATGCATATAAGGTTTTATGTCTTGCTGCAATTCAGGGATTGAATTTTTCACCTGCGATTATAAACGACTTATTCCAAGGTGATGAGGTTATTCTTGTTGAAACACTAAATTATTTACAAAAACTCAATTATATAATGCCTGTTAACCAAAATACGTATGCGTTTAAAAATACGTTATTATGGAGTGAGTTGTTTGAAATTATCAAAAAGAGAGAGGGGTATAATGAACTATGTTCTCTTACTTGCGAATTGATGTCTGAATATGTTCTATCTTCTAACTCTATTCTTGCAATAATGACACAAAACCTTGATTTACCAGAAAAATCTTTTGAATATTGGACTAAAAATATTGCAATTTCCTCATATATCGGAGATTTAAATCTTTATATTGTTTCTCAAAAACAATGTATGGATATATTGAAGAGGATTGATATTCCGAATAAAGAGCTTTTGATTTTAAATATTTCAGAAAAATTGGGCAAATTATTAACAAGGATAAACCCAAGTGAGGCTATGTCTTATCTTCAAGCGGCCCTTGAAAATGCAACTACTTTAAAATCAATTGATCTTTTGACATACATGACGGAATGTTGCAAAAAAACTGGAAATTATTCTGGCGTTGTAGAGTGTGTAGACTCAATTGTTTCAAAGATAGATATATCTAATGAACTTGAAATTGCAATGGTAAAATCAAGGAAATTGAATGCACTATTGAATACAGGCAACTGTGGAGAGCTTATAAATATTGCAGATAATGAAGTTCTACCAGTATTGGAAAAATTTCTTGATGTAAAAAATCATAAAGTTATCTCTAAAAAGATGCTTTGCAAGACTTGGTTAAAGACATATCTTGTACTTGCAAATGCTTTGATTTTTCAGGGTAATAACAGAGCGTTTGAAGTTATTTCAATTTTGTTTGAGCTGTTTGACAGAAATGGAATTGAGGATGAAAATCTTATTTGCAAAACAAAACTTGCACTTGCGATGATGAACACTTTAAGAGGGGATATTCAATCGTCACAAGAAATTTTGAACGAAATTGTACAAATTGATGACGTTAATTTGTTAAATCCTGAAATCATATCTCAGTGGAATATGGTTAAAATCTTTAACAAGTTGATTGCAAAAAATTACGAAAACTTGAATGAAGAATTATTTAAGGTTGTAATGTATGCGAACAATATCGGAGATGATTTTACAAAAAATATTTTAAAAACAATGCTTGGTAAATTTTTAAAGGAAAATCAAAAATCTAAACAGGCACTTGAAATTTATAGTGAACAAATAGCATATTTTTCAAAAGAAAAGAACGCCATAGGTGCTTTGTTAACATGGTATTTAATTGCAGAAGTAAGTTTACAAACAGACGGTCCAGACAAGGCATTGAGCGTTGCACAAAAGGCTCTTGATGTCGCTAAAAATCCAAAAATAAACAATTATTTGTTTATTGTACTTTACAATAAGATTATTGCAGAAGCTGAAATAATCAAAGGAGATTACGAGGGTGCAAAAATCAATATTGAAAAGGCTGTAATGTTTGCAAGAAAATTTGAAATGCAAATTCTATTAGCAAGTTTATATCTACTTTATGGAAAATATTTACAAGATCTTGCGTTAGCAAAAACTGATGCGACAGAAAATTATGCAATGAATTCTTTCAAAATGTACAAAAAAGCTATGACAATTGCAAAAGAATTAAAGAATGAAAATCTTATGAAGGCTGTGTTGAATGCATCATCAGCGTTAGAATCTTTTTGCAGATTAAATCAAATAAAGATTAAATAAAAAATTTTGCATAAAAAATTAGAAAAAATAAAGGGCGACTTTTTTGAAAAAGTCGCCCTTTAAACTTTCCTTGCAAACTATGATTTAGAACCAGATTTTGCAATGATTTCTTCTTCAACGTTTCTTGGAACTTGTTCATAGCATTTAAATTCCATAGAGAATGTTCCTCTACCTTGAGTGTTAGAACGCAAGTCTGTTGCGTAACCAAACATGTTAGCGAGTGGAACAGTAGCTCTAACGATAACGTTACCAGTATTTCCTTGGTTTTCTTGACCTTCAACACGACCACGACGTTTTGCAATGTCGCCGATGATGTTACCAGTATATTCATCAGGAATTTCAATTTCAACCTTCATCATAGGTTCAAGAACGCAAGGTTGTGCTTTCTTTGTACCTTCTTTGATTGCCATTGAACCAGCGATTTTAAACGCCATTTCAGATGAGTCAACTTCGTGGTAAGAACCATCGTATAGTTCAACCTTAACGTCAATCATAGGGAATCCAGCAATGATACCGCCTTCAAGTGCTTCTTCCATACCTTTTCTTGCAGGTTCGATAAATTCTTTAGGAATAGCACCACCGACGATTTTGTTTTCAAATACAAATCCTGCATTTTCTTCTGCTGGAGAAATTCTGATTTTAACGTGTCCGTATTGACCTTTACCACCTGATTGTCTTTGGAATTTAGATTCTTGATCTGCATTTCCTCTGATTGTTTCACGATAAGCAACTTGAGGTTTACCTACGTTAGCATCAACTTTGAATTCACGAAGCAAACGGTCAACGATGATGTCAAGGTGAAGTTCGCCCATACCAGAAATGATTGTTTGACCTGTTTCTTGATCAGTTTTAACTTGGAATGATGGATCTTCTTCAGCAAGTTTTTGAAGAGCGATACCCATTTTTTCTTGGTCAGCTTTTGTTTTTGGTTCAATAGCAACAGAGATAACTGGAGTTGGGAATACCATTTTTTCTAATACGATTGGAGCTTTTTCATCACACAAAGTATCACCAGTTGTAGTTTCTTTCAAACCAACAGCCGCACAAATGTCACCAGCGTAAACTTCTGAAATTTCGTTTCTTTGATCAGCGTACATTTGAACTAATCTTGAGATACGTTCTTTCTTTCCAGTAGATGCGTTCAAGACGTAAGAGCCAGAAGCAAGTTTACCAGAATAAACACGCATAAATGTTAAACGTCCAACAAATGGGTCTGTCATAACTTTAAATGCTAATGCAGCAAATGGTTCGTCTTCTGAAGATTTTCTTTCAGTTTTTGTTCCGTCTTCAAGTTCACCTTCGATAGCTTTAACATCAAGTGGAGATGGCAAGTAATCTACTACTGCATCCAAAAGCATTTGAACACCTTTGTTCTTGAATGCTGTACCACAACATACAGGAACAATTTTGTTTTCACAAACTGCACGTCTTAAAACTGCTTTAAGTTCTGGAATAGTAATTGATTCAGGATCTTCACAATATTTTTCCATCAAAACATCATCTTCTGATGCGACAGCTTCTACCAATTCTTCTCTGTATTGAGCTGCTTTATCTTTAAGTTCTTGAGGAATTTCATCACATTCAGCAACAGGGAAAATATCGATTTGTTTACCCAAATCATCTCTGTAAATTTCAGCTTTCATTTCAACAAGGTCAATAATACCTTGCATTTTGTCTTCAGCGCCGATAGGCAATTGAATTGCGTAAGCGTTAGCTCTCAATCTATCTCTGATTTGGTTTAATACACGGTAGAAATCAGCCCCTGTTCTATCCATTTTGTTAACGAATACAAGACGAGGAACTTCATATCTGTTAGCTTGTCTCCAAACTGTTTCTGATTGTGATTGAACACCACCAACTGCACAGAATACAGCAACTTCACCGTCCAATACACGCAATGAACGTTCTACTTCAACTGTAAAGTCAACGTGCCCTGGGGTGTCGATAATATTTAATTGGTGTCCTTTCCAATATGCTGTAACGGCAGCGGATTGGATTGTGATACCTCTTTCACGTTCTTGATCCATAAAGTCGGTTACTGCTGCACCATCGTGTACTTCACCGATTTTGTGAGTTTTACCCGTATAAAACAATATTCTTTCGGTAGTTGTCGTTTTACCCGCATCAATGTGAGCGGCAATACCGATGTTTCTGGTTTTTTCCAACGGAGTTTGTCTTCCCATTTCTTTTCTTCCTTTTATATTTTAACTACTACAACTTTTGCTACTATATAGCCTATAAATCAATTGTTGCATAAAAAATAATTTTTTCAAATACATGTTTTCTTTTTGTTAATATTATGCTAACTTAATTTAAGGGAGATTAGAAAATGTTATCAGATTTTAAATTGGAGAAGGAAAAAGATTTGACGTTTGGCTTGAACAGTCAGCAAACGGCACAGATATATAAAGCTCAAAGTCCTTTGGATTACGAAGTTTTGAGCGATGATGATGAGCTTTTATATAATGAGATTATAGATTTAAAGGTTGCGCTTGATATTACAAGTGAATTTTATGATGTTTGTGCGGTTACTATTGTGAAAGCTGCAATGCCTTGCGGTGTAGCGTTGGGCAGAGATATTGAAGATGCGTATGTGAAAGCTTTTGACTGTGATCCAATAAGTTCTGTTAATGGTGTGGTCGCATTTTCTAAAACTGTTGATGAAAAAGTAGCATCTCAAATTAAGAAAGCGGGTTTTTGTATTGTTGCCTCGCCTGATTTCTCTTCAAAAGCATTAGATATTTTAAGAGGGGTTGAGGGTTTAAAAATAGTTAAAATAAATACCTCTTTAGAGGAATATAAAAAACTTGAGAATGTAGAAATCGAGGTTACACCTTTTGGAATTTTGGTACAATCTCAGGATAGAAAAGAGCTTGATAAAGATAGTTTCAAGGTTGTTTCGAAAAGAAAACCAACTGCGGAAGAAATTGAAGATGCAGTTTTTGCTTGGAAAATCGTTAAGCATGCAAAATCAGAGGCGGTTGTAATCGCAAAAGATTTTAAAACTCTTGCAATTTCTCAAGGTAACACTTGCAGGGTTTGTGCAATAGAAAGAGCCTTAGATTATGCATGTAATGATTCCAAAGATGCTATTCTTGCATCTGACGGTATTATTCCTGCAATTGATAGTATATTCGCTGCAGTTCAGGGCAGAATTTCTTTAATTATTCAAACAGGAAACGGTGAAAAATCAATTATTTCTGCGGTTGATAAATACAATACTGTTATGATTGAAACGGGAATTTCTCATTTAAAATACTAACGGATGGAGCATTGAATAAGGTTGATAGAAATATTATTTTGTTAAATCTTGCCTTCTTTTTTAAGGGGTTAGTTTTTCTATCTCCGATAATGCTTTTATTCTATAAGGCAAACGGACTTTGGGCGGGAGAATTTTTCTTTTTTCAGGGAATATTTTATTTAACGGCAATTTTAACAGAGCTTCCTATTGGTTTTATGGCGGATTTCTTTTCTCGAAAATCAATGCTTATGACGTCTGTTTTCTTACTTCTTTTTAATTTATTGCTTTGGTATTTTTTTGAAGGATATTTTATTGTTCTATTGGGGGAAATAGTTTTAGCAATATCGAAGGTTTTTTTAGATACCTCAAATTCAACATATTTGTACGAATACCTTGTATCTAAAGGCAAGGAAAAAAATATGTCTGGCTATTTTGGAGGTATAAATTTTTATCTTTCCTTATCGACTTCTATTGCGATGATCTTAGGAACTTATCTTTATATGAAGATTGGGATTAAAAATGTTATTTTGGCTGAGATTGTGGCAATTTTAATTTGTATTTTTCTATTGTCTTTTTTACCTCGAGTTGATGCGGTAAAAAAACAGGGAAAAAGTTTTAAAGAAATTATATATGTGATTAGGTCGTTGTTTCAAGATGAGAGGTTAAAATTTTATGTTTTATTCTCCGGAATTTTAATGGCGACATCGTTATTTTTTGCAACGTCTTTGCAACCTTTGATGGTACTTGTTAATCTGCCTGTTGCTGTTTTTGGGTTTGTTTCTTTTGCAAATCATTTTACGAGGGCATTAACCGTATCTATTGCGGCGAAGTTTTCTTCGAGAATAAATATAAAAGTTCTTGCGGTAGTTGTTTACTTGTTTTTTGTTGGAGGGTTTTTAGCAATATTCAAGATTCTGTCAGGCTCTAAAATGGATATTTTATTGCTAATTTTCTTGTGCTTTGCAATCGGAGTCCAATTGTTATTCTTGATAATACATGTAAGCAGATTAAATTCTCTTATACAATCTGAAAACAGAGCATTGTTTAACTCAGTAAACTCTTTCATAGCAAGGCTTATGAGTGCTATTATGTTGCTTTCTACTGTGTTTTTTGTTGACAAAACACACTTATTTTACGCAACGTATTTTGTAGCATTTGTTATAATATCAACTCCATTGCTACTTAAGATAAGGAGTGGAAAATGAAGATAAAACTTGGGATTTTTGCAATAATTTTTTGCTTGGCGGTTTCTTTCTTTGTAAAAACTCTACCAATGAATATTTGTTTTGCCATTGATGATAAGTATGTAAATCCAATGTTGGTTGCAACATATTCTTTGATGAAAAATAAAAAATCTTATGAGAGGGTTAATATTTTTGTTATATCAGATAGAATTTCGCCACAAAACAAACAGCGAATAGAAAAGGTTGTTCTTGCGTTGGGGGGACGTGTAAGCTTTATTGATGTGGATATGGATAATCAATATCTAAATCTTTCAGGAAGTTTGTTGTCGCATATCTCAAAAATTTGTCTTACGAAGATGAGGTTTGCAGAATTGCTTCCAGAGAATATAAACAGGGTATTATATCTTGATGCAGACATTCTTGTGGAAGGTGATATTGGAAAGTTATACAGAAAAAATTTGCGTGGAAATATTGTTGCGATGACTCCAGACAAGCACGGAGAAGGCTATCTAAAAGGTTATTCTTGGGAGTCTGAACCATTTTCCACGTGGATTCTTGACGATGCCAAATTGAAGAATTATTACAATGGCGGAGTTATTTTAATTGATTTAAAAAAATGGCGCAAAGAAAATATCGATGAAAAAATGCAACAGTATTTTTTGAAAAATTTTGACGATAAAATAACCAAAAGACTTATGCTTTTATATAATGAACAAGATATTTACAATGTAGTTTTAAATGGAAAAATTTTGGAGCTCCCTGTTTGTTGGAATTATCAGGTAATAAAGTTTATTTTAGTAAAAGATATGCCAGAAAAGCAAAAGCAGGTTACGAGATATCGTGGGAAAAAATATATCTACCATTTTTTAGATATATATAAACCATGGATGGACAAGATTTATCCTTCAAAGTTTGTAGAAGGTAATTCTTCATTTGAACTTTACAAAGAGTATATGAAGAAATTTAATAGCTTCGAGAAATCACTTTAATAGTTTTTTTATTTCTTCGCAAATGCAGTTAACTGGATAGCTAAAATCATTTAATTCTTTTGCAACAAAAGGTTTTACAGATTTGTACCAAACAACATCTTCTCCAGTTAGGTCAAACCAGCGCCATTCTAATTTCTTGTTAAAAATAGCGAATGTTTTTTTGCCTAAAGCTCCTGCGAGGTTAAGCACAGAAGAGTCAGTAGCAACAACCAAATCGCAGTTTTCTATTGCGGCAGCGGTGTCTGAAAAGTCTTTGAAATGTTTCCCTAAATTTATTATATTTATGCTGTCATCGAAGTAATTCAACTCTATGTCCTTTTTATCGATTGCAAGTGAATACAATTGTACACCCTCGATTTTTGCAATTGGAGAAATGTTTTCAATAGGCAAATATCGTTGAAAATGGTTTCTTTGAGAATTTGTAAAAATTCCAATGTTAAATTTATCTTTTAAAAAATATTTTTTAAAATCTTTAATTTTTTTCTCGTTAGCGACAAGCCAGCTTTTTGTATCTGGAAATTCATCTGGATAGATTTTCAATGCTATTGGAAGATTCATCAACGGGATATGACAATCAAATCCAAGGGTGTCGAGTTCTCTAATGTCATCAATAACTTTAACGGTTGGAAAGCTTTCAGACAAAAGTTCTCTGCAACCTTTATTGGTGACAAAAATAACCTTTTTTGCAAGTTTTTCAAGCTGTGGTAAAAATCTGCAAAAACAGAAAATATCCCCATAACCTTGTTCAAACACAACAGCAATTGTTTTGTCAGAAATGTCAAAATCTCCACTCCACTCTGGTTTGTCAAGTTTTGGGTACTTTGTTGGTGTAATAACTTTTTTAAACCTATATGGATAATACTTGTAAAAATCTTTAAAATTTTTCTTTTTACAGGAGAAGCATCCATAATTAAATAAAATATCCGGTGAATTTGTATTTTTAATAATTTTTTCCCAAACTTCTGGATAATGGCTTTCATCTCCCAGATGTGCAAAACGAAGTGTTTCAATATTCCCTAATGTTGTGTAATCATCTGGGTGCATCTCATATTCTTTTTCATAAAGTTTTAAGGCTTCATCAATATATTTTATATTCCAATTATTACATTCATACAAGCCTTCAATAACAAAAGGCATAGTGTAATTTATAGATTCTTGTCTTTCTTTATCTGATGGGTATTTTTTATTTTTTAATTCTTCAATAAGGGATAAAAGATAAGCTTCCCTCATTGTCCAGCGATAATCGTCGACAGCTTTTTTTAAATATACAAATGTTTTATCAATGTTGTCTACAACAAATGGTTTTACGCATTCATAATCTTTGAGATGATCCCCCTCAATTGCTCTAAAGTTATTTTTGCTATCAATAAGTGCGAATGTTTTTTTACCTAAACTTCCAGCAATGTCAAGGCAAACATCATCTACCGTTATGATAAGACTTAGGGTTTGAATAGCTACTGCTAAATCGTAAATGTCATTTTCTTTTACAATGTTTAAGTTTGGAAGTTCACCAAAATTACTTTTTTCAAAAGAAAATAGTTGGATGTCGACAATAGATGAGAGCATTTCGATATTATCTTTGCTTGCTAAATTTTTTGTCAATATTCCAACATTATAGTTTGATTTTTTCAAATTTAATCGTCTAAACTTCCTTACATCTTCATCTTTAACTTTTAGATAACTTGATTCAGCATTAAAATATTTTAAAGCTGACATTAAAGGAAGATGAAAGTCATAGTTGATAGAATTTAAATCAATTGATGTTGGATATATTTCAAAATCAAAACCGCTTGCTCTAAACAATTTGATAGTTTCTTTGGGTGTTACAAAAATTAGTTTTTTTACAACTTTCTTTATTTCGGGAAGAAATTTTGCAAATCTGATTATATGTGACAAATCTCCGTCAGCATACACGAGGAGAGTTTTTCTTGATAAATCATCGACTCCATTCCACATAGGTTTAAACATACGAGGATACGTGAAATCTCCGCCCTTAAACCTAAAATCTATAAAGTCTTTTGCGTGTTCAATATCTCCATTTTTTAGACATTCTTTTGCATAATTCCAATAGCGAGCATAAACATCTTTCAATTTTAAGTTACATTCAAAAAAATCTTTAGATGTTTCTTTGAGTTGATTGAGAAATTTTAAAGAGAGGTCAAAAGCTTTCATTTCAGCAGACGTTTTGATTGCTTTAATCAAAACATCATCATTTTCTGGATTATTTTTAACATTTTCTATACAAGCTTTTAGTTTTAAATCCATATTACTTTCTCTCATAAAGTGTCATAACCAATATATCATCTCCGCTTTCAGAACAATTTGCGGGATCGCCAAAAACTTGGATTGGTTTGTAATTATTTTTTATATATTTTACAACATCTGGAGCGTATTCGTCAAAGGTTTTGAAATTTGTTTTGTGGTTGCTCAAAACAATATAGTCGAAATTTTCTGATTTTATATCATTGATAAATTTTTCATCACCAAAGGCTTCAAGATATGGTGAAGTTGAATTATACCAAAATAAAGAACCTTTTCTCTCTGTTGCAAAGTTGAGAATACAACCTTCTGGAACAAACAAGATTGTTTTATCTTTGCCGATGTAGGAAAGTGTGTAGCGAAGAGCATCAGCAATGGCATCTCTTCTTGGTGGATAGGCAATAGTTCCTCTTGGCGTTTCAAAGAACTTCATACTCCCTGCGTAATATTTTGGTTCACACTCCAAAAATAAAAAGAGTGATAGAAGGGTTGTCAGAATAAATGCACTTGTCAAAAGATTTTTGTTTAATTTTAATTCATCAGGCAAAATTTCAGATATAAAGATAAACAAACAAATAAACAATAGAGGGAAGATAAATGCGCCATAAGAGTGGAAGCAGAGATAGAATACTGTTTTTGTAGAAATCAAACAAACAGACGTTAAGAGTATTAAAAACAAAAAGAAGGTTTTGTCAAACTCGATTTTTTTGATAACTTCGTAACAAATTTTTCCCCAACAATACAAACAAATTGCTAACATTGGGATTGTAAAGAATACGAAAAGTCCGTAATTTACCATTTCGGGTTTAAAAATTGAAATTATTGCAAAAAGGATTGCAATTTTTATGAGATTATATTTTTTATTTTTTACTGGTTTAAAAAACAAAACAACATATGCGATGAAAATGGTGATGAAGAAACTTGCTTGTTTTAGCATAAGTGCAAGTCTTTCTGGAAAAACTTTAAGGTTTAGATATATTCCTGAATCGTTTATATAATACTGTGTAAGGGCATCTGAACTTGCATATTTAAACACATAATGCATTTGGTTAAGAAACTCTTTTATTGTCAGACCTTGAAGAAATAATTCGGAAAAACATAATGCAGGGACTGATAAAAAAGAAATTATTGATAAAAGCAATGTTTTTCTGTCTGGTTTTACAATGAGTAATGTAAAAAATACGAGAAATACAAGATAAAAGATGATTTCGTATTTTGATGCAATCGAAACTCCTGCAAAAAACCAACATGGAATTATATATTTTTTGTCCTCTTTTTTTATCGTTAAAAGCAAGAAATAAAGTGAGAATAAAAAGAACTCCAGTGCATATAACATTGCGTATGTGTAAGGTGAAGGAAAAGCACCAACCGAACAGCAATACAAATTAAAAATCATTAGTGAAAATGTTATGATGAATGATTTATTATGCGTTGTGAAAAGTCTTAATATCAAATAAATTAAAGAGAAAATGAAACAAGCGTTTATTGCTCCAAAAATTCTCAAACTATTAAAACTTACTCCAAAAATAGAAAATACCAAAGAGTTTAGCTGATAAGAAAGAGGTCCAAAAATATTGAATAAATCTCTATATAAAAGCTTTCCGTCAGTCATCGCTTCTGCAAACATAAATTCTCTGCCAGAATCAGTTAAGCAATCTCCAAAATAAGGCAATCTAAAGATAACGATTGCAAAAAGAATTGTGAATAGCAAAACTATGTAAAATATATCTTTTTTGTTTTGTTTAATAAAATCCAATTATTTTCTCCAAATTCTAAAATTACTGCCCGCTTCATGGAAAGTTTTTTCGAGGGTGTAATTTTGTCTAATATATTCAGCAATTTTTATCCCATAATCAAGTCCAAGTCCAGCTTTTCCATATTCAAACATGTTTCTTTCTGCCTCTACAATGTAATCAGGGCTTGTTTTTTCTAAATCAGAGATAATATTTTCTTCTCCGTCAGATGTAACGTTGAAAGGTAAAAGCCCAAAATGTTCGTCAAAGCTTTCATGTTTTGTTAAAAAGTTTATCATAATTCCTTCTGGAATAACCCAAATGGATTTGTCACTTGGAATATTTTCTTCTATGTATGATATCAAATTTTGCCCATTTATTCCTTCTTCAACAGAACGTGACAAAACACTTCCTCTTTGAGTTTTTATTTCAAGACAATTTTCTGCTCTATGTTGAAAGTTTGCACCAACATATAACCCTGCCATTATGAACAAACAAACAAAAATCGTTGTTGAAAAACATTTTCTGTCGATGTTTTTAATATAGTTTGGTAAGATATCCATAAGAAAAATTATCGTTGTCATTATCAAGAAAGGAATGATGTAGAAAGATGTGTGCCAGATGAATACAGGCATGAAAAATCTTGCACTCATTGAAAATATCAAAATTTGAAAAATTAAAAGTAACTTTTCAGTTTCACTAATTTTTCTTTTTTGAAATCTGTACAATAAAAGAGAAAATATAAAAATATTTATAAATGGCAAGGCAGAAAAACTTAAAACTGTGAAATAAGAATATCTGCTATTTGCAATGAAATTTGCTATATAGAGAATAATAATCCATAAATATATAAACCTTAATAAGTTTTTCTTATGTTTTGACTTTGAAAATAAATTATCTGCATTGAATATGTAAAAGGAAATTCCAATAAAAGCAATAGTAAAGAAATCTGTCCAAAAGTATTTTGCAACATAATTTCCTTGAATTAGTCGTGGAAGAATTTTTGTATAAAAATAAACATTTGAATCTGCTGAAACGTACTTCAAAAGAGTTTGAAAATTTTGAACAAAATCGGCTATTGAAACTCCTTGAATAACCAAACTTCCGTAAGATATTAAAGGAATACTTAAAAAAGCTCCAATACATTTCAAGCAAGATTTAACATCTTTTGTGTAGTAAATTGTGAAAATTGCCATTGGTAAATATAAAATAGCAAAATCAGTTTTTGATGCAAAAACCGCACCTGCTAAAACCCAAGACAAAACTAAAAGCCAAAATTTTCTATATTTTATATATCCTAAAAAACAAATTAGTAAAAAAGTTAAAAAACATATAGCCCAAAGCATTGCATAAGAATATGGGAAGACAAAGTTTATAATATCATTAAATGTTAGTGTACAGATAGAAATTATCAAAAGAGTTGTCAAAAAACTTTTATTTTGAGATGTAAAAAATCTCAAGATAAAATAAAAAGTAGGAAGAATTAAAAGCCCAATCCCTGCCCCTAAATAGCGAAACGAATTTATTGTTAAATCAAAAGGGTGAAGAATAATTGAATTTAGTTGATAAGAAAGTGGTGGATAAATATTGAATAAATCTTTGTATAATATTTTTCCTTTTATTAAACCCTCTGTAAAATATGCTTCTCTGCCTGTGTCAACAAGAAAAGACCCCATGCTATTCCAAAAGAACGAGAAGAATATGCATGTTACAGCAAGAAGAATTATATAGTTTATTATATCGAATTTGTATTTTTTTAGCTTTTCCATAACAAAATTTTATCATAAATGAAATTCAAATTTTTAACAAAAAGTGAATCTAAAGTATAATATAATTTTCTTGAAACATTTCTTAACATTTGAGTAAAAATATGCAATATTTTTGTTGTTTTTTTTTATTATATATTGTAGAATTTTTTTTGAAAAATTTAAAAAAAAATATTTTAACAAAGAATAAGGATTTTAGACATGACATTAGATGAATTAAAGAAACGCCAGTTTCAAAAAGGTTTTACCTTGACCGAACTTCTTCTCGCAATGGTAATTATTGGTGTCGTTGCAGCATTGACTATTCCAGCTTTGATTGCAAACATCAATAGAAAAAATTGGATATCTGGTATCAAAAAGTCATACACTGTTATGACTGAAGGTTTAAAACAAGCAGAAGCTTTAAATGGTAAAGCTTCAACGTGGGGAGAAGAAAACTTTATCGAAAACCTTATGTCTGGTTTCAAGGTTATGAAAGAATGTAACGGAACAGCATGCTTGCCAAACGAACAATTTTTGAATGGTGAAGCTTTTTCTGTTGGCGACGGAACTGTAAAATCTTTCGTTCTTGCTGATGGTTCAAGTGTTGTTGCGACGATGTTGAGTAGTGAATGCGACCAAAGTGTTGGTTCTTTGGAAGGAATTTGCGGAACGTTATACGTTGACGTTGACGGTGAAAAAGGTCCAAACACAATGGGTAAGGACTTTTTTGGTTTTTACGTAACACAAACTGGTGTAATACCTTATGGTTCTTCAAAAATTGATACGGTTGAACCAGGTTATAATTGGGTTTCAAAAGGCTGTCATTCAGGTGATCCTGTTTGTGCAGAAGGTAAATTCTTCAGTTGTTCTAATGCCAGTGGCAACCAAACAGTTTGTAATACCTGTGGTGGCGATTGGAGAACTTATACACAACAAGCTTACAGTGAGCCAGTTTACAGAACAGATATTTCATCATACAAAATTGTAAGTTATAACGTAGCTTACAAAGCTGTATATCGTGCTGGTCATACTGCTCATGGTAGTGCATGTACTCGTCACGCAGAGTATCGTGCTGCACATAAAACTTGTAATGGCTATGCAAGAGGCGATTGCCGTCAATATTCTGGTTATACGTGCTCATCCTATGATTACTATTGTACGGGTTATACATATCATCCAGCATCGGGTGGTGAATGTACAAGTTATGCATATTATGTTTCGCCATCAACTACTTATGCATACGACTCTTCAACACCAAATTGGTCGCCGGATAAGTACCATACCTACGTTGCTTCGTACAAGTATTTCCCTAAACGTACTACAACATCATGTGATGGGGCATCAGGAACGTACAGTGTATGTTTCGGTTATAAGTATCCTCAAGAATGGGATTGTTGGCATAATGCTCAAGGTGATGCACACGATGACCCTTGTAATGCGGAAGGTACTGCAAGCAAGAAAAGCTGTAACTTCAAAACTTACGATGCTTTGGGTGATTGTAACCTCGATGATAAAGGTACAAGTTGTGGTGCTTGGGCAATAATGAATGATAATATGAATTACCTTGACGGAAAAGAAGTTGAGTGGTAATTATTAAAAATAAAAAAATTTACGAGAGCTTATGCTCTCGTTTTTTTTATGTATTTTTCTCATTTTATGTTTGATTATTTTCTGAAAATCATTATAATCAGTTATATGAAAAAAATATTTGCTTTTTTATTTTTGATAATGTTTCTTTCTTCTCCTGTATTTGCCGCAAAGTATAATGATGAAGAGTCTTCAAATTCTATGGGTGATTACTTGAACAGCGGAAGCATTTTTGATGATCCTTTTGCAGGTCAAAAACAATATACTGATGAAGATTTTCAAAAAGCTCTTGAAGAAAAAAAAGCTAAAATGAAAAAATACAAAAAGAAAAAAGTCAAAGGTGATTCTGTTACCAAAGAAGATGAAAAATCTCATATAGATGAAACGGGTGAACGTTGTATAATCCTTTCTCTACCAATAAATTTAATTAACGGTGACGGTACTGTTATTGAAGCAGGTTACTATAAAATTATTGGAGAAAATGATGAAGGTAAAACATATTTGAATTTCTATCAGGCACATACTCTTGTTGCAAAAGTCCCTGCAATCAAAACAAGATATGATTTTGATGAGCCAGAAGTGAATTTTGTAAAAATTCTGCCTTACGATTCTGAGCGTGTAAAACTTATTTTTGGCTCTCTCGACTTTAATGCATATTCGTTTTTAAGAATTTTAAAAAATTAGTAATAATTGTCAAAAAATTTTAAATATGCCTGACGGACGGTTTAATTTTTTAATTTTTATGCTAATTTATCAAATATGAAAAAAGTTTTTTTGTTGTTACTTTTAATAATTATTTGTATTTTTGTATGTAAAAATTGTACAGACAAAGATGTTGTTAACAATAACTTGCATTTTGGGGAAAATATAGAAAAAAAGGTAGTATATCCTAAAGACTCAAAGACCGTAACAATTGAAGGGGTAGACTATCTTCAAAGTATGGCTGAAGTTGGAAAGTTTGGTGGAGAGTTGATATCTTCGACTATTGGAGAAGGACCAAAAACTTTTAATCCATTTAACACAAAGGATGCAACATCTTCATCTATGGCTGAAATTATGTATGATGGACTTGTTACTACAAGAGCAAAAGACGGTGCTATTGTTCCAAAACTTGCAAAGTCTTTTGAAATTTCTCCTGACGGTAGAGTTTATATTTTCAAATTACGACGAGGTATAAAATGGTCTGACGGAAAGCCAATTCTTGCTGATGATGTTGTCTTCACTTGGAACAATATTATTTTAGCGGGGCTTGGTAATACTTCAACTCGAGATTCTGTTGTCATTGATAACCAGCTACCAAAGGTTGAAAAAATCGATGATTACACGGTTAAATTTACTACAATAAAACCATTTGCACCATTCTTGAGGATTCTTGCAGCACCTATTGCACCAAAACATGTTTTTGAAGATGCAGTAAATAAAGGTGGAAAATATTTTGACTCTTTTTTGTCTGCAACTACGCCGCCAAAAGATTTTGTGGTAAGTGGAGCATTTAAGTTGAGGGAATATGTTCCCGCTCAGAGAATTGTGTTTGAAAAAAATCCAAACTATTACATGATAAACAAAAATAGAGAAAAGTTGCCTTATTTAGACAAACTCGTTTTTCTAATTGTTGGGGATTTGAACAATGAAATTTTGAAATTTGAGGCAAAAGAAATAGATGTAATTTCATTGAGGGGCTCAACTGTCGGAAAATATAAGGAGCAGGAATCAAGTTCTGATTATTCCATATACACTCTTGGTCCAGATACGGGGACAATGTTTGTTGCAATCAATCTCAATTGTGGAAAGTCTGCAAATGGAAAGTTTTTTGTAGAGCCTAAAAAACAGTTATGGTTTAATGATATAAATTTTAGAAAAGCTTTAGATTTAGCGGTAGATAGAACAGCAATTGTAAATAATGTAGCAAATGGACTTGGCAAGCCTCTGTTTACTGCTGAAAGTCTTAATTCAATATTTCTGAATAAAAATCTCGCAAATGGTTACCCTAAAGATTTAGATGCGGCAAAAAAATATTTATATAAGTCAGGTTTTCGCATTAAGAATAATATTCTATATGACAAATTTGGAAACAGGGTCGAGTTTGATTTGTACACAAATGCCGGCAACACAGAACGTGAAGCAATCGGCGTTATGGTAAAACAAGATTTAGAAGACTTGGGAATGAAAGTTAACTTTAAACCGATTGAATTTAACTCTCTTGTAAACAAACTTGTAAATGATCCTCAATGGGATTTGGTTATAATGGGGCTAACTGGCAGTCCTCTTGAACCGCATAACGGAAAAAATGTTTGGTTTTCCAGTGGTTCTCTTCATCTCTTTAATCAAAGAACTCAAGAGGCGAAAGGTGTTATATCTTTGCCATGGGAGATAAAACTTGATAAAATAATCGACGAAGCATCGTTGAAGATAAATTTTGATGATAGAAAAAAACTTTATGATAATTATCAACAGATAATTTACGACGAAAAACCAATAATTTACTTGTATTCACCTATAAGGGTTGTTGCGATTAGAAAGTGCTTTAAAAACATTTTTCCGTCTGAACTTATGGGTATAACATATAACAGTGAAGAAATTTATAAGGAATAACAATTGCAAATCTCAACATATATTATAAAAAGAATACTTCAAGCAATTCTGCTTTTAATACCAGTTTCTATTATAAGCTTTTTCATTATTAGACTAAGCCCAGTTGATCCTTTGGCAGAGCTTAAACTCAATCCTTCAATCTCAAAAGAAACACTCCAAAAAGAAACAGTAAGGTTGGGACTTGATAAACCAATTTATGTGCAATATTTTAGATGGGGAAAAGCTTTTATCAAAGGTGATTTAGGCTATTGCTCCTCTGGGGAAAGAGTTTTTGACAAACTTGCAGAAAGGATTCCTAATACCTTGCTTTTAACTACTACCGTAATCCTTATGACGTGGTTGGTTGGAATTCCTTTGGGTATACTTGCTGCAATAAAGCGGAATACTTTAACGGATAGAATTTTGACGGTGTTAACGAGTATTGGAATGGCAATACCTTCATTTTTCTTTGCTATTTTACTCTTACTTTTCGCCGTCAAAACTGGGTGGTTTCCTGTTGGAGGGCTTACAAGTTATAATTTTCAAGAGATGTCTTTTGCAGGAAAAATCTTTGATATTGCAAGACATTTGATTCTTCCCGTAACGGTTCTTTTTACAATTTCACTTGCGGGGCTTCAGCGTCAAATGAGGGCAAATCTTCTTGATGTGTTGGATAGTGATTATGTAAAATTTGCTCGTGCAAAGGGGTTGAGCGAATTCAAGGTTATATTCAAACATGCTCTGCGAAATGCACTAAACCCTTTGATAACATTACTTGGGTTTGAATTTGCATCTTTGTTGAGTGGCGCTGCATTAACAGAATATGTTTTTCAATACCCTGGACTTGGAAGACTTATCCTTGAAGCTGTTTTAAAATCTGACATAAATCTTGTTATGGCATCGTTGATGATGGGTGCAATAATGCTTATTTTGGGAAATCTAATTGCTGATATCCTTCTAATTATTACTGACCCAAGAATCAGAGAGGGTGGCTAAGATGTTCAAAAAACTAATTAAAGACAAATTCTCCCTTACTGCGATAATAATTCTTTCTGTAATTTATATTTCACTTTTATTTGCTGATTTTATTGCTCCGTATTCAAAAGACTTTTCTGACAGAAATATGTCCTATGCGCCTCCATCTAAAGTCTTTTTGATTAACGAAAAGGGTAAACTTTCTATGCCTTATACTTATAATTATAAAAGAGAATTCTTGCCAGAACAAATGCAGGTCAATTATACTTTGGATAAAAGTGTAAAACATAAAATAAAGTTCTTCGTTAGGGGCGAAAAATATAAATTTTTGGGTGTAATTCCTTGTGATTTGCATCTTTTCGGAACTGACGGAAAAATCTATTTACTTGGGTGTGATATTAACGGACGTGATGTTTTTTCAAGAATACTTTTTGGTGGTCGAATTTCAATGACAATAGGCTTTCTTGCCTTGTTCGTTTTATTCCCAATAGGACTTTTGTATGGTGGAATTTCAGGATACTTTGGCGGAAAAGTTGATATGCTTATGATGAGGTTTGCGGAGGCTGTTATGTCAATTCCAAGCTTTTATCTTTTAATTATTCTTGCTGCAATTTTGCCTTCAAACATGACAAGCGTTCAAAGATTTATGTTAATTGTAATAATCCTTGCTCTGATTGGGTGGGCTGGATTTGCAAGAGTTGTTAGAGGAATGGTTTTGTCAATAAAAACCTCTGATTATGTTCAGGCAGCAGAGGCAATCGGGGCTTCAAAAATGAGGGTAATATTAAAACATATTCTCCCTCAAACGGCAAGTTATATTATAGTTGCAATGACCTTGAGTGTACCATCTTACATCTTGTCAGAAAGTGGATTGAGCTTTTTGGGGTTAGGTATTCAACAGCCAGATGCAAGTTGGGGAAATATGCTAAAAGAGGCTCAAGAATATTTCAACATATTATATAGACCATGGCTTCTAACCCCTGGATTCTTAATATTTATTGCTGTTTTGTCTTTCAATATTTTAGGAGATACGATAAGGGATATTCTCGACCCTAAGACAAAATTAAGATAACCCCCTTTTGACTATGCCACATTTTTATGCTTAAATCGTTATGGAAAGTAATTTTAAGGGGAAGTGAAATGGAACAAAGAACTTTTGTCGCAATTAAACCAGATATTGTTAAAAGAGGTTTGATTGGAGATATTATCAAAAGAATTGAAACAAAAGGCTATAAAATTGTTGCAATGAAAATGATTCATGTAACAGAAGAAATTGCCGCAAAACATTATGAAGAACATATTGGAAAACCTTTTTATCCTTCTTTGGTAAAATTTATTACCAATGCTCCAATTATTGCTATGGTTTTGCAAGGTGAAAACGTTATAGAAAGTGTTAGAAAATTTTTAGGTAAAACTAATCCAATGGATGCAGAAGACGGTTCTATTAGAAGTGACTTCTCTCAAGTAACTCAATATAATTCAGTTCACGCATCAGATTCTCCTGCAAGTGCAGAAAGAGAAATTGCAATCTACTTTAAGCCGGAAGAAATATGCAACAACTGGAAAACTATGTATGAAATTCTCGTTGAAGAAATGAAATAGAGGTTGGTTTGATAAGTTCAAGAGAATATTTTAGTTTTGAATTGTTGCACGAAGATGCTAAAACAGGCGCAAGGGCAGGAATTTTACACACTCCTCACGGCGATATAGAAACACCAATTTTTATGCCGGTTGGAACAAATTCTGCTGTAAAAATGCTTACAAATTATCATCTTTCACAAACTCAACCACATATAATCCTCGCAAATTCCTACCATTTACACCTAACTGCAGGTAGCGAATTGATAAGAGATTTTGGTGGAATTCATTCGTGGATGGATTGGCACAAACCTGTACTAACAGATTCTGGTGGATTTCAGGTATTCTCACTTTCTGAATTCAGAAATATCACAGAAGATGGTGTAAGTTTTAAAAATCCAAAAAATGGAAAAAGTTACTTTATTAGCCCCGAAGTTTCAATGGAAATCCAAGAGAACATAGGTGCTGATATAATTATGGCATTTGATGAATGTGCACCTTATCCTTGTAGTCATAGCGAAGCAGAAAGTGCTATGAAAAAAACTCACAGGTGGCTTGAAAGATGCTTTAAGGCTCACAAAAACCCACGCCAAGCCCTCTTTCCAATTATGCAAGGAGCTTTCTTTAAGGATTTGAGAGCAGAAAGTGCAAAAATTATTTCAGATTATGATGCAATAGGTTATGCAATCGGCGGATTGAGTGTTGGAGAACCTCACGAAATTATGAACGATTTTGTAGAATATTCTGCCTCACTCCTTCCAAAACATGCTCCTCGTTATCTTATGGGCGTTGGAACTCCAAAAGATTTGACAGAGGGTATTTTAAGAGGAATAGATATGTTCGATTGCGTTCTCCCAACAAGAAACGCAAGACACGGTTCTTTCTTCACAACTGAAGGTAGAAAAATTATTAAAAATAAAGAATTTGAACGAGATTCAAAACCTCTTGATGAACACTGTGATTGTTATGCCTGCAAAAACCACTCAAGAGCCTATATTAGACATCTATATAGATGTGGTGAGGCTAATGCTCAAATTCTTTTATCTATTCATAACATTCAGTTCCTTTTGAATTTCGTAAAAAATGCAAGAAAAGCCATATTTAATGACGAATTCGAAAGCTTTGCAAAAAATGTTTTGTAAATTGTTGTAGATAAAGTTGGGTAAATTATTAAGGCGTTTCAAACATATTGTTTGAAACGCCTTAAATCATTATAAAATCAAACTATTGAAATTATACAAACATTTCAGATCTGTGTGATTGTTTGTTCAAGATTTCAACAAAGTTAGAAATCATAGCTGTCATTTCAAGGTAAGAACCTAATTTGTTAATGCAAGATCCAACACCAATAGCGCTTGCACCTGCTGCGAAAGCCATACCAGCAGTTGTTGTAGTAAGTCCAGATGCTGACATTACAGGAATGTTAACGTTTCTTGAAATTTCAATTGTGTGAGCCAATGTCATTTGAGCTGCTTCTAAAAGACCCAAAGCACCTTCGCTCATGCTATTTTTAGAACCTTCTGTTTGAATCAAGTCAATACCCATTTCTTCAAGTTGCATAGCAAGTTTGATTTGTTCTGCAATTTCAAGGTTTCCAGGGATTGTAACTGAGAAGAAGATTTTGTTTTCGCCAAGAAGGTTTAATGTTTCTTGAACAAGGTTAAGAACTTCTTGAGCAGAGAAGCTTCTGTCAAAAGCTTCAAAGTTTCCAAGTTCGATTGCATCAGCACCCCATTGGAATGCGTTGAACAAATCCATTGGGTTGATTGAAGATACGATAAGTGGAAGATTTGTGAATTCTCTTGCCATATCAAAAATTTGTTTATCAGCACAGATATCAACCATGCTTGCACCAGCTTTTTCTGCTGCCATAACTACATTTTTTACATTTTCAAAGTTAAAGTTATTGATACCTGCGATAACTTTAAGAGCTCTTTTTTCTGCCATGTGTTGTTTGAACATTTCAATTTTAAACATTTAAATACCCTTTCTGTTTTTAAAATAAATCCGTATGTATTATATCATTAACATTTTAATTATTGCAATAATAAATCTAAAAAAAGACTGGTTAATAATTGCAAAAATTTAAAAATGGGTGAAATATGATAGTGGAAAACGGGGGGAATATGGACAAAGTATCAAGGTTTATTATCGGTGTATTTTTGTTTTTACAAATATTTTCTGCATCTGCATTTTCATACGATATTGCAGAGGAGAGAACTATAAAAATATACGAAAAAATCTCCCCATCGATAGTAACTATTGATGCTCAATTACCTTATGGAATCTCAAGTGGAACAGGTTGCATAATAGGGGTTAATGGTGTAATTCTCACAAGCTCGCATGTTGTTGAAGGCGCAAAAGATATAGATGTAACTCTTAATACGGGTAAAATGTACAAAGGTAGCGTTATTTCTGTTTTTGGCGGAGATTTAGCTCTAATAAAAATCAATTCAAAAGAAAGATTAAACCCAATTTCGCTCGGAAATTCTGAAAAGATTAAAGTTGGGCAAAAAGTTCTTGCGATAGGAAATCCTTTTGGTTTCTCCGGCACGCTTACAGAAGGCATCGTGTCAAGAATTGATTATTCTAAAAATAAAATACAAACCGACGCTGCGATTAACCCTGGAAATTCTGGTGGGCCAATTGTAAATTCTGATGGAGAAGTTATTGGTATAAGTCAATCTATCTACAATCCTGACAATAACAAGTCAAATATCGGTATTGGATTTGCTGTTCCTGTAAATTCCGTTAAGGAATTTATAAAACTTGCAAAAATTTCAAAAAGGATATAAAATGGCTTAAAACGAAATATAATTTCGGACAGATTATTTAAGTCAGGAGAGAAAAAATGTACGAAGACGAAAAACTCATTTGTGAAGAATGTGGCTGTGAATTTGTTTTTACAGAAGGTGAACAACAGTTCTATGCTGAAAGAGGACTTCTTAACAAACCAAAAAGATGTGCTGCATGCAGAAAGGCTCACAAGAAAAATCACAAAAGAAAGTTACATGACGCAATTTGCTCAAAATGCGGTAAGGAAACAAAAGTTCCATTTAAACCAATAGAAGGCAAAGAAGTTTATTGTAAAGAATGCTTTCAACAACAAAAAGAAAATATGTAATATAGAAAATTTAAGGCGGATGAAAAATTTTTCATCCGCCCTATTTTTATCCGATTTTTTAATCAAATTTAATCAAATTAAATTCTTTTATAAAGTCCAATTAGTTCTGTTTTTTCTATGATATGATTTTTAATTTTTTCTTCAAGCTCTTTTTTATTTAAGCCCTCTTTCAAGTTTAGAGAAGTGTCGAGTGCATACAATTTGAAGAAATATCTGTGCATGCCGTCAGGCGGACAAGGTCCACCCCAACCCAATCTACCAAAATTTGTCATGCCCTGTTTTACACCACTCGGTAAATTGTCGTTGTCAATAACCCCTACATCAGGACTGATATTGTACAAAATCCAATGAACCCAAAGTCCCATTGGCGCATCTGGATCATCGACAATAAGTACAAGTTCCTTAGCATCTTTTGGAACATCAAGAATATTCAAAATAGGAGCCTTGTCATCTCCATCGCAAGTGTATTTTGAAGGAATATTTCCATTGTGTTCAAAGTCTGTTTTAATTTTCATAATATTGTCCCTTAACCGATTGAATACTTTCCGCAAGTTGAACCCCAACGAGCAATGATGTTACCTTTAATATCTTCAACTCTTTCAACGTGTTGAACCTCATCACTTTCTACAATAGTTACAATTTCACAATTGTTAGCGCAACCATTGCAGTCGCAAGTAATAGAATTAAAGTGCATATCCCCAATAGACCAGCCCTTGAATATGGTTGGTTTATTAGTGTAGTGGTGATTTTCCATCGCTAAAAGAGAAGCTCCTAAAGCACCCATAAGTTGGTGGTTTTCAGGAACAACTACTTTAGTTCCGAGAGCTTCTTCAAAAGCTTTAACCATGCCGACATTTGTTGCAACCCCACCTTGGAAAGATACAGTTGGCAAAAGTTCTTTACCCAAAGCCAAATTGCTTAAGTAGTTTCTTACAAGCGCTTGACAAAGTCCATACAATAAATCCTCAACAGGATATCCCAATTGCTGTTTGTGGATAAGGTCACTTTCTGCAAAAACACCGCAACGACCGGCAATTCTTGCAGGGTTTTCTGATTTCAAAGCAGTTTCTCCGAAGATTTCAATAGGAACATTCAATCTGTTAGCTTGTTGATCAAGAAAACTTCCTGTACCGGCAGCACAAACTGTGTTCATTGCAAAGTCTGTAACAATACCATCTCTTAAGATAATGATTTTACTATCCTGTCCACCGATTTCAAGAATAGTCTGAACGCCTTCAACATAAGTACTTGCTGCAACGGCATGGGCTGTAATTTCGTTTTTAATTACATCTGCACCAACCAAAGCTCCCGCAAGGTTTCTTCCGCTACCTGTTGTCCCAACACCTTCAACGCTATATTCTTCTTTTGCGGTTCCCATTAAATGTTTAAGCCCAGATTGAACTGCCATAACAGGTTTCCCTGCTGTTCTTAACATATAACCGTCAACGTATTTTCCATTTTCATCGACAAGCGTAAGCTTTGTTGTAACCGAGCCTACGTCAATTCCCAAATAAACTGTTTTTGCCATAATCTACCTTCCTTCGGTATATATTTTCCGATAAACAAATAATTTAAATAATAGTTTGTAAAACATCTGTTACAAACTTCAAGGCTCCTGCATTTTCTTCAAAAACCTTTTCACACTTACTTACGGCATCATCATAGTAGGTTTTGTCAGTAAGCAAATGTCTTAACTCTTCTGTCAACTCATCCTTTGTATTAACAACTTTCGCTGCATTACAATTTGTAAGAATTGCATAGATATCTTTAAAATTGTGGATACATTTTCCTGAGATTACAGGTTTTGCAAACACCGTAGCTTCAAGTGGATTGTGTCCACCAGTTTTGTTAAAACTTCCACCAATAAATGCAACATCACAAATTGAATACAACTTGCCAAGCTCTCCAGTTGTGTCAATTAGTATAATGTCTGCATCGTAATCTTTTTGAGAACGTAGCTTGCATTTCAAACCTGTTTTTGTCATAAGTTTGAAAACCTTTTCACATCTTTCTAAATGTCGAGGTGCTATTAACAATTTTAAATCTTCTATCTCTTTTTTTAGTTCAACAAAACTGTCAAGAATAATTTCATCTTCGCCAGTGTGCGTGCTACCTGCAATTATTGTCGGAGTATGCTTCTGTATATCAAGAGTTGAGATGTCAGGTCTTTTTATATCAAATTTTAAATTCCCCATAATCTTCGTTGTGTTTTTATCTGCACCCAAAGTTATAAATTTTTCACAGTCCTGTCTGCTTTGAGGAAATATGCTCGTATAGTTTTTTAACACAGGCTTAAAAAGAAATTTGAGTTTTTTATAAGAATTGAAAGTCCTATCAGAAAGCCTTGCATTGATAATAAATGTTTTAATATTGTTTTTCTTTGTTAAGTAAGCGAAATTTGGCCAAAGCTCTGTTTCTGCAATAAAAACGATTTTTGGATTTATTTTTTTTATCATTCTTTTTACAAAGATTGGAAAATCAAGCGGAAAGTAAGTTATAAAATCAACTGTATTCGAAAGTTTTTTCTTTGCGATTTCCTGTCCAGTTGCAGTTCCGGTCATAACAACAATTTGTTGTGATGGAAATATTTCCTTAACTTTTTTTATCAAATTTTCTATTGCAAGAACTTCCCCAACCGAAACACCATAAAAAACAATCGGTGAATTGAAATCAAATTTTGGATAAAATCCCATTTTCTCCTTCAATCCCTTCAAAAGTTTTGGTTTAAATACTCCTGCAATAATCCATACTGGAAGAATAATTAAAGATAATATATCAGATAAAATACCATAAATCATAGTCTTATTATAACTCAAATAATAAAAATCGGAAAAATTTTATCTCTATTGCTTTTTTTGATGATTTTTGCTAAAATCCGTATTAAAAGAAGGAGAGAGTTGATGCAAAATATAGTAATTTATTCTGATACGGATGCTAAAGCATTATCTGAAATGCTTTCCGATGTAGATGAAGCCAACGTTAGAATTGAACCAGTTGAGCAAATTAAAGAATATACAAAAATCAAACCAAGTTTGGTTGTTATTAACCAAGGAGTTGATATAAAAGATTTTCTTATGACTACAAAATTGAATTGTCCAATTTTGTTCATTGAAAAAGTTCCTGAATTGACTGTAAGAGCAACAAGTTATGATTATATAAAATTGCCACTCGACAAATCAGAACTTTTGGTAAGAGCAAAAGCTCTTTTGAAAACAAAATCTCTCCAAGATACTTTGTCAGTTGTATCTACGACAGATTCATTGACAGGATTGCACAACAGATTTTATTTACAAGAACGTTTTGCAGCAGAAATCTCTCGTGCAAAACGTCACAAAACAAGCTTGTCTTGTCTTTTATTCGATATCGACTATTTCAAAGTTGTTAACGATATGTACGGATATGACTGGGGTGATATCCTTCTCCGTTCTATCGCAGACAAATTAAAATCTTTGGTTAGAATGGAAGATATCTTGACAAGATATGGTGATGAAGAATTTTTGGTTGTTCTTCCTAACACCTCGGAAGAAAATGCATTCTTGTTTGCAGAAAGATTTAGAAGAAGCATTGAAAAAATGGAATTTATTCCTGCCGGAGAAGAAGAAAGACATCCAATTACAATTTCTGGTGGTATTTCAACTTATCCATGTTTTGAAAATGTTGAAGAAGATGTTAACACTGTTATCAGATATGCAGAACATGCTTTGTACAACGCTAAAAAGAGAGGAAAAAATAAAATCGTTCAATTCTCTCAAATGAATTTGGAATACTAATATTTCGAAATTGTTATAAACTTGTCCTTAATGAAAAAGTGAAGTAAAATGTATCGGGTAGCATTCTTCACTTTTTTATTTGGGGTAGAAATGAATTCAAAAAATATAGTTGTAGTCGATGATGATAAAATTGTAACATCAGCTTTAAAAACATTACTAAAGGTAGAGGGCTTTTCTAATGCCCATTATTTTAATAGTCCATTAGAGGCTTTAAAATTTATAAAAGATGAAAAACCAGACTTGATTTTGTCTGATTTTTTGATGCCTGAAATGAATGGCTTTGAATTTCTTTCCGCTGCAAAAAAGCTCTATCCTGAAATCAGTATGATTTTGCTTACAGGATATGCAGATAAAGAGAATGCTATTAAAGCAATAAACGAAGTCGGACTTTATAAATATATTGAAAAACCATGGGATAATGATGATTTAATTTTAAATATCAGAAACGGTATTGAAAGAAGCGATCTTATCTCACAATTGAAACAAAAAGTCGATGAACTTGATGTAGCAAACAAAAAACTTGAGCAGTATTCACACAACCTTGAAGAACTCGTTGCACAAAAAACAGCAGATTTAGTTAGTACAAACTCGAAACTATCAGGAATTATCAATTATTGTGCAGACGGAATAATCATTATTAACGAAAAAGGAAAAATAGAAAGCGTTAACCCTGCAACAGAAAATATGGTTGGACTTTCTGAAGCAAATCTTTTGAATATGAGTTTTTCAAATATTTCTCACTGTGAACATAAAGAAAAATTTAAGGAAGCTTTGAAAGAAGAACCAGAAATTTTTCTTAAGGATTGCTACTTACTAAACAGTTTGAGAGATAAAAAAATCCCAGTAGAGATAAACTTCGCATTCATTGAAACAGATAAAATAGAAGAACATAGAAAATATGTTGGTGTAATAAGAGATATAAGTGTTCAAAAAGAAACAGAAAGATTGAGAGAAGATTTTATTGCAACTCTAACTCATGATATGAGAACCCCTCTTATGGCAGCAATACAAACTCTTAAGTTTTTCTTGGATGGGTCTTTAGGAAAATTGGATGAGAAACAAACCCTGCTTTTGTCTACAATGAAAAAAAGCAATGAAGATTTATTGGGATTAGTTAATGCTTTGCTTGAAGTTTATAGGTATGAGGCAGGTAAATTAAATCTTTGCAAAACTGATTTTTCACTCAATACTTTGGTAAATCAAGTGTACAGAGAAGTAGAACCACTTGCAGAAGCTAAAAATATTGAATTTGAACTTAATTTACAACCGGATGATTTGATAATAAATGCCGATAGAAGTGAAATAAGAAGAGTAATATTAAACCTTTGTGCTAATGCAGTAAAATATACAAATCATGGCGGTAAAGTCAAAATCGATGTGAGTGAAAAAGAAGGCGATGTTATTTTCTCTGTGACAGATAACGGAAATGGAATTCCAGCAGAGGATGTTCCAAATATGTTCAAAAGATTTTCTCAAGGAACAAATAAAAAACGTTCAACAGGAACGGGACTTGGTTTATACCTTTCACGTCAGATAATAGAGGCTCATGGCGGAAAAATTTGGCTTGAAAGTAAGGTTAATAAGGGCAGTCAATTCTCATTTTTACTAACAGAAGTGAAAAGAGAAAAATGAGGAGAATAGTCAAATGAAAGATATTAGAGTTTTATTGATAGAAGATCATGTAATGACAAGAATGGGACTTTCTCTTGTTTTGGAACAGGCAGAAGGTGTTTCTTTAATTGCGGAAGCAGAAGACGGTTTGTCTGGCGTAGAAAAAGCAAAAGAATTGTTGCCTGATGTAATACTTATGGATATTGGACTTCCAAATATTGACGGTATCGAAGCAACAAAAAGAATTAAAGCCTTTAACCCAGATTTGAAAGTTTTGATTTTTACGTCAAGAGATAACGAAGACGACGTATTTGCAAGCTTTAAGGCAGGTGCCGATGGTTATATTATGAAAGGTGCAAATCCAGAGCAAACAGTTAATGCCATAAAAGCGGTAAAAGAAGGTATTGCATGGATTGATCCAAATATTGCAAGATTAGTCTTGTCAAATATTCAAAGAAACACACCTTCTGAACAAGAAGAGTCTGTTGAAACTAAAGAAAAAACTAATATGTATGATTTGACAGATAGAGAATTGGAAGTGTTGTCATTGATTGTTGAAGGATTATCAAATTCTCAAATTGCAGACAGACTCGTTATTGCAAAGGCAACGGCAAAAGCCCATGTTCATAGCATTTTGCAAAAACTCTATGTCGATGATAGAACTAAAGCGGCAATTTTAGCTCTAAAAGAAGGAATAGTATGATTTTCGCCCTTTTTATAGTAATTGCGGCAGCTCTTGTATCTTTTCATCCTCCAGAATTTTATGGATTTGACAAAACTCCGCAAGTTTATACCGATAAAGATATTTATAAATATGAGCAAAAGATTTTAAGAGAAGAAGAAAAAGAAAAGTATGAAAAAAGTCTTTTGCCTAAATCTGGATATATGACAAGAGAGGAGTATGAGGCTGAATCTGCCGATATTACAACAGCAGAGAGAAAAATTCCAAGTTATGAAACTCCAAAAGAGCAACTTAGGGAACAAGAATATGCACCAGAACCAGTTTATTCTCTTGTTAAATACAACAATCCTCCAGGGTCGCCAGAGTTAAAAATTGGACGAAAATTAGGTTATGATAGGGAATTTATTTCTCCAGGAATTGTTTCCCCGAATAAGGATATTTTGGTTTATCCTGTGACAAATTACTATGGGGCAAGCGATTGTGTGACAGGAGATTTGTATGTTATAAAATTGGAAAAATCAAAACCGGAAGTGCAGAGAGTTTTAGATGCAAATATTATCAAGAGAGAAAAAACACCAATTCTCTCTACTTCAAAAGATCTCTCTGAAAAATCAATTTTTAGAAGTCTAACTCCAGTAGATTTTTCTCCAGACGGAACTTTGCTTCTTGTAAAAGAAAAAATTGGTAACAAATATGACGGTATTTGGCAAACAAACGTTTGGGTTTATAACTTTAGAACACAAGAAAAAATTCTTCTTTCAGAAATTCAAGAAACCATTAAATATTATTGGAGAAATTACTATGGACTTTATTTAGATGAAAAACGCTGGGACGTATATCCTTTAGGTTTTAGTGCTAAACATCCGGATATCATAATAATTACAGCCTACGGATACACAGGCGGTATTCCAAAATTTTTGGGTACGTGGAGTGTTGATTATAAGGGAGAATACACGGAGCTTGTTTCTTTGAGTGATGCAAAAACTCAAATCTCAATAAATGGATATAAAATTAAACAAACAGGTGTTAAAGACCCTGCAATTGTACATAATGAAGCAAAAGCAAAAGCTAAACATACAAAAGAATTAAAAAAAGCGGAAAAACAAAAACTTCGTGCGGAAAAGAAAGAAAAGTATAACGCTTACAAACAAAAAATTAAAGAAATGAAAGCTCAAGAAAGAGAAACGCTTCGCAAAATGAAATAAAAAAAAAGCTACCTTCGGTAGCTGTCATCCATAATCTTGGGAGGAGATTTGGGGATAGTTGTCATGTGCATGATATGTCAACATGCAAAATATGAATACATGAAGATTTTAAATTGTAACAAAAGTTTACAGACTTGACAAAAATCTTATATTGCAAAAATAATGCAGCTAAAGATAGCTGACTTGCTAATAATCATGAAAAATGTAAAATGAAAAAGAGCGCGCAAAACCTTAATGCATTTAATTGCAAAAGTAAATGTGTTCTCTCTTTCTTAATGCTTATTTGCGGCCTTTAATCTTGCCATAGCTTTAGCGAGGGCGATTTCAGCTCTGCGGTAATCAACCAAATCAGATCCGTCTTCTTTTAAGCGTTCTTTTGCTCTTTTTTCAGCGGCTAAAGCTCTTTCCACATCAATAATTTCAGCATCTTCGGCAGTTTGAGTGAGAATAAGTGCCTCGTTATCTTTTAGTTGAAAAATTCCGCCCATAACCGTATAGAACTTTATTCCATTTTCAGTCACAATTTTAGTAACGCCGATTTCGAGAGGGGTCATAAAAGGAATGTGGTTTGGTAGAATTCCAAACTCTCCTTGAGAGCCTTTCAAGTAGATTTCTTTTACATCTTCATCGAATACAACTTTTTCGTTCGTTGTGATTTTCAAATGCAAATTCGCCATTAGTTAAGTCCTTTAGCTTTTTCAACCGCTTCTTCGATAGATCCAACCATATAAAATGCTTGTTCTGGAAGATCATCGTGTTTACCTTCAATGATTTCTTTGAAGCCTCTTATAGAATCTTCGAGTTTTACATATTTTCCAGCCATACCAGAGAATTTTTCTGCAACGAAGAAAGGTTGAGATAAGAATCTTTGAATTTTTCTTGCTCTGTTAACGGTCAATTTATCTTCTTCTGAAAGCTCATCCATACCAAGAATAGCGATAATATCTTGCAATTCTTTGTATTTTTGAAGAATTTCGAGAACTTGTTTAGTTACATTATAGTGTTCTTCACCGATGATGTTTGGATCTAAAACTCTTGAGTTTGAAGCAAGAGGGTCAACTGCTGGGTAGATACCCAAAGATGCAATTTGTCTTGAAAGAACAGTTGAAGCATCAAGGTGAGAGAACGTAGTTGCAGGAGCTGGGTCAGTCAAGTCATCTGCAGGAACGTAAATTGCTTGAACAGATGTGATAGAACCATCTTTTGTAGAAGTAATTCTTTCTTGTAATTCACCCATTTCAGTTGCAAGTGTTGGTTGATAACCTACGGCTGACGGCATACGTCCAAGAAGTGCTGAAACTTCTGATCCTGCTTGAGTAAATCTGAAAATGTTGTCAATAAATAGCAACACGTCCTGTTTAGAAAAATCTCTAAAGTATTCAGCAGCAGTAAGAGCAGAAAGACCAACTCTCATTCTTGCTCCAGGTGGTTCGTTCATCTGACCGTAAATCAGTGCAACTTTATCGATTACGTCTGATTCAATCATTTCATTATAGAGGTCATTACCTTCACGAGTTCTTTCTCCAACACCACCGAATACTGATACCCCAGAGTGTTCAAGTGCGATATTGTGAATTAACTCCATAATCAAAACTGTTTTACCAACACCGGCACCACCGAACAAACCAATTTTTCCACCTTTTTGATAAGGTTGCAAAAGGTCGATTGCTTTAATACCAGTTTCAAGAATTTCAACATCTGTGTTTTGATCAACAAGTGCTGGTGACTCTCTGTGAATTGGTAGATATTCTTCTGTTTCAATTGCGCCTTTGTTGTCAACAGGTTCGCCGATTACGTTTAGAATTCTACCTAAAATTGCTTTTCCAACAGGAATTTTAATAGAATCTTTTGTATCTATTACTTTCATTCCTCTTTTTAGACCGTCAGTAGAGGACATTGTAACTGTTCTAACTCTATTAGAACCTAACATTTGTTGAACCTCTGCAACAACAAATGTGCCATCGTCCTTTTCAATTTTTAATGCGTTATAAATTTCCGGAAGTTCACCTTGCGGAAACTCAACATCGACAACTGGGCCAATGACTTGTGTAATTAAACCTTCATTTTTAGTTAATGTTTCCATATCGTCCTCACTGCAATTTTATATGTTTATGATACATCAAAAAAAAAATCGGTAAACTCAAATTTTATATTTTACATTTCTTATAACTATGTAGCAAAAAAAAATCTTTAAATGTATTATATAAAAAATAATTAAATTAACGGATAGCATGCGATGTTTTCATTGATTGAAAGGGAAAATAATCTGACGGATAAGATTTTGAAACCGGATTTTTCACAAAAAGCCGGCAGAGAGCTTTTGGCATTTTACCTTCAAAGCAAGTTTAAACAAATTATCTCGTATGACAAAAAATGTGAGCATCCGATTTTACTTGAAGTTTCGACGGATTTTATATCTAAGTTTACAAAACGACTTATTACAAATCCAGACAAAAGAATTTTAATTGGTATTACGGGCGAATCGGCATGCGGAAAAACAACTATCTGCAATGAGTTAAAAAAAACAATCATAAAGCTTGATTTGCCCATTACTGTAATTACGGGTGATTATTATTTTAATGATATTTCTGATCTTGTTAAGGAGCATGGAAATTTTGATAATCTTGTAAGTTCAGGTTATGAAATTGATGCTCCAAGTAGTTTTCAATTAGATTTATTAAAATCAGATTTAGAAAAATTATCCAAGGGTGAAAATATTAGAAGTCCAAAATATCTTCAAAATGGAACAGGGGTTTGTGTTCCAAATGCTGTACCTGTTGAGTCGAGAAAGATAATAATTGTTGAAGGCATGGCTACTATGTTTGGTGATGTTAAGGACTTGCTTGATATCAAAATATTCATCAAGGCATCTGATGAAAACAGAAAAAAACGTTTTCTTGAAAGGGCTGGAGAGAGAAACCAAAGTCTTGAGAATGCTCTCAAATACTGGGAATATGTTAGAGTGTCTGGGGACAAATACGTTAAACCTTGTAAAAAGGAAGCAGACATGGTTATTTCTGGAAGTGCTGACCTTGAATATTTCTCACAAATTATTGAATATATTTACACAATTACGAACAATTTTCAGTAGGATTGTTTAGGTAATCAACAATTGCTTTTAGACCTAAAATATAGGCGTTTTCTTTAAATCCTGAAATTTGTCCAACGCACACAGGAGCGGTTAGGGATTCTTTTCGAAAATCTTCTCTTGAGTATATGTTAGACATATGAACTTCAATTGTAGGTATTTTTATGGCTGATATCGCATCTCTTATGGCAACACTTGTGTGAGTATAGCCGGCAGGATTTATTATTATTCCTTGCGCATCTGTGGTCTGAAGTTTATCTATAATCTCGCCTTCAATGTTGCTTTGATAAAATTCCACTGAAACGTTAAGCTCTTTTCCGTATTCAAAAATTTTTTTCTCAATATCATTCAAAGAGAGCTCCCCGTAGATTTCAGGCTCTCTTGTACCGAGTAAATTTAAATTTGGACCATTTATAACAAGTATTTTCATAATTAAATCTTTAAGTTTTTTTACCTATTGTATTATAAAATAAAAATATGTGGTACTATTAGTATATAAGCATAGAAAAAAGAATGGGGAAAATATGAAGCAGCAAAGACGTTGGTATGATAAAGATCCTATTTTGCGTGAAGCATTGGAATTGTTAAAAATTTCTTGTGATGAAGCAAAAAGCACCGATGAAATTGAAAATTCAGCAACTGAGTTTATGTTGCAGCTGCAAGATCAAGTTGCAGGAGAGGTGATAGATAGAGTTTACGATATCATGTCAGAATATAAGGAACGTGGAAATCGTTGGTATGACGAGGACCCTGTTGTGATCAAGGCAATAGAACTTCTAAAAGTTGCTCCTAAAAAAACACAACGCCGTGCGGCATTGAAATTGTTGCTTGCTCTTGAAGAACAAGGGTATGATAACTCCGATTTGGTAAGAGAAAGTGATGACAGAAGAGCTTAAAGATACGCAAAATTTGAAAGACTCAAGAGGGGTCGATATCCAAAAAGTCGGGATAAATAATTTAGAATTTCCGCTTTGTATTCAGCGAAAAAATGATACAAACCAGATTGTTAATGCAAAGGTTCGTGCAAATGTTTCGCTTCCGAAGCATCACAAGGGAACTCACATGTCCAGATTTATTGAGGTTTTGAGTATCTGGAAAACAAAAAACTTGCTCGGAATTGACATTAAGGGGTGCGTTGCTGCAATAATCAAGCGTCTTGATGCAAAATGTGGGGAATTAAAGTTTACTTTTAAGTATTTTATCGACAAAAAAGCTCCTGTTACTGGGTTTACATCTCCTATGAGCTATGAATGCTCTTTTGAGGGGATACTAAATAATTACGGCGAAGAAAGTGAAGATTACAAGTTTATTTTGGGAGTGAAAGTCCCTGTTACGACGCTTTGCCCTTGTTCAAAATCTATCTCAAAATATGGTGCTCACAACCAAAGAGCGATAATTAAGGTTAAAATCTCTTATGACGAGAAAAACCAAATCTGGATTGAGGATTTGATAAGATTGGTTGAAGATTGTGCATCTTGCGAGATTTACCCATTGTTGAAACGTCCAGATGAAAAGTTCGTTACAGAAAGGGCTTATGAAAATCCTAAATTTGTCGAAGATATTTTGAGAGATATAGTTGTAAAATTAAGAGAAAATCCTGTTATAAATTCATTTGAGGTTGAGTGTGAAGCTTTAGAAAGCATTCACAATCATTCTGCGTGGGCTTATCAAAAAGAAATTTTAAAATAATTTGATATTAAAGATGAGTTTGTTGTAATATATGTTTGTTACAGACAAAAGAGGATTTTATATTATGAAAAATTCACCATTACAGGAAGAAAGACTTAAATATAGTCCAAAATTACCTGAATCTTTGAAGAATGGAATCAATCACCTCGAAGTAAAAATGGGCGAGGCAACAAACTCAGTTAAAGACAGCGAAGCAATAAAAGATTTATTCAAAAATACTTATGGAAAGCCTATTATAACATTTAATTCAACTGATGAAGAAAAGGCATCTGAAGTTAGAAATGTTGGAGTGATTTTGTCAGGCGGACAAGCTCCAGGGGGACACAATGTTATCGCTGGACTTTTTGATGCTTTGAAATCTGCTAATAAAGAAAACAAACTTTATGGATTTTTGGGAGGCCCTTCTGGAATTATCGATGGAAAATACATTGAATTAACAGAAGAATATATTAACGAATATAGAAATACCGGTGGATTTGACATAATTGGTTCTGGAAGAACAAAACTTGAAACTCAAGAACAATTCGAAAAATCACTTGCGGTTTGCAAAAAATTAAACATCAGCGCTGTTGTTATAATTGGAGGCGATGATTCAAATACAAATGCTGCACTTTTGGCAGAATGGTTTGTTGCTAACAATGCAGATATTCAAGTAATCGGCTGTCCAAAGACAATCGACGGCGACTTGAAAAATGACCAAATTGAAATTTCTTTTGGTTTTGACACAGCAACAAAAACATATTCTGAACTCATCGGAAATATCCAAAGAGATGCTAATTCTGCAAAAAAATACTGGCACTTTATTAAAATTATGGGAAGAAGTGCTTCTCACGTTGCACTTGAAGCTGGACTTCAAACTCAACCAAATATTACTTTGATATCAGAAGAAGTTGAACAAAACAACATGTCACTTGACGATATCGTTACTGATATGTGTGATATTATCGCAAGAAGAGCTCAAAATGGTAAAAACTTTGGTATCGTCATTGTTCCTGAAGGTTTAATTGAATTTATTCCAGAAATGAAAAGATTGATTCAAAATCTTAATGACCTTTTAACAGAATTAGAACAAGATGCTGATTACAACAACTTGACATCTGGTCATGAAAAGTTTGAAATGATTTCTCAAAGATTGAACAAAGAAAATGTTTCAGTATTTGAATCACTACCAGTTTTGATTAAAGCTCAACTTTTGATGGACAGAGATCCTCACGGTAATGTTCAAGTTTCAAGAATTGAAACTGAAAAACTTTTGATTGAAATGATTAAGACAAGACTTTCAGAAATGAAGGATAGAGGGGAATATGTTGGTAAATTCTCTGATCAATCACACTTCTTCGGATATGAAGGCAGATGTGCGTTCCCTTCTAACTTTGATGCAGATTATTGCTATTCTCTTGGATATAATGCATTTGCACTTATCAATTCAGGTGCGACTGGATATCTTTCATCTGTTAAAAACTTGACAGAAACTTCTGACAAGTGGATTGCAGGTGGTGTTCCTATCACAATGATGATGAACATGGAAAAAAGACATGGCGAATTCAAACCTGTAATTCAAAAAGCCTTGGTTGATTTGAATGGACCTGTTTTCAAAAAATTGCAAGATAACAGAGAAGACTGGGCAATGAATGACAGATATAAATTCCCAGGAGCAATCCAATATTTTGGACCTGCAAGTGTTTGTGATCTTACAACTGTTACTTTGCAGTTGGAACAAGAATCAAAAAAACTTGTTAGTGTGTAAACTAAAAGGCTAAACTTTTTAACAAGAGTCAAATTAGGGCGGTTTTATTCATAAAACCGCCCCTAAATTTTTATTTACAAACGAATGTATCCGTTTCAAATATTATATAGATTTCTTCACCGCATTTTGTTCTGTAATGCAAGCCTTTTGTAATCAATCCAGTTGCGAGTCCGACTGCACAGCCAACAGGAATACCGATTGCAAAACCTGCGCCTAATTTTGCAGGAGTTGGAATAAATGCAAATCCTACGCCTGCACCTGCACCGATAATACCAAAGGAAACAGTTGATAAAAATAATTTTCCAGTAGTCATCCATGGACCTTCTTTTAATTTTCCGTCCTTTGTAAACGGCATTGCATCAATATCTATAACCCTGCAATCAGGAAGAGTTATTGTTCTAAACCTCATAGAAACTCTTGCATTTTTATTAAACCACTTAGGGTGTTCTATTCTTGTAACCTCTGCGGTAAAAGTAGTGTTTGCAGGGAAAATTTGAGTTCCTTCTTCAGTATATAATGCATCAGGAATTTTGAATTCTACTAAATCTCCAGCATGAGCAGTTTTTGAGTAAAATCTTGCCTTGTATTTTACAGCGATAACATTTCCTTTATCAATAACGGCAGACCTATCAGTAAGAGTTACGGTATGTACAGGTGCTTTTTTATTTATGCAAATGTGTTCAACCCTTTGAGTTGAGCATGCAGCCATTGTTGGAAATTGAATAAAACCCAAAATTAAAAATCCTGCTATAATTTTCTTCAACATTTTAATCTCCTTTTTTTTGGTGTTAAGGATTATATACCACATTTTAAAATTTTTTATCCCCCAGTAAAATATTTTGTTTAAATTCGTAATATTATGTTATCATTATGTGGGCGGAGGATAACAAAATGAGAGATTTAACGGCAACAAAAATAGTCGCAACGGTAGGACCAGCAAGTAATACCAAGGAAAAATTGAAAGAATTATACAACGCTGGAGTTACCATGTTCAGATTGAACTCATCTCATGGTTCACAAGAAGAACATTTGCAAAGAATACATGCTATTAGAGAAATTGAAGAAGAAACAGGACATCCAATACCTATTCTTTTGGATTTACAAGGTCCGAAAATCAGAGTTGGAATTTTGGAAGAACCGATAGAGCTTCTCAAAGATTCTGTAATAAAGTTAAGACATCAAAGTGAATATAAAGATGGAATTATTCCAGTCGATTATGAAGGAATTGCAAAAGATGCTGTTGTAGGAGAAAAAATATTTATTGATGATGGCAAACTTGTTTTGCAAGTTGAAAAAACTGAAGATGATGTTGTATATGCAAAAGTTTTGTGTGGCGGACTTCTAAAACAAAGAAAAGGTATTAACATCCCTGGGTCACAAGGTAGTTTGAAAGTTTTGACTGCAAGAGATTTAGAATTCGTTAAATTTGCAATTGATAATGAATTGGATTATTTGGGATTATCCTTCGTAAGAAACGTTGAAGACGTTATGGAATTGAGAAACGTTATTAAACAAAATAACGGTAAAATTAAAATAATCTCAAAAATTGAAAAACCACAAGCTTTGGATAATATTGACGAAATTATTATGCGCTCAGCAGGTATTATGGTAGCAAGAGGAGATTTGGGTATTGAAATTTCTCCAGAAAAAGTTCCGATTGTTCAGAAAGAATTGATTAGAAAAGCAAATGCGCAAAGAAAAGTTGTTATCGTTGCAACCCAAATGCTTGAATCTATGACAGAACAACCTATCCCTACAAGGGCAGAGGCTTCTGACGTTGCAAATGCAATTCTTGACGGTACAGATGCGATTATGTTGTCAGGAGAAACAGCAGCAGGTAAATATCCTATCGAAGCTGTAAAAATGATGCAATCGATTGCGAGAAATGTGGAAAACAGCGATTTGATTAGACATGACTTTTATCCACAAGACCTTGTTGATTGTTGCAAAGATGATTCAATTGCAATTTGTACGGCAATTGTTGATATGATTGAAAAAGTTAATGTTAAGGCTGTACTTGCACTGACAGCAAGCGGATATACTCCAAAACTTTTATCAAAGGCAAAACCTTCTGTTCCTGTAATAAGTTTTTGTCCAAGTGCAAGAAATACAAGAAGATTGGTGTTGTTTAGCGACGTATTCCCACTTCGAATAAATTTGACTGAAACGTTTTCAAAAGAAACCCTTATTGATATTGAAAATATCTTGAAGAATAAATTCCACTATAAAAATGGTGATAAAATTATTTTAACTGGTGCTATTCCAGATATTATGGTTGGAAAAACAAACTTTATCAAGCTTCATGAAATAGGCAATTGATATGAAAGATTTTTTTGAATACAAAGAGCAAATCAACAAATGCTCCAAATGCGGGCTTTGTATGTCTGTTTGCCCTCTTTATGAGTTGACAGGGAATGACTGTGCAAACGCAAGAGGGAAATTTGCTATGCTTGAGGGAGTTTTAAATAACAAGATAGATTTTGACAAAGATGTAAAAAAATATCTTGATATGTGCTTAAAATGTAATGCCTGTAAGGACTTTTGTCCCAGTGCAATAGATGCGCCAGAAATAATCTCAAGCGCTCAAGAATACTATTTCAAAACCCATAAAAAAAACATTAAAGACTATATATCTAAATTTATTGAAGAGGCATTAAATAAAAGTATCCAAAGTAATAACCAAAAACTTGAGCAAATTCTCGATAAATATCAAGTTATTAAATTCAAAGAAACTATAAGCTTTACGTTCCATAAACCTTGTAGATTAAATAATTTGGAGCTTTTTAACAGCTTTCTTGAAAAGGCTGACAATATTCAATATATAGAAATGAAAGATTATGACAAATGTTGTGGCTTTTCTGGGCAATTCTATTTTAACTATCCACAACTTTCTAATGAAATTATTCAACAAAAGATACAAAATATAAGAGATACAAAGTGTAAATATGTTTTGACGATGTGTAAAGGTTGCGAGTTTGCAATAAATCATGGTTTGAAAAATTCTCAAGATTTTAAAGTAATGTCGATAACCGACTTTATAACAAGGTTTGCCGAATTGTAACAAAAACTTTGTAAACTTGCACAAAACGAAAAGACTTGCCTTGACAAAGTTTTACATTCATGTTATAAATCTTGTGGGGTAAATGTATATTTATAAGCTTCGAACACTTTTTCGGAGCTTTCTTTTTTTATTTGACTACTTAGCCCATTTTTAATACTATATCGTTATGGATATTGAATTAAAACAGAAATTTACTGAGTTGAAATCAAGGGTTGAAAAAGTTGATATCAATCCTGATAAATTAAATTCAGAGCTTAAAAAAATAGAAGATGAACTTCAAAGTCCAGAAGTCTGGTCAGATCAAAAAAAAGCATCTTCTTTAGGCGCAAAAGTTAGAGAAATTAAAGATACTTTAGATTTATATAACTCTTGGAAAACACTTTTAGAGGACATTGAAACTGCACTTGAATTGGATGATGAAGAATTACTTGCAGAAACCTCTGAAAACTTACAAAGACTTGAAAAAGAACTTGATAAGTACGACATTAGAAAAATGCTTTCTGGTGAGTATGATGAAGCAGATGCGATAATTTCCATAAATGCAGGTGCAGGCGGTACTGATGCTCAAGATTGGGCAATGATGCTACTTCGAATGTATACAAGATGGGCTGAAAAAGGAAATCGTAAAGTTGAGATATTAGACAAATCTGACGGAGAAGAAGCTGGGATAAAATCTGCAACAATTAAAGTTATTGGAAAATACTCTTATGGTTATGCGAAAGCTGAAAAAGGAGTACATAGACTCGTTAGAATTTCTCCGTTTAATGCAAATGGAAAACGTCAAACAAGTTTCGCCTCTTGTGAGGTTTCTCCAATAATTGAAGACTTTGAAAAAAAGATAGTTATCCCTCCAGAAGAAATAGAGTTTGAAACAATGAGATCAGGCGGTGCTGGCGGTCAAAATGTCAACAAGGTTGAAACGGCGGTTAGAATTTATCACAAACCAACAGGTATCGTTGTAAAATGCCAACAAGAACGCTCTCAGCTTCAAAATAGAGAAAATGCAATGCAAATTCTCGCCTCAAAACTCCTTGCTCTTAAACAAGCAGAACATGAAAAAAAACTTGCACAGTTAAAAGGCGAAAATTTCGATATAAATTTTGGCTCTCAAATTCGTTCATACGTTTTTCACCCATATAAAATGGTTAAAGACCATAGAACAAATTACGAAGTAGGAAATGTTGATGCCGTTATGGACGGAGATATAGATGGATTTATTGAAGCTTATCTAAAAAGTAAATCTGAATAAATTAAGTTTTGTTAAGAACATTTTGAAGGGGCTAAATTTCACTTTTTATAAGTCTTTTGCCGTTTTTAAAAAAAAGATTTTTGTTTTTTTTTGTCATGATTTTAAATCTAAATGTTTTTATATAAATGTAGAGCAAAAAGTAGGGCAAAAGGATATTAAAGGCATGGTTACTTCAATTAGTTCAGTAGGTTCAGTTAACACAAATGTTAACAGACAAGATACAACTTTTACTCAAGTTGCATCATCTGCCGTTCTTGGAACAGGGTTGTTCAAGATAGCAAATGATGTTGCATATAATCATAAAGCTCACAAAGTTTTGAATATGACAAGAGATCAATTTGATTCTTCTGCTGCATACAAGCATGCAAGAACAGAAGCAAAAAAATTCTTGAAAAATAACCAATATGTTGATGATATGAAAGGATACATAAAAAATCCTAAAGAAGGTCTTGAATTTTTGAAGAAGACTGGAAAAAATATCTTGGCAAAAATCAAATCTGGAGAAGCGAAGGTTCAAGCAAAAACTTTTGCAACTGGAAAAGTTAAATCATTCAAAAGCGGTATAGAATACGTTAAATCCACACCATTAAAAACTTTGGGTAAAAAACTTATTGCAGCTTCCAAAACAACTAAAGGAATACAGGCTCAAAACGCTGTAATTGGTGCAATTTGTGGTTTGTTGCTTTTAAAATCTTCGCAAGGTTTTAAAGCATCAAAAACAAACGAAGCATAAGAAAGTTAATCCAAAATGGTAATGTGATAATTAGTCCAATGGGGTAATTTAAAAACTTTATAAATACTGCAAAATACGAATAAAGAAAAGGAGTGTGCAGTATGTATAAATTTTTGAAGTACGGTTCTTATTTACTCGTTTTAATCGGTGCCTTGAATTGGGGCTTGATTGGTATGTTCCAGTTTGATTTGGTTGCATTTCTTTTTGGTAACATGACAATTCTTACAAGAATTATCTATGATATCATCGGTTTGAGTGCAATTATTTCAGCTATAACAGCGTATATGTGTTACAGAGAACATGACGAAATGTAGTTAGAGTAAAAATGGCGGTTTAAGCTAAATGCTTAAACCGCCATTTTTTTTAATTGTTAACCTTAGTCATTATTTTTGGCGAAAACGGCAGCTGCAGGAATTTTTAGAGTTTTTATTTTTCTCATTTCATTGAGAGAAGCGCTGTCGTAATCTTTATCAGTTCCGTTTTCCTTGAAGCTTATACTATTAGATGCACTTAAAACGCCATCTTTTAGACCAAATCTTTTTTTGATTTCACCTAAAGTTACATTTTCTTGTCCTGTAACTTCTTTGTATTTATTCAAATCGAGAACATAATATTCGCCTTCAATTAAATTTTTCTTTTTAGTTAGAAATCCTTGTTCTATGTAGTTTGAAAGACTGTCATTATCAAGTTGTTCAAAAATTTTGTTTAATTCTTCGCTACTTGTTGATTTTTCAAAATTAGATTCCAAAACTACTTTTCCAGATGCAGTTTTTTTGTTCAAAACCCCTGTTGATTCAGACCAAAAAAGAGTATTTGTTTTTTCATCATATTGTATGTCTGCTTTTGGATGTTCCTTTTTTATTTTTTGATATTCGTTTTGGTAGTTGTTTATATTTCCGAGATTTTCAACCATATTTAAACTCCTTTTTTCATAAAATGAATTATTTTACTTTTTCATTTTACACTATTTTTTTGAAAATTTAAACCTTGGGAAAAATATTTAAAATTTATAATAAATTTTTGTAATAATTGTTAATAATTTTGCCATGAAAAGTCAATAAAAACGGAGAAAAAAACTTTAATATAATATGGAAAGATACAACAATTTACAACTTACAAATACTTATTTAACACCTGCTTTTGGAGCAATGAAAAAGTCACAGTTTAAAGGACTTGATCTTCTCTGTGTTAACACATTTAAAGCTCCAATCGAAAAGTTCAATTCAAATCTTGACTTGCAAAACTGGGCAGGAAAACAGTTGACATCTGATATGTTTTCTGGCAACTTGCAAGCACGTTCAGCTCTTTCCACACAAGAAAGAAATTCAGTATTTAGAAACTGGATGGAATATTTAAACAATGCAAAGGATGTTACAAAATCTGCTGCACTTGTTATGATGAAATCAGTATTTGGCGATTTAAAACCAAAAACAGATGAAGTTCCACCTCATCTTAATGGAAAGGTTTTAAACAAAACTTTAGGAGAATTGGAATCTAAAATTGAAGCAAAACAAGCTTTCAATTTCAAAAAACAATACGTGAATAATTTACAATCACAACTTTTGAAAAAGGGTGAAAGCCTTGAATCTGGCTGGTTAAATATTCCTTCTCAAAAGAATGATCCAAAAAACTTTGCACAAAACGTTGAAAAAGTAAAAATGTTTTCAAATGATGCATGGTGTACAAAAGCACTAAAATCAGAACAATATCTTAAAGATGGAAATTTCCACATATTATATGATAATCACAGACCAGTTGCAGCAATCAGAACAAGTGGAAACACTATCCTTGAAATTCAAGGGGAACGCAACAACTCTGAAATTCCGATGAAGTATTTCGACAAAATAGTTGAATATGTTAACAAAGAAGGTTTGGATAAATCAATTGTTAAAGATGCTATAAACTATGGTTATGAAAAATCAGAATGCCTTGATGAATACGCACAAATTTGTGCAAAGGCAATTCAAGATAACGACGGTGCAGCTTTCTTGAAAAAATTTGGCATGTATCTTGAAGATGATGGCAAAGGCGGTCAAAAATTAAACAAACTTCGTAATTTAAGCTATGGAATTACAATGGGTGATTTAGGAATTGATGAAAATAAAGCATTCGCAAATTTGGTAAAAATCGAAGATGATGCAATCTTCACAAACAGCAGAGCAACAAAACTTCCAAGATTGGAAATAATTGACGGAAGTGCAGACTTTAGAGGCTCTATGGTAAACAACATTTCTGCACTAAAAGAAGTTCACGGAAATGTTGATATCAGATCTTCCAAATTAACTCCAGAAGATTTCAAAAACGTAAAAATCACTGGAAAGTTGATTACTGGTAAAGAATAATAAACGTGTAAATTAAACAATTATTTGCATGGTGTGTGTTAGTAAAAAAAATAATTCAGGGAAATAAAAAACATGTAAAAGGCTTTTATAGTGTGAATTTTGAAAGTGTAACAAAATGTTAATGTTTCTGTTTTCAAGTAGCAAAAAAAGTCTTTTACGAGTTTAATAAGTGTAGTAAGTTACAATAATATATTGAAGGAAATTATGGCAGCAAATCAAGGAAAACTTATCGACGGACTTTTGTCAACGTTCGGAACAAATAATTCTTCCCAAATCTCTACTGCAATTTTGGCTGGCTTTAAAATGATTTTTATTCCTGCTGCAACTGCAAGAGATAAAAAGGCTACTCCGGAACAAAAAAAATATACTATGACCCGTGATGTAATCACTGAAGGTCTTGCACTTTCAACTTATTTAGGTGTTACTGGAATGGTTCAAAAACATGCGACAGCTCCAATTTGTTCAAGCTACTATAAGAATAAAGCAAAAATGATTGAAGCTGGTAAAATCAAAACAGCAGCTAAACTTACAGCTGAAGAGTTAGATTTCCTAAAACATGTTGATGCAAAAAAAATAAACGAAGTTGGTATGGATTTTGTCACTCAAAAAGGGCTGAAACATAAAGTTGCATCACCAGAAGCAAAAGAATATATAACAAAATTACAAAATATTGTTACAAAGGCTAATGGAATTTCTGAAGATATCAAATCAATATCTTTGGATCAATTTTCAAAAAATCTTGCAAAAAATGGAATTCCAAAAGAAAAGAAAGGTTTTTCAGTTTTAATTGATGATTTTAAAAACGCAGCAAAAGGTTCTCCAAAACTTACTGCTCCTAAAAACCTTTTCCAAAATACAAGAATTGCGCTTTCTCAAGTAAGTGTTTGGGTTCTTGCTTTAGCAGTAATCCCACCATTGTGTAATATTATTATTTCACCAGTTATGAAAAAACTTAATGTGACAAAAAAACAGGATAATAGTGTTGCAACATTACAGCAACCAAAAGTTAATGTTAACAATCCTGTGAAGAAAAGAGATAACACGACATTTAAAAGTAACTACTATGCTAACATGTCAAATCTCGGAAATATGAGGGTTGGCTAATGGGTATTGGATTAAATATATTAACAAGTACTGAAGCATCGAAATGGGTTCAAGATTCAGCATTTCAAACTTTATCTGAAGGTTCTTTGAAGGCTGTTGCAAGGCCACTTTTTACTCTTAATGATAAAAGTGCAGATTCAGAAGCAAGAAAATATTCAGCAAGCAAAGAGTTTATTTTCCAAACAATAAGCATGGCTGCGTATTTTGCTGTTATCACAACCGTTTTCCAAGGCTTGGGCTTTAAAGCATTGAAAAAATTGCCTAAATTTAAAGATTTTGATGCAATTCAAAAGATGAAAAATTTTGGTGAATTTTCTCACACTTTTGATGCTTTTTCAAAAGGAAAAATTTGGACTAACGCTAAAGAAACAGAACAGTTGGAAAAAACAAAAGGTGCGATGGAACTTATTAAAATCGCAGGTTCTGGCATTATTTTGACAGTTCTTTGTCCAATGTTCGTTACAAAGCTTGTTCACCCGATTATGGGGCTTATGTTCAAAGGTGATAAAGCAAACAATAAACAAGCTCAGAATGTAGCTCATACAAACCAAGTTAATCATACGGCAAAACAAGAACCTAAACTTAATGTTAAAGGTTAGAGAATAGGAGATGTAAAAAGGGCTGGTGAAATAATTTCACCAGCCCTTTTGTTTTTTAATTATTGATTACCAAGTAGTCAAAGATTTCCAAGCATCTTTCTTTTGTTGAATTTTCTTTTTGTTTTCAGCTTTTTTCTTTTCTACTGCTTTTTTATTAGCTTCCACTTTAGCTTTTTGTTCAGCTTGTTTTTTTTGCAAAGCTTTTTTTTGAGCTTCCACTTTAGCTTTTTGTTCAGCTTGTTTCTTTTGGATAGCTTTCTTTTGAGCTTCTTGTTGGTTTTTAATTGCTTTTTTTTGAGCTTCTACTTTAGCTTTTTGTTCAGCTTGTTTTTTTTGCAAAGCTTTCTTTTGAGCTTCCACTTTAGCTTTTTGTTCTTTTTGTTTAGCTGTTAATTTTTTTTCAGTGTTAACAACTTTTTGTGTATGTTTATTTATAAATTTTTCAGTGTAAGTTGTTTCTGCTGCAAAAACAGTTGTAGCTGTTGCCAATGACAAAATGCATGCTGCGACTAAAAGTTTTTTCATGAAATTTTCTCCTTTTACTACTTGACTACAATATTTACCAATTTTTTAGGTACAACGATAACTTTAACAATTTCTTTATCTGTTGTCAAATTTTTAACTTTTTCAGAATTTAGAGCAATTTGTTTCAATTCTTCTTGTCCTAAAGCTTCGTCTACTTCAATTTTATCTTTAACTTTGCCGTTAACTTGAACAATAAGAGTGATTGAACTTGCTTTTGCGAGATTTTCATCCCATTCGCACCATTTTTCTTCGTGGATTGAATTTTTAGCACCTAAGGATTCCCAGATTTCATCTGTCAAGTGAACGGCAACTGGTGCCATAAGTTTCATCAACGTTAGAACTGCGAAGCTAAAAACATTTTTTTCTATTTCTTTAGATGATGCAAGCCAATCGTAAATTGCGTTTGTCAGCTCTCTATATTTTGAGATAACGGTGTTAAATTGAAAATCATTTGCAATATCATTAGTGATTCCTTTAATTGCAATATGAACTTTTCTAACCAAGTCATCATCTTGTTTAGAGAGGTTTTGAGGCAATTTATAATCAAAGATTATTTTATCTTGATTTGTTGAAACAAGTCGCCATACACGGTTTAAGAATTTGTAGCATCCTTCGACACCTGCATCTGACCAGTCGAAATCTCTTGCTGGAGGTGAATCAGATAGGATGAATAATCTTGCCGTATCTGCCCCATAGTTTTCGAATATTTCATCAGGATCGACAGTGTTTCCTTTTGATTTTGACATTTTTGAACCGTCTTTCAAAACCATTCCTTGAGTCAAAAGATTTTTGAATGGTTCGTCGAAATCTAAAAGACCCATATCTCTTAATGCTTTTGTGAAAAATCTTGAATATAACAAGTGTAATATAGCATGCTCGATACCGCCGACATATTGGTCAACTGGCAACCAAGAGTTTACTAAATCTCTGTTAAAGCATTCTTCAGAATTTCTTGCATCAGCATAGCGAAGATAATACCAGCTTGAACACATAAATGTATCCATTGTATCTGTTTCTCTAACAGCATGTCCGCCACAAACAGGGCAAACAGTATCTTTAAATGTTTTTGATGTTGTAATTGGCGATTTTCCAACCACTGAAAAATCAACATCAGTTGGCAATAGTACTGGTAAATCTTTTTCTGGTACAGGTTGAATTCCGCACTTGTCACAATATACGATTGGAATTGGCGCACCCCAATAACGTTGACGTGATATTAACCAGTCACGAAGTCTGTATTGGGTTTTGAAATCGCCAAAGCCTTTATCTTTTGCATATTGAGTTATCGCCTTTTTAGCATCTGTGTTTTTCATTCCGTTGAACTGTCCAGAGTTTACCATTACGCCTTCTTCTGTATAGGCATTTGTCATTTCTTCTACTTTAAGCTCACAACCTTCTGGAGAGATTACAACTTTTAATGGTAGGTTATATTTTTTTGCAAAAGAAAAATCTCTTTCATCATGGGTTGGAACAGCCATAACGGCGCCTGTTCCATAATCTGCAAGAGCGTAATCTGCTGTCCATAGAGGGAATTGCTCTCCTGTATAAGGATTTATTGCGTATGTTCCTAATGGAGTTCCAGTTTTAATTCTATCTGTTGAGAGTCTTTCTATTTCAGAAAGTTTTCTTGCGTTTTCTCTGTATTTTTCAACAGCCTCTTTATTTTCTTCAGTTGTCAAAAGTTCAATATCTTTGTATTCTGGTGCAACAACAAGATAGGTGATACCAAAAACAGTATCAGGTCTTGTTGTATAAACAGGGATTTCCAAATCTTTTCCAACAACTTTAAATCTTAAAATAGCCCCTTGAGATTTCCCAATCCAGTTGGCTTGCATTGTTTTTACATTGTCGCCCCAACCTTCAAGTTTATCAAGGTCTTTCAATAAAACTTCTGCATAATCTGTGATTTTCAAGAACCATTGAGAAAGATTTTTCTTTGTAACGACACTATCACATCTCCAGCATTTTCCGTCAATAACCTGTTCATTTGCGAGAACAGTAGCGCAATTGTCGCACCAATTAACGGCAGCTTCTTTTTTGTACGCAAGCCCTTTTTTGTATAATTGAAGGAACAACCATTGTGTCCACTTGTAATAATCAGGCTTACAAGTTGTAACTTCTCTATCCCAATCGTAAGAAAGTCCAAGCATTTTCAATTGCTTTGTCATATATGCAATGTTTTCGTCAGTCCATTTTGCAGGGTCAGCACCGTGTTTCATTGCTGCGTTTTCTGCAGGAAGCCCGAAACTATCCCAACCTATTGGATGCAAAACATTGTATCCTTGCATTCTCTTAAACCTTGCGATAACGTCTGTGATTGTATAGTTTCTAACGTGTCCCATATGAAGTTTTCCTGAAGGATATGGAAACATAGAAAGTGCATAATATTTAGGTTTATCGCTATCGTTAGGTGTTTTGAATGCGTCTTTTTCTTCCCAAATCTTTTGTCTTTTTTTCTCCGTTTCTTGTGGAAAATATTGTTCTTTGAGCATAATAATCCTTTCAATCTGTCTTATAGAATTATTGTACCAAATAAATATTTTTAAGCGAAGTTTTTATTTATTTTTTTAGAAAATTGGGTTTAGAGTAAAATGTTTGCAGAAAAATCGGTAACAAAATATTCTTTTTTTGCTCCAAATTTAACGTTATTTTTTTCTATTGGTTGTTTTAGGGTTTTAAATTTGCACAATCCAATGTAGGCTGTGTCTTCGTCGTCAAAAATCTTTTTTAAAAAATTCATAGGGGTTTATTTCCTTCCTTTTTTAGTGTATAATGCCTCTGTCATCATTTATAATGATGGTTGTAAAAAAGTCAAAAAAAGAGGATAAAAAAATGGCAAAAGTTACTAAAGAAATGAGCATTTTAGACATAGTCGAACAATGTCCACAAAGTGTTGAAATATTCAGAAAATACGGTTTAGGCTGCTTAGGTTGTGCAGCTGCAAGATTTGAAAACCTTGAAGCAGGTGCGAAAGTTCACGGCTTTGATGCTGATGAAATGATTGCTGAAATCAACGATTTAATCGAAGAATAGAGGTATTATTTTGGCTATTTGGCAAATTTTTATTATTTGTTCAATGATTTTTCTTTTGATAGAAATCTTTGTTCCAATGATGTTTTTCCTAAATTTTGCATTAGGTTGTTTAATTACGGCAGGGTTGTCCATTTATACAGATAACCTCGCTGTTTTAATCACTTTTGCGGTTGCTATTTCAGGGGTATTTCTTGCTGTGTTAAGACCGATATTCTTGAAAACAAAAAAAGAAAATAAAACGGGACTTGAAAATAAATATATTGGAAAAGTTGTTAAGGTCGTTGAATCTGTAAATAAAGTTAGCGGAGCAGTCACAATCTATGACGAAAGATGGAATGCACGTTCTATTGGCGACGATGAGTTTCCAGTTGGGTCAGAAGTAAAAATCGTTAAAAATGACGGTTTGGTTTTTTACGTAGAAAAAATTTAAAAGGAGTATATTATGTTATTGTGGGTTTTAGTCGCACTTGCGATTATTTATGTTCTTAAAGCTGTTGTAATTGTTCAGCAGGCAGAAGTGGTTATCATTGAAAGACTCGGAAAATTTGAAAGAATTTTGCAATCAGGTTTGAATTTTATCGTTCCTTTCCTTGATGCACCTCGTAGTATTTCTTGGAAAATCACTCAAAGAACAATTGACGGCTCTTATTCTTATATCAAAGAAAAAACAAGAATTGATTTAAGAGAATCTGTTTATGATTTTCCTCAACAAAACGTAATTACAAAAGACAACGTATCTATAAGAATAAATGCGCTTTTGTATTTCCAAATTATTGATCCAAAAAGTGCAGTTTATGAAATTCAAAATCTTCCAGATGCAATTGAAAAATTGACTCAAACTACTTTAAGAAACCTTGTAGGTCAGCTTGATTTGGATGAAACTCTCGTATCAAGAGATAAAATAAATCAAGAATTGAGAGCTATTCTTGACGAAGCTACAAACAAATGGGGCGTTAAAGTTAACAGAGTTGAGCTTCAAGATATCATCCCTCCTTCAGACATTCAACAAGCTATGGAAAAACAAATGAAGGCAGAAAGAGATAAACGTGCTGCTATCTTGGAAGCAGAAGGTTTAAAACAATCTGCAATTTTGAAAGCAGAAGGTGAAAGACAAGCTCAAATTAACAAGGCAGAAGGGGAAAAGCAAGCTGAAATTTTGAACGCTGAAGGTGATGCTCAAGCAAGAGTTAAGAGAGCAGAGGCCGAAGGAAATGCAATTAAAGTTGTAATTGATGCAATTGCAGATAAAGGTCAGCCTGACAAATACCTTATCGCTATGAAATATCTCGAAACACTCCAAGCTATTAACGAAGGTCAAAATAATAAAATTGTTTACATGCCTTACGAAGCAACAGGTATCTTAAGCTCTGTTGACGGAATTAAGGAAATGTTTAAAGGTGCAAAATAATTGGTTGAAAAAAAACTCGCCGAAAAATTAAAACTTTTACCGTCTTTGTCTGGGTGCTATCTGTACTACGATAAAGACGGTGAAATTATATACGTCGGTAAAGCAAAAATATTGAAACGACGTGTTATGAGCTACTTTAATAGACACCATACAAGCGCAAAGCTTAATGTTATGGTGCCTCAAATTGCAGATTTGGAATATATTATTACCAATTCAGAAGCGGAAGCTCTTATATTAGAATCTCATCTTATAAAAAAACATAAACCTAAATACAATGTACTTTTGAAAGATGATAAAAAATATCCTTATTTTCTCATCACAGATGAACCTTATCCTCGAATTATAATAACGAGAAAAAGAAATAAAAATATGCTAAAAGGCAAGTATTTTGGACCTTATACAGATATTAGGGCGATGCACTCTACTTTGGAATTCCTAAAGAAAACTTTTCCGCTAAAGCAATGCAAAACTCCAAAATTCAAAACTCGACCTTGTCTTTATTATCAAATTGGTAGATGCCTCGCTCCATGTCAAAATTTGACAACTCCAGAAGAATACAAAAAACTTATCGAACGAGTAGAATTGTTCTTGCAGGGTAAACAATCCGAAGTCTTGAAGCAAATGACTGAAAAAATGCAAGAGTATTCAGATAATCTCCAATTTGAAAAAGCCGCAAAGCTTAGAGATAGCTATAAAAACTTGCAAAAATCTCTCGAACACCAAAGGGTTGTATATGAAAATACAAAACTGAATGAGGATATTATAGCCTTCCTAAATGAAGGTGAAATCTTCGTTGTCGTAATTCTAATTGTAAGAGAAGGTCGACTTATAGATAAAAAAGATTTTACATACGTAATGTCAGATGAACCAGAATTTTTCGAAACTTTCTTCAGAGAATACTACTCCGAACTTACATCGGATTATCCAGATAGAATAGTTTGCTCTGAACTTGAAAAAACAGGGAAAAAAGAAACATACCAACAATGGTTTGAAATTTTATCTAATAAAAAAGTTAAAATTAGCTATGGAAAGGGTAAACAAGGAAAAGAACTCCTTGCTCTCGCACAAAAGAATGCAAAAGTCTGTATCGATAATTCAAAACTCAAGCAAATGTCGAAAATTAACGAAGATTTCAATGAAATTGGAGCATTTTTGTGCGAAAAACTAAAATTGAATAATTTTCCACACAGAATAGAATGCTACGATATATCCCATATTCAAGGTACAAATACCGTTGCCTCAATGGTTGTTTTCGTGAACGGAATTGCAAAGAAGTCAGATTATAAAAAGTTTAAAATTAAGCTAACAGAAGGCAAGCCAGATGACTTCCTTTCTATGAAAGAAGTTCTTACAAGAAGACTCAAAAGACTCGGAGAAAAGGGTTGGGAAAAACCTGATTTGATTATCATTGACGGAGGAAAAGGTCAACTTTCAAGTGTGATAGAAATCGGGGGCGAAAAGTTGAAAAATATTGACGTTGTATCCCTTGCAAAAAGAGAAGAAGAAGTATTCTTGCCCCATCAAAGTAATTCCATTTTGCTTCCCCGAAACTCATCTGCACTGTTTTTATTCCAACGAATAAGAGATGAAGCCCATAGATTTGCTATAACTTATCATAGAAAATTGAGGGAAAAATCTGCACTAAAAAAATCATGAAAACCGCCTTGACAATTTATTTTGAGTTTGAGATAATGACTTTCGTGAGATGGGTTCATCGTCCGAAAATTCTTATTAAGTTAAGATACGATGCCTTAAAAATGAAAGGATAAAAAAATGTACGCAATTGTAGAAACAGGCGGAAAACAATACCAAATGGAAGAAGGAAGATACCTTAAAGTTGAATTACTTGAAGGCGATGTTGATTCCAAAGTCGTTTTTGATAAGGTTGTTATGCTTGTAAATGGTAAAAAATCAAAAGTTGGTCAACCTTATGTTAAAGGTGCTTCTGTAGAAGGCACAATCCTTTGTCATGACAAAGAAAAGAAAATTATTGTTTACAAACAAAGACCTAAAAAAGGTTATAGAAAAAAACAAGGTCACAGACAAGGCTTTACAAAAGTCATGATTACTAAAGTAAGATCGACTGCACAAAAGAAAGCCGCAGCAACAGAAGAAGCAGCAGAATAATTAAAGAATAGAGGTTTAAAATGGCACATAAGAAAGGGATGGGATCTACACGTAACGGTAGAGATTCCGAAGCGAAACGATTAGGCGTAAAAAAATATGGCGGTGAAGAAGTTCTCGCTGGTAACATTCTCGTTCGTCAAAGAGGTACAAAAATTCACCCAGGAAACAATGTTGGTATTGGTTCTGATGATACTTTGTTTGCCATGATTGACGGCGTTGTTAAATACGAACCGCACAGACGTGACAGAAAAAAAGTTAGCGTTTACGCAAAATAGTTTTTTATTTTTTAGAGAAAAAGACAGTTTTTAAAACTGTCTTTTTTCTTTTAATATTTTTATCTTTAATGTAAAATAAAAAGAAAAAAGGAGTATAAATGGAATTTACTGTAAAAAAGGATGATTTGTTAAAAGGTATTAGAATCGTTGAACAAGCGACAGCATTAAAGGGCTTGCAACCGGTACTTGCAAATATTTTAATTGAATCATCAAGCGAAGCATCTTTAAAATTTTCTGCAACAGACCTCGATTTGACAATAATGACCGAAGTCCCAGCTCAAGTTAATGAAGATGGAAAAATTACTTTACCAGCTAAAAAATTGAGCGATATTGTTTCAAAACTTACTGAAGATTTTATAGAATTTAAAATTGAAGATAATTCTGCAAATATTAAATGCAAAAATACTAAATTTAGCCTTATCGGAATTTCTGCTAATGAATTCCCTCAAATTCAAGAAATAAACCTTGATGAAGAAACTGCAATAAATATTGATATCGCAACTTTAAATAGAGGTATTAAACAAGTTGAGTTTGCAGCGGCTGGATACGAGTCGAACAATCTTTTGTCTGGGGTTGTTTTTAGTATTTCAGAAAATGTTCTTGAAATGGCTTCAACTGACGGTAATAGACTTGCAAGAGTGAGAGAAGAAATTAAAACAAAAACTGGCGAAGGTCAAATGATTATCCCTTCTAAAACCTTGCAAGAATTCGTTAAAATAAGCTCTTTCCTATCTGACGAAAATGTTAAACTCTATATAGATAGAACTAAATTGATTATCAAAAGTGAAAATACCACAATTATTTCAAGACTTATGGAAGGTCAATATCCAAAATACAATCAACTTATTCCAAAAGAAAGTCCTAAAGAAGCTGTTATTAAATTAGCTGATTTGGTTTCTGCTCTTGAAAGAGTTGCAATCATGGTAAATGAAAAAACTAACATTGTAAAATTTGTATTTGCTGATAACAAATTGGTATTGTCAGCTGATACTCCAGATTCTGGTGCATCAGAAGATGAAATCGATATTAAATATGAATTTGAAGAATTAAAAATTGCGTTTAATTACAAATACGTGCTCGATGCAATAAGAAATATGAATGCTAAAAGTATTAAAATTGGCTTAAATACTCCACTTTCAGCAACAATTATCAAACCTGATAGTGAAGATGATTACATTTCATTGATTATGCCAGTTCAAATGAGAAATTAAAAACAATATAGGATAAGAGAAGGCGGCAAACAAAATTTTGTTTGCCGCCTTCTCTTAAATTTTTTATTATTATTCAGCTACGTCTTCTTCTCTAATCTTTTCAACAACGAGTTTTGCCATTTCTTTAGCAATAACGTGTTGAGTATCTTCTGGACAGCCTTGAAGCATTTTGATAGCAGTTCTTAAAGTAGAATCGATATCGTACCAACGATTGTAGTGAATATTTTCATCAACACTTTCATCAACACTTGCCAATACATCTTCAACTGATTCGTATTCAGAATTTTCAATATTGTGTTCGATAATAATTTTAATCAAATTTAAAGCAATTCTAATTTGTGTTTTATCATCAGATTGTTCCAATGTTTTCATAGCCGAAGATAAAACTGGATCCTTGTCATACCAACGTCTGTACTGTTGAGTGTATTCTTCTTTCATTTACTTCCCCTTTATATTTAGTTTAACCGTTTCTGAAAATTACGCCTTTATTACCTTTTGGAAATGTCCATTTTAATGTTTTTTTCTCACAGGCAATTCTGCATGCCCCACATTCCAAGCAGTTCTCATATTTTACCACTAACTCTCCAGTTTGTGCAACATTTTCATAAACATTTGCAGGACAAACTATTGTACAAACTTTAGATTTGCACAATTTACATGCTTCTTTATCTGGCAAAAGATGTGACACATCATCTGGTTTGCACTTTACAGTAAATAATTTATCTTCAATATTATCCAATTATTACCCCCCAAACAGCTTTTATCATTGCAACACCGTCTTTAAAAAGTTCGCAAATACTTCTTTCTGTAAAGAAGCTTTTAATGTATTTTCGATATTTCCCTCGTTTAGGAACAGAATCAACATTTGTAAAGAGATTGAAGAATTCAACGATTTTTTTAGGGAAATATCCTAAAAAAGAGTCTTGTCGTTTTTCAACGTTTTTAATAACATCTTTATAAGCTTTTAAATCTTTGATAATGAATGATTTTTCAAGTTTTTTCTTGTAGTTTGATAATGCTTTTGCAGAAAAATCATTTTTTTCGATAGCATTCAAAACTGTTTCCCCAGCGAGTTTTCCGCTAATCATTGCAAGGTTTGTGCCTTCAAAATGTACGCTGTTTACAAGCATTGCGGCATCCCCAACTACCAAAGCACCATCTGTAAACAATTTAGGAATTTTATGATATCCTCCCTCTGGAATAAGGTGAGCTGAATATTCAAGCAATTCTCCGCCAGATAAAAGATTTTTAAATTTAGGGTGTTCTTTCATCTTTTCAAGAACATCATAAGGTCTTAATTCAAATCTTGCTAAATCTTTCAAACTAATGCCAACGCCTATCGATATAGAGTTTTTGTTTGTGTAAAGAAATCCCATTCCAAAGATGTTAGACATTGGTTCTCCTAAAATTTCGTAAGAGCAACCTTCGCTATCTTTAAGATTAAACCGTTGATTGATAGTTTCTTCATCAAGTTTTATAACCTCTTTTACACTCAATGCAACATCTTCAGGATTTATATCATTTCTTAATCCCGCTTTTTTTGCCAAAATGGAATTAACTCCATCTGCTAAAATAACCACGTCGCAAAAATAATCTTCAAGTTCAGTTTTAACACCAACAATTTTTTTATTTTCAACAATCAAATCATTGACAAGAGTTTCTGTTACAACAACTACTCCGGCTTTTTGTGCTTCTTCTTGCATCCAGCGGTCAAATTTTCCTCTTATAACTGTATATGCATTATTTTCTTCTTGATTAAAATATGCAAGCGAAAGTTCTTGTCCTTCACTTCTAATAAGGTAATTATGTGTTGTTATTTTTCTCTCAAGTGGTGCTGTTTGTTCAAAATCTGGGAAAATTTCTTTTGTAGGGCGAGTGTATATTGCTCCCCCAAATACGTTTTTGCTTCCACAAAAAGCACCTCTTTCAATGAGGATAACTTCTTTTCCTGCTTTTGCAATAGTTATCGCTGCACAAATTCCTGCAGGACCACCACCGACTACTATAACTTGACATTTGTTTTTCATTTACACTCTCCAAAACATTATTATACACGGAATTTCAGAGTTTGCAAATTGCCCAAATTTGTTATACGATAAAAAAAAATGGAGAATGTAAAAAATGCTTATTATAATGAACTCCAAAGCTACTCAAAAAAATGTTGATGATGTTAATAATTTTTTAGCAAAAAAGGGTTTAAAAACTCATATATCTGACGATAATAACAAAGTTGTAATAAGAGTCTTGGGAACAAATTCGCTTGATACAAGTGAATTAGAACTTTTTGAAGGTGTATCAGAGGCTATAAAAATTTCCTCAAGATTTTTGAAAACAACGAGAACATATAAATCAGAGGACACCATAGTTGAGGTAAATGGTGTAAAATTTGGTGGAGATAATGTTGGACTTATTGCTGGACCTTGTGCAGTAGAAAGTTATGAACAACTTGATACAATTGCTTCTGCCTTGTCTGATATTGGAATAAAAATTCTTCGTGGGGGAACATTCAAACCCAGAACATCTCCATACGCTTTTCAAGGACTTGGTGAAGAGGGGTTAAAAATATTGAGCGAGGTTGCTAAAAAATATAATATGGCAACTGTTTCTGAAATAATTGATGCATCTCAACTTGAACTATTTGAACGATACGTCGACATAATTCAAGTCGGGGCAAGAAATATGTTCAACTATTATATGTTGAAGGAGTTGAGCAAAACTAAAAAACCAATTATTCTAAAAAGAGGATTTTCTGCAACATTGGAAGAACTTTTGATGTCAGCAGAATACTTATTGTTAGGTGGAAATAAAAATATAATACTTTGTGAAAGAGGAATAAGGACATTTGAAAAATCAACGAGAAGTACTCTTGATTTAGCGGCTGTCCCTGTATTAAAGAATCTTTCACACCTCCCTATAATCGTCGATCCAAGCCATTCTACGGGCTTGAGAATGGCAGTTGTTCCGATGGGAAGAGCTGCTATTATGGCTGGTTGTGACGGGTTGATTATAGAGGTTCACAATTCTCCTGACAATGCATTGTGTGATGGTGCTCAGTCTTTATATATTGAGCAATATAAAAAACTTTATGAAGATATTAAACAAATTGCACCAGTAATAGGCAAAAAAATTTCTTGATTTGTTTTATATCCTTGGAGATTTTAAACTATGTTACAAATATACTCTAAACCAATATTTAAAGCTTATGGACAGAATATAGTTCAACTTCCAATTGCAAATAAGGTTATGCCAAATGCAGATACTTTTGTTGCAAACACATCTGCCATAAGCAAGCAAATGCCAAAAGATGTGCTAAATCCAAAATATAAGGATGAAGCTTCTGCACTTGTAAAAAAATTAGGTATATCTTTAAAAGAAGCATATGAAATTCTTGAAAAACAAGGCAAACACCTTATAGATGTTTATGCATAGATTAAAAATTTAGTTTTTTAATCTTTAAAATTTTTCAAGCTCTAAACTGTTTCAAGAACTTTAGCTAACAAAGCTTGGAATTTTTCTTTTGCTTCGTTTGCAGATTCGATTACTTCTTTGTGTGTTAGAGGTGTTTGGGTTATACCTGATGCATAATTTGTAAGACAGCTTATGCCCAAAACCTTTATTCCACAGTAATTTGCAACGATTGCTTCAGGTACAGTAGACATACCAACCGCATCAGCCCCAAGCATTCTCATCATTTTAACTTCAGTTGGAGTTTCATAGCTTGGACCTGTTGATGCGATGTAAACCCCTTTTCTGATGTTTATGCCCAATTCTTTTGCGCAAGCTTCAGCTTTTTCAATCAAATCTTTTTTGTAAACTTCACTCATATCAGGAAATCTTGTTCCGAGAGTATCGTCATTTTCGCCAATAAGAGGGTTTGTTCCCAAGAAGTTAATATGATCAGTGATTATCATTAAGTCTGCGGGATTGAAATCTTTATTAACAGCTCCAGCAGCGTTGGTAACAATAAGGGTTTTAACCCCCAATTTTTTCATTACTTTTACAGGGTAAACAACGGTTTGCATTGAATGACCTTCATAGAAGTGATAACGTCCTTGCATAAACACAACTCTTTTTCCTTTGTATTGTGCAAAAACAAGTCTGCCAGCATGACCTTGTACTGTTGATTTTTTAAACCCAGGAATTTCTGAATAAGGAACAGATATTGAATCAAGCTTGTCAGCAAAATCGCCAAGACCAGATCCTAATATTACTCCAATTTCAGGGTTAAAATTGTTTGTTTTTTCGTTAATAAAATCAATAGTACTCTGCATATAATCACTCCCAAATAACACTAAAAATATACCTTAACCTACAAGTCCATTATCGTCTGCTTCAGACGCTTTAACCATAATTGCGTGTTCAACTGGATTTTCTTTTTTGAAAGAAGGATGTTCTTCAAATCCAAATTCGTCACGAGATTTTTTTGCTTGAGTTTCATCAACAAGTTTTTTTGCAAGTTCTGCGATTTCATATACCAATTGGTATCTGTTTTCTGTGTTTTCGTTTAAATCCCAAGCAATTTTGATTATTTGATCCATATTATGTACCTTTTTAAAATAGTAATTACCTTAATTTATTTATACAACATAAAAAAAATTTGTGCAAGGTTTATTTTCGGTTATAATAAAAGTATGGATAAACGATTGCTATGGATTTTTGAAATTTCCTTCTGGCTTATTATCATCGGGATAATTGCTGGTACAATCGTTTTTTTTGTTAACGAGCATAAAAAGGCTACAACGACTTATCAGATTGTATTACCTGATGTTGATGGACTTATCGTTGGCTCTCCAGTAAAATTTATGGGAATAAATATTGGCTATGTTAAGAAAATAGAGATGATAGAAGATAGGGTTTATTTGAAGTTTATTGTCACTAAACCCAATACAAAGTTGCCGGTAAACACTATTGCAACTGTTGAGTTTTATGGATTGGGGGGATCAAAATCTTTGGAATTGTATCCGCCTCAAGAGGGACATATAGCTCAAAGCGAAATTATTATTGCTCAACCTCCTAAAAGAATTGGTGATTCTTTAGCATTGTTGCTCAATATGTTTGACGATATGTCTGAAATTACATACAATGTTTCTAATTTTATGGCAAAAACAGGAGTGATAAAAAAGAAATCTTCTCATTCAAACGTTTTAGACAGGGCAAATTATTGGGTTGACAAAACACACCAACAATTAGATAAAATAAATTATAATAATAAGGAAGCAGGAGAAAACCATGGAAAAGATTTTGGAAAAATTGAATATGAATATGATTAACCTTGTGGAAAATCCCGTAATCTTGCAAAACCTATGTAAGATGAGAGATAAAAATACGGATTCTCAGGGAGTTAGAATCGCGACAAGAAAAATTACAAGAGTGTTATTGTATGAAACGTCGAAAACTTTACCTCTTGTTGATACAGTTGTTGAAACACCGTTAATGTCTTTCAAAACTAAAACTATTGATCCGAATATAAATCTTATTATTTCTCCAATTTTAAGAGCTGGGTTGATTTTTACAGACGAGGCAATAGATATTTTACCTCAGGCATGTATTAGACACATTGGTATGTATCGTGATGAAAAAACGTTGAAACCGGTTTGGTATTACAACAAAGTTCCTATGGAAGCTAAAAACCCAGAAAAATTCCATATTATTATTACTGACCCAATGTTGGCAACAGGAAATTCTTTGTTAGAAGTTATAAAACTTTATGCAGACAAAAACATTCCGCAAGAAAACATAAAAGTGGTATGTATTATGGCTGCTCCAGAAGGACTTTTGAATATCCAAAGGTCATATCCAAAAGTTGAAATTATTACTGCCGCTATCGATTCTTATATAAACGAAAACGGTTATATTGTTCCTGGCATGGGTGATGCTGGAGATAGAATTTTTAATACATAGTTTTTTCGATGTCTTTGTCGACGTTGCTGATGAAATTTATCTTGAACTTTTGTTGAAGAATATCTTTTACATTTGGAGCAATTATCGAATCTGGGAAGTTGCTTGAAAAGACATGTCTAAATCCAAGTTTTTTCATCAAGAGTAAGTTAGTTACAACGTATCTATCGCCCTTTGTTACAAAAATGCTTATATTTCCTTGTGGAATATCCTTAAAATTTCTAAAAATTTTAAGAAACAATCTTGTGTCAAAGTATGAATTTATATGGAAAATATTCTCTGCACTTTTTGGATGTGAAAAAGAAAATGCAAAGGAATTGTCAGGCAATTTTTGAAGAAATTCTTCATAGTAATCTTCACTTTTATCTGAAAAATTACACAATCCGATGATGTATAGATTTTTAATTTTTCCGTCTTTAACTTTCTGTAAGATTTTATCAGTGTATGCAGTTACTTCTTCTTCGTTGTAGCCTAATTTTATTTTCTTTCTTTTGTGATTTTTTTTGAATCCAACAGATTTTATTGCGGAGTTTACTACTGGTGCGAATTCAAAATCATCTATTCTCGTAATTCCTTTTGAAACGTAAGGATCTGGCGAGAAAAGTCGTCCACGGTATAGAAAATCAACATTTTCCATATAAACTCTGCTCATAACAATTGGACCTGGAAAGACAGAGAAATCAGCGATATAATTTTCATATCCAGAGGCAAAGTTGCCTTTGAGATTTTTGTACTTACAAAATTCAGGAAGAGTGTGTGCAACAAGCATGTCAAATCCGTGGGTATATATGTTTATATCTTTTTTCTCTGTTTCATCTAAAAGAATTTTCAATGGCATTAAATCTGTTCCTGATACCAAAATAGCTTTACCTTCAAAAGAAGACAAATCTGCTTCATTTTCCATTACTCTGCCAAATAATTTTCTCTGTATTGCATATATTTTTTTGTTTATTTCTAAAAATGTCAACAGACCTTTTTCAAAGAGATCGTTAGGAAATTTGAAATTGCTTTCTTCTATTGTATTTATCAACGAAAGAATGGTGTAATATGCGTCTTTCAGGTCACCATTTAGTCTTTGTAATTCTACTATTTTTATTACAAGTGAACGCCCAAGAATGTGGATAATTTCTACACTGTTTTTATCTTCTTCGCTTTGGGTTTTGTATTTTTTTATAAAATTTTTTTCCCATTTTTTTATGGTGTCAATCAAATCGTAATTTTTTTGAAGTTTAATTTTTTGAGTTTCAATTTTTAATTGATTTTCTTTGCAATGCTTTTCGTAAAGATATTTTGATTGAGTTATGTATTCATCAATATTCTTTACTATCCCTTGAAACTCTTCTTGAGAATAGGTTGCATTTATTGCAATACCATATAGAATGTTCAAGACATCCTTTTTGATTTTGTCGTTAGTGATACCGAAATCTTTTAGTTTTAACAAATAGAAGGCTAAATACTTAATATGAAGTAAAATTGTTTCGTGGACAGACGTCAAGGCTGTGTTTATTGAACAAACCCCACTTATAGAACACTCCAAAGATTTTTGTTTAAGATAGTTGTTAGGATAATTATTTTCTTGCATTACTTTCCCCTTTAGTGTTAATTGTATAAAACTTTAGAGAAAAATAATTGCCCCAAAAGACAATATTTAAAGGGTAATAAAAAAATAAACATAGGTAGGAATGGTTATTTAAAATACACTTTTTCTTGAATATGTCAGAAGATGATGACTCTTACTTCCCAGTAGATCCAAATCCGCCTTCTCCTCTTGTCGTTTCAGAAACCTTTGTAACAACTTCTATCTGTGCGTGTTGAACTTCTTGTATAACCATTTGTGCAATTCTCTCTTGTGGTTGAATTGTATATTCTTCATTTGATAAATTGACAATTGGTATACAAACCTCACCTCTATAATCTTCATCGATTGTTCCAACACAGTTTATAAGCGAAATACCGTGTTTTATTGAAAGTCCGGACCGAGGTCTAATTTGAGCTTCAAATCCAGATTCAAGCTCTATTTTTATTCCAGTGGGAATTAGTCTTCTCTCAAGTGGTTTCAAAGTTATGGGAGAATCAATAGCAGCGCATATATCCATTCCCGCAGCGCCTTTGCTCTTGTACTCTGGCAGGTGTTTGTTGTGTTCAAGTCTTTCTATCTTTAATATAGTTTTTTTCATAAATTTCCTTTATGTTTTTCGATTACGGATGAAGCAAGAATATCAAGTTTTTTGTAATCATCTTCCTTCGCTTTTCCTTTTACAACAACAGGCTCAAGAATTTCAGCTTTAAGCATAGAAAAGTTTTGTGCTAATAATTCAACCAATTTACCATTCCAGCCATAAGAACCGACGATTGAAAGGTTTTTTGCTTTAGGAGCTAAAACTCCTGTTAAATATGCTCCGCTCATTGCGGCAGGATGAGGACCTGCAAGAACGGTTGATGCTCCCAAAATTATTGTGTTTGCATCGACCAAATCCATCGCATATTCACCCAAATCACCTTCTACAATATCGAATTTTTTTGCCATAATTCCTGCATTTTCGAATTTTTTAGCCAGATAATCAACCATTTCAAGAACAGAACCATACATTGAAACGTATGGAAGTAGCACAAGATTTTTAGTTTTATCGTCAGTCCATTCTTCGTAAAGATCTAAAATGTAGTCAGGGTTTTTGTGTACTGGACCGTGGCTTGGCAAAATCATTTTTACAGAAAGATCTCGAACAGTTTTTACGTATTTTTTGCACAAATTCCTAAATGGCATCATAATTTCTGCATAATATCTTTTTGCTGCTTTCTCTAAATCTTCACCCTCAACGGCAAAAACATTGTCAAAAGTTTTGTGTGCACCTAAAAAATCACAAGTGAAAAGCAACTCTTTTTCCACAAGGTATGTGAACATTGTATCCGGCCAGTGAACTCCTGGAGCAAGGATAAATCTTAATGTCATATTCCCCAAGGAAATCTCATCATTATTTTTTACTGTGATAAATTTTTCTTCTGGAATAAGTAACATTTCCTTTATGTTATTCTTGCAAAAGTTGTTTGTTACTATCATTGCATCAGGATATTTTTTTATAAGATCAGGCAAAGCTCCACTATGATCTTGCTCTCCATGATTTGCAATAATGTAATCTATTTTTGAAACATTATTCTCGTCAAGATTTTTTATAAATTCTTCTTTTTTCAAAGGATACATTGTATCAATCAATGCAACCTTATCACTACCATTTATTAAAAAAGAATTGTAAGTTGTTCCTTCATGCAAAGGAATGAGTTCGTCAAATATTTTACGCTCTCTATCGTTTAATCCGCAAAAGTATACATTCTCATCTATTTTTTGAAACATAATAAACCTCTCAATCTTTTCGATGTTTAGTATATCATGCAAAAATTTAAAATAAAATAAGAAGAAAGTATAAGGGCGAAGGCTTTAGCCTTCGCCCAAAAAGTTTTAAAATTTTGTCTTATTTTGAAGCTCTATCTTGTTCTATCATAAGTTTCAATGCTTCAACGCCGACTTTAACTGCAGAAGAAGTATCTTCGCTCATTTTTTGATCCAAACCAGCAGCTTCTCTTTCTTGATTCCAAATAACGTGGAAGCAAGAACCGCAACGACATTTTAGAGCATCAGCAACAACGAATAATGCTGCAGATTCCATTTCAGAAGCTTTAACACCTAATCTTTTCCAAGCTTCCCATTTTTGGAGAAGTTCATAAGAAACAGGCATTTTACTTGGACTGTGTTGACCATAAAATGCATCTTTACATTGAACAACACCAGTGTGAACAGTTTTTCCCATAGCAAGTGCAGCTTTTCTCAAAGCGACAGTAATGTCAAGGTCAGCGACAGCAGGATATTCAATTGGTGCATATTCTCTTGAAGTGTGTTCAAATCTTATTGCCCCAGTTGCAACAACGATATCTCCAGATTGAACGTTCAAATCAATCCCACCGCAAGTTCCAACTCTAATAAATGTGTCAGCACCGATATTGTGAAGTTCTTCCATTGCGATAGATGCGGAAGGACCACCGATACCAGTTGAGCAAACGCTAACTTTTTCGCCTAATAAAGTTCCTGTATAAATGTTATATTCTCTATTTTGAGCTACGTGAACGGGGTTATCGAACAATTTTGCGATAGATTCACATCTTCCAGGATCTCCTGGCAAAATAACATAACGTCCTACATCACCTTCAACACAGTGAATGTGAAATTGTTTTTCTAATTCTTGCATAAACACCTTCCATAAATTAAATAATACAAAAAACGATACTTGATTTTATCATTACTATGTTAAATTTGCAAGCAAAGAAAAAGCATTATTTTACGAGAATTCTTGTATATTATCATCAAAAAGAAAATCTCCACAAGGATGAGTTTTTAGTATGGTGTAAAAAAGGGTAAAAATCTGCAGTTAAAACAGAAGAAATTAAAATCTTGCTCAATTGGGAGTCCTAATAAAAGTTTTCGCAAGTTAACGATTTTGGGGTGGTTCATTGCATTAAAATAACCATCTTCAAATAAATTTCCACCAAAACCTACAAATTGATTGCAGCAACAACCTAATAACTCACCGTCGTAGTCAAATTGAGGGAAATTAAAAATGTCCTTACAGTTTATATAATTCCGAATTTTTAACAATTCGTACATGTCCGTTGTTGGCCAACCCGTATTCTTTAAAACCATTTCTTTATCTATGATTGGAGAATAATTTGGGTCATAATTTATATCGAACCTGATGTCTACGTTCAAATCTTTTGCAAGTTGTTTAGCTTTTAGTATTTTGTGTTCGTTGTGACCAAAAACTATAAATTTATACAAGATTTTTGGATATTCTGAGTTATATTTTTCTTTAAATCGATTTATCTTTTTGATATTGTCGATTACTTTGTTAAAGTCACCATTACGTCTATAAATAGAGTAGGTTTCTTGGGATGCTCCATCTATTGATAATTCCAAAAAATTAAATTTATATTTAACTAAATTTTCCGCAGTCTTGTCTGGTAAATAATTTAAATTTGTTCCATTTGAAGCGTTTAATTCGATATTTTTTTCATAACCATATTTGATAATTTCATCCAATTCTGGGTTTAGAAAGATTTCTCCAGAATTGGAAAGTTCAATCCGATAGAATTGAAAACCGTCAACAACTTTTCTAAAATTTTCAAACTTTAAATATCCTAATTTTTTCAGTTTGTGTTGAGAATCTTCTTTGTAAGCTTTTCTCATATAACAAACTGCACAATCAAGTTGACAAATAGAGCATGCCTCAAGCTTAATTTGTTTGGGTAGTTCATCTACATTGTTGTAAACATCAATAAAATTTGCCAGCTTAAAGTCGAAAATCCTTACTTATTTAAGTATAATTCATTTTTAATGATGTATTCAGCGATTCTAACAGTGTTTAATGCTGCGCCGATTAAAAGATTATCTGCCACACACCACAAAGAAATTCCGTTATCAAATGCTATATCCTTTCTTATTCTGCCAACAAATACTGGATTTTTGTTAGCGCAATCGAGTGCTGTTGGATATTCATATTTTTCTACGTCATCATAAACTTCAACCCCATAAGCATTTTTTAATAGTTCTGTTGCTTTTTGTGGCGTAATTTCATTCTCAAATTCAATTGTCACAGCTTCAGAGTGTCCTCTATAAACTGGAACTCTTACTGCAGTGCAAGTAATTGGAAAATCTTTGTGCAAATGAAGAATTTTTTTTGTTTCATTTACGACTTTCATTTCTTCTTTTGTGTAGGCGTTGTCACAGAAAACGTCAATTTGTGGAATTACATTGAATGCAATATTTTTTTTGAACGCTAAATTTTCAAAGTCTTCATTGTTTAAGCTTGCTTTTGTATTTTCAGTAAGTTCATTTATAGCTTTTAGTCCAGCACCGCTTACTGATTGATATGTTGATACTATTAAACGTTTCATTTTTGCATAATCGTTTAAAGGTTTTAATACCAACATAAGTTGTGAGGTTGAGCAATTGGGATTAGAAATAAGTCCTTTATGTTTTTTTAAGTCTTCATCATTCACTCCTGCAATAACAAGAGGAACATCATCTCTCATCCTAAAGGCAGATGAGTTGTCTATGAAAACAGCACCCCTTTCGATGGCTTCAAATGCAAGTTTGTTAGAGGTAGAAGCTCCAGCAGAAGCTAAGACAACATCTATACCTCTAAAACTTTCTGGTGTTGCTTCTTCAACAACAATATCTTCAGAGCCGACTTTCATTGTTGTTCCTGCACTTTTTGAGCTTGAAAGAAGCTTGATGCTTTCGTACGGAAGCTTTATTTCTTCAATAACTTTCAAGATTTCTCTGCCAACGACACCAGTTGCGCCAAGTACAGCTATATGAGGTTTTTTCATAAATCTTTTTCCTTATAAAATATTTTCTAATCCGTAAATAAAATCGTTGTTATTTGCGACATGTTTTACTGCAAGCAAAACTCCAGACATATAACATTTTCTATCCATAGAGTCGTGTCTGATTTTGAAAATTTGTCCAGATGAGCCAAAAATAACTTCTTGAGATGCAATGTAACCAGGCATTCTAACTGAATGTATTTGGATATCATTATAAGATGTTCCACCTCTTGAACCTTTTATTGTTTCAACCTCATCGCAATTTCCGACTTTGAAACTTTCTTTTTCTTTGCTCATCATAAGAGCGGTTTTTATCGCTGTTCCAGAAGGAGCATCTTTTTTCTGATTGTGATGATATTCAATAATTTCTGCATTGTCAAAATACTTTGATGCTTGTGCAGAAAACATCATCATCAAAACTGCGCCAGTTGAAAAGTTTGGAGCAATAAGACATGAAATGTTGTTTTCTTTTGAAATCTTTTCAAGTTCTGCAATCTGTTCATCACTCAACCCTGTGGTGCCGATTACAGGTCTAATTCCATGTGTTAAGCAAAATTTTGCATTTTCAAAAACTGATTTTGGTTGTGTAAAATCAACTAAAACATCAATTTTTCTTTCTTTTTGTGCATCTTCAATGGTTTTAAATTCTCCATTGAATATATCAATTTTTGCAACAAGTTCTGTGTCGTTGTCGCTGATTACCGCTTGAGTAACCTCTTTTCCCATTTTTCCGTTTGAACCGCAAACTGCAACTTTTATTTTTTCCATAATTTTTCTCCTATCAAAATTATATGATAAAATAAAATTTATGAGTATTTTTTCTGAAAAATTTTCAATAGAAAAACAAGAATTTTTTAAAAATGAACTTGCAAAACTTAATGTTATTATTAACCCAAAACAGTATGCTTTTTGGGAGGTAAGACACCCAGATTTTGTTGCAACTTTTTACACTTCTGGAAAATTTGTGATACAAGGTAAAAAAATCGAAACGGCATTGCAAATATTGAACTTACAAGCATCAGAAATTCTTAAAAAAGATAATCCTGAATTTGAATTGATTAAAGAGCCACATATTGGAACAGATGAATCTGGAAAGGGAGATTTTTTTGGACCGCTTGTAATCGCCGGAGTTTATGTTGATGACGAAAATAAGAAGCTTTTTGAGGATTTAGGAATAAGAGATAGTAAAACCTTGAACGACGACAAGATTTTAAAAATGGCTTTGCAAATTCAAAAAAACTCAAAATATTCTGTAATTGCAATATCTAACTCGAAGTACAATGAATTATATAAAAATTTCAAAAACCTTAATAAACTGCTTGCTTGGGGGCATGCAAGAGTTATTGAAAATATTTTGGAAAAAACAGATTGTAAAGTCGCACTATCAGACAAATTTGGAGATGAAAGTCTTATTAAAAATGCCTTGATGAAAAAAGGTCAACAAATAACGCTTGAACAGAGAGTAAGAGGTGAGGCTGATATTGCAGTGGCAGCGGCATCTGTACTTGCAAGAGCAACCTTTGTGCAAAAAGTTCAAAGCATGGAAAATTTTTACGGCTGTAAATTTCCTAAAGGATGCTCAAATAAAGTCATAGAAAGCGCAAAAATATTTATAGAAAAATATAGCTATGAAAGACTCACAGAGGTTTCAAAAACTCACTTTAAAACTTATAGTGAATTGTGTTAAATTTTGTAAATACGTTAGCAATAAAATATTGCTTTAGGTTTTTGTGTAGGTGAAAGTTATCTTATGAAAAATTTGAAGAAAATATTACTTTTTATATTTTTTGTCTTAATTGCTTTCTGTTTTAACGCAACAAGTGAAAGTTATTCTTCTCCTGATGTTATTGCAGGGCAAACATCAGATAGAGTAGAATCTGAAATTTATCAACAACATTTGGAATTCTGTCGTGGAAAAAGGATTTTTTCTGGTCAAGAACAAATAAAAAAAGCGTTAGATTTATTATCAAGTGTAGATTTTGTTTCATCAAATGAATCTTATGTTATTTCGTTTGAAAAAAACTATGATGATAATTTTGATGAAATTTTTCTAAATACAAAATATACCCCATTATTTACGAATAATCCACGAGCACCTTAAGTATTGAACTCTATTTTATATGCCATTTATGGTATGTAGATTTTTTGTATTAGTTCAATGTAAGGAAAAATGTTATGAAGGTTAAACCGATAGGTTTTAATCGTTATGCAGGCAAATTTATAGAAAAAATGTCTGAGCATGGTGGTGAAAAACTTGCAAATTACGTCAATGCTGGCGGAAAAATGGTTGTTGCACCTCTGGTGATTATGAACAATCCATTTACAAATGAATCAAAGAAAAATAGAAAATGGGCATCAACAAAACAGATTGTCGAAGCTGTTATTACATTAGGTATACAACTTGCAGGCTTGGGAATTTTGTATAAAAAAATAGATAAACTCGCATCAAAGGGAAAAATAAACTTTAAACTTACAGAAATTGCGAAAAAGAAAGGAATTTTTCCCGAAAAAATACAAGAAGAAATAAGAGCAGGTTTGTCAAAAAAAGAAGCTATAAAAAAACTTGATGAACAATGCTTGAATGTTTTTAAGGATAGGCTTGGAACGCTTACAACAATTGCTCTCTACATCCCAACTCTTGCCATATCAAACAAAGTATTTCCAATGATTGCAGAAAGGATGACAAAAAATGAAAATAAATGATGCTTTTTCAAAGTTTACAAAATCAAACCTTTTGAACAATCATATAAAAAGGGTTATAAACGATGATACTTTTGCAGCGAAAACATTGGTTGTTTGCGCAGTAGCGAAAGATGTTTTTGCATATTCAACAAGATATAAAACGACAAAAGAAAACAAAAAAATCCCTGAAGAACAAAGAGGATTTGTTGCCGCAATGGATTTGGCATCTGGAGCAGTAACATCAGTTCTGCAACTTGGAGTTGGCTTTGCTGTTGCAAGCAAAAAATTTCAGGATGCTCTTTGGAACAAAATGTTTTCAAATGTTCAATTTAAAGATGTTAAGGTGGCAAAGAAAACTTTTGCCGGTCTTATGACCTTAGCAATATCAGGAATTCTTACTGAAAGACTATTAGTTCCCCTTATTGCAACACCAATAGCAGAAAAATTTGAGAAAAATTTCAAACCCTCTCAAAAAAATTCTGCAAGTGGAATAAATAAAACTTCCAAAAAATAATATATTTTGTTACAAAAATTTGTCCGTACTTTACAAATTAAAATATATATAATATCATTTGTAATGTACGGATTGAATTTGTTTTCATTTTTAATTTTTTCGTACACTAAGGTGCAGTATTGCCGATGTAGTTGATTGCAGTTTCAGTTGTTGAACTGCAAAATAAAAGAATGTATATGAAACAGGAAATTAACAGATACGAAATATTAGAAAAAATAAAACCACTCATTGAAAATACAGCAATGAGATATGACTTAATACCTATCGAAGTTGATTTTGAAAAAGAAAATCATAGATGGTATCTGAAAATCTTTTTGTTCTCATATAATAAGCCAGTAACACTTGACGACTGTGAAAATGTTACAAGAAGTTTAGAAGAATTTCTCGAGGAATTGATTCCTTGTAAATATTATCTTGAAGTTTCTTCTCCAGGGTTGGAGAGAAAATTCAAATCAGATAAGGAATACGAGTATTTTAGAGGAAAAAATATAAGCATTAAATTGAAAAAACCTTTAGAGGGTGAAGAAAATCAAATATTTAAGGCCAATTTGGTAGATTATGACGAGGCTGGAAAGAAAATATTTGTAAAAAGAATAGATGACGGCAAAGAATTGGTATTGCCACTTGAAGATATAAAAAATTCAAGGCTATATATGGAAGATTGATACATTATTATAAGGAAGAAAAAAATGATTAAAATTGGAACTGCTTTATTTGAAGCATGCGAACAAATTGAAAGAGAAAAAGGAATATCAAAAGATGTTTTGATTGATTCTCTATGTGATGCAATGGTTGCTGCCTACAAAAGACACATGCACCTTAAAGATGTTGATAACATCGAAGGAATTTTGGATGAACAATCTGGCGAAATTGGTGTTTTCAGAACAAAAGTTGTAGTAAAAGACGTTGAAGAAGGAATGGAAGACGTTCAAATTTCGTTAAAAGATGCAAAAGAAATCGATGAAGACGTAGAAATTGATGACGAAGTTAAAATTGAAGTTACTCCAGAACAATTTGGCAGAATTGCAGCACAAGCGGCAAAACAAGTTATTACACAAAGAATAAGAGAAGCTGAAAGAGATTTAGTATTAAACGAATTTTTGGAAAAGAAAGGTACTCTTATCACAGGTATTATCCAAAGAATGGATAGAAGAAACGTTATTGTTAACATTGGTAAAACAGATGCAATAATGCCACCAAAAGAACAAATTCCAGGGGAATATTACAAACCTGGAAACAGAATCAGAGTATTTGTTTTGAATGTAAAAGAAACAAATAGATTGCCTCAAGTTATTGTATCGCATGCTAATGCTGAAATTGTTAGAGAGCTTTTTGAACTTGAAGTTCCTGAAATTGAAGATGGAATTGTTGAAATCAAATCAATTTCAAGAGAAGCTGGATATAGAACAAAAATTGCAGTATGGTCAAATGATCCAGAGGTTGATTCTGTGGGAGCATGCATCGGAACAAGAGGAAGCAGAATTCAAACAATTGTTGGCGAGTTGAAAAACGAAAAAATTGACATAGTAAGATATTCTCCAAACCCAGTTGAATATATTGTTAATGCCTTATCTCCTGCAAGAATAGTTTCAGTAGATATATTGGCAGATGATGAAAATTCAAAAGAAGCCCTTGTGGTTGTACCAGATGATCAATTGAGCCTTGCAATCGGAAGAGAAGGTCAAAATGTAAGACTTGCTCATAAACTTACAAATTGGAAAATAGATATCAAGAGTGTAAGTCAAATGGAAAAAGCAGAAGAAGCTCAAAATTATGAGTATACAGAAGAGGCAGAGAGCGACTATGAAGATGATTCAGAACTTCAAGAAGAAATAGAAGAAGAAATGAATCAAAAAGAACTTGACTTGGATGATGAAGAAGTTTCAGATCAATATGCAATAACAAAGGAAGAAGAAGAAACTGAAGTTGAGGAAGAAGAATAATAAATCGCTTGACAATAAAGTTTGATGAATTAGAATAAAAAATGTCACTTAATGCATAATAATTAAGTATAGGTAGTATAATTTGAAAAGGAGATTACTCTCATGGCACGTGAAAAGTTTGAAAGAACTAAACCGCACGTCAACGTTGGTACAATAGGTCACGTTGACCACGGTAAAACAACATTGACAGCTGCTATTACAGCAACATTGGCAGCTGCTGGACAAGCACAAGCAAAGAAATTTGATGAAATCGATGCTGCTCCAGAAGAAAAAGCAAGAGGTATAACAATCTCAACTGCACACGTTGAGTATGAAACAGCAACAAGACACTATGCACACGTTGACTGCCCAGGCCACGCAGACTATGTTAAAAACATGATTACAGGTGCTGCACAAATGGACGGAGCTATCTTGGTAGTAGCAGCAACAGACGGTGCAATGCCTCAAACTCGTGAACACATCTTGTTGGCAAGACAAGTTGGTGTTCCTAACTTGGTTGTATTCTTGAACAAATGTGACATGGTTGATGATCCAGAATTGTTAGAATTGGTAGAAATGGAAGTAAGAGAATTGCTTTCTTCTTATGAATTCGACGGAGATAACATCCCATTCATCCACGGTTCAGCTTTGAAAGCTTTGGAAGCTGTACAAGCTAACCCAAGCATCAAGAGAGGCGAAAATGAATGGACAGATAAGATTTGGGAATTGATGGATGCATTGGATACATACTTCCCAACTCCAGAACGTGATTTGGACAAACCATTCTTGATGCCAGTTGAAGACGTATTCTCTATCACAGGTCGTGGTACTGTTGCAACAGGTAGAGTTGAACGTGGCGTTGTTAAAGTTGGTGATGAAGTTGAATTGGTTGGATTTGGCGAAACTAAAAAAACAACTGTAACAGGTGTTGAAATGTTCAGAAAATTGTTGGATCAAGGTCAAGCTGGTGACAACATTGGTGCTTTGCTTCGTGGTATTGACAAAAAAGACATCCAAAGAGGTCAAGTATTGGCAAAACCTGGAACAATTCATCCACATACAAAATTCACAGCTAACGTTTATGTATTGACAAAAGACGAAGGTGGACGTCACACTCCATTCTTCCCTGGATACAGACCACAATTCTACATCAGAACTACTGACGTAACTGGTTCAATCAAGTTCGATGGCGAAATGGTAATGCCTGGTGATAACGTAGTAATGGAAGTTGAATTGATCGCTCCAGTTGCTATCGAAGAAGGTATGAGATTTGCAATCCGTGAAGGCGGAAGAACAGTTGGTGCTGGGGTTGTTGATAAAATCCAAGCATAGTCAACAAAATCGAAATGCTAAAAGAAAAAGAGTCGAAGTAATTCGGCTCTTTTTTTTATAAAAATTAAAGGTTTGCAAGATGTTGTAGTTGATCTTGTGCAAGCTACAAAGTTTTTTGTATATTCTGTTCCCCAGTCTGCAACTCCCCAAAATAATATCTCGTCGACATTCAAATCTAAACACATTTTTATAAAGTCTGGGACTTCTCGCCAATTTAGTTTATGTATAACAAATTGAACTCTAATTGTATATGAATCTTTATCTTCTTTTTTTACCTTTACTAAATCTTTGATATTTTTAATTACTTTGTCAAAAGTGTTTGTTCTTGTAATACCATATTTGAGTTTATGTATTCAACTAAACTTGTTGTGTTCTACTATTTCTGCATCCGCAGTAATTTTGTCTATAAAGCTCAAGTTCCTTAGCAATTTTCATTGTTTTCAAAAAACCGTCTTGTTTTTTAAAATTATAGTCTGCGAATTCAATATCAAATTCTTTTGCAAGTTTATCTCCAACCGTTCTTATCCAATCATATTTTTTATGGGGGCTTACAGAGAGGGTTGTTGTTACTTTTTTTATTCCAAGCTTTTTTGCTTCTTCAAATGTTTTTCTAAGTCTTATTTCGAAGCATTTGATACATCTTTCAGAGCCTTCTTTGTAATCTTTGTATTCACTCATTTGATTTTCATAATTTTCGTTATCGTATTGTGAAACAATCAATTCTTTTTTTAGTTTTTTACAGAGAGTTTTCATTGCTTCGAGTCGTTTGTTGTATTCTTCTAATGGATAAATATTTGGGTTGTAAAAAAATGCAACGCAATCTTCTCCTAACAAGGTTAGGGGGTATCCTGCACAAATTCCACAGCAACAATGAACCAGAATTTTATTTTCCAATTTCATCAATTGTTTCTACTTCTTTTCCTTCTGATATATCATTCAACATTTTTTTTAATTTTTCATAAGGTTGCATTGCAGGGATTGCTTTTCCGTTCAATACAAACATAGGTGTTCCTTGAATTTTGTATTTGATAGCTTCATTGATGCTTTCTTGAAGTTTTTTGTTTGTTTCTTCGGACTTTGCATCTTTGCTGAGTTTAATTGTATCTATACTTGTCATTTCAACCATTTCAATTATTTCATCTTCGGTTTTAGGTTGATTTTTAAATAATTCGTCATTCATCAAACCTAAAGCACCTTGATTTTCTGCAGCGATAGCATATCTTGCATATAAGCAGGCATTTTCGTGGAATGGCTGATCGAGAGATTTATTACACTTGTTATCAAGAGGGAAGTTTCTATGTTCAATTCTTATTCCTTTAACATCTTTCATTGCTTTATGAAGCATTACGTTAAAGATTTTACAAATTGGACATTCATAGTCTGTAAATAACAAGATTGTAATTTTCGCATTTTCATCACCCAAGATATTTCCATTAACTTTGTATGGATTATTTTGTACGAGTTTTTCAAAGTACAAATGTTCCATTTGAGCTTTCAGTTGAGGAGTAAACACATAAGTTGTGTTTGTATATGTTAAAAATCCTGCAAAAATCAAAAGACAAATTACAAAGCTAACAGCATATTTTGGAACTTTAACAGCGTCTATAAAGTCAGTGATAGAGTTTTTAAATACATCTATAATGCTATCCACGCCATTTGAAAAATCTGTTGCAACAATTGCAATTAGCAAATCAAGAATGTATGTAAATACGCAAAGAATACAGAGCTTGTTTATTATTTTAAGGCTTATGAAAGCTAACGTCATAGAAATTATAAAAGCCACATAACCGAGAGTTGCAATATAAGTACGTGGATTTTTAAATACTTCCAAAAATCCTAAAAATTTTATGTTTTTCAATTTGTCCACAAAAACAAAGAAAATAGTGATTGAGTAGAAGAAAACACCCCAACAAGCAAGTGGAATTCCTGCAAATTGAGCATAAACTGTTTTTGCTACTCCGTCACAGTCTATAAAATCATTTATTGTACAAAAACTTGCAAGTGCGTAGTTGTTAAAATTCGCTTGATAGTAAATGTAAATAAGCTCTAATGATGTTAAAAGACCAATTATTGCAATGAGTAGTATATAAAATTTTCTTGTTTTTAAAAAGTTCAACATAAAATTTCTCCAAGTTAAGTTTTTATAGAAAAATTATACAATAAAATTTTTATGAAATGCAACCTGATTTTGTGGTTTAATATAAAAAAGGGTAAAATAATAATGAAAAAAATAAAAATTGGACTAATTGGACTTGGAACGGTTGGTTCTGGAGTCTTTAAAACATTGTATGACAACGAAAATATTGAGATAGCAAAAATTGCTGTCAGAGATTTATTAAAGGACAGAGGCATAGAAAATTTGGACAAAAGCCTTTTGACTGATGATGCTTTTGAGGTTGTGAACGATCCAGAGATAGATATTGTGGTTGAAGTTATGGGTGGAATTCATCCGGCCTTAGAACTTATTGTTACGGCATTAAAGAATGGGAAACATATAGTTTGTGCAAACAAGGAATTGCTTGCAAAACACGGAACAGAAATCTTTACACTTGCAAGGGCGAACAATAAAGTTATTTTGTATGAGGCAGCTATTGCTGGTGGTATTCCGATTGTAATGCCATTAAAGACAGTTTTATCCGGAAATAAAATCAACAAAATTACTGCGATTTTAAATGGAACGACAAACTATATTTTGACAAAAATGGAGAGGGAACAAAGTTCATACGATGATGTTCTCTTAGAGGCTCAAAAATCTGGTTATGCTGAAACGAATCCTAAGGGTGATGTTGAAGGTTTTGATGCTGCGTACAAAATTGTTACGCTTGCAACATTGGCTTTGGGAAAAAAGATTGATTTGTCGAAAGTTTACATTGAAGGTATTACCAAAATTCGTCCAGAGGATATGGAAAACGCAAAGGAATTTGGGTATAGAATAAAACTTATCGCACTTGCACAAATAACGAAAGATAACAAAGCTGATGTGAGAGTTCATCCTATGTTAATTTCTGAAAATCACCCGCTTTCCTCGATAAACTACGTAACCAATGCGGTAATGATATCTGGTTATCCCGTTGGAAAAATTATGTTGTCAGGCGCAGGAGCTGGAGAATTCCCAACTGCAAGTTCTGTGATTGGGGATATTTTAACTCTTTCAAGTGAGCTTGGAAAATCGTCTATTCCGCTTCCTATAATGCGTTGCAACCATGAAGAAATTGCTGATATGCTTGATATAAAGGATACGGTTAATCGTTATTATCTTTCTATAAATGCTAAAAATGCATTTGGGGTTATTGAATCTTTAGGTAGAATTTTTGCGAGAAACAAAATAAGTATTTCAAATCTTTTGCAAAAAGGCTTGCAAAAAGATAATACTGCAAATATAGTTTTAATTACGGAAGATGCTTGTGAAAAGGATATGCAAAAAGCTCTTGAAGAGCTTAACAATGAGACTTGCGTTAATAGAACAGATAGTTTAATAAGGCTTGGAGATTAAAAATGTACAAAGGTTTGATAAACAAGTATGCTAAATATTTACCGGTTAGTGACAAAACTCCTGTAATAACTTTGAATGAGGGAAATACTCCACTTATAAAGGCAGAAAATTTAGCAAAAAAAATAGGAATTGATGCGGAAATTTATTTAAAATTTGAAGGTGCAAATCCAACGGGTAGTTTTAAAGATAGGGGGATGACACTTGCGGTTTCAAAGGCGGTGGAAGATGGTTCTAATGCGATTATTTGTGCATCTACAGGAAATACTTCTGCATCTGCTGCAGCTTATGGCGCAAAGGCTAAAATCAAAACTTTTGTTCTAATTCCAGATGGATATATTGCACTTGGGAAATTATCTCAAGCGATGATGTACGGGGCAAAAATTATTGCAATAAAGGGAAATTTTGACAAGGCGCTTGAATTAGTTCGAGAAATTTCATCAAAATATGGTGTAACCTTGGTTAATTCCTTAAACCCATACAGAATTGAGGGTCAAAAGACAGCGGCTTATGAAATTTGTGAAGATATAAATGCTCCAGATTATCATTTTATCCCAGTTGGAAATGCTGGAAACATTACTGCATATTGGAAAGGTTACAAGGAATGCAGAGAAAATAACCTTTCGGACAAATTACCTAAAATGTACGGTTTTGAGGCTCAAGGCGCTGCGGCAATCGTAAAAGATATGGTTATAGAAAACCCAGAAACACTTGCAACAGCGATTAGAATTGGTAATCCTGCAAGTAGAAAGCAGGCAATGGCGGCAAGAGATGAAAGTCATGGAAAAATCGATTGTGTTAGTGATGAAGAAATCGTAAATGCATATAAAATGATAGCATCTTTAGAAGGTGTTTTGGCAGAACCTGCTTCAGCTGCTTCAGTTGCAGGCTTGATTAAATTTAAAGACGAAATTGTTTCAGGCTCAAAAATCGTTTGTACTCTTACGGGTAACGGTTTAAAAGACCCTGATTCTGCATTGAAATTCGCAAATGCAAGTGTTAATAAAACTTCTTGCAATCTTGATGATATATTACGTATAATGGATTTGTAGGGGTGCGTATGTTTTCTTTTTTCAAAACAAAAAAAATAAAAACCATAGACGAGATTTATGAAAAAATAAAGACCGTTTATGGAAATGAGGAGATTTCAGAAGAACGTAAGTCTGAACTAAACTTGCAATTAGAAAAATTTGGATACATTAGAGAAAGAGAATTGACAAATTCTGAAGTGCTATACTGTTTTGAAAAGAAATGCGAAAAATTTAATTTTGGCTCAAGCTTAAACGTTGGAAATTCTGAAATAAAAGAAATAAACCTAACTGGAATTGAGAATTGTGATAATATCTGCAACTTGATTAAAGAATTGCTCTACCTTCCAACCAAAAATGGAGAGGTTTTGACGAGTATTTTCTTAACTCCATTTTATATAAGAGATTTTGATTGCTCATATTATATAAAAGGACTAAAAATTTCTCCAAAGATTGAGGATAAACTTGCAGAACTTGACGGAGAAAGCGTTGTTCGAGTTTTTGTTGGACTTGCAAAAAAATGCGGGCATGCTGTTTTTACAGACTTTATGACAAGGTTTGCAAGATATAGTGAGCCTTTTTTGGCTAAGCCATATTTAGCAAGGTGGATTGATGTTAAGTATGCAGAAGAAAAAATAAATTCTTATATTCCTAATGTCGTTGAAGAACTCGAAAAAACCTATGATAAAGATGACGTTGAAATTGTCAAAAATATTTACGGACAATCATCAAAAGGTTGTTTAAGCGAAGATTATGCTAAAATTTACGAGGTTTTCAAATATCATCTTATTGAGTATAAGAAAAAGCTCTGTAAGGAAATGTATTCAAAAGAAAATCAAATTAAGCTTCAAAAAAGAGTTCAGAAAATCGTGCTGGAATTTGAAAAAAAAGATGTTGATGAATACACGATGCAGAATGCTCAAAAAATTACAGAAAAACTTATTCAAGAAGGACTTTGGACACTTCCTTGTGGCGCATATAAAGAAGACGGATTGCCTATTTTTGATTATATGAATTCAGAAGAAAATTATCCTGTGTTCAAACATTTTGACAAGGATGGAAATAATATCTCTGAACTTGTAAAAAACGATTTTCAAGCTCCTGCATATTTGAGCGAAAATGGATACTTAAATGAAAAAGTTGAAAAATATTTTATAGATTTTGCAGTTAAGCAAAAAGAAACATTTAATTTTGACGGGTTTAAAATCGATTATGTAAAACACATTTTTGATGAAGATAAGGAAATTCCAAAGGAATTTGTAAAAAAACTTGTTGAAACATTGAAGAAAAAGAATTTCACAATCTTAATTGACGGAGATTACAAAAAGTTTAAAGATATTGCAGATGTAGTATTTGATACTTTAAATTATGATTGTCCTCAAACAATACTTTCAAACTCCGGAAATCTTGCAAATTTTAATACCGAAGTAGGTAAAAGTATATCAATCATTAGAACTTACAATAATAGATTTGATTTGACAGCAGGGCTTGAAAAGAAAGAGGCACTTTTCAAATGGTTTTGTCTGCATTTTCTACCTGCCGGTAAAAATGCGCTATGCCCGATTTTATTCACCGACGGAGATGAAACATTTACTGAATATGAGTTCTCCAAATCCTTAGGCGAAGATGAAAAGATTGCTAAAAATTATGACGATGAATTTTTAAATGAGTTTAGGGCTATTTCGGATTTTAGAAATAAATCTGATATTGTACGAAACGGGGAAGCTGTAATTATAACAGAAGATGATGACGGCTTTGTAAGCTGGCTTATTTCAAAAGAACCTGCAAAAGAGTACATTTTGGCAGTTGCGAATTATAAACCAATTCGAGAAAATATAATACTTCAAGATAGTGAAGAAAAGATAGAAACAATTAAAGAAAATGATGCCGTAGTGAATAAAATGCTTCATCTTCCAGGAGAGCTAAAAGTTTCAAAGGAATATGTTTTTGACGGAGAAAGCTTTATTGAAAAAGATTTTGAACAAACAGACTTGCTTGAATTTGAAGTTCTTAACCCATGCGAATATAGAGTGTTTTTGTTGAAAAGGTAAATGAAGATGAAGAGAATACTTGTCGTAGATGATTCAGACGGTTGGAGAAAATATCACAAACAAAGACTTGAAAAGTTTGATGTTGAACTGACAATATGCGAATGTGCAAGAGATGCGTACGACAAGGTTTTTGAAAATGTAAAAACCCCTTATGATTTGGTAATTACAGACTTACAAATGGAAGAAGATTTTTCACCGCTTTATGCAGGGGAATGGCTTGTGGAGAGAGTGAAAGAGTTGAATTCAAGAATTCCTACGCTATTGGTTTCTGCCACATTTAATATTAGAACAATAGCTGACAACATAAATTCTGATTATTTACCAAAGGCGCTTGCTATAAACAATCCAGAGGCTTATGATATTAAAATAAAAGAGTATATCTAAACGTAGAGCGTGTTCTTTTCAAGCATTACCATAAGAACAGAAATATCAGCAGGCTTTACTCCACCAATCCTTGACGCTTGAGCCAAGTCTTTTGGTCTAATCTTTTCAAGTTTCTCTCTTGTTTCTGTAGAAATATGTTGAACTTTAGAGTAGTCAATGTCGTCAGGAATTTTAAATTTTTCAAGCCTTGAAGCTTGTTCAGTTTGCATTTGCTGACGTTTCAGATATCCATCATATTTTATGAGGATTTCAACCTGCTCATAAACATCTTTTGGCAAATCTAATTCTTTTGTTTTTTCATCAACTTCTTTTAATACATTATAGTCAATGTTAGTTCTCTTTAAGAGTTCTGCAAGCTTTATGCCCCTATCCAAAGATTCTCCATATTTTTCAAGTACGATGTTGGCACTATCAATATTATTTATAGGGACTTTTTCTTGTGCAAGTCGATTGAGCTCTTCTTTTATTTGCGATTGTTTTTTCAAGAAAACATCATATTGTGCATCATCAACAAGTCCAACTTTTCTTCCAATAGGAGTTAATCTTTCATCTGCATTGTCTTGTCGTAAAAGAAGTCTGTATTCAGAACGTGAGGTTAGCATTCTATAAGGCTCTTGAATATCTTTTGTAACCAAATCATCAATCAATGTTCCAATGTATGAGGAAGCTCTTGAAAGTTCAAGCATTTGTGAATTGTTTAAATAATTAAAAGCGTTAATCCCTGCAATAAGCCCTTGCGATGCAGCTTCTTCATAACCTGAAGTTCCGTTGATTTGTCCAGCGTTAAACAATCCTTTAACAAGTTTTGTCATTAAAGAATGTGTGATTTGTATTGCAGGGATGTAGTCATATTCCACAGCATAAGCTGGCTTTATCATGTGACATTTTTCAAGCCCAGGAAGTGAGCGAAGCATCTTGAACTGAACTTCTACTGGCAAACTACTTGAAAATCCTTGAACATAAATTTCATAAGTATTCAAACCTTCTGGCTCAATAAAAATATGGTGAGAAGGATTGGATGCAAACCTTACAACCTTATCTTCAATTGAAGGACAGTATCTTGGACCTTTACCTTCAATCAATCCTTGATACATAGGAGATTTGTCAAGGTTGCTTTTTATAATTTTGTGAGTTTCTTCCGTTGTTCTTGTCAAATAACAAGGATATTGAGGTCTTATCGGACGATTTGGTTTAAAAGAATAAAAACTTAAAGTATCATCTCCAGGTTGAACTGTCATTTTTGAGTAATCAATAGTTCTTTTGTCAATTCTTGCCGGAGTTCCAGTTTTGAGCTTTTTAACAGAAAAACCAAGTTTTCTCAAACAATCAGAAAGCCCGATTGCAGGCATTTCCCCAAGCCTTCCTGCTCTGTATGATTTTAAACCAACAAAAATCTTTCCATCTAAAGATGTTCCAGTAGTTAATATTACGGTTGGAGCATGATATTCAATTCCATATTCATCAATTGCCCCCAAAATTACACCATTTTCTACAATTAAGTCGCAAATACAACATTGTTTAAGGTAGATATTTGAGTTTGCTTCGATTAGGTTTCTCATATATCTCATATATTCTTTTTTGTCTGATTGTGCTCTCAACGCCCTAACCGCTGGTCCTTTTGAAGAGTTTAATGTTTTCATTTGAATATAAGTTGCATCCGCAACTTCGCCCATTACTCCACCTAAAGCATCGATTTCTCTAACTAACGTTGACTTTGCAGGTCCACCAATTGCAGGGTTACATGGCATTAAAGCAATGTTGTCAAGGTTGAGCGAACATAGCAAAACTTTTAAACCCAACCT
>QHMH01000008.1 GCA_003258795.1 Candidatus Melainabacteria bacterium | reverse complement strand
CCGGTATTTTAAACTTTACCATTTTTGGCATATTCCTTTCTATTTTCGTTACATTCTTGACAAATTTATTTTCTTTGTTCTAAATTTCGTCATTATCTATTATATACCACATTCTTTTCTTTTTAAACAAATTTATAAAGTTTTGTTAAAAATAAATTTAAATATTAAGAAATGTTAACTTGATTTCAAAATTCATTAAAGTTTTTGCCCAAAATTGTCGATAATGCATGCATAATTAGTCTTAGAGGAGAGTAGCATGTCATTGATTTCAAACAATTACAATACAAATAATTATAATATTGGTTTGCAAGGCGCTATGCCTCAAAGACCAGAAACACCAAAAACAGAAGAAAAAGTTCAACAACAACCAGCTCAACCTGAAAGAGCTCAAGTTTCTGCAAATGATGTTTTGCAATATATGGCAAATTCTTCAATAATGTTGAATGCCGTTGCAACTGCAAAAAAAATCGATCCGGCTCAATATATTTCATCTACAAGACAAGCTGATATCGCAGAATCTATGAGAGAATTTGAAGCTACATTTGAAGAAAATTTGAACTCTGTTTACTCAGAAGTTCCTAACATTGATGAAGCTACTGCTTGGGTTTTAGCTTCAAAATTAACAGAAAATGAAGTTGCTTAAGTGCTTGTATTTATACATTTTTTCCCCTAAAAAAAGGCTCACCTACAAGGTAAGCCTTTTTTATTATCTATTTTATATTAACAGCAACAACAAGATTTCTTTTGTCCTCTTTGTCCGTTAAAAGCTTTGATACCAATATATTTAGCTGCACAACCAAGTTCTTGTTCTATTCTGATAAGTTGGTTATATTTTGCCATTCTATCTGAACGAGATGCAGAACCTGTTTTTATTTGACCACAATTTACTGCAACAGCCAAGTCAGCTATAAATGAATCTTCAGTTTCACCTGATCTATGTGAAGTTATAGCAGTATAACCTGCAGCATGTGCCATTGAAATTGCTGCCAACGTTTCAGTTAATGTGCCAATTTGATTTACCTTGATAAGAATTGAATTTGCAATTCCTCTTTGAATTCCTTCTGCCAATCTTTTTGTATTAGTAACAAACAAATCATCACCAACCAATTGACACTTATGACCAATTTTATCAGTAAGCATTTTCCAGCCTTCCCAATCTTCTTCTGCCATACCATCTTCAATTGATATAATAGGATATTTGTCTACCCAAGCTGCCAAGAAATCAACCATTTCTTCTCTTGAAAGAACTTTTCCTTCTCCATCAAGTTTATATTTTCCTTCTTCGTAGAACTCAGAAGATGCAACATCCAAACAAATTTTGATTTGTTCTGTTGTATAACCTGCTTTTTCAATTGCGCTAACAATAACTTCAAGAGCTTCTTCATTAGAAGATAAGTTTGGTGCAAATCCACCTTCATCACCAACTGATGTCACATAACCTTTATCTTTTAATACAGCTTTTAAATTATGGAATACTTCTGCACCCATTCTAATTGCCTCTTGAAAATTTTCTGCTCCAACTGGAGTGATCATAAATTCTTGAAAATCTACATTGTTATCAGCATGAGCACCACCATTTATAATATTCATCATTGGTACAGGAAGTGTAACAGCATTGATGCCTCCCAAATATCTATACAATGGCATTTCATAAGCCAAAGATGCTGCCTTTGCAACCGCAAGAGAAACACCTAAAATTGCGTTAGCACCCAACTTTGACTTATTAGATGTTCCGTCAAGTTCCAACATCAACTTATCGATTTCATATTGATTTGCCGCATCTTCACCAATAAGTTCTGGTGCAATTATTGAATTTACGTTATCAACAGCCTTTAAAACACCTTTGCCCATATATCTTGTTTTATCGCCATCTCTCATTTCAAGAGCTTCATAAATCCCTGTTGATGCACCAGATGGAACTGCAGCTCTACCTACAACTCCACAAGATAGTTTAACATCAACTTCTACTGTCGGATTTCCTCTTGAATCTAATATTTGTCTTGCAACAACGTCTTCAATAAATGTTGGCATAATAAATCTCCTTTTGTTAACACTTACACATCCACAGTATCACATAAAGAAACATCGTTTTAAACCTTTTTATTAAAAATTGTTAATTGACTTTATTCTTTGGTTTTTGCTTGCTTTTCTTATTTTTATGAGAATTATTTACCGTATTATAACTTGCTTGTGTACGTTTAACACTATGAACTTCTGGCATTGATTGCAATGTGTTTATAACCTTTCTCAAGGTCCAAATATTATCAAGTTCAAGTCCAAGTTCAATTATACCAAATTGACCTTCTTTTGATTTAACATTTGCAGAAATGATATTAGTATTGTTATCCGAAACTGCAGCAATAACATCTTTAAGCAATCCCATTTTGTCAACAGTTTCAATCTTGATTGTAGTTGAATATGTTTTATCAGAAGCATTATCATCTGCCCAATGAATTTGTAAAAATCTTTCTGGAGGAATTCCTTCAAGCGAGTGACAGTCTGTTCTGTGTACAGAAACACCTTTTGAACGTGTAACAACACCCACGATAGGCTCTCCAGGAATTGGCGAACAACATTTTGCAATAGAATATAAAAGACCCTCAAGTCCAATAATATCTTTTTCTGATTTTTTTCTGCTTTTACTTTGAACAAAAGCATCTTCAATCTGTTTTGCAGGTTTCTTTATCTTGTTTAAAACCTTATTTACAGTGGTTTCACCATAACCTATTGCAGCAAACAAATCTTCAGTTGACTGATAGTTCATAAGTTTAGCAATTCTATCAAATTCTCCTGATTTGAGTGTATCGTCAAATACGGTCTTTGTAAGTTCGTGTTCAAGGTTAGCTTTACCAAGTGCAACATGTTCTTCTCTATTATTCTTCTTAAACCATTGTTTAATTTTTGAAGAAGCCTGTTTTGTAACAACAAAATTCAACCAATCCAAGCGAGGTGCAGGATGTTTTGAAGTCAAAATTTCAACGATATCCCCGTTTTTGAGTTTTGAATCAAGTTGAGCAATTCTTCCGTTAATCAATGCACCAACTGTTTTGTGTCCGACATCAGAGTGGATACGGTATGCAAAATCAACAGGTGTTGCGTTTTGGGGCAAGTCAAAAACATCACCATTTGGAGTGAATACAAAAACCTGATCAGAGAACAAATCTAATTTTACTCTATCAACAAAATCTTTTGTACTTGTAACATCTTTATCATATTCAACAAGCTTTCTCATCCAAGAAAACTGGATATCTGATGGATTATCAGCCTTAAAAGACCCTTTTTCTTTGTATCTCCAGTGTGCAGCAACCCCATATTCTGCAACCTCATGCATTGCCCACGTTCTAATTTGAACTTCAAGAGGTTTTGAACGAGGGCCTATAACTGATGTGTGCAAAGACTGATACATATTGCCTTTAGGCATTGCAATATAATCTTTAAAACGCCCTGGGATAGGTTTAAACTGTGAGTGTATAATCCCTAAAACTTCATAACATTCTTTTTCCGTATCTACTATCACTCTGACTGCAGTAATATCGTACAAATCGTGAAAGGCAATGTTTAACCTTTTCATTTTACTGTAAATACTATAATAATGTTTTGCCCTACCTGTTATCTGAGCATTTATTCCACTTGCTTTAACGTCCTTTGACAACTTATCAATAAGAAGTTTTACAGTTGATTCTCTCTCTGCCTTTGTCTGTGAAACTAATTGTGCAATTTCATAATACTTTGAAGGATAAAGATACTTTAGTGATAAATCTTCAAGTTCTGCCTTGATTTTTCCGATACCTAATCTATTGGCAAGTGGGGCAAAAATATCAAGAGTTTCTTGCGCAATCCTTTGTTGTTTGTTGAGAGCCATAAAATTTAGCGTTCTCATATTATGAAGCCTATCCGCCAATTTCAAAAATACAACACGAACATCCTTCGCCATGGCTATAAGCATTTTTCTGAAATTTTCAGCTTGGCGTTCCTCTGTAGATTTAAACTGTAATTTACCGAGTTTTGTAACGCCTTGAACAAGTGTCAAAACATCGGTTGAGAATTTTTCTTCAATAACTTCTGGCGGGGTATCTGTGTCTTCAAGGACATCATGTAAAAATGCTGCAATTATCGTATCTTTATCAGCTTTTAAATCTACAAGAATTTTAGCCACTTCTACGGGGTGGATAATATATGGTTCTTCTGAAACTCTATATTGTCCATCATGAACTTTTTTCGCAAACAAAAAAGCTTCTTCTATTTTTTTTATATCTTCTTCTGGTCGTTTTTGTTCAACCAATCGCTTATATATATCTTCAAAAAGAGTATCCATGTTATAATTATAACACGACAAATAAGGATTAGTAAATAGTGAATTTCTTAAAAGAAACAGACAAAGGTTTAATCATTCATTTAAAAATAATTCCAAACTCTTCAAAATGCGATATTGTTTTTGAAGAAACATTTTTGAAAGTAAAAGTCACGGCTCAACCGATAGAAAACAAAGCAAATAAAAATTTAATTGAATATCTTGCCAAAAGACTTCATCGTGCGAAAACATCCATACAGATAGTAAAAGGCGAAACTTCTAAAGAAAAAACTGTTTTTATTGAAGGAATGACATCTAAAGATTTTATTGACCAGTTATCTTGAATTTACTCTAAAATCCGCAATTGCATCTGCTCTCCAAAGATTGTCTTTTCTAAAAACAAGCATTGCATAATCCCCAGATTTTTGCATTACTATATAATCCGTAAAATAGTTTATTTCACCTTTTTTTAGCCTAAAATCATTTGAATAAACAAGAGTATTCATCAACCCATTTGCCTTTGGTTCTCTCTTGAATATTTTTATTCTTATATCTTCACCCTCAAGATTTTTCTTAGTCATATAAATGAAATAAATTCTCTCGTCTACCTTAAAATCAGTAGCATTTTCGAGAACATTCAATCTCGTTATCGGGTTATGATTAAATAAAATAAGCGATTTTTCTTCTCTACTGCAAGAGCTGACCATAAAAACCGTTATAATCAAAACAGAAAGTAGTAAAAGTTTCTTTATCATTGGTTATTTTTCTTCAATACATTCAATTTATTTTGCACCACTTGTGCTGCTTTTGCATCTTTATTCAAAGAAAGAAATTTTTCATAATTTTCTATTGCTTCTGGATATTTCTTATCAGACTCGTATGCCATTGCAAGCGCATAATATGCATACAAGTAAGTTGGATCCAAGGCTATAACCTTCTGAAAACATTTTTGGCAATCTGCATAATTTGATGTTTCGGCATAAACAAGACCTAAATTAAACCAAGCATCTGTATACTTAGGATTTATTTTTATTGCATTTTGGTAAGCTTCACTCGATTTTGTGGCATTTTTTTGTGCTTTGTACATATTTCCAAGCTTTAAGTATGTAACATAATCGTTTGAATCAAGTTTAAGCGCTTGTGTGTATTTGCTAATCGCTTCTGTGTATTTTTGCGATTTATACAAAGCATCTCCTTCTTTTATCAAACTTTCCTTAGTTGGTTGAGAAGTAGTAGTTTGTTTTTGTGTTTGAACTGTTGGCTGAGATTTTACAACCTTTTGTACTGTTGGTTGTTGACCTGTAATTTTTTCATAAGCAGTTCTGTATTCTTTGTTATTAGGATCTATCTCAATTGCTTTTTCGTAATTTTCAATCGCCTTTGTTTTATTTTTTGCATATTCATAAGCCATACCAAGACCAAAATATGCATAATCGTTGTTTACATCATAATTAAGTACTTCGTTGAAATACAAAATTGCATCTCTAACTTTTCCCATCTCCAATGCCTGTTCACCTTTTGTATTTATCGCACTCAAAAGGTTTTCTCTAACCCTTTTATCCTCTTGTTTTTTTAGAACCTCTTTATAGATTTGAATTGCACTATCAAGTTCATCTGTTGCATGAAGCACAATAGCTTTGTTAATCAACGTATCAGTGTCATCTGGAGTTTTTGCTAAAACTTTTTCATAATATTCTAAAGCATAAGTGTAATTTTTTTGTATGTGATAACATTGTGCAAGTTTTTTAAGTGCAATAACATTATTAGAATCGCAATTCAAAGCTTTTAGATAATTTGTTATTGCCATATCAACATTATTTTTCTTCTCATAAACATTGGCAATATTTAAGTATACGTTAACATCCTTAGGAAAAGCTTTTGCATATTTATCATACTCAACCAAAGCTTCATCATACTTTCCTGTATCAGCAAGAAGGTTACCATAATCAAATCTTAACGCTGTAAGCTCTGGGTTAAGCTTGAAAACTTTTTCAAATGTTGCTTTTGCAAAATCATACTTTTCTGCTTGCTGGTAAGCTATTGCTAAATTAGCAAGAGATGATATATCTTCTGGATTATTTTCTACTGCAGTTGAGAGAATTTCAATTGCATCTTTGTAGTTTTTTGTTTTGAAAAGTGCTAAACCATAATTAGAATATTCTTTGAAGTTTTCTTTTTGTTTGTCATAAAGCATTTTGTACTGTTCGCAAGCTTCTTTTGCTTTATTTGACCTCAAATATGCATTTGCAAGATTTTCTCTGGCTTCTTCGTGCATTGGGTATGAGTCTAAAAATTTGTTATAGTTTTCAATTGAATCAGCATACTTTCCAAGTACATATTGAACATTCGCTAAATTCATATAGTTGTATTTGTATTCCGGAAAAAGTTTTGTTGCTTGCTTGTATGATTCAAAAGCATCATTATAATTTCCCATGTTTTGAAGAATATTACCGATACTTACGTAAATAAAAGCATCGTCAGGCTTTAACGCCAAAACTTTCTTGTAGGCAGCAAGAGCCTTTTCATTTTCTCCCAATTCTGCATAAACACCGGCAAGCTTTATATATAAAATTGCATCATCTCCATTTACTCTCAAAGCCTGAATAAGGACTTCAGCAGTTTCTTCATATTTTTGTTCAAGTTCTAATGCACAAGCCTTTTGATACAATTGGTGAGCTTCTCTCGTCATAGAAGCATAGCTTGTGGTACAAATACACAAAGATAATATAATCCCTAATATAATTTTATTTTTCACAGTCGTTCTCCTTGATTACATTTTACCAGAAAAATAAAATGTAAATAACAACCTTCAAATTTTAAACAGTCTACTAAATTAGTTCTGATAAAACCCTTACCAACAGCCGTTTATAGATCCTTCTGAACAAACTTTTCCATCTGTCCAAATTGCATATTCAAACTCTGCATAATCAAGATTTGCACCTTTTAAGTCTGCACCTTTAAGGTTTGTTTTTTCAAAATCAGCGTTATTTAGCTGTGCGTTTGTGAACTTTACATTTTGCATATCGGCATCTTCAAAATCTGCATTCTTACAATCTGAATCACTAAAATCAGCTCCAATGCCTACTGAAAGTTCGAAATCTGCATTCTTACAATCTGCACCTTTAAAATTGGCATTAGAAAAATCAGATTTTTCAAATTCAACATTTGCACAAATAGCTCCTGACAAATTTGCACCCTGTAAATTTGCACCCTCTAAATTGGCATTAGTTAAATTTGCTCCTGATAAGTTTATCCCTTTTAAATCTGCACCTTGCAACATCGCATTCTCAAGGTTTTTAACACCCTTTATAGCCTTGTTATAATCTGTTTGAGAAAATCTCGTTACTTCAGCAAAAGAGAACGATGTAAAACCTATAAAAGCCATTACTAAAAGTAACATTCTACAATTCTTCATGTTTAAATCTCCTTAATATTACGTTATCCTCAGGTGATATATATTTAGACAGTGATAACTGAAACCCGATATTATCACATTCTCTATTAGGAATCAATACTGCCGCACTTACCGATAATTCTGGGCTTGGACGGTACTTCAAGCCTGCACCGAAACGTCCTCTGTTGTTTTCACCGCTTGCCCATTCTGCCACGACATTCAATTTGTTAGAAACTACAACCTGATCAACAGCAATAATAACGCCACCTGAATTCAAAAAATGTCGTCTTCCAGTTGCATATCCCCCAACAGTAAAACCTGTTTTCGTTTTCTTAAATCTTTGTGTCACATGTCCAAACACAAATGTATCCGGACATACCGGCATATTAAAAGATGGAGATATCGTTCCCCCAACAGAAACCCTTGTACCACTTCCTAAATACCAAACTTTTTTTGCAGATAAATCAGTTTTTGTTTCTGTAACATCACCTGCAAATTTCACACTAACTGGAACTCCAACAGAAACTTCCATTCCATGACCTGTACCAAACGTTACATTTGGAGTAATTCTAACATTCTTATCCCCATAAGGATTTACTCTCGTCGTTTCCTTTATAATTACCCCACCCTGAGGGAGAACGCTTGATGACGGTATCGTGATAATTGACTGCACAGCTTCAACTCTTGAATTTACAATAAACAAAAGAGCAAAAAAGGAATAAATAAGTTTTAAAAATTTCTTTTTCAATATCAACAGTCAAACTCCGATGATTAAAATTATAACACAAATTTTATATTGAAAAATAATTTTCAAGTTGTAATGTTATTTAGGGAAATAGGGAATATAATTTATGGAAAAGAAAAAACAAATTATACTAATAACAGTCGGAGTAATTTTATACTTTTTTGCTAACATACAACGTGTTGCAATTCCTGGAGCGGTTTTCGACCTTTTACAAAGAGATTTGAATGCATCAGCTCCATATATCACAGCTTTAGGCTCTGCATTTATGTATATATATGCAATTTGCCAGTTGTTCATAGGAATTTCAGTTGACAGGTTCGGCGGAACTCGTGTTATAACATTTGGCTCAATCTTCTTCTTTGTCGGTGCAATCCTTTTCCCAATATCAAACTCCTTACCACTTTTGTATTTGAGCAGAATTCTTGTTGGCATCGGTTCAAGTACAATATATTTGAGTTTAATTAACGAAATAAAAAACACCTTCTCTTCAAAAAACTTTGGACTCATGCTGTCGGTTGCATTGTTCGTTGGTTATATGGGTGGAATCTTTGCAAACGCACCTTTTGTATTGTGCGTAGATAAATTTGGTTGGAGAGATGTTCTTCTATTCATAGGAATTTTGACAGCTGCATTCTCACTATTGTTTATCTTTGTTGGAATGTCAACCGAAAAGAAAAAAATAAATAAAAAAATTAAATTTAACCTTGAACCATTTAAAAAGGTTTTGCAAAATAAACACAATATAAACTTATTTATTTTTGCAGGTGTTAATTATGGCATATACTACGTTTTGCAAACTGTAATTGGCCTTAAATTTATTGAAGATTTTTGCGGATTTTCGGTAAATACTGCGGCATTGATTTTATCTTGCATGGCAGGTTTATATTCAGTATCAGGTCCAGTATTTGCATTCTTGAGCAAAGCTTTATACACAAGAAAAGCAGTATTTTTAAAACTTGTAGGATGCCTTTGTTTCTCAATAACTGGTTTAATTTCAATCTTCCTTTTGTTCGACATAAATACAAAAATTATCGCAATGTTAATGTTAATTTTAGCATTCAGCGCAAGTCTTTCTCCTTTACTTGTACCTTTGATTCACGATACTAATAAAAAGGAAATAACTGGTACTGCGGTAAGCATGATGACTTGTATGTTTTACATTTTTGTTGGTTTGTTTGGCAATTTAACGGGAATTTTGATGAATGTATTCCCTCCAGAAAAAATGGCAAATGGCGTTTTGAAATATAATTCACACTCATATCTTTTGATATTTGCGGTACTGTTTGGATTGTCTATTATCTCTTTGTACAACGTATTCAAACTCAGCGACAGCATAAAAACAAGACGTTTGCTACATATAAGAAATATCCACAACGAAAAAGAACAAATTTCATACGTAACTCATTAGGTATTTACTAAAAATTTTTACTAGCTAAAATTAGGGTATAGTTTTAGTAAAAGAGGTGATACAAAATGAAAAAAAGTATTAAAGATTTGGGCGACATCAAAGGCAAAAGAGCCTTAGTAAGAGTAGATGTTAACGTTCCATTGGATGCAGACAAAAATGTAACAGACGATACAAGAATTCGTGCAATTCTTCCTACCGTTGAATACTTGAAAGATAAAGGAGCAAAAATCATCTTGATGGCTCACTTGGGTAGACCACAAAAGTTGAAAGAAGGTCAAAAACTTGAAGATCTATCTTTGGAACCTGTTGCAAAATATATGTCAAAAGTTTTGGGTGAAGAAGTAAAATTTGTAAAAACTCCTGTTGGAGAAGGCGCAGAAAAAGAATTAGCAGACTTGAAAGATGGACAAGTTGCTTTGCTTGAAAACATTCGTTACTACAAAGCAGAAGAAGCAAAAGATGACGATATGACATTCGCTCAAGAACTCGCAAAATTGGGTGATTTCTATGTTAACGATGCTTTTGGTGCTGCTCACAGAAACCATACTTCAACTGCAAAAGTTGCAAGAATAGTTAAACCAGCTGTTTCTGGACTTTTAATGGAAAAAGAAATCAGATGTCTTTCTCAAGCATTGGACAACCCTGCAAGACCTTTTACTGCAGTAGTTGGTGGGGCTAAAGTTTCATCTAAAATCGGTGTTTTAGAAAATTTAATTGATAAAGTTGACAACCTAATCATCGGCGGTGGTATGGCTTATACTTTCGTTAAAGCAAATGGCGGAAAAATTGGTAATTCAATTTGTGAAGATGATCAACTTGACGTTGCAAGAGCTATCGAAAAGAAAGCTGCTGACAAGGGTGTAAAACTTGTTATGGCTACTGACGTTCTCGTTACTGATGATTTTTCTGGAAATGGTGTTAATAAAGTTGTTGACATCAAAGATATCCCAGATGGTTTTGAAGGCGTTGATGCTGGTCCAAAATCTCAAAAAGCTTTTGAAGAAGTTATCAAAAATTCAAAAACTATTTTGATGAATGGACCTGTTGGTGCATTTGAAAACCCTGCTTTCGCAGAAGGAACAAAAGAAATCTTGAAAGCTATTGTAGAAGCAACTAAAAACGGTGCTACTTCCGTTATTGGCGGTGGTGATTCCGTTTCTGCAGCTAAAAAATTCTGCAAAGCTGAAGACTTTACTCACGTTTCAACTGGTGGCGGAGCTTCTCTTGAATTTATCGAAGGTAAAGTTCTCCCTGGCGTTGATGCGTTAGATAACAAATAAGTCTAAATTAAACATAAAAAAACGTTCTTTGCTTGATTGTAAAGGACGTTTTTTTATTTTATAATTCTTTTTAGGGGGAGTTATGGAAACTAAAAAGATTGAAAACCTTGTTAAACAAAATAATTTGCAACATATAGCCGTGATTATGGACGGAAATAGACGCTGGGCAAAACTTCACAACCTGCCTTCAGCATTTGGACATAAAAAAGGCGTAGATTCTCTAAAAAAAGTCGTAAGAGCATGCGACGACTTTGGAATTAAATATTTAACGGTTTATGCATTTTCCACTGAAAACTGGCATAGAACTAAGGAAGAAGTTAGCTTTCTTATGAACCTGCTTGCAAAAACATTAGGCGATGAACTCGATGAACTTCATCAAAATAACGTCGTAATAAGATTTTTAGGTGATATCTCCCAATTGAGCAAGAAACTTCAAGATGTTGTGTCCAACGCAGAAGAAAAAACAAAAAATAATTCAGGTGTAAATCTTCAAATTGCATTCAACTATGGTGCAAGAGATGAAATATTGAAAGCAGTAAAAAGTATTTCTAAAAAAGTTCTTGATAAAAAATTGAATATCGATGACATAACAGAAGATACTATCTCTAATGAACTCTATACTAAAGATATCCCAAATCCAGATTTATTGATAAGAACTGGCGGAGAAAAAAGGATTTCAAACTATCTTTTGTGGCAAATTGCATATTCAGAAATTCTTGTAGTAGACGAATTCTGGCCTGAATTTGACAAAAACTCTCTTGCAAAAGCAGTTGAAGAGTTTAATTTAAGAAATAGAAGGTTTGGAGAATAAAATGAAAAAACAAATCGTACTTGCAACTTCAAATCCACATAAAGTTGAAGAAATTAACGCAATAGTAACTGATTTTGAATTTATCCTTCCTCCAAAAGATTTTGACCCAGTAGAAAATGGTGAAACTTTTGAGCAAAATTCTTATATTAAAGCAAAAGAAGCCAACAGACTCTCTGGTCTATTAACACTTGCTGATGATTCTGGATTATGCGTAGATGCACTAAATGGAGAACCAGGAATTCATTCCGCAAGATACGAACAAACAGCTCAAAAAAGAATTGACAAGCTTTTAAATGTTATGAAAAACATAAAAAATAGAAAAGCAAAATTTGTTTGCGCAATGACACTAATTGCTCCAAATGGGGACGTTATTGCGCAAGTCAGAGGAGAGTGTCACGGAGAAATCGATAAGACACAAAAAGGTCAAAACGGTTTTGGATACGACCCTATATTTATAGTTGACGGATATGACAAAACAATGGCTGAATTAACAGAAGATGAAAAGAATAAGATTTCTCACAGAGCAAAGGCTCTTGAAAAGATTCTTGAATACTTAAAGTAATCTTCTATTTCAATAATTCTATTGCTTTTGCAGCAACAGCTTGAACCATAGGGTTTTCATCAGTTGAAGCTTTTTGATAAATTGCAGCTAAATCAGCTTTGTATTCTGGGCATTGTAAATAATTCAATGCGCTCAAACCTGCAATTCTAACCATAGGGTTTGGATTTGAAGTTGTTTGTTCAATAATTTCACTTCCACCAGGAAGATCCTTCAAAGGAACAGTCTGTCCACCCATTTTCTTTACTTCACCATTATAAACTTTTTGCAAAGAAGCTAATGTAAAAATAGCATACTCTTTATTTTTTTCTGCCAATTCTACTGGAGCTTGAACTTCTGCATCAGCTCTATCTTGAGCAGAAACTTGTTGCCCCTTCATCATTGCTTCTCTAATTTGCATTTGTCTATGAGTTGGAATTGCGAGGTTGTCTGTATTTCTGTTCATAATTCCGATTAAAGTATCAATAACTCTAACATCCAAAACTTGTGCTGCAATATTAGGCGCTGCCTTTGATACCTGAGCAAGAGTTCCCATTGCATCAGCTTGTCTTGCAAAATCAGGACTTGCAAGTTCTGCAATGAACGTATTGATGTCTAAAACAGGTTTAACATCTTGAGGTTTAACAATTTCAATTTTTTTAGGTTGAACTACACTTTCAGCCTTGATAGGATCTGTAACCTTGTTTTCAACTTTGTTTTCAAGCTTGCCTTCAACCTTGTTTTCTGTTTTAGTTTCAGGAACTGCCTTAGGTTGTTTATTTTCCTGTTTTATAGGATTGGTAGCATAAATATTTTTTGTAATATGCTTAACTATTGTTTGTTGAGGAATAACCATGTTTTCTGGTTTTGGAGCATCATAAATAGATGTTCTTGGAATGTCATAAACATGACAATGAGGACAAGCATACTGACCTTCACTTTGAGGATAATCATGAGGAGCCTCGTTCATTTGAGGAGCATGAATTTCGATATTCACAGCGTTATAAACTGGTCTTACCCCCGACATCGGTTGATTATACATTGGTCTTACAGGTTGAATCATACCTTATTACCCTTCTTTTATATTCCACACACTGTTGTAAACCCCGTAAACCATGAAAATTGACGTTTTTTAGGTAAGTTTGTAACAAAACTTAAAAATTTAACTTTATAAATAAAAACACCGCATCATTTAAAATGCGGTGTTTAAAAATGGTCGGGATGACACGATTTGAACGTGCGACCCCCTCGTCCCAAGCGAGGTGCTCTACCAAACTGAGCCACATCCCGTTCGTATGTTAATTTTATATCCGACAATCTTAATTGTCAAGGCAATTTTTTTTCGTATTTTGTTTTTATACATATGTAGGCAGTTTTTATGGTATATTATCGTTATGGATGGGAAATTAAAAACAATAACTAACAATAATGTCAAGGTAGAAAAAAGGGTTACTATCAATCATCATTCTAATCCTATTGTCAAAAATCTTGTTAATTTCTCTAACTCTAAAGTAGGAGAAAAGTTCTCCATTAAAGATCTTTTAAGATAGTATGCTAAATAACAATATTTTTTCTCAATTCTCAAAAAATCAAAAAAGTGCACTTTGTCACTCTTTAAAAATTTTTGTTAAAAATAATCCCGATTTATCTGTAGATTTACTTCTTTCGAATTTTTTAGATAACGAGAATTATTACATTGAAATGAATTCCTCAAGATTATCTTTTATAAAAGATTTTTTAAATGACAGTAATTTTATTAAGGAACTCAAGTTTTATTTGATACAATGTTCAAAGTATTATGAATATCAAAAATCTTTAGAACCTCTTAAACAAGCAATGAAGGAAAAAGAAAGAGAGAAAAGGAAGTTTTTAAAAGAATTAAAAATGTCGAAGGAAGCTCCAACAAAAAGACAGATTTACTATTATAAAAACCTCTGCAAAAAACTTTCAATCGAGGCCAAAAATACAGATGATTTATCAAAACTTGATTTACGTAATTTAATTAAAGAGATGACGGATGAAAATTAGAGATATAAAAAAAATTTTAGTTGAAAATAATATTGAACCAAATGAGGCGGAACGTGAAGCTTACATGTTTGTAGAGCATTTTCTTAATCTAAATTCCGTAAAACTTGCAATAAATCCAGAATTTGAAGAAACAAAAGAATTGCAAGAGGCAATAAATTTAAGAATTACAAAACGAATTCCAATTCAACATATATTGAAATCAGCATACTTTGCTGGTGAGTATTTTTACGTAAACAAAGATGTTTTAATCCCGAGAGATGAAACGGAAATTTTAGTGAGAAAAGCTATTCAAATAATAAATGATTACAAATTAAAAAAAGTTCTTGATATAGGAACTGGAAGTGGTTGTATCGCTTGCACAATAGCAAAAAACACAGATGCTCAAGTTTTAGGGGTGGATATTTCTACAAGTGCCTTAAGTATTGCTCTTGACAATTCCTCAAGACTTAACTTATATAACAAAGCTATTTTTAGAAAATCTGACATATACTCTAATCTTCATCCAGATGAAATTTTTGATTTTATAATTTCTAATCCTCCATACATTCCGTATACACAGAATGAATTGCTTCAAAAAGAAGTATTATTTGACCCACCTTCTGCACTTTTTACAAATGATTCTAAAGGTTTAGAATTTTATGATAAAATAATTCGAGAAGCTAAAAATCATTTAACAAAAGATGGTTTTCTTGCTTTTGAATTAGGCATAAACCAATCTTTTGATGTAAAAAACATTATGGAAGAATGTGATTTTGCAAACATAGAAATAATAAAGGATTTAGCACACATTGACAGAGTAATTATCGGGAGAAGAAAATGATAGAAATAATTATTGGAATTTTAATAGCATATTTAATTGGATCAATTCCAACTGGATACATTGTTGTTAAACTGGCTAAAAACCAAGATATAAGGACTATTGGTTCTGGTTCTACCGGAGCTACAAACGTAAAAAGAGTTATGGGTAAAAAATGGTTTTTTATTGTATTACTTCTCGATGCGTTTAAAGGTGCACTACCAGTTGTTTTAGCAAAAATCTTTGCAACTCAATTTACAAGTTTTGGACTCATCCCTGTCTTATGTGCAATAGCGGTTATTTTAGGTCATAGCAAATCTATATTTCTTAATTTTTCGGGTGGAAAATCAGTTGCATCAGGTGTTGGCACAATTTTAGCCCTCAACTGGGTTGCAGGACTAATCATTGCAGGCATTTGGGCAGTGATTACATATACATCAAAATACGTTTCTTTAGGGTCAATAATTGCCCTTTGTCTTTCTCCAATAGTAATGTATTTACTTCACCAACCACTCGCATACGTCGGATACTGTGTGATTGGCGCAATATACATCGTTTATCTTCACAGAGAAAACATTAAACGCTTACTCAAAGGAGAAGAAAACAAAGTTCGCTAAACTACTTGAGCTTGAGCAATTTCAAGGTATTTTGTTGCATAAACTGCTCCAACAGCGCCATCAGATGCTGCTGTTATAACTTGTCTTAACGGTGTTTTTCTAACATCTCCAACAGCAAAAACACCTTCTATTGAAGTTTGCATTGTTTCATCTGTAATGATAAAACCGCCTTCGTCTTGCTGTATTTGTCCGTTAAATAAATCTGTGTTTGGAGTAAACCCAATATATGGAAATACTCCATTTACACTTAAATTAGTAATTTCATGACTCAAAACATTTTCTATTGTCAAAGTATTAACAAGAGAGTCCCCAGAAATTTCTTTTGCAATACTATTCCATACAAATTCTATTTTAGGATTTTTAAAAGCACGTTCTTGTACTATTTTATCAGCTCTCAATTTATCTCTACGATGAATAACATAAACTTTGTCGGCAAATTTTGTTAAATAATTTGCTTCTTCAACTGCAGCATTTCCACCACCAACTACTGCCACAACTTTGCCTCTATAAAAAGCTCCGTCACATACTGCACAGTAGCTAACTCCTCTACCAACGAATTCTTTTTCTCCAGAAATTCCAAGCTTTTTTGGTGCTGCCCCAGTTGCAATGATAATAGTTTTAGATAGAAATTCAAATTCTTTTGTAACAACCCTTTTTGCACTTAAATCAACTTTTTCTATTTCTTGCATAGGGTATTTTTTTACTCCAAATTTATCAGCATGATTTTCAAACTTTTCCATCAAATCATATCCGCCAATCAAATCAAACCCTGGATAATTCTCCAATTCAAGATAATTTGACGGCTGTCCACCAAACATATTCAAATCTACAACAGCAGTAGAACTATTTCCTCTTGCCGAATATATTGCAGCCGACAAACCTGCAGGACCACCACCTAAAATAACTGTATCAAAATTTAAAGTTTCTCTATCTAATCCCATTGTCTTCCTACTCTCCTATACTCGTACCTGAAAGTTTTTCACCTTTTATTTGATATGTAGCTTTTTCTGTCTTCATAACATGCCCGTCGATACCTGAGATTGTATCCAATTTAATTTCGTTAATCCCCCAAAATGTATCTTTACCGAGCGTTAAAGTAACAGTATCCGTCAATTTTTTGTTATCGTAATCTCCAACCTTCCTAAACTTGATATAATTCGTTTTTACGCTTTCCACCGTTACAGATTGAGAAGCACCAGAAAATGGATTTTCTAATGTTATGACGTTGCCACATCTTGAAATGTTCCAAAAATCGATACTTTTTGTTTTGAAAATTCCAACCGTATCAGTTGAAATTATGTCAGATTTTACTCGCCAGTTTCCATAAAAACCGTTTGGAATATGATTTACTGTCACTTTAGATTGCAATAATACCTGATCTTGAGCGAAACAAGGTAATACTGTTAGCATTAAAAATAAAAGAAATATTTTCTTTAACATATCTAATCAACAAACCTATACTTAATCAAAGCCCATATTGCACCAAATCCGTCTTTCCACGTAATTTTTTTCCCTTCATCATGACCTCTGCCACTATATGAAATCGGCAATTCCATAAATTTAGCTTTTTTCTTCAACATTTTCGCTGTAATTTCAGGTTCAAAATCAAATCTGTGAGATTTTACATCCACTCCATCAAGCAATTCTCTTCTAAATACCTTGTAACAAGTTTCAATGTCAGTAAGCTTTTGACCATACAATATATTTGCGACAAAAGTTATAAGTCTGTTTCCCCAAAGATGTGTCCATATAAAAGAATCATCTGGTTTGCCCATTAGCCTTGAGCCATAAACGATATCAGCATTTCCTTCATAAACCTCTTTTACAAGATTTTCATAATCTTTTGGCTCATATTCCAAGTCTGCATCTTGAATAATAACTATATCTCCTGTCATATTTGCAAATCCAGTTTTTAGTGCAGCACCTTTACCCATGTTTTTATCATGATACAAAACTTTATATTTACTTTCTAATTTTTTTAATATATCTCTTGTGCCGTCTGTCGAGTAATCATCTATCAATATAATTTCTTTTTCCAGTCCGCAAAGGTTTGTTTCTTCTACCTTTTTTAGGATTATTTCTAACGTATTTAGTTCATTATAAACTGGAATAAGAACTGTAATTTTTTTCATTTCATATATCTCCCTGTTTAATAAAATTTAATTGTATCATGAAATATTGATATTATTGTAATATAACATAAAATAGTGTACAATATCTTTATATTTTTGTATGCAGGGGAGAATTTGTATGAATACGGGGATTTCTGAAAAGAAAAATATCACTGACGCTATCAATATAATTAAAGAAGATAAATTTAAAGAATCTCTTGTTGTTATTGATGAAACCATCAAAAAATTGATAAAAAATAAGCAGTCAGATGAAATTTCTATTTGCTTAAGCATAAAAGGGTTAGCAGAATATATGGCAAATACAAAAAGTTATTCTGATTGTCTTTCTTTGCTAAAAGATGCAAAATATCTTGCAGAACTCACAGAAAACCATAGTGCAATTCTCGTTAATGAAGTTGTTTTCTCTAAAATCTTTATTGCAGAAAAAAACACCAAAGAAGCTCTTCTTCACTGCAAAATAGCAGAAAGACTTGCTTATGATAATGACGAATACAATTTAATACCTACAATTACAGATTTATTAAAACAACTTGAAGATAAGTCAAGTGAAACATTGAAAAAAGGTTCACTAATTGCTCTCTTAAAGATTGGACACGAAATTGCAGCAGAAACCGATATAGATACACTATTAAAGGTTATTGCTCAAGAAACAAGAATAGCAATAAAAGCTGATAGATGCACAGTATTCCTCTATGATAAAGAAAAAGATGAAATATGGTCTAAAGTCGCTCTTGGATTGGATAGCAAAGAAATTCGTTTTCCGGCAAACAAAGGTTTGGCAGGTCACGTTATCAAAACTGGGGAAACCATTAACATTAAAGATGCTTATGCTGATCCACGATTTAACAAAGACATTGACAAACAAACAGGCTACAAAACAAAAACCATACTTTGTATGCCAATAAAAAATCATAACAGAGAAATAATTGGGGCATTTCAAGTTTTAAACAAAATTGAAGGAACATTCAGTAACGATGACGAAGAGTTGCTCATCGCAATTGGTTCAAGCGCTGGCATTTCAATCGTTAATGCCCAACTTTTCAAAAAACAAAAAGAAATGTTGGAAGAACAAAAGCAAATATTCGATAGTTTTATTGATACACTTGCAACCTCTATCGATGCAAAGGATTCAATTACAGCAGGTCATTCAAGCAGAGTTAGACTTTATGCCGGCTTAATTTCAAGACAGATGAATCTTGATGCAAAAACAGTTGAGATAATAGAAACGGCTGCAACTCTTCACGATATCGGCAAAATCGGGATTAGAGATTCCGTTTTGCAAAAAGAAGGTAAACTGACAGATGAAGAATATCAACATATTCAGAAGCACGTTGAAATAACTTACAACATTCTTCACAAAATCCATATGTCTGAAGATTTTAAATTGGTAACAGATATTGCCTGCTCTCACCATGAAAAATTTAATGGTATGGGTTATTACAGACATATCGCTGGTGAAAACATTCCTTTAGGAGGAAGAATCTTGGCGATTTCAGATGTATTTGATGCTATAACATCAAAAAGACACTATCGTGATAAAATGCCAATGCTGAATGTTTTACAAATATTTGTTAAAGATAACAATTCACACTTTGACAAGTCAATTGTTGAAAAATTTTTGGATATTTCCTCTGACAAAATCGTTGAAGTTTTCTTAACTGAAAATCACCTTGAGTTGAAACAAGAAGATAAAAGAATTTTGGAAAAATATAACATGAGAAATCTTTATGAAATTTTAGAAAAAGAAAATCCTTCAAAAGAAGAACAAAATTTTGCAGATATTTTCCAATTTTACTACACAGCAAAAACAAAAGATGAAAAATAAATGAAAAAAATAAAGCTTTTACTTTTAATATTTTTCTTGTTATGCTTGCCTGTTAAAGCATCAGATGTCACTGACAGTCTGTCAGTTTTGACGGGTATTGTGAATGCTTTTACTGAAAATGACGATAATTTAGAAAAAATTCCTTCTGTAAAACAAGCAACAGATAAATTCATGCAAGCAAATATTAGCATTGCTTGGGAAGATTTTTACCAGATAATAAACTCTAATATTTCATCTGCTGAATTGATTTCATTAAGTGAAAAAATGGCAGAATTTGGATTTTTTGATCTTTCTACTCTCGCTAAAGAAAAGATTAAGGATAAAGTTTTATTTTCATTTTACAACGATACTGTAAAAGAATTTTATTACCCAACAATAAAACACTCAAAGGAAGAAGAATTATTTCTTGCTGAAATATACTCAAACATATTCTACAATGACAGACCCGCTGATGCAGTTTCAGAACTTCTTACAAAAGAAGAGTTATTAAAAAAATCAGATTATGCAAACTACCTTCTTGCTTTGGGATACTACAAATCAAATAACTTTAAAGAAGCAATTAAGTCAATTAACAAAACGATAAATCTAAACCCCGAAAATATAAATTATCAGTTTTTAAAAATGAAATTACTCGCAGAAACAGGGAAGAGAAAAGAAGCTCTTAAACTTTTTGACAATTACAACTCAAGAAAAGTTTTGCCTTACCAGTATAGGGTAAAATGCGAGTTAATAAAACAATTTATATTGTATAAAACTGAAAAAAAACAATGGAAAAGAAATTATTACCTCGGTAGATATTACTATACAGAAGGAGATTATCAAAAAGCCCTAAAATCACTACAAAATGCGGCATTAAGTCGAAAAAATGCCGATTTAGCAATGATTAGGGGAATAATGAGTAGAACTTATTTAAAATTGGGCGAAGATGAAAAAGCCTATGATTTAGCACAAAAATCACTAAAAAAAGATTCTTCAAATAAAGATGCATGCGTTACAATGGCAAGAATTTCATTAAAAAATGGAAGGATTGAAGAAGCACTAAAATACTTCAAAAAAGCCTCTAAAGAAGATAAACTTGATACCTCAAAACTTATGGTTTCAGTCCTTTATAACAAACTTGGAGATACTAAAAAATCAAAAAAAATCTATAATAAAATCATCAAAAAAGGTTCCGATGAATGGGGATTTTATTACAATGCCTCAAAATATGATAGTCTAAGAAAACTTGAATATCTAAAGAAAACATTATCTCTTAACCCGCTCTACAAAGATGCTTGGGCAGATTTAGTCGAATATGAAATATCAATTAAAAACTATAAACGAGCAGAAGATTATCTTCAAAATCTTTACTATATTGACGAAAATGATTTCAGATATTATTATTATAAAGGTCTGATTGCCAACGTATCGGGTAAAGTGGTAGATGCAAGAAGATTTTTGAATAAATCTTTAATATTAAATCCTAATTTTAATGATGCAAAAAAACTCTTATCCGAGATTTCAAAGGGAGAAGAACTTTAGTGAAAAAGAATATTTTAATAGTCGAAGATCATGAGTTAACGAGGTTCGGTTTAAAAACAACCTTTGATGGTGGTGATTTTGTTGTTTATGAAGCTGAGAATGCTGAAAAAGCAATTGAAATAGTAGCAAATAACAAGATTGACTTGGTAATTATGGACTTGGGATTACCAAAAATGAATGGCATTGATGCAACCAGAACTATCAAAAAATTAAATCCAGAAATAAAAATTATAATGTTAACATCTCACAATGAAGAGCAAGAGGTCATAGACAGCCTTAAAGCTGGTGTAAACGCTTACTGCTCAAAGGAAATAAACCTATCGAGATTGGCAGAAGTCGTATCCTCAGTATCAGAAGGAGCTGCTTGGTTTGACCCAAGTATCGCTCAATTTGTTTTGAAAGCGGCAACATTTGCGGGCGCAAATTCTGGATTATCCTCAAAAAATGACTATAATTTGACCTCTCGTGAAAAACAAATTCTTAAACTAATAACTGAAGGTTGTAGCAATAGCGAAATTGCAAAAAAATTGTTTGTTAGCATTAACACAACAAAAGCCCACGTCGCTAATATTTTGCAAAAACTCGAAGTGGAAGATAGATTACAGGCAGCTGTTAAAGCCTTTAAAAATAACATCGTTTAAAAGTATAATAGGAGAGCAAAATGACTTACACAAAAGAAGACTTGTATGACTTGGTAGTAAATTCACCTGAAAAATTTAATGAGTGGAAATCTCAACAAAGTGAAGAAGTTGATTTGAGCGAATCAGATTTCAGCTCTCTGACATTAGAAAATGTTAATTTTGAAGACGTAGATTTGAACGGAAGTTCATTTGCAGATTCTCATTTAACAGAAGTTAATTTCAAAAATACAGATTTAACTTCTGCAGATTTTACAAGAGCAAATCTTGTTGAATGCGATTTTTCTGAAGCACTTCTAACTGGAGCAGATTACAGTTATGCTAAAGTAAATTATTGCAATTTTTCAGAATCAGACATGGCTGGCGGTATTTTCCAAGAAACAGATTTGGAAAACTCTGATTTGTCATCTGCTATAAACCTTAATGCTTGTAGATTTGATGAAGATACTGTTTGGCCTGATTCAGATATGCTTCCAGAAGATTTCGACTCAAAATATAGTGAAGATTTGTCATCATTAAAAGATTCTGATGATGAAAATCAAGTCGGAGATTACTAAAAATTTTATTGCAAATTATTGCAATATCGCCATTCTTTATGGTATCATTGTAAAAAAGTCACACAAAAATAAGGAGAAAAGCCATAGCAATCGATGAAAAAAACAAGCCGTTAATGAATGAGAAAATTCGTTCAAAAGAGGTTAGACTTATTGACAGTACAGGAGAAAACAGAGGAGTTGTTCCAACTTCACAAGCTCTTCAAATGGCACATGATGAAGATTTAGATTTAATCATCATTAGTCCAAATCAAGAACCTCCAGTTGCAAAAATTTTAGATTACGGCAAATATCGTTATGAAAACGAGAAAAAAATTAAAGAAGCAAAAAAGAAACAACATAACGTTGAAATAAAAGAAGTAAAAGTTAGATATAAAATCGATGTTCACGATTATCAAGTAAGAGTTAAAAATATCCAAAAATTTATTGCTCAAGGTAACAAAGTTAAAGTTGTTGTTATGTTGAGGGGACGTGAAATGCAACACTCTGCTTTGGCTTTTGAACTTTTAGAGAGATTTGTCAAGGATTTAGAAGGTTCTCCTGTTCAAATAGAGAAAAAACCTCAGTTTGAAGGAAGAAACGTTGTATTGTTCCTTGCTCCACAATAACTCTATATATAGTTAGACAAAAACAAAAAGATGAACTCATTAGAGTTCATTTTTTGTTGATTTTTTTTTAAAAATCGTTAAAAAAATCATGCCTATCTTTAAATTTTTATATCAATCAGAGGATTTCAAATAGAAAGATTTAGGGTTTAATAGAGTAACAAAACTGGAGGAAGGTAAAATGGTACAGGGTTTCAATAAAAATTTTTTCATAAAAGGTAGAGTAGAAAATAATCCATATTTTGCAACATCATTTCAATCAAAAATGCTTAAAAGTGATGATGTAAAAAACACGTCTTTTAAAGATGTGTTAAGCGATGTAACAACAGCATTGAATAAGGATATGAACGCTCCAGATAAATTGCTTAATGATGCAATGAATGGCACTGGAGATGTTGATGTACACGACATTACAACTGCAATAGCAAAGGCTGAAATGACGGTAACTCTCGCAACTCAAATTACGTCAAAAGTTATACAAGCTTACGAAAAAATATCACAAATTTCTGTATAATCTTAACATTCATGCCATTTTTGTTAAACAGGTGTATAATGTATTATTGAGTTTTTGCAAATTTAAAGTAGGGATAGTTAAAGCAAAATGGATTTTAAAAAATTACTTGAAAATAAAACAATATTATATTCGGCAATCGCAGGTGTAGTTGTCGTTTTTGCCTTGATATTGACACTTGCTCTGGTTGGAGCTTCAAATTCAGCTTCAACACCTAAAGAAAAAGTTATAAAAGAACCTTTAGATTTGTTTACAACAGATAATATCGGAAAAGTTATAGAAGTCCAAGCGCTTCTTGCAAGAGAAGGTATTACAGTTTACAGAAAAATGGATGGTTCTAAATCAACACTATACATTAAGGACTATACACCATCTCAAAGAGATAGAGTATATCTTGCAATTGTCAAAAGTGGTTTGGTTGATCAAAATGTAGGTTTGGAGATTTTTGACAAAGGAGATTTTACATCAACAAAAGAAGACAAAAGAATAAGACTTGCAAGAGCTATAAACGGAGAATTATCAAGGTTAATCAGAAAAATTCCTCCGATTGAAAATGCATCTGTATTTATTTCTATTCCTGAACAAACAATGTTTTCTTCAATGCAAAAACCAATAACAGCAACTGTTCAAATAACTATTCCGAGCGGAGATAAACTTGATGCATTGAAGGTAAAAGCAATTACAAACCTATTATTAGGCAGTGTAACAGGTTTGGAAGCAGAAAACATTTCAATAACAGATACTAACGGTAATGTATATTCAAGCATTATGGATAGTGGTGATGAAATGGTTGAGCGTTCAAAAGAAAACGACAAATATATGCAACAAAAAATTAACGCTCAATTGGATAAACTTATTGGAAAAGGAAACTTTGTAGTAACAGTAAGTACATCATTAAGACAATCTCCAATAGAACGTTCAAGCATTACATACGATCCAACAAAAAAAACTGCCGTAAACGAACAAATATTCAGAGAAGGTTTAGGTGACAAATCTCAAGGAACATCAGCAGCCCCAGGAGGAGCAGTTAGTGTATCATTACCAAGATCATTACAACGAGGAATTACAACTCAAGGTAATTCTACTTCTCAATCAAAAAGTTATGAACGTTCTGCGACAGAAACTCAATATGGAGTATCTAAGACACAAACAAATGAATATAGTTCTGTTGGAGCAATAGAAGAAGTTTCAGTAGCAGTAACACTTGAAAAGAGTGCATTACCAGCAGAAACAACTCTTGATGAAATAAAAGAACTTGTTGCAAATGCAGCAGGTCCAAAAGTAAGTATAGATAACGTAACAATAGCATTATCTGACTCTATTGACCCATTCCTTGCATCAGATAAACCGGCAAACTTGCCAGTTCCAAATGAAAGCGGCAATCCATGGTGGTTACTGTTAGTTATTGGTGGTGCTGGACTTGTTGGAGGTTTGAAATACATTTCTCACAAAAACAAAATAGCGCAAAAACAACAAGCTGAAGAGTTGATGAAATTGGAAGAAAAAGCTCAACAACAAGACGAAATGATTCAAAACGTTAATCAAAAAGCAATGGAATTGTACGAAAAACAAAATCAAATGGCACAAGGACTTTTGGAACAAAAGCAACAAGAATCATTTAATGTACCTGCTGAATTTAATGAAGCCGTTTCAGAATTACAATCTGATATGGAAGATGTAGATGAAGAAGAATTGGGCGAAAAGATTAAGAATTGGATTGAAAAAGCATAGTTAGTTTTGGGAGAAGGGAATGCCTACAGAAGGGTTTGATTATAAAACATTTGCTAATGATCTTGCAACGCAAGCTCAAGAGCTTATTCCTGCAGAATTTCAACCATTCCAAAAAACTTATGTTTTTAACACAATAAAAAACTTTGCATCTATGAGTGCAGAAGCCGTTTGCAATGATCCAAAGCTGAACTTTAATATTGATCAAGCAATGTTTTTAACACAAATTATTGCAGAGTGGTCTTTTCACAAGTCAATAGACCTTATAAGATCCGGCATTTTGCCAGATTATTGGGATGCAGTTATGAAAAAAATTGCATTTACAATTTTTGAAATAGCAAAACAAACAATATCTCAAAATGTAGATCAAGATGAAATTTTAAAACTTGTAGAGCATCACGTAAAAAAATCTTATGAGTCAGCTATTGAAGATTTATTAAAGCGTAATGTAATTGATGCTGACGTTCAAAAAAGAGCACTTGAGCAGTCAAACATCGACAAGATGATGGCAGAAATTCAGGCTGAACAAGAAAAACAAGCTGCGGAGCAAGGAAATGCTCAAAATACTCCAGCACCATCTGGCGTTAAAGATTTAAAACTTGCGACATTAGCTCTTTTGCTCAAAAATGTAGAAGAAGACAAGGTTAAGGCTATTCTTACAAAATTTGATGACAGTGACGCTGACGAGATACTTCAATATATACAAATGCCTGATTTGAATAGGAAAATAGACATAAGAAATACTATGAAGTATTTGCAAGAAATTAGAATGAACTTGCCAGAAGCAAAACAAATTAGTCCTTCAAAAATACTTTCAAAAATGAAAGTTTTGACAAATAAAATAGGAAAAGAACCACTTTTGAGAATGGTTAAACAAGAAAGAAGTATTGTTAAAGACTTTGTAAAAAAAGCTACAATAGGGGAATGTATTGATATATCACCAAAAGTTGCAAATATTATATTACAACATTTAGAAGAAAAAATCTTATGATAATAAAAAAACGAAACGAAATAAAAAAAGAAAATATTGAAGAAAATAAAGAAGAAAAAGTTGTTGAAAAAGCTCCAACTTTGGATGAAGAGTTAGCTCAAAGTAGCGACTTATTTAACCTCGACAATATTGACTTTTCACAGAGAAAAGAAAAACGTAGAGGTGAACGTCGCAGAGGATATCGCAGAATTGATGATAGAAATCTCGTATCAAGAGCTCAAGAGGAAGCTGAAACTATTAGAGCAAATGCACAAAAAGAAGGATATGAGTCTGGAATTCAAAAAGCAAATGAAGATTTAGAAACATTGAGAGAAACGCTTCAAGGTTTTATTGATGCAAAGCAAGAAATTTATCAAGTTTTAGCACCAAAAATTTTGGAAATATCAATAGATATAGCTCAAAAAGTTGTAAAAAAAGAAATAGAGCAAGACCCACAAGTTATACTTAATATAATATTTGAAATTCTTGATGGCTTGTCTATTGAAGAACCAAAAATTAACATAAATGTTAATCCAATAGAAGTTGATTTATTAAAGGCTGAAGTTCCTGACTATCTTCACGGATTGGGATCAGAAGCAAAAGTCAACATCATTGGTGACGAATCGCTTGAGGTCGGGGATGCGGTAATACACACATTAAATGGTGTAATTGATGCGACAATTCCGACACAATTTGATATAATAAAAGAAGCACTAAAGGGAGTATAAAATGGCATCTGCAAAACCCGCTTCAAATCCAGTAACAGAAATATTATTTGCATGTTTTGTATTGATCTTGGTATTGATACTTCTAATGGAGATGCCTAATTGGGTTATAAACTTTTCAATAAGTTTGAACATTACTCTCGGAATTTTGCTTTTGATGATATCAATTTATGTACAAAAACCTCTTGAATTGGCAGCATTTCCTTCAATTATTCTTATCGGGACAATGTTCCGACTGGTTTTGAGTATTGCGTCAACTCGTTTGATTTTGGCAAAAGGGGATGCAGGAGAAGTTGTCGAGGCATTTGGACACTTCGTAACAGGTGGTAACATGATTGTTGGTGGTGTAATATTTTTGATTATTACAGTTGTACAATTTATGGTTATCACAAAGGGTGCTGAACGTATTGCTGAAGTTTCTGCAAGGTTTGCCTTGGATGCTATGCCAGGTAAACAAATGACAATTGATGCAGACTTCAATGCAGGTTTAATATCTCCAGAAGAAGCGGTTTCAAGACGTGAAGACTTGCAAAGAGAATCAAGCTTATACGGTTCTATGGATGGTGCCATGAAGTTTGTAAAAGGTGATACTATGGCAGGTATCATCATTACACTTATCAACATCATTGGCGGTTTGATTATTGGGGTTTTGATGAACGGAATGTCCCCAGCAGAAGCAGTTTCAAAATATACAATCCTAACAATCGGTGATGGTTTGTCATCTCAGTTGCCTTCTCTTTTGATGTCAATTTCAGCAGGTATCGTAATGACACGTTCTTCTGCAAAAGCTTCTTCATTGGCTGGTGATATTTCTGCTCAAATTATCAATAAACCTTACAGTTTGTTCCTTGCAGGTGCATTCTTATTCCTCATTGCGTTGTCAAGTCCAATTACAGGATTACCATTCTTACCATTCTTTATATTCACAATAATGATGGTTATATCCGGATTTTCTGTACTTGTCAATGCAGATGTACAAAGCCAATTGGGACAATTGGAAAATGTTAAACAAAATATGCAAGAACTTGTTAACCCTAACAGAATGTATGAAAGATTGGGTGTTGACGTCTTAAGCTTGCAAGTTGGTGCTGGACTACTTTGTATTGCTGACCCAGATCAAGATGGACAATTGCTTGCTAAAATTGCAGCCCTAAGACAAAGAACAACAGATGAACTTGGTTATATCATTCCAAACATAAGAATTATGGACTCATCAGCTTTGGAATCTGAAGAATACTTAATTTCTATAAGAGGTAACACTGTAGCAACAGGTTTTGTATATCCTAAAAAATATATGGTACTTGCTGATCAGTGGGATGCAGTAAGAAAGAATGTTCCAGAAGATGCCATTATCGGTGTAGACCCAACTTATCAAACTCAAGCATATTGGATTTCAGAAGAAGATGCCCAAAAAACAAGAGAAGTTCTCGCTGTAAGTGCCACTGACGTAATCATAACCCACTTACAAGAATCAGTGAGAAAATATGTTGATGATGTAATGACAAAAACTGACGTTCTTAAGTTGATGGAACTTGTAAGATCACAAGACCCTACTCTTGTAAATGACCTTGTTCCTGCGATAATATCAACAAGTGATTTAAGAAAGATTTTTGTAAACCTAATCAAAGAAAAAGTTTCAATCAAAGATATTATGTTTATCTTTGAAAGGTTGTGCGACTATGCAAGATTTTCAAAAGAACCAGATATCTTGTCAGAACGTTTGAGGGCAGCATTAGGTAGACAAATTTGTCTTACAAATGTGCAAGAAGATAGAGTTCTATATGCCCTAACACTTTCACCAGAATGGGAAAAAACACTTGATGATAGCTGTCAAAGAACAGAACTTGGTACTATGTTCTTGCTCAACCCAATGCAAGTACAAGAACTTATTGAAGCGACTGCACATACATTGATGATGGCTCACCAAAATATTGGAAGACAACCAGTAATTCTCTGCTCTCCAAGAATAAGGTTACCTCTTTATCAACTTCTCGAAAGACATATTCCAACAATCGTTGTAATATCGTATTCTGAATTGATTACTGATATTAAGGTTGAAGCAATAGATACAATTGGAGAAACATACCAAGAAGATTATCAAGGCAGTTACGGAGATGATGAATAATTAAATTATGATAAAAAAATTTCTTTTGGGTATTATAAAAATTTATCAAAAATTTTCTGCACTAACACCACCAGTTTGCAGATTTACACCAACTTGTTCTGAATATACAAAACAAGCAATAGAAAAATATGGTGTAATTAAAGGACTTTGGCTTGGTGCAAAAAGAATATGCAGATGCCACCCGCTAAATGCAGGTGGCTATGATCCGCTAAAATAAATTTTAATTGACCTCAATAGATAAATTTGCAATTTCAATATCATCATAATCAACTTGACCGTAAGCCATCATATTACGACCAGTTTTAATGGTGATTTGATTTTTTCTACCTGCCTTTATAAGATTTGAAGGTAGTTTAATCCTTTGTCCATCTCCATTCAACTGAATTTCAGCGACTTTAACACCGTTAAAAAACACTTCTGCCGGACTTGCATAGGCCTGCACAATTTTGTTTTGTCCCATAGCTTTTGCCATTTTTGTATCAAGTCCAATAATTGAACCAATAACAAGCGCCGCTTTTGTTGTGTTTTTAGGTAGATTAAAATTTTTCGAATAGTAAGGACCTATTGATCTAATTTGAAAATCAGCAGCATTGGCAGAATTATATGAAAAACTGTTATCACCAAGATGATAAAGCTCTGTATCAATGGAAATCTGTTTGGCATCTGATTTTTCAATACCAATAATTAAAGGAGCATCTGGTGCAATTTTTGAAACAGTCAAAGAAAAGGGTTTATAACCTTCTTTTTCAACAGACAATATTGTTGGAGCATTTATATCAGCATTAAGAGAAAAACGACCCTGTGAATCAGTTACAGTCATAAAATTTTTTAGTGGCAATGTAACCTTTGCACCAGCAATCGGCATATTAGTTTGAGTATCGAAAATTTTGTTACCACCAACCATGACTTCCTTTTCTACACCACCTTGCATAGTCCCAGCAAAAGCAAAGTTAAGGTTTAAAATAATAACAACTAATAAAAAAATAAGATTTTTTTTCATCCCCATTCCCCCATATTTTTTAGTATTTTGAAAGGAATTAAGAAAAAATAAATTGTCCTTTAAAGTAAAAAGGAAAAACAATATAAAAAAAATAAAAATTTATATTGAAATAATATTTTTTTTTGATATTATAAACACAAGGGAGATATCAAAAAGATAGCCCCGAGAAAAACAAAAATTCTTGAAAGTTTAATAGATTATGCCGATGTGATGACTTGGCGACCGAGGGGTTCCCTGAAAGGGCATGCGAGGGTAGCCTAACTTAAAATAGACTACCAATTTCATCGCAAAAGCAAAACTTTGAAAACTTAATAGATTTTATGCCGATGTGATGACTTGGCGACCGAGGGGCCCCTGAAAGGGCATGCGAGGGTAGCCTAATTCAAAATAGACTACCAATTTCATCACAAAAGCAAAACTTTGAAAACTTAATAAATTTTATGCCGATGTGATGACTTGGCGACCGAGGGGTTCCCTGAAAGGGCATGCGAGGGTAGCCTAACTTAAAATAGACTACCAATTTCATCACTAAAGCAAAACTTTGAAAACTTAATAGATTTTATGCCGATGTGATGAAATTGGTAGACGTGCCAGACTCAAAATCTGGTGTGGTTCACCCCACGTGCCGGTTCGACTCCGGCCATCGGCATTTTTTGTGCAAAATTTTATAATTTTGACCAATGTTATTTTTAGTTATACAAATGTATGTTTCAAAGAAAAATATTACAGTTGTATAATAATATAAGAATGAGAAAGAGGGAAATGGGGTAGAGATTGGCTTTGTGTTTGGAATAAAGGCTAATTTTGAGAATTGATAAAAAGTACTCCAAAAGTCTCTTTTGGTACCCCAAATTGGACTTTGAAAATTTTCTATTGAAATTTTTATTAGGCTACAATATAAATATAATCTATATTTTAGCGATTTATCGTAAAGCCCAGAGAAAGCCCAATTTGGTCAAGGTGGAACCAAAGGAGGAACTTAGTTCCCCCTTAAATTTTAAAACATAGCCATTTCAAGAACCAAATCAAAGTCAATAAAATGTAATTTTGAAATATTTTTAGTGGCTTTGAGGCATATTTTTAAAATTTTTCAGCAAAAATTTATCCAAAATTTAGACAAATGGGGTTGAATTTTGAACAGTAGTCAAGAAAAAGAGTAATCTAAAATTACTTTTCACTCTGATTTTCTATAACAACGCAATAATATTCTTCTAAAATCTTAGTTTTAAATTCTTCAGAATCTTTTACTTCGTTTTCAAATTTTTCTAAGGCGGATTTAACTTCTAAAAGAGGAAGTCGTCTTATTGAAAAATCTTTTATGAAAACAAGTCTTGCTGTTTTAATAATATTTTTTATTGATGCATTATTATCAATATTTTTAATTATTGAAAAAGCCTTTTCTATATAAGATGAAAATATTAGTAAATTAAGGTTTGCATCTAATATATTTTCAACATTTGTTTTAAATGTTTCAGCATTTTTTTCTACATCATTTGCAAACATTGAACCAATATCTAACAAAAGCCAATTTAATGAAATGTCATATTCATGGCAAAGAACCATTGCTTTTTCTTTACTTAATTCTGTATGTCCATTCTCAACCTTACTGAAATATTGTTTGCTTACACCAATAGCATCTGCCATTTCTTGTTGAGTAAGTTTTAATGTTGTTCTAATTTTCTTTATTTTTTCAAATTCTTGCATAATATTTCCTTATAGGTTGACAAGTAAACTAATTAGTCGTATATTGTAATAAAAATATATCACAGAGTTGACAAAAAAGCAACTATTTAGTTTACAAATACTGTTTAAACTTTGTAAGAAATAAAGTAAACAAATACCGAAAAACACTTCAATTTACCACTATTCAGAGGTAATGTTGTGTGTGATTTAGTATGCTATTTTTTATACTAAAAAAGGAGAAATTTTGACAAAAGATTGGATATCAGTTAAAGATTTAGCAAGTATAAAAGGGGTTACGGAACGTGCCGTTCGTAAAGCTGTCAACCAAAATAAATATGTAACTCGTATGGTTGACGGAACAACTGGCGCAAAGTATGAAATACTTGTAGAATCACTTGATTACAATCTTCAAAATGTTATCAATTTTGAGAAGACGAAAAATAACTTTGAGAATAAAGTGGAACCAAGTTTGCAAAAAATTACTCAATATCCAACAAAAGCAAAACAAATTGCATTAGCAAGATATGATTTAGTAAACCTGTGGGTTGATTATATTAAAAATTCTTCATTAAAGAAAACTGAATCTGGTAAAGTTTTTCTTGAAATATACAACAAAGGTGAAATATATTCTGCCTTATACAAAATATTAGGACATGTTGCTGTCGGAACAATTTATAGATGGCAAAAAGAAATTAAAAACAACAATAATTTTGAGAATTTAATTCCAAAATATGATTATGGAGAAAAAGAACATAGTGCAAAATTAACTCAAAATGAACTTATTGTTTTTAAATCATTGTTGTTATCACCAAATAAAGTAAACATTGGAAAAGCAACAAGATTAACAAAGCATATTCTGTCAAAACGAGGATTGGATTCTCCAAGTTCGGTGCAAACTTTTAGACGATTTGCAAATAATTATAGAAATAAACATTATGACGAATGGATATTTGCAAGAGAAGGTCAAAAAGCCTTACGGGATAAAGTTGAACCATATATTAAACGAGATATTTCCAAACTAGAAGTTGGAGATGTGCTTGTCGCAGATGGTCATAGATTAGCAGTACAATGTATAAATCCATATACAGGAAAGCCTTGTCGTCCGACACTAATTGGTTATTTAGATTGGAAATCAACTGCACTTGTAGGATATGAAATTATGCTTGAAGAAAATACTCAAGCAATAACTTCTGCATTAAGGAATTCTATTATTAATTTAGGAAAAATTCCTAAAATTTGTTATCAAGATAATGGTAAAGCATTTAAGAGTAAATTCTTCAAAGGTAATTTGCAAGAATGTGGTATTCAAGGCTTATTTGACAAATTAGGAATTATTCCTGTATTTGCACAACCATACAACGCAAGAGCAAAGGTTATCGAAAGATTTTTTAGAGAATTGCAAGACGGCTTTGAACGATTAATGCCAAGTTTTGTTGGTGCAAATATTATGGATAAACCAGCATATTTGAATAGAAATGAAAAATTCCATAAAAAAGTACACAATGACTTTATTCCAACAATAGAACAACTTTCTAAGATGTTAGATTACTATATGGAATACTATAGAAGTCTTGAATGTCCGAATGTTAAAGGTAAAACTATTGGTGAAGTTTTTGAAAGTGGTAAAGGTTCTGGAATTGATTTAGAAAAACTTGACGATTTAATGATGAGTAAAGAAATCAAGACTATCAATCGTAACGGCATAAGATTTTTAAATGCTGATTATTATAACGATTGCTTATATGGATTAAAAGAGCGAGTGCAAATAAAATATAGTCTTTTAGATTTGACTAAGATTAAGGTTTACACTCTAAATAACGAATTTATCTGTTATGCCAACAGAGTTATGCCAATTCACCCTATGGCAGCATATTTAGGTGATGTTAAAGATCAAGAAGAATTAAAGCAAACATTAAAACAACAAAAATCATTAGAAAAACAAACAGTTAAGAAGGTTCAAAAACACTTTAAGTCAGAACATATTAAACCTTTGGAATGGCAAAATAAGCCAACCAAAGCAATTGAACTAAAAACAAATAAAATATTTTCCAATAACCAGGAAGAAAAAGTTATTGAAGATATTTCAAATAAAAAATTTATAACACGCTACGAACGTTATGAATGGCATTTGAAAAATGGATTTTCAAATGATAAAGAAGTCGCGTGGTTTAAAGAATATGAAACAACAGAAGAATTTAAAGAGATTTTTGGAAATGATTTTAAAGGGAAAGTGCAAACTAATCAAGACAAGGAGGAACATGAAGCCAAAATTTGTAAAAACTAAAAATGTGAAAAACTTCATCACTATGACTACAAATTTGCAAACCAGAGCAGAAGGTGTTCCAGGTATGGTTTTAGTTTACGGAGAACCAGGGCTTGGAAAAACTCAAACTGCGTTATGGTGGGTTGCAAATCATCAAAGTGATGCAATTTATGTTAGTGCAAAGCAATCAATGTCTACAAGGTGGTTACTTGAAGAAATAACAAAAGAACTTGGCGATACTCCAAGTTACAGAACATCTGAACTTTTTGACCAAATTGTAAGAGAATTGATTAGAAAACCAAGAATAATTATTGTTGATGAAATTGATTATCTTACGCAAGAAAAATCTGCAATTGAAATGTTGCGAGATATTCACGATAGAACGCATACACCAATAATTTTAATCGGTATGAGTTTAGCAGATAAAAAGTTGAAAAGATATAAACATTTATACTATAGATTGTCTGAAATCTTGCATTATCAACCATTTTTAAAAGATGATGTTAAAAATTTAATTACAGAATTGTCTGAAGTTAAATTTGATGACAATGCAATAGAATATGTTTATAAATCTGGGAATAGATTTAGACAATTAGTGAAGATTATAAACAAAGCCGAAACCTTTGCAAAATCAAATGATATAGATGAAATTCACATCAAAGACGTACAGTTATTATCTCAATAGGAGTTGTTATGGAAAAAATAATTTATTTATCTAAAAAATTAAAAGCATTTACTTCTGATGAAATATTTTTACTCGCGGAAATGGAGAAAGAAAAATTAGAAAAATGTTTGAACGAATTAGTTGAAAATGGAACTTTAAAACAAGATACGCAAGGATATATTTATGTTGAGCATATTCCAACTATGATTAAGGATATTATACAAAGTTCAAACACTAAAAAACAAAAGACCGAAAAGTTTGGAATATTTATACCGACATTAAACAAGTTTGATAAAATTGAATTTTCTGAATTAGTAACAGATTTTTTGATTAATTATACTAAAAAGTTTTGTTCACCTAGCACTTTGAGAAATTATCAATCAATATTTAATAAAAACATCTTACCCTTTTTTGAAGATAAGGATTTTGATGATATTGATTCTACTACTATTAAAGAATTTTACTTATATTGCGAAAAACAAAACTTAACGCCAATAAGATTTAAAAATACAATGGCTCTATTAAAACAAATTTTAAAATATGCAAAGGATAATGGATTTACTAAGAATAACTTTGATTTTCAAGTAAAAAGATTGAGTGCAAAAAATGAATTTAATATAAATCAAATATTGTTTAAACAAGGAGTATATCAATGTTTTTAAAGAAAAGAGAAGAAACAATTAGAATTTTGATGAAACGAAAAAGATATAACCAAAAGAAAATTGCAAAACATTTAGAAATTTCAGAATCTTATGTTACAAGATTAATTAATGGTGAAAGATATAGTTGTAAATTTGAAATATTTTTAGCACTTGAACTTGGATTGAATTACAGAAAATTATTTTAAAACTCCATTTTTCGGAGTTTTATTTTTTTAGAGTATAAATTAACCAATAATTAATAAAAATCAAATGAGAACGATTTTGAACAGGTTTTGAACAGGGGAGGATATTTTTTCTATGTAGTAATTTAAATTTACTCATTATCTTTATGTCGTTATAAATTTGTGGACATTGTAGACAGATTAACCAAAGTAAGATTAAGGATCAGATTTAAGTTTAGAGTAAAAACTCTAATATATTAAGGATAACTTTTTCATGCTTCTTCCTCACCTATTGACTCAAAAAAACTGTTTAAAAGAAAAATAAAAGCAGAAAAATTTCACAAATAAACATGATATTTAACAGAAATCATACATATTTTGTTAAAATCAATGTTTATTAATTTTAAGCACTATTTTAATTAGTTTCCGAATAAGCGAATTTTAATTCATCTGAAAATGTTTTTTTAGAATTTTCTAATTGTTTTTGTTCTGTATAATACTTTTTAATGCATAAATTTATTTTTTTATAAATATGCAAGTATATTTTATGATCACTTACATAAGGGTTTGCAATACACTTAATGCATAAATCAGTGTAATTTACATCGTAATTGGGTTGAAGATAAAATGGAATATTTTTGTTAACGGTAGCACTAACAGGATAACGTCCGTATGCTATTGAATAATCGCTTAATTTTTGTAATAATATTTGTTCATCTTCTGATAATTTTATATCAGTATAGTTGGAACATAATTTATATAAATTATGTTCTTTTAATTTTTTGTTTAATCTTGATTCTCCTATAAAATCAATATTGTGCATTACAATATAACCTTTTATTAAATTTTCTAAACAAAATGCTGATAAAAGATAGTAACTACAGAAATCGGGTAAATATCTTCTATGATGTTCTACTAAAATATCATATATTAGTTCTTTCAACCTTCTTGAGTCAGGGTTTTTGAAAAATTTTAACTTATCTAGTTCTTTTATAAAAAAATCAATTGTACGTTGGTAATTTTTATATAAAATTAATGAATCTCTGTATAATCTTGTTGATTTGTAAAACCATCTTTCTGGCATTTGGTTCATTTTAAAGTAAAATTCATTCATATTATCAGCATTTGGCATGTATAAAAAATCCATTATGCGGCAACTGACCTTTCAAGATTATTTTTCCAAGTATTTAAAATTGCAGGAATTTTTTCCGATACCCATGTGTTAGAATCTGAACTTGTTATAGAATTTAAGATATTATCATATAATTCTTTAATGTATATATGTTTAAAATCTTTATTTGCGGATTTTACTTTAGCCACAATTTTTAATATTTCTATTAACTGTGCTATTGTAAGTGGTATAATTTTTTGTTTTGCCCCTTCATATTCGTATTTAATACTTTGATAATAGGTATTAATTGTATCCCTATGTAATGATGGAGCAATAAATAAACAGTAACAATCTTTATCTGTATTGGCAGTTTCAAAATCTCTTAAGTGTCTCATTACAGGTTGCCCTTCATTATACCATTGATCCCTACTTGAAAGCATTGTTACTTCGCAGGTTGCATTAAATTCGTCATAATAACACTCTATGTCTGGAACACCAGCAGGGGCAGTAAATGTTGGCTCATTATCATCCCCAACAATGCTATTGGGTTTAATTAATAATGAATCATTAATTATATTTAAAGCAACATTTGTCCATTTTTCCAATGCTATTGAGGGTTTTAAATCTAAATTTCTAATATTTGATAACGCCTCTATCGCTTCATCGATTTTTGATAAGTCATTATTATAGTCATACTTAATTTCTAAATTTTGTAATTTAGTACGATATGCTCTTAATTCAGCAATTTTGGATTTTAGTTCAGGTTTTGTAACCGGTATAGTAATTGCCGTTCTATCAATATTCAACTTGTTTTCTAAAATATTTATATCAATTATGATATTTTGTAGTATTTCTTTTAACTTCTCTACTGTATCAAATGGTAAATCATAAGCTCCATATGTCCCAAAATATCTAATCCATTCAGCATGTTCCATATCAATAGCTTGTCCATTATCATTTTCAAGAATAGAATTAATTTCAACCATTCTTCGGGGCTCTATATCAATACAGGTATTTCCATATTTACCTCTTATATAAATATATTTAGTAATGCGCATATATCTTATAATATTATCGGTATACTCTTTTGTATTATTTTCTGGATTTTGAAAAGAAGATAAATATTGACTGATATAGCTCGTTCTGTATATTTCTTTAGTTTCATTATCTGGTTTTGATTCATAATTTATTCTGAAATTAATTACTTTTTGAGCAACATTGTCAACCTCAGTATAGTTTTTTAATGACAATGCAAATATACCGAACTCAATCTTTGTAAGACCTTTTACTTTCATCCCTCTTTGTATGCATAATTCATTAACTTTTTTAATAAGCCTCAATGTATTTACAAATGGTTTTGAGTTCCATGTTCTGCGCTCGGTCTCAACAGCGTTTGGGTATTGTAATTTTAGTAATTGTTCAAACATAAATTCATCAAATGTAATTTCGTTATTAAGTAATTTATTTCCGACATCAGTTATGACAATTTTTCTATTGCTTCTATCTACCAATCCTAATTTTTCTAATGGAGACATAGACTGTCTGCCACGCATTGGAGGATCACTATAATTTTTTGTATTAAATATATCCTCTGCTTGTTCATATGACATATTTATAGTTTTGTCTTTCAATAAGTTTATTTGGTTTTCACTTAGCCCATTAAAAGTTTGCGTGGAATCAGTATTTAAATACTCTCTATTTTTAATAAGGAGTATTTGAAATTTTATTTGTGTATCAGTATTCCATTCTTCATTTTCAATTTCTTTTGCAGTCTTTAGAAAAGCAGGAATTCTCTCGGCCTCTCTTATTGTTGTTGTCATACTCCACAATGTATCCAATTTCATACTCCTTAATAATTTATAATTAAAACTTCTTCTGTAACCGAATTTTTATCTTTAACCTGATAATTCGAATTATTATAATCAAAGTTCAAGTTGATAACACGATATTTATTACTATTTTTATTAGTCCAATTTATAAGTATTGAATTTTCTTTTCCTTTGCTTCTCAAAACATTTGATAGTGCAAATTTAATATTATTTGAGTGCAATTTATCAAGAAATTTCAGCAAATCCCTTTCATCTTGCTCATTCCATCCACCTTGTTCATTGTATGTAGCACAAGTAATTAAGTATGGCGGATCAGCATAAACGAAGCTATCCGAATTTAGTTGAGATATGTCAAAATTTCTAAAATCATAATTAGAAAATTCGTATCTTTTCGACGTTAGTCTTGTTATAAATTTATTCAATTTATCTTTCATTTTTTCATTAAAATCTCTTTTTCCAACCGGTAAATTAAATTGACCTTGTCGGTTAAAGCGAATTTGATTATTGAATGAATAAATTATAAGCACATATAACATTGCATAATGGTAGTAACCGGGATCAGGACTATTGTTGAAATCTTCTCTTAATTTTAAAAACTTGCCCTTATTATAAGGTGCTAATCCGGTTCCACTATCACAACCATAATATTCATATCCATGTTCTGCACTTTGAGATAAGCCGTATTTTTCTATAATTTCGTCAAGTAAAGGTAAACAATCTGAACCCAAATTTTTAAACATATTAAACAAAGATGTTAGGTTATCATCAGTATCATTTAGTATTGTCCTATTACTTTCTACATTTACTCCCACGTTTGCTCCACCACAGAACAAATCAACGAATATATCGATATTTTGGGGGAATAATGGTAATATCTGCGGAAGCAACTTAAACTTTCCCCCTGTATAATTCAAGGGAGATTGTATAATTTCTAAGTCTGTATCTTTATCTAAAAGCATTGGCATACAAAAAGTCTTTCTGCATTTTCTTCAATATTGGACTTACCTGTTGAAAATGCTTTATAATCCTGTGAAAATTGCTGAACTTTACCTTTTGCACTTAAAATTCTTAAAATATCTTCATCTGATAATTTAGCATTTGAACGGTCATTACCCTTATTTGCCATATTATTATATGAAAGAACAATATATTTTGCCTTTATGTTTTTAATCAAATCCTCGAATGCTTTTGTTGCACTAATAGTACAGTAATCACTTTTTAGTGCTGTCCTATCCATCTTTTTAGCAACTCCAATAACCTTTGGTTTTTCCCAACGTGCAACATTTTCTAATAAATGGTACGCATCGCAATATTGTCTTGAATTATAAGGTGGATCAAGGTACACAATATCTGCTGAAATAACCTTTACTAAATTATTTATATCTTCGTTGTAGATTTCGTTTTGAATGTTTGCTTTCTCGATTTTTGGCATTTGCAATTCAAGATTTTTATCTAATTCACCATTTTTTCTATATGCATCATAGTGTCCACATGTATTTGCTATTTTATCCATCGCATATAAAAGAGAGGTGATTAAAATACATTTCTCTCTGTTATTCAATGATTCATTTTTATAATTTTTCTCAATATCTTCTCTAATATAGCCAATTTTACGACAATTCTTCTTGCTAAAATAAGTATCACTATAATTTTTAGACATATAATTATCGGATGATATAGAAATTGTGTTATATCTCTTGATAAAACCAGCAATTTTTGTTCTTGAGTATTTTTCTGCTCCAAACCAAGTTTGGTGACATACATAATTGCTGTATAAAATATCATTAACAATAAGGTGTTTATCCTGATAAATAGAAGCAACTGAACCTGTACCTGCAAACAAATCCGCAAAAGACTCAAAATCGCCACAAACATCAGCTATTGTAGATTGAATAAAGTTATTTAACTTATACTTATTTCCAAGATAACGACGGTTATTTATTGAAAAATAACCGATATCTGAACAATCATTATTGACAACAAGTTCTAAACCTTTATTATTAGAACTTGTTCGATTGTTTTTATTTTGCCTTTCTATAGTTTGAACAGACAAACCAATACTCCTTTACCTGTGTACATTGTAATACAAATATACCATGCATGTCTAATTTGTTGATAAGTTTTAATATATACAAAACAGCTTATGTAATAAAACTTTTACTTCAACATTAAATAAATTTAATATTTATGGTAACATTATTGTATTAGGAATAGATTATATGGCGAGTTATCCAACAAAAATCATTAACAGAGAAGCCGGGAAACAGGCAACGGGATTTTTATATCAAAAGCAGCGTGTTATATCGCATATATTCGACACGTTAAAGAATAGTAATGAATTCTTTTTTGCTATTGAATATTTAGATGATATTTTTGGTCACATATTTAAAGAGTCAGAAGAGCAGAAGATCATAGAACAAGACAAATATTATGATGCTAATACAAAATTTACGTTTTCAAGTAGAGAAATATATACTAGTGTTATTAATTTTTTAGAAAATTGGTTAGAAAGCAAGAGAACATCTGAAGCAAACTATATTTTTGTAGCCACAAATAAAATAGGCAAAGAATATGAAACTACAAATATTAAAGAAATAGGAATACAATTACCAGAAACCCCAATATTAAGTTTGTTAACAAATAGGGACTATCAACATGATTCAAAGATAATTGAAAATGTTAGAACTATTATTATAACAAAATATAAAGAAATCTATTCAAAATCAGAAACTAATGGTTTGTTAGCAGAAATTGAAAATATGCTGGAAAGTGATTGGATTAATTTTTTGAATAGAATAGAATTTTTATTTGAAAGTTCAGACATAGATACATTGGAACAAGATACATTAGAGAAAATAAAAAATAGCAATCTTTTTGATGCTATTCAACATAAAGGAATGGAATCATATATAAATTCTCAAATAATGCATCTACTTGAAAAAAAACAAGCGAAAAATTATCCTGCAAATTTTGTCACATATTCTGATATAAGAAACATTTTTCTTGAACTAGGAACGTATGAACAGAACAAGCCAGAAGACCCGCTATGGGATTCTTTTGAAAATGTAAGTGATATAAGAGGAATTGAAGGTAAAATCAAGGCAGTAACTCCAGAATATAGTATTAAAAAACTTCGATTATTACAAAGAAAAATTGCAAATGCTAGTGTAGAGGAAAATAAGGCTTCAAATAAACAACAATATCTGGGACAAAAATATAGGATTTTTATGAGATGTTCTGAACTTTTACTAGAAAACAACCAAAATGTAGGTATAACTGCAATTACTGAAAAGCAACTAGATTTAATGTTTGAAGAATTGTATAGAGAATCAGAAGCCAATATTGTTGAATTATCAAAAACATATAATTATCAATATAATAATAAAGAAACAATCAAGGGTATGGTTTTAAGTTTGTTCAATGAATGTTATTTAGCTTTTGATGATTACCATGAGGACATTGATATATGATAAACAATGATATAAAAAAGAGAATATTATTTGATAAAGATAAAGATGCCTGTTTTTTAACATATAATATACTTATAATATTAGATTTCTTTAATTGCTATAATATTGAAAATAGTTTTAAGGACTATAGAAAATTATCATATTTAGTCGATTTTGCGTCTTCTGATGTATTAACAAATATTATTGCAAAATGGGGATTTCCCACACAAAAAGAAAAAATGCAATTAAGAAATTCATATGTTAACGCTTCTTCTCGACAAAACAGAATTTATTTAGTATTGAAAGCATTGCAAAACAAAGGAATTATTCATCTTGTGTTGAATAAACAAGATATCTTAAAAAATAAACTATTTATTGACGAAAGTAATAAAAACTTAATAGAACCTATTACAAATAAAGTATATTTCAAATATGAATATGAAAATTTAAAAAATTTTAATAACACATCATCTATAAGAGGAGTTAAGGCATATAAATTTACTACATTACTTAATCAAATATATGAACAAAACGGAGTAAAAGTATGGGAAACATAAAAATCAAATCAGTCCACTATAACGGTGATAATTATTATTATGATTCTCCAGAATTTACCGACGGTTTAAACATTATTCGTGGAAAGAATGGGTCTGGTAAATCTACTTTGTGTGATCTTATATATTATGCAATTGGAGGGGAAGTTTACCAATTTAAAAGAGATTCATCCACTCAGCATAAAGAAATAACAACTGATACAAATAATTATATAAAAATAAATCTCGAAATAAATAATGAAATATATTCATTAAAACGAGACATAGGTGATAATAATATTGCTATACAAGTTTATGGTGAAGAAAATAAATATGAATATTTACCAGTCAATAGAAATAATAATAACCGTATATTTTCTGACTGGCTACTTGAAAAATTAAATATTAAAAATGTGAAACTGTATGATGGTTATCATTCTTATATTTTAAACATAAAGGATCTCAGTCGATTATTCTACTATGATCAACAAACTGCACCAGAAAAAATTTATAAAAATCCATTACAGGATAATTATATACAAAATTCAGAATTTATTCGTAAGGTAATTTTTGAGTTACTTATGGGAGAAAACTATGAAGATTATTATAATGCTGTTAATGAATACAAAGAAGCAGAAGTTAATAGGTTAAAAGCAAAGAATTTACTTGATGAATATCAAAAAACAGCGGATGAAATTCGAAGAGGCTGTGAAATAGATTTAAATTTAGTATTTGCAAAAGAAAAATTAGAACAATTAAGAGATATACAAAGACAACTTTTAGATCACAGAGAATCTATTAAGAATTCTATCAACCAAACTGATTATGAAAAGGAACTATATTTATCTAGGCAGGATTTATTAAAAAAAGAAAACATTCACAGTGACTTAAATGAAAAAATATATGCTGATTATCAAGAATTAAATTTTCAAAGAGACACAGAAAGACATTTAAATATTGAAATAAATCAACTTAAAAAGATAATTTTTACAAATGAGAAATTGTCTCTATTTTCACTTAATACTTGTCCCTGGTGCTTAAAAGAACTGCCAGAGAAAAAAGACCCCAATATATGCTATTGTGGTAATAAGATTGAGGATGAAAATATTATATTTGAATATAATACGGAAGAATATAAAAATATTTTAAAATCAAAAAATAAATCTCTAGAAACTTTGAAGATATCGATAAAAATGATTCAAGATGAAATTAAAATTCTTAATGACAAAAAATCTGAAATTATAAATGAAATAAAAGATATTAAAAATAATATAAATGAGTATTTAAAAAATTATAATAATAAAATAAATTTCCAACAGTTAGATAAAATAGACAAAGATATAGCAAAAAATCGAATGGAAATGGAAACTTTTTCTGAATATATAAAAGTAGAAGAAAAATTAGAACAATTAAGAAATTCTTACCAAAATTCTGATAATGAATATCAAATAAAAAAGATAAACAAGGAAAAGTTAGAAAAAGAAGCTCAACAAGATATTTTCCAAAAAATACTTATATTTGGAGATAAATTCAATGAATTAATGACAAATTCTTTAGAAGACTGCAAATCTGCGAATATTGATAAAGATAACTACATGCCTATAATTGATCATGGTGTTTATAAAGAAAAAAGTGCTTCTGTACATATTAGAATGATGTATTTTTATACATTGCTTTACATGTCACTAAAATATGATAATATCAAGTTTCCAAGATTTCTACTTATTGATACTCCTGATACAGATGGAATAGATACAGAAAATCTAAAAAGAGCTATTTCTCAATTAGAACATATTAAAGATGATTCTGAAGATAATTATCAAATAATATTAACTACTGATGAATTCCCTGATATATATCAAAACAATGTAAGGGGAGATTTGCTTATCAAAAAAGAAAATTATTTATTAAAGAAGAAATAATTTTCTCAATATACTCTGGAAATTTTTCTCAAACCTGTTGGTAATTTACAACAGTTATTTAAAAATCAAAAAACAATCACATCAAGCGATATTGCCGAGTTCTTTAACTTTGCACCAAGAACGGCAAGAAAATTAGCTCAAGATTGGGTAGAAGAAGGTTTTTTGGTAATTGCTGATTTCTCAAAAAAATCAAGAAAATATACACTTAACAATATCTTAGAGCATAAACTGTTTGAATAAAAAATGTAAATTTAAATTGTAACTCTAAATTCTTTTACTATAAGAAATTGCATATTTCCTTCAATTTTTCTACTATTTTATTTTTCTGGAACAATAAATCTTCAAATTTTTATGGTGATATTTCAATTCTTGCAATGATAGCATCTATCTTTTGGATTATTTAAAATTATTGGATTATCAAAAATGTTTTTTTCAACAACAAATTGTTTTACGCAATATTGCTTGCATAGCTCTTTTGTTAGCTCAATTTCTTCTTTTGTTTGGAAATTAGAACTAAATGTTATTGCTATTACATTCGTTTCTTTACATAAATAAAGTAATAACGTACTATCAATACCCCTGAAAAAGCAAGGCACAAGCCCTGCTTATTCAGATTGTTCAATTATTCTTTTAGTGATACGAATTTATTATTTTTCATTTGTTTCAAAAACTACTTTTCTTCCTAACATTAAGAAAGTTATATACATAAATACCACAACCAATAGAACTCCAGCAATATTTCCTATACTGTATGACATACTTGAAAGCACAGATAGATTATTTTGAATAGCTTCTGATATATTAAACAATAAACCTTGAGTTTGCATAATAACTGCATCAGAGATATTCAATAACGACCATTCTAAACCATCTGGTTTTGTTGATTCGAATTGAAAAACAATTCCTGCTAAAACCAATGAGATTACAACGAGAATTAGCAATATTTCTGTAAAGCCTACTGAAATAATTTTCTCCTTACTCTAAATATTTTTTTGTTCACTTACTGAATATATCTTAATTGCATTAAATCTACATACACTTTTACACGCTCCACACCCAATGCATTTTAACGCATTAAGATTTGGGTTTTTCCCACTTTGTTTTGTTATTGCACTATGAGGACAACTTTCGACACAAAGACCACAACCTGTACATATTTGATTATCTATTACTGCCATAGCTATTCTCAAATTCTGCTTTTCTTCAATAGGTAAACGTTTAATTGCTCCAGTTGGACAAACCTCTCCACATTTATGACAATCATATTTACAATATCCGTTACTGTAATCAACGTGTACCACAGGAATATTTTTATCTGCTTTTGCTAAAATTTTACTTGGACAATTTTTAACGCACAAATTACAATTAAAACATTTATTTAAAAACCTTTCTTTTGTTAATGCCCCAGCTGGCAATATAATATCCTTAACCTTTTCAGCAATAATATTCTTTAAAACCTTTCCAGCTTTAATCATTCCTCCAAAAACAGTAAGAACAGTTGCCCCAACAATTAGTTGACGTCGTTTTGGGCTAAAAATCTTTTCACCACTTAATTGATGACCAAATTCTATGCCTCCTTTTGGACAAACTTGTAAACATTTTAAACACCTAATACAAGTTTCGTTATCTACATTTTTTTCTTTTGAATCAATACATCCGGAAGGACATGCTTTTTCACACATTCCGCAACTTACACACATATCAGTTTTTACATATATTTTATTAAACGAATTTTTAGAAAAAAGTCCCAATAAGGCACCAACTGGACAAATATTTGTACAAAAAAATTGGTTTTTGAAGAACACGATTGCGAGAACTGTAATTATAGCAACAATACCTAAAATTGAGATTGATATCGCAGCCCCAAACAAAGAATATGGTTCAATATACCTTAAAACAACTGCACTTCCACCGACTATCGCACCAAAAAATAATGCCATAATATAGTATTTTGCTGGGTAATTTTTAATCGTTTTGTTTTTGCATTTAAAAATTAGAGCCATTACCTCTTGCAAAAACCCAAACGGACAAATTATTGAACAGTAAAACCTTCCATAAAGCAATGTTATAAACATTATTGTAATAAGCAAGATTAACGCAATAATAGAAAAATCAACAAAAACTCTTTGAATAAGAGGTGCAATTTGTAAATCTAAAATTTTAACAGGATAAAAATGTCCAATAAACGCTAAAGTTGCTAATGCAAATATTAACAAAGCAACAATAAACCTAATTTTATATGCGTTTTTCATTACTTTTTACCTTTTTTTATAAACTTTTTCCAAATTCATAAGCTTTTTGCGGATATTTTGTTTGATTTATGCTCCCAGCTTGCCAAACTCCTGATGCAATAATTTCACCAACACTTGTCCAACCAAGATAATTTAATAAAACCTCATAATGTTTTTTTATTGGTTCTGCATCAAATTCTGCAGTATCTGCATAAGTCATAAACAAAGCTGCTTTTTTAGGCTTATGAATTTTTTCATTTATAGAACAAAACCTATCAATAACAGCTTTTAATTGAGCAGATATTCCAAAATAATACATCGGAGTTGCAAAAACAACCATATCCGCATCAACAACATTTTCTCTTACAAATACAAAATCATCTTTATATGCACAAATCCCATCTAATCCGCAATGATCACAAGCAATACAAGGATGAACATTTTTAAATGCAGAATCAAATCTTACAACATTATGACCTTTTTCTTCTGCACCTTTGATAAAATTATCAACCAAAGTGTTTGAATTACCATTTTTTCGTGGACTACCTGTAAGAACTAATATTTTCATATTAAAATCCTTTCCTGAACTTAAAAATGATTTAGTAAAAAAACTTTTTTACCTAATAATGAGATTGTTCCAGTTATTAAAGTATTAAAAGTTTCTTCTATCTATTTTAACATTTTAAAACCTAATAGTAACTATCAGTCAAGATTTTATTGAAAAATATTAAAGAATATTAAAAATGTATAAATTTCATACAATAAAGAAATTATCTTGTTAATATTTTTCAACATTTTCTTATTGCTCAGAATTTATAATAATCCCTTTGTTCTTTTCTACCCTTGAATTATTTATAGGTGTTCTTTCTTGTGTTATGACATATTTTACAGCCTGTTTCATCGTAATATGATGTTCTTTCATATAAGATGATATACGAGAAATTTGCATTCCAATAATAAACAATAATATAATTTCAAAAACTATTCCCAAAGGAAATATAATTTCTAAAAACTTTTCTTCAAAGCTTTTCTTGATCTTCATAAATCAAACCCTTCAAATAATAGACAATTGTACCATACTGACAACCCTATTGTCTATTGAACATAAGTATAATTTTATTTTTGGTGTCTTTTCATCTAAAATCAAAGGTTTTCAGATTTTTAATAAGTTTATTTTTAACAACCATGCCAAAAAAGAAAGCGCCCTGTATTAAAATAACAGGGCGCTTCCTTTTGAAAATAATCTATTTTACTTTTTTAGATACAGCAGATGTTATATCAACACCACCATATAATACTACGCCTTTTGCCAAAACAATATCAAAACCTTGAGCTTTTGCTTCTGCTGCAATCACTGTTGAGATATTTTTGTCAATAGCTTGCAATTTCTTTGTATAGTCAGCTCTTATAGCTTCTTGCTTTTTAGCAAATTCAGTGTCATATTTTTTTATAAGAGTTTCTTTACCTTCTTTTGTTTTTTGTTTATCGACATCAGATTTTACAACTTCTAACCATTTTTGAAGTTCTTTCATCTTTACTTGTTGTTCTTTTCTCAATGCTTGAACTTGTGATGATGCTTCTACTACAGCAGGAACATTAACTACTGCAATTTTTTGAGTGTCTGCCATTGCAAAATTATTTGCACCAAATACCAATACAGACATTGCCACAACTAACATTGCTTTTTTTAAGTTTTTCATAAAATCTCCCCTTTCAAGGCTTATCATTAAATCTTCCTAATATTACTATAAAAATATCAAAAGTTAAAGTATAAAATTTTTAATTGCCCAATTGGTTAATAAAATTTTATCATTTGAAAACTTTACTAAAAACACATTTACATTATCAGTTTCATCCTTTGATACTGAACAAATATAATCTTCATATTCAAAAGATAAACAATCATTCTTTTTACTTTTATACCTTGCTTCAAAGCATGTCCAACATTTATAAAACTCTTTCAGATTGTTACAGTCAAAATGCATACGTTTTGCGATTTCTGTATAGTTTCTTTGTTTTACTTTTTCTATATCTAAACCTAAAATGTCCTCTGAAAAAGCAACTCCAATAATTTTGTCAGAATGAGAAATGCTAAAATTCAAATTCGAATACTTAAAATATGGTTTCTTTTCGTCTACAATTTCCGTATTATCCAAATTATAGACACTCTTCGCAATCAATTTTACCAGATACCGTCCCAAATTATATTCAATATTACGCTTTTTACAACTGTACTTATTTTCGATTTCAAGTTTTTCGACATCAATACTATCAATTTTTAAAAAATAAATTTCCATAAGAAAATTTTAGCAAAAGCACAAAATAAAAACTATTTATATTTTTTTGCAATCATATCGATTTGACAAACTAAAGAAGAATTTTTTAATATTTCAAACTTCAATTTATTATCTTTTTTATAAAAAACAACTTTAATTCTATCTCTATAAAAACACTCTTTTAAAAAATGTATTGAAACATTTTCAACATCATAATCATTTAAAAATTCTTCTGGAACACTTGCATAGGCCCAAGAAACATAAGATAAATTATTAACATGTCCGTTGAAATCTAAATCATTAAAATTAACAGTTAAATCATTTTCACATACTTTATCTTTAAAATCGAATAACTCTCTTCTATCATGATTTTCAAAAACACGCTTATTAACAAGCCCCAATGGTTCAATAACCTTATCAATAGGCTTAGGTCGTCTTGTCGTTGCATCAAGCAAAAAGAAACAACTATCACCTTCTGCAACCAAATCCTCGTTATGATAAACTCTGAAATCAAGATATGCTCGTAATTTTTTTACTTCGGATACCCAAATTTTTACACGAAGCTTTTCTCTCCATAATGGAAGCTCATCAAAAAATTGGACATTTATGTTTGATACTACCCATATCAAATTATCTTTTATGACATCGTATGCCGCGATTTTATTGTCAGCACAGAAAGTTGCAAAACATTCTTGAAAATCCGCTAAAATAGTGTCTTTTTTTGCTTTATAATTTGCAGCTACATTTCCCAATCTAATTGGATACTCTTGAACAAATTCTGGCATATTAAGCCTCACTTTCGCTATTTTTTGAAAAATCTATTTTCTGCAAAAGGAATACCAAAGGAATAACAAGAAATGCTACCAAACCAACTATTCTGAAAGCCTCAATAAAGCCCCACAACGTTGATTGTTTAACCAATTCTCCATAAATGCTATACTGTGCCATATAATGAGCCGTAACTGAATCAACATGTTGAGATAGCGCACCCATCGTTGCCGCAAGTTTTGTCTGAAATATGGGATTTGTATCCGTTAATGTCCTTATCGCATAAGCTTGATGAACTTGTGACATTCTTGAAATAATTGTAGATACAATAGATGTACCAATTGCACCACCAATATTTTTCAAAAGATTTTGAACCCCACTTGCATTCGTCATTTGCGAGTTTTTAAGTGTTATTACTGACAAAGAAACCAAAGGCATCATTGCAAACCCCATTCCTAATCCGAAAATAAAGTTTGGAATAGCAATATTCATTGGCGAAATTTGAAGGTTTAGAAATCCTAACATCAAACCACCAGTACCAATACAAATTAAGCCCCAAACAGCTAAAAGCCTATTGTCTATTTTAGTAGACAAATACCCAGAAAGTCCCAACGCAATCAATGCTCCCAATCCTCTCGGCATAACCGAAAGTCCACTTAAGAATGCAGTATATCCCATCAAAGATTGTAAGAATTGAGGTAAAATAGCAAGAGATGCAAGCATAACCCCCATTATTATTACTTGAACGAATGTCCCTAACGTAAAGTTTTTATCTTTACAAATACTCAAATCGATTAACGTATTTTTTCTTTTGATTTGAGAAATCAAGAACAATAAAAACGCAAGAACAAAAACAAGCGATAATCTAAATATAAAAGGAGATGCAAACCAATCCTTATTATTACCCTTATCAAGAATTACTTGAAGTGAAACCATCCACGTAACAAGAAGAAATAATCCTAAATAGTCAACTTTAACATTTTTTTGTCTTCTTGCATAAGGGGGATCCTCCAAGAAAATTTTAGTTAAAAATACGGTCAAAATACCTATAGGAACATTTATAAAGAAAATCCAGGGCCAATCCCAATTATCGGTAATCCATCCCCCAATAACCGGACCAATAATAGGTGCCATAACAACAACAAGTCCAAACGTTGCCATGGCCTTTCCACGCTCATTCTTTGGAAAGGCTTCCAATAAAACTGCTTGCCCAATAGGAAGCAAACCGCCACCACCTATACCTTGAAAAATTCTTGCACATATCATCATAGATAGTGAATTTGCAAGTCCACAAGCAAATGATGCCGCTGTAAAAATTATAATACTTAATATGAAAAAATTTTTTCTTCCAAATAATTTACAAAAGAAATCAACAGCAGGAATTGTTACCCCACTTGCAACCAAGTAAAATGTCAAAATCCATAAAGATTCTTCTCTGCTTACTGAAAAAGTTCCAGCCATATGCGATAATGCAACGTTTGCAATTGTTTCATCAAGTACAAACATAAACGCTGCACATATCGTTGGCAAGGCAATAAGCCAAGGACCATTTTTGGGTTTCCATTCTTCTGCCGTTATTTCTACCGCTTCACTCATCTTATTTTCTTACTCTAACCTTTGGTACAACAGACATTCCTGAAACAATATTGTAAACTTCTGGATCAATTTTTTCCGTGAATACAATTTTTACAGGGATTCTTTGAACAATTTTTACGAAAGAACCAACTGCATTTTCAGGCGGGAACAAACTTGATTTTGCCCCAGATGCTCTTTGAATACTGTCAACTTTTCCTTTAAAAACTTTATCTTTATAAGCATCTACTTTTATTTCAACTTCTTGTCCAGAACGCATATGTCCAACTTGACTTTCTTTAAAGTTTGCAACAACCCAAACTTCTTGCGGTACAAGAACAAATAAAGATTGTCCCACTTGCACATAAGCACCTTTTTCAACATTTTTGTTTGTAACTGTTCCGTCTTGTGGTGCTTTTATCTTTGTATAACTTAAATTAAGTTCAGCTTGATCTCTCAAAGCTTTCAATGCCTTTAAATCAGCATCGGCAACTTTGTTTTCTTCTTTTGAAAAAATTGCCTGCTCCGCACTTGTGTGTTTTGCCATAACATTATCAAGTTTTGTTTGTGCTGAATCGTAAACCTGCTTTGATACAGCTCCAGCTTCATAAAGCTTTTTGTATCTTTCTAAGTCTGTTTTTGCAAGTTGAATTTCAGATTGTGAGGCATTGTAATTTGCTTTTGCAACATTTTGATTAAATAAAGCTCTTTGATAATTTGCATCAGCTTGTGCAAGTTTTACTTTGTAATCAGTGTCATCAATTTTTGCAACCAAATCGCCTTCTTTAATCTTTTGGTTATCATTTATATAAACTTCAACAATTTGACCAGAAACTTTTGGTGCAACCCTAACCATGTGACTTTCCACATAAGCATCATCCGTTGATTCAAACTTCATTGAATACATAAGGTACAAAGCCGCACATAAAGTTGCAACAACACTAATAAGGATAACAAGATATCTTTTCTTTTTCACCCCTTGTTTTTTTTCATCAGCTTCAATAGCTTCTGTTTTGTTTTCTTCTGCCATTATCCATCTCCTATATCTGCGTTTCTAAAATCTTTCCAATTTTTATACGAAGCTCTTTTAAAGAGTTTATCAATTTTGACTCTTCTTCCATATCACAATCTGCATTTATTCCATCAAGAACAGGTTTTAATTTGGAAATGCTTTCATTTAAAATTTTCTTTCCCGCTTCGGTAATTGTCATTTTTTTTATCAATCTATTACATCTTTTTTCGATATTTATATCAATAAGACCTCTTTTTTCAAGCTCAGATGCAATTCTACCTGTTCCTGCTCTGTCCTTAAGTATCAATTTTGCTAAATCTCTTTGACAAAGCTCTCCATCCTTATGAAGGATATCAAGAGCAACAAATTCATCAAAAGCTAAATCTATATTTAGCTTTTCAAGCAACTGTATACCCAAAAATTTTAAATATCTTGAAGTCAATCTCACATTGTAATAAAGACTATCAACATAACTCTTTTTCATTATTTCATCAATATTTGTCATAAGAATCCTTTATTTGTTAATATGTTGTTTTTGTTACGTGTTGTTTTTAAAACATGTTGCATTTACAACAAACTTATGTTAGCATATCATTATATTAAATGTCAAGTAAGGAGAAAAACTAATGAAAAAGATTATTTCAACACTTCTTATAATAAGTCTAACGGGAATGAATTTTTTGCCTGCATTTGCCAAAGGGGAGGTAAAAACAAGCAGCAAAAAAGAAGCAAAAACACAAAAGGCACGTACAGTAAGATTGAATTATATAAATCTTGACTGGTGGGAAGATTACGATGACCCTTATTTGACAGAATACATTTTAAAAGCATTTGAAAATAATCAAGATTTAAAAATTACAACACTACAAACAGAAGAATCAAAACAAAGAACAAGACTTCAACTTGCAAAAGAACTTCCTAATTTGAGCGTTGGTGTTTCTCCAATCTTGTATAAGCTTCCAGGGGTTAATTCTACAGATGGAGCTTTTGCTGTACCAATACTTGCTAATTATGAAATAGATTTATTTTTAAAAAACAGAGATAAAACAAGAAGTTCAAAGAAAGCTTATGAAGCAGACAAGATAAGAGAAAGAGCTGCATATATTGCAATTGCAAGTGCAGTTGGTTCTACCTATTACAACATAGTTAAGCTCGATAAACTAATTGAACTACAACAAGATTTAATAAAAGACAGAGAAAACATTTATCAGTTGATGAAAATGAGCAACGAAGTTGGAATCGTTTCAACTGCAGACTTGACAAAAGCCGATAAAGCAAGAACCTCAGCTAAAGCTGACATGTATGATTTAAAGAAAAATAGAATAGCTCTTTTAAACTCCCTTGCCGTTTTGACTGGAGATAGTCCAAACAATATTGAAGAGTTTAAAAGAATTTCATACGATGAAATAACAAAAGAAAAACCTATTCCAAAAGAAATTTCATCACAAATAATCACACAAAGACCAGATTATCTTGTTGCTGAAAAAATGGTTGAAAAAGCAGGAATTGACGTAAGAGTGGCAAAAAAAGAATTTTTACCAAATCTAAACATAATAGGCTTGTTTACATTTTTGTCAGACTCAAATAACACCTCTATGAACTGGAACAATACTATTGCTGCACTTGCAGGATCTGCAATGTTGCAATTGTTCTCTGGGGGATCTAAAATTGCAAACTTAAAAATAAACAAACTTCGTTATGAACAAATTTTACAAGATTACTACAAAACTAACTTAACAGCTATCAAAGAGGTTAATGACTCATTGTCTGGGTTAAAACTTGACAATGAGAAATATTTAACAAACAAAAGAACTTTAGCAATGGAAGAAAAAGATTTTGGCTATACTCAATCTCAATATGATGCTGGTGTAAGTTCTTATCTTGATTTATTGCAAAAAAGAGAAAATCTTATAAGTGTAAAAAAACTTGTTACAAGCAGTAAAATAGATTGTCAAATTGATCAAATAAGTTTGTACAAAGCTGTTGGCGCATCAAAAATATAATATTGTTAAAAAATATTAAAATTTGAGTTACAAACTGATAATTTTACGATATAATCCAGTTGAACAAAGTTGGAAGTTCTACAGGAGAATTAAGTGAATATATTAGAAAAAATTTTACCGCCTAAAAATACAGTGTTTTACGATTGTTTTGAAGATGCTGCACAAAACTGTAACAAATTAGCGGAATTATTAAACGATGTAGTTGTTAACGGTTTAACAGATGATAAAATTATTGAAGCAAGAGCATTAAAACATAGGGGGTCAAATATAGAAAGAGAAACAATAGCTCTTTTGAATTCAACATTTGTAACTCCTATTGATAGAGAAGATATACAACTTTTAGCTTGCATGCTTCGTAAAATTTCTAAAAAGATTGCACAAGCTATGTTGAGTATGAATGTTTATTGCATTTGTAACCACACAGAAGAACTTTTGCAACAAACAGAAGCAGTTTTGAAGGCAACAAAAGAATTAACAAAGATTGTTTCATTATTAAAAACACTTTCTAAAACTAAAGAAATTACAGAAAGTAGAGAAGTAATGAAGGAAATAGAAATTTTAGGGGATGATATTCATTACAGAGCCCTTGGAAAACTATTTTCTGGAGAATTTGATGCACTTGAAGTTATTAAGTTGAGAGAAATTTACAAGATACTCGAAGCTGCAAATAACAAGTGTTATGGAGTATCGGATGCAATTTTAAACATTGCATTGAAGAATAGTTAAGAATATGACAATAGCATTAGTACTTTTAATATCAGTTATAATAATTGCATATATTTTTGAATATATTAACGGTTTTCACGATTCAGCAAATGCAATCGCTACCGTAATATCAACAAAGGCGTTAAGCCCGAGGGTTGCAATACTTTATGCTGCAGTTTTGGATTTTACAGGGGCATTTTTTGGAACACACGTTGCACAAACTATTGGTGCGGGTATGGTTTCTGGAGAGTATATAACACAGTTGGTTATTTTAGCAGCACTTTTGGGTGCTATTTTTTGGAATATTTTCACTTGGCTTCTTGGATTACCTTCAAGTTCATCACATGCACTAATCGGCGGACTGTTAGGAGCTTCTATCACGCATGCTGCAATGAATTTGGATAAGCATTATGAACTTATTATCAAATTGCCGTCATTTAGAATTTCTCACCCTGCTGTGGATATTGTAAACTTACACACCGTTCTTGATAAAATTCTTATTCCTATGGTTGTTTCACCTATTTTAGGATTTGTTGTTGGATTTTCTGTGATATTTATTCTTTTAAAAATATTTCACAAAATGCGTCCTGAATCACTTAATAAACTTTTTAGAAAATTACAATTATTTTCATCTGGTTTTCTTGCATTCAGCCATGGCTCAAATGATGCTCAAAAAACAATGGGTATTATAACTTTATCACTTTTGACTTACGGCGTTATTCACGAAACGACATTTACTATTCCAACTTGGGTTATTTGTACTTGCGCAGTTGCACTTGCATCTGGAACAATGACTGGCGGATGGAAAATAATAAGAACAATGAGTTCTAAAGTTATAAAAATGAAGCCTATTCATGGTTTTTCGGTTGAAGTTGCATCTGCAAGTATTATTTTAACAGCGTCACATTTCGGGTTCCCTGTAAGTACAACTCATATTATTTCAACTGCGATTGTTGGTGTTGGTAGTATGGTTAAAGCATCTGCTGTAAAATGGGGAATGGTTAAAAATATCGTTACCGCATGGATTTGTACAATTCCAATTTGTATGGCAATTTCTGCATCAATTTATTTTGTGCTAATGCATACTCCACTTGCACTTGCAGGGGGCTAATAAGAGTTTTAAAATTTTTTATAATAAGAAAAGAGGTTTATTATGTCAGAAGAAATCAGAGCGAGCCATATTTTGGTGCAAACAGAAGAAGAAGCTCAAAATTTGAAGGAAATGATTGAAGCAGGAGAAAAAGATTTTGAAACAGTTGCGGCTCAATGCTCACTTTGTCCGTCTGGAGCAAATGGCGGAGATTTGGGTTATTTTCCAAAGGGTGTTATGGTAAAATCTTTTGAAGATGCTGCTTTTTCTCTTGAAAAAGGTAAGTTGTCAGATCCAGTAAAAACATCTTTTGGATGGCATTTAATTTTAGTTACGGATAAAAAATAGAATTGAATTACGAAAACATTTTAAAAAATAATGATATAGATTGTCTTTTGGTAAATTCTTCTAACGAGTTTTTGGAAGAATATACTGCTTTGGAAGAAAATGCTCGATATAAACTTACGGGTTTTTCTGGTTCTACGGGAGATGCTCTTCTAACAAAAGAAAAAATTTATCTTTTTGTAGACGGAAGATATCACATACAAGCGGATGAAGAAGTAGATCATAATTCGACAGAAGTTGTAAAGCTCAAAATTGGAGAAACTTTTGTTGAAAAACTCACTGAGAAAATTCCTGAAAACTCAACAATTGGAATTGTTGCATCTAAAAACTCACAGGCTCGTGTGGAACTTTTTCAAAAATTTTTTAAGCTTAAAAGCATATCAATAAAACTTTTGGAAAAAGACCCCATCTTGCCAACATCTATCGACAACTCTGAAAAAAAATATACAACTGTTAGTGGTCTTTCTACAAACAAAAAAATAAAAAAAATAACAAAAAACTTAAAAAAAGGTGATGCAATTTTCACATCTGTTCCAGAAGAAATATCTTACATGCTTAATTTGAGAGATTTTTCAAAAAACTACACATCATCTATCAAACGAAAAAAATGCCTTTTTGATAAAAATGGATATTATCTTGAAGAAAAAGACGTTACAGGATACGTATATATGGACAAGGCAACAACGTCAGCTGCTGATTTTAATCGTTTTAAAAGAGTTAGGGCATTAAAGGTTAATCCGATAAAGGAACTTAAAGCTGTAAAATCCGCAGACGAGTTAAATCATTTAAAAAAATGTTTTGCAAGAACAGATAAAGCTTTACTTGCTACAAGAAAGTACATTGAAGAAAACGATAACATTTCAGAATTTGATATAGCAAATGAACTTGAAAAAAACTTTAAAAATTTTGGGGCAAAGTCTTTAAGTTTCAAGTCAATAGTTGCGAAGGATAAAAATTCTGCATCAGCCCATTACTCAAAATCATCAAAAGACGAAATATTAACAGATGGTTCTCTTATCTTGATTGACTGTGGTGCATACTACGAACAAGGACTTGCAACAGATAGTACAAGAGTTTTTGTAAAAGGCAAACCTTCAAGCTTACAAATAAAGGTTTACACAACAGTGCTGAAAGCATTTTTGAAGGCTTATTCAACAAAGGTCAACGAAAAAACAAGAGGTTACGATATCGATAAGAGAGCAAGAAAGCTTTTAAATGGTTTGAAACCCGAGGGTTTTGAATTTTCACACTCTCTCGGACATGGAATAGGTATCAGTGTCCACGAAAATCCGCCGAGCCTTTCTCCTGCTGGTAAAACTATTTTAAAACCTTCAATGTGCTTTACAATAGAACCAGGGCTTTATAATGCAGAACATTTTGGAGTAAGACTTGAAAATTCTTGTTATCTTAACAAAGATAGAAAAATTATTTCTTTTTCAAAGATGTGTTTTGAAAAAAAATTGATTGATTTTTCTTTGCTAACAAACAAAGAAAAAAATACTCTAAAATTATTTAAGGTACTTTAGAAATGGAAACAATAACAAGCACAACAAATAATCTTGTAAAAGAAACAGTAAAACTTCAACAAAAAAAATATCGTACAGAATTATTTTTGCTTGAAGGGTTAAAAGCAGTCGAAGAAGCCATTAAAAGTGGAATAAAAATAAAAAATCTTTTTATTGATTCATCAAACGATAAACTTTTAGAAAAATTCAAAAACGAAAAAAACATTATTCTAACAAACAACGCTGTTTTAAAAAAAATATCAACCACAGATTCTGCGCCAGAGATTGTTGCGGTAGCAGAACAAAAAAAATACTCAGTAAAGCTAAATTCCTCATCAAAAATTTTATTACTCGAAAATATTAAAGATGCAGGAAACTTGGGGACTATTGTCAGAACAGCAGTGGCAATGGACTTTGATTTAATAATTCTTTATAAAGAAACAACTGATATCTACAACCCAAAATGCGTACGTGCAGCAGTTGGAAATCTTTGGAAAATTCCAATTGTTCATATTTCAAATTTTAAAGAATTAGAAAACAAATTCTCAAACTTTGAAAGAATAGCAACATTACCAAAACATAATGATACGATCTTCCTAAAAGAATTTAGTACGAAAAAACCTCTTCTTTTAATGTTTGGTTCTGAAGCCGAAGGTTTAAGCGAAGAGTTAATTAGCTTTGCCACAAAAAAGATTACAATAGAAATGAATAAGAACGTAGAATCTTTAAACTTAAGCATTTCCGCCGGAATTGCTATGTACTTTTTAAGCAGAATTTCTACTCCAAATGAATGATGTTTTTCTTATCCAAAAATATATAATTTGAATATAAATTTCAAGAAATAATTGACATGACAAAAAAATAAAAAAGGGGCATGCTTATTGCTCTACAAAGAAGTCCATAATCAATTATTATTAAGAAATGTAACCAAAAATAATCGCTTGTAAAAATCGTTGAAAACCATGTCGGTACATGGTTTTCGGGGGATTAAGGAAGAGAGGAAAAACAGACTAAAATCAAATATTTGTCCCATCATGCAAGATATTATATAATGTATACATGTTCAAAATCTTGTAAGAGGGGTAAGGATATGGGGAAAGTCAAAGAAAATCTCTTACGTTTACAAGAAGAAATCGCACCTTATACACCAAAAATAGTCGCTGTAACCAAGTATTATGGCACAAACGAAATGATAGAAGCATATAATGCAGGTATCAGAGATTTTGGAGAATCAAGAATTCCAGAGTCGATAGAAAAAATAAAAAGTCTACCGGCGGAAATTCAAAAGAATTCAAAATTTCATCTGATAGGGCATCTTCAAACCAATAAAGTCAAGAAAGCCGTTGGCTTTTTCGATTATATACATTCCGTTGACAGTCTAAACTTGGCACAAAAAATATCTGAAGATGCATCTGAAAAGAAAATAATTCAAAAAATATTTTTACAGGTGAATAACGCAGGGGAAGAACAGAAATTCGGATTTTCAAAAGAAACTCTTTTTGAGAGCTTCAGGGAAATTCAAAAACTCCAATCAATAGAAATTGTAGGATTGATGAGTATTGCACCCCTAACAGAAAATGAAGAATATCTTCTAAAACATTTTCAGGAAGTTTTTCAAATCAAATGTCGCTTGGAGCAAGAGTTTAATTGTAAAATTAAAGAACTTTCGATGGGCATGAGCAACGATTATAAAGAGGCAGTAAAAGCTGGTGCAACAGTTATCAGGGTAGGTAGAAAGTTATTTAGTTTATAAGATTTGGAGGAAAAGCAAGTGGCAATAACAGAGAAAGTTAAATCTATCGTAGGATTTTTAACATCAGGATTTGACAGAGATGAAGAATTATTTGACGGCATCGGAGATGAATTGGAAACAAATTATCCTGTAGAAAAAAATGTTGCACTTGCACCAGAATATTCATACAACAACGAAAGGAATGAAAGAAACAATTTGAAAGTAGTTGCACACCCTAATTATAAAGGATACGAAGTTGCAGTTGTAGAACCTCGTTCTTTTGGCGAAGCTGCACAAATCGTAGAAACATTAAAAGAAAATAAAACAGTTATTCTTAATTTGCATTTGTTAGACAAAGAACAATCTCAAAGAACAATTGACTTTGTTTGCGGAGCTGCTCACGCATTGAATGCTCAACCTAAAAAAATTGGAGAAATGATTTTTGTATTCACTCCTTCAAATGTTACATTGTCATTTGAAAATAACAATGATGCAAATAAATTTACTGATTCTTTATGGAATCAACCATCATAGTTTTCATTAAAATGCGGTAATCCGCAGAGATTTAGTGATAGTTGTACTTTCTTGGGACGTTTATTCGTCCCTTTTTTTTACTTGTTTTTGAAATATCTTTAAACTACAATGTATTTAAATTAAAAGTAGTCCGGGTTGGAATTAAAAAACTTACCGGAAAGTTAAAAAAATTAAGGAGAAAAGGATGAAAAAGAAAAGCTTTTTGTTTACTTCGGAGTCAGTAACCGAAGGACACCCAGACAAGGTTTGCGATCAAATTTCTGATGCTATCTTGGATGAATTTTTAACTCAAGATTCAAAATCAAGAGTTGCTGCAGAAACAACAGTTACAACCGGAATGGCTCTTGTTTGTGGAGAAATAACTTCTAATTGTTACGTTGATATAGCAAAAGTAGTTAGAAATACAATTAAAGATATAGGATACGATGGTGAAGATGGCGGCGGTTTTGACTATAAAACTTGTGCTGTACTAACAAGCATCGATGAACAATCTACTGATATTTCAGGTGGCGTAAACAAAGCATTTGAAACAAGAAGCGACAATGCTGACGTATCAAAAACAGAAACTGAAATTTTGGGTGCAGGTGATCAAGGTATTATGTTTGGTTATGCTTGCAACGAAACTCCAGAGTTGATGCCTTTACCAATAAGTCTTGCTCATAAACTATCTTATAGACTTGCTCAAGTAAGAAAAGAAGGTTTATTAAATTATTTAAGACCAGATGGAAAATCACAAGTTACTGTTGAATATATTGATGGAAAACCTGCAAGAATTCACACAATTTTGCTATCAACTCAACATAATCCTTCTATCAATGGAGAAGAAGATAACCACAAAGTTCAAGCTCAAATTAAAGAAGACTTAACAAAATATGTTATAGATTATGTATTTGAAAACGAAAACCTAAAACCTGACAGTGAAACAATTATACTAATCAATCCATCAGGTAGATTTGTAATTGGTGGACCTCAAGGTGATTCTGGCTTGACAGGAAGAAAAATCATTGTTGACACTTATGGTGGATATTCAAGACACGGTGGCGGTGCTTTTTCTGGCAAAGACCCTACAAAAGTTGATAGATCTGCTGCTTATGCTGCAAGATGGGTTGCTAAAAACATTGTCGCTGCTGGTTTAGCTGAACAATGCGAAATCGAACTGGCATACGCAATTGGTGTTGCAGAACCTATCTCAATTTTAGTTGACACTTTTGGTACAGGAACTTGCCCTGATGAAAAAATTTGTGAACTTGTTAAATCAAACTTTGACCTCAAGCCTGCAGCTATTATTAAACAATTTGATTTAAGAAATTTACCTGCTAAATCTGGTGGTAAATTCTATCAAAAACTTGCAGCTTACGGACATATGGGCAGAACAGATTTCTTCGTACCATGGGAAGACACTTCTATGGCAGAAAAATTAAAAGAACAATGCAGAGAATGTGTTTGCTCAAAATAGCAAAGTAATAACAAAAAACGACGTATGATAATTCATACGTCGTTTTTTTATTTTTCAAGTTCATACAATTTTTTGTACAATTCTTTTTGTTCCTTCGTAAGATTTTTAGGTATTACTATTCTTATTTTAACCTTTAAATCTCCGTAACTTCCATCTTTTTGAGGAAGCCCTAACTTCTTCAATCTCAATGTACCAGATGAAGTTTCTGCAGGAATTTTCACATTAACATTTCCATGTAATGTTTTAACTTCTTTCGTACAACCCAAGACCGCTTGTGAAGGTGTGATTTCAAGTTCTTTAATCAAGTCAAAACCATCAACTTCGTAGTCTTTATCTTTGATATTTATAGTGAAATACAAATCACCTTTTTGTCCGTTATATCCAGTTTTACCTTCACCTTTTAGTCTGATTTTTTGACCTTGTTTTACACCCAATGGCAATCTAACATTTACATGTTTTTGCTCGCTCACGATTCCAGTGCCATTGCATGTTGAACAAAAACCTGTACCATTACATTGAGAACATTTATCCATAACCTTAAAAGTAACGGATAATGGTTTCTTTTCGAACAAATCCTTTGCTGTAACATTAAGAACTTGTTTGATATCCAAGTTTTCTTTTGGTTGAGCTTGCTGCTGTTGACCAAAATCAAAATCCATTCCGCCAAAATTACTTCTTCTTCTTGAAGATGAAGTCTGTCTTCCAGACATCATATCGCCAAACAAAGAGCCGAAGAAATCTGAAAAGCCACCCAAATCTTCAAAGTGAATATTTTGTGCATTACCTTGATTAAAATTAAAACCAAAGTTTTCATATCCTGGAGGTGGAGTAAAATTCGAGCCATCTTGCCAGTTAGCCCCAAGACTATCGTAACGTTGTCTTTTTGCCTTATCAGACAAAACTTCGTATGCCTCGTTTATATCCTTGAACTTTTGTTCTGCTTCTTTAGTTTTGTTTACGTCTGGGTGATATTTTCTGGCAAGTTTTCTATAAGCTGATTTTATTTCGCTTTCAGTAGCTTCCCTTTTTACACCTAAAACTTCATAATAATCTTTGTATTTCATACTATTATACTAATACATTTTTTAAAAAAATCGGAATAATTAACATTTTTTTAATAGTTTACACAATCGGCTTGTGATAACGAACACTACGATTTTCACTTAGAATATTTTTCAATTTCATAATAGCTTGAGCATGAAGCTGACATACCCTTGATTCTGATATTTCAATAGTTTCACCTATTTCTTTAAGAGTCATGTTTTCGTGATAGTAAAGAACCATTATCATACGTTCTCTCTCTGGAAGTTTTGCAAGAGCAGCTTCAAGTTGATTTTTAGAATCCTTTTCTTCCATTGCTTCTTGTGGGTTTAATTTGTTTGTATCACGTATCGTGTCAATAACCTCAATACTATCCTCTCCAGTCCCTTTCTTTTCATAAATTGAAGTGATAGTGGTATCTTCTGCCAATACCTGATCAATTTTTTCTTTTTCCCAACCCAAAACTTCTGCTATTTCACGTGAAGTTGGCATTCTTCCTAATTTTTGTTTTAAATCTTCTTGAACAGCTTTAACATCTTTAATTTTTTTTCTGGCTGTTCTTGGCAAAAAATCTTGAGAACGAACTTTATCAATAATATTTCCTCTTATTCTCATAAGAGCATAAGTTTCGAACCTTGCACCATGTTCTGGGGAAAATTTTTCTACTGCATCAATCAGACCTTCAACCCCATAACTTGAAATATCTTCAATAGAAAAAGATGAAGGTAAAGCAACTTTTACACGCCCTACAACATATCTTGTAAGGTATATGTACTGAACAATTAGAGTATTTCTATACTCTTTGTTGCTTTTGTCTTTAAGATATTTACTCCACAAATCATTAAGCTCTCTTTCATCGAGTTTCTTAATATTTGAATATGAGTTTAAATCCTGACTCATTCATCACCTACTCTATTGTACAGTATAATTTTACCGTGTTAGTAGATAATTTCATCATTTATATGGTTGATATTAGAGTAAAATTTTCCTTGCCAAGAATTTCTTCTCGCTAACTCTCTATCAATTTTGTTCAACGAATCCAATTTTTTTCCAATCCAACGAGGAGAAATAAGCTCTTTTTTAAGTCCATTCCCAGCTAATCTGTGAATTGTGACGCTGCTTGGCAACTGCTCCAAAAAATCACATACTGTTTCAATATACTCATCTTCACTCAAAAGTTTTATTTTATTGTCAGAATACATTTGAGCTAACTTAGTACCTTCTAAAACACATAACATGTGTATTTTTATTCCATCTGGTTTCAATTGTGCAAGTTTTTTTGCAGTTATCATCATGTCCTCATGCGTTTCTTCAGGCAAACCCAAAATAACGTGCACACAAGTATTTATTCCATATTCTTTAGTCTTGTCAAATGCTCTAACAAAACATTCAAAATCGTGGCCTCTATTTATTAAATTAAGTGTACTATTATGAACACTCTGAAGCCCATATTCTATCCAAGTATAGTAATCTTTTGAAATATCTCCAATAAGTTTTAATTTATCATCGTCTACGCAATCTGGTCTTGTGCCAATAGATATTCCGACAACATCTGGAGAATTAAGAGAACTCTTATAAATTTTTTCAAGTTCTCCAACGGGTTTGTAAGTGTTTGTATATGCTTGAAAATAAGACATAAATTTTTCTGCTTTAAATCTTTCTCTTAATGTTTTCATGCCAGTTTCTAACTGCTCTTCGACAGATAAAGCAGATGAATGTGCTTGAGAAAAACTTCCACTATCGTCACAAAAAATACAACCACCTCTGTGGTTTTCTCTGTTTGGACAAGAAAATCCGGCGTCAATGGTTACTTTGTAAACCTTAACGCCGAATTTTTGTTTCAAAAACATACTATATTGGTTATAACGTTTGTCCGTTCCGTAAAAAAACAATCTTATTCTTCTTCCGGTAAAATAGGGTAAACGTAATGTTCACCACATTTAGGACAAACAACTTCTTGTTGCTTTCCTTCATCCAATACAACTACTTCAAAAAGTTCTTTACAACCTGATTGAACACATCTAATTGCCCAAGTTGGTCTTATCAATCTTGCCATAATTTTCTCCTAAAACTGACTACAAGACAGATTGTAGCATTAAAGAAAATAGATGTAAACAGTTAAGTTTTGTAACAAAGATTAGGAAAAAAGTCAATTTTTAATCTTGAGGCATCTTATTCATGACGTGATACAGGTGTATGTGTGAGGTTTTCTATGCAAATCAATTCAATCGGAGTTCAAAATCAAAACTTTAAAGGTTTAAACACAAAAAAATGCGAATTGTTCGCAGATGCAATCAAAAACAGTAAAGCAATTCAAGAAGTATCTAAAAAGTACAACGTAAAAGCCTTTGAAATTACTAAACGTGCCCCTATGAATGATTATTCATACAATGTTGTTATGGAAATCTCGACAAAAATGAAAAATATTTTCAAAAAACCTAAGAAAGCAATTGTAAACATTCAAAGTATGGATAGTATAAACTTTACAAAAGTTTCTGATGCAATTAAAAACCTCGATGCTGCAAAAATAGATAATGCTGTAAAAAATGAAAGCATTTTAACAAAAATAGTTAGCAAAGGTAAAAAGTTAACCGAAACAATTCAACAAGGTAGAGCTCAAACAATATATCAAGATATGTGTAACAAACAGCCAAATAAAAAACCTATAAAATTAACTTTTGATTGGCTTAAAGAAGTTACAAAATAATAATTATTAAACCCTTCTCTAAAAAAGAGAAGGGTTTTTTCTTGAAAAGCTTTTATATTTGCACTATTCTCTTTTTATGATTGAAAGATATTCAAACGAAGAAATGAAAAATATATGGGAGCAAACACAAAAGTTTAGTTTCTACCTTGATGTTGAACTTGCTGTTTGCGAGGCTCAGGCTGAATTAAAAAATTTTCCAGAAGAAAATGTTAAACAAATAAAAGAAAAAGCACACTTTGATATAGAAAGAATTGACGAAATAGAAAGAGAATGTCATCACGATGTTATTGCTTTTTTAACTAACATAAAAGAATCTGTTGGCGAAAAGAATGCTCAATATATACACAGAGGACTGACAAGTTCAGATGTAATTGATACTGCTTTTTCTCTTCAAATAGCAAAGAGTGGAGAAATAATTTTAAAAGATTTTGATAATCTTCTTAAAATCTTAAATAAACTTGCGATAGAACACAAAAGAACTGTTTGCATCGGAAGATCTCATGGTATGCATGCTGAACTTATGACATTTGGTTTAAAGATTTTAAATCAAATTGATATTCTCGAAAGAGTAAAAAAACACTTTGAGGATGCTCTTGAATATGCAAGGGTTGGTCAAATTTCTGGAGCAGTTGGAACTTACTCAAACATTTCACCAGAAGTCGAAAAAATAGTTTGCAGAAAACTAAACTTAAAACCTGCAAGAACTTCAACCCAAATAATAGCAAGAGATATATACGCCTACGTAATTCAATCACTATCTTTAATTGCTTCTGTTATTGAACAGTTTGCAACAGAAATCCGACATCTACAAAGAAGTGAAGTGATGGAAGTTTGTGAAGGATTTTCATCTAAACAAAAAGGATCTTCGGCAATGCCTCATAAGAAAAATCCTATTTTAAGTGAAAACTTATGTGGTCTTGCAAGAGTTGTTAGGGCTAATTCAATCGTTGCACTTGAAAATATTCCACTTTGGCATGAAAGAGATATCTCACACAGTTCTGCAGAAAGAATTATCTTCCCAGACTCTATGATTCTAATAGATTTTATGCTAAAAAGATTTGCTAATCTTATGGAAAATTTGCAAATAAACAAAGAACGAATGCTTGAAAATTCAAAAATGTTTTCTGATGTAATATTTTCTCAAAGAGTCATGTTATCTTTAACAAAAGCAAATGTTGAAAATGCTTATGAAATCGTTCAAAAATTATCTCTATACGCAATAAAAAACCACTGTTCGCTAAAAGAATGTTTGGAAAAAGAAAATATTTTACCAAAAGAAGAGTTAGATAAATGCTTTGATGTAGAAGATTACCTAAATAACATTGAAGAAATATACAAAAGATTTTAAAAAATGCCTTGATTATCAATTTTGCTTGTGGTTAGATAAGTGTAAGGGTGAATCCTCGCCCATTCAAGTTACTAAGGTTAAGCGGCGAACCTATGTTATAGTAAGTAAAAAAGGAAAAATTGATGTTAAAGATTAGATTAAAAAGACTTGGTGCTAAAAAAACTCCATCTTATAGAGTAATTGTTATAAACTCTACAACAAAAAGAGAAGGTAGACCTGTTCAAGAATTGGGTCACTATAATCCAAAAACAAAAGAAATGAAACTTGATAAAGCTTCTGCTTTGGAATGGATTTCAAAAGGTGCTCAACCTACTGAAACTGTTCAATATCTTATCAACAATTGCAATGAAGATGGAACATTAAATTATAAAAAGAAAACAGAACAAAAGCTTTCTAAAAAAGCTATCGCTAAATTGGAAGCAGAAAAAGAAGCAAAAGCAAAGGCTGAAGAAGAAGCTAAAGCTGCTGCAGAAGAAGCACCTGCTGAAGCACCTGCTCAATAATAACTTATTTTTGAAAACTAAAAACCCTCTCTTTTCAGAGAGGGTTTTTAGTTTGGTTTATTTTTAAGATTTTTGGTTTTTGGTTTTTTGGAGGATTGTTAAATTAAAGAACTTTTCTTAACAAGTTGAATGTTGTTTTACCTGCTGAACTTTTAGCAAATTTAGAAAGAATTCTTACCCCTTCAAATAATGCCAAACCACCTGTAATTCTACCTGTCCATTGAGCTGCTGTGTCTAATTTATCTTTTGAATGTTCACCAGTAATTTGTTCAACGTTATCTCTGTATGTTCTGTTTCCAGTCAATCCCAAAGTTACAACTTGTTTAAATCCTTGTGTGAAAGAGCTGTTTCCGTTTGCTTTCAACTCATCTACAAGAGCTGTTCCTGTTGCTTGTGCATACATTCTTTCTGCAGTAGCTTTTACTTGTTCATCAGAAACATTTGGATAACCTGCATCTTCAAAATAAGTTCTAACTGCTGCTACCAATTTGCCATATTCAGTCATAACGTTATCTTGTTTGTTGTCTTTAACTTGTCTTTGCAATGCTGCAATTTGTCTTGAAATTGTATCATCACCTGATGTTGTCAAATATCTTGCAGCTGTGTTTTGTTTGTTAAGTGTCAAGTTTGAATCAATGTTGATGCTGTTTAGTTGTTGAGATTGTTTAGCATATTCAACTGCTTGTTGAGTATTAACTCCACAGAAAGGAATAGTTGAATATCCATTTGTAAATCCTGTTGCGTTCCAAATTGAACCTGCGTTTAGTCCCAATGTTCCATCTGTTGCTTGGTAGTTAGCCAAGTGTTGCGCCATCGGACTAAATGCTGTTGAAATAGTCAATGCGTTTGTCATAATCTTAATCCTCCAATAAACCAATTTAACCTTTGTACTTATATAAAAACATTCGTTATTTTTTAATTGCCTTTTTTATTTTCTTTTATTAAGTTTTGTAAACATGTTAAAACATGCATGGCTACATGGTTTTGGGGAATTTTGTTTTAAATAATTACTACAAAAGAAAAGAGAGCTTAAAGCTCTCTTTTCCTTATCCTTTTATGAATTTTATTTCATCGTTATCCGTATCTACAATCAATGTATCACCGTTGATAAACTTTTGAGAAAGAATTAGTTTTGACAATGGGTTTTCAACTAATTGTCTTATAACTCTTTTCAGTGGTCTTGCCCCATACATTGGATTAAAGCCTTGTCTTGCAAGAAATTCTTTTGCTTCTTCTGTTATTTGAAGAGTTATTTCGTGTTCTTTCAATAGATTTTGCAAATACTCAATTTGAATATCAACGATTTGTGACAATTGAGAAAGCGTAAGACCTCTAAAGAAAATTGTTTCGTCAATTCTATTCAAAAACTCTGGTTTAAAGTTTGCTCTTAAGACTTCCAAAACCTTTTCTTTTACATTATCAAAATTACCTGTTGGGTCAAGCGCAGCCTCAAGTATAATGTCACTTGCGATGTTTGATGTCATGATAATTACTGTATTTTTAAAATCTACAGTTCTACCTTTTGAATCTGTAAGTCGTCCATCATCAAAAATTTGAAGCATGATATTGAATACATCTGGATGTGCCTTTTCAATTTCATCAAAAAGGATAACAGAATATGGTTTTCTTCTAACTTTTTCTGTAAGTTGACCGCCTTCTTCGTAGCCGACATATCCTGGAGGAGCACCAACCAATCTCGCTACATTATGCTTTTCCATATATTCAGACATATCAATTCTGATAAGTGCATCTTCATCATTAAACATAAATTCTGCAAGAGATTTTGCAAGTTCTGTTTTACCAACCCCAGTTGGTCCAAGGAATAAGAACGTACCGATAGGACGTTTAGGGTCTTTCAATCCAGCTCTCGCTCTTCTGATAGCATCAGAAACGACATCAACTGCTTCATCTTGTCCAATAACCCTTTTGTGAAGAACATCTTCCATTCTTAACAACTTTTGGGTTTCACTTTCGACAAGTCTTGCAACTGGAACACCTGTCCATTTACTAACAACCTCTGCTATGTCATCTCCGGAAATTTCTTCTTTCAAAAGTTGATTTGACTTTCTTTCTTTGTTTTGGCACATATGAAGCTTCTTTTCAAGCTCCATAAGTTTTCCATATTTCAATTCAGCAGCTGTTTGCAAATCTGTATTTCTTTCTGCTTCTTCTATTTTTCTTTTAACTTCTTCTATTTCTTCTTTTGTCGTTGCTTCTTCCGTAATTGTAGATTTTTCTTTATTCCATTGTTCTTTAAGTTTTTCTGATTTATTTTCCAAATCTTCAATTTGTGCAGAAATTCGTTTTATTTTTTCTTCGACTTCTTCCCCAGTTTCTTTTTTTAAAGCTTCTCGCTCTATTTCTAACTGAACTTTTTGTCTTAACATCGCATCAATTTCTTCTGGCATTGAATCTATCTCAATACGTAAAGATGATGCAGCTTCATCAATTAGGTCGATGGCTTTATCAGGTAAAAATCTGTCAGTAATATATCTATCTGAAAGTTTTACCGCCTCTATTAAAGCACTATCAAGTATTCTGATACCATGATGCACCTCGTACTTTTCTTTAAGTCCTCTTAAAATACTAATAGTATCTTCAACAGATGGTTCATCTATCATAATAGGTTGAAAACGTCTTTCAAGTGCAGGGTCTTTTTCGATATATTTTCTATATTCGTTGATTGTAGTTGCACCAATTGTTCTTAAAACTCCTCTTGCAAGCATTGGTTTTAAAAGGTTTCCTGCATCCATAGAGCCTTCTGTTGCACCAGCACCTACAACTGTATGGATTTCATCGATAAACATTACGATTTGACCCTCTGATGCTTCAACATCTTTCAATACAGCTTTCAATCTTTCTTCAAACTCACCTCTATATTTAGCACCAGCAATTAACGCACCCATATCAAGTGCGATAAGTCTAACTCCTTTTAAACTTTCTGGAACATCTCCACGTACTATTCGTTGAGCCAAACCTTCAATTATAGCTGTTTTACCAACTCCTGGTTCACCAATTAAACAAGGGTTGTTCTTTGTTCTTCTATTTAAAACCTGTATTATTCTTCTTATTTCTTCATCTCTACCTATAACTGGATCCAGCTTGCCTTTTCTTGCAAGTTCCGTTAAATCCGTAGAAAATTTTTCCAAAGATTTATATTGATTTTCAGCATCTTTACTATCAGCTTTTTTATTTCCTCTGATTTTTTTAACAGCCTTCAAAACAGAATTTTTACTTACACCAAATCGTGTAAAAATCTCTCTTAAAGTTGTATCTGCCATAGCAATAAGAATATGTTCGATGCTGATATAATCATCTTTCAATTCTTGTCTTGCGTTATCTGCGACATCAAGCATATTATTAGTTGCTTGTGATAGGTATAACTGTTGAGTGTTAACTGGTTCAGAAACTGTCGGATAATTTTTTATATTTTGTGCAACTGTGTTTATAAATTCTTGTTGCAAAACTCCGAGTTCTTTTAAATAATCTCCAGAAATACCCTTCACATCTTTTATCATCGCCATTAAAATATGCTCTGGCTGTAATTCAAAATTTTTATTTTCTGCAGCAATATTTTGAGCAGAAGCTATTATTTCTTGAGAGTAATTCGTAAACTTGTTTACATTTTGCATAAAATACACCTTCTTTTGCCTACCGTTTTATTTTAAGACATTTTTTCTGAAAATTACAAAAAATTTATTTTTAATTAACATTTTAATTTTAATGTTAATTCAAATTCAATAATGTTAACGTTTTATAAAGATATGGTATAAAATTTTTCACGGTGTATAATTGTAGAATAGTAGGAGAAGATTTTTTATGCAAAAAATGTCAGAACGTAATGACAAAAAAACAAAATCAATTGATTTTAACTGCGATTTAGCACAAGGTTTTGGGATATATAAAAATACATCAGAATATGAATTTCTCGATTATGTAAGCTCTGTAAACATTTCTGCAGGGCTACATTGTGGGGATCCTTTGACAATTAGAGAAGCCCTCTTAAAAGCAAAAGAAAAAAATGTTGTAATCGGTGCAAATATCGGGTTTAACGATCTTCAAGGTTTTGGTATGAGAGAAATGGAATTAAACAATGAAGAAATTGAAGCTCTCGTTTTGTACCAAATTGGCGCTATTTCTGCCATGGCAAAAGCTTATTCGCTTGAAGTTGAATATGTTAGATTGCATGGTGCAATGTATAAAAAGGCAGCTAAAGATTTTGAATTTTCACTTGCTATTGCAAATGCAATAAAAAAATATTCAAAGTGGATGTCCTATGTTGGTCAAGCTAACGAAACATTAGATAAAGTCGCAGAAACCGCTCAAATACCAATTGTAAAAGAAATTCAACTATCAAAAAATTACAACGCAGACAAATCTATAAACTATGAAGTAGAAGATATTCTTGATGTGAATACTTTAAGATTAAGATTTCAAAAATATATAAACTATTCTCAATTAACGGCAACTGACGGTTCCGTATTTGAGATGACGGCTGATACAATTCATTTTGTAACGAATGACGTTTCTCTTGAACTATTAAAAAGTATAAGTTCAATTTATCCGCCACTTCCCGTTAATTACATGAAAGCACAAGCTTCAGGCTGGGTGTAGAAAGGTATCTATGAATTTGTTTTCTAATAAAAATATAAAAATTCCTAAAGTTGCAGGATGGTTAATTCCTGGCTTGAAAGTTAAAAGATGGTTTTTAATCGGATTTTTAGGTGTAACGATGCTCGTTTTAGGCTTTATGATGGCATCGAATATGCGTCCAGTTTGTATTGTAATAGAATATATTAGACACCTTGCAACTGTTGTTCCAACATCATTTATCGGTGGAATGCTTATGTTGATTGGGTTTGGTTTATTTTTCCTTGGTTGGCAAAACGCAAATGAGTCTGTTTTAAATGTTGATGAAAATCACAGAGGAAAAGAAGACATCCTTGAAACATTGTATAGAAAAAGAAAACTTAACAGAGGTCCAAAAATCGTTGCTATTGGGGGCGGAACTGGACTTTCTATGTTGCTTAAAGGAATTAAAAAAATTACAAATAACGTTACTGCTGTTGTTACTGTCGGAGATGACGGCGGAAGTTCTGGAAGGTTAAGAGAAGAATTGGGAGTTTTACCTCCTGGAGATATTAGAAACTGCATCGCCGCTTTGGCAGATGATGAAGATTTAGTTACTAAACTTTTCCAATATCGTTTTAAAAGAGGCGAAGGACTTGAAGGTCACAGTTTTGGAAACCTATTCTTGACTGCATTATGTGCAATTACTGGAGATATGGTTAGAGCGGTAAAAGAATCTTCAAATGTTCTTTCAATAAGAGGAAAAGTTCTACCTTCAACTTTGGATGATATGAAACTCGTTGCTGAAATGGAAGATGGCAGAATTATTAGAGGTGAATCAACAATTCCTGAATCTCATGGAAAAATTAAGAGATTATTCTCTGACCCTGCTGATTGTAAAGCTTTGGACGATGTAATAAAAGCAATAAAAGAAGCTGATTTGATTATTTTAGGACCTGGAAGCCTTTACACAAGTGTAATTCCTAACCTTTTAATCAAAGATATTTCTCAAGCTATCTCTGATTCAGACGCAAAAAAAATATATGTTTGTAACGTTATGACTCAACCTGGGGAAACTGACGATTACACAGTTTTCAACCATATAAATGCGATTTTAAGTCATGCGGGACATCAAAACATAATTGATGCAGTTTTGGTTAATGACAAAATGCCAGAAAACCTTGCAGAAAAATATAAATTAGCTGGCTCTTTTCCTGTTGTTCTTGATGAAGAACATGCAAGAAAGAAAAACATCGAAATTGTTTCAAGAAAACTTATTGAAGAAAATAAAGAAGGTCTTGTAAGACATAGTTCAAACCGTGTTGCAAGAGCGATTTATTACTGGTACAGAAAAAGTAGCAAAAACAAAGAAGGTCAATAATGAAAAAAGTTACAGTGAAAACTCTTCAAGAAATGAAAGAAAAAAATGAGAAAATCGCATCGTTAACAGCCTATGATTACTCAACAGCAAAATATCTTGATGAAAGCGGAATAGATTTCATTTTGGTTGGAGATTCACTCGCAATGGTAATTTTAGGATATGAAAGTACTTGTGCAATCTCAATGAATGAAATGAAAATATTCACAGGGGCTGTTGCCAGAGGCGCAAAAAGAACACTTATCGTTGCAGATATGCCTTTTATGAGTTATCATTGTGACTTGGCAGAGGCAGTTAGAAATGCTGGAGATTTAATAAAATCTGGTGCTGGTGCTGTAAAAATAGAAGGTGCTACTGACCATATTTTATCTGTAATAAAAAGATGCACTGAATCTGGGGTTCCTGTTATGGGACATATAGGTTTTACTCCTCAATCGCTTAATACAATTGGAGGTTACAAAGTTCAAGGAAAATCTTATGATGCAACTATGAAACTTCTTAAACAAGCAAAACAATTACAAAATGCAGGCGCTTTTGCAATAGTATTGGAAATGGTTCCAGAAGAAAGTGCTAAATTTATTACTGAAACTATCAATGTTCCAACAATCGGAATTGGGGCAGGAAAATATTGTTCTGGACAAATTTTGGTATCTGACGATATCTTCGGAAAATATTCTGATTTATCTCCAAAATTCGTTAGAAAATATGGGGATTTAAGTCTTTTAATTAAAAATTGTGCAACCGATTACATAAAAGATGTTAAATCTGAAAAATTCCCTGCAAAAGAAGAAAGTTTTAATTTAAAAGAAGAAGATGCAAAGAAATTGGTGTATTAAAAATGTTATTAACTGAAATTAAGGAAGTAAGAAAAAAAGTTAGTGAATGGAAAAAACAAGGATTAACTGTTGGACTTGTGCCAACAATGGGAGCTCTACACAATGGACATTTAAGCCTTATCAAAAAATGTGTAGAAAAATGTGATAAGACTGTTGTTTCAGATTTTGTAAACCCTACACAATTTTGTGCGGGAGAAGATTTAGAAAAATATCCTCGAACTCTAAATGAAGATGTAAAATTATGCGAAGAAAATGGGGTTGATATTGTATTTTCTCCAAGCCCACAAGAAATGTATGGAAATATTGGACAAATGACAAATGATTTTTTGACTTATGTTGTTCCTCCATTTTTCTATACAAATAAGCTTTGCGGAAAATCAAGAGTAGGTCATTTTGACGGGGTTTGCACAGTTGTTTTAAAATTGTTTAATATAGTTCAACCAGACTTTGCATTTTTTGGTCAAAAAGATGCTCAACAAGCAATCATCATAAAAAAAATGGTTAAGGATTTAAATGTACCTGTTGAAATTTCAGTTTGTCCAATCGTAAGAGAAAAATCTGGACTTGCTTTAAGTTCAAGAAACAAATATTTATCTGAAAAAGGATTGGAAAACGCATTGGTTTTGAGCAAAATTCTCAATAATATTAAACAGTGCTATAATAAAGGTATAGTTGATACAGAAGTTTTGAAAGAAACAGCATTCTCTTTCTTAACAGATGCTCACGAGCTTGAATATCTCGAGTTTGTAGATAAAGAAAATTTAGATGAAAAAGCAAAAGCTGATAATGATACTCTCGTTTTAATTGCTTTAAGAACAGAGGGTGTAAGACTAATAGATAATTGTATTTTAGGTGAAAAGTAAGAGGTAATAAATGAAGGAACAAAAAATAGCCGTAATAGGATGCGGTCTTTGGGGAAGAAATATCGTTCGCAATTTCTATAATTTAAATGCATTAAGCATTGTTTGTGATATTGATGAAGAAAATTTGAAAAAAGTTGAAGAAACTTATTCTGGAGTTAGAACAACAAAAGATTATAATGACATAATAAACGACCCTGAAATTACTGGTGTTGCTGTTGTTACTCCAAGTCACACTCACTACAAAACCGTAAAGGCAATGTTGATGGCCGGAAAGAATGTTTATGTCGAAAAACCTATATCAACTGTTGCACAAGAAGCAAAAGATTTAATGGATTTAGCAGAAGAAAAAGGTCTAATTTTGATGGTTGGACACCTTCTTTTGTACCATCCTGCAGTTAACCGTTTAAAAATGATGATCGAAGAGGGTGCTTTGGGCGATATCGTTTATGCACAAAGTGATAGATTAAATGTAAATTATTTCAAAAATGATAGAAGTGTTATGTGGGATTTAGCTCCTCACGACGTATCAATGATTAGTTATGTTACAGGAAAAGAACCTGTTAGAGTAATAGGTGCAATGGGATGTTCTTCTGAACGTAATAATATTATGGACATAACTCATATCAGTATAGAGTTTGAAGGTGGAACTATTGGGGTAATTTCTGATAGTTGGATTACTCCAAAGAAAAATGTTACTTTGCTTGTTAGAGGAACAAAAGCTACTGCTATCTTAGACGATACTGTTCCTGTTGACAAATTGAAAATTTATGATAACTTTGCACCTAATTCTCCAAAAAATATCGCTTTAGATTATTTGGAAATAGAACCATTGAAACTTGAATGTCAACATTTTATCAGCTGCTGTCAAACTGGCAAAAAAGCTCGTTCTGACGGAGAAAACGGATATGTTGTTGTAAGCATTTTAGAAGAAGCAGAAAAAATTATGTTGGGTGACAAGGTTAAACAACTTGATAAAGTTGACTTTGCACTTTCAAGATTAAAAAAATAGAAAGGTTATATAAATGGCAAACTTAATATCAATTTTAAGAATTTTAGTAGTCTTTATTTCAGTTATATTTATTTTTGACGGCTCAGACGGAGCGTACATTTCAGCTTTACTTATGATTGTATTTGCATTTTCTCTTGACGGAGTTGATGGTTGGGTTGCAAGAAAATTTAATGAAAGTTCAAAACTTGGTGCTGTGTTAGATATCATGGGAGATAGAATTGCAGAAAACACTTACTGGATTGTTTTTGCTGTTCTTGGTTGGTTACCAGTTACATTTCCTTTGATAGCTCTTACAAGAACAATCGTTGTAGATAGTTTGAGAAGCGTTGCAATGGAAGAAAAAGGTTGTACAGCTTTTGGCGATTGTAGTATGCAAAAAGATAAAGTTGGTCAATTCATTTGCTGTTCGAAATTTATAAGAATTTTGTATGCAGTAGCAAAGGCCGTTGCATTCTTCTTTATCGTTATTGCTCATATAGAAATGCTACATTATAACACTGCATTGCAAATCGAATTTATTGCTCAAATTTGTGCTTGGATTGCAATTATGCTTTGTGTTTTAAGAGGTTTGCCTGTTATATTTGAAAGCAAGCAATTTTTTGTAAAAGAAGAAAAATAATGAAAAAATTTAACGTTGTATTATATGAACCCGAAATTCCTCAAAATACAGGTAACATCGCAAGGCTATGTGCTTGTACTGGTGCAAACTTGTATTTAGTTGGAAAACTCGGGTTTTCTTTATCCGACAAATACACAAAAAGAGCTGGTTTAGATTATTGGAACAGTGTTAATATTACAAAAGTAAACTCTCTTGATGAATTAAAAAAAGAAGGCAGGAGATTTTTCTATTTGACAACTAAAGTTTCTAAAACAATCTACGATGCTAAATTCACAGAAAATGATTTTCTCGTCTTTGGACCAGAAACAAGAGGTTTGCCAGAAGATTTGTTACATAATGACTTTGCCCTCACAATACCAATGATTGAAGGGCAAAGAAGTTTAAATCTATCTAACTCTGTTTCAATTGTTTTGTATGAAGCAATTCGACAAACATCTTTCGTCTAATAAAGATACCTTTATTATGTCGCTATTTGATTGCTTCGTAACAATCTGAGCAGATTGTCTCATAACCTTCATGTTCTCCAAGAGTTCTGTATTTCCAGCATCTTTCGCACTTTTCGCCTTCAGCTTTACAAACTCTAACAGTTATATCATCTTCTGAAAGTTCATTTAATACATTTTCAGGCTTTTCAGATGTTAGATATGCTTGCGATGTTATAAATATATTGTATAATTCACTTTCGTTCGCTTTCAATATCTCGAGTTTTTCACCCTCTGCCTCGATATATACTGCAACTTCAAGAGAACTACCCACTTTTTTATCAGCACGTAAAGGTTCAATTGCTTTTGTTACAACCTCTCTTGTCTTTAATACTTGAGCAAAATCTTTCTCAAGTTCAAAGTTTTCCCAAACAGGGTTTACAAGAGGCCATTTTGCAAGCAATATACTTTCAATTCCGTCTTTTTGACAATCCAAAACATTTGACCAAATATCTTCAGCTTGGTGTGGCATAACTGGAGCTAATATTCTTACTAAATTTTGTAGAACTTCAAACAAGACTGTTTGACAAGCTCTTCTTGATAAAGATTTTTTACCGGCTGTATACAATCTATCTTTTACAATATCAAGATAAAATGCACTCAAATCAACAGCTGCAAAGTTTTGAAGATATTGGAAATATTTATAAAATTCGTAATTTTCAAAAGCTTCTGTTACCTGTTCTGTCAATCTATTGAGTTTGTGTAATGCAAACTTATCAAGAGGCTTCAAATCCTTGTAAGAAACATAATCATTTTCTGGGTTGAAATCATAAAGATTACCAAGTAAAAATCTTGCAGTATTTCTTGTCTTTTTAAAGATTTCAGTCAATTGAGCAATGATATTGTTTCCGATTTTTGTATCATTTCTGTAATCAACTGAAGCTGCCCACAGTCTTAATATATCAGCACCATAATTTTTTATAATTTCATCAGGTCTAATATAATTACCCAAAGATTTTGACATTTTTCTTCCATCTTCACCAAAAACAAAACCGTGAGTTAAAACTTGCTTGTAAGGTGCTATTCCTTGAGTGGCAACAGATGTCAAAAGTGATGATTGGAACCAACCTCTATATTGATCCGCACCTTCAAGGTACATATCAACTGGAGTATGACCAAGCTCTTTTGAACGTTTTTCTACAACAGCTCTCCAAGAAACCCCAGAGTCAAACCAAACATCCATAATGTCTGTTTCTTTTTTGAAATGAGTTTTACCACATTTAGGACATTTATATCCTTTTGGTAGTAATTCTTCTGCACTGTATTTAACCCATGCATCAGAACTTTCCTTTTCAAAAGTTTCTGCAATTTTTGAAATTGTATTTTCATCTATTATAACTTCACCACAATCTTCACAATAGAAAATTGGAATAGGAACACCCCAAGCTCTTTGACGAGAAATACACCAGTCTGTACGCCCTTCAACCATATTCGAAATTCTAACCTCGCCAGATGCAGGTATCCATTTTACGTTTTTAATTTGTTCCAAAGTTTCTTTTCTAAATTTGTCAACCTTAACAAACCATTGTGGAGTTGCTCTATAAATAACAGGATGTTTACATCTCCAACAATGAGGATAAGAGTGTTGAATGTCTGCTTTCTTAATCAATGCCCCACATTTTTCAAGATTTTCAATAACAATGGCATTTCCTTTATAATAAGGAATACCTTTCAAATCTGGAACCATATCTGTCCAAACACCCTTTCCGTCAAGTGGAGAGAATACTTCCAAATTGTATTTACAACCAACTTCATAATCTTCAAGACCGTGTCCAGGAGCTGTGTGAACGGCACCTGTACCAGCATCAGTTGTAACATGTTCTCCCAAAATAATTGGAGATTTTCTATCATAAAGAGGATGCTGTGTTTTAAGCCCTTCTAAATCTGCACCTTTTACAGAACCAATTACCTCAACATTTTCCCACTCAACATCTTTTAGAAAAGTTTCAAGCAAATCTTTACCAATTAAATATATTGCATCACCTTTTTTTACAAAGTTATATTCAAACCTTGGGTGCAAACATATTGCCATATTAGACGGAATTGTCCAAGGAGTAGTTGTCCATATTATAGAATAAACTTCTTTAGATGGAAGATTTACCATTTGAGATATCTTGTTAACAGAATCATCATCAAATTTGAATTTAACGTAAATTGAAGTTGAAGTATGATCAGCATACTCAACTTCTGCTTCAGCAAGTGCAGTTTCACAAGAAGCACACCAATATACTGGCTTCAAGCCCTTTTCAATATACCCTTTTTTGTACATATCCCAAAATACTCTAACTTGTTCAGCTTCAAATTCAGGGTTTATTGTCAAATATGGGTTTTCCCAATTTCCTAACACGCCTAACCTTTTAAATTCACTTTCTTGTCCTTTAAGATTTTTATGTGCAAATTCTCTACATTTTTGTCTTAATTCAAGTGGAGTTAATGCTTCTCTGCCACCCTTGATATTTTTTACAACTGCATTTTCAATTGGAAGTCCGTGTCCATCGTAACCTGGAACATAAGGAGCATAAAACCCGTTCATAGATTTATATTTGATTAAAATATCTTTTAAAATTTTGTTTAATGCTGTTCCAACGTGGATTTTTTCAGAACTTAAATATGGAGGTCCATCGTGTAAAACAAAAGAGTTCGATTTATCCTTTCCTTCGAGCATTTTTTCATATAAATTCATTTCTGCCCATTTTTTTTGAGTTTCAAGTTCCTTTTGTGTTGCATTAGCTCTCATTGCCAAAGTTGTTTCTGGCAAATTTAATGTATCCTTAATCTTTTCATGTTGTTCCATTATATTCTCCACCTGATAATATTTATTCTGATAATATTATTATATACTAAGCAGTAACTTTTTGTTCAGCTTCTTTTATGTTAACAATTTTTTCACGTCTTTTCTTCAATTTCATAATTTTGTGTTCTCTAACAAAACCTCTCATTTTAGAATAATCAAACGTATTTTCCCATCTTGCAATAAATACAGTTGCGACACAATTTCCAATCAAATTAACAGTTGTTCTACCCATATCTAAAATTTGGTCGATACCTAACAAAATTGCAACACCAACAAGCGGAATATTGAAACTTGTAAGTGTTCCTGCAAGAACGATCAAAGATACTCTTGGAACAGCTGCAAGTCCTTTACTTGTAACCATAAGAGCAAGCATTATCATCAATTGTTCAGGGAACGAAAGATTTATACCTACAATCTGAGCAGAAAACAATGCTGCAAGAGAAAGATACAAGGTACTTCCGTCAAGGTTAAATGTATAACCAGTTGGCATTACGAAGCCAACAATATTTTTGGGTACTCCAAATTTTTCCATCAATTCCATTGCCTTTGGCAACGCTGCCTCTGAGCAAGATGTAGTAAAAGCTAAAAGTGCAGGTTCTTTTAAGACTTCAATTAAAGCTCTAAACGAAATACCAACAATTTTGCAAACACAATATACTACACAAATTATGAATAAAACTAACGCTAAATAAACAGAGAAAAGTACTTTTGCATAACTTGATAAAACACCAAGTCCATTTTCTCCAACAGTTGATGCTATTGCTCCGAAAACACCAACTGGAGCAAAATACATAACATATTCAGTAAACTTAAACATTATCTCTGAGAGAGAATTTAAGACTTCTAATACAGGTTTTGCTTTAACACCAATTGAAGTAATTGCAATTGCAAAGAATATCGCAAAAATAACTATTTGCAAAAGATTTCCTTCCGCCATTGCTTGAATAACACTTGTTGGGAATAAGTTAATAAACATAGTTGAAAGGCTTTGATGTCCTGTTTGAGTAGCCATTTCTGATGCAATTGAAAGAGAATGTGTGCTTGCTGTTCCGTTAAATCCCATTCCCGGTTTGAATACATTCGCTACGAATAATCCTATAAAAAGAGCTATTGTTGTTACAACTTCAAAATAGATTAAAGTTTTTAGCCCCATTTTTCCTAAATCTTTTACGCTACCATGACCTGCAATACCAACAACCAAAGTTGAAAACAACAAAGGTGCGAGAATCATTTTAATCATATTAAGAAATACAGTGGCTAAAGGTGCAAACTTTTTTGACAAATCTGGTGCAAGCCAACCAAAAATGACACCCAAAACAAGTGCTATAAATATTGAGGTAGTAAGTTTTGAATTTTTCAAAGTATTCCTTAACAATTTTCTTCTACAATAGAGTCATTATAAAACAAACAAACCCGAATTTAAAACGTCTTGATATAATCTTTATATTATTGTTTATAATTATAAAATTTATTGTAAAATTCTATTATGGAAAAAGAACTTGAAAAAATAAAAGAAAAATGTCTAAAATGTCAAAAGTGTTCGCTTGCTAAAAGTCGAAATAATGTCGTTTTTTCTGATGGGAAGCCAAACAATAAAATTATGTTAATTGGCGAAGCCCCTGGATATTGGGAAGATATGAAGGGTAAGCCTTTCGTTGGAAAAGCGGGGCAACTTTTGGATAAAATCTTTAACTGTGTTGGACTATCAAGGGAAAAAGACATTTATATTTGCAATACAATAAAATGTCGTCCGCCTGAAAATAGAAATCCACTGCCAGAAGAGAAATCAGCTTGCAGAGAATATCTTGATGCACAAATAAAAATATTAAACCCTAAAATTATACTACTCTGTGGAAAAGTTGCGGCTCAATCTTTTTTAGGTGAGGTTAACAGTATCACTAAAATTAGAGGAAAATGGTTTGATGGTAATGATTTTGGATTTAAAAATGTAAAATTTATGCCAATATTCCATCCTTCATATCTTTTAAGAAATGATAGCCGTGAAAAAGGTAGCCCTAAATGGTTAATGTGGCAAGATATTAAAGAAATCAAAAAGGCTTATGATTTACTTTAATTGTAAATATTTTTTCATATTTTTCTAAAATTTGTTAAATTTTTTGTTTCACAAGATTTAATGTAACTGTAAAAAATAGAGGAAATTTTATGAAAATTCAACCAATACAAGGTTTATACTACAAAACAGCAAAAATTGGAAAAGTATCTTCCCCTCTTAATCCCCAACAAAAAAATAACATTACAAAAACAACAATTCCTTTTGTTGCGACTGCAACAATGCTTGCCTGTGACAGCATATTAAGAAAAAATGCTGACAAAGATATGGAAGCTATGTTTATAAAACATGGCTATACAAAAAATGATAAAGGTAATTATGAAGGAAAAGTTAGTGATGAAGAACATTCAGCGCTTAGAAAAAAATATGGAAATTACGGTTGGGATTACGCTTCCTGCAAAGAAACTCCTATCTCTGCTTCTACATTAAACTACTTTAGCGATTTTGTTAACGCAGGAAATAAAAAAAATTTGAAAGCCACTGATGAAAATTTCGACAATATGCTTATGATATTTTCGAAAATGAAAGATAACAAAATTTGTGATAGATATATAAAAATTGCAAACAAAAATCCAGAAGTGTGTCAAATAATCTCAAACCTTGCAAAAAGACCTCCTGAAAAAGAAGAAATTATTGCAATAGATTATTTTAAATCCACAGACTCTGAAAAAGTTAACGATGCTCTCATAAACAGTCTTAGCGCTCCTCGAGAAATGAAACTTATTGCAAAAAAAATAGAAGAATACATTGATACACAAAAAATTACAGAACCATTTACTGTATATAGAACAGAAGAACCGGATATTTTAAAAAATGTTAAAGTTAATGGAAGTGAAAGTTTAAATCTTGCAGAAATGTTGAAAGATCCAAAAAATGTTAATGAAGTTAAAGAGCTATTGCTAAACAACGAAATTACTGCAACCAGAAGTTCCTTTATGTCTACTTCAATAAAAGATGATATCTTTTCAAAAAGAGGGGATATCCTTTGGAAATTGAAAGTTTTACCAAATTCTAAAGGAGCTTTTATTGATGGTTTAAACTTTAATGGTAAGTATTCTCAAGAAATGGAATTGCTTTTGCAAAAAGATTCTAAAATCAAAATTACCAATGCTGAATTTGACAAAAATTCTGAAAAGTGGATTTTAGAAGGTGAAGTTTCTAACTAAAAAATTAAAAGTCATTAACAATTAAACCAAAATTTAGCAATTTTTTTCAAGAAAAATACTTTATTTCCTTACGGAGAAGGTATTGTCATGCAAATAAGCAAAATCATAAATTCTAACAAAAAAGTTGCCAATCTTGGTAATAATTTGCTTGAAAAGACTACATCAATCTCCCGACTTGACAAGCTTTTTGAACAAAATGGCTTTATAAAAACAGACAGAGATTGTTTCCAAAAAGAACTTTCTGGAGCAAAGTGTGCACAACTTACTGAAAAATTCGGTGCTACAAATGCTGCAAAATATATGAAAGCTTTCCTAAAGCCTGTTACAAAAGAGGAAAGATTAGATTTTAAAAAATTTCTTGAGCTAAATAATGGTTGTGCTCTAAAGGAAATAAATAAAAATTTTGACGAAATCTTTGCAACTTTCAGAGTTTTGGTGCAAAACAGTTTTGGCAGATTGAATGAGTTTTTTGAAAGTGCAAAAAAATATGGCGGACTAACAGAATCCATTTTGAACATTGCAAAAAATCCTGCAAAAGAATGTGAAATTAAAAGCTTTAACGAATATAAATCTGCAAAATTCTATGCAATAAACAATGCATTAAGAGGTAATCCTATCTTTAATGCAGGTAAAACAAAAATGCATATAGATAATATCAGAAATTATATAAACAGCCAAACAATCAATTCTCCACTCAAAGTTTACAGAGGAGAAGGCTTTGAGGTTCTTGAAAAAGTTAAACTTAAAGATGGTTCATCTGTTAATTTGGCAAAAATGATGATTAAAGCAAGAGAAAGTGGCGACATAAATAAAATAAACAAGGTAAAGGAATTTATATTGGACAATGAAATTACTGCTACACAAAAAAGCTTTATGTCTGCATCCACTGAAAAGGAAAATGCACAATTCTTTAGTAAAGGAAAGAATATTATGTGGGAACTTGATGTTAAACCTAAAACTAAAGCGGTATTTGTTGAAGGCATAAATCCAAGTGGCGATTTTTCAAATGAAAGAGAATTTTTATTTCAAAATGGCTCTAATCTAAAGATATTAAATGCTGAACTTGATCCTCAAAGTAAAATTTGGTATCTAAAAGGAGAAGTTTCTAACTAAAAAAGAGGTGTTTCCACCTCTTTTTACAAACTTTAATACAAGCAAAAACTTATGCTCTTTTGCTTCCTTCAATAGCGAGTTTATGACGACCTTTTGCTCTGCGTCTATTTATAACTTCTTGTCCTGCAGAAGTAGCCATTCTTGCTCTGAATCCGCTGACTTTTTGTCTTTTTGCTTTTGTTCCTTCTAATGTACGTTTCATTATAACTTCTCCTTGTGTATGTTATTATGTGTATAATAAACAAAACATTTTATTTAGTCAATCACAAATTTAAAAAAAAAGGAAAATTTATGACAAATTTAAAAAACAAAAAAATCGGATTTATAGGCTGCGGAAAAATGGCTTCCGCTATCATAAGTGGGATTACAAGTGCAAAATTAACTGAAACCCACAATATTACTGCATCTGAAATAAATCAAGATTTTGCAAGAATTAAGTCAGAAGAATTGAGTATAAAAGTTTTATGCAATAATAATGAAGTTGCAAAAAATTCAGACATTATCTTTATAGCAACCAAACCTTCACAAGTTGTAGATGTTCTCGAAACTCTTGAATTAAATGAAACAAAACTAATTGTTTCGATTGCAGCAGGAGTAAAGATTTCAAATATCGAAAAATACACACAAAAAGCTCCTGTAATAAGGGTCATGCCAAATGCTCCGTTAACTGTACAAGAGGGAATGTCTGCCATAGTCAAAGGAACTTTTGCAAAAGAAGAAGATGTTTTAATCGTCAAAGAAATTTTGGAAAGCCTTGGAAAATGCATAGTCACATATGAATCACAAATTGATATCGTAACAGCTATCTCAGGTTCTGGCCCTGCTTTCTTTTACAAAATAATACATGAGATGGCTCTTGCTGGTGAAAAGCTCGGCATGTCTTACAAAGATGCTCTTTTGCTTGCAGAACAAACTGCATTAGGTTCTGCAAAACTTATGATGAATTCAAAACTTACTCCAACAGAACTTATAGAAAATATTTCCACAAAAGGTGGTTGTACAGAAGTCGGGGTGTCTGTAATGAATAATGCCGATACTGAAACTTTAATGAATGAAGTTATTTTAAAAACCAAAGAAAAAGCTGAAGCCCTTGGTAATTAAAACTCCATTTTTTTAATTTCAATATTTTCTATTTTTTTTAATTCATTTTCAAGTTCAGGAGAATTCTTTGTAAGTTCAAGAAGTATTACACCATATCTCGTACAAGAGTTCTCCTGCACTTCATGAAGTCCCAAACGTGTTTTTATATCGCATCCAAATTTAGTTAAAATATTTTGAAATTCAGATGAATTTTCAATTCTATTTTCAAGCTTTATACCCAATATAACCATCAGATTTTATCCTTTCTTTTTATAAAGAATAAGATAAAACCCAGAAAAATGAATTCTCTGGGTTTCTATCAAATAAAGCTATATTTAATTATTCTTTTTTGCTTTACGTTCTTTTAGTTTTTCACTAACGTAAATATTCAATTTTTCAATCATAACGTAGAAAGCAGGAACAAGTAATACCCCAGCAAACGCAACTGCTATCATACCACCGCAAACTGTAACACCAACAGAATGTCTACTTTCTGCACCAGCGCCAGAGGCGAATACAAGCGGTAAAACACCTAAAATAAATGCAATTGATGTCATCATTACAGCTCTAAATCTTAATTTAGCTGCTGCCATTGCTGCATCTTCAATCGAAAGATTATTCTTTTCTCTACTTTCTTTTGCGAACTCAACAATTAAAATTGCCTGCTTAGTACTCATACCAATAAGCATAACCAAACCGATTTGAGAATAAATATCTAACGAATATCCAGTTACATATTGGAAGAATAGTGCTCCGACGATTGCAACAGGCGCAATTAACATAACCGCAAGTGGCAGTGTCCAACTTTCATAAAGCGCAACAAGGAACAAATAAACAAATATCAATGCCAAGGTCAATACAAGTCCAACCTGACCACTTGATTGTCTTTCTTGTAAAGATATACCAGACCATTCATATCCAACATCTTCTGGTAAAACTTGTTTTGAAATACGTTCCATTTCATTCATTGCCGTACCTGAGCTTACACCTTTAGCTGCATTACCATTGATAGTTACAGCTTTGTACATATTAAATCTCTTAATCATATATGGACCTGTAATGCTCTTGTAATCAACAAGGTTTTTCAAAGGAGTAGAATATCCGCTCTTATTCTTAACGACAACACTATCCATATCATCGATTTTTCCTCTGTAGTTTTCTGCACCTTGCATCAAGACACGATATACACGACCATATTTATTAAAGTCGTTTACATACGTAGTACCAAAAATTGCGGCTAATGTTGCATATATTTCATTTATATCGACATTTTGCATCATAGCTCGTTTATAATCAACATTAACAAGCAATTGCGGAAGGTCTGCTGTATATTGTGTATACAAACCAGTCAATTTTGAACTTTTTTGAGCTTCTCCCAAAAATGCCTTCATTGTATCGTAAAGTTCTTGAGGTGTTCTATCCCCCCTGTCAAGCAATTGAAACTCGAAACCACCGAACATACCAAGACCTGGAATTGATGGTGGAGAGAATACCGCAATTATCGCATCTGGATAAGCTGCCAAATCTTGTCTTATTTTTGCAGTAATATTTTTTGCCGACATTGAAGCTTTTGGTCTTTTACTCCAATCTTCAAGCATCAAAACAATAAATGCTGTATTTTCACCAGAGAAACCAACCATTATGTTTGTTTCTTTAATTCCTGGAATATCCTTAATTCTACTTTCAATATCTTTTGCAACAATTCCCGTCCTTGATGCAGATGAACCATCTGGAAGCTGTACCTGCATAAACAATACACCTTTATCTTCATCTGGTAAAAAACTTGTTGGGATAATTTTAAACAAAAGAATTGCAAGAAGAATTAAAAATCCAAACACTGCTAAAACTTGTTTCCAATTATCAATAAAATATTTTGCACTAACTAAATATTTATCTCGAATATCATTAAACCATTTGTCAAACTTAACAAGAAAATCAAGTTCTTTTAATTGGTCTTTTGATTTTAAAATAGTAGAACATAATGCAGGTGCAAGAGTCAAAGCTGCAATTGATGACAAACCAATTGAAACTGCGATACACAAAGCAAATTGTTGATACATCTTACCTGTTGCACCAGGCATAAAACATACAGGCACGAATACCGCCATCAATACCAAAGATGTTGCGATAACTGGACTCGTAACCTCTTTCATTGAAATCTCTGTTGCCTCTTTTGGATCGACACCAGATTGAATGTGACGTTGAACGTTTTCTAATACTACAATCGCATCATCAACAACCAGACCAACAGCCAATACCATACCAAATAACATCAACAGATTTATAGAGAAACCTAACATTGATATGAATATAAACGTTCCTACAAGAGAAACAGGTATCGCAAAAAACGGAACTAACGATGCACGCATGCTACCCAAAAATAGATAACATACCAACGTTACAAGAATAATTGCGATGAATATTGCCTCAACAACTTCATGAATTGATGCCATAACGAAAGTTGTTTCATCTCTTACGATTTCATATTCCATTCCTGGTGGAAATTTCTTTTCCAAAACCTTCATTTTAGCTGTAAGTTTTTTAGACAAATCAATTGCATTAGCTTCTGAAAGTTGTTTTATAGAAATCATTGCAACCTTTTTTCCATCTTTCGTTGCAGAATAAGAATAACTTTCAGAACCCAACTCTACTTTTGCAATATCTTTTAACAAGACTTGAGAACCATCAAGTTTTGATTTAATAACAATATTTTCAAACTCTTGAACTTCTTTTAAACGACCTTGAGTTCTCAAAGTCAATTTAACCATTTGCTTTTCAGTTAAAGGTTCAACACCAATATCACCAGCAGGAACTTGAGCGTTTTGTGCAGATATAGCATTGTTAACATCAGTTACTGAAATATCTAAAGATGACATTTTAGAAGAATCAAGCCAAACCCTTATTGCATAGTCACTTGACCCGAAAACTGATGCACTTGACACGCCCTTAACACGTTCCAATTCATCTTTAATATAGATAGATGCATAGTTTGCTACGTAAAGAGGATCGTAAATGTCATCTTTTGAATCCATTGCAATAAGCATAATACCAGGACCACCAGTTGATTTACGAACGGTCAAACCATATCTTCTTACAGTTTCTGGTAATCTCGGTGTTACCAATTGCAATCTATTTTGGACGTTAATAACCGCCATATCTGGGTCAGTTCCAACATTAAAAAATATTGTCAAAGAATATGAACCATTTTGACTCTCTGAAGTCATATACATCATATTTTCAACCCCGTTAATTTTTGCTTCTAACGGAGCAGCAATAGTTGCTTCTACAACATCAGCACTTGCCCCAGGATATGATGCACTTACAACAACCTGTGTTGGTGAAATTGACGGATATTCTTCCAATGGAAGACCAAGCATACTAATGATACCTGCCAAAACTATTACCAAAGATATTACAATTGCGAATTTAGGTCGTCTTATGAATAAGTGGTTAGCCATTATTTTTTATCGTCTTTCTGTTCATTTTCTGATTGTGCTAATTCTTCTTTTGTTACAACCTTTACAGGTTGATTTGCTGTAACCTTTTGTAATCCGCCAGTAATAATTTTATCTCCAGCATTCAAGCCTTTGCTTACAATCCAGTTAGAACCAGATTGTCCTTCGGTTTCTATAAAAGTCATTTTTGCTATATCATCAACAACTTTATAAACATATTTTCCTTGTGGATTTTCAAGAACAGCTGTTTGTGGAACAATTGGAGAATCAATAGTATCATTTGAGAAAATGAAAACAGAACCGTAATCTCCATTTATCAATTTTCCATCTGGGTTTTTAAATGTCGCACGAAGAATAATTGACCCAGAAGATTGATCTATTGCGTTGTCCTGAAAGTCTTGAACACCATCATATTCATATTTGTCACCGTTTGATAGATATAATTCAACTTTGCGTGGTGTCTTTAAGTTGTTTTTATCAACTTTCAAAAAATAAGCATAAGTTTTTGCAGAAAGTGGGAATGTAACGTACATTGGTTCAGAGCTAAAAATTGTAGTTAATTTTTCACCAGATACATTAACAAAGTTTCCAACAGTTGTTTCTATCATACCAACTCTACCAGATACAGGAGCTTTTACTCTTGTGTAACCGTAATTTCTTTGTGCATCACTCAATTTTGCTCTATATAATGCAAGTTGGCTCTTTAATGCATCACGTTCTGATAATAATTGATCGTAACTTGCCTTTGATACATAATCTTTCTTTACAAGAATTTCTGTTCTTTTCAATTGTTTTTCAGCATAAATCAATTTTGCTCTTGTATCTTCAACGCTTGCCTTAGCTTGTTGCAATTCATACAACCATTGTTCTGGCTCAATTTCAAACAAGACTTGTCCTTTATGAACATAATCTCCTTCTTTAAAATAACTTTTAGTTAAAAAGCCACTAACACGAGCAACAACATCAACCCTATGTTCTGATAACACCCTTGCAGGAGAAGGAACTTTAACCCTAACTGAGTCTGTCTTAACCTCTTCAACTGTAACTGGAGGTGCTGTCATTTTACTCATAGATTGAGCCATTTTAAACTGCATTATAGCTGAAAAGCCATAACGCAGTAAAATTAAACCCAATATAACACTGACTAATATTATAATGTTCTTTTTCATATCAATCCCCGAGAAAGCCTAATCTATTTTGTTACTTCGGTTTTCTCCGAATTGTCTTCTTGTTTTTCGAAAACGATTTTTTCGTTATCTTTATCCATTTTCAAAACAATAGTATCTCCTGGGAAGTACTTGTTTGTAAGAATTTCTTCAGCCAATATATCTTCGATTTTTCTCTGAATCAATCTTCTCAAAGGTCTTGCACCATAGATTTCGGAATAACCGTCTTTTGCCAAGAAATCCTTAACTTCATCTGTTACAACTGCTTTTAGTTCTCTTTCGCCTAAACGTTTGAACAAATCTTTAAGCATCAATTCAACGATTTCTCGAATTTCTTCCTTAGATAAGTGAGCAAATACAATGATATCGTCAATTCTGTTAAGGAATTCTGGTCTGAATGCCTTCTTCAATTCTTCGTTGACAGTATCTTTCAATTTTTCATACTTATCTTTCTTTTCATCAGATGCAGTAGTAAAGCCGAGTTTAGATTGAGTTGCAATCATACTTGCACCAATATTTGATGTCATGATAATTACAGTATTTTTGAAATTGATGTGTCTTCCTTTAGAATCTGTCAATCTACCATCATCAAGAATTTGAAGCATAATATTGAACACATCTGGGTGAGCTTTTTCAATTTCATCAAAAAGAATTACAGAGTAAGGTTTCTTACGAACTGCTTCTGCAAGACTTCCTCCATCGTCATAACCAACGTATCCTGGAGGAGAACCAATAAGTTTTGATGTAGAATGTTTTTCCATAAATTCAGACATGTCAATTCTTATCATATTATCTTCTGCACCAAACATAGCTTCAGCAAGTGCTTTTGCAAGCTCAGTTTTACCAACACCGGTAGGACCACAGAAGATGAAACTTCCGATAGGTCTGTTTGGTGATTTCAAACCAACTCTTGCACGTCTTATCGCTTTTGACAAAGCAACAACGGCATCATTCTGACCAATAACTCTTTGGTGTAAAATCTCTTCAAGTTTCAATAAACGTTCGCCTTCTGTTTCAGTCAATTTAGTAACTGGAACACCTGTCATTGTAGAAATAACCTCTGCAATATTTTCTTCTGTTACAGTTGGCTTATTAGCTTCTTGTTCTTCTCTACATTTATTTGAAACTTCTCTAATTTTTTCTTTCAAATCAGCTTCATCATCTCTCAATTGTGAAGCTCTTTCAAACTCTTGATTTCTGATTGCATCTTCTTTGTCTTTTATCAAAGCACGCAATTCTTTATCAAGCTCCTTACCTTCTGGTGACAATGTGCTAACTTGAAGTCTAACTTTTGAACTTGCTTCATCCAATACATCAATCGCCTTGTCTGGTAAAAATCTATCAGTTATATATTTGCTTGACAATTTTGTTGCAGCAACAATTGCTTCATCTGAAATGTGAAGTTTGTGGTGCTCTTCGTATTTAGGACGAAGACCTTTTACGATTTGAATTGTTTCTTCAATCGAAGGTTCTTCAATAATTACAGATTGAAATCTTCTTTCAAGTGCAGGATCTTTTTCTACATACTTTCTGTATTCATCAAGTGTTGTAGCACCAATAACTTGGATTTCACCTCTTGAAAGTGCTGGTTTCAAAATATTAGCAGCATCAATTGCGCCTTCTGCTGCGCCTGCACCGATAAGTGTGTGCATTTCATCAATTACAAGAATAACATTTCCTGCTTGTCTGATTTCATCCATTATTTTTTTAAGACGTTCTTCAAATTCGCCTCTATACTTAGTACCAGCAACCAACAAGCCCATATCAAGTTGGATAATTTTTTTATCTTCAAGGATATCTGGAACTTCGGCATTAACTATTCTAATTGCAAGACCTTCTGCAACTGCAGTTTTTCCAACCCCAGGTTCACCTAATAATACAGGATTGTTTTTTGTTCTTCTTGCAAGAATTTGTATAACACGTTCAATTTCTTTTTCTCTACCGATAACTGGGTCAAGCCTTAATTCTTGAGCCGCAAGTGTCAAATCTGTACCAAATTCATCAAGACTTGGAGTTTTTGCTTTTGGAGAAGATGAACTTGAAGATCCAGAAGAAACTGTTTGTGGTTTAGTATCTCCTAACATTTTTATTACGTTGCTTCTAATCTTATTAAGGTCAACACCCAAGTTTTCAAGAACTCTTGCTGCAACACCCTCGCCTTCTCTGATAAGTCCCAAGAGAATATGTTCAGTACCTATATAATTGTGACCGAGCTGTCTTGCTTCATCCCAAGACAATTCCAAAACTCTTTTAGCTCTTGGTGTAAAAGGGATTTCTACTGCAACGAAGCCTGACCCTCTTCCGATAATCTTTTCAACTTCAACTCTCGCATCTTTTAGGTTAACGCCCATAGATTTCAAAGTTTTTGCAGCAATACCTGTACCTTCGCCGATTAAACCGAGCAATACTTGTTCTGTACCGACAAAATTATGTCCCAATCTTCTTGCTTCTTCCTGAGCCAACATAATTACTTTTATGGCTTTTTCAGTAAAACGTTCAAACATAATTTCTCCTATCCTCTCTCTCAATATAATGTTACTAAAAAACATTTTAAAAGTAAAGAGAATAATTATTTACAAAATTAAGATGCTTTTTTCAATTCTGAAGGAATACCATTAGTTTTTATGAGGATATCTAAAACTTTTGGCATTTGACAAACAAATGAATAATTTCCTTTTGCGACAGAGCATTGGCTACAATCACAATGCAATTCATAACATTCAAGTGCTTGCTGTGTCCAATTTTGAGTTATAGACTCAGAAATACTTTCTGTTTGTGGTAAAAAATTATCTTCATCCACTTTTTCATTGATAAATCTCATATCCCTTACCCCTCTAAAAATTAAACCCTAAACACAATTTAAAACTTTTAGAGGACTTTTGCATCATACATTTAATGTATTTAAATACATAAAAAATCGAGAATTTCTTTATTATATCTTTTTTCAACAGCAGAAAAAGGAAAAACCTCTCCACCTAATTCTTTTTTTATAGCATTCACGACGTTTAATCTTTTACCCTTTGCCACATTGTCTATTTTTGTAACAACAGTAACAACAGGGAGATTGTATGCGTTTATCCACTCTCTCATTTGTTTATCATTTTTTTGAATATCGTGCCTTGCATCAATAAATTGAATCAAAGATTTTATTTCTTTACGATTTAGCAAATATTCTTCCAAATATCTTTGCCATTTTTCCTGAGCTGTTTTTGAAATTTTCGCATAACCATAACCTGGAAGATCTGCAATAATGAATTTGTCCGAAAAATTAAAGAAATTTATAAGTCTTGTTTTTCCAGGAGTATTAGATGTTTTTGCAAGTTTTGAGTTGTTTGATATCGCATTTATAAATGAAGATTTTCCAACGTTAGAGCGTCCTATAAGAGGATACTCATTAAGCGAATAAGATGGACATTGGCTCAACTTTTCAGCACTTACAAGAAACTTTGCGTTTATATAATCCATGATTTACGCTCTCAAAGTCAATCTTCCAAAGACAGGCTTTTTGTTTTCTGGTTTTGAAGCAAACATTTCTGTTATAAGCTGGTGTCTGTCTTGAGATATTTCTGTTTTTTTAGGTTTTGAATTGGCTCTTTTCAAAATATTGTACATTTTATCGCTATTAAAAACAGTCAATTGAGTTTTGTTTTTCATCATATCAACAGTAATTTCAGACTTTGCACCTGCACCAGAATTAAGTCCAACAATCTGTATGATGTGGTTTTTTAATACACTCAATGGTTCTGCTAAAAATACTTCGAAACTTTTGAAAATATCCATACGACAATAATAGCAAAAAAATAAAAAAAAATAATACAATATATAAAAAAATCATTCAAAATAATTAGAAAAAGTTTAAGTTAAAAATCTTGCTCCGTAATAGCTTTTAAATATCTTTTCACTCCAGAAGTAGTTATCAAATCAGGTTCTTGCATACAAAATTCATCAAGCTTAATAATTCCTCGTCGCAAATCTCCTCTTTCAATATAACAAAGTCCCAATATAATCATGTTCAAAGAATTTCTACTTTCAAGAGGAGTAAACTCGTTTATTTTTTGGGTTAAAATCCCTTGATATTTATATGCTCTCACGAGATTTTTATAATAAGAAAATGGCAATGGTGACAGTTTAATTGAGTTCTCGAAGCATACCTGAGCTTCCGCAAACATCTGAAGATTCATATATGCTTCGCCTAAATTATTATAGTAAACTGCAGAAGCCTTACTTGTTGGATTAAGGTCAATTGCAAGTTGAAATTCAGCAACTGCAGCTTCATAGTAACCTTCTGCTAAACATTCCAGTCCTAAATTATTGTGATGTGTTGCATTTCTTACAGCATCAATTGGTTTAGGCTCAAGTGCGAACACACTACTTGTAAACATAAGACATAAAAGTACCCAAAAGAACTTTTTCATAGAGATATTTCCAAACCTTCACGAGCCATACAAACATCACCATATTGATATGATTGTGAAATCATATCAAGTTTTTCATCATCATAAGACGGATCAAAATGGTACATTATAAGGTTTTTAGCATTAGCAAGTTTTTTTGTTTCAAGTGCCATCTCAAATGTAGAATGTCCATAGCCTTGCTTTGGAGAGCAAGGGTTTAAATAATCTTCCGTCGTATACTGTGCATCGTGAATCAACAAGTTGCAATCTCTTGCAAATTTTGACATTTTTTTGTCGCCACCAATGTAACCTTCTTTATCTGTTGCATAAACAAGAGATTTATCTTTGTAAGCTATTTTATAAATCATAACACCATCTTGAGGGTGTGCATATGACTTATAATAAGAGATTATAACCTCTTCTCCTTTTGGTTTTAGATCATCTTCTTTTTCTATACGTCTTATACGAGTTTCATCTTCGTTTAAAACTATACATGTTGTTTCTTCTGCATTATGGATTTCAAGTTTTGCAGCAATATCCTTTAAATCAAGAGGAAATGCCTTATTAAATAAAATTTTTGACAACTCATCTGTTAAACTTTCGCCATAATTTACTGAACCAAAAACGTTTATGACTGTTGATGAAAAATTAGTTGGTTTAAAGAACGTAAACCCTTGAATGTGGTCTTGATGAATATGGCTTAACAAAATAGTTGCATGTACTGGTTTTCTGTTATACATATCCGTACCAGAAGATAAATAATCCTTTAAAAGTTCATTACCCAAAGAAATTAACCCCGTTCCAGCATCCAAAATTATTAGATGACCGCCAACATTAACCTCAACACAAGATGTATTTCCACCATAATTTAGAAATCTTTTATCAGCAACAGGATAACTACCTCTAACTCCTCTGAATTTTACTTTAAAATCTTCCATTTTTATCTTCCTTATTTTCTTTTTACAGTATATTTTAGGTTTCTATCATCATCCTCACCATAGTATTTTGATGCAGAAAACACCATAAGTTTAGCAGTTTGTTGAACATTTTTCAAGTTTGTTTCTTTGAAAGAAACATCAAAAACTACCTTATCTTTACATTTTAATACTTTAACAATTCTGAATGCATTTGGATAAGAAACCAATGACGGAGTACTTACAAATAAAATATTGTCTTTTGGTATGATTTTTGTCGTATGGTAGTGACCAGAAAACACGCCTATTGGATTTTTATATTTTGACAAAATTTTTAAAACTTCCTCATCATTATTAAGCTTATGTCCAGAGCTTTTAAAAGGTTCTATTATAGGAACATGACAAAATATAAGCACTACATCTTTTTGAGAACGTGAAAGTTCTTTATCAAGCCATTTGACTTGTTCTGAATCAATCTCCCCATTTGCCGTAATTCTATCATCAATAATCGTATCAAGAATAATTACTTTGTATCCTTGCTTTGGCGTGAAAGAATAATATGGTTTTTTAATTTTACTTAAAGTCTTATTATTCTCTCCCAAAATTTGAGTATATTTTTTCTTTGATAAGTAACCTCCTATTGATATATCGTGATTTCCAAATGCTGCATACCAAGGTTTTTTCAGAGTATTAGCTATTTTTATAAAATCCAATAAATCATTTTTTCGAGGTTTGTTTATCATATCTCCTGTAAATACAACAAAATCAATATGTGGTGTCAAGTTTACTTGAGTTATTGCATCTTCAAGTAACGATTTTGATTCTGCATTCAATCGATATGAGGTATTAACTTTGTCAGGAGAATAGTGTGCATCACTTATTTGAGCAAAAGACAATTCATCTGCTGATGATGATGAAGTTATAGCAAAAAATAATGCCACCGCAACAAAAACTACAAATATATTATCAAATAATCCTTTTATAAAATTTTTCTTCATTTCGTGCCAAACCTTGAATATAAAACATTTCTTGTTTTTTCATATTCATTCATATTTCCCAAAACTTTACATATTTTTAGTTTAATAATATACAAATTTTTGTTATCTTCAAATTTTGAAATACCTTCATTTACCGTTTCAAGCGCCATGTCATATTTAGAAAGTTTTAGGTATATAATGGCTTTATCAGCATAACTTTTAGCATCTGTCGGTATTATCGTAGATGCAATATCAATATACTGTTTTGCTAAATTTTTATCTCCAGTCACACTATAACATGATGCCATATTGTAATAGATAGCAGGACTTGTTTTGTCCAATTCAAGTGCTTTTGAAAAATATATTAAAGCATCATTCATATTTTCACTTTGATAATAACAAAGTCCAAGAAGATTGTAATACATTGGAGATTTTTCTTCTCTTATAATTCTTTTCAAGATATATGTTGCAATTTGATAATTCTGCTCAAAGTAGTTTACTTTTGCGAGTTCAAACAAATAGTTTCTTTCACAACCTAAACTTTGCATTCCCATAAGAATTTTTTTTGCTTCCGCTGTTAGCCCTATTCTTTCATACGATTTTGCAAGTAAAAATGATACTTCATCATCATCTGGAATAAAAGTTAAATATTTTTGAAAATTTTGAATTGCATCATCAAAATTTCCTGTTTCAAAATAGCACTGCCCCAAGCCTAAATAGGCTGCTGCAAGTTTACCCTCAATGTCGATTGCTTTTTTATAATATTCTTCTGCTACTTGATAAGCGCCAATATTTTTGTTGTATTCTGCTGAATAAAAAAGTGCCTTATAATTTACGGGACTAACTTCTAAAACAGATTTTAAACGATCAAAACGCTCACTTCCTCTATACATCGTTGCCGATAAAAGTAATGCATCTTCCGATTGTAAATTATTTTCAAAGATTTTATTTAAATATTTTTCTGTTTTATTACATTTACCTAACATCTTATATGAAAGAGCTATATTATAATATGAAATTTCTCTATTTTCTTTTTTTGCTCTTTTAAAACTTTTTATAGCTTTTTCATAGTTTTCTTCGTTAAAATATACGATTCCCTTCGCATTTTCGACATCTTCTATAGCACTATTTAAAGGAAATTCTTCAATCGTAACCGGAGTGTCTGCAACAATAAAAGTTTGCTCATTTGAATTGATAATATTCTTTAAAGCAAAAGCCTTTTCATTATCTGGCTCTAAAATCAGAACTAAATCTACATATTTTTTTGCATCAACAATATTATTTTCATTCATTAAATTTTTTGCAATGTCAACATAATCATCCGTAATCTCGTTAGAAAAGACCACATTTGATGAAATTAACAATATAAAGAAAAAGTATAATAGTTTTTTCATAACCTACTTTATATCATAAAAAAGATTTTAGATTAACCCCATGTTTCAAAAAATCAGGATAATTATTTTCAAAACGGTTTAAAAACAAATCCATAAATTTATTTTTATCAACTTTTTGGTTAAGTTCTAAATTTAATGCTGTAACTGGCTGATCAATTTTTTTGTAATCATCCGTAGATGCATTTAAATTTATACCTACACCCACAATAATTCCCTTTAAGGTTTCACCTTTAGTTACAGCTTCTGCCAATATTCCTGAAATTTTTTTCCCTTTTATCATAACGTCATTAGGAAGTTTAATATTTGGTTCAAGTCCATATTCAACAAAAGTTTCACAAACACACACAGCAGTATATCTAACAATTTCTGAATATAAGTTTTTATAATCAAAATCAGGTTTTAATATTATTGAAAGATAAATATTTTCATTTCCAATATCTAACCAAACTCTACCCCATTGTCCGTGACCAGAGGTTTGTATGTCAGTAGAAACAACATCAAAATTTTGAAGTTTGTCAATATTTGACTTTGAAAAATCGTTTGTTGAATTAAGTTTTTTAAAATTTATTACATTCATATTATAAATTATATTTGAAAAAAAAATTTCAAGTGATACTATAACAATCAAAGGGTTCTAAATTTGAACTTTACAGAGGAAAATCTATGAGTCATGGACATTGGATAGCACAAATTGGTAATTACACACTCAACATGGATACGCTCGTAACTATGTGGGTGGCAATGGTTTTTATTATTATTGTGGCATTTATTGCAACAAGAAAATTAAGCATCGTTCCAAATAAACTTCAAATAGTCTTTGAAAATTTACTCGGATTTTTCTGGGGAATGTCAGATACTTTGATGGGAAAAGAAGGAAGAAAACACATTCCTTTAATTGCATCTTTATTTTTCTTCATCATCGTAGCAAATCTTATGGGTCAAATACCTTTCAAGGTTTTGCAAATGAAACATGGTGAGTTGGCATCTCCAACAAATGACATAAATGTTACTGCAGCTATGGCTATAATAGTACTAATATATTATGTTGCCGCAGGACTTATGAAAAAGAAATTCAAATTTATCTTGCATGACTTTTCGCCAATAAGCATATTCATGATGCTTATTGAAATATTAGAAATGTTCACAAGACCATTAACATTGGCACTCCGACTTTTTGGTAATATTCTTGCGGGAGAAATATTGATAAGCGCAATGTTAGGAATTTGTGCGTATGCGCTACCTTTACCGTTTATGTTCTTTGAAGTTTTGGTAGCATGTGTTCAAGCATTAGTTTTTGCTATGTTGACAATGGTTTACATTTCAACAGCAATCCAAGAGGAATAATTTACAGACAGTATATAGAAAGGAAAAAATTATGGTTTCAGAATTAGCTCAATTAGGTGCAGGTATTGCAATCGGGTTCGGTGCAGTTGGTGCAGGTTTGGGTATTGGTGTTGCAACAAAAGGTTTGATGGAAGCAATGTCAAGACAACCAGAAATCGCTGCTAAAGCATTGGTATTCTTCCTTATCGGTGCAGCAATGGCTGAAGCCTGCGCAATTTACGCACTTGTTATCGCATTGAAACTTTCAGGTATGATGGGTTAGTAAGATGGAATTTAACGCAACATTTTTTGTATCGGCAATAAGTTTTATACTCTTCGTTGTTATTATGAATGCAATTTGCTACAAACCTATGGAGCAGATTGTAGAACAACGTCGTAAATTTATTGACGATACAAACGAAGTTGCACACAATAATCTTGAAAAATCTGAAAAACTTCTTGCTGATAAAGAAGAAAAAATTCTTGAAACAAAACAAGAAGCAAAGAAAGTTATCAATCAAAAAACAATTGAGGCTCAACAACAAAAAACAAATATGCAATCTGAAGCTCAAAAAGCTTCAAGAGAAAAAATAGAAAATGCAAAAAAAGAATTGTATTCATCTAAAGCAGATGCGGAAAACACTTTGTCAAGTCAAATAGATGACCTTGCAAATCAAATTTCTGCAAAAATATCAGGTTAGAACATTATGGAATTATTACTTAAAATTTGGAATTTAACAGTTAATACAAACTTGCTAAACTTTATTGTTTTCGCAGCAATACTTATTGTTGTTTTCAAAAAAATAAATGTTTCCGCTATTCTTACCTCTGTTCAAGAAAAAGTTCGTCAAGCTATTGAAGATGCAAAAGCTTTTAAATCTGACTCTGAAAGCAAACTTCATTCAGCACAAAAAGAAGTAGAAAAGTTGCCGCAAGATATCAAAGAGATAAACGAACGTGCAATAAAAAATGCAGAATCAGTTGCAACGAAAATTCTTGAAGATGCCTCAAAACAAGTTTCTAATATTGAAAAAAATGCTCAAAAAGTTATCGAAGCAGAAGAAAAACAAATTATTTCAGATCTAATGAAAAATATATCAGAAGCTTCAATTGAAAGAGCAAAAGAAAATATTAAAAATCTCCTTGAACAAAATGGAGATCTTCACAAAAAGTATATTAACGATAGTATAGATAAATTGGATGGGTTAAAATTCTAATGTCTGGTTTAACAGCAAAACGATATTCAGATGCACTTCTTGAACTTTCACAAGATAGTGACAAAATAAGAAAAGAACTTGAAGAAATTGTGGATACACTTTCTTCTTCTCAAGATTTGAAAGATTTCATGTCAAATCCTGTAATATCAATCGAAGATAAAAAATCTGTAATTGAAAAAATATTTGCAGGAAAAATTGATAAAACTTTGTTAAACTTTTTGAAACTACTCGTTGATAAAGATAGATTTAACTTGATTGACGAAATTTTAGAATCATATTCCAAAGATGTTGATAAACAAAAAAATATCCAAAAAGTTTCAGTAATTTCAGCAATAGAACTTGATGAAGAATTGAAATCAAAACTTATAAACAAGCTTGCACAAAAATTGAATAAAAATATCGAACTTGAAACACAGTTAGATAAGGATATAATTGCAGGGCTTGTAATAAAAACAGAAGACAATGTTATAGATATGAGTCTTAAACATAAATTTGAAGAAATGAAAAAAGAAATAGCAAAATAAGAGGTGAAAAATGGCACTGATAAAACCTGATGAAATTAGCTCAATAATCAAGGAAAAAATTCAAAACTATGAAGCCCAAACAGAAATTTCAAATGTAGGGTCAGTACTTGAGTTGGGTGATGGCATCGCAAGAATTTACGGACTTCGTAATGTTATGTCAAACGAATTGGTAGAATTTCAAGATGGAAAAGGAACTTTAGGTATTACTCTTAACCTTGAAGAAGGTAATGTCGGGGTTGTAATCTTGGGTGAATATCAACACATTAAAGAAGGAATGCTTGTAAAAACTACTGGTAGAATTGCATCTGTTCCGGTTGGGGATGAACTTATCGGAAGAATCGTAAACCCAACAGGTGTTGCAGTAGATGGTAAAGGGGACATAAAGGCAACTAAAACAAGACCTATCGAAAAAGTTGCCCCAGGGATTATTACCAGAAAATCAGTTCACGAACCATTACAAACAGGTTTAACAGCAATTGATGCTCTTACTCCTATTGGAAGAGGGCAAAGAGAGTTGATTATCGGTGACAGACAAACAGGTAAAACTGCAATTGCAATTGACACGATTATCAACCAAAAAGGTCAAGATGTAATTTGTATATATGTTGCAATCGGGCAAAAAGCATCAACGATTGCGCAATTGGCAAAAACATTAGAAAAACACGGTGCAATGGATTATACAATCATCGTTTCTGCAACAGCAAACGAATCTGCACCTCTTCAATACATCGCACCATTCGCTGGATGTGCAATGGCAGAAGAATTTTTGGAACAAGGTCGTCACGTTTTGATTATTTATGATGATTTGACAAAACAAGCTCAAGCTTACCGTGCAATGAGTTTGCTTCTTCGTAGACCACCAGGTCGTGAAGCTTACCCTGGAGATGTTTTCTACTTGCACTCAAGACTTCTTGAAAGAGCTTGTAAGTTGTCAGATGAATTGGGTGGCGGAAGTATTACTGCCTTGCCAATTATTGAAACTCAAGCTGGGGATGTTTCTGCATACATTCCTACCAACGTAATTTCAATTACTGACGGTCAAATATTCTTGGAATCTTCTCTATTTAACTCTGGTATTAGACCAGCAATCAATGCAGGGATTTCAGTTTCACGTGTAGGTGGTGCAGCTCAAACTAAAGCTATCAAACAAGTTGCAGGAAAATTAAGACTTGATTTAGCACAATACAATGAACTTCAAGCTTTTGCTCAATTCGCTTCTGATTTGGATAAAACAACTAAACAACAATTGTTGAGAGGTCAAAAACTTACTGAAGTTTTGAAACAACCTCAATACCAACCATTAAGCGTTGCAGAGCAAGTTAGTATCTTATTTGCAGCAAACGAAGGACTTCTTGATGACATTGAAAATAAAGATATTCAACAATTCAAACAAGACTGGTTCACTTACTATAATGCAAACATGAAAGATTTAATTGAAAGATTAAATAAAGGCGAAGCTTTAACTGATAGTGATAAAGAAGCTCTTAAAAATGAAATAATTAAATTTAAAGGTTAATTATGGCAAACTTAAAAGATATCAAAAGCAGAATACAAAGTATAGAAAATACGAAAAAAATAACAAGGGCAATGAAAATGGTTGCTGCAGCAAAAGTTAAAAAATCTGAAAATGCTGCAAAATCTACTCGACCTTATTCTGAAGCCCTCGTTCGTATTTTCCAAAAACTGGTTGCTTCTGTACAAAATAATTCAAATGAACATTTGAAATTTTCACATGCAATCGAAAATTATCCTCAATTGCTTTCAAAAAGAGATGTAAAAACTGTTGGTATGCTTGTTGTAACATCAAATAAGGGGCTTGCCGGCGCTTATAACTCAAACATTGTAAGAAATGTTTTGAAAGCTATTAAAGAATATAAAGAAAAAAATATTGAAGTTAAACTTTTTATTGTAGGACAAAAGGGCATTTCCGGATTAAAAAGAAAAGCAGAGGCTATGTCTGTCGAAATCGTTAAAACTTACACTAAAGTTATAAATGAGATTTCTCCAACTGGAGCAGAAGGTGTAGCTGAAGATTTGGCAGAAAGTTATATTCTTGGAGAAATCGATAAAGTTGAAATTTTTACAACAAAATTTAGAAATATGATGTCCTATTCTGCTCAAAAGTGGGATTTGATTCCTGTTTCTGTTGAGAAAAAAGAAAATGACAACTTGCAAATTGATCCACTTATGGTTTTTGAGCCCTCACAAGAATACATTTTGCAAAAAATTATGCCAATGTATCTAACAAATACAATTTATCATGCGTTGTTGGAAGCTCAAGCAAGTGAACTTGCATCAAGAATGACTGCTATGTCTGCTGCTTCAAAAAATGCAGAAGATATGATTAGAACATTAACTGTTGACTATAACAAAGCAAGACAATATGCGATTACACAAGAAATTCTTGAAGTTGTTTCTGGTGCGGATGCAATTAAAGGCTAATTAAGAGTTAAATTTTTAAAACATTAAGAATGTTACAATTTTTTTAAATTCTGAATTTCACTCATCCAATTTGTTTTTTTATAAGTAAGAGAGAATTGTTTGAGAAGGAGTTTTATATGTTGTCAGTTGGTAATATGACAAACCCTATTTCGTCAGTTGCACCAAATTTTGGTATGTTAACTTTAAAACATGGAGTATCTGATATTACTTCAATGAGGCACGCTTCTTCCATAAGTCATGACACGGTTGATAGAGGACAATTCCAAGGAGATGTTTCAAAAGAATTAAGCGCAAGAGAACTCGCTAAAGAGTTCGGCTAATAGGTTATTTTGGTTTATTGTGAGCCATCCTTCAATAAAGGATGGCTCTTTTTTATTTATTGATTAAATATTTTATTTGAAGTAAAATAGCCTTGTAAAAGGTAATTAAGGAAATTTACGATGAAAATAGGTATTCCAAGAGCAATGTCATTTTATGAAAACTTTCCATTTTTTTATGGATTTTTTAAAGCTTTGGGAATAGAAATTGTTCTATCTGACAAAACAACAAAGAAAACTCTTTCTACTGGAGCATCTCTTGTTGTTACTGAAACATGCCTGCCAATAAAAATATTTGTTGGTCATGTTATTAACTTAATAGAAAAAGGTGTGGATAAAATTTTTGTTCCATCTATTCAATCAATTGCTCCAAAAATTTACAACTGTTCAAAGATAAGAGGCTTGCCTGATTTGATAAGAAATGTTGTGAAAAAACCTTTTACTATGATTGAAGCTACGTTTGATAAATCAGAACAAAATCAAGGTTTCTATGATTTCTTACAAGAAATTGTTAGTTATTTCGGAATTTTTGACAAAACAAGAATTAAAAATGCGTCAAAAGAGGGTTGGAAAGTTTACAATAACTTTAAAGTTATGACAAACTCTGGAATGCAATATAAGAAAGCTTTGAAATACGCTCTCGAGGGCAAAGTTTGTTTAACAGAGGATGAAAAAGAATATCCTGTAACTATTGCTCTAATATCGCATGCTTATAATATTTATGATGAAAGAGCATCTATGAAAATATTTGACAAACTTGCAGCGATGGGGGTTAAAGTTAAAACGGCATTGAATTTGACAAAAGAACAAATGGAAGAAGGGCTGAACACTCTTGAACAAACTGTTTACTGGGCAAATGAGCTTGAAATGTCTGGATGTGCTGGACATTACCTAAAAGATGCCAATATTGATGGTGTAATAACAATTACATCTTTTGGTTGTGGTCCAGACTCATTGATGCTTGAAAGAATTACAAGAAAATCAAGACAATTTGATAAACCAATGTTAAACCTAACGATAGACGAGCACACTGGTGAAGCTGGTTTTGTTACAAGATTGGAAGCTTTTGTTGACATGTTGTACAGAAAAAAACGTATGCTTGTTTTATCAAATGGTGATACAACCGAAGAGTTCTCTCCAAATATAAAATATATTCCTTTGAATAAATAATTAGTTTATTGAGGTCTTTTAATGCTTAACATAATATCTTGAGGACTGAAAGCATCTTTTATTCCAAAGTTTGTGTTTGCAAAGAAAAATTCCAGAGTGTCTCCGCGTCTTACATCCAAATCTTCAAATGGTATTGCAATATCTATTACATCTTTGTATATAATTTCAATTCGCTCACTGTTTTGTATTGCCCACAAACCGTCTTGGATAGCTTTTGTAAATCTTATTGGGTATAACTTTTTCTCTGTCATTGAAACACGTAGTTCGTTGTGAAATTTTTCTTTCATTACTGGAGAAACATTTTCAGTTTTGTTAATCAAACGAACTGGAGATTGTGTTTGAATTCTATCTGGATTTTTCATATAAATATACATTTGTTGTAAAACCGGATTTACAGAATCTTCTTCAATGCAATCTGATAAGTATAATCTTAAATAAAACTTATCATAGTCCGCACAGTAACATATTTTATCAAACAATTTTTGACCTTGAAGAATCGGACCATCGGGGACAGAAACACAATTTGCACTTTCCCACTCGGTATCCTCAAATTCACCTGTCATTGCAGGAGTTATAGGAAAATCAACACTGCTTTCAGTAGGTTGTATTGTCGATATCAATGGTAAATCAAGATATCTTGGATAATCTTCACCCAAATACTTATATATACTCTTTAAATGTTCTCTAAATAAATAATCGAAAATATGATCTTGTCCAGAATCATTTGGTTCGCCATACCACCAAAACCAATCACTACCTTCGCACAAAAATAGTTCTTTTCTTGCAAGTTCAACATTCATTCCCTTTTTATTTGATAAGAGAATATTATCCATATCTTTTTTAACATTTTTCAGATATGTCCATGCAAGATTTTTTACAGGTTCACCAATCCAAAGTTGGAAGTTTCTATTTGCCCATGAGCTTGATTTGATAGCATCAATTTCTTTTTTATGTTTTTCCTCTTCAAGGTATTCACTTATCAAAACAGTTTCAAGAGAATAATCATTTTCAATTAACTCATAGATTTTATCCAAGAATTCTCTGCCATTATAAGAATAATTATTCCAACAATTTTCACCATCAAGTGCAATTGTAAGTAAATGTCTGTCATCAGGAGAAGTTGTAAGCTTACTTTGAATAACTTTTATTTTTTCATACAAATCTCTGGCAGCATCTTCAGGAGAATAATTAGGATACTCGTTGTTTATCAAAGACGACAACATAGAATCTCTGAATATGATATTCACTCCAGTAGTTTTTGAAACGTACGGTTTCATAAGATGATAAGGATCTTCAAGGTTTCCATCAAAATCTCTGATGAAATTGTAATTCATTGCTGCAGAAAGAGTTCCCTCATCAGCGATTGTCCACTTAATATTAAAATCAGAAAGCAATTTCAAAACGTTTTCGCTAACGCCCATTTCTGGCATCCACGAACCTTGGAACTTTCTTCCAAAAACTTTTTCAGATCTTTTAATAGCAGCTTCGATTTGTAATCGAGCATCATCACTCATATCCAAATCAGAAAGAGTCGAATCAACTGTATCAAGGTTTTCTTGAGCCTCTTTAATATTTGTCATTATAGGCAAAATTGGGTGATAGAAAGGACTTATCATAAGTTCTGCTTTTCTATCTCTCAAGAATTTTTTACAAGCAGGAACAAAAAGTTTTGCAATTTTTCTATAAATATCAATAATTCTTTTTCTTTCTTTTAAAGTATAATCTCTGCCTTTCTCTAAAAGCTTTAAGACTTCAGGAAATCTTTTGTATAAAGAATCATCAATCCACACCAAATTGAACAATGCTGTAAGATCAGCATAATCTTGCAATGAAAAATCATCTATTCCACAATTCTCACTAAACCTTTTATTAAATAATTCCTTAAATCTTTCATAAGGTTCAATCATTGATGTATATTCTGCATCAAAAAAGTTATTCAAAATGAACTCCTTATCATCTGGAGTCATATCTTTCACATCTTTAATAGTAAGTGCAGAATGGATATCAAGAGCATTTCCTGAAAAATCAATAATAGAGTCTGTTAAAGTTGGAACAATATTAAAATTTTGTTTCAAATTCGGGAATTTTTCTGCCTCTAAAATAAGTGGCAGATAATGTTTTGCGGTATGCAATCTTACCCATGGCATCAAATAGTCGCTATCATAATTAAGTTGATAGACTGGTTGATGCATATGATAACAAAAAGCTATTGATAATTTTTTAACACTACTCATCAACCTGATTATACCAAAACAAAAATAAAAGTAAAAGGGTTTTAAGCCATTTTTTCAAGTTGGGAATGAATATCTTTCATCAACTGAACATCATCACTTTGACGAGCTTTGATAAGAGCTTTTTGTAATAACTTTTTGGCTTTAGCATCATTATTCAATTTTTGCATAACTTCTGCTGCTTTTTGATAATTAACAGCTGCCTTGTCACCAGAATCTGTTTTGTCATATTCACAAACAGCAGTTGAATAATATTTTAAAGCTTGTTTTGGTTGATTAAATCTTACGTGTGCATCTGCAAGATTAGAGTTTACAAATGCGATTGCTTTGTGATTATCTGTTTCTTTTACAAGGTCTTCTGCTACTGATAAATAATCAAAGGCTTCTTTTTCATATCTTTCAGAGAAAATTTTTCCAATTTTTGCAAGAGATGCTGATTGGAATACTTGATTTTCAGTTTCACCTGCATAAGATATTGTTGTCATGTAGTGATTTATTGCAGATTCAAATTGATAAACATCATCATAAATTTGCGCCATAGAATAGTGAGCTTTGGCTTTAACGTTCAAGTCTTCTGATTTTTTTATTGAATAATTGTAACTTGTTAAAGCTTGTGCAAGATAATCATTTTTGTCGTAAATATTTCCTATTTCATAAAGAATTTTTGACTCTGTATCAGTATCTTTAATTTCTACTGCACGGTCAAGAGCTTCTTTGAAGGTTTCCATAGCAACCTTGTAATCCTTTGCATAAGTCATTTTTTTAGCCTTTATGAAAAGATTTTTTAATTGGTTATCTTGTGGAACAACAACTTCTTTTTTTGTGGCTTGTTGAACATTTACATCTGAATTGTCTTCAGTTTTTTCAGTTTCAACTTCAGCATTTTTTTCTTCTTTATGCTTTGGAAATTTAACAGATAAAAGTTCGTTTACTTGACCTTCATCATAGTTGTAGTTAACTTGTTGAAGCAAAATTGCATCAACCCAGTTCTCAACAACATTTGATTGGCGTTGTAGGGTTTCTGTTATATATTTATCAAGTAAACTTGCACCATTTTTTAAGTTTGAACGTACAAGATTTTTGTCAGGGTTTTCTTTTTTAACTTGTTTTTCTACAAGTGAAATATAGGTATTAACTTCATCCATTATTTCAGTTGGAGTTCCGATAGCAATACCTGTATTTTTAAAATCTCTCAAGATTTGGGAAATATTTATAGTTGCAGCTTTCTTTGTTGCATCTCTTGATGCGATAGCTTTAGCTTGTTCTTCCTTAGATTTTGAAAGTCTTTTTTCTCCCAAAGATTCGTATGAAGAATGTAGTGGAGCTTGACGTGTTTCTTGTTCTTCTCTTGTTTTTCTTTTTTCTTCAGGGTTAACTGCTCCCTCACCTTGCGGTGCGGAGTTTTTCTTTTTATTTACGTATGTTATGTTTCCGTTTATATAATACGGACTTCCTGTTACAGAAAGTAATGCCATCAGAACCCTCTTACCTACACATCTATTCTATATGCTGTTGACTTAAAACATATCCTTCTTTTGTATGAAAAACACACACTTCTTACACATGATTTTTTTAAGGATTTTCCCTAAAAAGTCAAATTTGATTATTTACATGTTAAAATTTAATAAAAGGATTTTTTATGGCAAAAATTTTGATATTAAGACTGACCTCTTTAGGTGATGTAATTTTTACACTACCTTTAGTCAATGTATTAAAAGATAATGGACACGAAATTGATTATTTAGTTTCAGAAAAGGGCTACGATGTCGTAAAAAATCACCCTTCTATTTCAAATGTCCATCTTTTCCCCCTAAAAGAATACAGAAAAAGTAATATTTTTAGAAAATTAGCTATTTTAAAAAATACAATAAATAACATTAGAAAAGAAAAATACGATATAGCATTAGATTGTCAACAAATGTTCAAAAGTCTAATTTTGTTCGCCTTTTCAGGAGCAAAAAGAAGAATAACATTTCGTGATGCTCGAGAATTATCAATTTTAGGTGGAAATGAATTTATAAAACCAAAAACAAATTTTAGAGATTTTAACTATCATATTGTGGAAAGAAATCTCGACTTTGCAAGATATCTAAATATAGAACCTAAAGAAATTAAATTCAATATAGCAGAACAATCAATAGAAGTAAAAAAAAGTGTCGATATCCTGTTAAAAAACATTGACACCAACAAAAAAACTATTGTCATTGCACCAGAAACAACTTGGAAAAATAAACACTGGAACATATCAAATTGGAAAAAATTAGTAAAACTATTAAATGGAAAATACAACCTTGTTTTTACTGGTTTGGGGAAATTCCCAGAAATTTGTGATAATGTCGATGGAATAAATCTCTTTGGAAAAACAAATTTGAATGAATTAACAGAAGTTTTTAACAGGGCAGATCTTGTAATAAGTCCAGATTCTGGAAGCTCAAATAGTGCTTGGAGCTGTGGTCATCCTGCGGTAATTAGTATTTTTACCTGCACACCTTCAAAAAGATTTGGACCTTATGGAAACGATAAAAAATATTTTTCTGTTCAAGGACAATTACCTTGTCAACCTTGCTTTAAAAAGAAATGTCGACTAAAAAAATTGAACTGTACTTTTGAACCTCCTGTTGAAGAAATTATTAAAATTGTAAATTCAGTTTTGTCATAGCGTGTTACTTTTTAACTAATCGTTGTATAATTTAATTAAATTTACCGAAGCATTAAGGATTTTATGAATTTTTTTAAAAATTTTAGAGATTTTACAAGACAAATTTCAAAAGTTGAAAGAAAATTAGAAAACAACAGGGATGATTTTCTTGAAGTTTATGAAAAAAATTTAATTCTTGAAAAAGAAATCGCAGATAGAGTTCAAGAATTGAGCGTTACAAACAAACGTATGCTCTCCCTTCAGCATATCCTTGATATGATGAATTCTTCTCAACCCCTGTCTAATGTCTTTCATTCAATCGTATCTATGCTTCAAGAAGAATTAAATTATTTGAACTGCTCAATTATAAAAATTGAAGAAGATGAAAATAATGAAAAACATGCTGAAATGATTTCGCAATCAGAAGATTTGATTACAAAAAAAATGAACGATGCTCTATCAGAATCTGGAGAAACACTTGATTTGATATGTCCTGACTCAGGTATTTTTTATGACTCAATGATTGATATGCAAATGCGCCAGACAAACGACTTAAGAGGGACGCTGAGAAGCATTGCTCCACATTTGCAAGAGAATACCTTGAGAAAAATACTTTCAAACGCTCAAAGTAGAATAATGATTGTAATTCCATTAAAAACACAAGAAAAACCTTTTGGTTGGCTTGTTATTTTTTCACCCAAAAACACCATTGATGAAAAAGAAAACGACTTTTTAAAACTATTTTCACAACAAATAGATTTAGCAATAACTATCGCTGATCTTTTCCAAGTTGTAAAAAATCAAGCTGTAACAGATGCCCTAACAGGTTTGTATAACAGAAGATATTTCAATGAGTTTTTTGATAATGAAGTTATCAGATCAAAACGTATGGGACAACATTTTACAGTAATAGGCTTGGATTTAGACCATTTAAAAAGAATAAATGATACTTACGGTCATTCATTTGGAGATTTAGCAATAAAAACTGTTGCAGATGTATTAAAAAAGAATGCACGTTCTATCGACGTTGCGGCACGTATGGGTGGAGAAGAATTTAACATACTGCTACCTGGGGTGGATTCTTCTGGTGGAATGATTGCGGCAGAAAGAATTAGAAGTGCGTTAGAATCAGAAAAACTTGATACAATTGGACATGTCACAGCAAGCATAGGAGTTGCAACATTCTTTGAACATACTGATAATCCAGAAGAACTTATTGAACTCGTTGATCAGGCTATGTATAGCGCAAAACAAAATGGAAGAAATCAAGTTAAACTGGCTAAATATTCAGAAGATGTTTCATGGCAAGGCATAGCAATAGATACATTTGTAGAAATTCTATCAAAACACAAAGTTCCTGTTTCAAAAGCTTTATCAGATGAGCTTTGTCAAAAATTGAAAGCAACAGAAGGAAGAGAAAAATCCTTCTCCAAAGAAACATTATATGCCGTTTCCGATATGCTTACCCAAACATACAATCCAAGTCATCAAAACGGTATGACAAAAAGCAAAGTCGAACTTGCAGTAAAACTTGCAAAATACTTTGATTTAAGCGAAGAAGATATTGATAGATTAAAAATTGCTGAAATATTGTATGATATAGGAAATCTTATGCTTCCACAAGAACTCTTCTTAAAGAGTGAACCTCTAACGGAAGATGAAAAGAAGAAAATCCATGAACATCCACTAATTGCTGCAAGAGATATTTTAGAGCCTATATCTTATGTACAAGATATAATTCCAATTATTGAAGCTCACCACGAAAATTGGGACGGAACAGGATATCCTAAGAAAGCACAAAAGAAAGATATTCCGCTATCTTCTCAAATAATTTTGCTTTTAGATTCCTATTTCGCACTTACAGAACCTCGTTCTTATAGAAAAGCACTGAAAAAAGAAGATGCAATAGAATTGATAAAAAGTGAAGCTGGTAAAAAATGGAATGAAGAATTAGTCACAGCATTTACAAAACTGATAAAAACTGATTAACGAATACAAGGGAATAAATAAATTGTTCCGTTGTTATTTCTCCATCTCAACCAACCGATTTTTTGACTTTTGTCTAAATCAATAATGATAGCAAGCAACCAATTTCCGCTTATACCAGTAACATTTATTGCTTTTGGGTAAGTTATTTCAGAGACGATTTTAGCTTCCTCTTCTGGTGCAGAATACAAGTATTTTTGAGTTTTATCTACGCCCTTAAGATAAGTTAAACCATACTTTCTTCCGTACAAACCAAAAAATGTTCTCCAATTCATATATTTAAACTGATCACTTTTTTTAACCCAACCAGTTTTATTTCTTTGATAGAGAACTTTAACCCACTCAAGATCTTCGCTTTCATCCATAACTGTCATAAAACCAAGGTTTTTGGCTGGATAAAACGCAACAAAAACATCACGTTCACTTAACGCTGATGTTCCAATTCCAGCTTCGTTCCAAACAATTTCAAGCAAAACATTAGCCTTTACATCTGGCTTATCGTAAATTCTAATAGTATTATCTGCTTGATAAACCCCAATTGAAGATGAATTCACATCTCCAATAGAATAAGGTTGAACGTTTGCAAACGAAGGCAAACACATTATAGAAAATATAACCGTAAAAATAAATATAATCTTTTTCATAAAAGTAATTATATCATAAATTTATAACACGGTCTACTAAATAAATATTGCCACAAAAAGATTGTGGCAATACATTACTACATAGCTTCTGTTAAATTAAATTTTCCTGTCATTGTCATCTTACGCAATTTAATAAGCGCTGCATCAATTTCTTTCATAGAAACATCCAAGTTTCCGAAAAACATTATATCTGATGATTCTCTTTTTTCTAAATTCATTTCATTTGCTACTTCATTGATTGTTTGAACATCGGCTTCAATTTTTTTGCCGATAATGCTCAACTTTGACATAAAATCTCCCTCTATAAACATGCATCAACCATTACTTTGTCGGTCAAAAAATTTCAAACTTTAATACAAATTTTCTAAAAATATTTCTCATTTTCAAAAGCCCACTATTTATAATGGTTTCAGGACGCATCGCACTCTTTACATTTTGTAATATTCTTTGATTTATGACTTAAATTCAGGTTATAATGAAGAGATATCGGGGGTAAAATGTCAGTATTAAGATATGAAAACGTAAAATGGTCCGTACCTTTTTTATTTAATGAACACATTTTTCTTTTAAATCTATGCAAGGTTTTTTCAGATGCTGAAACAAAATGTCCAATAGAATCTGTGTATGGGCATATAAGAAACAAGTGGAATGGAGGAGATTGTTCCGTATCAAGAAATTTCAATGTTGGGCAAGTTTTCCGAGATTTAAAATATCTAAATCTTGAATCTTCCATTGATTTTTCAAACTATCATTTAGAAGAATCTCACCTTAAGGACAATTATAGCAACCAACTTTTGGATTATGGTTATTCCCACGGTGCAAGTTTTATAGTATCCTCTGACCTTTTGTATGGTTATATAAAAAAAAGATATCCAAACGCAAAGTGTATCGCATCTGAAGTAAAATCTATATATGAACTTAAAGATGGATGCGAGGTTGATTATTACAAACATCTTTCTGATAAATATGACAAAATCATTTTACCTACAAAATATGTTAAGGAAAAATTTTTAAGCGATGTAGAAAGTTACGAAAACGTGGAAAAATTTGAAGTAACTGTTAATGATACTTGTCTGAATGGTTGTCCAAAATTGATAGAGCATATTGAAACTATCGAAAATTTTGAACTTGGAAAAGCTAAATATAAAGATTACTATGAATTTTGTCCTAAAAAAGACATTGAACTTATAGATGGGATAACAAAAACACTTGTATTATCAAAAGATGAACTTGATAGACTGGTAAATGAGATTGGAATAACACATCTTCGCATAAAAGGTTTTACTTTCCCAATGGAATCGTATCCAGAAATTTTGAGTAATTACATGTTCAATACATTTGGAGAATTTCAATTTATGGCAAATGAAATTGATGATTGTGTGTTAAAAGCAAAGGAACAAAGAGGGTAGAATAATGAGCATTTTAAGATATCCAGATGTTAATTGGTCGCTTCCATTGTTATTTTCAAACGATGAGTACATAAATTCTGTTGCGATAACAATGAAAAGACTTAATCTAAAAAACCCAATTACGTATGCTTATGGAATGGTTCCTTCTTTATGGACAGGTGGCAGAATTTCAAAATACAAAACACAGGATTTTAGCAAAATAGAAGCATCCTTAAATTTTGTTTTAAGCTTAGGAACAACACCCGTTTTCACTTTAAGCAGACACGACATAGAAAAAGATGATTTGAATGATGAGTTCTGTAATAGATTGTTGGATTTTGGGGTTGAAAGTGGATGTGAGTTTATTATATCTTCTGACCTTTTGTACAATCATATTAAAGAACGACACCCACAAGCGAAGTGTGTTGCTTCTGTTTTAAAAACTATTTTTGAAAGGGAAACAATCGAGAACTTTAATGAGCTTGATTTTTACAATCAGCTTCTTGATAAATATGAAAGAGTTGTTGTAAGACCAGAATATGGCAAGACTGATCTTCTAAAAGATTACGACAAGCTAAAAGATTTATCGAAAATTGAAGTTTTGGTAAACCAAATTTGTGTTTGGAATTGCACTTATGCAACAACTGAACATACATATATCCCTAAAAAAGATTGGACTTTATACAATAAAGAAAAAAATAGAGAGCAATTTGATGACAAAGATGATGCGCCAACCTGTCCAAGAATGGAAATGACAAAAAAAATAGGACCAAAAGCAAACTTGATAGCGCCACATCTTATGTATAGTGAAGAAGAAATGAATAACCTTGTATATAATTTAAAAATTAAAAATTTAAAACTACAAGGAAGGAATTACCATGAAGTTGAAAATACTCGAATGATAAACAATTACATTTTCAATGGAATTGGAGAATATCAAAATGTTTTGCCTATAGTTTTAGGTAATTGTGAAAGAAGCAGAAACGAAAGGTTAGTTTTCCAAAGATGAAAGTTTTGATAATTGAAGACGATAGCACGATAAACGATTTAATAAAAATAAATCTTGAGTTATGTGGATATGAAGTTGTTCAAGCTTTGGATGGAATTAAGGGTTTTGCCCTTGCCAAACAAGAATTGCCCAATGCAATTGTACTTGATGTAATGATGCCAGAAGTTGACGGGTTTACTGTTGCACAAAGAATAAGACAAAATGAAGAAACTAAAAACATCCCAATTCTTATGCTAACAGCACTTTCTGATCTTGAAGATAAAGTTAAAGGTTTTGATATTGGGGTAGATGACTATCTCGTAAAACCTTTTGAAATAGAAGAACTAAAAGTTAGAATAAGAGCGTTGTTAAAACGTTCAAATCAGATTTCAGAAGGACTTGCAACAAAAGAAATTTTAACCATCGGTGAAATAACACTACTTCCTGAAAGTTACTCTGTAAAAATTAAAGATAAAGTTGCAAAGCTTACTCCAATTGAATTCGACATATTTAACTTACTTTTTCAAAACCATGGAAATATGGTATCTTCTGCGAAGCTTTTATCTGATATTTGGGGATATTCTCCAGATGATGAGATTGAAACCATTCGTGTTCATATAAGACATTTAAGAGGAAAAATCGATAAGATTTCTGATGGCAAAAAATATATTGAAACGATATATGGTGGCGGATATAAACTAAATATATAAGGATTTATTGTGGAAATAAAAAATGTTTTAATTTGTGGGCTTGGAGCAATTGGCTCAATATATGCAACAAAAATAAAAAATGCTAATCTTAAAATTTTACTTGACGAAAATCGAATTGGGAGATATCAAAGGGACGGACTATATTTCAATAATCAACGATATGATTTTAGCTATATTCTACCAAGTGAAAATAATTTCAAAGCTGATTTAATTATTATCGCAACAAAATCAACGGGTTTTCTATCGGCGATAAAAGGTTTAGAAAATTTTATAACTGAAAAAACTATTATACTTTCTCTTTTAAATGGAATACGAAGTGAAGACATTTTAAAAGAGCATTATAGTAACGCAAAAGTTTTGTACTCATACTACGTTGGACATGCAAGCATGAAAACTCAAAACAAAGTTTTTTATGACGGAATAGGAAACATTGTATTTGGAGAAATTAACAATGAAAAATTGTCTGACGAAGTTTTAGCACTAAAAAACTTTTTCGATAAAGAAAAAATTGACTATATAATACCAAAAGATATGCTATCTTCAATGTGGAAAAAATTTATAATAAACCTTGGACTCAACCAAACTACAGCACTTTTTCAGGCTCCTTACGGTATATTTAAGGTTGAATACGCTCGTAAAATTGCACAAAATTTAATGCAAGAGGGTGTTATTCTTGCACAAAAAGTTGGCGCAAAAGGAAACTTTATAGAAGATGCTTTTAATCTTATTGATGAAATGCCTCCAGAATATAAAACCTCAATGGAACAAGATGTTGAGCAGGGTAGAAAAACAGAGGTTGACATTTTTGCAGGTGAAGTTTGCGAATTGGGTAAGAAATATGGAATTTCTACACCTTATAACGAATTTTTATACAATTACATAAAAGGAAAAGAAAGCAGTACTTGATTAAAAGTTATTTTTGGTTTACATTTAAGAAAGGATAAGTAGATGCGCCCGTAGCTCAGCTGGATAGAGCGTTTGGCTACGAACCAAAAGGTCGGGAGTTCGAATCTCTTCGGGCGTAAGTTTCTTAAAGAGTTTGGTTAAAAGTGATTACATTATGGATCCGTTAATTAAACTCTTTTATTATGAATTAAGTTTGTTCAATTTTTATTACATTCAACTTAAAAAATTACAATAAGAAATAAGTTTTTGCATTATATTATTTTACAAGTTTTACTATTATTTATCCAATGCTAAATCAAGTGTTTTTGCCCCTGCTACAATAGAACTTGAAGAGATTATATCAACACCACAATCTGATATTTCTTTAATTGTTGATGAATTTACATTTCCGCTAACTTCCACTATTGCACGCTTATTTATTATTTTAACTGCATTTTTTATTTCATCAATTGTCATGTTATCAAGCATTATAATCTCAACATTACAATCAAGCGCAGATTTAACCTGTTCTAAGGTATCACACTCAACCTCTATTTTGTGTGCGTGAGAAAGTTTCTGTCTAATCTTTGAAACTGCTTTTTCAATAGATCCTGCAAGCGCAATATGATTATCCTTTATCATAACGCAATCTGTCAAATTAAATCTGTGCAATGTTCCTCCCCCAATCAAAACAGAATATTTTTCAAATATTCTAAAATTCGGAGTGGTTTTTCTTGTATCAACAATTTTTGCAGAAGAATTCATTTTATCTTTATACATACGAGTTTCAGTCGCAATTCCACTCATTCTTTGAATATAATTTAATGCCGTTCTTTCACCTTTTAAAATTGTCTTTGCACTACCTTCAAGTTTTGCTAAAACATCACCTTTTTTTATCAAATCACCATCTTTAAAATATTTTTCTATACTAATTTCATTATCTAATATCTGAAAAACTTTTTCAAAAATGCTGATGCCACACAACACACCATCTACTCTTGTTTTAAGGTAAACTGTCATTTTATCATCATCAGATGCAAGATAATCTGTTGTAATATCCCAAAAATTTATATCCTCTTTAAGTGCCGATTTAATATGATCATCTACCAAAAAACTTTCTAACACGAATACTCCTTTTCAAATTTTACAATTTCTGAATGTTTACCTCTTGCTGATTTATCAACGTAATCTAATCTGTAATGTCCGCCCCTTGATTCTTTTCTTTCCAATGCTGCTTTTGCTATAAGTTGGGCATTTATCAACATATTTCTAAATTCATATTCTTCAATAGATTCATATCTATGTTGTATTGGAAATTGAGCTTTGATTTTCTCGATTTCACTTAAAGCAAATTTCAAAGACTCTTCATCTCTAAATATTCCAACATTTTTCCACATCAAGTCTTTCAATTTTTGTTTTAATTCTACTAAATCACCTTCAAACAACTCACAAGGTTCTTCAAATTTTTGAATTTCATCAAAGATAGCTTTGTCTACAAGATTAGGAACAGATAAATTTACAAAGGTTAAATAATTTGCAAGTTCATAAGCACAAACAACACATTCGAGTAAAGAATTACTTGCAAGTCTGTTTGCCCCATGAAGTCCAGTTGATGCAGCCTCACCAATTGCATATAACCCAGAAATCGTTGTTTTACCTTCAATACTTGTCATTACACCACCCATAGAATAATGTGCAGCAGGTGCAACAGGAATATAATCTTTTGAAATATCAATTCCGATATTTTTACAATTCTTTGAAATAGTTGGAAATCTTTTTTGAAGTTTTTCCACTCCGATTCGTGTAGCATCAAGATAAACATTATCAAGATTATTATCTTCCATTTCTTTAAAAATTGCACGAGTAACAATATCTCTTGGCGCAAGTTCTTCTCTGCAATCATATTTGCTCATAAATCTTGTTCCGTCCTCAAATACAAGTTTTGCGCCCTCTCCTCGAACTGCCTCTGAAATCAAAAATCTTTCATCAGAATTTTTATTAACCAATGTTGTAGGGTGGAATTGTACAAACTCAATATCTCTAATTTCTGCACCAGCACTATAAGCAAGTGCAACCCCATCTCCAGTTGCAACATCTGGATTTGTTGTGTATTTATATAACTGTCCCATTCCACCTGTCGCAAGTACAACTGCTGGAGAGTGAACAGCTTCAAGACTTCTTGTTTCCTTGTTAAAAACAATAACACCCTGACAACAGCTTTCATTGTTTATCATAAGTTCTGTTGCCATAGAATTTTCGTAAATTTCAATATTTGGATCTTCCAAAACCTTCTTTAAAAGCGCAACTTCTATACCTTTTCCAGTTGCATCTCCGCCAGAGTGAAGTATTCTTTTTACACTATGCGCTGCCTCAAGAGTGAGCATATACTCTCCTCTTTCGTTTTTATCAAATTCTACACCGCACTTGTCAAGATCCTTGATTATTTCATCAGATTTTTCAGAAATAAAGCGAACAATATCTTCTTCACTTAATCCTGCACCTGCTTTCAATGTATCAGAAACATGTTTTTCAACATCGTCATCAGTGTTCTCTTTTAAAACTCCAACTATGCCCCCTTGAGCATAATATGAGTTACAATTTTCGAGCGTTGATTTGGTAATCAACAATATTCCTTCAGGAAGTTTTAACATATCAGAGATTTTTAATGCAGCATACAATCCTGCAATTCCACTTCCTATAATAACAACAGAGTATCTTGAGTGTTTCATGCCAACCTTCTTTTGCCGACATTGTAAAATAAAAAAAAAAAATTTTAAAGTCCGCTTGCCCGTTTTTTTGATTACAGGTATAATCTTCTTGTGAGGATTTAAGTTTGGATAAAATAGCAAAACAGTATTTGGAAGATTTTAAATCTTATCTTACGGCAGAAAAGAATTTTTCTGTTCATACCGCAAGAGCTTATAATTCAGATATCTTAAGCTATCTCTTATGGTTAAAAGATACATCTTGTACTGACGTTGACTATACAAAAATTAGAGAATATCTTCATTTTATTCAACGCTTTGATTACAAAAAAACAACAATAAGTAGAAAAATTGCATCTTTGAGAACATTTTATAACTTCTTGTACAGAGAAAGGCTTGTAGACTCAAATCCTGCAATGAATTTGACCGCACCCAAAAGACCAAAATCTCTACCAAAATTTTTAACGCCAGACGAAGTTGAAAAAATATTGAATGGAGTAAAAATAGATACCCCTACTGGGTTTAGAAATAAAACGATTTTGGAACTATTGTGGGCAACTGGAATGAGAGTTTCTGAATTAAGCGGATTAAATTTTGAAAATTTAAACCTTGATAATAACGAAATAACAGTTTTTGGTAAAGGTGCAAAAGAAAGAATTGTTCTCGTTTCACAAAGAGCAAAAACTTATCTTCAAAGATATATCGAAACTGCAAGACCGCTTATTGCAAAAGGTTTTGCTCCACCAGCAACAGATGATAACTCTCCAGTTTTCATAAATAATACTGGGTATAGACTTCAAAATAAAACTATAAGAAAAGCAATAAATGATGTCGTAAACTCAATAGAATTACCTAAAAAAGTTACTCCTCACATGTTTAGACATAGTTTTGCTACTAAACTTATTGAAAATGGTGCAGATTTAAGAGTTGTTCAAGAGCTTTTGGGACATGCGAGCATATCAAACACCCAAATATATACCCACGTATCAACTCAACATCTTAAAGAAGTATTTGAAAAAACTCACCCACGAGCATAAAGGAAGGAATGATTATGAAAGTAGTAACAATTGGAAGCGCAACAATGGATGTTTTTGTAGAATGTGATGAAGCTAATATTGTATCAGTTAGCTCACCACAAAGAAAAGCAGAATTTATGAGTTATCCATACGGAGCAAAAACTGAAATTTCAAAATTTGCCTCAAATGTTGGCGGTGGCGGAGTAAATACTGCCCTCAATTTTGCAAATCTTGGTTTTGAAACAAGCGCTGTTTGCAAAATCGGAAATGATATCTATTCAAGAGAAATATTAGAAGTACTTGGAAAAAGTACTCTTGATCTTTCAAACATCATTCAAGTTGATAACGTGTCCACTGGCTTCTCTATAATTCTTTTAAGTTTTCAAGGAGATAGAACAGTTCTTGCTCAAAGAGGTGCAAATGCAACCTTGAAAAAAAATGAAATAAATTTTGATGCAATAAAAAATGCAGATTTACTATACATCGCACCTTTAAGTGGAGAATCTAACAAAGTTTTAACAGATATTGTAGAATTCGCTCAAAATAACGGAGTAAATGTTTGTTTTAATGCAGGCACTACAAGTCTAAAAAAAGGTTTCAACTACATAAAGAAAATTGCAGACACAGCCGGTGTTACTGTTATGAATAAAGAAGAAGCTTCAATGTGCACAAAAATAGAAGTTAGACCAGATTCAAGAGAAGAGTGTTTTTCAACGTATCTTATCCACCCTGACATTAAATCAATGCTGCAAACCCTAAAGGTTGGAGAGAAACAGGTTGTCGTAATCACGGATGGCGCAAGAGGAGTCTATGCTTATGACGGAAAAACATACTATCGATGTCCAGAATTTCCTGCAAAAGTGTTGTCAACATTAGGGGCAGGAGATGCATTTGCATCAACTTTCTGTGCGGCACTTCATAGAACAAACCTTGATATAGGAAAATCACTTATGTACGGAGCTGTAAACTCAGCATCTGTTGTTTCTAAATTTGGGGCAAGTGAAGGTTTCTTAACTTTCGACGAAATTGAAAAGAAATTGGAAGAATACCCAGAATTCACATATCAAACAGAAACATAAAAATTGTTCAAAATATTTTTTTTATCAAGAGAATCTTTGTCAAAACAACAATTTAGTGCTACAATAAAAAAACAAGAGGTTATCTATATGAAAAAAATTATACTTGTTTTAGCGTTAATACTTTCAATTGGCTACGCTTCAGCTGCTCAAACAGATACTACGATGAAACGTGCAATTGCAAAATATAAATCTGGAAATTACACTGGATGTCTTCAAGATTTGGAAACATACGTAAAAAGAAAACCTACCGGTATTGCATACTACTACATCGCAATGTCCTACGCTCAAGCAGGTTTTAGAGATGAAGCAATCGCAAATTATGACAAAGTAATTAGCATAACGGCTGATGCAAAATTGAGAAAATATGCACAATATGGCAAAAAGTGTCTTGAAATGTCTACTGATGCTAAAGCAGCTGAAGCTTACGGTGAAATAGATAAAGTTATAAATAATAGAAACAATTCAGTTTCTCAAGAGCTTAAAGATGATTTGAGAAAAAAACATCTTGAATACTTAAGAAATGAAATAAACGCAGGAAAAACTCCTAACTTCTAATATGATTTATACAGAAGCAAAAAAATTATTTCTCTTAGGCAACTTCTCTTGCTCTAATTGGTTTAAAGATAACGGATACATATTAGAGTATGCGTATTGCCTACTTTTAAAAGGAAATATCAATCAAGCAAAAAAAGAATTTAAAAAAATATCCCAATTTGATTTTCGAGCAAACTGGGCAGAATCGTTATTGCCACTTCTTGATAACTCAAAAATAGAAGGTTATCCAACATTTTTACAAGTTCGAGATTTTCTTGAAATAGATTTGGATTTTTTGCTAACCTCAAATCAGTTAGAGTATTGTCAAAATTTGTTAAAAAACGCTAAATTTTTGTTTTCGATAAATAGAGAATCCTATAAACTTATTGGCAGAGTATTACTAAATAACGGATTTGAAGAACTTGCAGAAGAGTTTTTTCGACTTGCACTAAATAACTTTTTTCAAGATCCCGAACTACATTACATTCTTGCAAAACATTATTTAGTCAAAAATAAAATAGACTTGTCAAAAAAACATATAAATTATTGCTTGGAAATGATTCCAGAATATTATCCAGCAACAAAACTTGCTAACGAAATAAATAATCGTTGACAATAAAACATGTTCTTGTTATCCTACATTCATAGCCGTAGAAGGTTGGTTTTGAAAAAATTAAAGGAAATATCCGCCAGCTCAGGTTACACAGAAAAATTAAATAAAATATGCAACAAGCATAGTTGATTTATAATTGTGTAAAGACTTACGGTTGAAAAGACGTAAGTCTTTTCGTTTAATAAAAGGTCGATAAAAAACAAAAAAAGGAGTAAATCATGGCAACAAAAGCCTTTAAAGACAAAAAAATTGAAAGCTTAAAAGAAAAACTTTCAAAGGCAAAAGTGGCTGTTGTAACTGAATATAAAGGTCTTACTGTTGAAGAAATCACAAAATTGAGAAGAACTCTTCAAAAGGAAGAAGGCGATTACACAGTAACAAAAAACACTTTAGCTAAAATTGCGATAAAAGGAACTGAATACGAAGTATTAGCTGATGTATTCAAAGGACCTACTGCTATCGCATTAGGCTTCAAAGATGAAGTTAGCCCTGCAAAAGTTCTCGAAAAATTCATCAAGGATACAAAGAAAGGTGAAATTATCGCAGCAGCTCTTGACGGAAAACTTTTATCAAAAGAAGAAACAAAAGCACTTGCAAAACTTCCTTCAAGAGAAGAACTTTATGCAAAAATGCTTGGTTGCATCAACTCACCTGCTTCAGGTATTGCAAATGCAACAAATGGAGTACTTACACAACTTGTACGTACTATGGCTGCGGTTAGAGATCAAAAATCCGCATAATCAGGTAAGACAAAACATTTAAAGGAGAATAAAAATGAGTAATGTAGAAACTATTTTAGAATCAATTGAAAAATTGACTTTGTTGGAAGCAGCAGAACTTGTTAAAGCAATGGAAGAAAAATTCGGCGTATCTGCAGCAGCTCCAGTAGCAGTAGCAGCAGTAGCAGCTCCAGCTGCAGCTGAAGGCGGCGAAGCTGAAGCAAGCGAAGTTAGCGTTATCCTTGCATCTGCAGGTGCTAACAAAATCGCTGTATTGAAAGAAGTTAGAGCTATCACTGGTTTGGGCTTGAAAGAAGCAAAAGACCTTGTTGATGCTGCTCCAAAACCAATCAAAGAAAACGTTAAGAAAGAAGACGCTGAAGCTATCAAGAAACAACTTGAAGCTGCTGGTGCTACTGTTGAATTCAAATAGTTTCTTTCTTATAAAGAACGAAAAAGCACAATTGAAAATTTCAATTGTGCTTTTTTTATTATCTACTTTTTAATTATTTAGCTTATATTTCTGACCTTCTATTTGCGAAATTTTTCCTTTTATTTCAAGTCCCGTAAGCAAAACAAGAAGTGTATCAGAATTCATTTTTGTTTTCTGTAATAAAGTATCAAATGTTTCAGGTTCATATTTTATTACATCTATTATAGATGACTCTTCTTCTGAATACTGTTCCAATTCCAACTTTAACTGTTTTCTTTGTCGAAGCTCCCAACCTAATGCATTTAGAATATCTTCACCACACGTAACAAGTGTTGCTCCATTCTTCAACAATTTGTAAATACCAGCAGTATTTGGATTTGTAATCAGACCAGGAACACACATTAACTCTCTTCCTTGCTCAAGGCATAACCCTGCGCTAATTAAAGCTCCACTTTTTAAAGCTGCTTCTGCTACCAATGTTCCATAGGACAAACCTGTAACTATTCTATTCCTTTGAGGAAATCTAAATTGTATTGGTGCAAATGTTGGATAATATTCAGACATAACAACACCATATCCATCTTCAAATTTTTTATAAAGTTCTCTATTTGAACTTGGATAAACATAATTATGTCCACTTGCAATTACACCGATAGTTTTTAGGTTATTCTCAATTGCAGATTTATGTGCAATTGTATCGACACCACTCGCAAGACCAGAAACGATACATAAATCAGTTCCTCCTAGTTCCGAAATAATTTTTGGAAGAACATCTTTTATTCCTCTTGTTGCTCTTCTTGACCCAACAACAGCAAGAGTTCTATTCAAATTACATTGATTCAAATTGCCTTTATAGTATAGGGTTGCTGGAGGATTTGATATTTCTTTTAAAAGTTTTGGATAATTTTTATCATCATAATTTATGAAAGAAATATCTTGTTCTAAGACATAGTTAAGTTTTTCATCTGGATTTATTTTATCTCTTAATCTTAAAAAGTTTTCCGCTTTTTTGATGGACATTCCCTCAATTGTTTTAATATCTGAACAATTCCATGCTTTTTCTATATCACCATAATGCTCATACAAATCAACAATAAATTTAGAATCAAGTTGTTCTATTGATGAAAATGCTATCCAATATTTTGCAGAACTATTCATTTTCACCTTTTAGTCTTTTTATTAGGTTTTCAGTTTGTTTTTTTTCTTCTTCAGGAATGTTAAAATTTAAATAATCTTCAAAATATTCTATTGCATCTTCGTTTTCGCCACGAGCTAAAAACAAAATTGCAGCTTTTTTATATGCAATTGACAAATCTTTATCAACAGCTGTGGCTTTTAAGAAATTTGAAAGAGCCTTGTCAACTTCATCATTTGCCTCGTAAGCTTCTCCCAAATAATAATAAACCCATGCATTATCTTCCTTGTATTTAAGAATATTTTCAAAGCAGTCAATTGCCGAAGCGTAATTTCCGAGTTCGAAACTTGCTCTACCTAAATCGTAATAAGCATCATAATTTTCAGGTTCATTTTCTAAGATTTCATGCAATTCATACAAAGCTGAATCAAGCCTTGAATCTGCCATATAAACTCTTGCAAGGTAATGTTTTAAAATCATATTATCTGGATTTTCTGCTTTACCTCTCAACAAGAGTTCAATTGCACTTGCATACATTTTTTGTCTATAATAAATTTCAGATAAATTTATATATGATTCAGGTTGTTTTGGATTAAGATTTAACACTTTTAGAAAATATTTTTCAGCATTTTGAAAATCATTCAAATAGTAATAAGACAAGCCTATTAAGTTGGAAATTTCAATATTATCTTTGTCATGTTCCAATATTTTTGAAAACTCGTTTATTGCTTTATTCCATTCTCTATCTGCAAAATATTTAAGTGCAAGTTTTTTTGTATCTTCCATTACTAAAATAAATCCTCTGACTTTCCTATATCTCTAATTACTGTTTTAGTATTTCCTTCTGCATAGAAGTTTTTAGGTTTCAATATCAATTTAATTTTATCTGCGTATATAGTTTTTACATCTTGATTTATAGCTGAACGTCCAACAAAGAAGATTTCATTTGGTTTGTTTGTTTGTTTGTTTGGATAGAAAACTACCTTTGGACCTTGAGCATAATAATCTTTAAACCAAATTTTTGTCTTTCCACTTGCAAGGAAAGTGTTAGATTTTTGGTTGTATTCTTGATAACTTGATTTAAGAATTAAAGGAGAACCATCTTCAAGTTCTGCTTCTGTTACAACATTTCCCTTAGCTATAAGTTCTTCTGTTGCAGGTGAATATATGAAATGATCTGCAGAAGATTTTTGTTTATCTTGATTTATTTTTGCATTACCGATTAAATCAATCTTTTGTAATTCACCTTTTTTATCAGTTTTTATAATGGCTTTATTAGAAAATGTTTTAAGATCTTTGTATTTAATAATTACATTTCCATTTGCCGTCATAAGATTATCGTTAATTTTATATTCTTGAGTATTTGCTGTGATAACAACAACTGGATCTTCTCCATCAAAAACAACAGATTGACTACTTCCTTCTGCTTTAATAACTTTATTTATCAATGAAACCTTTAAAATATCAGCTTTTACTTCTCTTTTTTTATAACCTTTTATTTGAACAGCGTATGGTTTGTCGTAAAAAGTTGCGATATCTGGTTTGTTATCTTTTGTTACTGTAACATCTGCTTTATCACCGTAAACAGTTGCATCATCAATGTTAACTCTAACATTGCCTTCAACTTTTATTTTATTATCGCCTTCTGAATATGTTTGTTTGTCAGATTCAACAACCAAATCTGCGGCAATAACAGAAATTCCCGCCATTAAAAATATTGTTAAAACAGAAATTATGATTTTTTTCATTTATTCTCCTTTTCATCATATAATTTTGTAACGGTATTTCCAATTATTTTAAAATCAGAATAATCCGCAGAGATAACGGCTCTTTCTGCAGTAGAAACTAATTTACCATCCTTATTTATTTTTACATTACCGTTTACAAGAATATCTTTATCAGAACCTGACCAAATTAAAGTATCACATTTAAGTGATGTTCCATCTTTTATTACAATAAAAGTATCTTCGTACAGAATGATTTGTTTTTTAACCTCGTTATAAGTTCCTTTGGAAGAAACAAAACTCATTGCAACTTCATTATCTTTGTAAAAATTACCAGTTACATTTTCCAAAATTGCAACTTTATTATCGCTACCATAGGAACCATTTTTGGCGTATATTTCCCAAAATTTTTGGTCATCTTTTGTTTCAATCAAGATAACACTTGATACGTCAAGTTCTTGTTTGTTTTCTGAACCAGCTAATTGATCTCTGTTAAAATTTCTTGTGATAACTACTGCGCTAATGAAGGCCCACAATATAACAAACGCAGCTAATGAAAAAGCTCCGACAGCCAATACTTTTTTTCTGCCGAGTTTTTTCATCTTTTCTTTAAGTTTTTCTTTTATCCAGTTCATACCCACTTACTTACTAAAGCATATAGAAGATTATTTAGCCTCTAATCTTTCTATTCTCTCTGTAAGTTCCTTAACTTGTAATTTTAATAGTTCATTTTCTTCTTTAAGAGCTTTTACGTCAGTTCCTAATTGTTTAACAGCATTGATAACAGCGTAAAACATATCATCTTTTCTTATGCTTAAATAACCTTTGCTATCTTTTTTTACTGCATTAGGGAATATTTTTTGCAATTCTTGAGCTATAACACCAACTTGTTTTGTTTTTGTTAAATCATCTTTATAAACATATTCGTATGTTTTGATTTTCATAATATCGTCAAGACCAGACTTATATTCACCAATTACATTTTTCTTTCTTATATCAGAAGTATTTAATATAGCACCATTTACATAAACAGATGCTGATTGAAGCCAAATACCTCCGGAAGCATAGGATGAATTACCTATAACAATTTGGTTTGCCGCACTTGTTGTTGCAGCAGGACCAATAGCAACAGAGTTCTCGAAAGTCGCAGAAGCACTGCTTCCAAGAGCCAATGCATTTGAGCTACTTGCAGAGCCATAACCTAATGCAACACCATAATCACCAGATGCCTTTGCACCAGCTCCAACAGAAACACCATAACTACCTTGAGTTTCTGAACCATAGCCCAATGAAGTTGCTCCTGATGCAGTAGCTTTAGCATTATAACCAAGAGATGATGTATTTGTTGAATTTGCGATTGCACTATATCCAATTGAAGTTGCACCAGTTTGAGAAGATATTGCTCCATAACCAAGAGCTGTCGTATTTGCAACACTTGACACCGCATCAACACCAACTGCAACGGAACCTTCTCCACCAGCGGTTGTGTTACTACCTAACGCAAGTGAACTTGCACCATCTGCATTTGCACTATATCCATAAGCTGATGAATTATCTGTGCCAGTTTTTGCACCGTTCCCGATAGCAATAGTATTTGCACCATTTGCTACCGCATCAAGTCCAAATTCTATTTGTCCATTTGAAACACGCAACTTCCCAGTTATTGATTTTCCACCATTTGTAACATCAAGAGTGTTCGATATACTAAAAAGAATATGAGTAGCTGTCGTATTTGCAACATTCAACAACAATTTTCCCTTGTGATTTGTCGGAAAAGAATTTGTCCCAATTGCAGCGCCTTGAGTTGCTCCAGTTCCGAAATATGCATCGGCACCGTTGGTTGCCGGTTGCCAAATTTTATCAAGAGAAGATTTTGTTCTCCTCGTTATAATTGGCATGCTTGCGGCAATTATAATTGATAAGATTAAAAGCACAACCATCATTTCTGCAACAGAAAATCCAGCTATTTTAATTTTATTCAAAATTTTCATAGATTATATCCTTTATTCTTAATTATTATCCGTTATTAAAAGGCGTGTGTCAAGAAAAAAATACCCATATATTTATATAATTCCGCATTTTTGACATTTTCTAACATTAAATACCAACACTTAAACCTGCGCAAAGATTTATTGACTGTCCAGTAATGCCTTTTGCCTTATCTGAAAGAAGATATTTTACCAATTCAGCAACTTCTATTGGTTGTACAAACCTTTTTTGAGGAATAATTTCCAAAGTTTCCTCAAGAGAAAAATCACTATCTTCTATTGAACTTTTTCCTAAATCTGTTTCAACCCACCCTGGATTTATTGTGTTTACGGTAATGCCATACTCTGCAAGTTCAAGGGCCAACGATTTTGAAAGTCCGATTAGTCCAGCTTTTGAGGCTGAATACACACTTGCATAAGCTTCTCCCATAACTCCGCTTATAGAACCAATATTGATGATTCTGCCCCATTTTTTCTCTTTCATATATGGTATACAAATTTTTGAAAGCTTTATAGGGATTTCAAGATTGACCTTTAAAGTTCTTTCAATGTCCACATCTTTCAAATTATCTGTATTTGAATATTCATACTCACCGGCATTATTTACAAGCACATCTATTTTATTATTTAAGATAAATTCTTTTAATTTAGAAATATCTTCACACAAGTCACATGGCAAACTTAAAGCTTTAATTTCTTTTGATAAAGACGACAACAATTCTTCATTTCTTGCTGTAATAAAAACATTATTTTCATATGATAACAATTTCGCAATACTTTTTCCAATACCTCTTGATGCACCAGTTATCAATATATTTGCCATTTCTACTCCTTTTATTTTTTTTAAAAATTGTAACATAAATAATACATTTTATTAAAATTTAAAAAAAAATATTAAAGTTTTTTTGAAAGTTGTCGATAACATGATTACGAAGATTAGGTAACACATTAAGGAGCAGCAACATGAGAAACGACGAAAAACTTTCTGTAATTGAATTAGGTGATACAGATTTAATGTCACGTTTGGTTTCCGACTTGTTTGAAGGTATTATCAACGAAATTAAAATTAAAGAAATTGCTTAAATATTAACGACTAAACCTTGCCGATACAGATGTAATCTATATTTTCGAGGTTTAGTTGTTTTTTATCGTATTGATTTCTCCCGTCAAATATAATGGGAGTTTTCATCGATGATTTTAAAACAGATATGTCTGGATTTCTAAATTCATTCCATTCTGTAAGCAATAATAAAGCATCTGCTCCTTTTAGAGCATCTTTTGCGGTATCTGAATATGTAATTGTATCCTTAAAAATCAATTTTGCAGTGTCAAAAGCTTTAGGATCAAAGGCTTGAACTTTTGCACCTAAGGATAACAATTTGTTAATAATAGTGATAGATGGAGCTTCTCTTAAATCATTTGTTTTTGGTTTAAAAGATAATCCCCAAACTGCAAATGTTTTGCCAGTTAAATCTTCACCAAATTTTTTCAAAATTTTGTTTATAAACAATTGTCTTTGTTGTTGGTTTGTTTCATCAGCAGCTTTAATTATTTTTGCATCGTAACCGTTTTCAGCTGCGGTAGAGATAAGAGCCTTAACATCTTTAGGGAAACAACTTCCTCCATAACCTAACCCTGGATATAAGAATTTTGAACCGATTCTTGAATCAGAGCAAAGACCTTTTCTAACCATTTCAATGTCAGCACCAACAGCTTCGCATATATTTGCAATCTCATTTATGTATGAAATTTTTACAGCAAGGAAAGAATTTGCTGCATACTTTGACATTTCTGCAGATTTAACATCCATAATCAATACAGGATTTCCGGATTTCATAAATGGTGCATATATTTCTTTCATAACTTCTGTTGCTTTTTCTGAATCAGACCCTATTATTATTCTGTCAGGTTTTAAGAAGTCTTCTACTGCCGCACCTTGTTTCAAAAATTCTGGGTTTGAAACTACGTCAAAATCATAAGTTGTATATTTTTTTACAATTTCTCTAACCCTGCCTGCAGTACCAACAGGTACAGTAGATTTATCGACAATGATTTTATAACCATTTATGCTTTTTGCAATTTGTTCTGCAACTGTCCAAACAGCAGACAAATCAGCAACACCGTCACATCCTTGCGGTGTACCAACTGCAATCACACAAACAAGTGAAGATTTTACTGAAGAATCAAGATCTGTTGAAAAAGTTAGTCTTCCTTCTTTTACGTTATTTACTATTAACTCTTCCAACCCTGGTTCGTATATAGGAATTATACCGTCTTCGAGTTTTTTAATTTTTTCTTCATCCTTGTCCACACAGATAACATCATTACCCATATCTGCAAAACAAGTACCTGCTACTAACCCGACATAACCAGTTCCTATAACGCAAATCTTCATTTCTTTTTCCTTTATTTCAGTAACTTTTAGTTAATTATACTACGAAAATAATTTATAGTATTTTTTATTCCAACCTCAAAATCTACCTTTGGCTCCCAATCAAGTTCTCTTTTTGCAAGTTCTATATTTGGTTTTCTTTTTGTTGGATCATCACTTGGCAAAGGCATAAATTTAATTTTTGAAGATGATCCTGTCATTTTTATTATATTTTCTGCAAAATTTAGGATTGTTCTTTCACAAGGATTACCTAAATTAACCGGTCCAACGAAGTCATGATTATTATTCATCATTCTCACCATTCCTTCTACCAAATCAGAAACATAACAGAAAGATCTTGTTTGTGATCCATCCCCATACATCGTGATATCTTCATTTTTTAATGCCTGAATAATAAAGTTTGAAACAACTCTACCATCATTTTTATCCATTTTTGGACCGTATGTGTTGAAAATTCTTATAATTCTTATCTGTGTTTTATATTGACGATAATAATCAAACATAAGAGTTTCCGCACAACGTTTTCCCTCATCGTAACAACTTCTAATGCCTATTGGATTTACATGACCCCAATAAGTTTCTGTTTGAGGGTGAATTTCTGGATCACCATAAACTTCACTGGTAGAAGATTGCAAAATTTTTGCATTATTTGCCTTTGCAAGTTCCAACATATTCAAAATTCCTAAAACAGATGTTTTTAAGGTTTTTACTGGATCATATTGATAATGTGGTGGACTTGCAGGACATGCTAAATTATATATTTGGTCAACTTCTACCCTATAAGGTTCTATAATATCGTGTTCTACAAAAGTAAAATTCTTTTCTTTCATCAAATCTTTTATATTATCAAGACTTCCAGTAAAGAGATTATCCAAACAAATAACCTCATTACCCTGTGAAACAAGTTTTTCACATAAGTGACTTCCTATAAATCCTGCACCACCTGTTACCAATATTTTATTCATATAAAACTCCTTTTTTTATTTAAATAATACATAAATATTAAATTTTTGGCAAAATTTTTTTTGATTGATATAATAAATTTATGAAAATTTTAGGATTAGACCCAGGAATGGCAATAGTAGGTTATAGCGTACTTGATTTTGATGGTACGAATTTTGAATTGCTACATTCTGGAGCAATCAAAACAGATAAATCTCTTGACGACTCAAAAAGATTGTTAGAAATTTTTAATGATTTATCTACAATTATAGAACGTTATAAACCGGACACTGCCTCTGTCGAAAAGTTGTTTTTCTTTAAAAATCAAAAAACTATAATTCCAGTTGCAGAAGCAAGAGGCGTCATAATGATGACACTTGAAAAATTTAAAATTCCTGCTTTTGAATATACCCCAATTGAAGTTAAACAAACTTTAACAGGATACGGTAGAGCAGACAAAAAAGAAGTTGAACAAATGGTAAAATTAACACTTGAGCGTGACAATTTACCAAAACTTGATGATACAATCGACTCGATTGCAATTGCCATTTGTCATACAAGACAACATATTTTAGAGGAGAGATATGAACAAGCTACTAATTAAACAACTTTCAATATTAAGTGCACTTCTTGGTGGAATATTGGGGCTTTTAGCACTTATTCCTATTGTAAGAAATATTGCTGCACTTATTCTTATGGTGCTCTTAGCTCCAATAGTGATTATATACTTAAAAAAATTAAATTTAATAGATGAAGTATCACTTCAAAACGGTGCAATCTCTGGAGTTATTTGCGGAGTTGTTTCTGTCGTTGCATTTTTTATAGTCTTCGCACCACTTGTACTGTTATTTGGGATTTGGATTAAAAATGGTTATATTGGCTGGATAGCATCACTTATTAAAAGTGCAGGATTTTTCGTTTCTTGCCTAATGCTCTTTTTTATAGGATTATTAAGCGGTTTGATGAATGCGTTTTCTGGACTAACCACTGCGTATGTATATGAAATGTTGAAAAAGGTAAAGGATTGATAATGGAAGAATTTAAATCAAGTATTAAAACAATTGAATGGGTTGATAATGTTTCAAGAATGGTTGACCAAACTATTATTCCATACGAATTTAAGTATGTTGATATAAAAACAGGTCAAGAAATGTTTGATGCAATAAAGACAATGATTGTAAGGGGTGCACCTGCGATAGGTATTGCGGGAGCACATGGTGTTTGTCTTTTTGCATTGGAAATTGAAAAAGAAAACTTATCAAGAGAAGATTTTGTAAAAAAACTTATAGAAAAATCTCACTATTTGGTAACTTCACGACCTACGGCGGTAAACCTTCGCTGGGCAGTTGAAAAGCAAATTGAAATCATCAATAACTCAAAATCCGATACAAAAGGAATAATTAAAGAGTTGATTGAAAATGGGATAAAACTTGAGAATGAAGATATAGAAATAAACAAAAAAATAGGACATTATGGAGCTCAAGTTGTGCCAAAAGGTGCTACCATACTAACACATTGTAATGCTGGAGCTTTAGCAACAGTTGGATATGGTACAGCATTAGGGGTTGTTCGCTCTGCCTACGCAAATGACAACACTATACAGGTTTTTGCTGATGAGACAAGACCTCGTCAACAAGGGGCAAGAATTACAACATTTGAACTCGTTATGGATAAAATTCCAGTTACACTTATCACAGATGGAATGTGTTCATACTTTATGAAAAAAGGCATGATTGATATGGTTGTTGTTGGTGCTGATAGAATTGCTGCCAACGGCGATACTGCAAATAAAATCGGAACTTATACAGTTGCTATCGCCGCAAAATATCACAATATTCCGTTTTATATTGCTGCTCCACTATCAACAATTGATGTGAGAATTAAATCTGGAGAAGAAATAAAAATAGAAGAAAGAGATCACGAAGAAGTTACCCATATAAATGGCAAAAGAATTTGTGCAGAAGGGGTTAATATTATCAACCCTGGCTTTGACGTAACGCCTCATGAACTTATTTCTGGAATTATAACCGAATACGGTATTTTAAGACCAGATTATAAAACTTCAATAAAAGAAGTATTCGAAAAACAAAAGTCTTAAAGCTTTAATCAATAAAAAAAGAGCCTTTTTAAAAAAGGCTCTTTTTTTATTTAAACTTTATACCTTATGCAACTTGACCTTCGATTTCTGAAATAAGATATTTTGCAACCCATTCAAAATCGTGATTTTTTGCTGCAGCTTTTCTCAAATATTCAACTGAATCTTCACCCAATCTGATTAAAGACATTGCAACAACACCTCTTTTTACACCGTGAGCTTCTTGCAATGTATCAACAAGTTCCGGAATAGCTTTGTTACCGAATTTAACGATTGAATTTTCGATTTCATTTTTAGCCATATTGTCTGCATTTTCAAGTTTTGTTAAAAAGTAATCTAATGTATTTTGCATTTTTTATTATCTCCTGATTATTCCTATCTATATTATGATTATATAAAAAATTTTTAGATTTCTTGTTTTCCTTACATAATCTTTATATCTTCATGATTTTCTTAATTTTTATAAATTTTCTGATACTATCCGACAGGACTTTTACATTATTATCCGAAAGGGGAATTTTTTAAGGTGCATTTACACGTAAAATCATATTGTAGCGAAGTTAGGGAGCATATATTTATGTTGGCAGATAATTGCAAAACCAATTGTTCATACGGACAAATTGAGATTAAAAACGTTGACAGAGATATTGTGCCATGGCTCGAAGATATTATTGAAGAAAATAATGCTCGAGTTGAAAAAAAAGAATGGAAAAGCAAATACAATAACTATGTAATCTATGATTACGAGCCTTTCTGTTCTGAAGGATTTGAAATAAATTATATAATAACATCCTTCGATTATTCTTACTTGAGTTTTATAAAATATCTTTATGACGAAAAAATGAGCACAATCGACTTTTTAAATAACTGCATAAAAATAAATCCTTAAAATGCCCATGACTTCGTTTTTAAAAAACGAGCAAATTTTCGATTGTCAATCAAAAATTTGCTCTTTTTTAACTTAAGTTCATTAAATTTTCTTCATTAAGATTGTTAAAATTGATTTTTTAATAGTGGTAGTCAAGCAAATCAGAGTTTGTAAAAATTATAATCGTTTTTGTTACTTGTCATGACATTTGGGGTTTTGTAGAATACTAAACATAGGAAGTACAACATAGAGAAATTGAAAGATTTAAGAAGGAGTGGTGGCAACTTATTCCGTGTACTCTTGGGTTGGAGTATATTTTTACTATTCGGGATTTAAAAATTAAAGTTTGAAAAAGATAATTGTATGAAAAAGACAATACCGATTATATCGGAAATCATAATACTTGGGAGAAAAGTATTGGAGATTGTTACGGCAGATTTATCTGCCGTTTTTTTATTGTATAATCAGAGTTATGGAAGAATTAGAAGCAAAAAAAGTAATTGGATTGATGTCTGGAACATCTTGCGATTCAATTGATGTTGGATACTGCAAAGTGTATCCTGACTTAACGTGCGAGCTTATTGAGGGAATAAATTATGAATATCCAAAAGAAATTAGAGAGAAATTGTTTAAATTCTTCCATGAAGATGTAACTTTAAAAGATGTTTGTATTTTTAATTTTGTCGTTGGAAAATGTTTTGCAGATGCCGCAAATGTGCTTATAAAAAAACATGGGAAGCCTGACTTGATTTCATCTCATGGACAAACTGTTTTTCACTATCCAATAGATGATAAAATTTGTGGGATAAATGGAAAAAGCACTTTACAAATTGGAGAGTCTTCTGTAATCGCTAAAGAAACTGGATGCATTACAATCTCAAATTTTAGAGAAGCTGATATAGCATGCAACGGTCAGGGTGCGCCTTTGGTTTGTTTTGCTGATGAAAAGTTTTTTAAGCCACTTAAGAGAAACTTTTTAATTCAAAACATTGGAGGGATTTCTAACGTAACCGTTGTTTCGAGAAAATTTGACACATTTGGTTTTGATACTGGCTGCGGAAATATAATGATTGATTACTGTTGTAATAAATTTTTTGATTTACCTTATGACAATAATGGCGAAATTGCACAATCAGGGAAAGTTTGTGAATCATGGCTTAATTCTTTATGTGATGATGAATATTACTTCATTGAGCCTCCTAAAACTACCGGCAGAGAGTATTTTTCACCAAAATATATAGAAAACATATTAAAATCTGCCCCAGAAAATAAAGCTGATATAATAGCTACATTGACTGCATTAACTGCAAAAACAATTGCGCAAGCTTATGAAAGATTTGTATACCCTCAAATTGATGCAGATGAAGTGATATTAGGAGGCGGTGGAGCTTACAATCCTGCAATAAAGAACTTTTTAAGGATGTATATTCCAAAACACATTCAAATAAAAACTCACGAAGATTATGGTATTTCAAATAACTTCAAAGAAGCAACCGCTTTTGCACTCTTAGGTTACTGTACATATTACAACATTCCAAACAATCTGCCATGTTGTACAGGTGCAAGTAAAAGAACTGTTCTCGGGAAAATTACATATCCATAAAATAATCTCTGATTATTTTTTCAATTTTTTGGGCAGATTTACCATCTCCATATGGATTTTGAACTTTTAATCTTGTTAAATTTTTATCCTGATTTAAAATTACCTCACAAGATTTCACGATTTTTTCATAATCAGCCCCAACAAGGGTAGAAACACCAGCTTCAACACCTTCTTGTCTTTCTGTTTCGTACCTCATTACAAGAGTAGGACATCCAAAAGTTGGAGCTTCTTCTTGAATACCACCGGAATCAGTTAAAATAAGTTTTGCACATTTCATAAGATAAACCAAATTTGGATAATCTAAAGGTGGTAGAAGATGAACATTTTCAAGATGTTCTAACACTGAATGTACTTTATTTTTAACGTTTGGATTTGGATGAACTGGCAAAACAAAAGTGTGATCTTTATATTTTTGCGCAACGTCTTTTATCGCTTTTAAGATAGAATCTATTCTTTCTCCGTGATTTTCCCTTCTGTGGACTGTTACCAAGACAAGTTTATCTTTAGAAAATTCAAAGTTAAAAAACTTTTCAGAATTTTTCACAGTTTCATCTGACAAACAGAATAATGCATCAGTTACAGTATTTCCAACTACAAAAATATCACTTTCTGGAATATTTTCTTTTAATAAAGCTTGTTTATTTTTTTCAGTTGGAGCAAAGTGTAACCTTGTAACTCTACTTGTCATTTGCCTCATTACTTCTTCAGGAAATGGCTCAAATATATTATATGAACGCAATCCTGCTTCAACGTGAAACACTGGAACTTTATGGTAAAAACTTGCAAGAGCAGAGGTTAAAACAGTCATTGTATCTCCCTGCACAATCGTTGCATCAATCTTATTATTTTTAAAGATTTCATCAAGCTTTGACAAAATTCTTACCTGAACTTCTGCGAGCGATTGATTTTCCCTCATACAATCAAGTTTTATATCAGCTTGCAACCCAAAGTAAGATAAGGTTTGGTTTGATAATTCTTTTTGCTGTTCGGTGTTACAAACGATGACATTATAAAGTTCTGGGTATTTTCTCAATTCTAAAATAACCGGTGCAAGTTTTATTACTTCTGGCCTTGTTCCAAAAGAAACTAATATATTTTTCCTATCCATAGAACAATTATACACCGAATTTTAAAATTAGAAAGTCGGCTGATGAAAATTTCTGTCGAATTATTTATCCTTCACAACAAGAAAGGAGTTTTTATGACTAAAAAATTAGAACTATATAGATGTTCCATTTGTAAAAATCTTGTTGAAGTTGTCCTTGAAGGAGAGGGAGAACTTGTTTGCTGTGGAAAACCTATGGAGCTTTTACAAGCTAAAAAAGATGATGAAGAATTTGGAGAAAAACATGTTCCTATGTTCATTGATATGGATGACGAAACAGAAGTTAGAATTGGAAGTGAGCCACACCCAATGACAAATGAACATTATATTCAATTTATCGAAGCAATTTCTAAAGACAATAGGTATATCAAAAGAAAGTATCTTTACCCAAATGAAGAACCATTGTTGAAACTAAAATGTTATGACCTTGGAAAGATGAGGGTTGAAGAATTTTGTAACATACACGGACTATGGGAGAACGGCAATGATTAACGAAAGAATTGAAAGAATTTTAAACGAACAAATTAGTAAAGAATTTTATTCTGCATATATGTATTTAGGAATGTCATGTTATTTTATTCACGAAGGATTAGAGGGTTTTCAACATTGGTTAAAAATCCAAGCTAAAGAAGAATGCAAGCATGCAATGATGATAACTGAATATTTAATTGCGAGAGATGGTAAGGTTAGTTTAGCTGCTCTTGAAATGCCACCAAAAGATTGGGATTGTCCACTTTGTGCAATGGAATATGCGCTAAATCATGAAAAAAGCGTTACTCAAAGTATAAACGACATATATGATCTTGCTGATGCAGAAAATGACAAGGCAACAATGAACTTTATTGATTGGTTTATTGATGAACAAGTTGAAGAAGAGGCAAGCTTTAAAAAGATAATAACTAAACTTCAAAAAGCAGGAGATAACCAATCTGGATGGTTGTTAATTGATCAAGAACTTGCAGAAAGAAAATATGAATGTAATTGCGGATGCAATTGTGGCTGTCACGATTAAAAAGGAGTTTTGTATGAACTGAAACCGAATATTAAATTTATTCAGGTTTCAGTTCATACCCTTTTAGTTAGTTTTAAAACTTTTTGAAGAACCGTAATCATTTGAAATATACCTTCCAATTGATTTTATTTTGCCTTCTATGCACCCTCTGCAATGAGCGGGAGTGTCATTTAAACAAATTTTTCCTGGGTATATCTCATATTTTTTTCTATAATCACCCTCTGTTATATTTGGCATTACAACATTTGCACCACTCTTTAATGCTATTATTCTTCCATTTGGGTTAATTGTTTCCATTGCAGTAGTAGCGGGAATATTTATATTTTTCATAATAATTCTAACAAGAGCCATGACTCTTAATGCTTTTTCAAATTTTTCACTTTTTTCAAAATCGCTTTCATTTTCTACCCACAAAGGAGTTTGCTCGTGTGGAATAAATGGACCTATTCCTATCATATCTGCCTTAATATCTTCAAAGAACAAAATATCGTTAGCTAAAGATTCATTACTTTGTTCTGGAAGTCCAACAAGACATCCGCTTCCGAGTTCAAAACCGAGTTTTTTTAAATTATCCAAACAATTTACACGATTTTCAAAACTCATATTAGGGTGTAATTTTGAGTAAAGCTTTTCATCAGTAGTTTCTATACGAAGCAAATACCGATTTGCACCTGCCTCTTTATATGCTTTGTATTCATCATAAGACTTTTCTCCAATACTCAGTGTGAGAGCAACATCAAGATTTTTTATTTGTCGAATAATCTTACACATTCTATCAGCATCAAAAAAATCATCTTCCCCCGACTGCAAAACAATGGTTTTGTAGCCGTAATATACTCCTTTTTTTGCAAAATTTATAATTTCCTCTTCACTCAAACGATATCTTTCAACCGTTTTATTTCCAGATTGTAATCCACAATATTTGCAATTTCTTTTACAAATGTTAGAAAACTCAATAAGCCCTCTTAAATGGACCTCATCACCAACGAAATTTTTTCTTGTTTCATCTGCCAAGCGAAAAATTTCATCAGCATTATCTTTTGCTAATATTTCAACAATCTCATCCCTTGAATACAATATTTTATCCTTTAATTGAATAAAAAAATGTCGATGGCGGGACTTGAACCCGCAAGGATTTCTCCACACGCCCCTCAAACGTGCGCGTATACCGATTCCGCCACATCGACACTCGATAGATTTATTCTATCATAAAATTATTTTTTGGCAAAAAGTTTTATAATTTTTCCTATTAAGCCTTCATCTTCTTCCTCTGGTGCACTTGCTTTCGATGAAGCTCCTTCAAGAGATTTAACTTTTTGCTTAATTTTTTCATACTCATTATCCATAAGAGAATTTTCTAAGAATTTTTTATAATACTCAAGAGCTTTTTCTCTATCTCTGAGTTTCTCAAACCCTTCCGCCAATTTTCTTATAACGCTACGATTTTTCTTATTTAATTCATATAACTGCATCAAGATATCAACTTGTTCTCTGTATGCACCAATGCTTTCTTTGAATTCTGCCAATCTTTCTAATGCTTTCTTATCTCCAGCATCAAGTTTTACAATAGCTTCCCAGAATTCACCAGCCTGAACTTTGTCACCCATATCATCAAGAAGTTCTGCAAGCTCTCTAAGCATTTCAGCATCGTTATCTTTTTCCTTCAATGCAAGATAATATTCATTTAATGCAACATCCTTATTTCCTCTGATAATATTATATTTTGCCCACATACGATGGGCTTCAAAATCCATATTTTTACCTTCATAAATCATTGCCTTCATTTGACAAACAACTGCAGGATTTTTTCCAAATTTTGCAACTTCCTCAACACATTCAAGGCTCTTATCCCAGTCTTCTTTGTTATAGTAATACTGCGCTGTCAAAATATGATATTGTGGATCTTTTTTGTAATCTCCTTTAATTTGTTCTAAAAGCGCCCATGCCTGCTCATCGTCACCTTCATCAAGGTAACTCTTTATCTTCAAAAGTTCATTTTCTGTAACCTGTCTTGATTTTTCTTGCTGATTGTTAGACAAGTAAAGTTTTGCAAGAGTTTCTTTGATTTCTTTACTTTCAAATCCATCTTCAATTGCTCTTTCAAGAGTTTCAATAGCACTTGTAACAGCACCTTCTTGCAAATAAACGTTAGCTAATTTCAAGAAAACTGTTTCATTTGCCGCTTTCGTATCTAATATTCTTAAATATTCATCAATTGCGTTGTTATATTTTCCGTTTTTTTCGTAAAGCGTTGCAAGAATAAATCTTGTCGCTGAATTTTCTTCTGGAGTTTGAGCTTTATTAAGTGCCTTTTTAAAATCATTAAGTGCATGAGAATATTCTTGTTTCAATATATGCCAATTTCCTCTTGAAACATAATATTTATACTTATCAGTATTTACATACAAATCCATTAACTGTTCAAAAGCAAGCTCATTCGTTGGATTCAATTCCAACAATTTTGTATAATATTCAATTGCTTCATTTTCTTTTTTTAGAATTATTGATAAATGTCCGAGTCTTTCCAAAACCTCTGTATTTTCTGGTTTTTGACTTAATACCGTTTTATATTCCTCATACGCTTTTTCGTATTCTTCATTTTCTTCTAATTGTTGTGCCGTCAATATACTCATTTAATACTCCTTTTTTATCAATTGTACATGTTTTGACACTTTTGTAAACCCTCACTTAAGTAGTTTTCTATCATCTCGGATTTTAAAAGCGGTTTCAAAATATTGAGTTGTTCCTCACTAAAATTTTGCAAAACATAGGCTTCAGAAGGGATATTTGGTTGTGGCCCAATACCAATTTTCAACCTGTCAAATTCCTTTGTTCCAAGATGAGATATAACAGATTTTATTCCATTATGTCCACCATCAGAACCCGAAGCTCTAAATCTAACTTTACCTGTATCAAGAGATATATCGTCATATATCACAAATACATCTTTGATTTTATAATAATTCATAACAAGAGATATTGCCTCTCCAGATAAATTCATATAAGTTAATGGTTTAATACAAACAATATCCTCTCCCAAAACATTGAATTTAGCTATCATAGATTTTAATTTCTTTTCTATTTTAAACTCTTGTCCGTGTCTTTGTGCAAAAAAATCGACAGCCAAAAAACCTGCATTATGACGTGTTAACAGGTATTTTGGTTCAAAGTTTCCAAGTCCGACGATAAGTTTCATTCTATATTATCCTCATTAAACCTATATTTCATATTTTACCTCAAATAAATATTAGCATACAGAGGTATCTATCCTGTGCATGAAAAAAAAGTCAACAAAGTCTATAACTATAATACGAAAATAGGAGAGGAGGATAAGGTATGCTGTCAAAAAACAAACCTATTATACAAACAAAAACATCAGATAAAGTCGGGAAGTTTTTGGAAAAAAATAAACTACATAAAAAAGACTTTGCAGAAATGATAGGAGTAACCCTGTCATATGTTTATAATCTAATAGATAGTACCATTCCATTTTCAACACGTTCTACAACTTTAGAAAGAATAGCAACAGTAATGGATATAAATCCAGAAGAATTTGAAGAATATAAAATATCACAAGAACCAGTTTTAATAGATGAAACAGTTGAATTTTTAAAAGATTCTATCAAAATAAAGGGACTATCTGTTGTTAATTTTTTGAAATCGTTTCCAAGAAAAAAACGTCTTGAAATTGTAGACATTTTAAGAGGTGCAACACCACTACCAATAGACTTTAAAGAAATCTCTATGATTGCAGGAGTTTTAAGCTTATCCAAAGAAGATATTTATCCAATTTGGGAAAAACGCTTAAAACAAGTTCTTGAACTAAATGGAATGAACATAACAGCAAACGAAGGATTATTAAATTCAATGTTTGATTGTGCAAAAAAATACATAGATATAGAAGAATAAAAATTGAATATAAAAATTTGATATAAAAGTGGCGGTCAAACATAATGTTTGACCGCCCTTCTTAACCATAAAAAAATTAGTTAAAATATCTATTCAAAAGCCCTTCAAAAGCTCTACCGTGGCGAGCTTCATCTTTAGCCATTTCATGAACAGTATCATGGATTGCATCATATCCCAATTGTTTTGCTCTTGATGCGATATCTTGTTTCGCTTGACAAGCGCCATTTTCTGCATCAACTCTTTTTTGAAGGTTAATTTTTGTTGATGCATCAACAACTTCACCCAATAATTCGCAGAATTTTGCAGCATGTTCAGCTTCTTCAAATGCTATTCTCTTGTAAGCTTCTGCAACTTCAGGATAACCTTCTCTATCTGCTTGTCTTGACATTGCAAGATACATTCCAACTTCAGTACATTCACCCATAAAGTGATCTTTCAAACCTTGAACAACTTCTGCATCTAAACCTTTTGCAATACCGATTTCATGTTCTGTTGCATAAGACATTGAACTTCCTTCTTCAACTTTATTAAATTTAGATTTTGGTACTCCACATTGAGGACATTTTTCTGGAGCTTCATCTCCAACATAAGTATAACCACATACACTGCATACAAATTTTGCCATAAATACCTCCCTACTACTTCTTTTTAATAACTTGCGCCCGAAGGGAATCGAACCCATGACCTGCGGTTTAGGAAACCGTCGCTCTATCCTACTGAGCTACGAGCGCATCCTAAAATATTATATCAAAAAATTTACTTTGAATTTCTTTTTGTAAATATTTGTTTAACATGTTTTTAAAATTAAGCAATTTTCACTTACCTTTTTCCTTCTATTCCATGTAAAGTTCAAACAATGAAAGAAAAGATTATATGGGAATATCCACTAATTACTCTAATACTCAAGTAAATTTCGGAGCAACAAAACTTGATAACATAAAGCTTCGCCAAAAAGTTTCTGACGGTACTTATAAATTGGTTAAAGCAAACTTTTATGAACTTGATACAAAAAGTGCTGAAGATTGGGGAATAATGGGCAAACTTTGCAATTTATGGAAAAATTGCACTACTTATGTCAAAGATATTGCTGATGATTTCTTCGACTGTGATGCAAACTCAAGATTTTTTATGAACGAAATTGTTGATGAGAAAAATGGAAACAAAGTAACATCCCTAATGCAACTTTCAAACTCTAAAACAAAACCATCAAAAGAATTACATATCCATTATTTGCAGGCATCTCCAGATATTGCAAACCTAAAGAGTTCATCTCCCATAAAAGGCTCAGGAGAATTATCTCTATACGAAGCAGTAAAAATCGCTAAAAAAGACAAATGTAAAAAAGTTGTTTTATGCTCAACAAATAACTCTTTTTATGATGCAATGGGTTTTAAAAAGAAAAAAGAAGGAACCTTCTTTACCACATACGCATTAACAAAAAAACATTTTAAGGATTTCTTAAAAAAAGTTGAACAGAAATATGATTTAAAAAAATAGAGCATAAAAAAAACGCCGATTCGGGAAGAACTGGCGTAAAAATTACGAAATTATGGGAATAAGGTAGGGTATAAAAAATCCGTTTTCTATCCTCGACTATGAGAATATTGTAAATGTTCTCTCTACGTTTCCGTCGATTACCTTTGATACTGAGTCGTGTTCCTTTTCCACTGCGCTGTGTTCTGTATTGATGTTTTCCAAATCCAAATCATATTTCTTATCTTTTGATTCGATTTCTGACATCTTATACTCATATTCTGCTTCTGCTTTCGCTACGCCTGAGGTATCTTCTTCTGTCGTAAAGATTGATGATGATGTGTATGAGTAATCTTGCCAACCTACTATGTCTACTTTGCCCAACGCATTTGTTTCTGTTTGTGCTTTTTGTATAAACAAGTTCGCAAGTTGCAATTGATCATACAACCATTGTGTATCTGTCATCTTTTCTTGTGGTATTGTACTTTCATAATATGTTCCATCTGTTCCCAATACATACCAGCCGGTCAACACTGTTTCTGTTCCGTCTGGTTTCGTTATTGTCTTGTGATCCAAATATTGAAATGCATTTCCAAATGCATCTGATACTCTGTACAATCCAGATTCTGTTACTGATGCTACTGTCGCATCAAGACTGCCTGTGCTGTAATAGTTGAATTTCAAGGTTTGAGCATCCAACGCATCCATGTAAGCTTTTGATGCTTCCGTGGACTGTTCGGCAAGTCTTATCTTTTGATTTGATATGTTTTGTGCTTTTAATTCAAGATCTGACATTCTTGCTGTCAATGTCAACATTCTTGATTGTGATGCTGATAAGCCCATTTTCTACTCCTTACCTTTTCCTTCGACCCTATAAGTCTACTCTTCGGCTTTAACACCTTTGCCTTTCTTTCACTACCCGAATTTCCCTTACTTCATGCATGTCGGCTCTTCTTTCTCCTTTCTTTAATCTTTTTTATTTTATT
>QHMH01000007.1 GCA_003258795.1 Candidatus Melainabacteria bacterium | reverse complement strand
ATTTCTTTAACGCTGTCATCCAGTCTTTTCTATTCGTGTGCTGTATCAGTGCCGGTATCGTTATGGCTGCAACAACACCCAAGATACCAATAGCAAGCAGAACTTCAACAAGCGTAAACCCTTCATGGGACTTACGTTCCACTAATTCATCTAAAGTCATTCTGTTAATTCCTTCTATTAAATAAACTTATAGTATAAACTACATTATATATTATATTATCTATATGTTTTTTTGGCAACAAAAAATTTATATAAGAAAGTGTTCCACAAAAAAAACGATTTATAACAAAAAACACAAAATTTTATTAAGCTTTTGTTTACATTTCTTAATCTATGAATTTTCTTCTGCCATTGCCTCTTGAAGAGCTGCTTCTAACCTTTCATCCGGATTTTCTGAGTTTTCAACAACAGTATCCTCTTCTACTTCTGCGCTTTCTTCTTTTTCAGGTTCAACCGTTTTTTGCACCACTCCAGTCAATAAAACTTTATCAAGTTGAGCAGCAACTTTCTTTCTCAATTGTTCTTCTACAATTCTATCTATAATACATTGTGGAAGTCTTGAAAGCATTTCAACACAAAAAGCATCCAAGCCTATAGTATAAGAATTTTTAGGATTTTTGGCTTTGATTATTTCCATAACTTTGTTAGCAACAGTTTTTGGACTCAAACCACTGTTAGAATTTCTAATTGCATTTGCAACCAAATAATCACCAACAATCTTATATTTTCCTGCTCCGAAATTATCTTTGTTTATATCAATTGACTTTTCCCAAAGTGGAGTTGCAATTACTCCTGGTTTAACAGAAATGATTTGAACCTTCGTTCCGGTTTCAATCCTCAAAGAATTAAACATCATATCGAGTGTTCTTTTTGATGCACAGTAAGGAGCTAAAAATGGGAACACTCCATAACTTGCCATTGAGCTTATATTTATAATTTTTCCACCATCAAGCTTGTCAAACAAGCCTTGTGCAAGTTCAAAATGAGAAAACGCATTCACTTCAAATTGTTCTCTCACCTTGTCAACACTCAATGTTTCAAGAGGACCTGCTACAACTTTTCCAGCAGCATTAACAAGAACGTCGATTTTTTCACACGATGATGAAATTGTCTTTATTGCATCTTCAATTGTCCATTTCTTTGTCATATCAATTCTGAAAGGAATTACATCATCTGACAATATCATCAACTCTTTTTTGTGCTTGATATCACGGTATCCAGCAAAAACCTTGTATCCTTCTCTTAATAAAGATTTCAATACATAATTTCCAATACCTGATGTTGCACCTGTTACTACCGCTGTTTTCATAAAACTATAAACTCCCTATATAACCACTTTTTCTTTCATCAAATAACAAATTCCTGCATCTTTCATTCTTTGAAGAGCCTCTTTCAATCTGTCTACTTCTTGGGTAAGGGCTATTCTAAAATAACCTTCCCCATGAGAACCATATCCGTTTCCTGCAGGAACAACAACACCTGCCTTTTCAAGCAATATTGTTGCAAATTCAGTTGACGACATATTTTTAGGAGTTTTTACCCACATAAAAATTGTACCCTTGGAAGGTTTAATATCCCAGCCAAGTTCTCTTAAACCATTTTCCATAACTTCTTTACGTTGTCTATATGTTTCAACCAAATCCTTAACTTCTTCTTCTGGCGCAACATAAGCCTTAGCCGCTGCTCTTTGGATAGCTTTAAATGTTCCGCTATCAATGTTACTTTTCACTGTTTCCAATGCACTAATAGCTTCGCTGTTTCCACAAACAAATCCTACTCTCCAACCTGTCATGTTATAAGATTTTGAATGTGAGTAGAATTCTACTGCAACATCTTTTGCCCCTTCAACTTGGAATATAGATGGTGCAACATAACCTTCAAAAGATATTTCACTATATGCAGCATCGTGACAAAGCAAAATATCGTATTTTTTACAAAAATCAACTGCTTTTTTCATAAATTCCAAATCACATACTGCACCAGTTGGATTGTTAGGATAATTTAAGAACATAAGTTTTGATTTTTTTGCTATATCCTCTGGAATCTTATCAAAATCTGGCAAAAATCCGTTTTCTTCTAACAAAGGCATTGAATAAGGATTTCCGTTAGCAAATATCGTACCTGTTCTGTAAACTGGGTAAGCTGGGTCTGGAATCAAAACATAATCTCCTGCATCAACAAAAGCAAGAAAAATATGGGCAAGCGCTTCTTTAGAACCTAATGTTGCAATAATTTCGTTTTCTGGGTCAATATCTATCCCAAAACGACGTTTAAGCCAGTCACAACTTGCTTGTTTGAATTCTTTTGTACCATCATAAGGTGGATAATTATGAGTTGTCGGATCATCTATTGCCTTGTGCATCTCTGCTACTACTGAAGGTATCGTTGGTCGATTAGGATCACCTATTCCCAAGCTGATAATATCAACTCCCTCTGCTTTCGCTTTTGCAATTTTTTTGTCAATTTCCGCAAATAAATAAGGCGGAATTTTGTTTAAACGCTCCGATTTTCTCATAACTTTTATTTCCTTTCCCCGTATATACTACCAAAAGTTTACATTTATAGTAAAGATTTTAGCACTGTTTGTAAAATTTTATTAAGTTCAACGTGTAAGTTTGTTAAAATATTTCTTATTCTAACCTTTATGTACTATAATTTTCGTATACAGAATTAGGGATATGGAATAGTAATTATCACCCCAGGATGCATTTTTGAAAGTGCAACATGAATGACATAGTCTACATATAGTTTTAGGGAAGGTTGAAAATGAAAAAGAAATTTGGAGTTGCCACAGCGTGTGCAGTAGCATTGCTCATGGGAAGTGTTGCCCTTGCAACAAACTACAATATTTTTAATGATCAAGGACAAACTTTAGACATCACGGACGGTTACCAAAACCAAGATAACACTTATGCAAACATTTACAACAAAGGGACTTTGAATGTAAATGGTGCAACATTTAAAGATAACAATGGTGTTTACGCAGGAAATATTTATAGTAACGGCGGAGAAGTAAATATAAATAACTCATTATTTGATTCAAACACTTCTTCTTACTACGCAGGGTCAATAGTTGTTGCCGGAGACAGTTCAATAAATATCAAAAACTCAAAATTTATAAACAACGTTATGACAGACTATGGTGCTCCTGGGGGTTTATACCTAAACACAACAACCGACGTTGCATCAACAATTGCTGACACCGTTTTTGAAGGAAACAAAAACACTTATGTTTCAACCTCTCCAAGCAAAGTCGGAATCGGTGGAGCTATCGCAATAAATGACGGAGCTCTAATTTTAAATAATGTTTCTTTATTAAATAATTCCGCAAGTGCTGGCGGTGCAATATATGTACTATTAAACACAACAGAACATCCGCAACTTCAAATAAATAATTCTAAAATTATTGGCAATAGCTCAAACTCACAAGGTGGAGCTATTTCGAATATGGGTTCGCTTAATGTTTCAGGAACAGTGTTTGAAGATAACCAAACAACCCAAGCTAACAATGACGGAGGTGGAGCAATATTTGCTGGAGCATCTTCTTCTACATTTATAGACAATTCAGAATTTAAAAACAATCAGTCTGCGTCTTTTGGTGGTGCAATTGGAACAAGAACTGAAATTGCAAATAACTCAGAAGCAAAACTCGATATAATAAATTCAAATTTCTCTGGAAACAAAGCCGCAACCAATGGTGGTGCTATTGATAACCATTTTTATGACAGCGTACTAACCGACGGCTATGTTACTGTTGACAACTCATTATTCACGAACAATTCAGCTGACAATGGTGGTGCTATATACAACCACGGAGAAAAAGACAAAGGTAATAACCATGCAAAAATAAGCATTTCAAATTCAACATTTGAAGGAAATACATCAGCAAGCGCTGGTGGAGCTTTCTTTACAAAAGGAAACTATAATATCGATAATTCTACTTTCAAAGACAACTCTACTGACGGAGATGGCGGGGCTATCTATTCAAACGTTTCAACGACTTATGGTAAAAATACAATTACAAACTCAAAATTCATAAACAATAAGGCTATTGGATATTCTGTTGCTGATAGTGGAGCTATATCTCTTGCTAACGGAATTTATGAATTAAAAAACAACCAATTTATAGGCAACGAAGCAAAAGTTGGTGGTGCAATTTACGCATATACAGGAAACAAAGACGGTGTTAAAGTGGAAATTGACAACACAATCTTTGAAAACAACACTGCTCGCTCTGGTGGTGCGATATTCACTGTTGCCTCTCAAAGATTACTTTCTGACGGCGGTATGACTATTACAAATTCTACATTCAAAAACAATAGCGCATACGAATCAGACAGTGATGGTGGTGGCGCAATATTCGTTGGCGCAGAGGCTATTGTTTCAATAGATAATTCAAATTTTGACGGTAACACTTCTGCTTCTGCAGGTGGTGTTATTGCAACAAGAGATTATCTCCAAGGTAACAACTCTGCAGCAAAACTTGATATAGCAAACTCAAGTTTCAGCAATAACAGTGCGGCAACTAATGGTGGCGCTATTGATAATTACCTCTACAATAGTGTTGCAAACAATGGATATGTTACCGTTGACAACTCAACTTTTACAAACAACTTTGCACAAAACGGTGGTGCAATTTACAACCACGGAGAAGAAGACAGAGGCGGTAATAAAGCTAAAATAGCAATCAAAAATTCAACTTTTGATGGAAACAAAGCCAACCTCGGAGCAGGTGGTGCTGTTTATACTGCAAATGACACAATAATTGAAAATTCAACTTTTACAAACAACGAATCCAACGGTACAGCATATAAAAAACAAGGTGTTGGTGGTGCTGTTGCTGTAAATGGAGGAAATGTAACAATTGAAAACTCAACATTTGAAGGAAACAAAGCACTCGCTGGTTCTGACAACCAATGGTCTTTAGGTGGGGCTGTTTCAACAATGAATACTGTTGTATCTAACCTCAACATAGTAAAATCAAAATTCAAAAATAACATCGCTGGTATTGGTGGCGCAATTTACAATATGTTGAAATCTGGAAATACAGTTAACGTTAGTGACTCTGAAATTGCTAATAACACAGCAATTTCTGGTGGTGGTCTTGCTAACTTTTCAAATATGAATATTGACAACACAGTTATAAAAGATAACGTTGCAAACACAACTGAAACTGACGGTGGTGGTGCAATATTTATGGGTTCTGAATCAAAAACAACTGTTTCAAACTCAATAATTTCAAATAATACTTCAACTGGAAACGGTGGTGGTATTTACACAAGAAATAAAGACGGTGGAGCAGGAACAAATGCAGGAGCAAGTCTCGATGTTGCTGGAACTACTTTTGATTCAAACTCAACTGAAATGAATGGTGGTGCTATATTTAACTCTTTCTATGAAAGTCAATCAAAATCTGGTGCCGTTTCAATTTCAGATTCAACATTCACAAATAACAAAGCTCAAGGACTTGGTGGTGCAATCTATAACAATGCCGCTGGTGAAGCTGATAGAACTTCTAATGCCGGAACTTTGTACATTACAAACTCAACATTTACTGGCAACACAGATTCAACAGGCAAAAATGATATACATAACAATGGTACTCTCATTTTGGGAGAATCAAACGCATTTGACGGTGGTATAAATGGTTCTGGAAAGACTATTCTTTCTTCAGACTCTTACACATATCTTGATAATGCATCAATTATTCAAAATACTATTGATATTGAAACTAATGCAGAAATCAGTGCTAACAACAATTCAAATGATGGATATCTAATTTTAGCATCTGATACTTTAAATATGAACGGAGATGCTTATCTTGGCATAGACTGGGGCGATACAATTGATGTTGCTACTGTAAATGGTTCTGGAAAATTTACATTGAAAGATTTGAACATAAATTCAGATTTAATTGCAGATGGAGCATCAACAAAATTGTTTGATAACGCAACTGTAACAGTTGATACATCAGGCATAGCAGTTATTGGTAACGATAAAAAATACGAAGTAGTTCAAGATAGTACAAACTCTCAAAACATTAAAATTACAGATACAGGTTCAACCTCTCAAGGTTTAAGTGATGCTGTAACTGATACTTCTAACACTACTATTTTCGTGGTTGGTGGAGATTATTCAAAAGATTCAGAGTCTTCTCTTGGTGAGTTAAATACTGGTGATTTAATCATTAAAGGCGACAACGATAAAGTTAATACAATAAGTGGTGTTCAACAACCAACTGGTGAAAATCCAGAAGGTATCAAAATTACAAATAATGCTTCCACACTAACAATCACTAATATTGATACAATTCAAGGTTACAAAAGTTCTGAAAATGGTGGATTTATTGATTCAGTTGGTACTATAAATTTAATCGGGAAATCTGCTGAAAAATTACTTGAACTTAAGAATATGGTTGCTAAAAAATTCGGTGGTGCTATTGCAAACAAATCAAATCACACAATAAACTCTCATCATGCAGCATTTACAAGCAACTCTGTAGAAGTTGGTGGTGGTGCGGTAGCAAATATAGCTTCAGCATCAACAAATACATTTGCACAAGGTGCTGATAACGATGCGGTTGGTGTAGATTCACACGGCGTTTTCTCATACAACATTGCAACAGGTAACGACACAAACGAAGGTTTAGGTGGTGCAATTTTCAATTATGCTGATGACGGCTTTAGTGCTGATTACACTCTTGATTCAACAACATTTAAAGGAAATACTGCAGGAACATTGAACTCTGACGGTTCCGTTAAATACACCGGAAAAGGTGGTGCAATTTACAACTGGCAAAATTCTGCAACAACTTCAACAGCTAATATCTATATGGATAATGCAACATTTGAAGATAACATCGCTTACGGTGATGGTGGTGCAATATGGAATAACTGTCATATCTACGATTTGACTGGCTCTACTGCACCTTCAAATATAGTATTCAGAAACAATACAGCCTTAGACGGAAAAGGTGGTGCAATTTACAATGATGATAAAGGAACTATTGGTGCAACAAGTGGTGTTATTGCTTTAAATAATTCTCTCTTTGAAGGAAACAAAGCAAAAGACGGTAGTGCAATATATAACGAAAACTTGACTACGGCAATTGAACTTACAGATACAAGCGTTATAAACAACACCGCAACTAACGAAGGTACAATATATACAAAAGGTGACACTGTTTCTATTTCAGCTAAAAATAACAATGTATTATTTTCCGGAAATAAGGCTACAACAGTTGACGGTATCGTGTTTGATACTACAAGTGATGTGAAACTTAACCTTGATGCAGCAGATAACAAAAATGTTGTAATGAACAATAACATTGCTACAAACGGCACTGGCACAACAACGGTTAATATCAACACAACAACTGGTTCTACAGGAACAGTAACACTTGGGGAAAACTTTAAATCACTTGATAGAACAACAAATACTTCAATGACAACTGACTACAACGTTGGTGGTGGTACATTGAAAATTGCAAGTGAATCAAACTTTACTGGTAATGGCTCAAATAATTTAACGATGGCTGATGGCTCTGCTTTAAATACGCAAAACGGTACAACAAGTACTATTGAGCTTGCAAGTCTTAACTTAAGTGGCGGAACTATTGATTGGTCACTTGATGTTAGTTCATCAGGAAGTGATGCAATTAAATCCGCTATAATCGCTGGTGGCGGTACAATTAACGTTAAAAGTATTGACACTTCAGCTTTAAACAACGGCAGAACATCTTTCGATTTAGCTCAAGGTGGAGATACAACAGGACTTAACTTTACTCTTGATTCTTCACTAAACGGTGTCGTTCTTCAAGATAAAATATATAGAAGAGGTTTAGCTCTAAACGGTTCAACCTTGACACTTGCTCCAGTTGCAGGAGAAAGAGATTACAGATCATTTAACCCTGCAGTTTTGGCAAGTCCAGTTGCAGCACAGGTTGGTTCTTACCTAACGCAATTGAATATCTATGAACAAGCCTTTGGCAATATGGATATGCTTATGGCAATGACTAAAAAACAAAGAACAGCAATGAAATTTGCTAATAAATACGCTGATGCAACTCAAGGAACTGGTGCCGGCGGAGTTATAACTTTTGACCCTAATCAACTTCCTGAACAAAATAAAGGATTGTGGTTCAGACCATTCACTACTTTTGAAAGAGTTGGTTTAAACAATGGACCTACTGTTGAAAATATCGCTTATGGCTCTCTTGTTGGCGGTGACAGTTCAATTATTGAACTATCTAAAGGTTGGGATATGATATATTCTCTCTATGCAGGATATACTGGTTCTCACCAAACATATGATGGAGTTGGTATCTATCAAAATGGCGGTACTTTAGGTGCAAGCTCAGTTTGGTACAAAAACGATTTCTTCACAGGATTAACTGTTAACGTTGGGGCTAACGCCGGTCAAGCCGATACTATGTACGGTAGTGAAGATTTCACTATGCTCACTGCTGGTATTGCTTCAAAAACTGGATATAACTTTGAACTTGCAAATGGTAAATTCATCATTCAACCTAACTACTTGATGTCTTACACCTTTGTTAATACTTTTGATTACACAAATGCTGCTGGTGTCGATGTAACATCTGATCCATTGCATGCAATTCAAATCGCTCCTGGTATTAAATTCATTGGAAACTTAGAAAATGGATGGCAACCTTACGCAAGTGTTCAAATGGTTTGGAATATCATCGACCAAACTCACTTCTGGGCAAATGACGTATCTCTGCCTAATATGAGCATTAAACCATATATCCAATACGGTGTTGGTTTGCAAAAACGTTGGGGTGATAGATTTACTGCTTTCGGTCAAGCTATGATAAGAAATGGCGGCAGAAGTGGTCTTTCCCTACAATTCGGATTACGTTGGATGTTAGGAGAATAACGCAAGATAAAAAGCGGCAGGGTTAATTTAAACCCTGCCGCTTTTTTATTACTCTATATTATTTAATCAAAGCCTGAACTTCCTTAAAGTTTGGATGTTTAGAAGATTCTAACAACGAGAAGAGAACGATTTCTGTTGTTACAACTTTCACTCCTTCTTGTTTCAAAAGTTCTTCTGCTGTTTCAATATCATAAGAATTTCTTGAACCAGAACAGTTTTTAACATAATATACTTCATACCCAGAAGCTAAAAGGTCAAGTGCTGTTTGTAAAACACAAATATGAGCCTCAATACCGCAGATTAAAATTTGTTTTTTTCCAGATGCTTTTATTGCATTAAAAATCTCCTCACTCTTTAATGCAGAAAAAGCTGTTTTTTCGAAATATTTAGCCTTTGATGAGGCATCTTTTATCTCTTTTACGGTTTCCCCTAAACCTTTTGGATATTGCTCTGTAATAATAGTATTAACATTTAAAATATCACAGGCCTTTGATAATATAACCGCATTTTCTTTGACATTTGAGTCCTTAAGCATTTTTACAAGTTTTTCTTGAATATCAATTATTAAAAATAAACAATCATTTGGCTTTATCATTTTTCCTCCATTTTAAAATTTTATTTCTTTTTCGATAAGCTCAATTTCATATCCATCAGGGTCTTTTATGAAAGCAATTTTTGTACCTGTTGCATCTAACACAAAAGGTTCATAAAGATAATCTATACCAAACTTCTTTAATTTAGAAGTAAATTCATCCATAGAATTAACAGAAAAAGCAAAGTGACCAAATCCATTTCCAAGTTCGTAGGTCTGCTTTTCATCATTATATGTTAATTCTATTTGGGCTGTTCCTTCTTCGTCTTCAAGATAATATAGCGTACAATCATCAAGACGTTTTGTCTTCTTTAAAGACATGTTTAGAATTTCCTCGTAAAATTTTAAAGATTTATCAATATCATTAACTCTAATCATTGAATGTAAAAATTTCATAAAAGCCTCCTTTTTTTACTAAATGCTATCACAAAAAAAATGGCGGAGAGAAAATTTCTCTCCGCCATCAATCTTATTATCAAAGATTATTCTTCTTTGCTTGGAATCCTCATTGCATAGAATGAACGATAAACGAAATACAATGCAACAAGTAGGAATACAACACCTGCAATATGTGAATAAGCACTAAATGCAGGAGCGATAGCAATTTCCATTGCTAATAATCCGAATAATGTTGTAAATTTAATTATTGGATTCATCGCAACTGATGAAGTATCTTTGAACGGATCACCAACAGTGTCGCCTACAACGGTTGCATCATGTAATGGTGTTCCTTTTTCTTTCATATCAACTTCAACAATTTTCTTTGCGTTATCCCAACATCCGCCAGCATTTGCCATAAATACAGCTTGGAAAAGACCAAATACTGCAATTGCAATCAAATAGCTTACAAAGAATGATACTGGTCTATTTGCTGCACTTGGATCAACACCACTAACTGGTGCAGATAAAAATGCAAGTGCAAGTGCAAAAGAGAATAATGCAATAAATATGTTCAACATACCTTTTTGTGCATATTGAGTACAAATTTTTACAACTTCTTTTGAGTTTGCAACCGCAGCAGATTGTTCTGCACTGTCAAGTTTAATGTGTTTTCTAATGAATTCTACAGCACTGTATGCACCTGTTGTTACAGCTTGCATAGAAGCACCAGAGAACCAGAATATAACAGCACCACCAGTAATAAATCCAAGCAATGTATAAGGATTTAACAAATTCAAAATCATTTCTGGTTGAATATGTAAAACGTTTTGAATTACTAATATCAATGAGAAAATCATTGTAGTAGCACCAACAACTGCTGTACCAATTAGTACAGGTTTTGAAGTTGCCTTGAATGTGTTACCAGCACCATCATTTTCTTCAAGATATTGTTTTGCATTTTCAAAATCAGGTTTGAACTTGTATTCTTGTTCAATCTTGTCTGAAATAGCTGGAATAGTTTCAATCAAAGAAAGTTCATAAACTGATTGTGCATTATCAGTAACTGGGCCATAAGAGTCAACAGCAATAGTAATTGGACCCATACCCAAGAAACCAAATGCTACTAAACCAAATGCAAATACTGATGGATAAACCATTACAGAATCTGCAATGAATGTACTTGCAAAATAAGCTAAGCCCATCAAAAGTACAATTACAGCACCAATCCAGAAACCAGAGAAGTTACCAGATACGATACCAGACAAGATTGTTAAGGATGCTCCACCTTCTTTAGATGCAGCAACAACTTCTTTTGTATGTTTTGCCTTTGGTGATGTGAATACTTTTGTTGCTTCTGGTATCAATGCAGCACCCAAAGTACCACAAGAAATTATTGATGCCAAAATTAACCAAAGATTTCCTGTCATAGATGACAAAAGCCATTTGCTAACGCAGAAAGTCATTGCAATTGAAAGTACAGATGCAATCCATACAAGGTTTGTCAAAGGAACTTCAAAGTCAAATTTCTTTGCAGTTTTTGCATATACTTTTGTAACTCCGCCGTTAATCCAATAAGCAACAACTGAAGTTACAATCATCAAGAATCTCATTACGAAAATCCAAGACAACAATTTAACTTGATTATCAGCACCCCAAACGCCAAGCAATATAAATGAAACAAGAGCAACACCAGTTACACCATAAGTTTCAAATCCGTCAGCTGTAGGTCCTATTGAGTCACCAGCGTTATCACCAGTACAGTCTGCAATAACCCCAGGATTTCTTGGATCATCTTCTTTGATACCGAATTGAATTTTCATCAAGTCAGAACCAATATCAGCGATTTTTGTAAATATACCACCAGCAACTCTTAATGCTGATGCGCCTAAAGATTCACCAATTGCAAATCCAATAAAACAAGCACCTGCAATTTCACCTGGAACAAACAATAAGATGATTAACATCATAATCAATTCAATTGATACAAGTAATACACCTATTGACATACCAGCCTTTAATGGAATATTCAAAATATTCAATGGATTACCTTTTAGCGCAGTAAATGCTGTTCTTGAGTTAGCAAGAGTATTCATTCTAATACCAAACCAAGCTACTGAGTAAGAACCTAAAATACCAATTACTGACCAAGCAAGGATAATTCCTACGTTCTTCCAACCCATTTGAGAAAGAACTCCAAAGTAGTATGCAATACATAAACCAATCAAAATTTCTAATACTAAAAGGAATTTACCTTGTTGTACAAGATATGTTTTGCAGGTTTCAAATATAGTATTACCAACATTTGCCATAGCTTCATGAACATCTATACGTCTTACTTTCAAATATTCAATAAGACCAAATACAACACCGATTATCGAAACACCTAAACCAATCAATAGTAGTTGATAATCAAATGCGGAGATTTCACGAATGCTTGGGACTTTCAAATCAGCTTCGCTCGCAAATACAGACGAAGCTGAACAAAACAATGATAACAAAGACAGCATCATTGCCTTGCACGAAAAACTTTTTTTCATAACCCTCTCCTTCACTAAAAATGTTTAGTTTTACAAGTCAAATTATATCGCAAATTTTAAGAAAATCAATACATACACAAATTTTAACAGAAGTTATTACTAAGGTTTTACCAAAAATTTAATAGCGTTACCTTCAATATGTTTTTGCATAGCATATTCAATTTTATCTAGTCCAATTGTTTCTGTTATAAGTTTTTCGACATCTATTTGACCAGAAGCTATAAGATCGAGAGCTTGTCTGAAATATTTTGGGGTATGGTGGAAAACACTCATTATTTTGATATCGCCATAGTGCATTTTGACAGTGTCAAAATCGACTTTTGATCCAGATTTACATCCTCCAAAGAAGTGCACTGTTCCACCTTTTCTCACAACCTTAAACATCAACTCCCACATTTCTGGAAGACCTACACATTCTATTGCAACGTCAAGGCCTCTGCCTTCATCGCTGAATTCTTTAAATTTATTCTCAATGTTGTCACATTCTTTTAAATTTATAACTTCGTCAACATTTGCAAAATCCTTTGCTAATTTAAGTTTCATTGGGTTTCTCCCAGCAGCAATGACTCTTGCTCCTTTGAGTTTAGCAAGTTTAGCAAACATAAGTCCTATTGGACCTAAACCGACAATACCAACACTTTGTCCCTCTTTTATCTCTGTTCTTTCTATACCATGAACAACATTAGCAAGAGGCTCACAAAATGCGGCTTTGTCAAAACTTAAGTCATCTGGAATTATTAAAGTGTTTTTTTCTACAATTCTTGCCGGCACTTTTATATATTCTGCATAAGCACCATTGAGCAAATCAAGATTTTCACACAGATTATATTGACCTTTTTTGCAATAAAAACACTCTCCACAAGGTGCAGAATTTGCACAAACTACCCTATCACCAACTTTTACAGTTGATACATTTTTCCCAACTTCCGCAACTATGCCAGAAAATTCATGTCCAAAACCAGATGGAAGTTTCTTAATTAAAACAGGATGTCCTCTTCTAAAAGTTTTTACATCTGTTCCACAAGTTAGAGCAGACTTAACTTTAACAAGAATTTCTCCTTCTTTTAACGGTTCTATTTCAGTTGTTTCAAGTTTTATATCTCCAATTCCTCGATATAAAACTGCTTTCATTTTCATAAAAATACCTCTTGAAATTATTTTAACACAAGAAAAATCAATTAAATTTTTATTTGAGAACATAAATTCAAAATACGTTTTTCATATTCTGCTTTAAGACTTTCGTTGAATTTGACAATCTCTTCTTTTCCATCACTCAACCCAAGATAAACAAAAGAAATTTCTTCATAATTTTTTATGAGTCTATCTACACATAAGAGGTAAACCATTGTTTGATAGTCATAACTTGGATTTTTAGGAATCTGTCCAGTTTTATAATCTACAATAAAATACTTATTATTATTATCCTTTAAAAGAGCATCAAGTCTTCCTCCTATGCGATAATTTCCCAATTTTACAGAAATATCATATTCTGTTTTGACTGGTTCAAGAGAAAAATAATAAGTTTTTTTTAAGTTATTCCAAAGTGTCACCTCTTTCGATGTTAAACTTTTTTCAAGTTTTTTTATATCTTCACCATTAAGGTAAGAGCAAGCAAGTGCGTGTAATCTTTTCCCAGTTTCAAAATTACTTGAGAGCTGAATTTCTGGGATATTTTCAATATATTTTTCTTTAAAAAGTTCTTTTGACTTTTCAAATGTTTTTAGCATTGCGGGGGAAAAATTTCTCATTTTACACTCTCCATGATCTGAAAAATTTCATTTGGTTCTGATTTCTTTTTATTATTTTTAGACACAGAAACATAAAGCTTTCTCTTTGCTCGTGTAATTGCAACATACATTAGACGAAGATTTTCATCAAGAATCATTTTTTTTATTTCTTCTTCACTTTTAGGTTTATAATTATCTGAAAACATTCTCACATGTTCCATAAATTCTGCATCTTTTCTTAATTTTATATTTTCAATTGTTATAGGTAGTGATGCTTCTGTCATTTCTGGCAAAAACACAACATCAAATTCATCACCTTTTGACTTGTGCATAGTCATCACTTGAACTTTTCCTTCAAGGAGTTCTTTTTCAGATTTTTCTTCTTCGGCGAAAAACTTAAGTCCGCTCACACTTGATTTTTTAGAAAGTTCATTTAAATATTTGACTACAAAATTGAAGTTTTTACTTGTAAACCTTTTTAAAAAAGTAGAAACAAGGTAAATATTTGACATATCTATTTGAGATGAATAATAGTAAGCACCTATTTTAAGGGCAAGTTCGTCTACTTCAAGTTCAGGAAGATCAAGCCAATATAACATATCCCATAGAAAATCAGATAAATCTGACATCGCCAAATTATCAATATTTGTTTTAATAAAAGGCTTTTCGCAATTTTTTATTTTTTCATAAAACCCTGATTTATATAATCCATTTTCCGCTAAAATATTGTAATTTTGGGCAATATTTTCATTATCAAATGGATTCAATATTATATTCATTATTGCAAAAATTGTCCTAAAGAACGGCTTTTGTTCAAGACATTCACTTCTTGTAACCGTTTTTAATCCTGAATTTTCAATAACGCCTGTCCAAGTTTTAACCTGAAAATTATTTCTCAACAAAACACCAATTGTTGATTTTGGATTCTTAGCAAGAACATCCTTTATTTTTTTTAAAACAAAACTTCTTTCTTTAAAATCATCTTCCGCTACAAATGTCATCAAGGCATTTTTTTCTACCGGATTAGATCCTGTTGGCTTCATAAAAATTTTGTAAAAAGCCCCTTTTGAAAATTCTTTATTTTCTGCATTTTTAACCAAAGAATTTGCCAGTTTCCAAACTTCCTCGCAACACCTTTGAGAACAGTCCATACTGACGTTATTTCTGGTTTCAGTTATAAATTTTCTAAAACCTTCAACATCTGCATTTGAAAAGGTAGCAGTAATTGCTTGATTTATATCTCCACACCTAATTAAATTACCTCTACTTAAAAGTCCAATAAGTTCTTGCTGAATTGAGGATGAATCTTGTGCCTCATCCTCGATAAGAATCTCACAGTTTTCTCGATAGTATTCGAGAACGTCTTTATTTTCTTTCAATAACTTTACAGAAGATAACAACATATCATCATAATCAATAAGACCATTTTCCTTTAATATTCTGTCATACTCTTTGTAAAACAATATAAACTTTTCGAGTTTTTTGTCTTCAACTGATTTAAAATGTTCAACTTTTGAAAATTTAATAATAGAAACAGCTTTTTCAAATATTTCTGAATCTTTTTTAGTAAGTTTTAATCTTGTAGATATATCAGATAAAATTGATAATCGTTTTGAATCATCACAAATTTCAAAATCAGGAGCCAATCCAATTTTTTCACAATTATTGTTCTCTTTTAAAATTCTCAATGCAAGCCCATGAATTGTACTGATATTAGGAAGAATATTCATATCTGGATTTGCAGCCTTTATTCTCTCTCTAAAATTTCTTGCAGCAGATTCCATATAAGTCATAACATATATTTTTTCAGGTTTTACACCAGAATCTAATAACTTAATAATCAACTCTAATAAAATTGTTGTTTTTCCTGCCCCTGGAACAGCGGAGATTGCCATCTTTCCTTCTTTATATTTAAGAACTGGCTTTTGATCTTCACGAGGAACAAATTTTCTTTTTTCTTTTGGCGACAGAATTTCCTCTACTGTCAAAAACTTTTCGATTCCACCGTAATTCTCTGCTCCATTTCCATCATAAAAGCTTGAATATGTAAATATGCTCTTTTTAGCACATAAGGTCAATTTTCTTAAAATTCTCGCAAGTTTTTCCTTCCCAAGTTCAAGGTTATCTTGTGCTGTAAATTCTTCTTTATTCCAACATTTCTGCATAACCCATGCATTATATAAAGGACCGGTATCACTTTTAATCCATTCATCAGAAGAAATATCGAGCCAAAATTGATAATCACTCCTTATTTTGTTATCTATAACTTTTTGAGGAGTTGCTATTACCAAATCATTATCCTTAATATTCAAAATAGTTGCAGGATTTTCTGAAATAATTGAATTTTCAAGTTGTACTAAAATATCCTCCTCACAAATATTTGCTTTTTCAAAATCTTCTATTTGTTTTATAAAAAAATTGAACTTAATCAAATCTCTATTCGGTGGATCTTTTTGAAATATGCAGTTATATATCTCAAATACCCTTTTCGATAGAAGAGGTGCTTCTTTTATCTTTTCAAGTAAATCGATAAATTTACAATATTTTTCCGTATACTCTTCTATCTCCAATTCAAACTTTTGTAATTTTTGTTCTTTTTCAAAAGATTCAAGGATACAGCCACAGTATTTGATTGGAATATTTAAATATTTTAAAAGCCTTCTTAATTCAAACATATCAACCGTTTCTGGAGTTTGAGCAAGTTTCAAAATAATAAGACTTACAGAAGAATATTTATTTTTAATAAGCTTTTCACTCCCAGAAAGAAACATAGGGTTGCATAAATTTCCCAAATTTTCTTTTATGCTAAATTTCAAAGTGTTATCTATAATCGGAGTAATAATAACAATTTCATTTGGTTTAATTCCTTGAACCAAAAGATCTTTAACATCTTTCATGTCAAGCATTTGTTGTCTTGTAAGTTTCGAAAATTTTTTAATATTTTTAGGTGTTAACCTTTTTTCTTCTGTAACATTTTGATATAGAATTTCGGCATCTTCAATAAGTTTACTGCGAGTTTTTAACTTGATTGATTTTTGCCCAAAAAGTTCGACATAATTTGTATTTTTATTTGCACTTAAATATCCAAGACGTGTCGCTCCGGCATAATCATAAGCTATATAAAAATCTTTTAATTGAGGTTTCAAATACGATATAAAATCATAGCAAATTGGAGTAACCTCATCACCATCATCCAGTATTAAATATTTGATATTCTTAAAATAATCAGTATTTTTATATATAGAATTAAAAATAAGACTCTGTCTTAAGTAATCAAATGTTCTATTTTCAAGTGTGTTTTTAAGAAATATATCTAAAGCTTTCTTTGCATCAACTGAAAAACTTTCTTTTAATACATCTTCACTTCTCCATTTCACTTCTTCTGGAGTTAAATCATTTTGCACAATAAGAGAGTATCTTCTAAATAGCTGGTGTAATAAAGACTTTCGAGAGTTATATCCCTTAAATTCAACCTCGTTCATTGCATTACGCATAATGTATTGAGAAAGTTCTAATCCACATAAATTGGGAATAATTTGTGTATTCGTATCATCTTGGATACAATTTTCTATATAAACTCTATTATCAAGAATAGTGTTGTAAACAAGTCCAAAAAACGAATAAACTTGCATTTTTTCAAGGATATCTACTTCTAATTTATCAAGCGTTTTCTGAACGAATTCGTTTTTTTTAGCTGAATTTTGAACAAGAACTAAAATCTCAGAACTTGAAACTCCTTCATTCAAAAGCTTGGCATACTTTTCGATAAGTTTTTCTGTTTTTTCAGAAGTTAAGTCGCCTTCAAACAGCATTAAATACCCCCATTAAATAACATTTTAACAGTTAAAAAATCTTTTACAAAATTACAGGTGTAATTTTTTAACATATGTAACAATAATTCTAAAGAATTAGGTAAATGGGGTTATATTTTTTGTTAATTTATGTTATATAATTTGAATGAACTTATGAAACAGATGCTTAAATAAACACTTGATTGGAGGGAAAAATGACAGCCGGACAATTTGTTTTTATGTTACATTCACATTTACCATTTTATAGAAAAGCTGGTATGTGGCCTTTCGGAGAAGAAAATCTCTATGAGTGTATGTCTGAAACTTACGTTCCTTTATTGAACGCAATTTCAGAACTATATGAAGAAGGTATTCAAGCAAAATTGACGGTGGGAATTACTCCAATCCTCGGTGAACAATTGAATGATGAGCACTTAAAACAAGGATTTATCAAGTATTTGGATACAAGAATTGCAGCAATCGCAAAAGATTTGGATAGATATCCAAACCCAGATATTCCGCATTCTCAACACCTAAAATATTTGGCAAAATATTACTATGACTGGTTTAATCATATTAAAGATAGCTTTGTAAACAAATACAATTGTGATTTAATCGGCAATTTCAAAAAATATCAAGATTTAGGTTGTATTGAAATAACAACATCTGGAGCAACTCATGGTTTTTCTCCTTTGTTGGCTACAGATAATAACCTTAATGCACAGTTCAAAGTTGGACAAGATACAACTAAAAAACTTTTCGGCAAAAAGGCTTGTGGTTGTTGGTTGCCAGAATGTGCATACAGACAAGGTTATGAGTTTACTGGCAAAGACGGACAGAAAAAGTGGCGTCCTGCAATAGAAGTAACTCTTCAAAATAACGACATAGAATATTTCTTTACTGAATCACACGTTATCGAAGGTGGAAATTCTATCGGTAATAGACGTGTAATCGGGGTTTATGGAAATATAGAATACATACCACTTCCAGAAAGAGAAGCTACTGGATATGATACATATTCTGCATATTGGCTTCCTGATGCACAAGTAGCTGTTATGGGAAGAAACGACAGAGCAGGATATCAAGTTTGGTCAGCAGCTGATGGATACCCTGGAGATGGTGTATTTAGAGAATTTCATAAAAAGGATGACAAATCTGGTGCTCATTATTGGAGAGTAACATCCCCGACTACTGATTTGGGCGATAAAATGCTTTATGATCCAGTACTTGCACTTAATAAAATCAATGAAAACTCTGATCACTATACAACTATGATTTATAATCTTCTTGAAAATTATAAAAAAGAACACGGTAAAGAAGGTTTAATAATGGTTTCATTTGACACTGAATTATTTGGTCACTGGTGGTTTGAAGGTGTTGAATTTATTAAACAGGTTGTTAAAAAGTTTGCTACATATCTTCCTCAAGTTGAAAGGTTAACAGCTGGGGAATATATTCATAAATACCCACCAAAAGAGGCTATCCAAATCCCTGAAAGTTCTTGGGGTCAAGGCGGACATTTCTGGGTATGGCAAAATAGATTGACAGAATGGATGTGGCCAATTATTCACTCTTGCGAAAAGAGAATTACGGAAATTGTTTCAAAATACGAACAAGTTCCTTCTGATAAACTTTTGCACAGAGCGTTGAATCAATTGGCAAGAGAAAATCTTTTATTGCAAAGTTCTGATTGGCCTTTCCTTATCACAACTTGGCAAGCAAAAGATTATGCGACTGATAGATTTAGAGAACATGTTGATAGATTTACGCTTATTGCTGACATGATTGATAATAATCAAATAGATGAAAAAGCTTTGGCTGAAATCGAAGATATCGACAATTGCTTTGATACAATAGATTATAGAATTTACTTACCAATTGAAGAAGGAGTTATTCCTCAACAAGAAGCTAAGCTTAATCCATTGTACAAATAATAAAGTATGAAAGAATTTAAACTTAAAAACAAAATAAAGGCTGTTTACAAACAAAATAAAGACACTCCTCGAGTTGGGGTTTGTCTTAATTTTGCAATAAATGATGCGGAAAAAACTCCTGGGGCATACTATCTTATGTCAAGACTACTTATGCAAGGGACAAAAAACTACACGTCTGAACAGTTAGCAAATTTACTTGATTCTAATGCAATTAACTTGAATGTTGATATGAAACAAGATTACTTGAGATTTCGTTTTGTTTGTCTTAATGAAGATTTTGAATTAGCAACAAAAATTATGTCAGAAATAATCTTAAATTCAACTTTTGAAGAATTTGAAAAAGAAAAAATAAAAATGCAAGGAGAAATGGTAGCAGAGCTTGATTCTGCAAGACTTCGTGCGTTGGATAATTATTATAAAAATTTATTTAAAGACCATTATTACGGAAATACGCATACAAAAATTCTTGAAAATATTGATAAAATAACAAAAGATACTGTAGTTGACAGTTACAAAGAAATTTTAAATAACTCAAAAAAAATTCTTTCTTTTGTTGGAGATATTGATTTTGAGAAAGTTGAAAATATTTTTAACGAAAACTTATCACAAATTCAAAACAGCGAAGAAGAAAATAAAACTATTACAACACCAACACTTGAAAGTTCTAATACAGTAGAAATAATCAAAAATGATGCACAACAAGCACAAATTTTACAAGGGTGGCTTCTTCCACCAGTTAAAGACAAAGACTATCCTGCGATTATTTTATTAAACATTATTCTTGGTTCTGCAGGATTATCTTCGAGATTATTTCTTGAATTGAGAGAGAAAAAAGGTCTTGCCTATACTGTTAGAACTTGTTATGAATCAAATGAACTTTGCGCAAGCTTTGCCATTTATATTGCTACAGAACCTAAAAATATCAAAACCTGTCTTGAAGGATTTAAAGAAGAGATTGATAAGATTAAAACAATTCCTGTTAGTGAAACAGAGCTTGAAAATGCAAAAAATAACCTCTTAGGAAAACAACAATTTGTAACCGAAACAAATGCTCAACAGGCAAATCAACTTGCATATTATGGTATAAATGGTTTAAGTTTTGATTTTCAAGAAATAAATTCAGAAAGAATAAAAGCAATAACACCAGATCAAATACAACAATGTGCAAAGACTTACTTTACAGACAAATACGTTGTTTCTATATTAAGACCAGAAATTTGAAGAACCTTATCAAGTTCTCTGTAATATCCGCTTTCCAAAAGTTGCTTAAATCTTGAATAACTTTGAGGTGCGGTTGCAACTATTCTATCTTTGTTTGTGTAAAGTCCTTCTACAAAACGAGCAAACAATTCTTGAGGAGATTCATAATATTTTTTTAATTTGTTAATTTTGGCGGAAATTCTTGCTTGTTTCTTTTTATAAGAATTAAGTCTGATATAAGCTGCGAAAGATTTTGGCATATCAAAGTCTTTTTCTATCGTGTCGACAGAAAAGTATTCCACTTTTCTAAAAAAAGGTGAAACATATTTTACCCTATCATACTTTAATAAATATTTTGCTTTTGAACGTTTTATAAACTTATCGAATTCCTTAAATGGTTTTGAGCGCTGAAAGTTTGGATAAGCTTCTTTAATTATTTTTTCATAATATTTAATACGATTTTTAATAGAATCTTTTCTTGATTTCAAAATGACACATTCGTAATTTTCATCGACAAAATTTGTAACCTTGATTAGTTCTTTTTTTATAGTTGAAACATCAACACTATCAAATAAGTTTTCAAGTGTTGTTTTTCTGATATCAGGAACTAATTTAGAGTTAATATAATGTGAAAACTCGTGGATAAATGTTGCAATAAGGAGTTCATCTGGAGTATCTTTTGATATATCAATTCTATTTTTCAGAAAAAAACCACGATGACCTCGGGCTTTGGTGTTTAAGTTAACATCAAGACCAAGAACTTTTGCAAAACTAATTAAGTTATTTAGTGTTCTGTTTCGTGAGCTATCCATCTTAAATATGTTTCATCCGCTTGTGATACTCTTGCAGCGATTATTTCTGGAACATTATAAGAGTGAAGTTCCTTGATAACATTACTTATTTCAAAGAAAAAGTCTTTTCTTGTTTTAATAATCAATAGAGCTTCCTTTTCTTGCATCATCTTGTGATCCCAAGAGAATATCGACTCAACTTTATCAATAATATTCACGCATGCAGCAAGTCTTTTTTCAACAAGTGCTTTTGCTATAATTTGACCTTCTTTTTTATTTGGAACGGTACAATAAATAATAATAAATTCCATAACGTTCTCCTTATTTAAATATCTTATTTGGATTAAAAATATCTTTTCTATCAAAAATCTTTTTTATTTCTTTCATATAACTTAAAGCAACATTGTCAAGTGCAAAAGTCATATATTCAGATTTTTCCAAACCGATTCCATGTTCCCCAGACAAAGTACCACCAAGTTTCACAGCGAGCTGATGAAATTCTTTTTTTGCATTTTTATAATTTTCAACATCTTCTGGATTACTTAAATCCAAAGGGATGTTTGGATGGATATTTCCATCTCCAATATGTCCCATCATACATACTATAAGATGATTTTTCTCACAAATTGATTTTATTCCTTCAACAAGTTCACTAATTTTTGTTCGAGGAACAACAACATCATCTGCGACGACATTAGGTTTTAATTTCGCACATGCAGCAAAAGACGCTCTTCTTGATGTCCATAACCTATCGCACTCTTCTTGAGTATTGGCACAAACTATATCAGTTACTCCGTTTTTTTTACAAAGATCTACAACCTTTTCTGTAGAACCTTCAACTTCAATAAATAATGCAGCTTCCTTATCTAAAAAACCTGATGGATAAAATTTTTCTATAGTTTGTAAAGTTTTTCTATCTAAAAAGTCTAATGATGCTGGCATTAAATGGTTTTGTAAAATTACATCTACCATATTTGAAGCATCTTTTAGACTATCAAAATAAGCAAGAACAAGTCTTGAGGCTTCTGGTTTTGGAATTAGTTTTAAAGTTGCCTCTGTAACTATACCCAAAGTTCCTTCTGAACCAACAAAGAGCTGTGTCAAATTATATCCTGTGACATTCTTTGATACTGATTTTCCAGTTTCTATAACATTTCCATCCTGTAAAACAACCCTCAAGTTAAGCACATAATCTTTAGTTGAACCATATTTGAATGTTTTTGCACCTCCAGAAGAAAGAGCAATGCTTCCTCCAATAGTTGAAACAGATAAGTTTGCAGGATCGGGAGGGAAAAACAATCCAAATTTTTCGACTTCTTTTTGTAACTCACCAACAACAACTCCAGGTTGTACTTTCGCCGTCATATTTGTTGGATTTATTTCCAAAATTTTATTCATCTTTGAAAAATTAACAACTATTCCGCCTTTTGGACAAAAACATCCTCCAACAAGGTTTGTTCCTGCTCCTCGAGCAATCAAAGGAATTTCATTTTCATAAGCGAAATTTACAAGTTCCTGAATTTGTTTTTCCGTTTCTACGAAAACAATCGCATCTGGGAGTTTAACACTACTTTTATTTGTAGAGTCAAAGGCATAAGAATATCTTTCTGCCTTACTTGTCAAAAGGTTTTGCTTTCCAACAATTTTTTCTATAGTTTTAATATTTTTAGTCAACATAAGATGTTATTTTCTCTATACTCTTTCCAAGTATTGCAAGTTGTTTGTCAATTCCATCAACTTTTTTTACAAGTTTTGTATTTGATTTCATATCTGGTACACTACTCAAAACTTCTTTCACAAGAGTTGGAACATCTTTCTTTGATAAAAGTTTAACTTTTTCTTCTAATGTTTTTATTTTTTCTTGTTGTTTTTCCATTTTCTTAGCAACTTTTTCAAAGATGCCTTCCAAATCAGATTTTTTTATCATATTTTGCTTAATATAATTTAAATCGCTCATTTTCGATTCAATTGCATATAGCTTTTCGTCTGTTTTGTCAATCCATTCTGCAAGATATGTAAAGGCTTCTGTTAATTTTTTATTTGATTGAGCATTATCGTAAACAATATTTGTTATCTCATCAATTTTTCTTTCTGCCTTGTCAAACATCTTTTGATTATCAAATTCATTTACTTTATTATCAAATAATGTAACAAGATTTTTTAAATCTTCAATACTTGATTGTAAGAAATTTGAAGTTTCTTCAGAACTTAAGAGAAGTTTATTTGTTCTTGTACTAATGCTTACCAAATCTTCTTCAATTTTTTCTAAACCTTCATCTCTTGCAAGAGCATTGGTTTCTGTTAAATCTTTAAGTATCATTCTGACTTTTAGAATATCTGTTTCGATATCCTCAAAAGTATAAGGATAGTCAGATTCATTATTTTTAATAGAATCTTGAATTTCTTTTAAATGATCCTTTACATTTTCGATTTCTCCACGAATATCGACACATCTACCTGCAACATTTTCTGTTTTATCTTGTATTGTGTCAAGGTTTTCGATAAGACCATCTATTCTATTGTTATTATCTTTTGCGGTGGAAATTATTTCTGCTTTTATATCTTCCATTCCATCAAGCGTGATATCTTTGATTTCATCAAGAGTTGGCATACTCGATGCAAAAGATTTCATCTTATTATTAAGAGCTTCTGTCCTTGTGTCTAACAGTTCAAAGATATCTTCGAGATTATAATTTGAACTTGTTTGAAGTTCTGACAAATCAGCTTTTAAGTTCGCAATTTTAGTATCTAAAAGGGATTGTATATCTTCAAGTTCAAGACTATCTTTCGGCATAAGGTCTAAATCTTCCCTTAATGCATCAAGTTTTTCTTCTAAAACTTTTTCTATACCATTCAAGTTTACATTGTTTTCTTTAGGAATTTGACGAATTTCTGATTTGATTTCATCAATGTCTTCAAATTTGTTTGAAATCAATTCTTTAATATCACTAATACCGGTATCTGTTGTATTTGAAAGCTCTTCAATATTTTTTGCAGTACCTTTTAGTTCTTTTTTAATTTCATCAGAACGAAGTTTAAGAGAATCTTCTATATCAGAAATACAACTTCTAATACTGTCAGCTTCATTATTTTCCTTGATAACAGTTGTTAGATTATTTACCTGTTCACCAATTTCTGCTGAAATTTGTTCTGTAAAGGAAGTTGTTTTTTCATTTATTGTCTCAATTTTTTCAACCAAAGAAGCTTTAGCTTCATCGACTTCTGATTTAACAGTTAGTGGAAAATCTTCTGTTTTGTGAGAAATATTTTCAAGTTTTTCTTTCAAGTCTTCTTCCATCCTTTTGATTTCGGACTTTATATCAACTGGAATATTTTCTGTTTTATCAAAAAGATTTTCGAATAAATCAGTTAGGGTTGTTTTCAAGTTACTAACTTTTTCATCAATATCAGACGAAATATTTGAGAAATTCGCATCTAAATTTTCATCAGTTTTTTCGATTTTGTCAGCAATACTTTTTTCAACATTTATGATTTTTTCTGATATTTCTTCTACTGACTTACCGTCATTGTCTTTAAACTCATCTATTTTATCTTTCAGATTACTTTCTATAAAATCAAATTGTGATGACAATTCTTCAAGAAGTTTAGATGACATCTTTTCAGAATATTCTTGATTTTTGTCAATTTTCTCTGTGATTGCAGTTTCTGTATCTCTAACTTTATCCGAAAGTTCATTTGCTAAAGCTTGAGCTTTTTGGCTTAAATCATCTGTTTTTTCAAGTAAATTATTTTCTACCGCATTTAAACTTCCAGATACGTCCGCAACAGAATTTTCTATTTGTTGGTAATAATTTTCAAGTTTTTCTTCAACTTCTATTTTAGAGTTTTTCAACTCGGTTGAAAGTTCATTAGATAAGGTTTCAGTTTTTTGATTAGTTTTTTCTATATTCTCTAAAATAGCTTGTTGAGTATTAACAACAACATCACTAACATGTTTAGTAAGTTCAGACTTAACCACATCTGATTTTTCTTCCAACATTTTAGCTTGTTTTTGTATCAACTCACCAGTTTCCTGTACAAGTTCTATATTTTTATTGGAAAGAGCATCATTTCTTGTACTGTTATCATCAAGTATTTTTTGAATTAGTACAAATTTTTCCTCAAAACTATCAGAAATAACCTTTTCCAATTTTTCATATTTTTGTTCAAAAGCATCTTCAAATGTTGATTTTACGATATCAAGGATGTTAATTCTCAACTCTTGTAAGCCATCTTGGAAGTTTTTAACACTATCTTTTAATAAATCGTTTAGAACATCAACGGAATCAATTCTTTGTATAAATTCCGAGCTCAAATGTTGGATTTCAGCTCTTATTGACATAGCCTGTTCGTTTGTTTGTTCAAGGGTAGCTATTTGAGGAATATTTGACTGTAAGTATTCAAATATTTTTTCTTCAGCTTGTGATATAACACTGTTTGTTAAATCAAATCTATCCGAAACAGTCTGTCTATTACCATTTAAAATAGAAACTAATTCTTCTGTTTGCTTTGATATGTCTGATTTTAAAACATCAAGCTTTTGAGATAACTCACTTGTATTTTCTTTTTCAAATACTGTTAAATCAGAGAAAATCTTTTGAGATTGATTTTTTATTTCATTTAGAGCATTTTCAAGAACTACATTTTTTTGAGAGAAATCATTTAAGATTTCTTCTTTTACACTCTTATTAAATTCTTGTGTAATAATCTCTCCAGTTTCTTCGATTTTTGACTTAAGCAAATTAAGTCCTTCAAAAACTTTTGTTCTATATTCTTCTTTATCATTAAATGTTTTTGAAAACTCTTTGAAATTAAATTCGAAAGCATTTATAAGCTCAGTCAAATTATTTTCAGCCTGTTGAAGAGTAAACAAGCCATTTTCGTTTATTTTTGCGAGAGAATCTTCTGTCAATTTTCGAGCTGAAACAATTTCGGACGATAGATTTTGTTTTGCAGCTTCTATTGCTGTTGTAACATCTAAAGTTGGATTATTTTCTTTTACAACGTCCTTAACTGAATTAAAACCAGCTGCAAATTCTTCTCCAACTGATTTAAAAAGTATTTCAGCTTTTTCTTCAAACAATTCGTTGAACGTTACTCTCACAATATCAACAACATCTGATTTTAAATCTGACATCATTTTTTCTGATTGATATGTCTGGTCATTTAATACATCCTTAAATGACTCTATCGATCTTATTTTTTCAATGAATTCTGAAGACATCTTCTTGATTTCTTCGTTAATGGCTTCAGATTGTTTTTCAGACTGTTCAAACGTTAAGATTTGAGGAAGTTTTTCTTCTAAATAAGCATTTATTTTTGATGATGCATTATTTACAACCTCATTGATTTGTTCTCTACTTTCTGCGATGTTTGTTTCTATTTTTTGAGTATCTTCAGCAAATGAAACATTTTCTATTAAAGTTGTTATGTTATTTAGAATGTCATCCTTAAGAGATTGTTTTAAAACATCAATAACTTCAAGCTTATTTTCAACTGATGCAATTTTAAGATCTTTGTGATAATTGCTCAGTTGATTGCTCAAAAGTTCAATATTACCAATACCTTCTTTAAAATCGGCAAACTCTTGTTTAAAATCTGATACCATTGTTTTGAGTTCTGAAAGATTTAACGAAGCAGTTTCAAAATTCTTGTCATAATTTTCCTTAAATCCTGTTACTGCAGTTTTTAAAGCATCAGATTGTTCTTTTATAAAGTCTTTAATATCTTCTTTTTCAACATTAAATGAAATACCATTAAATACATTCACAACACCAGATATCAAATCTTTTCCAAATTGATTTAATGAAAGTCTTAAAGATTCAAGATTTTCATTTACAGTCGAACTTGAGCCTGAATTTTTGCTGATAAGTGTCAATTCATCAAGTTTTGCATTAAATGTTACAAGAACTGATGTCAGGTTATTTTGCAATATTTCCAAATCTTCTTTTTGACCCAAAGAATCTATTTTTTTAATTAGAGGATGTTGTATTGCTAAAATTCTCTTTATTTCTTCCTTTGCATCAAAAACAGATTTTTCAACAACAGAAAAATCTAAACTACTTTTTTGAGAAACACTAATTTCTCCATTTTCATCTTCTGTTTTTTCTACTCTTTTCAATTTTGAAACTTCATTTATTAAAGAAAACAACAGTTTTGAAATTTCCATAGTCGAGTTTACATTCGACTCAACAAATTTTTCTTCCAATTCACCAATTGAGCGTTTTATCTCTGCAGAAAGTTTTAGCATATTACTTTGTGCAACAAAGAACTCCTTGAAATCTTGGAATTTGCCCTCAAAGTCTGCCAAAACATCTGATTTTAAACGTTGAATTTGTTCCTGAACATTTTGTTTCAAACCCTCTGTCATATCGGTATATTCAAATTCAGCCGATTGTGGGTCAAATTCATTTTTCCATACTTCAAAAGATTGTTCAAAAGTATTTTTAACTTCGTTTGCAATTTTTTCAGAAATTTCACCTGTAAAATCAAGATTTATGGCTTGTTCTTCTGTTTTTTCTGGTACTTGTATTTTAATTTCTGCCAAAAGAGAGTCTTTTATGTCAGTTAGTTTTTCATCAAGAAGTGAGGAAAATCTCTCCTGAATAGAATTTGTTAATTCCGAAGATTTTTCAGTATAATCTTCATTTTGAACATTTATTATATCTTTAGTTTCTTCCTTAAAATCTTTCAAGGCATCGTAAGTAATTTGAGAAAACTCTTTTGCCATACTTTCTGCTTTTTCAGAAAAAACTTCAACGAGTTTTGTTTGAGATTGTGTATCAGTTGGTTGTGACAGAGAAACATTTTCAATCCCCTTTATAAGTTCATCTTGCAAAGCTTTAAATCTTTCATCAATAAACTCAGATGTCTTTGTTTGAGTGAACACCGTTGTTTGAGAAAGTTTTTCACTAAAATCTCCAGCTTGTTGTTCCAAAAGGGTTTTAATTTCGTTACTTGAATCTTCCACTAAAGTTTCAATGTTTTTCAAATCATCTTTTGACAAGGAATCAATTTCAGAAATTTTTTGAAGAAGTTTTTCTGTATTTTCTTCTGACATATCTCTTGTTTCAATTGCTGTTTGTCTTGTGATATCTTGAATAGATTCAGTTTTTTCTTCGATTATATCTTTAACGAAAGCTTGAAGTTCATCACTTTTCAACTGAATTTTATCAGAAAGCTCATTTTTATCTTCAAACATTGTTTCTTGAAGTGCGATTATTGCCGCAGAATTTCCATCAGATAAAAGTTTTACATTTTCTAATGTTTTTTGATTTTCAGTCAAAATTTCTTTAAACAATTTGTCAATATTAACTTCTATATTTTTAAAATCAGCAAAAAATTCAGGGTTAACATTAGTATTTCCTTGAATTAAAGCCGTAATTGATTTTAGATATTGTTGAATTTCTCCTATCATTTTTTCATTAGAAACACTGATAGATGCTTGCAATACATCTTCAAACGACTGCTTAATAGCCTGAATATCTTCGAAACTGTTTTGTGATTTTATTTCAGACAAAATGTCAGAAGTTGCAAGATTAAGTTCATTTTTTAACAAATCTGTTTTTTCACCTAATGCTTGAAGGAAATTTCCATTTGCAGCATTTTCTGTCATTTTGTTTGCTTCAATTTCTGACAAAACAGACTTGAAAGAATTTTCAACAGAATCAAGTGCATCTTTTAGCATTTTTTCATTATTTTCTGTATATGCAGACTCAAAACGACTTAATTCAACAAAAACAGAATCAAGTTTTTCAGAAATAGTAGATAAAGTGGCTGCACTCAACAATGTATTTTGTGAGTTTAAGCTATCTTTGAGCTCTAAAATATCTCTCTTTATAGAAGATGTTTCATTTAAAGACTCTGTCAACTTATCGTCATTTATTGATGTATAATTTGCAAGGTTTTCATTAAATAGTTTTAAAGCACTTTTGAAATTTTCGAACTCATCTGCAGTATTATCTCCATATTGCTTAACTGAATTTTGCAAATCAGATATGTAAGCTGCAACTTGTTCCACAATTCCATTATCCGCAGATGCAAAATTTAGATTGTACTTAATGGATTCAAGTTGACCATTAAGTTCATTAAACCTTTGTGCGATTTCTCTACTCATTGGGTTATCTTGCGATACGACAGCAAGGGCAACTGTATTAACTCTTTGTGCAATTTCATTTAAATTTTGTGGAAGCTCACTTATAGCATTCTTCATTTCTGTAAGTTCACTTCTCAAAAACATTGCAAGTTGTTCATTTGTAGTTTCAATTTTTCCCTTAACATCTTTTACTTCGTCAGTCAAAGAATTAAGAGTTTCACGACTTTCATCCCCAGCATAGAGTTCTATTTTTGTTGTAAGTGCAGTTATTGAGGATATTAAATTTTCAAAGTTTTCTCTATTTTGCTTTTCAAAACTTTCATTTCCAGCAGATACTGTTTTGGAAAGTGTTTCGATATTAGTATTTAATCCAGAAAGACCAAAAAGAGTGTTTCTTTCAATATTTGCGATTGTAGTTTTTGAAACATTATCAAGATCATCTAAAACTTTTTTTAATTCTTCATGTTTTTCATCAGAATAAGAAGTAAGAGCATCTTGAAGACCTGCGATTTTTAAAGACAACCCACCAAGAATTTCTCTAACTTCAAGACTTTTAGAATCTGTTTTTGCCTCAATAGAAGCTTTGAAGTCATTAACTTTATCAGAAACAGAATTAACTTCAGCAATTATGTTTTTGGTAATATACCCTGCAAGTTGTTCCTGAGCAGAATAAAAACTTTCTTTAGAAACGGTATCAAATTCGCCTTTTGACAAAGTTTCTAAATTTTCATTTATATCTGTCATTAACTTGTCAATATTAACGGCATTTCTTACATTTTGAGTCTTTATTGATTGCAACTCTTCTGATATATCCGCAAAAGCTCTTTGTAAGACCTCAATATTTTCGTTATCCATAATTACCCCATACCCCTTAATTTTATTTATGTAAATATTGTAGCAAATATATGCCGAGAATAAAGTTTTATTAACATTTTCCGCTAAAATTTTAACAAAAATAAATGTTTAAATTTATATCTAAATCAACCGTAAAGGTGATTTAAAATTTTTCAAAATATATTATCTTAATTTCATAGAAAATTAAGATAAATTTAGGATGATTTTCCCGTGAGAAAGAAAGACAAAATTGAAGAATTAAAAAAACACATTAAAGAAAAAGAAATTCAATTAAAAAAGCTATCCACACACACTGACAAGTCAAGTGTTTGTTCAGATTTATATAATAAAGTTGTATTAGAAAAAGCGGAATTGAACAAACGTTTAGAAGATTTAGAGCATGATACTTTTTCAGAAAAGCTTAAAAATCTTTTACCTAAAAAGAAAACTCTAATTTGCGACTATTTTAAAAAATAAAAATGAATACTCTTGAAATTTTTAACTCCATAGCAAAAGACTACGACAAGATGAATGACATAATATCGCTTTTTACCCATGGGCTTTTTAGAAAGGCTTTGGTAAAATTGCTGCCTCCTTGCCAAAAAGATATTATTGATTTATGTTGCGGAACTGGCGAAATGACAAATTTGCTTAAGCAAAAATATACAAATGCAAATGTTATTGGTGTAGATTTTTCAGAGAAAATGCTTGATATTGCAAGAAGAAAATATCCAAAAATAAATTTTGTAAAATGCGATGTTTCATCACTTCCGTTTAAAGATAATTCTTTTGATGTATGTATGATTGCTTTTGGTCTTCGTAACGTTGAAGATATTCAAACAGTCATAAAAGAGTGTCATAGAATACTAAAACCTAATGGAATTTTAACAAATATCGATCTGGGAAAACCAAACAAATTTTTTAATATATTTTTAAAACCATATATGTATGGGTTTGTTTCACTTGCAGGAAAAATTTTTCACAAAGATGAAAAACCTTATGTATATCTTGCAAAGTCAAATGAAACCTTTCCAGCCCCATCTGAGCTTAAAAATATTTTTATTAAAAATGGATTTGACTTTGTAAAAAGAAAAGATTTTTTATTTGGACAAATTTCAGCACAAATTTGCAAAAAAAAACTAATACATTTATAATTCGAGAATGAAAGTATTAAATTTATCATTAAAAAATTTTCGAAACATTGAAGAAATTGACCTTGAGTTTAGCCCTAAAAAGAATCTTATAATCGGCAAAAATGCACAAGGAAAAACCAACATCTTGGAAAGTATATATTTGCTTTCAACCTTGAAGTCCCAAAGAACATATAACAATTCTGATTTTGTAAAATTTGATACTGACGGATTTTTAATATCTGCAGATGTAGAAAAAAATACAAAAATATCTCTTGAAATATCTTACAAAAATAATCGTGCATTAAAAGTAAACAATTTAAAAACAAACCCAAGAGAGTTTAAATCTGTTTTAAAAACAGTTCTTTTTTCCTCACAAGATTTAATGCTACTTCGAGGAGCTCCAGAAGATAGAAGAAATTGGCTCGATTGCGCAATTATGCAAATATATCCAATTTATGGAGATAGACTATCTAAATACAATAAAATCAGAATACAAAAAAATAATTTATTAAAGAATTATGACGGAAATCGAACCTTATTAGAAGTTTATAACGAACAACTCGCAATAACAGGAACAAATATAATTTGCTTAAGAAAAAAATTCTTAAAGGAAATTGAAGCTATAACCAAAGAGAAACACAAAATTATCAGTGGATGTGAAAATTTAACAATAAGGTATGGTTGCAATTTTTTAGAAGATGAAGATACAGAAACAGAAATTATATTTGAAAAGTTTAGAAAAAAACAAGAAGAAAGATATGAACTTGAACTTATAAAAAAACAAACAATTTCTGGTCCTCACAAAGATGATGTTATTTTCTATTTGAATGAAAAAGAGGCAACCAAATTTGCATCTCAAGGTCAACAAAGAACAATTGTTTTATCATTAAAACTTGCAGAACTTGATATTATAGCAAATAAAATCGGAGAAAATCCAGTATTACTTTTAGATGACGTACTCGCAGAACTTGACGACTTAAGACAAAATTATCTATTAAAAACAATAAACTCTGATATACAAACAATTATAACAAGTGTTGATACTTTACTTTTTGATGAAGAATTTTTGAAAACGGTTAAAATTTTTAAAATAGAAGACGGAAAACTTATACAATAAAAAAAGGGCGGGAAAAGTGTGATAAAAAATTAAAAAGTATTTCTATCGCATAAACAACAAACAGCTCAAAAACTCTATTTTTAAGCAAAAAAAATGTTTGCAATTAAAGCAAACATTAAATAAACACGAGGATATTAAGAGAGAGAGTTTAAAAAAACCTTACCTATATTCAATAATTATGAATTTTCTTTCCTATATTTTTCTTTCCGATTTAATCTTTCCTATATTTTTTAATTCAGTTTCATAAACCTTACTCTTTTATAAAGGATTTTTGTTCCAAAAAATTGACTTTTTTACTCCACATTGCTTAATATTTCTTAATATAATAAGAGAAAAAGACCCCATAGCAAGCATTTTAGGAAAATAATTTTATTCCCCAAGTTTTGATAATCTCAATAAGTTATTATCTTTAATCTTTGTTATCATCGGATATGGAATAAATATATCTTTAAATTTTTCAATTGCTGAAGCATCACTCATTCCAGAAATATAGTCACAAACAATTCTTTTTGCTCTTGCTTCATCAAATTCTTTAGACACCTCTTTAAAGTAGTGTAAAAATAATTCTCTTATGATATTACTTGCTTTAACTTCTTCTTTTTTGGCTACATTATTCGTATAAATATTCTCAAACATCCAATCACGAAGTTCTGTTGTATATCTCCATCCTTCTTCACTCATCGATACTTTATCTTTGCCCATTGAGTTCTTTACAATTTCTTCAATCATTTTAGTAAGTCTTTTTTTCTTCAAAGAAAAATCTCCCTCTATTGATGAAAAATATTTTGCACAATCTTTTGGTAAATCATTTTCAGTAATGAGTCCTGCAAGAATAGAATCATCAATATCATGGTTTATATATGCAATTTTGTCCGCGAGTTGAACTGTTTGTGCCTCAAGAGTTTTAGGTTCATATCCCCAAGAATGTGTCAAGATTCCATCAATTGTTTCTCTGCACAAGTTAAGTTTTTCTATGACTTCAACAACTCGCACACTTTGAACATTATGATTAAAACCACCCGTCATAAATTCATTTAAAACTTTTTCGCCACAATGTCCAAAAGGAGTGTGTCCCAAATCATGTCCAAGCGCTATTGCTTCTGTCAAATCCTCATTTAAATCCAATGCTCTTGCTATTGTACGTGCAATTTGCGAAACTTCAAGCGTATGAGTAAGCCTTGTTCTAAAGTGATCATCAAATGGAGATAAAAAGACTTGAGTTTTGTGCTTCAATCTTCTGAATGCTCGAGAATGAATTATTCTATCACGGTCACGTTGAAATTCCGTCCTTAAATTACATTTTTCTTCAAAAATTTTTCTACCTTTACTTTGAGTGCTCTTGAAGGCAAATTCACTCAAAAGTTTTTCTTCTCTTTGCTCAATTTTTTCTCGAATTGTTTTTTGTGCTAAATTCATAAATTCTCCATTTCTTATAATAATTATTATTATACTATTAAAATTTTTATAGTATAATCTGTCCGAGGGGATAGTTATGGAAGAATTGTTCAATAATTGTGTTAAATCACTTGAAACATATATAATGTTTAAAATTACAGAAGAAGTTGCGAGAATAAGACCTGCTCTCGAAAAAAAAGGCATAGCTCCAATTTCTCTAACTTTAGGAGCACCTACTCAAGCTCCACCAAAGTATATTATAGATAAATTAAAAGAAGCGTTAGATATAGAAAAAATTCACACTTATTCAAGTCCAAGAGGTGAAAAATACTATCTTGAAGCTATCGCAAAAAGAATGAAAAACAGATTTAATGTTGATATGGATCCATCTTGCGAAATTTTTTCTCTTATCGGAGCTAAAGAAGGTCTGGCAAATTTTATAAGAGCAATAATAAATTCAACTACCATAGAAGAGGATAAGGAAATTATTATGGTTCCTGACCCAGGATATGCATCTTATAAAGAAATGGTTAAAGTTTCCGGCGGAAAATCATATCCAATTCCTCTTACAAAAGAAAATAATTACATGCCTAATTTAGATGAAGTTTATAAAAACATGGTAAAGGAAGGCTTAAACCCTAAAAAGTTGAAAGCTATTGTACTAAACTATCCAAGCAATCCATTAGGAGTAACTGCAACACTTGATTACTTTAAACATGCAGTTGAATTTGCAAAAAAACACCATATTTTTGTAATCTCTGATGCAGCATATACAGATTTATATTTTGATGACAATGATGTTCCACCAAGCATTTTCCAAGTTGATGGGGCAAAAGACGTTGCAGTTGAATTTTTCACTTTATCTAAACCATACGCAATTACAGGTTGGAGATTAGGCTGGATTTGTGCAAATAAAGAAATAATCAGAATGTTTGCAAATGAAAAAACCACAATAGATACAGGGATATTTAAAGCACTTCAAAAAGCTTGTGCCGATATTCTAAATTCAAAAGAAGGCGATGAATACATCAAAGCAACAAATAAAGAATATAAACGCAAACAAGAATTAGCTCTCGATGGTTTCAAAGACCTCGGTTGGGATTTGTCTAAAGTTAATATCCCTAAAGCAACATTTTACCTTTGGTTGCCAATTCCACCAAGATACAAATCTTCCGAAGAGTTCACAAACGATTTAATGTACAACGCCGGTGTAGTTTTTGTTCCTGGTAACGCTTGCGGAAAATACGGTGAAGGATTTTTTAGAATTTCTGTTGTTTGCGATGACGAAACTCTGTTAAAAGTTTTTGAAAGAATGAAAAAATACGGATTTTACTATAAAAAAGAAGGAGTAAAAACATGTTAGACCCTATACTTATACCAATTATAAATTTTATTGAAAATACAATTTCTTCAATGGGACCTCTTGGAGTTTCACTCCTTATGGCAATTGAATCTTGTAATGTTCCTCTTCCAAGTGAAGCTATTCTGCCTTTTGCAGGTTTTTTAGTAAGCAATGGCGTTATGACAATTCATGAAGCAGCATGGGCAGGTGCATTTGGTTGTGTATTAGGTTCAATCCCGTCCTACTATTTAGGATACTTTGGAGGAAGACCATTTATAGAAAAATATGGAAAATATTTCTTAATCTCAAAGCATGACCTCGAAATCGCTGATAAATGGGAAAAAAAATACGGAAACTTCGCATTCTTTATTTGCAGAATGTTGCCAATCGTAAGAACTTTTATCTCACTACCAGCAGGAATATTAAAAGCAAATATTTTCCAATTTCTTTTGTTTACTTTCCTTGGTTCACTTATTTGGAGCTATCCACTTGTTTACGTAGGAATGAAACTCGGAGAACATAGAGAAAAACTTTCACACTTTTGGCATCAATTCGATATTTTGATTGTTTTAATTTTGGCAGTTCTCTTTATCATGTATTTGAAACATCATTTTAAACACCTTAATGAAGATTAAACATAACAAAAGTCAAATATATTAAATTATGTAAAGCGTTTTGCAATGCAAAACGCTTTGTTCATGTATATCTCTGATTATTAAGACTAAAACCGTACACTAATTTGACCAAATTACTGGAAAAAATCTCAAAAAGGTGCTATAATAGTAGCAGGAAGAATAAGTGTAATAAATACGCTTAAAGTTGATTTTTGATTTCAATTCTTAATATAACTTTACAAAACAAAGAGAAAAAGGAAATTTTTTCAAAAAACATGTTTTAAAAATACTATATAGGAAATAAGTTTAATTGTTAGTTTCGGAGGTCACAAATGGCAATCAGCGTTAACGGAAAGAAAAAACAGGTTAAAAAAACTTTTGAAGAATTACTTCAAGATTTGAAAACAAATAATTCTGAAAAAGTTAGATATAATGCAGCAAGAATGTTTGGAGAAATGGGCGATGCAAAAGCTGTTGAACCATTGATTGATGTATTAAAATCAGATAAAAATGGTTCTGTTAGATTATATGCTGCAAGAGCGTTGGGCGAATTGGGTGATTCAAGAGCCACTACTCACTTGATTGATTCTTTAAGAAATGATAGAAACGTTGATGTTCGTGTTAGAGCTGCAAGAGCTCTTGGCAAACTCGGTGGAGAAATCGTTGTTGAACCATTGGTTGAAGCTTTGAACGATGAAAACCCTCAAGTTTGTATTACAGCAACAGATGCTTTGATTGAAATTGGTGATGTTGCAACTGATGCATTGATGGCTTCTTTAGATCACGAAAAAGTTAACGTTCGTTGCGATGCTACAAGAGCATTAGGTGAAATCGGAAACAAAAAAGCTGTTGATAAGATTATTAACATGCTTTATGATGAATGGGTTAACGTAAGAATTTATGCGGTTACATCTTTAGGAAAATTGAACGATACAAAAGCTGTTCCTGCTTTGATTGATGTAATGAAAAATACAGAAGAAAATGAACTTGTTAGAGCTGGTGCTGCTGCAGCCTTGGGTGTTCTAAGAGATACAAGAGCTTTGCTTCCACTAAGAGAATTGATTATGGATGCTGAAGAACTTGGCGAATTGGAAGACACTGCGTTGAAATCTTTCAAAAAGATTATGGCTGCAAATTGGCAATCAATTCCTGGTGCAAGTGTTCAAAAGAAAGTTGCTACTGTTTAATATTAGCAACATAATCAAATGATTTATATGTAAAAAAGAACCGATTGAATTCGGTTCTTCTTTTATAAACAAAAATTTTAAAATAAGTAAATTAACCTCTGATTTTTAATTTTTTAACTAATTTTCTGTATTCATCAATGTTTCTTGATTTCAAATATGAAAGAAATCTTTTTCTTCTACCAACAAGCATCAAAAGACCTCTTTTTGTTGAAAAATCTTTTGCATTTTCTTTTAAGTGTTCTGTTAACTCATTGATTTTTTGGCTCATCATTGCGATTTGAACTTCTGTTGAGCCTGTATCTTTGGCATCTTTACCATATTTTTTTACTATTTCTTCTTTGTTTTTTAAATTGATACTCATTGCATTTCCTTACATTTAACTATCTTGTAGCATAATCTTATTACATCAAGAAAAAAAATCAACACCTTAAAAATTTTTTTTTAAATTTTTAACAAATACTCCAGTTGAATGGTTATTTTCTTTATTAAAAGTAATATTATTCAAAAATGGACGTAAAATTCGGAAAAATTAGACCTGCAGCAAATTTAATCACTGAAACCACCTTCAAAAAAGAAGCAGAGTTTCTGAAAGATGAATTTGAAAAAGATGATACTGAAAAGAAAAAACGCAAGAAAAAGACGGCATCTGAGCCTATTCGCATAAATGATTATGACATGAATTTATTTGAATCTTATGCATATAAAAATTTGGACGATGAAGTCTTAAAACTTGAGTGTAATATTTCCGCTGTAGAAAGACGTCTTGCAAATGTTTCAAGAGAGATTTCGACACTTGAAAATTTGAATTCAGATATTCAACTTACAGATTTAAAAGCAAAGAAAGAATATTTAGAAAATGAGCTAATTACTCTTAAAGAAAAATATAGAGGCATGACATTAAGTACAAATATTTCTTCTTCTTTAACTGGATTTTTTGAAAAATTTTCATTCAAAAACGGTTTTTCACTTATTGGAAGCTTTCTTTTTAAATACATAATATTAAAATGTTCAAAGAGAATAAGATATTCAAATACTGTAAAAAAATCTCTAAACACTTTAAATAATATAAATACCAAAGTTACAGAAATAGTAAAAACTCAAGCTCCTTATGGGGAAACAGAATTAAAATATCAAAAGCTTACGGCATGCTTAAATAAGGCAAACCTTTTGCATAGTCAAATTTTATCAGCAAAGAAAAAATAGATTTACTTTCTACTTTTTTTTACGAGTTTTTCAACTTCTTTTTTTAGCCTTTGGATTGTTTTGTCCCAATCATCACCGATATCATTGTAGAATGGTTTTACATTTTTGTACCAACCAATATCATCTTTTCTATCAAGAGGCCAGCGCCAATCAGGTATATGACGTAGCAACATGAATGTTTTTTGACCCAATGCCCCAGACAAGTTTAATGTACCATTGTCTGTTGACACCATTAAATCCATTGATTTTACGGCCACTGCCGTATCAAGAAAGCTTTCAAAATTTTTACCTAAATTTATAACATTTGTATTTTTAAATCTATAATCCGGCTCTTTATATTGGAAAGAATACAATTGAACTCCTTCTATTTCAGTTAAAGGTAGCAACTGTTGAAGTAAAACATTACGTTCTAACATTTGAGTAGAAATTCCTCGGTGCATTATCCCAATATTAAATGTTTCTTTGTTTACGTATTTTTCTTTAAATTCTTCCACTAACTTATCATCAACAGTCATATAACCTTCTGCCTGTTCATAATTTGTTCCATCAAACTTAAAGCATGTTGGCAAATCCATTGTCGTTACACAATAATCACAATCTATTTTTTCAAAATCTTTTACCTCTGTTAAAATTTCAACATCTGGGAAGTTGTATTTAAACAAATCATACAATTCTTTCCTTGCTATGTATTTTACATGCTTAGCAATTTTAGATAAGTTGTTAAGATATCTTCCAAATAAAATATTATCTCCCAGACCTTCATCTGCAATAACAAGGATTGTTGAATCAGATAAGTCCTCTTCGCCTGTCCAAACTTTTTTATTTAAGCGAGATGTAATAGAATTTCTTTTTCTATAATAGGATAAACCTTCAGTATAATTCCTCTTTGCAAGCAACGCAAATGCATATGCCATATAACCATTTCCTGTCTTGTATTTTTCAAGGACTTCTTCAACTTTCTCTGAGTATTCATCTTTATCGTATATATTTTCCATAATTGATAACAACTGTGAAAAATACTCTTCAGATCTCCTAATTTCAAGTGCATCTTCGATTATTTCTCTTGCTTTATCGTATTTTTTTACATAATCACATGAAAGAATTCCAGCATAAGATGAAAGTGCAAAATCATTTTCTGGTGATTTCTCAAGAAGATTTTCATATCTCTTTTCATTATTTAAAACAAAGTTCTTAAAGTATTTATTATCAATGTATTGCCACAATAGTTGGTAAACATAACGGTCAAGATTTATCCATGAATAGCCTTTTTCAAACTCTAAGTTATAAATCTCCCCATTATTATTAAATACATGCAAATACCATGGAGTTAGCTTTTTATGTCCAATTGTTATTGTTTTCTTTCCCATAGATATTGCAAGCATTGATGTCAGGTTGTTTCCAGAAATAACGACATCAACATTACTAATGGCAAGGGCTTTATCATATAGATTATGAATATTTTTTCCATAATTTTCCACATAGAATTTCATTTCATAGTTTTCTATATATTCGGGATTTCCGCCCATTATTTCAAGCATTGCTGCTTTGTTTATTTCTTTTTTAACAGTTTCATCATCTATATTTTCTTTTAAAGAACAAAATTTTGCAGGGACTTTAGATAAATTCGACAATAAATAAACATCTAAATTTTTACTATTAAAATCATTTTTATAATCTTCAAACCCAATACTTAAAACTTTTTTGTTGCAACCATTTGTTTTTGCAAATTTTTTAACATCTTTTGTATTTAATTCTATATATTTTTCAGACTTAAAATCAATAATATTTAATTTTTTTGGAATATCTCCAATAAATGTGTATTGTCCAATATCAAGATTTTCGATATCATCTTCAGATTTAATTTCAATTTCAGGAAAACTTATTTTAAAAATAGGTATTTCTTCATTCTGCAATATCAAAATAAACTTTTGTTCACTTGGAATATTCTTTAAAAATCGAGCAAAAAATATATCTTGCGCAATTTCTTTTTCAGACAAAATTGCTAATGTTCCACCAAATGGCTCTCCCATCCACTCTTTTTTTTCTGTTAGTATTTTAAAATCTTTTTTAGGTCTATACTTAAATGTTTCCATACCTTTAGGTATTTCATCTTTTAAAAGATAATACTCTGAATATTCCCAATACTCATCATTAGAAAGAGGCAAACTAATATATTCATTTATAAGTTCTTCTGCTTCGTCATATTTTTTTTGAGCTTTACACAATTCTATTTTGCACTTCAGAATATGTTTTTTATTTGTAAGCTTATTTATAAATCTTTGTGCAATTTCAATATAAACAGGATCTAAAACATCCTTAAATCTCTCTATCGCCAAAATTGCAAATGCATATAAATCTTTTTCGGTAGGTTTTCCATTTCTTATATACTTTGAGAGATATTCAATTGCATCGAGAGTATTTCCCACATCCTTGAGAGCGTGCCCTAACAATCTATAACAATACCCTTTATCTGATGCTACAGGTTCAAGTCTTCGCAAATACTCAACTCTCAAGTCATATTTTTTTAATACTTCGCAACTTTGTGCAGCAGCGAGAAGGTATTTTTCTTCATTCGGATACAATTCGAGAAGTTCTTTCGCACAGGCATAAACTGCATCGTATTTATCTTTTTTTTGAGCTTTTGCAAGAGTACTTTTTAATTCATTTATAAATTGTACTTGCACTGGTTCTTTTTCATCTTCTGAAAGATTATCAAATTCTTCATAATATAACGTCAAAGCTTCATCAATTTCAAATTCTTTGAACAAATTTTTTATTGCATCAAAATCCATTATATCTTCCTATAAGTTACTGTATGGTAACATATTTAAATTTTAAAAACAACCAACATTTTTTAAATGGTTTATTTTAATCTCTGGTGTCAAAACGATTGATATAGCATCCATTCTAAAACTCATTTTTAAATTTTTTTCTTGCAAATACAAGAATACTCCAGTCTTCATATTACTTAATTTATTTTTCGTAATAGCTTCAAGAGGATTGCCAAGAGAATTGTTTTTTCTTGTTTTAACCTCAACAAATACAATCGTATTTCTATCTTTGGCAATTATATCGATTTCGCAAAGTTTAGAAAATCTTTTGTTTCTTTCAAGAATTTTATACCCCAACTTTGTCAAGTATTTTACGGCTAAATCTTCGCCAAGACTTCCAATCTTATTCATCAATTAAACCCTCACAAAGAATAAAACGACCTAAGAGCTCCACATCGCAATATTCTTGTAGAGATTTTACAAAACACTTATTTTCGCAAAATCCTCCTGATAAATATATTTTTTGAGGTTTTTGTGCAAAATTCCAACTATTGTATGCTATTCCATGAACAAATTTTGAAATCGCCTCTTGCGCCTCACAACCTTTTGAAATATCATCCATTATTTTTTCAAGTCCGAAGATTCCGCAGGTAACTGGAAAACGTTCAGAGGAATATTTTAAACTATCTAAACCTACATCATAAAATTTTAAAAGCATTTCAACTGTTGCACCCGTCGAACTTGCACAAGATGTATTCCAATCCATATCGCAAAATTTCGAGTTTTTAAAAGTTATTCTTTTTATATCACGACTACCTAAATCCAAAACTGTGGCGTTATCATCAATATATTTTTTACATCCTTTTGCAAGTGCAACAATTTCATTTTCAAATGACTTTGCTTTAATTTCATTTATCCCCATATGACCGCAAACACGTTCAAAGGTTAAATTTAACGATTTAACCTCCTTCGATGGGAGAATTGTACGTATTCTATTCTCACCCTCTATCTTAATCAATTTAGAATAAGTTGTGCCTGCATCAAGATAACATTTCATATTGCCAATGTTAACACAAAAAAAGTTTCAATTGTTACCTCAATTTTAAGAAGGCCTCAATTTTTGCCTTGACTGAGTTGGTCGAATAATCATCTATATCAACGTAAAGTCCATCATATTTTTTTGCAAGATATTTTGCAAGTTGAGATTTTGCACAAAAAGCTTGAGAATAAAAGACAGTAGGAATATTTTCATCTACCATCATTTCAAGTTCAATATCCGCTGGAACATTTGCTTCAACACACCTTGTCCAACCGAAAACGTGAGTTTCATTTGGAAACAACTCTAATATAGATAAATCATTTGGCGGTACACCCCAAAAACCAAATTTTGCATCGACTTTTTTTAACTCATATTTTTTCTGTTTAATTATATTTCCCGTAATAAGTTCTATCTTGTTTCTCAATGGGATATCACTTTCAGAAATAGGGGTATCTTTTCTTTTAGAAATGTCTTCAAATATACTTTGAATAACATTAAACCCTAAATCTTTTAGTAAATAAGATGCAAACCACCCACTATCACATTTATCTTTGCCTATTGTTGCAACAATCAAATCAGGTTTAATATATAAAGAATTGTCAATTATGTTTTTTATTATTTTGCAATAGGCATCAGGTAAAATATTACTTTGAGGATATTCAAAATCTATGTCCAAATCAATCCACTCACAGTTTGGATATTTTGAGTTTATTTCTTTCGTTATTTCGGGATTAGGATATCCCCAAAACCCTACCTTAAATGTCATTTTAAATTATTTCCTTAAATGTATCTGGATTATTCAAAAGATCATAATTTATTTCATTTTCATTATCTGCAATTGCTGCAGTAACAACAGCATCAGATGTTACGTTAAGAACAGTTCTGAACATATCGGTAAGTTTTTCTAATGCAAATAACATTGCAAAACCAGCAACCAATTGTTCTGGGCTTAAACCTAAACCATTCAAAACAAGAGCTATTGTAATAAGACCTGCACCTGGAATTCCTGCAGATGTACTTGATGCAATAATTGCCAAGAAACAAATTTGAATAATTATAAATGGTGTCAAATGAATACCATACATTTGAGCAAGGAAAATAACTGCGACAGTTTGCAAAATTGCAGTTCCGTCCATATTCAATGTTGCCCCCAACGGCAATACAAAGTTTGATATTTTGTGAGAAATTCCGCCTCTTTCACTACATGTAATAGTCAATGGCAAAGTTGCAGAAGAACTTGCTGTTCCGAATGCTACCATCATTGCTTCAGCCATCGCTGCAAATAGCATCAAGACTGGAACTCTTGAGAAAATCTTTAAGAATACTGGATAAACAATAAAGAATTGAATAGCAAAAGCTATTAACAATACCAGTAAATATTTTGAAATACATTGGAATATATCCATACCAAAACTTGAAATTGCGGTTGCAGTAAGTGCAAAAACCCCTGGAGCTGCGAAATACATAATCCAATCTGTAACTTTCATTGTCGCTGCAAACGTTGATTCAAAGAACGATACTATTGGCCTATTCATTTCTCCTATTTTTGCAAGTGCAAGTGCAAATATGAGAACAAATACAATAATTGGAATCATTTCACCCTTAGCAATAGATTCTAAAGGATTTTTTGGAATAAATCCAAGGAAGATACTTGTCAAATGACCTTGTGTTTCTGCAATTGTTGATTCAACTTGTTGTTGTATTTCTACTGCAGATGCAACATTAACATATTGTGCAGCTCCCAACCCTGGTTTAAATATCAACGCCAATACAGCACCAATTACTACCGCACAAACTGTGATAATTCCATAATAAAGAATCATCTTTGTTCCATATTTTCCAAGTTGTTTATTATCCCCGATACTTGTAACCCCAATAATTATTGCGGAAATTACAAGAGGAATTACAACCATCTGGATAAGTCTTATAAATAATTGTCCAATCAATACTAATATATTTGAAACTAAAGGATTTTCATGTGTGTGTAAAAATATACCAACAATTATACCTGCAATAAGACCGAAGAATATATGCCAGTTTCTTTTAATTCCAAGTCCTAATGCAATAAATACTTTCATCCAAACGTTCATAAAAAATCCTTTCCTTTAACGAGCAAAAACTATGTTACTACTTACATAGAAATTTTTCAAGTATTATTCCCTCTGCTCATATATCAAAATACTTCTTCTATAATTCCACCACCAAGAAGAACATCGTCATCATAAAAAACAGCTGATTGCCCTTTTGTAAGTGCTTTTTGCATATCTTCAAAAATAACTTTTACATTATCTCCTAAAGGAGCAATTTTAGCCTTAACTGGAATTTGTGCGGAGCGAACTTTCACAGTCACTTCCCTTTCCGCATCAAGCTTTTCAATCGAAACCCAATTTATTTCTGTTGCAATCAACCCGCTTTTAAATGTTTCATCTGCAACACCAACTACAACTTCATTTGTGTCTTTCTTCAAGTCTATTACATACAATGGCTCACTATATGCTATCTTCAAGCCTTTTCTCTGTCCAATAGTGTAATTCCATATTCCAAGGTGTTTACCTAAAACATTACCATCTTTATCAACAATGTTTCCTTCTTTTTCCTTTACTTGAAGTAATTCATTATAATCTCCAGAGTAAAAATCTTGACTGTCTGGTTTATCCGATACATCAAGATTATATCTTCTTGCAATTTCTCTTGTTTCTTCTTTTGTTTTTTCGCCTAATGGCATAATTATATTTTTCAATTGTTCTTGACGTAGTTTATAAAGAAAGTAACTTTGGTCTTTTTTAGGATTTATTCCTTTCTTTAAAATATATCTACCATTTTTAAATCCAACTGTTGCGTAATGTCCTGTCGCAAATTTATCAAAGTCTAAACCACTTTTTCTTGCAAGAAAAGGGAGAACATCAAACTTTATAAGACTATTACATCTTACACAAGGGTTTGGAGTTCTTCCAGACAAATATTGCTCTTTAAAATTTTCAAGTACAATTTTTTCATACTCCTGAGAACAGTCGAAAACATAATATGGAATTCCTATTTGTTCAGCAAGATGTCTTGCATGTTCAATATCTTCTTTTTCATTTGGTCCATAGCAAGCATCTTTGCAACCACCTGTTTTAACTGATGGGGCAAGCCTTTCATGCATTTTGTCACTCCAAATTTTCATTGTTGCACCAATGACTTCATGACCTTGTTCTTTTAAAAGAAGTGCCGTTACAGTTGAATCTACTCCTCCCGACATACCTACAAGAATTCTCATTTATTTATATCCTTATTCTTTAACATAATTATCTACTGTTCTCAAATCCGCTCTTGTGAGAGCCAACGATTTATCTGAAATGTTTTTTGTTATAACACTTCCTGCCCCAATACAAGTTTTTTCTCCGACCTCTACTGGTGCTACCAAAACGCTGTTTGAACCTATACTTGCACCATTTTTTATCACAGTCTTTGATTTCTTTTTAGTAAAGTGGTTATAATTTGCAGTAATTGTTCCTGCACCAATGTTTACATTTGAGCCGATTTCACTATCACCAATGTATGTCAAATGACAAACATTGGTATGAGAAGAAATTTTTGATTTCTTTATTTCAACAAAGTTTCCAATTTTAACATTGTCACTAACCTCTACATCACCTCGAAGATGAGCAAAAGGTCCAACTTTACAGTTTTTTCCAATAATATTTCTACCAGTTATATAAACATTTGGATAAATTATTGTATCAGTGCCAATTTCTGTTTCTGGAGAAATGTATACAGAATTTGGATCAACAATTGTAACTCCATTATCAAGATGCTTTTGAACGGTTTTATCGTTGAGGATTTTTGTTGCTTGTGAAAGATGTGTTTTTGAATTTATTCCAAAAATTTCTTCATTATTTTCAAGCGTATATGCATTTGTATTCAATCCCTTTGATACACCCCAAGAAATTATATCTGTTAGATAATACTCCCCTTGAGCATTGTTATTTTTAAGTTCACTAAACGCAGGTTTTACCTTTTGCCAATTTATACAGTATATTCCTGCATTAACTTCTTTTATTTTCTTTTGAGCTGGACTTGCATCTTTTTCTTCCACAATAGATGCAAGCTTATCTCCACATCTGATAATCCTTCCATAATTTGTAGGATTTTCAAAAATCGCACTCATCACTGTTAAGTCAGAATTCTTTTCTCTATGATATTCTATAAATTTATTCAATGTTTCCGAAGTAATCAATGGTGTATCTCCACAAAGAATAATTACTTCCCCCTCAAAATTTTCAAGCATTGGACAAGCCATACTAACTGCATGTCCTGTTCCAAGTTGTGGAGATTGTAATATACATTCTGCATTGTCGTAGTTCGATGATACATAATTTTCTACCTCTTGTGCACAATGTCCAACAATCACATATGACTTTTCTACTTTTTTAGTATTATTTATTGCATCTAAAACATAACCCAAAAGTGCTTTCCCAAAAATTTCGTGTAATACTTTTGATTTATCAGATTTCATTCTTGTGCCTTTTCCTGCGGCGAGTACAATAGCATTAGTTTTCATTTTTTCTCCTCTTTTTTCTCATTTTACTACAAACTGGTCAGTTTGGCATTGTGTTAATTTATTTTAGTAGTACACTTCCTCTCAGAGGAGATTTTTTCTATGAAGATATTATTCGTAATTGACAGAATTGAATTAAAATATTTTGAGTTTAACAACCTTGTTACAAATTTTTGGCTCATTAAAGAATTTCTTGAACGAGGATTCGAAGTTTATATAACAACAATTGACCATCTAAGTCTTGATAGGGCAATACCTTACACAAATTGTGCAGAAAGCTTTGCAAAAGATGGAAATATTTTTTATAAGGAATTTAAAAAGAAAAAAGTTGAAAATTTTAATCTTGTAATATTTCGACCAGACCCACCTGTTGATTTAGACTATATTAACGCCACTTACGTTTTAGACTTTGTAAATACAGAAAAAACATTTATATTTAATAACACAAAAGCAATTAGAGATTTTAATGAAAAACTTCATAGTGATATTTTTTACGATTTTATGCCCGAAAATATTGTTACATCAAGTAAAAACGACATAGAATGTTTTTTATCAAAAAATGATGAAATAATTCTCAAACCACTTAATAAATGCTTTGGTGCTGGTGTTATGTATCTTCACAAAAAGGATAAAAATATCACGAGTATTATAAATACAATGACGAATAATGAAAAAAGCCTTACTATGGTCCAAAAATATATTCCTTCGAATGGTGATAAAAGAGTTTTAATCCTTAATGGAAAAGTTTTGGACGAAACAATAATCAAACTTCCACCAGAAGACGATTTCAAATTTAATGATCACTGTGACAAATACATAAAACGAGGAAAACTTTCAAAGAAAGAAAAAGAAAGCTTTACCTTAGTTGCACAAAAACTCAATTCAATGGGAATATATTCAGCAGGACTTGATGTAATAGATGAGAAAATAATAGAAATAAATGTTACAAGTCCTTGTTACTTCATAAAAGAGATAAACAATTATTTTAACGTTTCACTCGAAAAAACAATTGTCGATGAAATTATAAAACTTACCGAAGAAAAGTTAGGGGACTAATAAGCATTCTCTATAACGGTAAATATTTTGTCTGTAATTCTTTGAATGTAATCTACTTCAACCAATCCGTTAATTATAACATCTGCAATCTTTAGTGTAGGGCGGATATATTCTTGAGCAGTTTTATTAACATCTCTAAACTGCATGTCTGCAGCTAAACCTGTTTTTCCTCTTGAAGCAGCTCTGCGATACCAACGAGTTTTTAAAACATCAAGTGGTGTATATACATAAACTTTAACATCAATTATATCTCTAATATCTTCGTTCAATACATATAAACCTTCTGTTAATAGAATTTTCGCAGGTTTTTTAACTTCTCCATCTGGGAAAGATTCACAAGTTACAAAATCATAACGTGGAGAAACGACGGTATTACCTTTTTTGAGTTCTATTAGGTGTTGTTTCATCAATGCTAAATTTATTGCCTCTGGAGTGTCAAATGTAAATCCAGTTCTGAATAAAGCTTCATAACTTCCAGCTTCCCTTAACTCTCTTGATGTATCTTTAAAGTAATCATCACAGCGAATTACAGTGTAAATCCCATCGATTTTATCCTTAACACATGCTCTAACTGTCCAATCAACAAAAGTTGATTTTCCAGATGCAGATTCTCCCGTTATGCCGATAAGAAAAGTTTTTCTTTTTTCTTGTACAACACGTTTTGCGATGTTTAACAAAAAGTTATCTGAAATTTTTAAAAATAAAGGTTGTTTTTCATTCTTGTCTTCTTCAAGAATCATTTTCATGGAGTCAACAATATTCGTTACGAGTTCAGTTTCATAACGGTTTGAATAAAAATCATAACTTGTAAAATCAAAACCTTTTGTCATTTCTTTAACTTTGTTGCTCCAAAGTTTCCCTTATTTTTCTTTCAACTTCTTCAAGAATTGCTGGATTTGAATTTAAATAATCCTTAGCTTTTTCTCTACCTTGCCCAATCTTTTCATCGTTATAACTAAACCACGCTCCAGCTTTTTTTATGATGTCAAGGTTTACTGCAACATCAAGAAGATTTCCTACTTTACAAATACCTTTACCAAAGATAATGTCAAATTCAGCTTGCCTAAACGGTGGAGCTACTTTATTCTTTACAACTTTCACTTTTACATGGTTACCAATATCTTCAGAGTCTTTTTTCAAAGATTCAACTCTTCTAATTTCCATTCTAACCGATGCATAATATTTAAGAGCATTACCACCAGTAGTTGTTTCTGGATTTCCATAAACAACACCTATTTTCATTCTTAACTGGTTAATAAATATAACAGTTGTATTAGTTTTTCCAATAATCCCAGTCAATTTTCTCAAAGCCTTTGACATTAAACGAGCTTGCAAACCCATTTGTTTGTCTTCCATTGCTCCTTCGATTTCATCTTTTGGAACTAAAGCTGCAACAGAGTCTACAACAACAATATCAACAGCGCCAGAACGAACAAGTTCTTCTGTAATTTCTAAAGCTTGTTCTCCAGTATCTGGTTGTGCAATCAAAAGTTCATCGATATTTACACCCAAAGCTCTTGCATATTCTGGGTCAAGTGCGTGTTCTGCATCAACAAAAGCAGCAATTCCACCTTTTTTCTGACACTCAGCAACAATATGTTGAGCAAGAGTTGTTTTACCGGAACTTTCTGGTCCATAAATTTCAATAATTCTTCCTCTTGGGACACCGCCAACACCAAGCGCTATATCAAGTGCCAATGCTCCTGTTGGAATAACATCAACGTCAACAGCAGGTTTGTCCCCAAGACGCATTATTGAACCTTTTCCAAAATCTTTTTCGATTTTTTCAATCGCCATTTTTAAAGCTTTATTTTTTGCTTCGATTACTTCTGTTTTTTCTTTTACTTCCATTATTTTAACCCTTGGTTTATGTTTTATATCAATAAATCTTCTTCTTTTTTAACATACAAACCCAAAGCAAACGGTTTGTAAGAATTAAGAGCATTTTTCAAATAGTAATTTTCTTTATTTAATTCGTTAATTTTTTGCCTTAACGTTTCATTTTCTGTTTTACATCTAATAAGTTCTACAACTACTTCATCCATCCCATCTAATTTTTCATCTATCGTTTGAGATACAGTATTTGTAATATTTTTTTCTATATCATCAAGTCTTGTCATAAGATTTGTAATAACAGTTTGTTGTTCAACACTTGTAAGAGAAGTAGACTTAACTTCACCTTTAGCCTTTTTCAATGCATTAAATTCTTCTTTTGAAAAATAAATTTGACCACTAATATCTTTTTTAGGAGTAATTTTGGCATGCCTGCACAAATTAACTATTTCTCTATTATCAACATTTAAAAGATTTCTTACCTCACGAGGAGTAATATCTTTTTGAACACCTGTATCAGCGGGCATTTCAAACCTTCCTTAAAAATAATTGTAACTTTCTTATGAATACATTTTAACTCAAAAAAATAATAAAATCTTCTTAAAATCGTTTCTTCTTAACAAGACTTAAAATAAAAAATCAATCTGTGACCGTGTGAGTAACATAAATCGGCGCAGCAAGAACTATAAGAAGATCAGCACCAGAAGCTATTGAAAGATGTTCTCCCTGTTTTCTTGTTGCCCCAGGAACATAACCTACTCTAAAGGAAAACCCCTGAGATTTTGAAATTTTTTTTTCATATGTTGCAGGTGCAGTTAAAGTTCCACCCAAAACATTCCCACGTGGTGAATAAATAAACCCTCTCACTGGAATTTGATAACCATCAACAAATTCTGCTTTGACTATTTTTATAACCATTGCAGCATTTGTTCCCACTATAGGCTCGTTTTTCTTTGCAATATAGCCATAAAATTTTGTATTTTTAGGGATAATATTTATTTCGTTTAAATACATGTCTGATGTGCAAAGAAATTCAACTTTAGATCCAACATCGTGAGTTAGGGTTGAAAAACTTTGAAGGCTTATTACCGGAATAAAACTTCCTGCAGGAAGTTCAATTCCTTGATAATCCCGAAGCGCATAATCATAATCACAATTTGCACTCATCGGACATAAAAACATTATAAATATAAGTAAAAAAATTCTTAAAATCTTCACAAGAACATTATAATGTTTTTTTTATTTTTGTAAACTAAATTTTCAGTTTAACACTAAATTGAACTTTTCATTTCTTTTTCTTTATTTTCCTTTTCTTCCGGTGGATTTATCGGAAGAATAAAACCAAATGTTGATCCTTCATTCAAAGCTGAATGCACAAAAACTTCGCCCCCGTGGTGCTTTTCCACTGTTACCTTAACCAAATGAAGTCCTAATCCAGTTCCTTTTATAGTGTGGGTATCATTTTCTACCCTAAAAAACCTATCAAAAATTTTCTTTTGGTATTCAGGTGCAATTCCAATTCCGTGATCTTCAACACTAATTTGCACAAAACCTTTTCTTTTTGCGCTTTCTGTTTTTACCTTTATTTTATCATTTTCTGGTGAATATTTTATTGCATTTGAAAGCAAATTTTTCAATGCACGAAAAATACTATCTTCATTTATAACAACTTCTGGCAAATCTTCTTCCTGCATAATAGAAAATGTAATATTTCTTTCTTTGGCAAGTACATCGACTGACTTTACACAATCTTCAACAAGTTTTTTCAAATTACATTTTTCTTTTTCAAGTTTTACAGAAGAAGAATCTAACCTTGAAAAATCTAATACCTCATTTACCAGATGATGAAGTCTAATTATTTCATCATTGATTGTTCCAATAAACTCTTTTTGCGTATCATAATCAAACTCGTTACCATAATTATATAGTGTATCAATATAACTTCTCAAAACAGTAACTGGAGTCCTTAATTCATGTGATACGTTTGATATAAAATGACTTCTCATTTTATCAACTTCGGCCTCTTTTGTTACATCAATTAGCACAATGATATATCCTGAGCTTTCTTCACTACCTGAAGACATCAGAGATACAAGAGTTTTTATAACCTTATCGTTAATTTGTAAATCAACCTTGTATGGTTCTGTTTTTGAAGCATCTTTAAAGTTTTTTATGAGTTCTTTAAAACAAAATTTGCCTTCATTATCGGTATAATCTTGTATTTTTGCATTCAAAATTTCTTTTTCTTTAACTGAAAGCAATTTTTGTGCTCTGTAATTTAAGAGCAAAACATTATCATTTCCATCACAAACAACAACACCATTTGCAATGTTCATAAGAATGGTTTCAAGCTTATTTTTCTCCAATGTTAATTGCTCAATATTTTGTTGCTCGTAGATATGCAACCTATTAGACATATCGTTAAAACTTTCAAAAAGTTGTTTAACCTCAAGACTCACATCTTTATCAGTTATCTTGTGACCAAATTCTCCTGTGGATATTTTTTTAACACCGTCTTTTAAAATTCTCAATTCCTTTGTTGTTAAGTACGAATTTACAAGAATTACAAGAGAGAACACAAGCCAAACAATAATAAAAACAAACAAAAGTGATGCTTTAACTGTAGAATTTATTTGCGAAATGATGTTTCCGGAAAGTCCAACAAAAACTGAACCTATTGGAGTCTTACCATTTGAATTTATAAGCATCATTGGTGAATTCACAACAACAGTGGCAAGACCAGATTGTTTTGTATAATCCTCTTTACTTGAATATGTTATATTACCGGAATTATTTCTGAATTCAATGAATGCTATATCATCGTTATTTTCAAGAATTTTTCCCGAATGTTCCTTCAGCGTCATATATACCGCATTGTCTGGAATATCCTTAATTAAATCTACCGTTTCAACCGCAAGTGTTTTAGAAATAATTCGTCCAAAATTCCTATAACCTTCTTCCAATTTATTTTGAATATTGAAAGTTGCTAAAATTGCAGTTACGACGATAAATATCGTACTTATAATAAGTCCCGTCAGAATTAAACGGCTTTGAATTGTCATATTATTCTTACTCATAAGTTTATTGTATCATCAATTCACAATTGAGGCAAAAAAATACTCCCACGTATGGGAGCATTTTTATAAAATTTATTTTCTTATTCTGCATCTTCTGTAATGTCAGTTCTGATTGAAGATTTATCTTTAGGCAAAAGAGTTTTATCTTTGAATTTTTTAATTTGTCTACCTAACTTATCAGCAAGTAAGTCAATGCTTGCATACATAGATTCTGCAGATTCTTCACAATGAATAGCACCCGATGTCAACTTGCATACAACCTCTGCAACATGTTTTCCTGATGCAGCAGGATTTTTAATAACTGACAAAATTACATCTATACCTTGTATTTGATCGTAATAATTTGCAACTTTGCCAATTTTTTCCTTAACATAAGCTTTGATTGCAGGTGTAATTTCTATATTTTTTCCGTTAACATGAATGTACATTTTTTCCTCCGATTAAGTAAATAGAACTGAATTGATTATATAACAAACAAAAAAAAATTAAATACCCGTAATTATCAATCTAAAATAATCTGTTGAAGTTCAACATCCGGAGTACCTATTGTTCTTACTAATTCAAGAACTGCTGCTTTCATTTGACATTTTTGACTGCTACCACTAAAAAAATCACGATAGAAGCAACCTTCACAATTACATCCTCTTTTATAACAATCAGTTGCTGTCGGTGTCCATCTTCTAACCGCCACAGCTCTACCCATATCACGACTTCTTAACAAAGTTTCCTCCAATTTCAAAAAACTGCAAATGTTAATTTGCAGGACAACTTATAAATCTACCCCAAACGGCTTTTTTAAAGCCTTTTCCTCATTATAAGAACTCATGGACGATTTTCAAGTGTGGCTCATGCCTTTATGAAGTTTTGTTACAGACCCCAAAAGGCGCACTATTACTGGATTTTAGATTTCAAAATCATGAAAACCCATGCCCAGAGCATGTTTTGGGTTTTTTACCCCCCGAAAACCATGTAGCGACATGGTTTTCCATGGATTTTAGTTTTATTAACTTTTGTAACAAATCAGATTATTTGATAATTTTGGGCATGACAAGAGCATGCCCTATAAAAAAAATTTGATACAAAATTTGTAATTGTTTATTCTTCATATTTGAGATAAACTCAATGTTGTATAAGTTTAATCGGGAAAAATAAATGGATAATGAAAATTTTACAGAAAACGGTTTTATCATTGATTTAAGTAATGCAAAAAATCCTTCCGAAGTAATCGGAGAATTAAGTAACATACTCGAAATGAGTGAATCAAAAGGTAAAAATATATGCTTAAAAATAAGAGATGTTGACTTGAGTCAATCTCAAATTTTAAGTATCAAAGCGTTGATGGAAGTTTCAGGATCAAGACTTGCTTTCATTGATGCAAATACAGAAAAAACAATTTCATCTGCAAACGATCTCGGAATAAAAATCTCCGTATGCAAAAATAATTTTGAAACAGAAGAAATTAAAGAAGAACCTGAACAACCTCAAGTTATAGAAAATGAAGTTCAAGATGAAGTTGAGCAACAAGAGCAACAAACTTACCAAGAAGAAGTTCAAGTAACTGAGCAACAAATAGAACAAGTTCAAGAAAATGAAACAGAATCAAGTGAAGAATATATTGAAGAAGAGTCGGTTGAAGTCCCTACTGATTTGTTTACTCCTCATGAAAGAGTTTTTGGTAAACTTTATCCACAAGAAGAATCAATGAGTGAACTTCCGTATGAAACAATCAAAACTGAAAACATACAGATTGAAACAAGTGACGAAGATTTGCCAACTTTATATTTAAAGCAAACTTTGAGATCTGGTCAAACAATAAGTTATGATGGAAACATTCTTGTAATTGGTGACACTCACCCAGGAAGTGAAATTATTGCAAAAGGTGACGTTACTGTTTGGGGTGTTTTAGGTGGAATCGCACATGCTGGAACAAATGGAAATAAAAATGCAAGAATCAGAGCATTAAAACTTAATGCAATTCAATTGAGAATTGCTGGTATTTATGCAGGAAGATTGTCTACTGTAAATATTCCACATATCCAAAGAACAAACGAATTTACACCTCAAGAAGCAAGAATTGAAAACGATCAAATTATTATAAAAAGTATAAATAACGAAGTATAAAAGGAGAAAGAATGAGCGGTCGAGTAATAGTTATAACCTCAGGAAAAGGTGGGGTTGGAAAAACCACAACAAGTGCTAACATCGGAACTGCACTTGCAAAAGCTGGACAAAAAGTTGTCCTCATTGATACTGACATAGGTTTGAGAAACTTGGATCTTTTGTTGGGGCTTGAAAATAGAATTGTATACACTATCGTTGACGTTGTAGAAGAACGTTGCAAGTTAAAACAAGCACTTGTAAAAGATAAGAAAAATCCTAACCTTTGTTTGCTTGCCGCTGCACAAACAAGAGATAAATCTGCACTATCACAAGAACAATTAAAAACTATTTGCGATGAACTCAAAGAAGATTTTGATTTTGTTTTAGTTGACTGTCCTGCCGGTATAGAACAAGGATTTCAAAATGCTGTTGCTGGAGCGACAGAAGCAATTGTCGTTACGACTCCAGAAATGTCTGCAGTAAGAGATGCTGATAGAATTATCGGTCTTTTGGAATCGAAGGAAGAAATAGAAAGTTACAGATTACTTCTAAACAGAGTAAGACCAAATCTTATTGAGGCTAACGATATGATGAGCGTTGAAGACGTTGAAGAAATTTTATCTTGCCCTCTTATTGGAATTATTCCTGAAGATGTTGGCATTATCACTTCTACAAACAAAGGTGAACCTATTGTTAATGATGAAAAATCACTCGCTGGTAGAGCTTACCAAAATGTTGCAAAAAGAATTATGGGAGATGAAGTTGAATTTCTCGATTTGACAGAACCAAAAGGTTTTATGGATAAAATCAAAAATTTCTTTGCTAACATGGTTTCGAAGGAGCAAAAATAATGAGAGATATATTTACTGATTTATACAAAAAGGTCATTGGATTTTTCCAAGCCACACAAGATGTAGAAGAAAAAGAAAACGCAAAGGATGTTGCAAGAAATAGATTGAAACTTGTCCTTATGCAAGACAGAACAAATCTTACTCCATATCTTCTTGAAAGAATGAGAGGAGAAATGATAGAAGTTCTTTCAAAATACGTTGAAATGGATAAAGACGAACTTGAACTTAACTTTGAACAAGAAGGAGATTCAATGGCACTTATGCTTTCTATCCCAGTTTTAAGAGCAAAAGATGAAGAAGAAATTCAAGCCGCAATTGATGCAGAAGAAAAAGCTGAAGAAGTTGAGGAAATAGAAGAAGAATCTATTGAAGAATCTGAATCTAATGAAGATAAAGAAGAAAAAGATGATATTGAAGAGGAAAGTTTAGAAGAAGAAGAAGAAGAAGAAGAAGAAGTTGATAAAGCAGAGGAAATAGAGGAAGAGTCTGAAACTGATACTAAAGATGAAAAACCTTCTTCAACAGAAGATGAAGTTGAAAAAGTAGAAGAAAAACCGAAAAAAGAAAAGACAAAAAAATCTTCACACAAAAAATAATTTAGAATTTTTGTAACAAAAAGTTCAAATTTGCAGATCAATTTAGCAAATTTGAGCTTTTTTTATATTTAATATAACTGTGTGTATAGTTTATGGTGGGTAAAATGAGAATATCTTCAATTTCAAATACGTATATGGGAAAGACAGCAAAAACAGTTACAAAACCCATTGGAAAAGCAATTGAAGGTGTAGCAACACAAAAAACTGCAAAAGTTGCAGTAACTGCTGGACTTGGGGCTTTACTTGCTGCAATTTTTATACACAAAAAACCGCAAGTTGCGGTAGAAGATACTACTGCTACTAAAAAAACACCAAAAATTTATGAAGAAGTAATCAAAGATTCAGACGGAAAAGTAGTAAGAAAAAACTATACTTCAAATTCTGATAATATTGCGGATTCTACCGCTTTTTACAACCATAATGGTGAAATTTCTCAAAGACTGTGGTACAGACGTGATGGCTCTACTGTTCAATATAGACAAGATTACAAAAATGGAAAAGTAGATACCTCTGCATTATTTGATCAAAACGGTTCAACAGTAAAAATGACCGAAAAATATGATCCAAATACTCAAAACGTTTCTTTCGCAACTTGGTATGCTCCTAATGGTACAATCAGAGAACAGGTTAAATGTGACGAGAGAACTGGAGAAGTTACAAATAGATTTTTGTACGACAACAATGGAAAATTACAACAACACAAAGAAGTCGCTGTTAATGGAAATACAAAAAGAGAAATCAACTTTATGAATTCTGGCAAAATTGTAAATGAATACAATATTATGACTGGAAGACAAACTGCAAAGTATGAATATGATAAAAATGGCAAGCTTGTTGATTTTAAAATAACTCCAGAAAACCGTGAACAGGAAACAACTTGGAATAGAGATATCACAAAGGAAGAAACTAAATTTTTAGACCAAAGAAAAGAACTTGAAATGGCTGAATGATCAGTAGTTTCTGTAATCGTAAAAACTTTCATGTGGCTTATTTGATTGAGATAAAACGATTTCTCTAAACTCGTTTTTATCTATGTTTACGCCCATATTTTTAGTATCAATTACAAATTTTTTCTTTTTATTTTTTTTATTTTCCATAAGAAAATTATAAAACAAAAATTTTCTTTATATAAGTTAAAATATTTGTCGTTATTCAAAAAAAGATTTAAAATTATATTATGAAAATTAGATGCATCCTTATATTTTTCATAATTTTAAATTTTTTCTCACCTAAAGCATTTTGTGAGGAAAATTTTATTACAGAATTAAAAGGGCATTTGGAATATGTAGAAAATGAAGATAGGCAAATTGAAGAGGACAATGCGGTACATTTAGAGCCTGATAGTTTAAAACTTATAAACATTTCACAACCGCAAAAAATTAAATCTGATTCCCTCGGTTTGGAAAAGAAAAATTTTGATGTATTCAATCCTACGGTTTCAAAGGCTTTATACTACAATTCAGAGAGAAGTGTTCGTCCCATTTATGGAGGAATTTCAAAGCAATCTGGTAATTTTACATTCGGAACTGAATATGATTCTTACATCGACTCTGCTGAAATGTACCGTACAACGGCAATTTATTCTCGTTATGATAGGGAAAAATTCGCAATAACTATTTCTGCAAGTAAAGGAACTGGAGATAGTTTTTCGTATTTTGATAATAGACTTATTCTTGCTCCTGAATTAAAAATAACAAACAGGTTATCACTAATTGAAAAACTTCAATCAGATGAAAAACAATCTTTCAAAAAACACGAATTGGTTTTGAGATACAATCCAAAAATCAAAAGCCATACTGATGATATATTTTTAGAATTGGGTGCTGGTCAAACATTTAGGGATAATGAATATGTAAAATCTTCAATTCGTTTCTCCACAAAGTTTAAGTTTTAAGATTGCATTCGTTTGAAATTTAAAGTATAATCGATTTGTTAGGTTAGCAGGTAATAATAAATGTCTTTTCCGCAAAATAAAAAGATTAAATTTTCTCTGAATACATCGGGTGAAAAACTTATATCAAAAACCCTTGTTGACAAACAGCGGAGAAAAAAACAAGTAAGTGCTTACTATTCATTTTTAACAATAGTTCTTTTGTTTTGCTTAATTCAAATGAGTTTTAGTGCTATTTTGAATGTTTCTAAAGTTGTAGCTTATCAAAGAAAAATAAAAATTATGAAGGATTCAAAAAAGCAAGTTTTAAACAGAAATGAACAATTGAAAGCAGAAATCCACAATTTCTCAACTTCTTCAAGTTGGGAATCTATTGCAAGAAATAATCTTAAAATGGCAGGAGATAATGAAATTCTTGTTATAATAAATGACACGGAAGATAATACATTAAAAACGGAAAATAAAAATGGCAAACAATGAAATTATAGAATACATAAAAAACTCCTTTGATTTAAAATCACAAGGGTTTTATAAACAAGCTATTGAAATGCTATATAAAGCATTGACTATTGAACCAGATAATATTGAGATTTTGGCTCAACTTGCTCAGCTTCACATTTTGTTGGAAGACAATGATAGAGCAAAATATTATATAGACAAAGTTTTAGAAAAAAACCCTAACCACGAAGAAATGCTTATCCTTCTTGCTGATATTTATTTAAAAGAAGATAATCTTGAAAAAGCTAAGGAAGTTTCTCAAAAAATATATGAAATAAACAATAGCGATGAAAATCTCGCAAGAAAATTAAAAATTTTGAACAAACTAAAAAATTATGATTTAATTCTTGATGAAGGAATTGAAGACGGAACAAGTGAAGTTTTATTTGAAGTTGCAAAAGCTTATTATTATTCTGGAAATGATAAAAAAGCTTTGAAGTATCTTGAAAGAGCAAATTCTCTTGACAGTGAAAATGAAGATATAATGAACTTTTTGGCAAGACTTTATTATGAACACAAAGAAATAGATAAGGCAGAAATTTTGTTTAATAGGCTTGCAAAAACAAAACCTTCTGCACAGGTTATGGATTATTTAGGACAATTATCTTTAGATGAAAGAAAATATTCACTTGCGGCTGAATTTTTCTCAAAAGCAAATTCGCTTGACACAAAAAATCCAAAATATGCATATAATCTTGCATCAGCATATTTTATGAATGGTTGGGTAGAAGAAGCCTCAGTTTATTTTCATAAAGCCATATGCCTTGACCCAATGAATATTGAATATCATTATTCTGCTGCTTATATGTATTATCAATGCAACAATTTTACAAAAGCAAAAAACGAATTAAACACTATTTTGGAAATGGAGCCAAAACATAAACAAGCAACTGTTTTAAAAGCTATGATAGAAGCAAAACAAGGCAATTCTCTTGTGGCGAAGAATGAACTTAAATCTGTCATAGAAAAAGATGATACTGATGACTTTGCATATTATGCTTTAGCAATCGTTTATAAGGATTTACTTTTAAAAGATGAAGCAAAAGAATATTTAAGAAAAGCCATCAAACTAAAACCAGACTCTTTAACATATTTAAGTGAACTTTTAGATTTAGAAACAGAGTCAAAAGATTTTGATGAGGCATTAAAAACTGCGCATAAACTCATAGAAATAAATGACAGATATGTTCCTTCGTTTGTTTCTATGGCCGAAATTTATGATGAGCAAAAAAATTACGAAAGGTTATATGCAGTTGCTCAAGATATTATTGATTTAGATGAAAATTGTCCAAAAGGGTATTATTACAATGCTATCGCCCTCTTTGCTCAAGGTGATAGAACCTTTGCAATAGAAAGCTTGAAAAAAGCAATTACTCTTGACTTGAACAATGCGGTCTTATATATAAAAATGAGCGAATTTTGTCAATATGAAGGTGATATAGAAAACGCTTATATGTGGGCTGTTGAAGCTGCAGATATTGATGAAAGAAATTATAAATATCGTTGGTTATGTGCAAACCTTGCAGACCTTCTTCATAAAGTTGAAGATGCTTCAAGATATTTTTCACAAGCATACAGACTCTGTTCAACGGATGAAGCTTTAAATAAAGACTACGCAAAACATCTATCTTCAATAGGAAGAGAAGAACAGGCAAAACGAATTTTAAATTCTTAGTGAATGAACATGCAATCACCATAACTATAAAACCTATAGTTATTTTCTACTGCAGTTTTATATGCCCTAAATACAAAGTCTTTTCCTGCGAATGCACTTACAAGCATTATCAATGTGGATTTTGGCAAGTGAAAATTTGTAATAAGTTTATCAATTACCTTAAACTCATAAGGAGGATATATAAAGAGTCTTGATGAAGATTTGCAAGCTTTTATTTCTCCAAATTGTGCATAAGCTGTCTCCAATGTTCTAACAGAAGTTGTCCCAACTGCAACAATATTTTTTCCATTTGCTTTACCTTCAGTTATTACCCTTGCAGTTTCTTCGCTTATTTCAAACTCTTCTGAATCCATTTTGTGTTCAGTAACATCATCACATTTCACAGGTCTAAATGTACCAAGTCCAACATTTAGAGTGACATAACAAACGGTAACGCCTTTATTTTTGAGTTTTTGCAATATTTCTTCAGTAAAATGCAATCCTGCGGTTGGGGCAGCAACAGAACCTTCGTTTTTAGCATAAACTGTTTGATAGCGATTATAATCAAGCTTTTTTATCTCGTCACTTGTCATTTTCCTTTCGATATATGGTGGAAGAGGGATATTACCATATTTATTTAACAAGTCATAAATATCACCATCACAAACAATTTCGACTATTCTTTTGCCGTCTTCCATTTGTTCTTTAGCTATAACAGACAACTCATCACTAATTTTTATTTTATCATTTAGATGAACTCTTTTCGCAGGTTTCATCAAAACTTCCCATCTGCCATTTTTCAAGTCTTTTAAAAGGAAAACTTCAATTTTTGCTCCAGTTTCTTTCGTTCCAAAAAGTCTTGCAGGTATGACTTTCGTATTGTTTAAAACCAAAATATCATTATCTGTTAAATAATCTATTATGTCATAAAAATGTTTGTGTTCAAGAGATTGCTTGCTTTTATCAAGAACAAGCATTTTTGATTCGCTACGTTTTTGCGTTGGGAATTGTGCAATAAGATTTTCGGGCAATTCATAATCGAAATCCGAAGTTTTCATAACTATTCTTTCACCTTTATTGTTCTTGCATTTTTTACTGCATCTTCATCAATTTTTTCTTTTCTCTTTGCTTCTTCTATATTTAATTGCTTGTCAATAATAACAGTTTGTGCAATTTGAATAATGTTACTTGAAATCAAGTACAAGAAGACCCCAGCTGGTATTGGGATAAATATGAATGTTGCCATAATCATAATTGGCATAAACGTTCCCATTGATTTTTGCAAAGCTTCCTGTGCTGGATCTTGATTTGATGTTTTATTTGTTGCCATCATGATTTTTTGGGACAAGAACATTGTTATACCAAACAATGCAATCAAAATAAGAACATCCCAATGAAGAGTATTTTTAACTGCAACGGTAGGCATAGAAGCTATAAGATTGTCACCTTGTCTTAAAAATTTGATTTTTTCATTTTCTCTGTTTTGCATATTTGAGATAACGATTTCCGCATCCTTAATTTGTCCAAGCTGACTAAATTTCAAATCTAAACTATCAAGACTTATTTTCAAATCAACAGGTTCTCCAGGATTAACATCTCCTTGTATTTGAAGAACTTTGTTTGGTTTTTCGATTTTTACATTTTGAATAACTTCTCCATTTTCAAGATAAACCAATGCTGTTTTTCCAGAAATCAAAGTGTTACCTTTTGAAATATTCATAACACCGTCATTTGAAATACCTGCACTTGTATTTAGAGTTGCATCAAGACGGTTGATAAATAAAAATTGAGTATTTCCTGCCATTTGAATAAATTGTGGACTCATCAAAGCAGAATAAAGCAAAATAAATATTGGCATTTGAATTAACAAAGGAAAACATCCTGACATAGGATTAAATTTGTGATCCTTATAAAATTCCATCATTTTTCTTTGCATTGTTTGAGGATCATTTTTGTATCTATCTTGAATAGCCTTCAGTTTTGGTTGAAGTGTTTGCATCATCTTCATTGAACGTTGTTGTGAAACCCCAAGTGGCCACATTGCAAGTCTTATCAAAACTGTAAGTAAAATAATACCTACACCATAACTACCAGCAAATTTTGATAATGCATTTAATGCATCAATTGTTATTGTAATAAAATCCATAATTCATCCTTTTCAAAAATAATCTTCCTATATTATATAATAAAAATTTTAAAACATTTACGGATTACAATATTTTTTTATGTCATAATACCGGTATGGCAGATAAAATTATTATTAAAGGTGCAAAAGAAAATAATTTAAAAAATGTTTCTCTTGAACTTCCAAAGAATGAATTGATTGTCTTTACTGGAGTGTCTGGCTCTGGAAAGAGTTCACTTGCCTTTGATACTATTTTCGCAGAAGGTCAAAGAAGATATGTCGAAAGCCTCTCTGTTTATGCAAGACAATTTTTGGGACAAACTGACAAACCAGATGTTGAACACATTGAAGGGTTATCTCCAGCAATATCCATTGACCAAAAAACAACAAGTAACAACCCAAGATCAACCGTCGGTACGGTTACAGAAATATATGATTATTTAAGGTTACTATATGCAAGAGTTGGAATTCCTCACTGTCCTAACTGTGGAGATAAAATAAAACCTCAAACATTAGATGAAATCGTAGATAAAATTATGAATTTTAAAGAGGGATCAAAAATTCAAATTCTTGCCCCAATTGCAAGAGGTAAAAAGGGAGAGTTTTTATCAACATTTGAAGAATTACGTCAAGAAGGTTTTGTCAGAGTTAAGGTTGACGGAGAAATCTACAATTTAGATGAAGATGAAATTACGCTTTCTAAAACTCAAAAACACACGATATCCGTTGTAGTTGATAGAATAGTTGTCAAAGAAAGTGCAAAATCAAGAATTGCAGATAGCGTACAAATTGCATTAAAAAAAGCAGATGGAATTGTTATTATAGACTGTGAAGGAAATGAAACTATTTTTTCTGAAAAACTTTCTTGCCCTAAATGTAACTTAAGTTTTGAAGAACTCGCACCACGAATTTTTTCTTTTAACGCTCCCTATGGAGCTTGTGAAAAGTGTTCAGGACTTGGCGCAAGCTCTGTTGCAGATGCCAATCTTATAATTCCTGACAGAAAACTTTCCCTCAATGAAGGAGCTATATATCCTTGGAAAAAGACTACTAATCGATATTATACAGATTTGATAAATTCTGTTTGTGAAGCTTTCGATATAAATCCAGAAACACCTTTTGAAGAACTTCCAGAAGAACATAAAAATATTATCCTTTATGGTAGCAATTTGCCAATAAAAATTAGAGTAAAGGACTTTATTTCTAAACGTTATAGAACCACTTATGGACACTTTCCTGGAGTTGTTCCATATTTCGAGAAAAAGTATAACGAAAGTCTTCTATCTGACGGAGAATATTGGACAAATGAATTGCAAAAGTACATTGTTTCAAAACCTTGTAGTGCCTGCCATGGTGCAAGATTAAAACCTTTTCCTCTTGCTGTAACGATTGGCAAAAAAAATATTTATGAATTTACTTGCATGCCAATAAAAGAAGCACTAAACTTCGTTTCTTCTTTATATCTTGATTTCAACGACTACGAAATGACAATAGCCAAACAAATTTTAGATGAAATTCGCTCAAGATTGAAATTTTTAACTGACGTTGGTTTGGGATATCTTACTCTTGAAAGAAATGCTGGTACTTTATCTGGTGGCGAAGCTCAAAGAATAAGACTTGCCACACAAATTGGAAGCGGTCTTTCTGGAGTTTTGTATGTTCTTGATGAACCATCAATAGGCCTTCATCAAAGAGATAACGATAGGTTAATAAAGACCCTTGTAAATCTACGAAATATTGGAAATACACTTATTGTTGTTGAACATGACGAAGATACAATTAGACAAGCTGATTACATTGTTGATATTGGACCACAAGCTGGCATATTAGGAGGCAAAATTGTCGCGTCTGGTAGTATTGAAGATATTATAAATAATAAAAACTCTATAACTGGCAAATATTTGTCAGGAGAAAAATTTATACCTCTTCCTGAAAAAGTCAGAGAAGGAAATGGTAAGTTTTTACATATAGAAAACGCTCACCTAAATAATTTAAAAAATATAAATCTTGATATTCCTCTTGGTAAAATCGTTGTGTTTGCTGGAATCTCTGGGTCTGGAAAATCCACATTGATGCAAGATATTATCTTTGAATACGCACGTCATAAAATAAGAAAAAACAAACCAAAACCACAAGGTGTGGATGAAATTACAGGATTTGAAAACCTTGATAAAGTTATTGATATTGATCAATCTCCGATTGGAAAAACTCCTCGCTCAAACCCAGCAACATACACTGATGTCTTTACTCCGATAAGAGAACTTTTCTCGGTTACAAACGAATCTAAAGTTAGAGGTTACAAACCAGGAAGATTCAGCTTTAACGTAAAAGGTGGAAGATGCGAAGCTTGTAAAGGAGATGGAGTTTTAAAAATAGAAATGAATTTCTTATCCGATGTTTACGTAAAATGCGACGTCTGCAAAGGAAAGAGATATAATAGAGAAACTCTTGAAGTTAAATATAAGGGAAAAACAATTTCAGACGTTCTTGATATGAGTGTAAAAGAAGCCCTCGAATTTTTTGAAAATATACCAAGAATTAAATCTAAACTTCAAACATTAAACGATGTTGGACTAGATTATATAAAACTTGGACAAAGCTCAACCACACTTTCTGGTGGAGAGGCTCAAAGAATAAAACTTGCATCTGAATTAAATAAACATTCAACAGGGAAAACACTATATTTACTCGATGAACCTTCTGTTGGTTTACATTGGGCAGATTTGGACAAGCTGATAAAAATTCTACAAAGGCTTGCTGATGCAGGAAATACTATTTTTATAATAGAACATAATATGGACGTAATAAAAATTGCTGACTATATAATTGATTTAGGTCCAGAAGGTGGAGATGAAGGTGGAGAAATCTTGGCTTGTGGAACAGTAGAAGAAATAATGAAATGTAAAAAATCTTTTACCGGAAAATATTTAAAAAAACACCTTGAAAGAAACAATTCACAAGAGTAATTTTAATATATCGTCCTAAACTCTAAATTACATATTTCCCCAAAACAAATTTAATCAATGTCTATCGGAGAACGAAGGATTTTTTCAATGGTTTCTCTGGCAGTAAATACGAGAGCTTCCGGAACATCAGAGATTGTACAGAATTGTCTTAAAACATCAACTGTACGTTTAAATGCCCTTACAATATCACCTTCTCCAATATTTATTTGTTCAACAATATCTTCCCACTCACTTCCTTCTGTCCACAATTCTATTAGTGCAGAAAAATAAGAATTAACATACATTGGTGAATCCACAGAATAATCTTTTTGAGATTTTTCTATTCTTCTTTTAATATCCTTTATTTTATTTAATGTTTTTCTTGATTTTTGAGAAATAGGTAAAGATGGCATGTTTTCAACTCTTAAATCTTCTGTTGTAACAGCACATATCACACTTGCAAGTTCAGACGGAGAAAGATTTTCCAAAACATGTGACTGTATAATTTCTGCCAAAAATAGCTCGTTTTCTGCTCTAATTTGGGATGTCATTACTCCTTTTGGTGTTGGATAATCATCTTTTAAACAGTCAAATTCCTCCAATATTGCCCTATGTGCAAGGAACTTGTTCCAGAAAATATCTCTTTCGAGTTCTATTTGTTTTGCTAATTTGACCTCTCTAACTTTATATCTTTCAAAAATTTCAATTTCCTTCATGTGTTTCTTAAACAATTTACATGTATCACATGGGAAGGATTGCATTTTATGAAGCAAATCTTTTGTTTTATCCCCAAACGCAATTACTTCTTGTGACAAGGCTCTTTTTTTGTTTTTTTCTTGTTTAAGGATTGTTTTGTAAATTCGCCTGTTTTCAACATATATTGAACGAATTTTGTTATATTCAAGAAGCTTTTCATGTGATAGTTTGTGATGACACTTGAATTTCGACAACTCTTTTATTCTTTCAGAAATAGCTTTTTGTTGTTCCAACAACGGACTCAATCTGGTTGAAGATGAAAAATAGCCAAAACTTTTTAAAATCAATTCTTTTGCTTCATCAAGGGTAAACCTCTGAAGCAAGTTTAAAACCATAGAATAACTTGGTGAAAATCTGCTTTCGAGTGGATTTGCATCAGATAGAACAAGTTCCGCAACTTCTTCTGGTGATTGGAATTGAGAACCAACAATTGTTACATATCCAATTTCATCCATTCCTCTCCTACCAGCTCTACCTGACATTTGTAAAAACTCACTTGGTGTAAGCATTCTATGTCCAGAATCTGTTCTTTTACTTATTGAACTTATAACAGTTGATCGAGCTGGCATATTTATACCTGCAGCAAGAGTTTCGGTAGCAAACACAACTTTTATTAAGCCTTGTTGAAACAGTTTTTCAACCAAAACCTTCCATGCCGGCAACAACCCTGCATGGTGAGAAGCTATACCAGAATATAAATACTCTAATTGCTTATTTTTTGCTAAATATGGGTTTTCTTCAATGTACTCATCTATTATTTTTTTTATTTGTGCTTGCTCTTTTGGAGTAGAAAGACAAAGCTTGGCACATTTTTCTGCTTGTTCATCACATTTTTTTCTTGAAAACGTAAAATATATTGCGGGTAGCATATCTTTTTCGTGTAAATTTCTTATAACATCACAAGCAACATATCTTTGAGGAGTTCTTCTTTTTTTACCAAACTGTTTTTTCTCTGGTTTTATTTTGGAATTCAATTGACCTGACGGAGTAAATAACGGCAAAAGATTATTTGGTTGAGAACTATCAAAGTAATAAAACCTTAATGGAACAGGTCTAAAATCCGTTTTAACAAGTTTTGTTTCAGAGTGAACTGTATTTATCCATGCAGTAAGTTGTTCAGCATTAGCAACAGTTGCAGACAGTGCAACAAGTTGAATATTTGTTGGACAATAAATAATACTTTCTTCCCAAACAGTTCCTCTTTGTTCATCATTCATATAATGAACTTCATCTAAAACAACGTATTTAACACCTTTCATATTTTCAGTAACAGATCCAAAATTAGTTCCGTACAACATATTTCTAAAAACTTCCGTTGTCATAACGACAATTTGCGCATTTCGATTTATTGAAGTATCACCAGTCAAAAGACCAACGTTGTTAACCCCATATTTACCTGCAAAATCTCGATACTTTTGATTAGACAGTGCCTTGAGCGGTGTCGTATAAAAAACTCTATTGCTATTTTTTATCGCAAGATGTATCGCATGTTCAGCGATAACAGTTTTTCCTGCACCAGTAGGTGCACAAACAACAACACTTTTTCCTTCGTTTATAACATCAAAAGCCTCTTTTTGAAAATCATCTGGCTCAAATGGAAATGAATAATCTTGCAAGAAAGTTTCTCCTATTAAAATGCACACATATTATATCAATAAGTGTGCATTTTGAAATCAACTTTTTAAACTATATTAAGCTGCGTGTCTGCATTCTCTAACAAGATCTTCAATGATTTTTGCAGAAGTTCTTCCTTTTTCATCTGGAACTAATTCAAAGTGAATTTTTTTCGCTTCTCTATCCGCAGCCGTCAATTTTTTATCATGCATCAAATCATAGTTTTTCATTAACATTTTATAAAGAATTTTATTATCATTTATAACTTTTCCGTTAGCCTTAACCGTGAAAGCAGAATTTAAAGTAACGTCCTTGCCCTTAATGTGTCCACCAGCAGCTCCACCGTGTCCACCACCATTGAATAATGATGCAAGAAGTTCTGCATAGATTGTTCCTTCTTGAGAACGGAATGAAAATCTCAACGCATTTTCTACAGAACGTTTACCTTCTGTATTTAATTCTCCCGCTCTTTCTGATTCGCAAATGAATACTGCAATCTTATCAGCATCATACTCACCAACTTCTTTTTGATCAGCTTTAGAAATGTTTTTTCCAGCGGTCATCAAAGACTTCATTGTTTCGCCTCTAAATTGACCCATAACTTCACTGTATTTGAATGCGTTTTGAACATCAAGAAAACTTGTTTCTGGCTCATGAACTTGAGCTATCTTTAAAACTTCTTTCATTTCATCATAAGTTGCATTAACAATACCTAACCCAAGGTTTATATTTTCATATTTACCTGCTTCTGCAATTTTAACCATTTGATCTCTTGCTGAAATTTCAAGATTAGGACTCTTCTTATCGTTTATATCATAAGTGATATTGTCACGCATCCACTTCTTATCAATTTGATTATTTGTCATATTAAATAACCACTTTGAAAATCCTTCAGGATAAAAGTTTGGTCTTTGATATACTGAAACTCTTTCACCATTTTTGTCAATGATATCTTCTGGTAAAAGGTTAGCTGTTCTTGAAAAACCGCCAGTATCGGTCCAAATACCAGTTACAAAGGCAGCTACCGCAGCATTAAGTTTAGAGTGGTTACCGTCATTTTTACTGTTCATTGTTTTAATCGTATTATCTGGATTTAATGGATTTTTTGAAGGTTTAAGTTTTGATGCAATAATTGCAGCTTGTTCGCATGCTGCTGGAACTCTTTCTGCAATCCATGCAAGTCCGCTATCTACAATTTTTGTCATATCCACACCAGTTGTAGTTTTTGCTTTATCCCATTCTTCTTGTTTAAATGGATGGTGATCAATATAAACAACTTTGTTTGCGTTTTCTATATGATTTTTAAACCCCGCTGTAAATCTTGCAGGAGATGGAACATCCATTAAAACAACTAAATCATATTTTTTGTTATTATCCAACAACAAGTCTGGATTTTTGGCTTTTTCCAAAGAAAGCTTTAATCCATCAATAATTGATTCGGATTCTCCTCTTGCCTCTGCTTCTTTAATACTTGCTTCCAAAAGATTTATTTTTTCTTGAGAATACGGATGTTTGATGTTGTAATCAATTCCAGGTAATTTGTGTCTAAACAAGCCTGTTACATCATCATCAACAGCACATTCAACTTGTTTATCATTGTGTGTCATGTCAATTGCATTTTTCAAACCCATGATACAACCCAATGTATCACCATCTGGTTTACAGTGACCAACAATCAAGATTTTTTTATTTTGAGGATTATCAATTTCATTAACAATACTTTCAACAGCTTTTTCCATTTTTTTAGCTGCAATATCACCATTTTCGTGGCTTTCAAAAGCTAATATTTTATCCAAAAGTTCTTTTGGAGTTGTTGGTTCTTGGTAAAAGAACGCTTTTTTTGATGCTTCTGGATCATTTAGAACTTCATCAAAAGCTTCTTGCGCATCTCTTGCAATTCTTTTATCCTTTCCGTTGTAAAGAAGATTTACACGTAAACCAATTGTAGATGCACCTTTAGTATTTCCAGCAACAAGATTTGATAATTCAAATGAAAAATCTCTTGGATTACCTTTAATTACTGGATAAATAATCTTTGCTATTTCTTCTGGTACTCTTCCAATTTTACCAAACCTAGAAACCAATTCTATTCTTCTTTGGTTAAGTTTAAAATCAATTTTATCTCCATCTTTCCACATTGCTTCTGCCATTTTGTTTATTGGAAGCATAATACCTTGTTTCAACATTTCTGGATCCATGTTGTGTTGGAAATGTCTTACACCCTGAACTCTCATTTGAATAGCAGGTTTAATAATCTCTTGAACAGGTCTTATATTACCAAAAGATACAACCTTAATTGCCTTTTCAGTTTGTTCAAAAATTGGTAATCCCATATTTTTTGATTTAACAAATGTATCTTGTACATTGTTCATTGGAGTGTAATAACGATGTTGGTTGTTGTTAATTTTGAGATAACCATTACTTTTTGAAACACTGTTTAAGGCTTGTACTTGCATAATAAAATTTTCCTACACACTAAAAAACTATGTCACTATTAAAAAGCAAAAATGAATTCTTTTGCTACTATTTTAACATATTGTTTACATATCTTATTAGTGTAAAAACAACACCATTATTGATTTTTAGGAACAGTTAATCATACATTGATTTAACCGTATTGACATCTCTATTTGAAAGTGCGTTTCTATAATTTCCGTCACTGTAATACATTACATCATATGGACTTTTACTATGACCTTTCATGCCCAAAGCATGACCCACTTCATGTAAAACAACGGGGTAAATTTGTGACGGAGTTTGCTTTGCCCCAGTTTTTGTAACTGATTTGATATTCATTATTGCTCTTGTAATATATTTACCGTTATAAGAAACTTTTGTTATACCCAAAGCATGACCACCTTTTACCGTGGGAACATTTTCTGTAAAGGCAACAAAAATTTGTGCTTTTTTCATATCTGATACAAAGACGAAAGTAACTGCACCTTTTGTCTTGTTTTGCCATTCTACAAAGGCGTTTTTTGCTGAAGTAGAATATACTGATGGTTGAATCCAAACGTTAATAGGCATTCCCGACCATTTAACATATCCACCAAGTTCTGAAATATAGTTTCCGGAATCCGTACTCCTTGATGTTTGAATTGTATGTAGCATTTTATTTACATATACAAGATTTTTCTTTGCAGAAGATGCTGATGTCGAATAAGGAAATTGTTGAATTACCTCATTATATTGAATTTTAGCTTGCAAATATTTTTTCTCCGCAACAAGGGAATTTCCATAGTAAAGTTTTAACTTTGCATTATTTTTATCTTTTAAAAGCAATGTATAAAAGCAAGTGGTAGATTTTTGATACTGACCATTATTATACAAATCTACACAATCATTTGGATTAAGAGCGAAAACAACATTTCCGGTTAAACAAAAAACAAACAAAATAAAACAAAATTTTTTCATTATTTCTCCAAAAACTAAAAAAGGGATAAGCTTTATAGCCTATCCCTTAATTTTATAGATTTACTAATCATCAATAGTCAAATCAGGAGCACCAAACATACCTTCAATTTCTTCTAAAATTGCAGAAGGTTTTCTTGCTTGATTTCTTTGTGCAGCTCTACGCATTGCTTCCTGATCTTTTTCTTCACTTGCATTAGTGAGGTGATGATAACCAGTACCTGCAGGTATTAGACGACCAATGATAACGTTTTCTTTCAAACCTCTCAATAAGTCTTTTTTGCCTTCTACTGCAGCTTCAGTAAGAATTCTTGTTGTTTCTTGGAAAGAAGCAGCTGAAATGAAACTTTCTGTATTCAAAGATGCTTTTGTGATACCAAGCAACAAGTGTTCACAAGTCGCTTCTACACCACCAGCTTCTCTAACAGCTTTGTTTTCATTTTCAAATGCTTGAACTTCAACAAGCTCACCTTGTAACAATTTAGTGTCACCAGGTTCAAGAACTTTTACTTTCTTAGTCATTTGTCTAACGATTATTTCAACGTGTTTATCCGCAATTTCAACGCCTTGTGAACGATATACTCTTTGAACTTCATCAACAAGGTATTGTTGTGCAGCTTCTGGTCCATTTAATCTCATAATATCTTGAGGATTTAGAGGGCCAGATGTTAATGGTTGACCTTTTTTAATCTTTTCGCCATTTGAAACAATGACATTTGCATCAATAGCATATTTGATTTCTTGTCTACCGTTTTCATTAACGAGATATAATCTTGGCATATCGTCTTCGATTTCGATTTCTGCAATACCATCTTCTTCTGCAAGTATTGCACAATCTTTTGGTTTTCTACCTTCCAAAAGTTCTTCAACTTTAGGCAAACCTTGAACGATGTCACCAGTTTTTTGTCTTTCAAATACCAATGTTGCAAGCATATCACCTCTTTGGACAAGAGATCCAACACCTACTTGAAGCATTGTCCCTGGAGATATCAAATATGGACGACCAGTTCTTACTGTGATTTCATTTCCCTTAACTTCAGTTACTACACCAGAAACTTCTGAGATTTCACCACCATCAGAAATGATAGAATCAAGTTTTATCAATGTACCTTTCTTAACACTTGGTTTAGATTTAACTTGAATTTTTGACTCATAATTATCACAAACAAGAAGCAATCTTCTCATATCTTCTTTTGTTTCTTTAATTGATGCTACACCATCGTTAACTGCTAATACTTGAGTTTTAGCAACAGGTGTTTTTGGTTTAATTACTTGACCTTGTTTAACCAAGAGTTCTGTTTGCATAGATGAAGTTCCTTTAATATTTCCTTCTTGTTCACGACGAACAATCAATGTTTCAAGAACTACAACTCTCAAGTTGTTCTTGCTATCAAGTTCTACCATACCCTTAAGGTGTGAAAGATATCCTTGCATTTGAAGAACCAAACTTGTTCTTGTCAAAACAGCTCCGTCAAGATTTCTAACTCTTGCACCATCTTTATATTGAAGTTGTGTTACTGGAACGATATCAATTAAATCATCGGTTTTGTCAAATTTAATTGAAACTTCTTTTGGTTCAACTTCAATAACTTTGATAGGTCTTACAAGGATTTGAACTGGCTGATTTGCAATGTTGTCATCTTCTTCTGACATTACAGAGTCAAGATCTTCTTCCAAATCATCAATATCCAAATCATTCATATCTGATTCCATAATTGTTACAATTGAAGGTACTTTTGCCTTTATACCATCAGCAATTACTGTACCCTTTTCAAGAATAACGCCTTCCTCAACTTTCAATTCGTTAATACTTGAAAGTGTATGAATTTCTCCCGGTCTAACAGTAACTTCATGGATAATGTCATTACATTCTTTAATTTCTACAATACCATCAATATGTGAATAAAGATCTTTCACAATTTCAGTACCGGCAGTAACAAATGTTCCAGAATCTACCATTCTCAAAGAAGCATCTTTGTTAATTTGGTGAATTTCTTCTGGAATGAATACAACCTTACCACCTTTGGTAATAATTTGGTTATCATCTGTTTCAACATCAACGTATCTGATTTCTCCAGAAGATTCAACCATACATTGGTCATCAATAAGTTCTGCAAGAATCATTCCGTTTTCTACTGTTGTATCAATAGGTGCTTTTACAACGTAACGTTCACCAGTTTTCTTAACTGTCCAAATTTGTTCTTTCTTTGTTTGTTCAAATGTTGCGTTTGCAGCAGTCAAAGATGCAATAACAATAATGATTTCTTTACCACTAACGATTTTTTTGATTTTTTTACCATCAAATTCAACTTCTTCAACTACCAAATCTTCAGATGCTCTAACTTCACCACCGTGTTCAGAAATAGTAAGAGTTTCTGCGATTTTTTCACCTTTAGTAACTTTTTGTTTATCTTTTACGAGGACTTTAGATCCACCTAAAAGGTTATAAACATCTCCACCAAGAACCCAAATAATACCATTTTTATTTGCAGTTCTTGAAATGTTACCTTGTCTATCTTTCTTTTCATCTGCAACGAAATCTTCAAACATAACTTCACCAGACAAGTCTGATGTAATATCCTTTGTTGCTTTTTCTGTTAAACGGCTACCATCACCTTGAGAGCCAGGTTCAAATTCAGCAAGTTTTTCACCTTTTTTAATTACATCCCCAGCTTTAACTAAGACTTTTGATCCAGCTGGAATGTGATATTTTTCTTCGCCTTTTTTAGTTTTAACAACCAAATCAGCTTCGTAATTAGTTATTTGAACGACATCCCCATGACGAGTTCTGAATTCACGAGTTACAACTTTTGAAACAACTTCACCGTCATTTTTGGCAATAACTTCTCTAATTGCTCCAGAGCCTTTAAATACACCACCTGTGTGGAATGTTCTCATTGTTAACTGTGTACCAGGTTCACCGATTGATTGAGCAGCAATAATACCAATTGCTTCACCTATATCAACAAGTTTTTGTGTGGTCATTGCCCAACCATAGCATTTTTGACAAATACCATATTCTAAACCACAAGTAAGACCTGAACGAACGTTCAATTCTTTTATTTTAAGTTTTGCAACTTTTTTAACATCGCTTCTGTTTAAAGTTGTTCCTGATGGGATTACGACATTTCCGTTTTCATCTTTAACATCTTCAGCAATTGTTCTTCCGAGCAATCTGTCAGCGAGTGAAACAACGTCCTTTTCTCCGTCAGAAATTGCTTTCATTCTTATGTATTTGTCAGTATGACAATCATCAGCTCTGATAATAACATCTTGAGCAACGTCAACCAAACGTCTTGTCAAGTAACCTGAGTCAGCGGTTTTCAACGCTGTGTCAACAAGACCTTTTCTTGCACCATAAGAAGAAATAATGTACTCTGTTACAGATAATCCTTCTTTAAAGTTTGATTTGATAGGTAAGTCGATGATTTGACCTTGTGCATCAGCCATCAAACCTCTCATCCCTACCAATTGTGATACTTGAGATAAGTTACCTCTTGCACCAGAGAATGCCATCATATATACAGGGTTTAATTTATCAAAGTTTTCTACTACACTTTCTGTCAATTTTGATGTTGTTTCTGACCAAGTATCGATAACCTTTGTATATCTTTCAACTTCAGTAATTTCTCCTTTTAGATATCTGTGAGTTGATTTTTTAATTTCATCTTCAGCTTGTTTTAACAAATCTTTTTTATTTTCTGGAACAGCCAAATCCTTAATAGAAATTGTTGTACCAGATTTTGTAGCATATTTATAACCCAAGTTTTTAAGAGCGTTAGCAAGAGATGCTGTTTTTGCACCACCAAACTCAAGATAAACTTGCAACAAAAGATTGTTTAAGCTTTTTTTGTCCATTATCTTATTTATATAATCTAATGATTTGTTCATTTTTTTATACGCTGTGTTTGTCATTTTATCTACCTTTATTCTATATATATCAATCTTGAACTATTAACCCAAAACTGCATTTCTAACAGTTTCGTTAAACAATATTCTACCAACAGTTGTTTCTATTCTTTCGCCTTCTTCATCTCTTAACACAATTTTGTCGTGCAAATCGATAACACCAGCTTCAAGTGCAGAAATAGCATCTTCGAAACTATAGAAATAACCTTTAACTGGAGCTTCTTCATCTTTGATGATTGTTAGGTAATACATACCCAAAACCATGTCTTGAGAAGGAGATATAATAGGTTTTCCAGTTGCTGGAGCCAAAATGTTATTTGTTGCAAGCATCAACATTCTTGCTTCTGTTTGAGCCTCAATTGAAAGAGGTACGTGAACAGCCATTTGGTCACCATCGAAGTCAGCGTTGAATGCTGTACAAACAAGTGGGTGTAATTGAATAGCTCTACCTTCAACCAATTTTGGTTCAAATGCTTGAATACCTAATCTGTGAAGTGTTGGAGCACGGTTCAATAGAACTGGGTGTCCGTCAATGATTTCTTCCAATATATCCCATACTCTTGAATCAGAACGTTCAATCATTTTCTTTGCAGATTTAATGTTTTGAACATATCCTCTTTCAATAAGTTTGTTAACAACAAATGGTTTAAACAATTCAATAGCCATTTCTTTTGGCAAACCACATTGATTTAATTTCAATGTTGGACCAACAACGATAACTGAACGTCCTGAATAGTCAACACGTTTACCCAAAAGGTTTTGTCTGAAACGACCTTGTTTTCCTTCAATGATATTTGATAAAGATTTTAAAGCTCTGTTATTTGGACCAACAACTGTTCTTCCTCTTCTACCATTATCAATTAAAGCATCAACTGCTTCTTGAAGCATTCTTTTTTCGTTTCTAACGATGATTTCAGGAGCGCCCATTTCAAGCAATCTTGCCAAACGATTGTTTCTGTTAATTACACGTCTATACAAATCATTGAGGTCAGATGTTGCAAATCTACCACCATCCAACTGTACCATTGGTCTTAAATCTGGTGGAGTAACAGGAAGTACATCCATGATCATCCAAGTTGGATCAGTTTCAGATGAAATCAATGAATCTAATAATCTCAACTTTTTGATTAACTTACTTTTCTTTTGAACAGAATTTACACCAGCAGCAAGTTCATCTCTGATTTTTGCTGCCAAATCTTTTATATCAAGTTCTGACAACAATTCTTTAATAGCTTCTGCACCGATACCAACCTTAAGAGTTGAATCTTCGTGTTCTGTCATATATGCTTCGTAATCTTCTTCATGTAAGAGTTGAAGTTTTTTGAACTCACTATCACCTGCATCAAGAACAACATAATCATTAAAGTAAATAACTTGTTCAAGTTCTTTTAGTGTCATGTCAAGCAATAAGCCCAAATATGAAGGAATCCCTTTTAAGAACCAGATATGAGAAACAGGAGCAGCGAGCTTGATGTGTCCCATTCTGTGACGTCTTACTTTGGAATCTGTAACTTCAACACCACAACGTTCACAAATAATACCTTTGTGTCTTACACGTTTATATTTACCACAATAACATTCCCAGTCTTTTGATGGTCCAAAAATTCTTTCGCAGAATAAACCATCACGTTCTGGTTTCAATGTTCTGTAGTTAATTGTTTCTGGTTTTGTTACTTCACCATAAGACCATTTAAGGATTCTTTCTGGAGAAGCAATGCTGATTCTTATATAATCAAAATAATCAATACTTGTAGACATTTATATTTCCTTTTTCAATTGTGTTTACTAACGTTTTTGAGTTTACAAATCACCGTATGATGTCGGTGTTTCAAAGAAATTGATATTCAACAATTCCGAATCGATATCAGATAATGTTCTTTTCGGAGCAGCTTTTCTTAAATCATCAATATCTGTCATCAAATCAACTTCGATGCCATCTTTCTTTGCAACGGTAATATCAAGACCGATACTTTGAAGTTCTCTTACAAGAACCTTGAAGGATTCTGGAATTCCTGGTCTTGGAATATTATCGCCTTTTACGATTGCTTCATAAGCTCTGTTACGTCCGTTAACATCATCAGACTTAATTGTCAACATTTCTTGTAATGTATATGCTGCACCATAAGCTTCCAATGCCCAAACTTCCATTTCACCAAATCTTTGTCCGCCGAATTGAGCCTTACCACCTAATGGTTGTTGTGTTACCAATGAGTAAGGACCAGTTGAACGAGCGTGAATTTTATCATCAACAAGGTGAACAAGTTTCAAGATATAAGAAACACCAACCGCAACAGGTTCGTCAAACGGTTCACCAGTTCTACCATCAATAAGTGAAACTTTACCGTCTTCTCTTACCCAATCGCAACCAGATTCTTTAATACCTTTAAGCAATTCTTCTTTTGTTGCTTTTTCTGATTGATTATCTCCATACATTTCATCAAATGAAGGAGTTTCATAATATTGTTTTGTCAAATAAGATGCCAATCCCAACAAATGTTCATAAGTTTGACCTACGTTCATACGTGAAGGAACACCCAGTGGGTTCAAAACTACATCAATTGGAGTTCCATCTGGCAAGAATGGCATATCTTCTTTTGCGAGGATTCTTGATACAATACCCTTGTTTCCGTGACGTCCAGAAAGCTTATCACCAACTGAAACTTTACGTTTTTGAGCAATGTATACTCTGATAACAGTATTTGCTCCAGGTGGCAATTCATCACCTTTTTCTCTGTCAAATACCTTAACATCAAGAACTCTACCACCTTCTCCGTGAGGAACTCTCAATGAGTTATCTTTAACATCTCTTGCTTTTTCTGCGAATATCGCTCTCAAAAGTTTTTCTTCTGGTGGGTGTTCAGATTCACCTTTTGGTGTAACCTTACCAACCAAAATATCATCTGCATAAACCCTTGCACCTATACGAACGATACCTCTTTCATCCAAATGTCTTAACGCTTCTTCTGAAACATTAGGAATTTCACGAGTAATTTCTTCAGGTCCAAGTTTTGTTTGTCTTGCATCGATTTCTAATTTTTCGATGTGCACTGATGTAAAGACATCATCGTGAACACAACGTTCTGAAAGCAAAATAGCATCTTCATAGTTGTAACCTTCCCAAGGCATATACGCTACCAAAACGTTCTTACCAAGAGATAATTCACCACCATCTGTTGATGCACCATCAGCGATAACATCTCCAGCCTTAACCTCATCACCTTCCCTTACAATTGGTCTTTGGTTAATACAAGTATCTTGGTTACTTCTTAAATATTTCATAAGTTGATGAACATGAAGATTTCCTGCTTTATCTTGAATAGTAATTTCTTCACCAACGACTCTAACTACAGTACCATCCACATCTGACACAGCAACCATACCAGAGTCTTTAGCTGCACGAGCTTCCAAACCTGTACCAACTACTGGTCTTTGAGTAATCAACAATGGTACCGCTTGACGTTGCATGTTAGATCCCATCAAAGCTCTGTTAGCATCGTCGTGTTCAATAAATGGAATCAACGATGTTGCAACTGAAATGATTTGAATAGGGCAAACCCCAACATAGTCGATTTTTGACTTTTCACACATAATAAATTCTGAACGATATCTTGCAGGAACGAAATCTGCCTTGAATGTTCTATCTTTATTCAATTGAACGTCTGCTGGTGCGCAACGATAGTTTTCATCTTCGTCAGCTGTCATGTAAACAACTTCGTTTGTTACAACGCCATCTTTAACAACAAAGAACGGAGATTCTACGAATCCATAATCATTAACTTTTGCGTGTGTTGCCAAAGATCCAATCAAACCTGCGTTTGGACCTTCTGGTGTTTCTACTGGACAAATACGTCCATAGTGTGATGGGTGAATATCACGAACTGCAAATCCAGCTCTTTCTCTCATCAAACCACCAGGTCCTAATGCAGAAATACGTCTTTTGTGAGTTAACTCTGCCAATGGGTTTGTTTGGTCCATAAATTGTGACAATTGAGAACTTCCGAAGAATTCCTTCAATGCAGCAACCAACGGTTTTGTATTTAACAAGTTCAATGGTGTTAACGTGTCAGAATCTTGCAATGTCATTCTTTCTTTAACAATTCTTTCGATACGGCTCAAACCAACTCTGAATTGGTTTTGAAGCAATTCACCAACTGAACGGATTCTTCTGTTACCCAAGTGGTCAATATCATCCAATGTACCTTCATCGTATGTCAAGTTAATCAAATATTCTATTGATGCAACTATATCTTGAACTGTCAATGTTCTTACTGAAGCACCAATGTTCAAGTTTAGTTTTTTGTTAATCTTATAACGACCTACTCTGCCGATATCATATTTCTTTTCATCAAAGAATCTTGCTTCAAGAATTGAACGTCCACCTTGTGGTGATGCAGGATCTCCTGGTCTTAATTTTTTATAAATTTCAACCAATGCATCATCTGTTGTTTCTGTTGTATCTTTTTCAAGAGTTTTCTTCAAAAATTCAGGGTGAGTAAACAATGTTTCCATTTCAGAAACTGTAATACCCATAGCTTTCAACAATGTTGTTGCAAGAATTTTTCTGTTCTTGTCAATTTTTACATAAATTATGTCGTTAGCATCTGTTTCGATTTTCAACCATGCACCTCTGTTAGGAATCATAGTTGCATTGTAAAGACGTTTTCCTGTTGGAGAAATGTCTTTTTTAAAATAAACTCCAGGAGAACGTACAATTTGCGAAACGATAACCCTTTCTGCACCGTTAATGATAAACGTTCCCTTGTCTGTCATTGTCGGAATATCTCCGATATAAACTTCTTGTTCTTTGATTTCACCTGAATCACGGTTTGTCAATCTTACCATTACACGAAGCTGTTTTGCATATGTTGCATCGTGAATTCTTGCTTCTTCTTCCGTGTATTTAGGATTATCAAAAGTATAATTTGGAAGGAAGTATAACCCTAATCTTCCTGTATAGTCTTTAATTGGAGAGAATGAAAGCAATTCTTCTTTCAAACCTTCTTTTAAGAACCATTCAAATGATTTTTTTTGCACTTCGATTAGGTCCGGCAAATCGTCCAAACGAGTGTTCGGAATACCCATCGGAGTTACTCTTTTCTGATATTTTGTCGACATTTATTCACCTCTTGCGATCTGATATAATACGGTGTACACACGGTGTGTTTCTGCCCTTTTTCGGCTTTTTAAAAAAATCGAGGACACACCTTCCTCATATAAGCATGCTGATTATTATGTTACTACTTCAATAATTGTAGTCAAGACATTTTATCGATATAATAGAAATTTTTATTAAAAAGCTGTTACATTCCAAGGTTTTTTCATGAAATTAAAAAGGAAAGCCTTTAAATATAAGGCTTTCCTTGTCAACTGCCCGAAATAACTAAAAAATAAAATTTAAAATCAAAAATTGATTCAAGCTATATGTTTTTATATCTATAAGATAGGATGGAATCTGTATTTGAGGATGTATCGTCACCATAAAACATTGACATATCTGAAACAAATTTGTCCCTAAATTCATCCTCTTTTTGCATTTTTGATGCAGAAACCGTGTATGAATTGATTTCTGCGGTTGTAACTTTTCCATCACCATTTTTATCGATTTCTTGGAAATGTTCAATAACTTTTTGTAAAGTTTCCGTAGACAAACCTGAAGCTGTTCCAAGTGAAGACAACTGATTCAGCGTCAATCCAGTCATATTTATCATGTTTGTCATATTTGATAATTCTTCTGAACTCAAAACCCCATCTTTATCTTTATCAAGTGTGTTAAAATTTGATTGGATATATGATGCAAATGTCGGGTTAATTTTCCCAGCATATTGTGTATTTGACATTACCGAAGATATACTTTTTAAAGTTACACCATCACTGCCTGCAAAGTTTGCTAAAAGTGAATATGTATTTGTAATTCCTCCAGATATTCCTGAAATTATTGATGAACCTGAACCCATAATTTATTCTCCCCGAATTTTTATTCTTCATATGTTTATATTCTATTTAATATTTTTTTCTCGAAAATCAACCAAATAATGTAAAATTTTCCAGTTTACAAATTTTAACAAATCAAATTTAAAAAGTAAATTTTTACAGAAAACATGACTTTATAAAGATATAGAGGAGATGAAAGCATAATGACAACAAATTTTGTTCAATACCAAACAGCAAGACAAATCGGGGGTTCGCTCAACAACGCCGTTGCTCAAAATAATGCTCAACTTCTTCCTTATCGTTATGCACAAAGAGTATTAAACAATGATACTTTGCAAATAAATGAAAAAGTTGATAACGCAAAAGAAAAAGTTCAAATTGCAGCTCAAAACATTGATAAAAACAAACTCAAAAAAAATATTACTACTGCAACCTTAACTATCGCAACAGTTTTGGGAGTTACTGCAGCCGTAAACAAAAACATTAACAAAATCTGGCAACTTGGTGAAAGCGTTGACAAAATTGTTAAAAACAGCAAGTTCTGTAATAAAGCTGGAGAAGTTTTAAATTCTATTTCTGCTAAAAATCCTCTAAAAAAATCTAAGTTATTTCAAGAAGTAAAGAACGTAACTTCAAGTGCAAACAGAGTGCAACCAAAATCTCAAATGGCAAAAATGTCTGTTCTTGGACCAAAAGGCATATTTTCATTAACTTCATCTGAAATCTTAAAAAATATCGCTGACGGCGTTGGCGACAAAACTAAATTTACAAAATATTTAGAAGCTTTAGTTGGAAAAGATTCTAAAATTTGCGGAAAAACTATTCAAGAAATGGCAGAAGCTTGTTTTAGCGGAAAAGACTTGGGTGATAGTTTCAAATTTTCTAAAGAATTGGTAGATGCAATAAAAACAAAACACAATTTGAAATCAACAAAAGAAATGTTGAAATTCTTTGACAATGTAAAAATTGGTAAAATTGGAGAAGAAACATTTGATTTTGCAAAGAATATAAAAGTTAAGGGCTGGGTTCCAGGTTCAAGAGGTAACCTTGGAGAAACTCTTAAAAAGTTTGTAATTATGAATGGTGATGCTGCTCAAACAACAGCAGGAAAATTAACACAACAAATACCTTTAATTTTGGGTGAATCTGTTGGAAACTGTATCAATGACAGAACTACTTTCGGTGTTCTAATGACTGCATCATATCTTCCACAAATATTCAACGAAGCTCAAGATGCACCAACAGGCAAAAAAGCAAAAACTGCAATTAGCGAATTGGTTTCTGGTGCTGCCGGCTGGGCTATTGGAATGGCAAGTGCTGGGGCAATTGTTTACTCTGCAGCAAGCTTAAAAAATATAAAAAGTTCAACTGCAGTTGCAAATATTCTTAAAAAATTTGGAAATGTTGCAAGTATGGGCTTGAAAGATGGTAGTAGCAAAACTGCAAAAATACTTGGTGGTATTTTGAGATTTGCTGGTGTTTTAACTTTAAGTGGAAAGATTTCTGCTCCAATTGACAACACAATTAAAAAATCTTTTGGATTGCCAACTGCACAAGAGAAAGAAAAACTTGAACAACAAAAACAACAACAATATGTTGCATAAAAAGTTATAAAAAAGAACTTGGAGTTAATCAAATAAACTTTTTTGTCCGTTTTGTCGATATCCTAAATATCGCATAGCTTCTGGTGAAACTTTTCTTCCTCGAGGAGTTCTTTGGATAAAACCTGTTTGCAACAGGTATGGTTCACAAACATCTTCCAATGTTCTTATATCCTCACCCAAAGCTGCGGATAGAGTTTCTATTCCAACTGGACCTCCATCGAATTTTTCGATAATCAATTTTAAAAGAGCTCTATCCGTATTATTAAGCCCTGATTTATCTATATCGAGAGTATCTAAAGAGGCTTGAGCAACATCTTCTGTTATTACTCCATCATATTTAACAATGGCAAAATCTCCAACTCTTTTAACCAATCGGTTAGCAATTCTTGGAGTTCCTCTTGAACGACTGGCTATAACCTTTGCACCCTCGTCAGTAATTTTAATATTTAATATTGACGCTGTTCTTTTAACAACCATGGCAAGTTCGTCAATTGTATAGAATTCAAGTCTGTGTATAATTCCAAACCTGTCACGCAAAGGCCCTGACAAAGCTCCTGCTTTTGTAGTCGCACCAATTAAAGTAAATTTAACAAGAGGAACTCTTAAAGTTTTTACGCTGTGAGATTTTCCTGTTGTCATATCGAGATAAAAATCTTCCATCGCTGGATATAAAATTTCTTCTGCAACCTTATTTAATCTATGAATTTCGTCAATAAAGAGAATTTCATTAGGTTTTAAAGACATCAAAATTCCAATGATATCTCTTGGTCTTTCTAAAGCTGGAGCAGAAGTAATTTTTATATTAACCCCACATTCTTGGGCAATAACACCCGCAAGAGTCGTTTTTCCAAGTCCAGGAGGACCATAAAACAATAAATGATCAAGTGGAACCTCTCTTTTTTTCGCAGCCTCAATAGAAACTTTTAACGTTTCCTTAAGCGAACTTTGTCCAATATAATTTTCAAAAGTTTTTGGTCTTATATTGTTTTCAAAACTTTTGTCAAAATCATTTGCTTCTGGTTTTACAGTTTCTCTTTCAAATTTTTCAAAATTATCATCATCGGTAAATATTGCCATAAAAAAATTTTAGCACAAAAAGTAAAATCTATCTACCAATATCAAGAGCTTTAACCGCCATAGCTCTTGTTACATTTACAAGGGCAAGATTGGCTTCATAAGCTCTTTGAGCTAAAATTGCATCTGCCATTTCCACCATTGGATTTACGTTAGAAGCTCTGATGTAACCATTTTCATCTGCATCTGGATGTCCTGGTTTGTATATTCTTTCACCTTTATCAGGATCTTCCGCAACAGCACTTAAACTAACTCCACCTTTTATTACACCGCTACCGCCAGTAAAATCATATCCTCCAGCTGCACCGAGCAAACCTCCAAAACTATTTGCTTTTGTCGCACTTAAAACAGGAATTTTTCTTACATAATTTGGGGTATCAACGTTTGCGATATTCTTTGCACAAATATCGACTCTCAAACCTTGGACTCTTAATGCGTCCGCCCCAGTATTCATAGCATCTAAAATACCCATTTTTTATCACCTCTTAAATATTATTTTCCTACATTCATTGCTGTTTTTAACTCTGTTATAATGCTTGACATTCTGCGAGTTGCGATAGAATACATTAGAGAGTTTTTTTGCATTTCCATAATTTCATCTGCCATATTAACAGTTTCACCAGTACTTTCTGTTCCAACTGGAGAGCCACCAAATTTAGCGTTCATCTTTTTTTCAAGATTATTTGCACCATCGCTCAGATATTCGGAAAAATTTATTTCTTTACGTGTATACCCTGGCGTATCAACGTTTGCAAGGTTTTCTCCAATTACTCTTTGGCGAGTACCAATCAAATTAAGAATTTTACTTGTATTATTTATGCTACTTAATGAATCAAACATTTCTTAATACCCTCTTACTCTATGTATCTCTCAAGTTTATTGACTTGTTGTAAAGATCATCACAGATTTTTGCCATACGCATACTTGCAATCATAGATGCATTTAACCTTAACATATCATTAACTGCATCATAAATATTGAGGTTTGCTCTTTCAAGGTAATTTTGTGCGAGCAAATTATCTTCTTTTACAAGCGTTGCTTCACCCGCTTCTGCAGTCGCCTTCATTTTGTTAGGAGCGCCTTTTTCCAATGCCTCTGGATTTTGAAAACGAACAACAGAAATTTTTCCAATTTTTCTTTCAGGGCTCATTTTATCATCCATTACAGCAATTGTTCCATCGCCTTTTATTGAAAAACGATAGATATTTGTCGGAATCTTTATTCCATCCCCAACGAGCCAACCATCATTTGTAACAAGATATCCGTCTTTTCCTTGTTTAAATGAACCATCTCTTGTGTATTGAACTTCACCTTCTGGAGAGGTTACTGGAATGTAACCATCCGTTTTAAGAGCAACATCATAAGGATTTCCAGTAATCATCATTGACCCTTGACCGACGTCTGTTCTTGCAACACCAGTAAGATATCCGTCCTCATTGAGCATTTGTTCAAATCGAACACATTTGTACCCATTTGTACTGTAATTTGCGAAATTTGTTGCAACAAAACCTAAACGCTCAAATTGCGTTTCTGTATTGTTAATACATTTTCTAATTACACCTTGTACAGTTGTCATTTTACACCTCTATTCCTTTATGATGAAGATCCTAATTGAGAAATTGTTTTTGATAAAAGCGAACTTTCTATCATAAACATTTGTCTGTTTGCATCAAAATTTCTAAGTGGCATCATCATACCCAAAAATTCTTTTTCCAAAGACACATTTGAATATTCATTGTATCCTTGTTTTACTTGTGGATCGATTACTAAAGAGCCATCAGTATTTACTATACCCAAAGTTCCCATTTTATCGAGTTTCTTTGTTTCTGGGTTAAATACGCTTACGTCACCTTTGCTATTTACAACAACTTCTTTAGGATTTTTTGGAATAATCGATGACTTAATTGGCATTCCGTCATTACCCAAAACTTTTGCATTATCCATTGTTAATAAATTGCCATCTTTATCCATTTTGAAACGACCATCACGAGTAAGTTTTACCCCGCTTGCATCTTGAACTTGGAAGTAGCCTTTTTTTGCAAGTGCTAAATCTAAAGGATTACTTGTAAGAGTTAATCTACCAACTTCATCATCCACAACTGTAGATAATCCTTCTGCACCTAAATGTTCCACAAAAGAAGAAGAAACAATTTCTTTTCTTTGATATCCAACCTTGTCAAACCCTATAATATTATCGTTTGTAAGGTGAACATATGCATTCTGTATCTGCATACCTTTTATTGCAGATTTTAAACCGTGTTCTATGTATGATATTCCTGTATCTATTTGCATAATCCTGCCCTCTGATTTTATTTTCCCTCTTTTTTAGAATTATATCTACTCATTACACACATAAATCATTTGTTTGATGTAGTCTTTTTTTAATGTTTATTTTTTGAAAGTCAACATGTTTTTTTGTGGTAACATGTCCTTTAGAGGCAAAAATGAACATAAATGCAGAATTTGAAACAATAACAGCGATAGCTACCCCATTGGGAACAGGCGGGGTTGGTGTTATAAGAATATCTGGAGATAAAAGTTTTGATATTGCAGAAAAAATTTTTTCTGGAAAAATTTCTGTTGGCAAAATAAATTATGGAAAAATTGTAGATGAAAATAACATTGTAATGGATGAAGTTATTTTATTACCTTTTAAAAACCCTCATAGTTATACTGGAGAAGATGTAATTGAAATCCAATGTCATGGTGGAGTCAAAGTTTTAAAAAACATCCTTGACCTAATTCTATCTAATGGGGCAAGAATTGCTCAAAGAGGAGAATTTACCAAAAGAGCATTTTTAAATCATAAATTGGACCTTTCACAAGCTGAAGCTGTTTGTGATTTAATCCATGCTAAAACTTCAAAGTTTGCTGTAAAATCGGCTCAAAATCTATCAGGAGTTTTGAGTCAAAAAATTGAAAAAATAAAAAAAAGCATATTTGATACCTTATCAAAGATTATTGCAGGAATTGATTTTCCAGAAGATGTCAAAGAACCAGAGTATGAAGATTTGGAAAATGAAATAAACTCTGCACTTTTTGAAATTAGAGAAATTTTAAAATCCGCAGATAGCTCAAACATTTTAAGACAAGGGATAAAAATTGCGATTGTCGGAAAACCAAATGTTGGAAAATCTTCATTGTTCAACTCATTTTTAAATCTTGATAGAGCTATCGTAACTGACATTGCAGGTACAACAAGAGATGTGTTAACAGAATCACTTGATTTCGATGGAATTTCTGTGACACTGCTTGACACCGCTGGTATTAGAGATGAAAATACCTCTGATAAGGTAGAAGAAATAGGAATTCAGTACTCCAAACAAACCGCTCAACAAGCTGATTTAGTTCTATTTCTATACGATGCATCGAAAGGATTGACAAAAGAAGATATTGAAATAATGGATTTTATTAAAGATAAAAATCATATTAAAATTGCTAATAAATCTGACTTAATAGAAAACAAAGAAAACAATGTTTTTTATCTCTCAACCAAAACAAAAGATGGCTTTGAAGAACTGAAAGAAAAAATCAAAGAAATAATAAACCATAAAACCATAGAAGATACAGAGTTCGTCACAAATTCAAGACAACAAGATTGTTTGAGAAAAGCTGAAAAAAGTCTTGTTCAAGCACTTGAAACTACAAAAAGAAAAGACTTGCAGGATTTGATTTCTATCGATGTGAAAGCTGCACTTTTAAGCCTTGAGGAAATAACTGGAGAAGTCATAACTGACGACATTTTAAATAATATTTTCGAAAACTTTTGTATAGGGAAATAGCAATGCACTATTTTAAAAACGCAAGAAAACTATTAAAATTAGCCACACCTCTAATTGTTGGTAATCTCGGAATTGTTCTTGTAGGATTTGGAGATGTCTTTGTTGCGGCAAGATACTCAACAGATGTTCTTGCCTCTGTTTCAATTGCAAACTCTATACTTATGAATATTTTTCTTTTTGGGGTCAGCCTTTTATCTGCTATATCTCCTCTATTATCAAACTTTAGAGGAGAAAAATTTGCGATAAAAAAATATTTTTACCCTACTATTGAGTTTTCTATGATATTAGCAACTATAATTTGTATTTTATCAATTGCAACAATTCCACTTGTTGATTATTTAGGATTTGAAGATAAACTCATTCCAGACATTAAAAAATATATGTTTGTTTGTTCTTTTTCAAACTTTGGAGTATATCTCTTTGTTGGGTTGAAAGAATATTTACAGGCATTCGAAATTGTAATATTCCCAAATATTTTAAATATTTTTTGTGTATTTTTAAATCTCTATTTAAACTTTGTATTCGTTTTTGGGTGGTACGGATTACCAGAATATGGAGCTTTAGGACTTGCAATAGCAACAACAATTTCAAGACTTATAATTGGAATTATCTTATTTTTGTGGTGTTTAAAACTGTTTAAACTTAAGTTTTATAGGGATAGCTCCTACTTTAAGGAAATAATAAAGATGGGACTACCTATATCTGGCGCAGTTTTAATAGAAGTTGCAGCTTGGAATGCGGTAACGATATTCGTTGCAAGAATTTCTGGACTCTATGCTGCAATCCAAAGTATTCTTTGTACTTTAACAAATGCGACATTTATGATTCCTATGGCAATCGCAAATGCAATCTCTGTTAAGGTTGGATTTGAAAATGGTGCAAAAAACTTTGAAGAACTTAAACGATACGCTTTTTCTGGACTTGGAATGTCTGTAGGATTTATGACCATTTGTGCAATAATATTTTTACTCTTCCCTACCCAATGCATAAAAATATTCTCTAATGATAACAATTTGGTTGCATCAAGTATTCCTATTTTAATGTTGATAGCTTTTTATCAAATATTTGATGGATTACAAATTTCTTTAGGGGGAATTTTTAAGGGTTTGAAAAATACAAATATAATTATGATAGGAAATTTCATCGCATATTGGGTAATAGGATTACCAATTGGTTACATTCTTGCTTTTGGCTATAATTTGAAGCTTTTTGGTTTTTGGGTGGGACTAACCCTCTCAATCGCATCTCTTGGAACTGGTCTTTTTACTGTGATGATAAGAAAGTTTAAACAGTTAAAAAATTAAAAAAAAACGGACAATTATGTCCGTTTTTTTATTCATACAATTTTGATAAATTCTTCAACATTCTTTGTCTTTGCTCAATGTTAAAGATATTTTCGTTTAAAACCTCCAATTCTTTTTCTAATTCTGCAATACTTTTTTCTTTTCTTATCACTGGTGACTTATCAACTTCAAACCACGTAGAAGAAACCCATTCACCAGAAAATCTTTTTTCAAAATCTTTTTTCACGAATTATATCTCCTTTATTTTTGTCGGTTTAACAAATACAGATTTAACTACATTTAACAAATCGACAGAACTTTTTTCTTTCATAACCGCATTATTAAGCAAGTTTCCATTTGCTAAAAATCTTCCAGATTGAAAATCAAATCCGCTAACTTCAGCAAAATCAACCAGTTCCTCTTCAATATTTAGAAATTTTTCTTTCATAGGCTTCTCCTTAAAATTTCCATGACTTACATGCTATTGTTATCGGTGAAAATTTTTGATTCTTTAATCCAATCCATGTTTTTCATGAAATCTCGTTAATATTTCTTCATATTTGTTTCTTTATATTATTTGGAATAACGTTTTGTTATATAATTTTCTCAACGAGGAAACGAACTGTGAAAAATTTAATTGAAAAAATAAACAAAATAAAAAAAGAAAAAAATGCTGTCATTTTAGCGCACTGTTACCAGAATGTTGAAATTGATGAGGTTGCAGATTATGTTGGAGATTCTTTATATTTAAGTCAAGCTGCAGCAAAGACAGATGCTGATATAATTGTTTTTGCTGGTGTATTTTTCATGGCACAAACAGCAAAAATTCTTTGTCCTGAAAAAACAGTTCTTTTGCCAAATATGAATTCTGGATGTTTGATGGCAGATATGATTGATGTAGATCAATTAAGAGAGTTTAAATCTAAAAATTCGAATGTTCCTACTGTTTGTTATATAAATTCAACAGCAGAAGTCAAAGCTGAATGTGATATATGCTGTACAAGTTCTAATGCAGTGGATATTGTAAAAAGTTTGAATGTTCCAGAAGTTCTATTTTTGCCTGATACATATCTTGGCAAGTGGGTAGAATCTAAACTCGGAAATGTTAAAGTAACGACTTACAATGGTTACTGTCCAACACACTTGAGAATAAGAAAAGAAGATATTTTAGAAGCAAGAGAAAAATATCCAAACTCAAAAATTCTTGCTCACCCTGAATGCTCACTTGAAGTTACCAAAAACTCGGATTTCGTTGGAAGTACTGCAGCAATAATTAAGTATGCAAAAGAAAGTGATTGCAAAGATTTTGTTATTGCAACTGAAAAAGGTGTTGTTGATAGATTAAAGAGAGATTGTCCAGACAAAAACTTTGTCTTGATAAAAGATTCAATTATATGTCCAAATATGAAATGGAATACACTTGAAGACATATACAACTCTCTTGTAAATGGAGAACACGAGATAACAGTAGAAAAAGAAGTTTCTGATAAAGCACTTTTTTGTATAGACAGAATGTTAAATGTTTCAAGAAATAAAACAGCTCTACACTAATTGTCTATGGTTTAATAACAAAGCCAAAAGGAAAGTGTATTATCTAATTAGAAACCTATGAGTGAATAAAAGATTGTGGATTGATTTTCATTATTTCAACTGTTTTCGGACAAAACGGAAGAACAAAATTGATTTTTCCATTTTTAATCTTTTTATCAAGCTCCATCACTTCTACAACTTTTTTATTTACGCTTTTTATTGGGGTATATAAATCATAAGATTTCAAAAGATTCATACTCCTTTCAAAATATTTTCGACTTATAAGTCTATTTTTTAGAGCTAATTCAAATGCAAATATAATTCCTCTTGCCACTGCTTCACCGTGAGTTAATTTATAATTCGATATTTTTTCAAGTGCATGACCATAAGTGTGCCCAAAATTTAAAATCTGTCTTAATCCTTTTTCTTTTTCATCTTTAAATACAACATAAGACTTGAGTTCGACGCAAATCCTCACGATTTCTTCAATTGTTTTTTCATCCCTTGATTTGATTTGTTCAATATTTTTTTCGAGGTATTCTAAGAGATTATATTCTGTTTCAGAATTGCATGAATATTCTATAAACGCATATTTCAAAACCTCTGCCATGCCTGTTTTGAATTGTTTGTCGTCAAGTGTCAACAAGAAATTAAGGTTACAAAATATAGCTTTAGGTTGATAAAATGTCCCAATAAGATTTTTTCCTCTTAAAGTATTTATTCCATTTTTACCACCAATTGAAGAATCTACACAGGCAAGCAGTGTTGTTGGAACATGGAGAAGATTTATACCCCTTAAATATGTTGAGGCAACAAAACCTCCAATATCACCAGTAACTCCACCACCTATTGCTATTAGTGTATCTCCCCGTTCAATTTTATTTTGAATTGCAAAATCAATAATTTTTTCGTAGTTTTTTATATTTTTTTGAGCTTCACCTTCTTTTAAAACATATCGTGGATAATTTTTTAATTGAAGACGTTTACCGTATAATTTTTCAATTTTTTCATCTATTAAAACTAAACCTTTTCCACTTACATATTGAGAAATTTTTTCTTCAAAAGAATTAAAATCTCCATTTGTAATAAAAACAGGAGAAGGAAGAATATCTATACAATCTTTTAAAATTTCATATTCTTTGATTATATAATTCAAAAGTTCTTCTGTTGTATATTTATCTTGTTCAATTATAAAGTTTGCTTTTAAGAAGTTCGGTTCTCTTTCTTCAAGTATTTTAGCAAGTTTAATTTTGACATTATCACTATTAAGAAACATTGGTCTTGTTGCTTCATTTTTAATTCTTTCATAGAGAAGGTTAATTGGGGCTTTTAAATAGAAAATTACTCCATTTTTTTTAAGGAGTTTTATATTCTTATCTCTAAATGCGCCACCACCTAATGCAATAATTTGTTTATCTTCAGAGTTAATAAGCTCATTTATTACCGCATCTTCTTCTTTTCTGAAAGCAATTTCGCCCCTATTTTCAAAGATTTCTACAACAGACATCTCTAATCTTTTTTCTATAAGAGCATCTGTATCGACAAACTTAAACTCTTTAAGTTTTTCTGATAATTTTTCTCCAATATATGTTTTTCCTGCACCAGGCATACCAACTAAAATAATGTTTTTTTTATTATCCATTTTTAGACTTCCCTATTCTCATAGTTTTTTCTGATTTCAGTATAGTTATCTCTACCAAATTTATCAAGAAATTCATCGGTAATAACACAAGCAACCATAGCTTCTGCAATAACGGAACAAGCTTCTACCGCACATGTATCACTTCTTTCATAAAATGATGTAGTATTGGTATTATCTTCCATGTCTACTGATTTTACTTCTTTTTTTATGGTTGGAACAGGTTTCATAACGGCTCTAATAACTATATTTTCGCCATTTGACATTCCACCTTCAATGCCACCAGCATTGTTTGATTTTCTGACATAACGACCATTTACAAAAGAAATTTCATCACAAACTTCACTTCCCCTGTATTTTTCATAATTTTGACCAAGTCCAAATTCAACAGCTTTTACAGCAGGTATACTAATTATTGCTTGAGCCAAAAGCCCATCAAGCTTCCTATCCCACTGAACATAACTTCCAAGTCCAATTGGAACATTTTTTACTACAACTTCAAAACTTCCACCCAAAGATTCTCCATCAAGTTTTGCTTTTTCGATTTCTTCTTTAGTGTTTGTTTTTTTGCCATAAATAGAAAGTACTCTGCTTTCTATTTCGATAGAAAACTCATTAAGAAATTGTTTTGCAACAGAACCAATTGCCACGTTCATTGCTGTTTTTCTGGCACTTGCTCGTTCAAGAACATCTCTTAAATCCTTTAAGTCATATTTAATCTTTCCTGCAAAATCAGCATGACCCGCTCTCGGAATAGTGAAAGACTTACTTGAATTTTTGTCAGACTTCAAAACACTCATAACCTTTTTCCAATTTACATAATCTTTATTTTTTATTTCAAGACAAATTGGAGCTCCTGTCGTTTTTCCAAATCTAACTCCTGATTTAATTTCAACCTCATCAAGTTCAATTTTCATTCTGTCGCCTCGTCCAAAGCCAGATTGACGACGCCCTAAATCCTTATTTATTTTTTCAGGACAAATTTCAAACCCAGAAGGCATACCTTCTATAATTCCCGTCAGACATTTTCCATGAGATTCACCTGACGTTAAAAATCTAAAGTTCTTAAACATATACAATATTCCTTATTTTGCGTACTTAAGAAAAACCTGTTCTTTTGTTTGCATTAGTTCTTCTATGATAAGCCAATTTCCACCCTTTTGCTCCTGAACAGTTGTTTCTGTTTTTAATTTAGGACCACCTGTTGAGGGTTGTCTGTATGCGCTTATTTTATATGTTTTATCATTTATCTTTGTAACTTTTATGTTTGAATAATAATTCTTATATTTTTTCATTTTTGCAACACTTGAACTTATTTTCATCTGCGTTTTGTAATCAGACATTTTAAAAGGAACATTCACTAATGCTCCATTAGGTTTTATTACTTGTCTTATTATTTTTGCATTAGGAGAATAAAAATTTGGAACTGATGTAGAATAATTGTTTGCTGCACTTACGTAACGATTAAAAAATGTCTTCGCTTCTTGTTCCGATGCAAAAACCGAAACTCCAATAAGCATAACAACTAATGATAAAAATATTTTTTTCATAAAATTTCTCCTGATTTCACACGACAATAATAAAACACTTTAAAAAAAATTACAATGTTAAGAATGTTAAGTTTTTAGGGTTGTATTGAAATTCTTTAAAATAAAAATACTTTATATACATGTAAGTAAGAGTAAAGAGAGATTTGTAGTTATGGAAACAGCACTTGAAAACATGAAATTTATCGGAAAAACCGATAAAAGAATGAGATTTAACAATGCAAAAGACCCTATCTATTATGCTTTTAACGTACTTGATGAAAGGAGTCTTGTTGATTTAATGAAAGATTTTGTTAACGACACAGTCTTTGAAGTTAGCAATTTTGTTTCCAAACTAAAAGGTTAAAAAAGAAAAGAGCCCTAATGGGCTCTTTTTTTATTGTATATTCAAAATTTATCTGATAAGCGTTTTCGAGATAATCTTAGGTGCGTTTTCTGCCCATACGTTCATTATGTTTATAATATTTTCAACACTTTTCATCATGCTTTCAATAACAACAAATTCTTTTTTAGAATGGAAGTTTGCACCACCAGTACCCAAATTTGGAGTTGGTAATCCTTTTATTGATAGTTGGGAACCATCTGTACCACCTCTAATTGCTTTTGTAATCGGTTTAAGATTAGAACGTTTAATTCCTTCTATTGCAAATTTCTTAACTTCTGGAAACTTATCAATAAATTCTTTCATGTTATGATAACGTTCCTTCGGATTGAATTCTATTTCACAGCCAAATTTCTTTTCTGCCTTTGAAATAATTTTTTTCAATATTTCTATTCTTTTTTTAGCTTTTTTAATGTCGTGATCTCTAACCAACATGTTTATTTTTGTTTCTGAAACATTGCCAGTGATGCTTGATACATGGAAAAATCCCTTACGTCCATCTGTTTCTTGAGGGGTTTGACCTTTTGGCAATTTATTTGCAATCCATGCTGCGATTAAAGCTGCATTTATCATTCCTCCTTCTTTTGCAAAACCCGTATGAACACTTTTTCCTTTTATTGTTATCTCTGGGTTAAATGCATTAAAAGATTCATCCTCGATAACATTTGGTTCATCACCATCTATTGTATAGGCAAGATCTGCTCCAAATTTCTTTATATCAAACTTTGAAATACCCATGCCTGTTTCTTCGTCTGGAGTAAATGCAATTCTGATAGTTGGATGTTTTATATCTGGATTTTCTTTAAACACCCTTACAGCTTCAAGAATTTCTGCAATTCCAGCCTTGTCATCCGCTCCAAGTAATGTTGTTCCGTCTGAAGTTATAATTTTTTTCCCAGAATGTTTTTGCAAGTCACATTCAGGGATTACTGTTCCTTCTTTCAAAACAATATCACCCTTATCATAATTATGAATTATCGGTTGTACATTTGCTGTCGGAGCTTGAGAACTTGTATCCATGTGAGCAAGAAGACCAACAACTGGAGAATTTTCCACATTACCTTCTAATGTTGCTGTCACAATTGAATATTCATCTATATTTACATCTTTTAATCCGAGAGAAGTTAGTTCATCTTTTAAAACATTAGCCAAATTTTTCTGACAATCCGTACTTGGAATTTTTACTTCCGCAACTTTTTCATCGGAACCTGTATCTATTTTTGCCATTTTAATAAAAGAATCAACCATTCTTTGTTCATTTATTTTCGTAGCTATTTGATTATTGTTTCTTTTAACTTCATATTTGTTATTTCCACAAAACACTGGATTTATTTTCATAAAAACACCTTTATCAAGTATATACACTACACTTAATAAAGGTGAATTTAAAAAATTGCGTATTTAGTATAAATTATTAAATGTTGTTTACAATTATTTAATACTAAACACAACATTTGCAACTGCTGTTGCTTTTTTATCAATTGTTGTCAAGTCACTAATACCATAATCACTTACAGAATTAGAATCAGCAGGTGTTATTTGGAATACACCCATTTTTATAGAACGAATTTTTCCAGCTCTGTTGTGATTAGGCTTTAACATAGCTTGAGCTCGTTTTTTTGCATCAATAGATGCTTGTTCAAGAAGTTTAATTTTCAAATCAGACAAACCGGAATATTGGTATTCTGGAGCTTCACTTGTAACTTCAACACCTTGTTCTAACAAATCTTGTGCTCTTACAGACAAATCTTTAATTTTTTCGACATCTTTTGAATTTATTTTTAATGGTTGATTAAAGTTATAATATGCAATTTCATTAGTTGTATGTCCGCTTGAATCAATTGCGTAAGTTTCCCAAGTGTTAGGAGTCATAACAGAAACTTGATCTTTTGAAATTCCATTTTCTTCCAAATATTTTTCAACGATAGGTATTTGTTTTTTTACTGTTGCATAAGCACCCGCACGAGTTTTGTTCTTTACGTTAATGTTCAAAACCCAACTTGCAGAATCTGATTTAACTATTTCATAGGCAGAACCTGTTACAGTAATTGAATCTTTTGCAAAATTACGACCAATAACTACTGCACTAAACATGATTGCTAATGCTAAAAACAATCCAAGCAAAATTACTTGATATTCTTTAATTTTTTCTATCAGGTTAATCAACATATCTTTCACAATTACCCCTTTCTGTTATTTTAACCCATAACTTTTTCACTTTTTTTATTAAGTATATATAACTCACAAAGACCCTCAAGAGTCAATAATGGATTTATAACATCAAAAGATTTTTCAGAATAATTTGAAATAAGACCTGAAAATCCCCCAGTAGCAATAACCATTGCATCTTCATTCAATTCTTTTTTGCACTGTTTAACAAGTCCATCAATCATACATGCAGTGCCTCTGATTACCCCTGACAATATTGCACTTGAGGTACAATCTCCAATTGCTTTTTCCGATAATGTTACGTTAACTTTTGGTAACTTTGATGTAAATTTATTTAATGCTTTTAACTGTAAATTAAGCCCTGGAGCAATTATTCCTCCCAAAAAGTCGCCATTTGAATTTACAATGTCAAATGAAATAGCTGTTCCAAAATCTATGACGATACACGCTTTTTTATATTTCATATATGCAGCACAAGCATTTGCAATTCTATCTGCGCCAGCTTCTTCAGGATTTTTTAAGGTTATGTTTATACCAGTATTGCTTTTGCTCGTCAAAAATATTGGTTTCACATCAAAAACATTGTATATTGCACCATTAAAAATAGGATTTAATTCTTCAACTACAGAACCAATGATACATCCTTCTACCTTATAAGGTTTAAATAGTGTTTTGAGAAGAACTTCATACTCTTCTTGCGACAAATCTTTATCTGATGCAAGTCTAAATTCTTCTACCAAAGAATTATTTTCGAATAAACCTAATTTTATTCCTGTATTTCCAATATCAATAGTTAATAACATAAAAAAAGTCCTGTATTCTCATATACAGGACTATTTTATATCAAAATTTTTGTTTTACAACATTATGCATCAAATGCTGAAGCTGTTCCGCCTTGAAATCCGTTTCCGAAAATACTTCCGTTCATAGACATTGGGTTAGCATATGCTGTTTGATTTGTGTAAGGATTAGAAACGAATGAATTTTCTTCTTTTTTTGCTCTGAAAGTATTTCTGTTTGAAGAAGTAAAGAAACTATCAAATCCGCCGTAAATTGATTCTATTGCCATATCCATTCTCCTCTAAATCTCTCTTGTATATTTATAAAGTTTTTTTTAATAAAAAAATTGCCTTTTTCAACAAAGACAATTTAATATTTCTTAATAATGAAAAATCTAATATTTTTTAATTTATAGTATAAACTTTTTTGTAATACATCCAAGTTCCAAATATTGTCAGTATTATGTTTGCAGTCCAAGCAGCAATCAATGGAGGAATAGTACCTTCTTCTCCAAAAGAAATAGATAAAGCTCTTAAAAGATAGTATGCAAATATAATTAAGATACTAAATAAAAATCCTCTGTTATATCTTACACGTGGTGGAGTAATAGCAAGTGGGACACCAACTAATACAAGAACTATTGTTGTTATTGGCAGAGCAATTTTATCCCATAGAGAAATTTGATAGAAGTTTTTCATATCTCCTAATTTTTCTGAATTTTTGTGAAGATACTTCAGTAAGCCTGTGAAATTCAACTCTTTGATTGTATTCTGTTGCATCTCTCGTGTTAAATCAAGCCCAAATTGAGCAATGGAATTCTCAAAGAAAGTTGTATTCAAGACTTTTCCATCCTTTTGAAGGGTATAAATAGCACCTCTGTTAAACTCCCAACCTTCTGGTGATGTGTGACCATCACGAGCTTGCAAGACTTGTACGGTGTCATCTTTTGCCATATCAAGAACTGTAATATCATACAAAACTTTGTCCTTACAATGACCCACATAGAATAATCTTTTTAGCTTTCCATCATTTGTTATTTCTTTGAATATAAAATTTTTCTTTCCTTCTGGAATATTTTTTTGACCAAATGACCATAATGCTAAATCTTTTGACTGTTTCGTAACTATTGGAACAACTGTTTCATTTATGAAAAAGCTTGCGAGTGACATTATAACTGCAAATACAAAAATCGGTTTTGCAATTCTATTTAACCCTATTCCACAAGAACGCATGACTGTTATTTCAGACTGTAAACTTAACTTATTAAGCGTCATTACAGTAGCAAGTAAAACACCCATAGGAATTGTCATTACAAAAACAGAAGGAAGATTTAATATAACAATTATAAATGCAACTTTAAACGGAATTCCATACATTGCAATTTGTTTAATAAGTGTGATAAAAGTATCTGATGCAAAAATAATAGACGTAAAAACAATTATGCCCATTATAAAGACTTCTATGACTTGTCTTAAAATATAACGGTCAAGAGTTGTTACATGCTCACTTATCTTTTTCTTTATCCCTTCCATATGTCCTATTTTATCTTAAAAAAAAGATAATGACAAAAAAATTAAATTAAAATATACTTTTCTTATGAAAAAATTCTTAATTACACTTTTAATATTCATTTCTTTAATTCAAAGTAGTGAAGGCTTTGAAATAGTTTATCCAAAATCGAAAAATGCTATAATAAATTCTAATTCAACTTTTTTCATTGGACATTCAGATACCCCCATAACTATCAACGGGGAAGATGTTCCTACCGTTGAAAACGGTGGATTTGCTTACGTAGTAAAACTTTCTCAAGGAAAAAATATTTTTGAAATAAAATCATCTGAAAATTCATTAACCTATACAATAACAAGACCAACACCTTCTAAAAAGGCAACACAAAATATATTGTCAGAAATTCCTTTTACAGAATTTGTTGTCAACAAAGATAATACAGCTTTTAGAAGCACAGCAAAGGATTATGGAATAAATAGACTTTCTCTTCTTCCAAAGGGTACAAGACTTATAGTAAATGGGGAGCAAGGCAATTTTTATCGAATATATTTAAACAAAACTTCTAATGCTTGGATTGCAAAGTCAGACATATCTCCTGTAATAGATGAACAAACAAGTCTTGCAAGCATAAAATGTCTTAAAACTAAGCATTCAAAAGATTTTGATTATTATAGATTTAAACTTTCAAAGAAAATTCCCTTTTCTGTAATAAATGATGAAAAACTGATTTTATCTTTTTATAATCTTGAAAATACCGATGTATATACCTTCATTCCAGATAAAGAAAAGATAATTGGATATGATTATTATTACGATGATGAAAATATTTTTACATTGAAGGTAAGACGTAAAAACTGTAAAATAAAACCGATAATTTTGATTGATGCTGGTCATGGCGGAAAAGAAAAAGGGGCAATAGGATGTTGTGGACATTATGAAAAAGACATAAACCTAAGCATTGCAAATCTTTTAAAGGATGAACTGGAAGAAGATTTTCCTATTGTTATGACGAGAGAAGATGATTCGCAAGTATCACTACAAAAAAGAGTTGAAACGATAAAGAATAGTAATGCTACAATTTCTGTGAGCATTCACGCAAACGCTCTTCCAGACAACGCAGACCCAAACAAAAATCGAGGAACAAGTGTATACTATTATCAAAACCAAGCAAAACCCCTTGCAGAGAGCATTTTAAAAGAAATAACTGAACAAGTCAAAACAAATAACGATAGAGTTAGAAGAGGGAGTTTAGCCCTTGTAAGACCAACTCAAGCTGTTTGTGTCTTAGTCGAAGTTGCATATATGATAAATCCTCACGACAATATGCTTCTAATAGATGAAAACTTTAGGAAAGATTGTGCAAAAGCAATAGCTGACGGAATAAGAAAGTTTTTACAAGATTAGGAAACAACTTCATCCACAGAGACATTTTCTATTTCAGGCATTTTTTTATTCATTACAGCACCCAAATTTTTTAGTTTTTCTATATTAACAAGAATGTTATCTTTTCCTTGAAGTTTAACAAGAACAGCATCTGTTTTCTTTCTTACATCTAACATATCCTTTAACATGTCTGCAAACTTATCTAACATTTTTGTACAAATTTTTGAAATTTCGACTGCATTCTTATTTTGTCTATCAATTAACCTAAATGAATTTATTATTTTTAACGCTGCAAGAAGTGTTGACGGAGAAACTGGCATTACTTTATTTTTCCAAGCTAATTCCCAAAGTGTAGAATTATTGCAAAACATCAATGAATAACAACTTTCTATTGGTACAAACATCAAAACATAATCAGGAGATTTTTCATCTGCACAATAATTTCTATTTGCAAGACCTGTAATATGTTTTTTGGTAGATTCTATAAACTCTTTTAAATATGTATTTTTATCTTCTTCACTTTCTGCATTAACGTAGTTCGACCACGAAGAAACAGAAGTTTTAGCATCAATATACACACATCTATTTTCTGGCAACAAAACAGTTGCATCAGGTCTTCCTTCTCCAATTCCTTTTTGCAAAAAGTACTCTTCATCTTTGCGAAGTCCTGAAGCCTCAAGAACTTTTTCTAAAACCAATTCGCCCCAAGAACCCTGACTCCTATTATCACTTCTCATTACATTTGATAGAGTTTGAGTATCTCTACTAATCTTATTTCCAGCCTCAATAAAGGTTTTAATATTTGCATCGAATTTTGAAAAGTTTTCAATTTCTTCTTTAAAATTTCTTTCTGTTCTCTTTTCAAAATCTTCAATTTTCTCTTTAAATTTTTCAAAAAATTCATCGAGTTTTTCTTTATTTTTGTCTGAAAAATCATTAGAAGTTTCTTTAAATATTCTATTTGTAAGATTTTCAAATTGTAATTGCATATTTTGGATAAATTCGCTACGTTCTTTTTCCAATTTATTTTTATTTAGATACTGAATTAAAAAAACAATTCCAGCCCCAAATACTGCCCCCACGATAAAAAATACGATATTCATAAAATCTTCTCCACTTAACAATTACAAGTTTCTGCCAATAGCTCAACTGATTTGAAATTTTTATTGCAATGTACTTTGACATAATTTTTTAAAAGCTCAAAACAAACGCTACAAACCTTTTCAGTAGCTTTTCTATCATACTCACTTTCATCTTCAAAATTACTATTCAGCATTGATTGCAAGAAATCTCTGATTTTATGATGAATTTTAACTCCACCATAAGATTGTTCACTACAAAGGCTACAAATAACTCCACCTTTTTGTATTGAAAAATAAAAATTCTTTTCTTCTATATTTTCACCACAACATAAGCATTTATTTAGTTCAATTCCAAAACCTTCAATTTGCATAATTTTCAATTGGAATTTCATAACTGCAATCAAAATATCTTTTAGGGTTTTTGATGACGAAATTTTTTCCGTTGCTTTATAGAGAAGATCGTATATCTTTTCAGAGCAAGGGTCATTTTCCACCCCAAAAATACTGACTATTTCTGCAATGTATGAAGAATACATTATTTTTTCAATACTTTCTCTATTTTCTTTAAAGGAATTTATTGTTTTTGCCTCACAAATAATATCCAGATTTCTTCCTTTAGATAGAAGTATATTATTTGCCACAAGCAAGTCTGCTCTTGCCCCAATTTTACTTTTGGGCTTTTTACAACCTTTTGCAACCCCTCTTATTAACCCAGATTCTCTTGAATACATTAAAATAATTTTGTCATAATCACTCAAATCATAGGATTTCAAATTGATAGCATTTACTGTAAAGGTTTTAGAACTTTGTACCACTAAATGCTCCTTTTATCATTTGTTGTAGTTCTATTTTGTTTTCTGTTGCAGACAAGGCTTCTTCTTCTGTAATTAAACCTTTGTTCAATAATTCAAAAATAGAACAGTTAAAAGTTGTCATATTTTCAAATGAGTTACTCTTTATGTAACCATAAACTTCATCTGTTCTGCCTTTTTTAATTAAATCACGTATTGTTGGCGTACTCATCATTACTTCACAGACTGGATATCTTGACTTTTTATCTTTGCCAACTACAAGTTTTTGAGAGATAACTCCAACCAAAACCTCTGCAATTTCTTCTCTGATGTTATCTCTAAACGCAGGTTTAAACATATTTATTATTCTTGATATAGTTTGAACAGAATCCTTTGTGTGTAACGTTGCAAATACAAGCAAACCAGTTTCAGCCGCAAGTAGAGCATTTTTTACACTGTCTTCATCTCTTATTTCACCAACAAGTATAACGTCCGGATCTTGTCGCAATGCATATTTAATTCCATCTGTAAAACTTTCTGTATCTATTTCTATTTGTCGTTGAGTAACTATTGATTTTCTATTTTTGAATACAAACTCAACAGGATCTTCAAGAGTGATAATGTGTTTTCTGTAATTTATATTTATCTCGTTTATCAAGGATGCAAGAGTTGTAGATTTTCCACTACCAGTTTTTCCAGTAACAAGAATCAATCCAGACCTTGCATCTGTTAAGGTTTTAATATATTCAGGAAGACCTAATTCAACTGGTGTTTTAATTGCAAACGGGATAACCCTAATACTTAATTTCGGCTTTGTCATTTGTCGAGAAATGTTTACCCTAAATCTTGAAACGCCAGCAATTTCATAGGCAAAATCTATATCATTACTTTTTAATGCTCTTTCTTTTAAAATTTGTGGTGCAAGTAAATCTATTGATGTGTATAAGTCTTCCTCCGTCAATATTGGCATATCGATTTTAACAATTCTTCCACCAATTCTCAATACAGGTCTTTCTCCAACCGAAAGATGAATATCTGATCCTCCTGTTTCTACCGCTTTACAAAGAAAAGAAACGACATCAAAGTTTGACATTAGCCCCCCAATCTTTCTTCATCATAACATTTTATAAGAATTTCAGCAACAATATTTGCAAAAATATACATAATGTTAAAAATGTTAAGTAAATTTGCCTTGAAACATATTTTCTGGTTAAAATGTTGTAGGAAATGTTAAGAATGGCAAATTTGGAGATTGTATGTTATTAGCCGAAGGAATTTTATGCAATAGAACTCACGAATTTTTAGTAGAGAAAGACGGATATTACTATATTGGTCTTACAGACTATGCACTTAAAAAACTCGGTGAAATCGTTTTTTTAGAACTGCCAAAAGTTGGAACATCATATTCTAAAGGAGAAGCTTTTGGAACAGTTGAATCTTTGAAAGATGCTTTTGAAATGTATATGCCAATTGGTGGTACTGTTGAGGAAGTAAATGATGATGCCTTAAATAATATTGATTTTTCTGGGGAAAATTCTTGCGAAAATTCTTGGTTTATCAAAGTTAGAAGTAACAGCGCTCATATAGATTCTCTCGACTTGCTCGATTACGAAGATTATCTTGAAGAAGTTTAATGCTTTTTTAGCATACATCCCTCATCTTGAGAGTCAATTTTTCCATCAAAATCATTATCAATTCCATCGTTGCAAGAACCAATTGAATCTGGAGATTCCGCACGAGCTTTTCGAACAAGCCAAATATTAGGAATTTTTACCCATAAATAATTGAAGAAATTTTTATAAAATTTCGCAAGTTCACTATCTTCAATGATTAAGAGATTTTCATCATTAAAATCTTCACCACTTCGTGAAAAATTCATTGAGCCTATAATTACGTACTTATCGTCAACTATCATACTTTTTGAATGAAGCTTTCCTGCGTAATTTTCTGTTTTTACTGGGATTTTAGCTGCTCGCAAATAATCTATTTGACTTGGTGGTCTTGTGTTTGTCGAATCCAAAATAATTTTTACGTCGACTCCTCTATTTTTAGCTTTTATAAGACTTTTTGCAAATTCTTTATGGGTAATCAAGAAGGTTGGGATATATATGTAATTTTTTGCTGAATTTACAAGGGGAATTATTTGGGTTGTAATTATTTTATCCTGTGGAGAAAAAAAGACTCTCACATTTGAGTCATTACTCTTTGCAATTTTATTTTTTCTTTCATGAAAGTTTCCATTGAACATTTGATTGAATTCTTTTTCAAACATTTTTGCAACCTCTACTGATTCAATCAAAATTGCCGAATTTGAATTAAATCCTGACATATCAGTATTACTAAGATTTGTTGACCCTGTAAAAACTTTTTTACCGTCAAAAATAAAGAATTTATTATGCATTATTGATGGTGAAATATCCTTATTGTTTTCTTTTAAAAGTGAGGCGAGGTAAAATGTATCAGGATAAATGTTTCCCTTTTTGTCCATATCATAAACAAATCGAATTTTAACACCTCTTTTCTGTGCATCTTCAAGAGCCTTTTGAACCTTTGGAATTTTTGTATATCCATATATAGCAAAATCTATTGTTGATTGTGCAGATGAAATTTCTTTTACGAGAGCTTTACAAATTGTTGAAGTGCAATCTTTTGAAGGCTTCAAGTTAACCGTCATATCAGTCAAAAACATCTGAAATTTATGATGTTTTGTAATAAGATTTTTATATATAATTTCCTGTTTTACCGGTGCTTTTTCTTTTTGTACAAAACAATATTTACAAGGCGTTGCCTCTTTAGGAACTTGTGATTTTGGAATTACTTCATAGTTGTGGGCTGCAAGCCCAAATTTGCAATTTAATTTGTGATATTTAAAATTTCTATTATTAAGAATAATTAGATTTATTTTTCTTGCTTTTTCTAAATTATATTGAAGTTTTTGTCCGAATGATTCACCTTTTCTTACCGCAAAACCACTATTCAAAAGAATATCTGAATATTTTTTATCATCAATGTAAATTTCATCTTTAAAGACTTTTACACGTTTTTGCTCCAACTTATCTTTTGCAAAGTTTTCAGCTAAAAACCCTACCCGCATTGCATCTTCATTAGATAAATTATATATCGCAGTCACTTCACTATTATCTTTTTTCGTTGAAAAACTTAAAATATTTTTCAATACTATATTTTCATTATTATCAATTCTTTTGTTGCTATTAAAGTCCAAAATTATTTCAGTGGGAGAAATCACCCTTAAAACGTCATACTCCGTATTTTTATAAAACTGAAACAGAAAAAAAATAACTAAAATAACTGGTAATAATATAATCGTAAATCTTTTCAAAGGTTAATCCTTATAGTTACAGATTTTAAACCCTAAACGATGAATTTTATCCTGCAAATCTTTGTTTTGAGTTATCAAATACTCTTTAAAATGTTGGTTATTCTTTTCTGGGAACGGGTAGAAATGAGGATGTATCAAAGCTTCTACAACCATATCTTCCTCTGGAAGTGAAGTTAGTCCAGAATAAACGGTTTTTTCATCCATAAGCCCTGTATATCCAACACCTATAATATAATCATTTGTATTTAGTCCATATTTTTTTGCTATTTCTTTATTATGTTTTGAGAAATAATTTAATATACCAATTTTTAAGAGATTTGGCGGATATTTCATCGTCAAATGTTTCTTTATATCTGGTGTAACGTAGAAATTTTCATATTGAGAACGAACTTGTTTTATTCCATATTCTTTAGCAAGTTTACAAGTAATTTCAAAATATTTAGGTATAGCATGTACATGGACATGCGAATCAATATGAGTTACCTTCGCAAACTTTAAGACTTTCTCTATTTGCAGCCTAAATTCTTTTTCGACTCTATCAAGAAAATTTTTATTATTAGACAACAATAGAAGTTCACCCCAACCCTTTGTGAACTTTTCACCATCGGATAAACCATGACCTTCTATAATATTTAAATGAACACCAATTCCCAAATTTGGACATTCTGGAATAATTTCATACACAGCAGAATCAAAAGCTCTTCCATTTGCACAAATACTTGTACTTGTGAGAAAACCATTTAAATGACCTTTCAATACAGCTTTGTTTAACTCTTTTGAAATTCCAAAATCATCAGCATTAAGTATAAATTTCTTTTCGCTCATTTTTCCCTTGCCATAAAATCAAAATTATTATACTATAAAAGTTATGAAACCTACATTAGCAATTATTATTCCATGTTTAAATGAAGAACTATCGATAGAATCAACTGTCAATAGCCTTTTTGAAGTTATACACGACCTTATTGTTAAACAAAAAATTTCTGAAAACAGCTATGTATATATAATTGACGATGGTTCTAAAGATAGGACTTGGAAGATTGTTGAAAAGCTTCATAAACAAAATTCGTTAATAAAAGGAATAAAGTTTATAAGAAATTATGGAAACCAAAAAGCCTTAATCGCTGGTCTTGAAGGTGTAAGAAAAATCGGTTGCGATTGTGTAGTTTCAATCGATGCAGACTTACAACAAGATCAATGGGCAATTGAAAAATTTGTAGATAAATTTAGTGAAGGATATGATGTTGTTTCTGGGATAAGAACAGATAGAGATACAGATACACCTTTCAAAAAATATACAGCTATTCTTTTCTACAAAATTATGAGCTTTTTGGGCGTAAAAATTCCAATGAACCATTCAGATTATAGACTTGTTAGCAAAAAAGCTATCGATATGATGAATGAATTTTCAGAAAATGAATTATTCTTAAGAGGTTTTTTCCACGAATTAGGATTAAAAACAGCATACGTAAATTTCAGAGTTAAACCAAGAATGCAAGGAAAATCAAAGTTTAATGTTTTCAACCTTTCAGCACTCGCTTTGAATGGGATAACGTCATTTAGTGTAAGACCATTAAGAATAATTGCTTTGCTTGGATTTTTGATGGCATTATTTGGTTTTGGCATAGGAATTGAAGTAGTATTTGAAAAACTTGTACTAAAATCGCCACCAGCTGGTTGGTCAACTATGGTTTGTCTTCTCTCTCTATTTGGAGGCTTACAATTATTTTGCCTTGGAATTATAGGAGAATATTTAGGACAGGTCTTTATTGAAGTAAAATCTCGACCAAGATATATAAAAGAGGTTGAACTCAAATAATTTATAGTTGAACGTTACTGATCAACATTTTGAGTTTTTTGTACTTCTTGTTTTTCTTCAACTGGGTCCTTTTTGATTATGAGCTTTGTAATTCTTGCTCCTTCAACTTCTTTGACCCTACATACCATATCATTTATTCTTGTAACATCATCGGGTTTGGCAATTCTGCCAAGATTTTTTACAACAAGTCCGCCAATAGTATCAACATCGTCATCTTCTATTGCATCTTCGTCAAAATATTCTGCAAGTTCATCAAGTCTTAACATTGCATTGACCATATATGTATTGTCGGAAACCTTTTTAATTTCAGCTTCTTCTTCATCAAATTCGTCTTGTACTTCCCCAAAAATTTCTTCCAAAACATCTTCAAGAGTTATTATTCCAGAAGTACCGCCAAATTCATCAACTACAATTGCCATTTGACCTTGACACTTTTTAAATTCCAAAACAAGTTTATCCATAGTAATCGTTTCAGGGACTAATAAAACCGGTCGCATAATTTTTTTCAAAGAGAATTTTTCTTTCTTTTGAAGCATAGAATATAAATCTTTTATATGCAATATTCCTACAATTCTATCAAGAGTTTCTTCATAAACAGGATATCTTGTATATTGTGAATCTAACATAAGCTCTGATAGTTCTTCATATGTAATATCAGATGGTATACACACCATATCTGTTCTTGGTATCATAACTTGTTTTGCGTTCAAATCTGAAAACTTAAATACATTATGTAACATATCCTTTTCTGTTTCATTCAAAACACCTTCGTCATAGCTTGCGTTAATCAACATATCAAGTTCTTCAACGGAGTGCGCTAAATGAGTCGTAGGAGATGCAGGAATTCTCAAAAGTTTAAGTAAGAAGTTTCCAAATCCATTAAGCAAGAATATTGCAGGCGCAAAGACTTTTGAAACGAATTTCATTGGCCACGCAATTATCAAAGATGTTCTTTCAGGATATTGAAGTGCTATTGATTTTGGCATCAATTCCCCAATAACAACATGTAAAAACGTAATTAAAACGAAAGCGATTGCAGTAGAAACTGAATGTGCAGCTCCCATCCTTATAGCTTCTGGAAGGAAGTTAAAAAGTGGATTTATACAAGCAACAATAGTAGCTTCACCAACCCAACCTAAGCCAATACTTGATATTGTAACACCAAGTTGAACAGCCGCAATGAATTTGTCTAAATCTCTTATTGCTTCCATTGCAAGCGTTGCAGAAAAATTTCCCTCATTGATAAGTTGCTTAATTCTGGTTTTTCTAACACTTACAATAGAAAATTCTGCAGCAACGAAGAAACCGTTTAAAAAAAGTAGAAAACCTACTACTAATATACTTGAAAATATCCTGCCTATCTCGTCCATTAAATTTCCCGAAAAATTTTACTGTTTTTATTATAATATTATAGCAAGAAAAAGTAAAGGATTATATTTTGAGATTAGATAAATTTTTAAAAGTATCGAGGTTAATCAAAAGAAGAACTGTTGCAAACGAGGTTTCTGATAAAGGAAAAGTTTTTGTAAACAAAGTTGCAGCAAAACCTTCAAAAGTTCTAAAAGTTGGGGATATAATAACGATAGAAAAAGGAAAAAACCCGATAACTGTTCGGGTTCTTTTAATTCCTGATGGAAACGTAAGTGTGCAAGAAGCACCAACTTTGTATGAAGTTTTGCAAGAAGAAAATTATTGATTTAATAATTCTTTCTTAACTTCTTTACGTTTTATTTTACTTGTAGCCGTTCTCGGGAACGGTTTGTCAACAACAATTATATTTTTTGGACGCTTGTAGTGGGAAACTTGTTGTGACATTTCTTTGATTTCTTTTCTAACCTCACGCTTAAGGTCTTTTTTGTCTGGAAATGCAGCTTTGAAATCATCTGTTGGATAAACGGCAACGAAAATATCTTCTGTTCCGCTTTTTTGCCCATCATTATATTTTCCGCCAAATACACAAACATCGGCAAATTTAGGATTTTTTTCATAAACAGCTTCCAAATCTTCTGGAAATACTTTTTTACCACCATCAAGAACAATCATATTTTTGATTCTTCCTGTAATGTAAATATATCCTTTTTTATCTATTTGTGCTATGTCACCAGTATGTAACCAACCGTTTTTATCAATAGCTTCTACTGTCAAATCAGGACGTTTGTAATAACCTTTCATTACATTATCGCCCTTAACCATAAGTTCAGAAGTTTCTGGATCAAGTTTTACGATAACCCCTGGTATTGGTTTTCCAATTGAGCCAAGTTTATAAGCACCCTTTCTGTTAACAGAAACAACTGGACTTGCTTCTGACAAACCATAACCTTCAAATATAGTTAAGCCTAATCTATCGAAGAAGTTTGCCACACTAATATCGAGAGGAGCACCACCGGATAAAAAGCCTTTAAATTTTCCACCGAATTTTTTATTTATATCTTTAAACATAAGTTTTCTAAGTCTATGACAAGGAATAAATTGAGCTAAGAAATATTTAAATTTGAAATATTTTTGAGCAAGTTTAGATTTTTGTTTCAACTCAGCCTCAAGACTTGTTCTCATCAATTTCAAAAATGCAGGAACAACAATCATAAACGTTATCTGTTTTTCTTGCATAACATGGAATAAATCTTTAGGTTTTAAGCTTTTTGAATAGTAAATTGACGTACCTTTACACAAGAAGGTTAAAAATCCTACTGTCAATTCAAATAAGTGATTCATTGGCAAGATTGACAGGAATTTATCCTGAATACCCAAATCAAAGCATTCACCCAAGGCTTTAACTTGAGCAACAACATTTTTGAATGAGATTTCAACACCTTTAGGCATGCCCGTAGTACCAGATGTATAAATAATGAATGCAGTAGTATTAAGACCCCTATGACGCCATTTATAATGTTTTGCATCTTCAGGAATACTATAAATGCTTGGATAATCTCTATTTGAGCTTTCATTAAGAATAACTACGTGTTCAATAGATTCAACATCTTGTTTCAATTTCAAACCAAGTTCTAAAAATGCACTTGATACAAGCAAAACTTTAGGTTGTCCGTCTTTTAGGATTGTTGCCATTTCCCATTCTGTAAGTTTAATATCAATAGGAATAGTTGTAGCTCCTGACAAAACTGAAGCGAAAAGTCCTGCTCCCCATTCAGGAATTGATTCTGACAAAATCGAAACTCTGTCACCTCTATCTATTCCGATAGAAATAAGATAACTTGCTAAACGTTTTGACAAAGTTCCTAAGCCTTGGAAAGACAATTCTTTCCAGCCCAAGCTGGAGCTAATACCCAAGGCAATTTTTTTGTCTAAAACCTCCGTCCTGTTTTCAAGCATCAACAGGATATTGTCTTGTTTGTTTTCCATACATACCTCACTTAAAACCTATGAATTTTGTAATAGATTTATAACTTCCAGTGCTAATTCTCTTTTAATATCAAGGGGTGCGCTTTCGAAATAATCAAAAGCTTTTGCAATAAGCATATTTTTGTCATACCAACGTCTTAAAATATAATTGAAGGCATCATTCAAAGAATTTCCTTTCAATTTTATTCCTCTATCTTTGGCAAAACCGATGATAAATTCTGCACACTTCAACTGAACAGCATCGTCTGAATTTCTTATCAGACTAATTGCTAAACTCACTGTTGGGTCTACATCATACCATCTTTTATGCATATTTTCTCTCATTCTCTTTTTCGCTATGATAAAGCAATTTTACCAATTTGTCAACATTGAGAAATGTTTATTTTACCAAACTTTGCTGATAAATCATCTATGTGGTGAAGCAAATAGACATAGGGTTCTAAGTCCTTTTGATTTAAATCAATAATAGCTCCCCAATCTGTTCTTGCATGGTGTGCAGCAATCATTTTTGCAACTGTTTTAAGTCCATGAGCCATACATAATGAAAAACCATATTGAGAATGTGTCATCCATTCTTTTTTAAATTGTTCATTATAATCTATAAGCCCAGTTTCTTCATTGATGTCATATTCAAATATTTTTCCAATATCATGCAACATGCAGGCTGCAAAAACGTCATCTTCACTAATTTTAATATTAAAGAATTTTAAATTGTTTTTTGCAAATTCAATACATTCACAAGTATGTACCAACAAACCGCCCACGTAATTATGATGCATCAATTTTGCTGCAGGTGCAATTTTTATTTTTTCTTCATGCTCTTTAAAATATTTGAGTAAAAACTTTTTCATATCATCGTTTGAAAAGTTTTCAATACAAGAAATAATACTTTCAAATAATTTTTCTCTTTCTTCTTTATCGATACCGGTTTTGGCCTCTTCTACCAATTCGAGTGCAGAAACAAGACAATTATTGTATTTTTCGTTGAAAGTTCCTGCTGCAATTCTCAATTTATTACCGCATCGAAAAACCTTTTCATCTATTCTATGCAAAGTTTCTTCCCAAAGAATGCAATTAAGTAAACTGTTGTCACGAGGATCTTTGAGTTGTAGTTTTCCCATTTTAGAACCGGCTTTAGTATCTCCAATAGAAAAAACTACAACCTCATAAATAGTTTCTGTATCAAACATATTTTAACCCTTATATATTCCAAGCGTTCAAATATTCAATTTGTTCTTGTGTCAAAGTATCAATTTCAATTCCCATAGATTTCAACTTCAATTCAGCAATTTTCATATCAACTTCTAAAGGTAAAGTGTGGAGTTTATTTTCCAATTTACCTTTGTTATTAACCAAGAACTCAATACCCAAGGCTTGGTTAGCAAAAGACATATCCATTACGCTTGCTGGGTGTCCTTCAGCGCATACAAGATTAACGAGTCTTCCTTGAGCAAACACATAAACAGACTTACCGTTATCGAGTTTGTACTCTTCAAGGTTTGGTCTTATTTGCTTAATTTCGATTGCATGTTGTTGCAACCCTGGAATATTAACTTCATAGTTAAAGTGTCCAGCATTTGCCAAGAATGCACCGTCTTTCATATCAAGGATGTGTTGAACATCAACAACGTGTTTATCACCTGTTATTGTTAGGAACAAATCTCCTTCTTTAGCAGCTTTTGCAATTGGCATAACTCTGTAACCTTCCATTGCAGCTTCAAGAGCTTTAAGAGGATCAACTTCTGTTACAATAACATTTGCACCCAAAGCTTTTGCTCTCATCGCACAACCTTTACCACACCAACCATAACCACAGATTACAACAGTTTTTCCTGCAATTAGAATATTTGCACCTCTAAAAATACCGTCCATAGCACTTTGTCCAGTACCATATCTGTTATCATACAAATGTTTTGTCATGCTTGTGTTAACACCAACAGCAGGGAATTTTAACTTTCCTTGTGCTTCAAGAGCTTGTAATCTTTGAATACCTGTTGTTGTTTCTTCAGTAGAACCAATTATTTTTTTTGCAAGTTCTGGATGTTTAGCGTGAATTGTTGCAACAATATCACAACCGTCATCAATAACGATATCAGGATTGTGTCTTAGCGCTTCTTCGATGTGTTCTTTATAAGTTTCAACGCTTTCTCCTGCAACTGCAAAGGTTGGAATTCCATAATACTTAACAAGTGCAGCTGCAACATCATCTTGTGTTGATAATGGGTTTGATGCAACAAGAACTGCATCAGCTCCACCAGCTTTCATGACAATACATAAAGCTGCTGTTTCTTTTGTAACATGGACACATGCTGACAATTTTAAACCTTTGAAGGGTAATTCCTTTTCAAAACGTTCTTTTATTGAACGTAGAACTGGCATATCTTTAAACGCCCATTCTATATTATTTTTACCCTGTTCTGCGAGTGATAAATCTTTTACATCATATTTCATTTCCATAGCTACTGCCATAAATTTCTCCTTTTCCAAAAAAATGTCAAAAACATTTTATCATAAATTTTGAAAAGTTACATTAACAGTTAATGTGTTGTTATCAACCTTAACAATTGCATATCGCAATGGCTCAATGCCCTGTATTTTCAATGCTTTTTCTATTTCATCAAAATTCAATGGGAATTTTACCACAACATCAATATTTTTAGAAATTATTGCCATGGCATAATTAAAAACCAATTTCGGAAAATTTTCAACATTTTTTATGAATTTTGTACATACAAATTGCTATTTGGATTTAACAAATATGATGCTGCGGCAATACTTCTTGGAAAATATTTTTGCAAATAGTATGCTCTCATTGCTAAATCACTATAACCTGATGCAGTAGAATACATCGCATTCGTTTCAGCAACAGCTTCAGCTGCACCACCATTTATTCCGCCATAATGGTTAATTTGATCAATAAAGTACTCTATATAGCTTTGTTGCAATTCAGGAAAAGCTTTCATAAATTGTTGTCTTTCCTTATCAAATTCTTCTCTGAATAAAGGATTTGTAGTTATATTATATCCATAATCGTAGACATTTTTAGGGTCTATATAAATATCCTTAGAGTGTCCTTGCTCGTGAGCGAATACGAACATGTCCTTTTCCGTTTCTATAATTGGACCTTGAGCATCAGTATAAGATTCTAACGCATCTTTATTATATCTATACTTATAACCTCTATTAAACATATCAATCAACATGTCTCCAGACATTTGGTCAATCATTTCCGGATGTTTACGAGATTCGTTGTTTTTAAATAAATTTTTATTCTTCATTACGTATGTTTTCTGACTTGCCAAATCTGTAACGACATAAGCTTTTTCTTGTTTTTCTATTGAATAACCATGTCCATTTATTGATGAATAAGCTTTGGTAGGACTTATTCTTTTGAATGTTCTATCAACGGTTGTTAAAACCTTTCCATCTTTGTCTGTTATTTGATAGAAAGTTTTGATGTTATCTTCATTTTTGCTTGCTTCACGAACATAATGTGTTTTTACCCCGTCTAAACTTTCAAGATTCTTTTCTACATGTGTTGAGCCATCTGGATTTACTCTGCCCAAACTTTCTACTTTTTCATTTCCGTTTTCATCAATAATCACAGAATTATACACACCTGGAACATCCGAAAGCTTCATTTTTTGAACTTCTGATTTTCCTGTTAGAGGATTTTTTACTGATCTTTCAAGTTCTTTTACCTCGTCGTAATCTCCACTACATTGAGCAACAGTTTTTGTCTTATTGTTTCTATAATCAACACTTTCCTGTTTTACACTAACATAGCCTTTATCATCATAACTGTATTCTTTCATTGTATTATCATCAATAACACCTTCTGGTGTAATTTTTGTTTTTCTTGTAGAAATTATTCTGTTAGGATCTTCTTTGTCATATTCATTACGTTCTATAATATTTTCTTCAGCTCTGTATTCAATGGACTCATCGTGCAAAGTTTTTTCCCCTCTTGCAAGGGTTCTATCCTCTGCCCAGCCTCCATCACCGGCACTTCTACTTCTATAAAGTGTTGTTCCATCTTCATTTTGTTCCACAAAATCAACAACAGAACCATATTTATCAACAATCATTTTTGCAGTTTTTAGTCCTTCTGGTGCATCAACCGACAATTTATATGTTCTTGTTCCATCTTTTCTTTGTGTCCTTGTAAAAGATGTGACATTATCGATATTTTTCATAGTGTAATAAAAGAAGGTTTTATCCTTAACTTTTGACGTTTCCTTCAGAGCCTTTATAGCTTTAGCATCAAACACTGGTTTGTTGTTGTGTTTTTTTGCAGATAAAACTTTATCTATTGTTTCTTCACTAAAACCAAGGTTTCTTAATCTTGAAGGGTTATATTTTTCGTTTTCTTGTCTTCTTTGTTCTTCTTTTGTTTTGTTCGCTAACATTACACCTGTTGCACTTGCAACAATTCCTAACGCAGCTGCTTTCGTAATTTTACTTTCAGCAACTTGCTTTATAGTTTCTCCAGCTTCTTTAGCTATAGTTTCTGCAATATTATTCTTTAAATTCGCAGTCTGTGTAACAATTCTTTCAATATTCATATATAACCCCTTAAACAAAAGTATGTTAATTTAAACATCAAAATAGAAAATTTTTGTTAGTTTTACGAAAACATCTAAAATGTTTTTACAAAAATTAACAATTTTTACTCTTAATAAATCTTTGTATATCTCTTTGTTGAGATTTTTTTGCGATGTCTTCCCTTTTATCGTAAAGTTTTTTCCCCTTGGCAAGACCTATTTCAAGTTTTGCATAACCATTTACTAAAAAGAGTTCAAGTGGCACTATTGTAAAATTCTCTTTTTTAATTTTACCAAGCATCTTTAGTATTTCTTTTTTGTTTAAGAGCAATTTTCTAACCCTTTCAGGTTCATGATTATATATATTTCCCTGTTCATAAGGAGAAATATTTACACCATACAAGAATATTTCGCCATCTTCAATTTTGGCAAAACCGTCTTTTAGGTTAACAGCGCCTTTTCTAATAGATTTGATTTCGGTACCGCAAAGTACAATTCCCGCAATATATTTTTCGAAAATTGTATACTCGTGATATGCTTTTCTATTTGTAGATATAACTTTTTTTTCCATAACAAAATTATACAATAAAAATGAGTGTTATTTTTTATAATTTTATGCTAAACTCAAAATGAGGTGTTTTCGTGGGAAAAGTTATAGAAAGAACAGCTGCAGCGAATCTTGTAAAAAATCTTCAAAAGGAAGGAAAAACCGTGGTTACGACAAACGGTTGTTTTGATATTTTGCATGTTGGTCATGTGCGATATCTCTCTCAAACAAAATCATTTGGAGATTGCCTTGTCGTACTTTTAAATTCTGACAAATCAGTGAGAGCAATAAAAGGCGAAGGTAGACCAATAAATAACGAAAAAGATAGAGCTGAAGTTTTGTGTGCTCTTGCTTGTGTGGATTACGTTGTCCTCTTTGACGAAACCTCTCCCAGAGATTTGCTTGACGAAATAAAACCAAATGTCCACACAAAAGGTGCAGATTACACGTTAGAAACATTACCAGAGGCTGATGTTATTTTGAAAAATGGGGGAAGGGTAGAATTTATAAAATTTGTTGAAGGAAAATCTACGACAAATACAATAAAAAAAATGAAAAGTTTAAACAATTAAACTTAACAATTTGAAAAATAATCTAATTAGTATTAAAATCAGAAAAACAGACAATATGGAGAGAAAAAATGGCAGGTTATAAATTAGAAGAAATTTCACACGTAGTTGGCGGAATTTTGACAAAAGTGAATGATGTTGAAATTGAAAGAATTGCACCACCTCTTTTGTCGGATGAAAAAACTTTAGCTTTGGCATTGGGTGAGGAAGAAATTGAAAACTTATCAAAAACTCATGCAAAAGCTGCTCTTGTTCCTTTGGGTGTTAATATAGATGGATTTACCACTATTGAAGTTGAACGTCCAAGACTTGCAATGATGAAATTACTTCATATGTTTTATAAAGAACCTGAAACAAAAATTGGTATTCACCCAAGCGCAACAGTTGATGAAAGCGCAAAACTTGGTGAAAATGTTTCAATCGGACCAAATGTTGTTATCTGCAAAGATGTAGAAATTGGGGATAATACAAAAATTATGGCAAACTCATATATAGGAAGTGGTGCCAAGATTGGTAAAAACTGTTTCTTCCATGCAGGAATAAATGTTAGCGATAGAGTCATAATCGGAGATTATGTAATTCTTCACCACGGGGTATCTTTGGGTGCAGATGGATTTAGCTTTGTAACAGAAAATCCTGACAACATAGAGCAAGCAAGAAAAGATGGTGCAATTTTAGAAGAAAATACAACACAAAAGATTTATAAAATTCCTTCAATTGGATCTGTTGTGATTGGAAATAACGTTGAAATTGGTGCAAATACAACAATTGACAGAGGAACAATTGAAAATACTACAATTGGAGATGATACAAAAATTGACGACCAAGTTATGATTGGACACAATTGTAAAATTGGAAGAGGATGTATGATTGTTTCTCAAGTTGGTATTGCAGGAAGCTGCGTTATCGGTGACAGAGTTGTCATTGCAGGACAAGCTGGTCTTGCAGATCATATAAACATCGGAAACGATTCAATTGTTGCCGCAAAAGCCGGTGTAACAAAGAGCTTCCCTGAAAAATCTATCGTTGTTGGTATCCCTGCTGTTCCAAGAAAAGAATTTATTAGACAACTTAAAACAATGAAGGATGCAGACGAATTGATAAAGAAATTTAAAAAGTATGAACCACTTTTGTCTACATTTGAAGAAGCTAACGAAAAATAGGAGTTTTAAATTTGTCGACAATATCTCGAGAAGTACAAATAATCGGCAATGGGCTGATGAAAAATAAACCTTGCACAATAAATCTTTATCCTTCTGATGAAGGTGTTATAAGATTTTTTGTTAAGGATTTCTCAACACCAATTGTCCTTGATGTTGACAATGTAGAATCTACAAGTCACTGTGTTGTCTTAGGTTCAAAGAAAAATTCGTTAATGTTAACCGAGCACTTTACAGCAGCGTGTGCAATTTTAGGAATTGATTCTCTTGATGTTCATGCAACTGAAACAGAAATGCCTATATTAGATGGTAGTGCAAAATCATGGATTGAACTTTTTTTAAAGGCTGGAGTTGAAAAAACAACTCCACAACCTGTTGAAATCAAAGAACCGATTTATTATCTTAACGGAAAAACCCACATGATAATATTACCAGATGATAAACTTCGAATTTCTTACGGGGTCAACTATAATCATCCTGACTTGAGATATCGTCAAGTAAGTTATGACGGAACAAATCTTCAAGAAATAATTGAAGCAAGAACTTTTGGATATTTCAAGGATTTAAAAAAATACCAACTCTTTGGCTATGCCAGAGGAGTAAGTTATGAAAATACTGTTGGAATGCTTGATGATGGTTATACAACAGAATTAAGATCAGAATTTGAACCAGCAAAACACAAAATTTTAGATTTGATAGGGGATTTATACCTTGCGGGAGTTAATCCACTTGGGTTGAAAGCACAAATTGTTGTCAAAGAGGCTGGACATGCTGTTCACGTCAAGGTTGCTAAAATGCTTAAATGTGCCCTTATGAAAGGAGAATTAAATGAGTGAAGATAACATTTTAAGTTTTGATACTAAAGAAATAATGAAAATGATTCCACATAGATATCCTTTTCTACTTGTAGATAGAATTACTGAATGCATTCCTGGAAAATATGCAAAAGGATACAAAAATTTGACGATGAATGAAGAGTTTTTCCAAGGTCATTTTCCAGAAAATCCGATAATGCCTGGGGTACTACAACTTGAAGCATTAGCTCAGTGTTCGGCTCCAATTCTATTAAAGTTGGAAAAGTTTCAAAATAAACTTGCACTCTTTGCAGGAATAGAAAACGCAAGATTTAAAGGAATAATTAGACCTGGTGACAGACTTGATATGGAAATTGAACTTGTAAAATTAAAAGGACCAATTGGAAAAAGTCATGCAAAAGGTTATGTTGACGGTAAACTCGTTGTAGAAGCAGAGATGACCGTTGCCATGGTAGAAAATAAATAAGAAAGAAGAAGGTTTAAAATGATACACGCTTCAGCAGTAATACATCCAACAGCACAAATTGCAGAAGGAGTAGAAATAGGTCCAAATGTTGTTATTGGAGAAAATGTCAAACTTGAAAAGGGAGTAAAAATCTTTGCTAATACCTACCTTGAATTTTGTGAAGTAGGTGAAAATACAGTCATCGGACCTTTTGCAAGTATTGGAACACCGCCACAAGATTTGGGATACAAAAATGAACCAACAAAAGTTGTTATTGGTAAAAATTGTATAATAAAAGAAAACGTAACAGTTCACAGAGGTGCAAACTGTGGAGATTTAACAACAAGAATTGGAAACAAATGTTTGCTTATGGTTGGTTCTCATGTTGCACACAATTGTGTTCTGGCTGATGAAGTTATCCTTGCTAACCTTGTTACTTTAGGTGGTCATGTTCACGTTGGTTTTGGTGCTTTTGTTGGCGGAATGAGCGTATTTCATCAAAATGTTAGAATCGGGGATATGGCTATAATTAGCGGTTTTTCAGCTGCAAGACAAGATATTCTTCCATATTCTAAAGGAGAAGGACGTCCTCCTGTTCCACGTGGAGTTAATGTAGTTGCTCTAAAACGTAGAGGAGTTTCTCAAGAAGATAGAAACATTATAAGAGATGCTTTTAAATTACTAATTTCAGATAAGTATAATACAACTCAAGCTATCGAAGAAATAAGAAAATTAGGACTTGTTAATGAACAAGTGGAAAAAATGATTGATTTTATCCAAACTTCAAAAAGAGGTGTAACATTGAAATCTCATAAAAGTGGATATCAAAGCTTAGAAGATTAAAAGGAGCAATAATGGAAACTGTTTGGACTAAATATGCAAGAGTTTTGGCAGATTACTCTACAAAGGTTAAAAAAGGTGACTTGGTTGTTATAAGAGCAACAAGTCCATTGGCAGAACCCCTCGTAAGAGAACTTTATAAAAGAGTTTTGGAATTGGGTGGTCATCCAGTATTGAGAACATCTATTTGTGATATGTCTGATATTTTTATTAAATATGCAACAGATGAACAACTAGATTACATTGACCCTATGCTCAAACTTGAATATGAAAAAGTTGATAAATATATTTCTATTGGAGCACCAACAAATTTAAAAAGCATGGCACGAGCAGACAAAAATAAACTTGCAAGACGTTCAAAAGCAACAAGACCATTATCAGAAGCACTTTTGGGACGTTCAGCAAAAGGAGAAGCAAGTTGGGTTATTGCAGATGTTCCAACATATGCTCTTGCTCAAGAGGCAAAAATGTCAATTGATGAATATTCTAATTTTCTTTTTAATGCCTGCTTTTTAAACTATGATAATCCTGTCGAAAAACTTATGGAAATGGACAAAGAGCAAACAAGATATTGCGATTACTTAAATAAATGTTCAAATATTAGAATTGTCGGAGAAAAAACTGACATAACTTTTAATACTAAGGACAGAAAATGGATAAGTTGCTCTGGACTTAACAATTATCCGGATGGAGAAGTGTTTACATCTCCTGTTGAAGATTCCGCAAATGGAGAAATTTATTTTGATTTTCCTGCAATATACAGAGGAAATGAAGCAAACAAAATTCATCTTACGCTTGAAAACGGTCGTGTAGTTAAGGCCGTTGCAGAAAAAGGCGAAGAATTCTTAAAATCTATGCTTAATTTAGACGAGGGAGCTTCTTTTGTTGGCGAAATTGCCGTTGGTACAAATGAAATGATAAAAGATGTAACAGGAAGCATTTTGTTTGATGAAAAAATTGGTGGCTCAATCCATATGGCATGTGGTGCATCATATCCAGAAACTGGAGGTAAAAATACATCTGGTCTACACTGGGATATGATAAAGAATATGAAAAATGGTGGCAAAATTTATGCCGATGATAATCTAATTTATGAAAATGGAAAATTCTTAATATAATAAAAAGAGGATGACTAAATAGTCATCCTCTTTGTTTGTATTCTTAAAAAACTATCAGGTCAGGATTTATTGATTTTCCACAATTTTCCATTTTATCAACTTTTGTTATAAGGTTTTTAAAACCTTCAATAATTTTTTTTGGTTTACCTTCAAGAACATGTTCAACTATTGAGGTATTCTTTCCTTTTCTAACTTCCAGATTTACAGTAGGATGCGGACTTAAAGGATGACCATAAGATATAAAACTACCGTTTATAAACACATCTACGTCTGGGCCTTTGTTAGGTTTAATATTTTTTATTTCATCCCACATTTTTGTTAATTTTTTTGGACTGATTTTTTTTGTCATTTCGTCAAATTCAGACTTTACTAAAAAATTTGTAAATTTTACTGAGTTAATACCAAATGATGGATTGTTGTTTTGAGAGATTTGCATAAATTTTACCCTTTTTAATTTTTCCTACCTGTTGACCTGATAAAAACAAAACACGTAAAGAAATTGCGCTAAATAATAGTTCAATTTAATAAAACATGTCAAAATAAAGACAAAAAGCAGATATAATAAGGGTTTTAGAGCTTAAATATTTTTTATATTCCTTCACAAAGGGGCATAGTATCTTTCCTTTACATCAAGATAATATTAAAGATTTAGTTTTTTACATTTGATTGTAGTATAATCAGCTCTGTGGAAGTTTTAAAAGGAATACAATATGAGTAATTATTTGCAAGATGTTATAGAAAATGTAAAAGCTAAAAATGCTATGGAACCAGAATTCATTCAGGCTGCTGAAGAAGTTTTATCAAGTTTAAAACCGGTCATCGAAAGCGATGAAATATATAAAAAAACAGCACTTCTTGAAAGATTAACAGAACCAGAAAGAATTATCACATTTAGAGTTCCTTGGATGGATGATAACCAAAATGTTCACGTTAACAGAGGATATAGAGTACAATTTAACAGTGCTATTGGACCATATAAAGGTGGATTAAGATTTCATCCAAGTGTTAACCAAAGTATTATGAAATTTTTGGCATTTGAACAAACATTTAAAAACTCCTTAACTGGTTTGCCTATTGGTGGTGGAAAGGGTGGAAGTGATTTTGATCCAAAAGGAAAATCTGATGACGAAATTATGAGATTTTGTCAAAGCTTTATGACCGAATTATACAGACACATCGGTCACTTTGTCGACGTTCCTGCTGGTGACATCGGTGTTGGCGCAAGAGAAGTTGGATACTTGTTTGGACAATATAAGAGAATAAAAAATGAATACGAAGCTGGCGTTCTTACCGGAAAAGGTTTGGAATATGGTGGTTCACTTGCAAGGAAAGAGGCTACGGGATTCGGGCTTATTTACTTTATGAATGAAATGCTTAATGAGCATAATTTAACACTCAAAGGAAAAACTGCCATTATAACTGGTTCTGGTAATGTTGCTATATATGCTTGTCAAAAAGCCTCAGAATATGGCATGAAAGTTGTTGCTATGAGCGATTCTAATGGAGCAATTTACGACAAAGACGGAATAAATCTTGATGTTATTAAAGAAATAAAAGAAGTTAAAAGAGGCAGAATAAAAGAATATTTAGATTACAAACCAGAAGCTCAATATTTGGAAAGCACTAACGGAAGAACAAGAATCTTTGAAATAAAAGCTGATATAGTCCTTCCATGCGCAACTCAAAATGAAATAGATATTGAACAAGCAAAACTTATCGTAAAAAAAGGTGCAATCGCCGTGGGAGAAGGAGCAAATATGCCAACAAATATAGAAGCAATAAATTATCTCCTCGAACATGACATTTTATTAGCACCGGCAAAAGCTGCAAATGCTGGAGGTGTTGCAACATCTGCTCTTGAAATGTCCCAAAATAGCATGAGATATTCATGGACTTTTGAAGAAGTTGATGAAAAATTAAAAAATATAATGAAAAATATTTTTAAGTCTTGCAAAGAGGCTTCAGATAAATACGGATTTAAGCATAACTATGTTGCAGGAGCAAATATTGCTGGATTTTTAAAAGTTGCAAAAGCAATGATTGCTCAAGGTCTAATTTAAAAATTTTGCAGAAAATAATAATATTCCAATCAAAACACTTATTGCAGCAGAGAATAAAACCATTCCTGCTGCAATATCTTTTGCAAATCCCACAAGTTGAGAATATTTATTTTTAAATGTTGCATCAAGGGCATATTCAAGTGCCGAATTTACCATTTCACAAACAAGAACCAGTGATGAAGTTAAAATCAGTATGCATAGCTCAATTGCAGAAAAATTACACATCACACCTGCACAAAAAACTAAAAATGCAAAAAAACAATGAATTCTGAAGTTTTTTTCACTTTTAAAAATAACTCGCAATCCCTTAAGAGCAAAATAAAATGATGCCTTAAAACCGCCTGATTTATACTTTGTCATCTCTAACTCGCTTTATCTTTAAGCTTTCCAATGCTTCTTTTTGTGCGCCTACAACAAAATTATAATCTTCCTCGCTCTGATGGTCAAACCCCAAAAGATGCATTATGCCATGGCTAATTAAAAAACATAATTCATAATCAAAAGTCGTATTATTTTTCTCTGAGTTTTCTTTTACCTTATCAAGAGATATCATAAACTCCCCGAGATTTATCTCTTTATCAAAAATAAATTTCTCCTCACTGTCTGCAAAGATAGAAAATGTTATAATATCGGCAATATAATCCTTATTTCGGTATTCTTTGTTTATTTCATGCGTTTTTTCATTGTCACAATATAATATATCAAAAGATATACAGTTATACTCAAAACCAGCCACTGCTGATTTATTGAAAAATTCACATTGAGAATAATACCTAAAAATCTTTTTGGCATACGTTAAAAACTTTCTCTCGTTAATAACAAGAGTTTTATGAATATTTTCCGAAAAAATGTTAATCCTTGTCATCTTCGATTTCTTTAGGTTTGCTTATCTGTTCCAATTGTTTGATTTTATCATCTAATTCCGTATCTATAACCTTTTGCGGAAAACTAATTTTATTCTTATCAAGTTCATGTACAATGTCTTCATGATACTTAATTCTATTATGTTGCATTCCTCTCAAAATTCTATTGAATGTTGTTGCTATAATTTTTAAGTCTTTCAACGTTAGGGGACTATCTGAAAGTTGCCCATCGTTTAATCTTTCTGTAATGATTTTATCAATAATATTTTCGATTTCTTCATTTGTAGGTGTTTTAAGTGAACGAACAGCAGATTCAACGGCATCCGCAAGCATTAGAATTGCCGTTTCCTTCATATTTGGTTTTGGACCTGTGTATCTAAACTGTTCTTTTTTTACATTTTCGATACCTTCTTCAGATACGGCTTGATTGTAGAAATAACTTGCTAAACCTTCTCCGTGGTGCTGAAGAATAAAGTTTGAAATTATTGATGGTAATCCATATTCCTTAGCCAATTCTACACCATCTTTAGGGTGAGCTGTAATAACCATTTTGCTCAATCTTGGATTTAACTTTGTGTGCGGATTTTCAATACCAAAATAAGATTGATTTTCAACAAAGAAAAGCGGTCTTTTAAGTTTGCCAATATCATGATAAAAAGCTCCAACTCTTGCTAAAATTGGATTTCCACCAACAGCTTCCGCTGCCGCTTCACACAAATTTGATACCATAAGCGAATGGTGATATGTTCCAGGAGCTTCAAATTGTAATCTCTTCAAGAGTGGTTGATTGTGGTCTGCAAGCTCAGCAAGCCCATAAGGTGTGATTATTTTAAACGAATTTTCCAAAACTGGTAACAAACCTAAAACAATAACCCCACTTAATACGCCATTTAACATAACGTAAATACAATCTGTTAGAATAAGCATATTGCTTACTTCTATAAGACACTTTTCAATTAAATGTATCGTGCAAACTATTGCTGCTGACAAAAGTCCTATTTGAATACCAATTTTTATCAAATCAAAACGTCTTGAAAATTTTATTCTTGCTATTGCTTCCATAGAAATAAAATTTATCAAAACAAAAGCACATACCAAGTCTAAATTATATTCCATCACGATAGATAAAATAATTAACAGAAATGTTGAAGAAACAAATGCTACTCTTGGATTTGTAAATATTGTAAGGAGCATTATAAGTGCTGGGAATGGTAAAATGTACGCTGGGAAAGCTGGTGGAATAAATGCTGAAATTATACTTACAGACAATATCAACACTGCCGTTATAATCAAATATTCTGGATTAAGATAAGCTTTTTCAAATGTTCTTAAATAGTTTAAAAATGCTAAAGTACAAAGTCCAACCAAAACAAATACAATTCCATAACCTTTATAATTAACATCTATAACATTATATCCAGCCTTTACTAAAGCAGCTTTCTTCAATTTAGTTACAGGTTCACCTTCAAAAAGGATTTTATCTCCTCTTTCAAATGTTACTTCGTACGGTTTAACCAATGCCTGTGCATTTCTCTTTGCAATATCTGTTGCATATTCATTAACAACCAAGTTCGGAACTACAACCTGTTCCAACAAAGATCTTATAACCGTAGCTTGCGGTTTTGAAATGTTAGAACTTAAATTCTTATTTATAATTTTATCCAAATGGTCAGCGTCTGTTTCTGTAACTCCAACACTCAAAATATTTGTCAACGTTAGCGAAGTTTTATCAAAAACCTGTTGAATATTCTTTTCATCTGTTTTTAATAAATAATCGATTACAAAAGCTTTAATTGACGGACTTGATATATCAAGTAATATACCCAATTCATCCTTTTTGGTATCTAAATCCGCATCTTTTTTTCGTAATTGAATAATCGAATTAAAAAGTGTTGTCAAACTATCCTTAATAAACGTATCTTCAGTTGGAGTAAGAATGGGTTCAACTTTTTGTGCAACTTCTTTTTTCCTTTGTTCTGTCTTGTCTGTATCAATCACCGTTATTGTTTTTTGAGCAATGATATCTTTTTTGCTTATACCATTTTCAACAATACTTTTGAAAAAGAAGTTTTGTGAAGACACAATTCCACTCATCAAAACAACAAAAAGAAAAAATGATAGTAAATATAGGAGTTTTGACGATGAGAAAAATTCTGTAATGTCATTTGTACTAAAATGTTTTATATTCATAATCTTACATCTTCTTTAATTGTGTTACCGTTGGGTCTAAAAGTTTTTTTCCGGAATTGTCAAAACTAATAGAGCAGAGAGTTTTTTCACCATAAGAAATCAATTTTTCTATAACACCCCTACCGTATTTTTCATGAACAACAACATCACCTTGTGCCAAAACATCAGATTCAGCCATCTTCTCTGTTTCAGCTGGGTATACGGGAACTATCGGAGTTTCAGAAAAACTTGGTTCTATCGGATCCATTGGTTCGCTTTGTTCCACTTGAACTGGCATTTCTTCATCCAAAGGCATAGAAGGTAAATCCTCTTGTAATTCTTTTTGAGGTTGCTCTTCTATATTTTCAACTTGTTGTTGAAAACCTTCTTCTATGAAATCTAAATCAGCATCAGTAAGGGTACTTTCATCGCTATTTCCCACTGATGATGCCGGAACTGTAAGAATTTCATCAACATCTTTTTTTATTTGTTCATCTACACTTTCATCTATTATTGTCGCAGTAGGTTCTTGTACGTTTTCACTATCATCTGATATTTCATCTTCTACAATTACATCATTTTGCAATGTTTCTTCAGGCATATCATTAGTAGGTTGTTCTTCTACCATTTTCACTTCATCACTTTGAATTAAATCATTTTCTGTCAATGGCTCAACAATTTCCTCTAACTGTTTTGCTTCATTTGAAACATTTTCAGGAACGTCTACAACCTCTTGAGCAACAGTTTCAGGTAACTCTTTCATTAAACATATAAATGGTATAAAATGAGTTGCATTACCATAAACAATACATTCTTTGTGATTTAATTTACTTAAAAAAACATTGTATCCTGCAAAATCATCTTGCTTTTGAATTGGTGAAAATAATATTAAATTTTTAGATAATTGTTTCACTTCCTTTAAATATTTATATTTATAAGGCGCTATTAAAATTGTTTTAACATTTTCCGCAGTGAAAATTTGTTTTAACAACTTTTTATCAGTATTGTCATCAAGAATTTCTGTAAAACAATAAACATCAACATTAAGTGATGTCATAGCCTCATAAGAGTATGCAATAAATTCTCTTTGCAAAACACCATCAAATGAAGAAATATCTATGACAATCGAATTATATTGCAAAAGAGCATCATGCAAAGCTTGGAAATCTTGTTCAACTTGAGCAAAAACCCCTTGTTCATAGAATTTCAGCAATTTATTTTTCAATAATACAAGTTCTGAAATGTTTGATTCTTCATATTGAGCATCTACAACAGACTTGAAATTTTCAAATGGAATAAATTTTTCTGGGACTGTTTTAACATAGTTTTGAACTTCCAAAAAAACTTCCTGTATAAGAGCTTTCGTTTCTCCTGATGCATCTTCAAGCCCCTTTTCATATATGAAATTTATTGTATCGTAATTTAGTGGAAGTTTAAAATCTTTACCAGCCACCAATTTATGTGGAGCTTCAAGGTTTCCTTTCAAATCAAATATAACATTTTTTTGATTTTTTTCATTAAGTTGTGCTAAAAAACTTTCTGTAAATAAAGTTTTTTCTTCATCGTTTTCAACGCAAACTAAAACTTTATCATTCAAAAATTTTGTATCAAGGGAAAAAGAGGTTTGCTCTTGAGGAATTTCTCCAAAATATAACGAATCTGGAGATTTCAAGAGTTGTAATAACTCTGCAGATTTAACCATTTCAAGTTTTGAATTTAAAGATGGAAGTGCACCATTGTATGCAGAAATTACACCTTTATCATCAAAAGTAAAAAGCAACTTTAATATTGCAAAATGTTTTTCCCCTCTTGCCTCAAGGTTAATAATCTGTCCAATAAACATTTGCATTTCATCACTTACTGTAACAAAGCTTGATAAAAAAAGTCTTTCTTGATCTGGATCAAATGTTATTCTTGCCAGATTATTTTTTTCCTCGATTATTTTCATTTTATTTATCCTTAACCTCTTACTTAAACAGTATTATACAATAAATATAAAAACATGGAATACCCGAGCGAATTTGAGGATAAATAAAAGTAAAATTTGCGCTTGGCGCGATTCGAACGCGCGACCTATCCCTTAAAAGGGGAGTGCTCTACCTGCTGAGCTACAAGCGCAAATTTTACAAAATTTACAAAAATATTTAATTTGTATTTAAAGTCTAACAAAAACAAAATTTTTAGTCAACTTGTTTTTTAGAAATTTAAACCAGCTTCTCTTGCTGCATCTGCAAGGGCTTCAATTCTACCGTGATACAAGAATCCGCCTCTGTCAAATACAACGTCTTTAATACCAGCTTTTAAAGCTTTCTTTGCAAGAGTTTCGCCAACTATTTTAGCAGCTTCAATATTTCCACCATGAGGAAGTTTTTCTCTCAAGTCCTTATCCATGCTTGAAGAAGATGCCAATGTAACTCCAGCTTCATCATTGATAATTTGTGCAGAAATATGTTTCAAACTTCTGTAAACTGCCAACCTTGGACATTCTGCTGTCCCTTTAACTTTAAGTCTGATTTTTTCGTGTCTCTTTTGAACTTTTGCTTTTCTATTTTCAGATTTAATCATTTTTTTCTCCTTTTTAATTCACCCGAACCCGACTTACGGAGTAGTAAGAGTTCATAAGGGCTTATTTATTATTTCTTACCTGTTTTACCTGCTTTACGTCTTACAAATTCGCCTTCGTATCTTATACCTTTGCCTTTGTAAACTTCAGGAGGACGTTTAGAACGAATTTTAGCCGCAACATCACCAACTAACTGTTTGTTAGTTCCTTTTACAGTAATTTTAGTGTTTGCTTCAACTGAAATTGTAATCCCAGTAGGAGGAACGATATCGATTGGGTGAGAATATCCCAATGCCATGTTCAAAGTAGTTCCTTGCATAGCTGCACGGTAACCAACCCCTTGGATTTCCAATTTCTTTTCGAAACCGTCTTTTACACCTTTAATTGCATTTGCAACAAGAGTTCTTGAAAGACCATGCAAAGCTCTTGTCTTTCTTTCTTCATTAGATCTTGTTAATACAACATGATTATCTTCAACATTAACGTGAATTTCGTCTCTTACTTCAACTGTCTCAACACCCAAAGGTCCTTTTGCAGTTACCGTATTTCCGTTAACTGTAACTTCCACACCTTGTGGAATTTCAATCGGTAATTTACCTATTCTTGACATAATTATCTCCTTTTTCTCGGGCTTTTCTGTCAATTAAACCCGTTACAATAAAATCAATCTACCAAATGTAGCAAAGAACTTCGCCACCCAAGTTTTCTTTTCTTGCTTTTCTGTCAGACATAAGGCCTTTGCTTGTTGAAATAACAGCAACACCTAAGCCGCCAAAAACTTGAGGCAAGTGTTTACATTTAGAATAATTTCTCAACCCTGGTCTTGAAACTCTTTGTAAGTTTGCAATAACAGGTTTTTTGTGTTCATCATACTTCAATTCAATTGACAAATAAGTAAATTTACCGTCTTGTCTTGTTGAATAATCAACAATGTAACCTTCTTCTTTTAACAATTTAGCAAGTTCTACTTTCAATTTTGAGCTCGGCATTTCAACCGATTTGTGAGAAACCATGTTAGAGTTTCTAATTCTCGTAAGCATATCTGCTATCGGATCTGTATTCATTTTTTCTTCCTTTTGAACATTCGTTCGGTTGCTACTTACCTGAACTTTCAGGCAGTATAGTACACACAAATTTTGTGAATATCACAAAAATATATCTTACCAACTTGCTTTAGTAACACCAGGCAAAAGTCCTTGGTGAGCCATTTTTCTCAAGCAAATTCTGCATAAACCAAAATCTCTGTGATATCCGTGAGGACGTCCACAAATACTGCATCTGTTATGCAATCTTACTTTAGGGTATTTACCCTTTGCTGCAAGTATGGTTCTTCTTTCTTCTTTGTTCATCATCGCTTTTTTAGCCACGATATTCTCCTTTTTCTTTTTTCTTAATTATGTTTATCTTATTTTTTGAATGGCATTCCCAATTCAGCAAGCAATGCTCTTGCTTCTTCATCAGTTTCTGCTGTAGTAATAATTGAAATGTTCATACCTTTAACTAAATCAACTTCGTCATATTTAATTTCAGGGAACAATGTTTGTTCTTTCAACCCAAGAGTATAATTCCCTCTTCCATCAAAACTTTTTGAACTTATACCTCTAAAGTCACGAATACGAGGAAGAACAACACATATAACCTTTTGCAAAAAGTCATACATTCTTTCTCCTCTTAATGTAACCATTGCTCCAACAGGCATTCCTTCTCTCAATTTGAAAGATGCAATTGATTTTTTTGCTTTTGTAACAATACATTTTTGACCAGCAATAGCTGTCATTTGTCTTTCAATTGCTTCAGCTGTCTTAGCATTGTGAGATGCTTCACCAACACCCATATTCAAAACTATCTTGTGTAATTTTGGAATTTTATGGTCATTAGTGTAACCAAATTTTTCTTTAAGTGCTTTTTTTACTTCGTTTTCGTATTTCTTTTTTAAACTTTCAGTTTTTGTTGTCATTTTTCTTTTCCTTTTTCATCAGATGTTAATTAAACATCAAGTTGTTCACCACATTTTTTACAAACACGAACTTTTTTGCCATCAATGACAACGTGTTTGATCCTTGTCGGTTTTTCGCAACTTGGACAAATAACCATAACATTTGAAGAATCCAACGCAGCTTCAACTTTGATTAAACCACCTTGAATACCTGCCATAGCGTTAGGTTTTTGAGCCTTAGTTACCATGTTTGCACCTTCAACATAAACTTTTGATTTTGAAGGTTCGGTCTTTTTAATATTTCCGATTTTTCCTTTGTCTTTACCTGCTGTAACGATAACTCTGTCACCGTTTTTTACATGTAAACTTTTCTTGCTGTCTGCCATTTTCTTATTATCCTTTTTGTTTTTGTATTTTGGTATCTTATATAACTTCAGGAGCAAGAGAAACTATTTTCATAAAGTTTTTATCTCTTAATTCTCTGGCTACTGGTCCGAAAACACGAGTTCCTCTCGGATTTCCGTCCTTGTTAATTATAACAGCCGCATTTTCGTCAAATCTGATTACGGAACCGTCGTTTCTCTTAATGTCGGCTTTTGTTCTTACTACAACCGCTCTAACTACTTCTGATTTTTTTACGGTCATATTAGGAGTAGCATCTTTTACTGTTGCAACAATTACGTCACCTACTGCTGCGAATTTCTTGTTAGAACTTCCCATTACACGGATACATAAAAGTTCTTTTGCGCCTGTATTATCTGCTACTTGTAATCTGGTTTCTTGTTGTATCATTTCTTTTTTCCTTTTTACTTCAAACACATAAGCCTTTTTAAGACTTTATATGTTCCTATTTTGCCTTTTCAACCACTTCAGACAATGTCCAACGTTTGTCTTTTGATATCGGTTTTGATTCAATAATTCTTACGATATCACCTTCTGAACATACATTGTTTTCATCGTGTGCTTTGTAATTTTTATTTGATTCAATAATTTTTTTGTATTTTGGGTGAGGAGTGTATGATGCAACCTTAACTACGATAGTCTTGTCACTTTTATTACTTACTACAACTCCTTGTTTTTCTTTTTTAGGCATTTGTTACCTCTTTTTCTCTTATTACTGTCTTCGCTTGTGCAATCAATCTTTTTGTTGTTGAGATCGATGCAGTTTTTTCCAATTTGTGAGTTGCTTTTTGCAATCTTAAATCAAACAATTGTTTTTTGTAATCAACGATTGCAGCTTTTAACTCATCTATAGATTTTTCACGCATTTCTTGCAATTTCATTTCTGTAATCCCCTTACGCTTCTGCTTTGTCTTTTTCAACTACCTTAACTTTGATAGGAAGTTTTTGAGCTGCAAGTTCCAAAGCATGTACTGCAACACTTCTGTCAAAGTAATCAAGTTCAAACAGAATTCTGTTTGGTTTAACAACAGCAACCCAATACTCTACGTTGCCCTTTCCTGAACCCATACGAGTTTCAGCAGGTTTTGCAGTAATTGGTTTATCTGGGAATATTTTAATCCAAACATTACCGCCACGTTTAATTTCACGAGTCATAGCACGTCTTGCGGCTTCTATTTGACGACTGGTAATCCAGCCTGGTTCTACTGCTTGAAGTGCGTATTTTCCGAATTCAAGTTGTGTCCCTCTTGTTTCGGTTCCTTTCATACGACCCTTCATCATTTTACGATATTTTGTTTTTTTCGGCATTAACATTTTTCTTAACCCTTTATGTTTTTGTATTTTCTATTCTGTTTCAATTGCTTTACGTCTTGATCTTCCAGATTTTTCTCCAGAATTAGACTTCTTAGCAGCTTTAATATTCAAATCAGCTTGTTCATTTGGCATAAGGTTTCCTTTGAAAATCCAAACCTTAACACCAATTTTGCCCATTACAGTATCAGCTTCAGCAAAACCAAAATCAACATCAGCTCTCAATGTTTGAAGAGGAATTCTTCCTTCTTTAGCCCATTCAGAACGTGCAATTTCTGCTCCACCTAAACGACCTGATACCATAACTTTAATACCTTGAGCTCCTGCTCTCATTGTTCTTTGCATTGCTTGTTTCATTGCTCTTCTAAATGCAATACGTTTTTCCAATTGCAAAGCGATTGATTCTGAAACAAGTTGAGCATCAACATCTATTCTTGCGACTTCGACAACATTAACCAATACAGGTTTTTTAAGGTAGGCTGAAACTTCTTTTTTCAATTCTTCAATACCTTGACCGCCTCTACCAACAACAATCCCCGGTTTTGCTGTTACAACTGTGATTGTTGTGTTTTGAGCTTTTCTGTCGATTAAAATTCTTGATATACCTGCTGTATATAATTTTTTCTTAACGAATTTTCTTATTTTTGCATCTTCTGCAACAAATTCGGCATAATCTCTAACCTTTGCGTACCAAGTACTTACCCAAGGTTTGATTATTCCTACTCTAAATCCTGTCGGATGTGTTTTTTGTCCCATTTCTTCTTTTCCTCTATTTGAAATTTGTTCTTTTCTGTTTACTATTTGCCGTCACTTACTTTAACCGTTAAATGAGATGTACGGTTAAGTCTTTTGTAAATACGACCTTGTGCTCTTGGTTTTCCTCTTCTGTAAGTTTTACTTTCATCTGCATATATTTCAGAAACTTTCAAACTTTCTGGAGAAACACCAAATTGTTCTTTTGCATTAGCAACTGCCGCTTTCAAGTTTGCTTCTACAACCCTTGCTGCGAAGTAAGGCATAAAGCGTAACATAGTTTGTGCATCAACAACAGCTTTTCCTCTAACTTCGTTTATTACTCTACGAAGTTTTCTTGCTGTCATTTTTATATCGGTTTGTCTTGATTTTGCTTCCATTGTTCTGATCCTTTGTCTATTATTTACGTTTTGCCGTCTTATCGGCTGCGTGACCTCTGTACATTCTTGTCGGTGCAAATTCACCCAACTTATGTCCTATCATTTGTTCCGTTACATATACGGGAACGTGAGTCTTTCCGTTATGTACGGCTATTGTATGTCCCAACATATCAGGAATAATCATTGATGCTCTCGACCAAGTTTTTACAACTTTCTTTTCGGAATTATCATTCATTTTTGATATTTTCTTCATCAATGCGTCTTCAACGTACGGACCTTTTTTTAATGAACGTGCCATTTTTTCTCCTTGTTTATTTCTTTATTTGTTTATTATCTTGATTTTTTTCTTCTTCTTACGATAAACTTGTTAGAAGCTTTTTTCGCATTTCTTGTTTTAGCACCCAATGCTGGTTTACCCCAAGGTGTTTTTGGATTTCCACCAGGACCAGTTTTACCTTCACCACCACCGTGAGGGTGATCACAAGGGTTCATCGTAACACCTCTTACTGTAGGCTTGATACCCATGTATCTTTTTCTTCCTGCTTTACCAATTTTGATGTTTTTGTATTCTGCATTTCCCAAAACACCTATTGTTGCAAGACAAGTTTTTCTTATCATTCTCATTTCAGAAGATGGCAACTTGATTGTTACATATTCGCCTTCTTTTGCCATCAATTGAGCTGCGTTACCTGCTGAACGAACTAATATTCCGCCTCTTCCAGGTTCCAACTCAATGTTGTGAATCATTGTACCTAAAGGAATCATTTCAAGAGGAAGTGCATTTCCCACTTGAATGTGTGCATCAGGACCAGATACGATAACATCACCAACATTCAATCCATCTGGTGTCAAGATATATCTCTTTTCACCATCTGCATAGTATACAAGAGAAATTCTTACGTTTCTGTTTGGATCGTATTCGATTGTTTTTACTGTTCCCGGAACATTAGTTTTATCACGTTTGAAATCAATAACACGATAAGCTTGTTTTACACCGCCACCTTTATGACGACATGTAATTCTACCTGTGTTATTTCTTCCTGCTTTTTTTCTTAATGGTTTCAACAATGACTTTTCAGGAGTTGAAGTTGTGATTTCTTGATAATCACTCTTTGTCATTCCTCTTTGTCCTGCTGATGTCGGATTTAATTTTTTTATTGCCATTTTCCTATTTCCTTATTTATTCCCTTAACGCATCACTGACTCCCTTCAGAGTCTTTTCGCATTAAGCACCTGCTAATTCTTCAATCGGATCTCCTTCGATAGTCACGATTGCTTTTCTGCTTGATTGAGTTCTTCCAGCTTTATATCCCATTCTCTTTGCATGTGATGGCATATAAACTGTTCTTACTTTTTTAACCTTTCTTCCTGGAAAAGCTAACTCAACAGCTTTTGCGATTTCAATTTTTGTCGCATCTTTAACAACTTCAAATGTGTATTGACCCAAAGCAACTTGTGTCATTGTTTTTTCAGTTATCAAAGGTTGTTTGATTACATCATATAACTTTTCAGTATTTGTTCTTTCCATTATTTCAACCTTTCAGTTACATCGTTAACTGCTGCTTCTGTCATGATAACAGAGTCAGCTTCCAATAAATCTTTTACATTCAAGTTTGACGGCAATATCAATCTTACTGATGGAATATTTCTTGATGATAATTCCAAATATTGATTTTCTGCACTCTTTGTATCTGCTACAATTAAGATTTTTCCGCTTACTTTCAATGCATTTAATGCTTGTACCATTTCTTTTGTTTTTGCTTCTTTAATTTCAGAGAAATCTTTAACAACAACCAATTTTTCAACAATTGCTGATAATGCTGATTTCAATGCAGCTTTTCTCATTTTTTGAGGCATTGCAAAAGAATAATCTCTTGGTTTTGGTCCAAATATAACACCACCACCTGCAAATAAAGGTGATCTCAATGAACCAGCTCTTGCTCTACCAGTTCCTTTTTGTTTCCAAGGTTTTTTACCACCACCAGAAACTTCTGCTCTTGTCTTTGCACAAGCAGAACCTTGTCTTGCGTTATTCAATTGTCTTCTCAAAGCCAAATGCATCAAGTGTAAGTTAGGTTCAACTTCAAACACTTCTTTTGAAAGTGCGATTTCCCCTACTGATTTTCCGTTTGTACTTAATATTTCTGTCATTTGTTTATTCCTTTATTGTTAATCTTTATCTTTACTAATTCCATTTTGTTCTTGAAGGTTTTATTGTTATCAATCTTCCTTCACAACCTGGAACAGCACCCTTGATCAAAATCAACGAATTTTCGCTGTCAACTTTAACCAATGTCAATTTCTTGATTGTTACTCTTTCATTGCCCATGTTACCAGCCATTCTCTTTCCTTTGATAACACGTCCAGGAGTTGTACCAGCACCGATAGAACCAGGTTCTCTATGGTTTTTTGAACCATGACCCATTGGTCCTCTTCCAAAGTTCCATCTCTTTACTGTACCTTGAAAACCTTTACCAATTGATTTACCAGTAACATCTACCTTTTTAACATCTGACAAAATGCTTAAGTCTACAGATTGTCCAACTTGATAATCTTGAGGATTATCTACTCTGAACTCTTGCAAATGTCTGTAATTTTCAAGATTGTTTTTCTTGAAGTGTCCAATTTGTGCTTTAGTCAAGTGTTTTTCTTTAGCTGCAACGGTTGCAACTTGAATTGCATTGTAACCGTCTTTTTCTTGAGTCTTTACTTGAGTCACAACTGTAGGATTAACTTTTACAACAGTAACAGGAATTACAACTCCTTGTTCGTCATAAATTTGAGTCATCCCTAACTTTTCACCAATTATTCCAAGTGTCATTTTTCTTCCTTTCCGGCATCATGATATTCCTACCATTCTGCTTTTTCTTGTGAGCGCTACGTTACCTTTTTCCTTTTGCCCGAACTGCCGATATGCAATTCCGTAGATCACATTATTTTCATAATGTATTCGTTGTTTTTTAGAGTTTTACTTCGATATCTACGCCTGCTGGGAGATCCAAACGGCTCAACCCTTCGGTAGTTTGTTGGTTAGCTTCGTATATATCGATAATTCTCTTATGTGTTCTTATTTCAAAATGCTCTCTTGATTTTTTATCAACGTGAGGCGAACGAAGAACGCAATATATACGTCTTTTTGTAGGCAAAGGAATAGGACCCGCAACTTTCGCATCTGTACTTTTTGCTGTTTCAATAATTTTGTCCGCAGAAACATCGATCAACTTGTGATCGTATGCCTTTAAACAAACTCTGATTCTTGATTTTGTGTTGCTTGCCATATCTTTTCCTTTATCTTTTAAGGCTATTACTTCCGCCTTGATTTCTACATGAATGTATACATCAAGTCTAAACTATCGTATGACAAACATTTTTTACTGTCAACATGGTTTTTCGGGTTTTTTCGGTTTTCTTTTAATATTTTGTAATATATATGAAATTATAGCCTTTTTCTTTGACATAATCTGTGTTGACATGAATTATTTTAAGTTCTAATATTTCGTTATGATTTCTACTTTAAAATTATTCATCAATAAATTATTTCCCAAAACAGAGTATAAAATTGCAAAATTATTACTTCAAAAGGGTTTAACCGTTTCCACTGCAGAATCATGCACTGGTGGACTTGTGAGCTCACGACTAACTGATGTATCAGGAAGTTCTGCATACATAAAAGAAAATTATGTTACATACGCAAATGAGGCTAAAACAAAAATTCTAAATGTTTCAGCAGAAACTCTCAATACCTTTGGTGCCGTAAGTGAACAATGTGCAATGGAAATGGCAGATGGATTATATAAACAAACTGGATGTGACATTGCTTTATGCACAACCGGTATTGCCGGTCCAACTGGCGGGACTCCAACAAAACCAGTAGGTACAATGTTTTTGGGAATTAAAAATAAAGACCTTCTACTAATCAAGCAAATTAACATAAAACACCATTACAAAAGAAAGTTGATGAAATTTGCATTTTCTCAAAAAGCACTTGAATTCCTTCTTGAATTTTTGCAAAATTTATGAAAATGATAGTTGACCCAAAACGTCTTTAAAGTTCTTTTGTAGTACTTCTGCAAAGTCTTCTGTGTCAATTTGTGTTAAAACTACTGCCATTAGTTCTCTTGGCAATTGTCCTGTCATTTGCATCAATTGTTCATCTTCAATTACTACAGATGCGTTTATTATGTCATTTTTTTGCTTTTTATCTGCAATTATTGAAGTAAATGCTGTTGGGCTAAACAATTGTAAAATTTCTGGTTCTTCTTTTGCCATCTCAAACATAAACATTTGTTTATGCGCAGGAGGAATACAGAATAAAGCCTCTTGGAAGGTATCTTTATCAAAACCATCTATTTGTCCATAGAGTTTTTCTTTGTCGAAATTAACTTTTCCGTCAAGTCCAACATTTCCAACCCCAGCCGCAACTTGTCCAGTAACAGCCTCTATTACCTGTGCCAAGATTTCTGGAGGAAGCTTTTTCAAACATTCCGCTTCAAGACTTTTCTTTTCTTTCATTTCTGTTTTATCAAGAACTTTATCTATTTCTTTAGCAGGCATAAGTGCCATCAAATGTTCAAGTGAAAACATTTGCAAAGTAACATTTACCAATTGTTCGGCAGGTAATGTTGTCAAAAGCTCAAGTAATTTATCTTGAGTAAAGAAATTAAGCCCCATAATCATGTCATCTGATTGCAAGAACGGAAGCAGTTCATCTAAATCTGCTTCATTCATGTTTGAAAGGATTGCATATTTATTTGAAGGATTATTTAATTGTATAAATTCAATAAGTTTTTTAGGATCTTTGAGAATCTGTTCGTCAAAATTAGCCGCAAGCGTATTGCCCGCTTCAGCTTCTTTTGTCATGATTTCACTAACGGACATGCCAGCATATTCTTCAGTTATTTTTTTGTAACTGATGTTAAATGCTGAACAAATTAAAGATAAATTAGTTTCTATGCCTATGCCCACAGAATAATCCTCTTAAATCCTTACATGTATATTAACAATTTTTCTTTTGAAATATTGATAAATTTTGAAAGATTTTCCTATTTTCTGAAACATTTCTTTACATTATCAAAACTCTGAAAACACAGCACTTTTGACCGTATTTTACATTTTATACAGTAGCAAAAAATAGAAGAACTTTTATCCGTTACATAAATGATTCTATGGAAAATTTACCAGTTTCTGTTTTTTTAACAATTAGAGAAATTTCTTTTCCTTCGCTTGAATACAAGCCTTTCAACACTGTATTTTCTCCATTGCTTTTCGTTACTGCTGATTTCGCTTCTGAAACTAATTCTTCGAAGCTTACAAGTTTACCATTTGCATTTGTAGGGTTGATTAAATCTCTATCAATCAATCTCATGAAAGCATGATCTTTTATTTCAATATTATTTCCAAGAATTTTTTTAGAAATATTTTTCATTGAGTCAACAGAACCTGAAATTTGCTTATGTTGTGGCAAGAGTTCTCCTTTTGAATCATATATTTCTTTATTAAAGAATCCATCAAAAAATCTTGTCGATTCTTTGTTTTTACGAACTTCTGATTTAAATGTATCAGTTATTCCGTGGATTTCTGCTGGAGAAAGGCTATTATAATCAGTTTTAGCCTTTTTATAAATGGTTTCAAAATTTGTCATTTCAACCATACCTGATGCATCTTCAAGCTTAATTTCTCTTGCAGAAACAGCATCCATTATCTCTTTTGCTCTTGGATCAGAACTTTTTGACATATTGTCATAAGCATTCAAAAGTTCTTTTGTAGTCAAGTTACTTTCTATCAAGCAATCAACAAAACTTTGAGGATTTTGAGGGTTTGTTGGTTTTGCTTTTGATATTTCTGTTTCCTTACAAATTATATTTTTTCTATTTCCAATATTAGTTAAAGCTTTGTCATCAGTTGCTCGAACGTAACCTGTATTCAAAGATTTGTAAATACTTACAGCTTCATCAAATGACAAATCTCTGCTAACTTCTCTTTCAAATTTCAACTCTTCAGGCAAAGTTTTTTCATATGCAGATAACAAATTTTCTGGTTCAAAATCAATTGTATTTTCTGCACGACCTTTAATTGTTTCATAAATTTTTGGAACTTCATCAAGAGTTAATTTTGCATCTCTGAATGTGTTTAATGATTTTAATTGCGCAAGAAGTTCAACATTTTTCATTGCTTGCTCTTTGCCGAGAGTTTTCACCGCATTATCGAACTCTGCATTAGAAATTCCAAAATTTTGAAGCTTTGTACTAACATCAGAATTAGCAACAGGCATTCTGTCATAGAATGTTCCTGACTTAACAAAATCCTGCTTAATTAAAGTAGAATCATTTATTTTTGTTCCACTCAAAAGCGCTATATTACTATGATTATTTAAATGTTTTGATGCTTCTGCAATAGTTTCTGGAAAATACTTTTGCAAATAATATGTTCTAATTGCAAGGTAATCTTTTTCTGAACCAGCTGAGAACATCGCATTTATTTCTGCTACAGCTTCAGCGGCACCTGCATCTGCATCACCATAAGGACCTTTTATGAAATAGTCGATATATTCTTCTTGTACATCAGGAAAAGCTTTTTTGAATTCTGCTTTTTCCCTATCAAATGTTTTTCTGAAATTATCGTTTTCTGCTATTGCATACTCTTTTTTGTGAGAAACATAGCTAACATCTTTGGCATGACCTAATTCATGTGAGAAAGTGAACAGGTCATATTCTGTAACCAAATCTCCAGATGTTGTATTAAAATATGAATTAGCTGTTTTTGTTGGTGATAATTTTACATCTCTATTTTTTAAATCAAGAAGTTGATCTGCTGACATCTTATCAACAAAACTTCTCATACCATTGCTATCTTCTTTAAGGATATCTGAATATTTAATTTGAGTGGTTTTTTCTGTTGCTACGTCATAAACTTCTATTCCATCATTAACTTTTGTCATTAAATATTCATGACCATTAACAGAAGAGCGTGAACGAGTTGAATCTATTCTTGTGAATTCCCTGTCGACAGTGGATAAAACTTTTCCGTCATCAGAAATTATTTGGTAAAAAGATTTTACAGAACTATTATCAGACGATGCTTCATAAAGATATTTTGTTTTCGTTCCGTAAATACTTTCTAAATTCTTTTCAACTCTAATAGAACCATCTGGGTTTTTCTTTGCAAAACTTTCTATCTTTTCATTTCCGTTTGCATCGATTATTTTTGAATTATACACACCAGAAACATCTGACATTTCTAACACTTGAGTTTCCATTTTACCTGTTTTTGGATTTGTGTATGTTCTTGTTTGAGATTGAAGACTTCTTCTATTCAATCCATCTACTGCATATTTTGCTTCAATTTTTGAACCATGAATATAATCAATACATGTAAGCTCTTCATGCTTAAATACATCTTTATTCTCTTCTATTGAATAAGATGTTTTTGTCGTAGTTTCAGATTTTAGTTCACCATTTGGAGCATATTTTCTATCTTTGACTGTAACATTTTTTTCAGTCATATCCCAATGACTACCACGGGTTTCAGTTTCTGTAATTTTATAACTATTTTCTTTAGAGTTATATTCTGTAACTTTTTCTTTTCCACCATAAGGTCCAAAGCTTTTTACTTCACTTTCAATATAACCATCTTTTTGCGGAATACGAGTAAATTCACCATCATAGTCTGAAACAATATTTACTTTATTGTTAACATCTTTTATTATCTGTTTATTTTCTGCAATTGAGTCTAAAGTAATAATCTTTTGTGGGGTATCAACGCCTCTTGCTGTTTTTTCAATAAGGCTCATATCTGAAACATTTTTAGCTTCCAAAGGAGCATGATGTGTTTTCACTGGATTTTTAATATCTGATAAATCAGTTTTAACACCATTTGCCTTAACCTTTGTAGATTTAATTTTGGCAGCCTTTCCGAGAGAAATACCTGAAATTATCGCCATACCTTGTGACAAACCTTCACCTTGTATGTCGATATCTCCAGTTATAATATAGTCTGCATATAATCCCATTGCAGCATCTGCTCCAACTTCAGCAGTTTTAGCAACCACCTTGCTTCCAAGTTTTGTTAAAACAAGTTGGTTTACTCCATTTGAAACTTTATTGATTGCAAACCCAGAGCTTATGAGAGCGGCATCAGTTGCGGTTTCCTTCAAAAGTGCCAATCCTTCTTCCTTTGAAAGTCCGTTTTCAGATGTAACTTCATCAACAAGATCAAGAGCTTCATCAGCAAATTGTCCACCAATTGCCATTCCAGTTCCAACTTGCGCTACAACCAAAGATGCCCCACCAGTTACAGGAACAGCAGCATAACCTCCAACCATCATGCCCATGCCTGCAATTGATACACCAGTTGATACTCTATCAGCAACCGTTTCTTGTTTTTCGCAATATTGTTTTACCAACTCACCATTAAAACCAGAGTTACCCAAAGCTTCTTTTGCGGTTTTAGTGTAATCATCAGAAACTTCCTTTAAACTTTTTCCAGTTGCCTTTTCAAAGTTTTTTCCAAATTCTTTGGTACAATCTTTTGCATAACCTCTAAAACTAATATAAGCTTGAGATAAAACATCTCCTTCTTTGTGTGATTGATTTTCACTTCCAACTTCATTTGGCTTGTATGTTCTTTTAATTTTTTCTTTCAATCTATAAGGATTTAATGTTTCTACGGTAAGATTTCCATCCTTGTCGAAACTACAAGATCTGTATTCTGTAGAATTTTTTTTAGCATACTCGTTCAATCTATCGATTGCTTCTTCCTTTGAACAACTAAAGTATTTTTGAGTAGCATTTATGAGGTCTTCTCCTGTCAGTGTTTCTTTTGACAAAGTTTCCTCAAATTCAGAACATTTTGCCAATCCGCTTTGAGCAATTGAGGAATATTGTTTAACTTTAACAAATTCTTCAATCTTTTCTGGATTATAATCTACTCCTGTTCCTTTTTTGTAAATTTCGGCAAACTCCTCATCGGAAGATGCATTTTTTAAATCTTCAATAAAGTTTTCTTGTTCTTCAAATTGTGCTTGAACATTCTTTTTTGTAGCCTTAGCACCAAAGAATTCCCTAACCTTGTTTGCAGTTTTAGCAACAATTCCGTCTTCCTTGTCTTGTTCCTTAAGTGTTTCTTTTCCGGTTTGTAAAAATGTTTCAAGAGTGTCTGTTGTGTTTTTACGAAGAGCTTCCCTCTCAGGATTGTTGGATTTTTTTATATTTTCTTTTTGTTTTTTTATTTTTATTCTTTCGTTGTATGGAATAGCAGAGTTATTTTCAAGGGTTTCAAGATACTCAATAGAAGTATCTCCCTTGATATCAAATTCTCTTATATCATTTTGATTTTTTTCAAATTCTGAGACTTCAGATTGTGCTTTAATAGAAGCATCAGAATCTTTTCCAGATTTTTTTTCTGAAATTATTTTTTCGTTTTTGATATTCGATTTTGTTATTTTTAAAAAATCCACAATAAATCCCTACGCTTCACACAACGAATTTTTATTCGGCATAAAATCCTATTTCTTTAATAAAAACACATGCTAACTTAAAATTGCTAATACGATAATAACATTAAAGGTTAAAAAGATTATATATTCTTTCTAAAATTTCTCTTTCATCAAGATTATGAGTAACCTTATTTAAATCAAGTGCAATTTGATAAAACTTTGCTGCATCCTCGTTTTTACCAAGTTCACTGTATGCTCTTGCTTTGTTAAAATATGCAAGTGTATAATTTGGATTTATTTTTAGTGCCTCATCAAAATATTCAATCGCATAATCATAATCTTTTAGTTCATCAAGATAAATTACACCTAAATTATTGTAAGAAACAGCATGTTCAGGGTTAAGTTTTATTGCTTTTTCATAAGCAGTGATAGCTTCTTGAGTATATTTTTTATCATATAAAACTATTCCCATTTTTGAGCATGCCTCACAGTTTTCAGGGTTCAATGTCAAGATATCACCATAAACTCTTATTGCACTGTCTAAATCTCCCTCTGCAGAATATACATCACCCAAAGACAACAATATATCCTCATTTGTTGGATCTAAAACGGCACCTGCCTGAAAAGATGCAATTGCAGCTTCATTATTATCTCTACATTTTTGATAAATCAATCCTAATGTATGACAAACTGTCGCTGTCCACTCTTTATCCGGATTAAGTTTTATCGCTTTTTGATAATATTCTATTGCATCATCAAAAAGTTCTGCTTGCACGTAGGCATAACCAAGTGAATTATTATAGAAAGGATTATCTTCATTTCCCTTAAGAGCGAGTTTGAATGCTGATACAGAATTTATCTTGTCATTCTTTTGCAAATAAAGATGTCCAAGTTCATAATATATTGGTGTCCTATCTTCTTCCAACTCTAAAAGCATTGTGTAATATTCAATTATTTCATCTACTTTCTCTGGATAAAAAGATTGCATAAGTGTCGCTAACTTAATTAAAGCATCCTTGCTATTAGGATTAGCAATTAAAGATTTTTTATAACATTCAAGAGCATGTTCTGTTGCCCCATTATGAAGATATATTTGGGCAATCTTATTGTAAAAATACTCACTTCTTTGAGTTTCTTGCATCGCCTTTTTATAAAAAGATAAAGCATTTTCAAGGCTTAATTTTTCAAAAATCTTTCCACATACTCTAAATGCAAAAAGTCGAGAATAATCAACAAAATTTTTATACATCATCTTAATTGAAGACATGTCACATAACAAAAACAATCCGCCAGTTAGCATCCAATGACAATAGTCAAAAACACCTGATATTGTATAACCTTTAACAGACATTTTCTTTAGAATCGTCGAAGCTAAAATCAATCTTGCTCTTGCGGATTTTACACCTGAAAGTTTTATTGCTTGTTTAAACGTTTTTTCAGCCATATCAAAATCCTCTGCCTGCTCAAGATAATATCCAGCATAAATATAAGCATTAACATTCTCTGGGTTTATTGCAATTGCCTTTTTACATTGCTCAATCGCATCATCAAGAGTAATTTGCCCAGATTCAAGCATAAGACTTGCCAATCTATAATAGCATTCGGATTTTGAAGGATTAAGATTTATTACTTCAATATAATTTTGAATTGCTTCTTGCAAATCATTTTCTTGAAATTTCAAAAGATAATTTTCATGGAACTTTCTTGCATTTTCAAACACTTCTGATTCAGTTAAAGAAGCATCAACCATAAATCTTCTCCTAAAGAACTTAAACTTAACAATAATAATTTAACCTTTTTTATAAAATTTAAAATCGTTTGTATGATGTATCTACAAAAATGAAAAGGTTTATTGACATAATAAATTGAAAGAGTAAAATAGATACAGAGTTTTTTAGCTTTAATTTAGACACTGATAAAAGACTTTGACAAGTGAATATATTTTCATAACTGCTATGGGTTCGTGGCACTCTGTCGAGAAAAACGATTGAGTATCGTTTTTCGAGAGGGGTAGACGCACCGATTGGCTTTAACAAAGCCAATCTAAACAAAACTAATAAACTTTGACAACTGAATTTATTTTAATAACTACTATGGGTTCGTGGCACTCTGCCGAGAAAAACGATTGAGTATCGTTTTTCGAGAGGGGTAGACGCACCGATTGGCTTTAACAAAGCCAATCTAAACAAAAATAACAAACTTTGACAACTGAATTTATTCTAATAACTACTATGGGTTCGTGGCGAAATTGGTAGACGCACCAGACTTAGGATCTGACGCAGCGATGCATGAGAGTTCGAGTCTCTCCGAGCCCAATCTTTAAAGAGAGTCTTAAGACTCTCTTTTTGTTTTTATAAGTACAAAGGCTTATGATTTTATAATATAATCTCTTCATAACTCGGGAGAATGTTTTATGGTTTTTACAAGCTTGGCCGTTATTTTAAGAATTTTCTCAAATCCAGTTGCTAACTTATTTGAAAAAAGGGTTTCAACAAACAGTTCCTCATTATTTACAAGTTTCTATTCCTATCTAATCATGGGTTTATGTTGTATTCCATTTTCTCTGAATTATAACTGGTCTTTGCTACCTCAAAAATTCTGGATTTATACTTTAGTTGCAGGACTATTATGTGCAACTGGAAGAGCATGTATGATAAAAGCTTTGCAACTTGGAGAATTGTCAGTATTAGGACCAATCAACTCTTACAAATCTATTGTTGGCATGGTTCTTGCTATAATATTACTTTCCGAATTTCCGAGTTTATACGGAATTTTAGGTGTCATTTTAATCATCTACGGAAGCAGGTTTATTTTTGATACTCTTGATGAAGGGTTTTCTTTTAAACTTTTCAAACGAAAAGATATTCTTTTAAGAATAGTAGCATTGATTTTAACTGGGACAGAGGCTGTTATATTAAAAAAAATAATATTACTTTCAAATGTATCAGTATGCTTTATTATGTGGGCATGGACAGGATGTTTTTTTACTCTTGCTTTAATCTGCATAACAAAAACAAAATTTCATCCTGTTAAAATGTCACAAATTCAGCAATATTTCATAATAAGTTTAAGCCTTGCGATAATGCAGCTCTCAACAAATTATGTATTCCTGCATATGAAGGTTGGATATGCTCTTGCGTTGTTTCAATTGTCTTCAATAGTCAATTTGATTTTTGGAATAAAATTCTTTAGAGAAAAAGATTTATTTAGAAAAATAATAGGAACAATTATTATGATAGTAGGCTCAACAATAATAATTCTTTGTCCTTAAAAAGACATAAAAAAAAACGGGGACAAACTCCCCGTTTTTTAAAACTTAAAAATTAGTCTTTAATACAATTACATTTAATTCTAATTTTTGTTTCTTTCTTTTTACAAGTGCAATTGCCAGTTTTCATACAATTGCAATCGGTCTTCTTTTCACCTGACTGACAACCACAATCACAGTTTTTAGGACAATCACATTTTATTTTTGTAGCTTTTTTTGATTTTTTACAAGTACATTTTCCTGTTTTTAAACATTTGCATTCTGTTTTCTTATCACCAGATTGACAGCCGCAAGCGCAATCTTTTTTGCATTTGCATTTAATATTTTTTTTGCAAGTGCATTTTCCGGTTTTCAAACAATTACATTCTGTTTTTTTATCGCCAGATTGACAACCACAGTCGCAATCTTTTCCACAATTACATTTTTCAACTGAATTTTTAGCAACTGTTGTTGCATCGCAATTTTCTGCAGCAATAGTAGCTCCAGAAAACAAAGCCATTACAAATAGCATAAATAAACCGACAAAAATCTTTTTCATATTTTTTCTCCTTTTATTTAAAAACTCATTTGAGTATAGAATATTTTTTAGGCTCTGTCAATAATAGTAAAAGAAACTATAAACTTTTTAAGATTATACGTATATAGATAGCATTTCCTTATTTTTAAGGTGTAGTGATATAATTAGAACAATTGAATAAAAAAGCCCTAACCTTAAAAACCAACTGAATTTAATTTATTAGTTGACTACATATATAAAATCTAAAAAGCAACGCTTGACTTATTACTATTGTTATTATAATTGCATTCTATAATACTTTGAGTTTCTTGATATAAACCAAAATACAAAGTATTATTTTTTCCGTTATTGTTTTTTACAATTCGAACATCAAAATCTCTACGCAAATCTTGAGAATCATAATCAAACACTTTTGTTGTCAACACTTTATCAGAATAACAAGCAAAGGCATCATAAATGCCCAAGTCATAAATTTCAACATATGCATCTCTAAAATATCGCTGAGACATAGATAAATTTAGTGCAATAACAATTGGAATATTATTTTTTCTTGCGAGATTTTTTAATTTTATTGCTAATGGCTCAAGTTTATCTTTAAATTCAAATCTGAACCTTCTGTCGTTTAATATTTGATCTAAACCATTTATAAAAACCATACCGTCAGAATATATTTCTATAAAATTTTGTATTTTTTCGTATATGCATTCAACTGGTTTAGTTATGGGGATTTCATGGTATTTACAGTCTTTGCTAATTCTAATTATTTCTAAGAGTTCACTATACTTATCTGGGACACCAAAATCTAATAATAATATTGGTTTTTCACCTTTTAGAATACAATTTTTTGCTATATTAAGCATAAATAAACTAGAGAAATTATTTTTTTCTCCTGCAATAGTTATTAGTTCACCTTTATTGAAACCATCAATTATTGTATCTAAGCTCTTATAATAAGTTCTATTTACATGAGAAAAATTACCATAATAGCTATTCTCGATATCTTCAATAACCTCTGGTAAAATTTCGGCTATTTTTTTAAAATCTTTTACCATTCATATACCCTCATGCTTATAGTTTTTACTATTACCCAAAAAGATTCAAGTGTAAAAAAGACAATTTTTAATAAAATTTTACATTTTTAAGAGTTGTGATAATATCTGGATATGGACATTTTAGACAGATTAGCAAAATCGAAATTCAGAAGCAGATTTAAACTCGGGGTAAATGAACTAAATTATATCCGCGAGAAAGGACTTGATAAGATTCGTTCTCATGCCTGCGATTTTATTCGGGATAGGGTTGCTCCAGCAGAGCCTGCAAATGATGGCAAACAAACCCCAATGCGCGGTCATCCTGTTTTTATCGCTCAACACGCAACAGCAACCTGTTGCCGTGGTTGCATCGAAAAATGGTACAAATTTCCCCAACACAGAGAACTAACCCTATCCGAACAAGAATACCTTGTTTCAGTAATTATGGAATGGATAAACTACAAATAGAGCAACTTTAAACGTTTAATGTACCACGACATGCAGTTTGATTAATATAAACAGTAAGTTTGAGAAAGTACCGCAGGTCGGAAACGAACCAATGTGATTAATGTTTATTTAGCGGGAGTAGGGAAACGAACCCGATTTTCTCGATTATGATTTTTTGAAATTTGCAACTTTCAATTAATATTTTTTACATTGTCACTATAACTCTGTTTTAATCACATTTCAAGTCCCTGAACATCTTCTTAATATCTTTCCTGAATAATTATGCAAATCGTAGTTTGTCAAACACTCACAATAATAGAGGATAATTTTACAAAAATTTGAAAGCCGGAAAGTATTGATTTTTCGTAACAAAAATGAGAAAAGTTTACGAAGAAATGTTAAAATTTAAAATAAATAAATCCCACCTTGCTCCGATATTATTTGCAAATACAATAAAAATTCTTCTTTAAATTCATAATATATAGGAATACTTAAATTTAGCGGTAATTGTTCGTTATTTATTAAGGCTAACTGTTGTTGAAGCCAATTTATTGCTTCTTCATTATTTGTTTCACTTAAATAATACATTAATGCAATGTTACGAATATAAAAATCATATTTTGTATTTTCAAAAATTTTTATTAAAAGTTGTTTTCTACTTTTAATTTTTTTTATAAATAGAATTATTAAACCGCCAATTGTTCCTCTATTTATACCTATTTCTGGCTGAATAACAGACAAAATTTTATATAACAGATTTTCGGTAACAACTTGATTAAACTTGTCAGTTAACCAAGACTGAATAGTATCGTTAATTATATTATCTTTATGCCAAAATACATCAACTTGATCACCTATTGCAATTGACAAATAATAAACAATGCCTTCTAATATGCTTTTTTCTTTGCATATTGATAAATATGAAATAATAATATTTCAAAATAATTGAGTATTTCGTTCTAACAAAAATAGCGTTTTTAACACTAATTGTGCTTCTTCTACATTATCAGAATATAGCATTTCAATTCTTTTTGTAGTTGATATTCTATTCTTATCTTTGCGACAATAGTTAATACATTCATTACGAAAATCTTCAAAATTATCGGAATTTAAAATTTCTTCTACATGGAATATTATATGACTTACATTCAGAATTGTTAAAAATATATTCTGTGATATTTACCCAATATAATTTTTCAGTTTCTGGGTTATATACTATCCCAATAGTGGGTAATATGTGGTTTTTCCAATATTCAAAATGTTCCTTATCTCCCTTTATAAGGGCATACTCTTTATTAAAATATGATTTCCCAGATTTTACTTGTACTTTTACCTCTATTCCAGTAGACTGATAGCCCGTTTCTGTTGGAACTAGAAACTCAATATATGAATCATGACCAATATCTGTATCTTTATGTATTTCCCTAAAAAATGAACCATTTTTTCTAACAATTTTTCTTAGTGAATCAATTCCATCATATTCAATTATTGTATTTTGTTGGATATTCATTATTTATTATTAGCCTACTTTATCTCTTCTATTTTAATATCTTTTAAATATTCCCACAATTCATCATAATACTTGCACAATCTTGTATTATCAGAATCATCACCCTTAGGAACAAAAATTATAAAACCTTCGCGTGCGCGGGTTAATAATACACGATATGCATTTTTGAGATAACGCCTGTTATCCTCTTTATTTATAGTTTGCCATTTTGAGCCACTTGGTTTATAACATTCAAAATGCCCGTTTTCATAACGATAATCTGCATCCCAACCAACAAGCGCATAATCTATTTCTAAACCTTGAATATCAAATTCTGTTGCAACTTCTTCCATAAAATACGAGGATTTTATATCGTTTTTTTCTTCTAAAAACCATTTTTCTGGTTTGCATTTACATTCAACCCAAATGCCTTCTGCACGAAGACGTTTAGCTTGTGAACTTGCAATAAGACCATACCTACAATTTTTACCTTCTGTTTGTTTTTTAATCCATTCTTTAGCGGTATTCAAATCTCTTGTCATACAGATTGGATAAACCTTTTTAATTTCTTGGTATATCGCTGCAGCCTGTTCTTTTTCATTATTCAACAAATGATGAACAAAATTAGCTACCTTTTCGCTTCTAAATGATCTTAAGGATATAGACAAATGTAGTTCTTCAACGGTTTTACAATTTAACCCCTCAATTAATTTGTCAAAAGAGTTATTACCAACATATTCTTCTTCTGTAATTTTATTTGATACATAAACTTTCCAATCAGGATATGAACGGCGCAAAGAATCAAACCATTCCTGAATACCTGCTTCACCTGTGTTTATATCTTGCCCACCGCCAACAAGACAAACTATAACGGCCCAATCCTGATGTCTATTCATATATTCAATAAGCAATTCAGGTTCACTCATTGAAAGAATTTTATGTCGTTTATCATCTGGCAATTTATTAAGTATTGCAGCTTTCTTTTCATTCATAAAATTTGAAAGTTGTGCTTGTTGCCATGCTCTTTGCGCTTCATCAAAAATTACAACGTTGTCAACCGGGGGAATATCCAAATTTTTGAGCGATTCATCTCTAAAATGATGAATTATCTGTATAAAAGATTTAACATTGTCTCTTGCTTCACCAATAGGAATACCAGTTCTTTTATTATCATCACGCGCTAAAGCTTCTCTTAAAACTGAAACAAGCGGTTGATTTCCTGTTAAAAAGCAGGAATAATTTTTACCTGTCGTTTTTTGATTTTCTATTGCAATATTCAAACCTGCTAATGTTTTGCCAGCACCAGGAACTCCTGTGATAAAGCAAATAGACTTTTGATGATCTTGTTTTGAATATTCAATTATTTTTTGCACTGCAGTAGATGTTTTTGTTAAATTTTCTGCCGCTTCATTTTGGGAAATATCATCAACTGAATGATTATTATATAAAATCTCTGCTGCTTCAATTATTGTAGGAGTCGGAACATAACGAGAATTTAACCATTTATCAAGTTGAGTTTGACTGCTAAATAGTTTTTTGAATTTATCAAAAATTTTAGTTAAATTATTACCATTTGTATAAATTACATCATAAACATTGTTTTTATATTTATTAATTTGCAATTCGTAATCTGGAGCATCTGTTGCAATAAGAATAGGAACAATTGTTTTATTGTGACTTTCTTCATGAAAATTTGCTAAGTCTATTGCATAAGTTCTTGCTTGTGTAGCAGCAGATCCTGTATAAATTTCATTGCCAACTTTAAATTCCAAAACAAAAATAGTATCATCAATTAATACAACATTATCTATGCGCCCTCCAACACGCGGAATAGTGTATTCAAAAATAATACTACCGTTAGAATATCTATTTAACACATTTTTTAGTAATCTAATTTGAGCAATCCATGCATCTTTCTGCTTGCAAGCAGAATCAAACTCATCATTTTTAGCAATAATGCCAAATATTTCATCTTCATTTTGATTTAAAAAAGTTTTAATATCATTACTATAAAAAGCGCTACACATCTTTCATTCTTCCTTTATGCTTATTTTAGCATGAATATTTTTATCTTTTTTATGCGATATATGTTCTTTTGTAAAATCTTTCCTGCTTTTTCGCTTTTCTGACTTCTTTCATGTATTGTGTTTCCTGATGTTAGGAGGGGATTATGGAAGAAGCAGGATACAATATTACAAATAAAGAATTTAAGCAGATTAGCAAATGGGCAGAGAATGTTTATAATATAGCAGTTATAGTTGATTATTTCATTAGCAATCAACCTGAAATAGAAGAATGTTATAACCTCACACCTGTAGTTAAAAATTTAAAAGATAACGCCGACTTACTAAATGCATTTTTTATTGATAATGAAAAATGATTTTTTTATTTTCACATCGCCGTAAAATATCAAACTAACCGTAAACTATCAAACTGCTGAAAAGTATTGAAAATAAAGTGAAAGTACGAGCAGTTAAAATGCAGACAAAGTGCAAGAAAGATTAGTTTGATATTTTATAAATCAACCTGCTTCCGACCGTCAAAATCCCTACAACGAGGGGACTTTGCTAAAAATTATCAAACTAACCATCTCTGTCAACGTGATTGAACTAATACATTTAAATATATTCAATTCATTTAGAAAAATTATAAATTATGATTCAGGATACAATGCAGAAATTATAATTTGGACAGTTAAATATGTAAAAAAAGAACATACGAATAAAGATATAAATTTTTTTGCAATAAAAAACTCCCCAGGTTGGACTCGAACCAACAGCCTACCGGTTAACAGCCGGTTGCTCCGCCATTGAGCTACTGAGGATTATTTCGCTATAAGCTTAATCCTATTTTAACAGAAAAATTTTAATTGTAAAGAGTTTTTTTTATTTTTATCCTGTTAACCTATTCTTTTTTATCCGTGGTATAATTTTTTTAGCTTTTATTATTATAGGAAAGGGTTTTATATTATGGATGTTTCTTTAAATTGGTTGAATGAATTTGTTGATTTATCAGATTACGATGAAAAACAAATCGCTCATGAGCTTACCGTAAGCGGTTTGGAAGTCGAAGGAATAAAACACATCAAACCTCAATTTAAAAACATCATTACTGCAAAAATATTAAAAATTGATGCTCACCCAAATGCAGACAAGCTACATTTAGTAACTGTGGACACTGGAAGTGAACAAAAAACAGTTGTTTGTGGAGCTCAAAACATCGAAGAAGGTCAGGTTATTCCATACGCCTCTGTTGGATCTCAAGTTTTTTCAAGAAAAACTGGAGAAATGTTCACTTTAACTCCAACAGAAATTAGAGGAGTTCTTTCTCAAGGCATGCTCTGTTCTGCTGATGAACTTGGACTTTCTGAAAGAAATTATCAAAGTGAAGACGGGATTTTAATTTTGAGTAGATTTTTGAAAAATCCTGCTTTGGGGCAACCTCTTGAAAACATTTTAGGACTTGAAGAAGACACTGTTCTTGAAGTCGCACCAACTGCAAACAGAGGAGATGAAATGTCTATCCTTGGCATAGCACGAGAGCTTTGTTCTATTTTTAATAAAGATTTGAAATTCTCTCCAATTACATCTACAACCGATTTATCAACTGACAAATTTAAAGTTGAGATTATTGATAAAGATGTTTGCAAATATTATTCTGTTGGTATTTTAAAAGATGTAAAGATAAAACCATCTCCAGATTGGATGCAAAAAAGACTTATTTCCTCTGGAATAAGAGCAATAAACAATGTTGTTGATATCACAAACTACGTTCTTTTGGAATATGGAACACCTCTACATGCGTTTGATTATGACAAATTGGACTCATATTTGTGTGTAAGAAGAGCAAATGAAGGAGAAAAACTTACAACATTAGACGGCGTAGAAAGAACATTAACTCGTGATAGTGTTCTTATTGCAACAAAAGAAAAACCTGTTTGTTTAGGCGGTGTTTTTGGTGGACAAAATTCTGAAATTGATGATAATACCAAAAACATTGCACTCGAGGCTGCATATTTTGTACCAGCAGCAAATAGAAAAAGTTCTCATAGTGTTGGATATCACTCTGATGCTTGCGCAAGATTTGAAAGAGGTATTGATATTGAAGCCGTAAAACCAGCACTTATGCGTGCAATGCAACTTTTAACAGAACTTGCAGATGCAAAAGTTGAGGGTGTTGTTGAAGACGGCGAAAATGAAGTTTCAAGAAAACAAATTACCCTAAGATTTTCTCAAGTTGAAAAAATTCTTGGTTGTAAAATTGAAAATGAAAGATGCATTTCAATACTTGAAAGACTTGGGTTTAAACTTCTTGGAAAGAATGAAGCAGCAGCAAAATTTGAAGTTCCATCCTTCAGAGATACTGATGTAACCCGTGAAATTGACCTGATTGAAGAAATTGCAAGAATTAACGGTTATGACAAAATTACACCAACAATTCCTTCTAAAAATGAAACTCCTATCATCTCTCAAGAAGAAAATGTTCTTAAAAAAATTCATTCAGTTCTTCTATCATCTGGTTTGAACGAGATTGTTACACCTTCTTTAATTGGCGAGGGATTTTTGAAACAATTTTCTATCGATTATGACAGAGAAAATGCAGTTAGGGTTGAACAACCAAAGAGTGAAGAATCAACGATGTTAAGACAAAATCTTATGGCAAGTATTTTAAATTGTCTTAAATATAATTACACCAACGGACAAAAAACTGTTTGGTTGTACGAAACAGGAAAAACTTATATTAAAATCGCAGAAGCTAACGAAAAAAGTTCTGGAGTTCAAGAAGACCGTGTTCTTGCAGGTTGCATTTCTGGAGATATAGAAAATTCAAAATGGGAAAACAAGAACGTTATTGACTACTACACATTGAAAGGTGTTTTAGATAAACTTTTCGCTGAACTTGAAATCTCTTCGAGAATAGTTTTGAAACCTTGTGAAGATGTTTCTTACTTACATCCATACAGAAGTGCTAAAGTTTGTCTTTTGGGCAAGAATATCATTGAAATTGGACATTTTGGTCAAATTCACCCTATTTTGAAAGATAAGATGAAATTGAAACAGGAAGCTTTCTTATTTGAATTAAATTTAGAAGAAATTCTAAAGGCAACTCATTTGTCTACTCCAAAATTCAAGAAACTTCCACAATATCCAGAAGTACAAAGAGACTTATCATTTGTCGTTCCTGAAGAAGTAACGTATGATGATATTAAAAAAGCTGTTAAAAAAGCTGTTAAGTCAAATCTTTTCAATGGTTGTGAAGTATTTGATGTATACAGAGGCGAACACCTTGAAAATGGATACAAAAGTATTGCTTTTAGAGTTAAGATGCAAGATGCAAATGCGACACTAACAGATGAAACTGTTGATGAACAAATGAAATCAATAATGAATATGCTTGAAAAATCTGGAATAAAATTACGTAATTAAAATGAGGAAATAATGCCTGAAATATCTGTAATAATACCATTTTATAATTCAGAAAAGTATTTAAATGAATGTATTGATTCTGTTTTGCGACAGACATTTGAAGATTTTGAGGTTATTTGTGTAGATGATTGTAGTAGTGACAACTCTGTTGAGATAATAAAAGAATATTCAAAAAAAGATAATAGAGTAAGATTATTACAGAACGAACAAAACAGTGGACCTGGCGCATCAAGAAACCTTGGTCTTAATAACGCAAAAGGGAATTATATTTTTTTTCTTGATTCCGATGATTTTATCTGCATAGAAATATTAAAAATATTGTATGACACATTAAAAGAAACAGATTCAGATATCGTTATTTCAAAAACTCTCACCTTTTGTGATGATGAATTTAATGAAGAGCTTCAAAAAAAGGTTTATGGTCTGGGAAATTATTTTATGAAAGAAGAACCTGTAAGAAAATTTGTCGTTACTCCAGAAAATTACTATGAAGCCTTTGTGAGAACCTCGTGTTTAATATGGGGAAAACTTTATAAAAAAGAATTTTTTACAAAAAATCATCTTAACTATATTGAAAAAAAAGTCTATAATCACGAAGATTTGTGTTTTCTTTTCAAACTTTTAGCTTGTGAACCGACGATAACTGTTGTTGAAGATATTGGTGTTATGTACAGGATAAGAGAAGATTCTCTCTCTTTTGCCAATGTAGAAAAAAAAGGGTTAATTTATCATCAAGATAACATTAACTTGGGACTGCGAGATGCGATAGATTACATAAACAAATACATTCCTTCACCCAAAAAAGAAAAAATTTTTGAAAATTACAAAAAATGTATTTTTTGGTTAGGATTGGACAATACGAAAAATGATTGTCAATAACAAAAAATTTTGATAAATATTTCAGATTAGGAGGAAATATGGCAGTAACAAAAGAAAGAACGGAAGAAGAGTTAACAAATAGTACTTTTAGTGCAGATACTCTTGAAAGACCTCGATATATACAAAGTCCTAAGGAAGAGTTTCTAAATTCGTTTTCACATGCGATAGGAGCTTTGTTTGCAATATGTGCAATTGTTATGTTAAGTGTAGTGTCAACAACTGCGACAGAAAAGGCAACAACGGCAATTTATGGGTCAATGTTATTCATTCTTTTTCAAGCTTCCACATGCTATCATGCAATGACAAATAACACGGCAAAAAAAGTTTTTAGGAAAATTGACCATAGTGCAATTTACCTTTTGATAGCTGGAACATACACTCCTATGTTGATGCTTGCTGTTGACTTTCCAATTTCAGTTGCACTTATGGCAATGGTATGGTATTTAGCAATTACAGGAATTGTCTTTTCTTGTTTAACTTTAAAATTCAAATATCTCTCCACTGGATTATATCTTTTAATGGGTTGGCTTTCGCTATTTATGATTTACCCATTATGGCAAAAAGCTCCAGCCTCAGTTGTATTCCTATTGAGTGGAGGATGCCTTTTCACCTTGGGAAGTTATTTTTACTCAAAAGAAAAGAAATATATGCACTTCATCTGGCATTTATTCGTTTTGGGTGGTGCTGTTTTACACTACTTTGCCGTTATGAGTCTACTTGCTTAAGACTTATAAACTTTCAAAGATGTCGACTCCGCCGATGGATTCATATAGGTTAATCATGGAGATTATTTCGTTAATTTTTGAAGATGCGTTTTGCATTTGGGACATAATCAAAGCTTCTTTTTGATATAAAACATCAACTCTATCGACTGTTCCAATTTCAAATTGTTTTTCTCTCATTAAATTTTATTTTTTTGTAATGTCAACTCTATTTGATGCAATAGAATGTTTTGGGGCAGTATTTTCTTTAGTACCTGTATCAGCACTTGCATTAGGAACACTGCCTAAAGATAAAATTGCAGATGCAGCTGGAGTTCACAGTCTTTCAAAATGCGTTACAGGTTCCAAGTTTACATTCCTTGCGGCAAGCTTTACAATAAGACTTTCACAAGAGTTTGATTTGATGAACAATCTGCTATTGTTATCTCTCTTTCCGTTATCGCTCCGTCATATATCTTGTTGTTTGCAAGTGTATATGCACTGCAATCCAATCCGCTACAATCTGTCTTATCTCCTAATGGATATATTCCATAGCGAGTCATTGCTAACTCATATCTATCCTTTGCATCCTTATTCGGATTCTTTTTACCGTTTACGTCTACTTGCAATATCGCACACGTATGTTTCAACTGCCACGCACTTCCACTCGCTTGTGTTGTACAGCTCGTATCTATTTCCCCCACTGTTATCGTTTGTCCATCCGGTAAACATATATCATATTCACAATTGTCCATTGTCTTTATATCATACGTTAAGTATGATATATACTTCTCTCTATCCGTTGTTCCACTTATTTCTCGCTCTGTTAAATATGGTATATCTGTTGTCTTTCCAAACAACACTTCTGATTGCTTAAATCCATTTGTCAACGTATTATATGTTTTCTTTAATCCTGAT
>QHMH01000016.1 GCA_003258795.1 Candidatus Melainabacteria bacterium | reverse complement strand
GACCTCACGGACTGTGCCGACAGAGAACGATTAAATATCGTTCGAGGGAGAGGGAGCCAGTGCGCACCAAGAGATGTTGTGCGAAGAAATGAGCACAACAACGATTGGGTTCTTTTTGAAAAAAAAGAACAACGCAGGGCGAAGACCAAAAAAAATAGCAAGGGAGAGATTCGAACTCTCGACCTCACGGGTATGAGCCGTGCGCTCTCACCAACTGAGCTACCTTGCCATAAATTTGTTCTATTCGATTTTCATCTGGCTCAGTTGCTTCGAGCGAGGCTCTCACGGAAGTTTAAAAACGTTCGCATCCTGCTCACTTGGAAAGCTACTTTGCCACACCGCTATTCTCTCATAAAAAATTTTAAATAGCAAGTCTTATAATTTATTTATTCTATTCAGTGGCCAAAAAATGAAGACAGCCTTGCCAATTAGTCTGTCTTTAGGTAAAAATCCCCAAAATCTACTATCTTGTGAATTTCCTCTATTATCTCCCATCATAAAATATTGACCTTCAGGCACAGTAAATGGTCCACAATACATTCCTAACATACAAGGCAAATAATCATATTCATCCAATATGTATGGTTCTTTTAATGGTTTATCGTTCACAAAAACAAAGTATTTGCCGTCATTTTGCTTTTTAATTTCAATTTTATCTCCTGGCATGCCAATGATTCTTTTTATATATGCAACATCTTTACAGAAAAAGCCTGTAAGACGACTAAAAACAGGCAATGGATCTTTTGATAATTTTGTCATTGGTGGATAAAATACCCAAACATCGCCACGTTTTGGTTCTTGGAAAAAATTCGTTATATGCGATACAAAAATTCTGTCTTTTTCTATCAGGGTTGGATTCATTGAGCCTGATGGTATCCATCTAATTTCACCGATAAAAAATCTTATAAGTATTACAAAAACAACTACAAAAACTATTGTTTCAACTGTTTCTTTTACATTTGCTTTTATCTTTTGTTTTAGTTCTTCGTTCATTATTTTTTCTCTTTCAATTGTTTTGTAAGCTCTATTAAAACATCTTTAAATTGATTATTTTCTAATTCATTAAGAGCTTTTATTGCCCTGTCAAGGTAATTATCCGTCAAAGATTTGCTTTTTTCAATAGTACATTCGCTCAACTCTTGAGAGATTTTGCCTGAAATTTCGTTTTCATATATTACTGCGGCAGTGTATATTCCATCTTTGTAATCTTCATTTTTTGTTTGAATATCATTCAAGTCGTTTTTTAACTGGAACGCAATCCCAAAATTTTTTGAAAACTCTTGTGCAATTTTTTCAAACTTTTTTTCGCTCATAAGTTTAGCAGTTCCAACCACAGCAATTTCAAAAAGTAAAGCTGTTTTTTTTCTTGATTTTTCTAAATATTCATTTATTGATGGTATTTTGTTCTTACAAAAATATTGATCAATTTCTCCAAGGCAGATTTCTGACATAAGTTTTGTGCAGTATTCTCTAACATTGCTTGATGTAATTTTTACAAGTTCTTTCATCGCAACAGAGAGTAACAAATCTCCACAAGATATGGCAAGAGAATTGTCAAATTTTGTGTTTAAACTTTTCTCTCCTCTTCTGATGTCTGAATTATCAATAACATCATCATGAATTAACGAGGCATTATGTATAAGTTCAACAGCGAGCAATAGTCTTTTTTGATTTTTGTTCAAATCTTTTCCACAACTTTTAACGAATAATCTTCCTAAAATTGGTCTTATCCTTTTTCCAGAAGCTGATTTCAAATAATCAATTAAAAATGGAGGAAGTTCATTTTCTGTTTTCAAAAAATCAAAAAAATCCTTTTGAAAAATTTTAAATTCTTTTTTTAAGATATTTACACTCATGAATTTTATTTCTTTGCTTTAAGTTTGTCTTTTAATGGAGATAATGGTCCATTGTTTGGTGTTCTTATTGTGGAGTAATACTGTTTTATAAATGTCCACGGATATTTTGGTATCCAACTCATTTGGATTAAGATGGAAACTGTTTCTGCGCCATGGGATAGTATAAGTTCATCTATTGTTTTTTCATGTGCAGGAGAAATAGAAGAGAATATTTTGATTAAGTAGTCAGTAAATGTTACTGCTGAATATCCAATAGTATTTTCGACGTTATATGATCTTATTTCATAATCTTTATTTTCTTTAATGTTTCTTACATCCGGCGGTAGGACTAAAGTTCTTTGACTTGTTTGTTCTATTTCGTACCAATTTCCTTTATATTGTATTCTCATTATTTTGGATTCTGTCATGTAGATATCATCAAATATGTTTTTTAATATTATGTTTCCGTTCAAATCTGAAACACCATATTTATAATCTTTGAGAGTTAGTAACATGTTATCTGAAAGTGGATTTATAGATTTATATTCAACTGGCAAAAGTTCTTTTCCTTCTAAATCGAAAATCCCATATTTATCAGATTTTTTTAACTTAACATAGCTTGAATGTCTTTCTGCGTGAGAAAAAACAATAGGAACAATAATTTTTCCTGAACAATCTATAATTCCATATTTTTTTTTCTTTTGAACGATTTTTGTATTTTCCCCAAGTTTTATCATTTTAGTATATTGAGGTTCGACTATAATATTTCCTTCATTGTCTTTTAGCCCAAACTTATTGTTTTGGGAGAAAACTTCTGCTCCAAAACACGTCAAAAAACAATTTAAAAAAATTATAGAAATTATTACCAAATTTTTCATGTCTAAATGATACCATAAATTTTGATATGATATTATATAAAATATGAGAAGATTGGGAAGAATATCTAAAATATTATTGTTTTTGACTATGGTATTTTTAGCCATAGCTTCGTTTCTTGTATTTTCCTATATTATTCTTCTCCCTAAAATAATTTCATCTCCCAAAACTGTAGATTTTATTGAAGGAAAAGTTTTACAATTTACTGGGTTTGTTATTAGTTTGAAAAATCCAGAAATTACTACTGATTTTTCTACAATTGTTAAGGTCCGTGCGAATGAATTTGCGCTTTCTAAAAATAATAAAAATTTAATTTTTGCAAAAAACTTAAATTCAACACTGTCTTTGAAGAAAATTTTTGATAAAACATTAAAAATAGAAGATGCTGGAGCAGACAACATATTCATAGATATAACAGCCCTAATAGACTCCTTACCAGAACAAGAAGAAAAACAAGAGTTTCAAATTGATTTCTATGACACAATGCTCTATGTAAAAGATGTAAAATTAAGTTATGATATTTCTTCAAGTGCTAAATCAAAAATAGAGATAAAAAATTTGGCGATTAGTAAACCTGAGTTTGCAAGAAGGAATGTGACATTTGATGCTAAAGGTGAAATCTACAAAAATGGTAAAACTATAAAGTTGTCATTGGCAGATGAAGGCAAGACCTTTATAAGAAATAATAAGATTTTTGCAGATAATGTTTTACTAAAAGTTGATAATTCAAAAATATTAACTTCATTTTTCTATGGACTTGATAATTCTTATGACATAACCGTAGTTTCAAAAAAATTCAATATCACAGATATAATAAAGGTGATTGAGTCAAACATTTTAGAGAATAATTTAAACTCTAATCTTGCATATTTTTCAGATATTGGAGGGAATATAGATTTCAGATTGAACTATGACAACTCTGGGCTTACAGGGAAAATAAATCTTAATAGGCTTATGTTCAAAATGAAGTACTTATATAACTTACCTATTGTAATTACAAATGGTTATGCTGATATTTCAAAGAAAAAAATCAAATTAAATGATTTTAAAGGCTATTATTATAACAACTTGAAAAATAAAATTGATTTTAGTGGAGAAATCACAGATTATTTTAAAACATTTAATACAAATGTTGTTGGTAATGCTGTTGTAACAAATGATTTTGCTAAAAATTATTTATCAAAAGCTTTAAATACCCCACTTAAAATTCAAGGTCAGGCGGATACAAGAATAATGCTAAAGTTTGTAAATAATATTACAGATTTAGTTTGGCTTTATAAGTTTGATAAAGGTTGTGGCTTCACAATGGAAGGTGAAGAATTTGGACCGATGAAAACTGAAAGAGTTTTAGTTTCTGATATGCATATTGATGGACCAATATTGAATATTAAGTCTATCAATTACTTTATAGGTTCTCCTAAAGACGAACGTTTTCATAAAAAACCAATTCTAACATTCTATGGAAATGTTGATTTAGCTAACAATGGTAACTTGAAAAACTTTGGGTTTAAAATTCCAGAGTATCTAACAAGTAGATTTGTAAACCTTATTATAAAAAACAATATGTTTAGAAAAGGTATGATAAAGGGAAATTTAGAAGTAATAAATGAAAAAATTCCTGTCCTCAATGGACATTTGAGCATTGAAAAAATGGCAGTTCCAAGTCAAAGAATGTTTATAAAAACTGCCGATTTAACAGCAAAAGATAATATTATAAAAATTACATCTAATGGCAAATATAAAAGATCAGATTATGATATATCTGGAGAAATTTTAAACCAAATAGTTTTCCCTATTATTGTGAAAAATGTTAACTTGAAAATTGATAATATTGATGTCGAAAGATTTATAAACGGAGTTAATAATCAAGCAAATGCGAAAATAGAAGAAAAAGATTTAGCTGTGGACAACACAGAGACTGCAGAGGATGTTCCAACGTTTGACTTGTCAAATATAATTGTCGAAAAATGTAACCTTAATCTTGTAAAAGGTGTATATAAAGAGTTGAAATTTGGAAATGTTTCTGCAGATTTAACATTTGATAAGAATGGAATATTGAAAATTGTTTCAAACCGATTTGATATTGCAGAGGGAATATCTTCCGCAAAAATATTCTGTGATTTAAAAAACCAAAAATATTCCTTGAAATTAGGAGTTAAAGATGTAAATGCAGACATAATTTCTACTGCGCTGTTTGGAATAAAAAAAGAGATATCTGGAAAAGCTAGTGGATTTATAAGGTTGAATACAGATAAAACACTTGCTTTGAATGGGAATATTCGTTTTGGAATTAAAAACGGAACAATTATGAAAATAGGAATGGTAGAGTATATTTTAAAATTTGCATCTGTTTTTAGAAATCCATTAGCAATGTTGAGTCCAACTGTCTTCTGGGATTTAGTTAATGTTAAGGATGGAAATTTTGATAAGATTCTTGGCTCTTTAACTATTGAAAATAATGTGATAAGTGATATTAAAATAACCTCTTCAGCTCCAGAATTGAGTTCTTTTATAATTGGTAGATATGATTTACTATCAAGTGATGCTTCTTTAAGAATTTACATTAAATTTAGCAACAAAAGAAAAGGTATTTACGGAATAATGAGAAACATTTCATTGAATAGCCTCGCAAATAAAATGCCATTTGGATTGAAATCAAACCATCACTACTACAAGCAAGAAACAGATCAAATTCCAAAACTGGCAGATGGAGAGGAAGATTGTCAAATCTTCTTGACAAAGGTTGATGGTGATGTTGAACACAATAATTTCATTTCATCGTTAATAAAGATAAAATAATTTAGGAGAAATAATGAAAAAATTTTTAATAACGCTTTTTGTTTTTTTATTTATCATAAGTATTTATTTTTGTGTTTCAAAACCTAAAATGCATAAACAATTTTCTATGAATGTGATAGAATACATAATGAAAATAAATTCAGATGGTAATATCGAAACAGTAGAAACAGTTACTACAACAGAGGTAAAATAAAGTACAATAAAAAATGATTAGGAAACTACTTTCAGCATTTATATGTTCCATATTTTTCTTATCTCAGTCCTCAATGGCAGGTCAGCTTTATTATGTTGAAAATATCTCTGATTCAGGACTTAAGTCTATAGTTGAAAATTCTTTTGTAACAAAAGCTTATAATTTAACAAGGAAAAATCCATATTACGGTATATCCATAAAAAATGGAAACTATACTCTTGTAATTTTACAAAGAGAAAATAATGGAGATTATTGGTACTTTTGTGATTACGATAAAAATTCAGGGATAAATGGATTGATATTGAAAAATATAAAGAAGCAAAATGGTAAATATTATGAAGTAACTGGAAGCAAAAAAGAAAGTTTCGAAAATATTGCAAAATCCTTGTCAGGTTCTTCTGTTCCAGAATACAGTTTTAATGAGGATGAAAATTACACAAGAAGAAACGCACCATCAACTAATAATACATTGAAGGGATATGTGGGGAAAATAGCTGCTGGTTCAGAAACAAAAGCTTATCTTCAGGCTCCAATAAATACTGCTACGGCAGCAGTTGGAGATTCTATTGTTTCTGTATTATCAGAAGATTGGATTTATAATGGAACGGTGATAGCACCTCAAGGTTCTCTTGTTTATGGAGAGGTTACAAAAGCCAAATCAAGTTCTTATTTTAGAACAAATGGGATGGTTCAGATAATGTTTAATACATTAAAATTACCAGATGGAAGATCATATAAAATATCAACAGAAAAGATAGATTTTCGAATAGATGCAGAAGGTAAGTACTATAACATTGCAAAATCTGCCGCAATTGGTGCAGCTTCTGCTGCGGCAATTGCTTTACTTGTTGCTGGTTTGTCTGGTTCAAATGTGGGTAAAGCAACTGCAATTTCTGCAGGTGTTGGAGCCGGATTGGGGTTAATATCTCAAGGGTCAACAAAGGGTGTAGATGCTGAAATTCCTGCATATACGGAGATAGTTTTAAAACTTGTTAAACCATTAAGCGTAACTATAATGTCAAATTAGGAGAAAAAATGAATAAAAGATTGATAATTTTGGGACTAATAATTTTAGCAGCAGCTGTTGTTTTAAAGTTGGTTTATGTTGGATTGAAAAATATAAAAGTTGATGATTTTCATCCTGCAGCAGTAATGATAGTTGTTGATTCTTCGGCATCAAATCAAAAAAATCTACCAGAACAAACTAAATATATAAAACAACTCTGTGGTTTATTAGACCCAGAAGATCAAATAAAAATATTAAAAGTTTCTGAAAAATCATATTTGATATATGAAGGTTCGCCAATGGATTCATCTGGAATATCAAAAGCAATGAATGCTTTTACAAAATATGATGAAAATGATTATGGCACCGCTTATGGAGAAGCATTGAAGAAAGCATTTAATCATTGTCTTACAATGAAAAAAGAAGGTTATATTCCTGCTGTTGTAGTTGTTGGTGATTTAGAAAACGAGGGTAAAGTCGAAAATCAAATAAATTGGGATACACTACCAGCAAATGTAAAAAAACTTCAAGAATATATCCCAGAACTGTCTATGATGTTTGTTTATGCTCATCCAGAGAAACTTGACCTCGTCAAAACAAAATTAACCCCAGTTTTGGGTGAAACAAAGCTTGTTATAGCTAACGAGCAAGCTGTTAACAAGGCTTCTACAAGATTTTTAAAAGCAATAGGAAGATAATTGGAGAATATTATGTCATTTACAATAATTTCATCAGGAAAAGAAAAAACTTTTAATGATAAAGAACTTGTCGTTATAAGCTCAAAAGAAGGTTTTGATTATTACTTAAATGTTGGATTTGAGTTTATGCTCACTGTTCAATATAATAAAGAAAAAAATATTTGCACTTTATTAAATCAATTTGATAATCCTAAATTTTTGTTTAAAGGTCAACCTATTGGAACAAAAATTGAAATAGACAAAATTTGCAAAATTATGATTGCAGATAGCAATGAGTTTATTACAATCAAGGTTGATCAAAAGCCATCAAATACGGTATCTGAAATTGCAGCTACTGGATTAACTGAAGATGATGTAAAGAGTCTTTATGGTGGAGAGGTTAATGCTACAACAAGAATAAAACTTGAAAAAATCAAAACTGATCTTGAAAAAGAAAGAGTTTCTATTTTTAAACAAGTTTCGTACAAAATAAATGAGCTAAAGAAAAAAATATCTATGAATTCAAAGGCTGGTATCGTTTTGCATTTAGCATTACTTTTTGCATCTTTGGTTTGTGCTTTTGGTGTTTCAAATTATTTGACGGGCTTGCCATTGAAAGATGCTGGAAGTGTTATTCAAATGCCAGTTAATCTTAAACTAATAATGATTTATACTTTAACAATTTATGGTATAGGTTTGATGCTTAAACAAGGAATATTTATATTCTTACAAAAAGAAAATTCTAATAGTGAAAAACTTGCTGGAACATTTATGACAGTAATGTCTTCTATTTTTTATGCAGCAGTTTATGTTATAAATGTACTTTATTATATTTCACCTAAGAGTTTCCCAATTTTTGCAATTATGATATCGTTATTTTTTGTTTTAACAACGGTTGCTTTGTCGGTAGCTTGTGGCTATTTTAAAAGTTCAAGTGCTGATTGTTCAAGAGAACTCGACAAACTTGAATATAGAGAAGATTTTGAGGGTGTTATAAAAAAATACCAACAGTTGATAACAATGTTAATAAATAACTTAAGTGTTACAAAAATTAGAAATATCAAAGATAAATTATTCTCATTACAATTAAAATCTGTTGGCGAAACAATTGTTGGTATTTTAACTGCACCATTCCTTGCTTATGGTGTATCAAATACATTGGCAATGTGTTTTCCAGAAGCAGCAGGTTGGATTAGAATTTCAGGATTGAGAATAAGTCCAGTTTTCTTGGTTTTAGCTACCTTCTTAATTATCTTTGCATTCTTTATGTTTGTAAATGCATTTTGGTCTAACAAGAAGATTTTAGCATCAGAAGTTTTGAAAAAAGATGGGTACAGTAATTATCTTTTACATGGAGTTGAAATACTTGGAATAGAAGGTGTTAGAAGAGCAAATATAGAAATGCGTAGATCTTTTATTATTGGTTTATGCATTATCTTCATTGAATTTTCAATGAACGTTTCTTATTTTACTCAGGAAATAGGTGGAGATTTAAGTGGTTTGTTATTGAGTTTTGTGGCAGCACTTGTTCCTACGGCATTGCTTATTGCTGAAACTTATATGTTAAGTCAAACAAAGTTTGAAATTTATGCTTGTGAAGAATTGATATCAGAATTGGATAGAGATTAGACATGGCTGTCTTTTTTAAATTTATTATTGTTTCTATAATTTTATTTTCATCTGCGGTGTGCTTTTTTAAGCCGCAGATGCATAATCAATTTCAAATCTACAATAGCGAATATTCACCAGTAGAAGAAAAAGTTGAAGTTCAAGAAAAACCTTTAGCAAAAAAAGAGAATTCTTTGGAGAAAAAGGTTAACAACGTGGAATCAAAAAACAATGTTCTCACCACTAAAAAGGAAAGTTCTGTAAAAAAAGATGTTATTGCCATTCCAAATGAAAAGAGAGTTAATCAAATAAAACAAGAAAAGCAAATAACACAAACTCCTTCACAAAAAACTAAAACAGAGAGAACTTTATCTGAACATGAGGAAACAATTGCATGGAACAAATGGCATTCTGACATACAAAACAGCTTGATGAATGACGTAAAACTTCCATATGTTCCAATCGGAATAGTATTTAAATTTTCTTTTACTGTTGACAAATATGGTAAAATATCAGATATTAAAACATGGTCGACAACACCTCAATATACACCTTATGCTGTTGAATTCATCGCACCAGTAATAAGAAGCTATCAAGGAAAGTCAATATTAACTTTCCCAAAATATTCAAAGCGAGTTGTAACAACATTTAATGGCGGATGGAAAATTTCTAATAATTCAAAATACAGTACAGCTGCAGATTACAATGATATAGAAAGATATAAAAAATAAGAGGAAATAATGTATAAGTGCAAAGAATGTGGAAATGAATTTAAAGTAAAACCAGATTTTTGCGATTGTGGAAATGATACGTTTGATTGTTTAGGTGAAAGGAATATTCAGGAAAACACCGAAAGTGAAAATAAACAAAAAATAACTTTTTCTGAAAGATACCCAGAAATAGAAAAACTTAAAAAATCAATTGATCCTATTTCTTTGGTTATTTTTATCATTTGTATTTTATTGTCAATTTTATCTATTTTATTTTTAGGAAATAACTTAATAAAGAATGAGGGAGTTATTCAAGAAAATAAACCTGTAAAAAATATTAAAAATATTGATTCTTTTTGGGATAATTCTCTTCCTAAGGTAGTAGAGAATAAAAATTCAGAAGAGAAAAAAGAAAATTTAATAGAAAAGGTATTGTTGGAAAAACCTATAGTGAAAAAAGTTAATCCATCTTTGCCTACCGCTACAAAAAACAAATCTGTTAACCAAACCAAAAAAACAAGTTCAACACCAAAAGTGACATCCAAAGCGGTCAAAACTCAAAACAAACCTCAAGCAACGGTATCAAAAAAAACGACTAATGATACAAAATCTAAAAATGTGCAGTTCCAACAAAAAGCAGAACTTGAAAGTTACAAAATAGGATTAAGAAATGGTATTTTTTATAAAATTGACTTTACAAGTGTTATTGGTGATGGCACTTGTTCGCTATCATTTTCTATTGATGAAAGAGGAAAGCTTGTAAATAGAAAGTTTACGAAAAAATCTGGTAATGTTACTTTAAATGATGCTGTTTATAAAGGAATGATGTCTTTCCCTTACTATAAAGTTCCGCCATCATCTTATAATGGCGAAACTTTAAAACTTACGATAAATTTCCAAAATGGAAGTTATGAAATTGGTTTAAAATAACTAATCATTTATAAATTCGTAGTTTTGTTTTTGCTGTGTTTGATTAGGTTGAGTTGTCATAGAACGAATGAGAGTGTCTGAGAAATTAGACAAATCATTTGTTGTATAGAAATTTCCACCAGTTGTAGAACTCAAGCAAGTCAACTGTCTTGAAGAGGAAGAAACTAAAACTACATCTATATGGATATCGTTTCTTTGCCTCATAAGTTCTTTTGCAAATGCACAAGGATCTCCCCCACAATTTTCACCACCATCAGTTATCAAAACAATTTTTTTAGGAAAACTTGTAGAAATTCCAGCGAAATCATCATAAGCAGCTCTTTTAAGTGCAAGTGTTAGTGGCGTTGCACCACCTAAAGAAACAGAATTCATTGCTGAAATTAAAGTTGTAGCATTGGCAGGCATGACTTTTGCGATTTGAGATGTTGCGGCACATGGCCCAACAACATTGTCACAATTTTCTGTTTTTACATTATATATAGTACCATTTTTTGTTTGTTTTTTAGCAACAGTCAAAACTTTCGCAAGAGTTTGAGGATTTTGACCATTTTGGTTTTGTCCAAAGACTCTAAAACCAACATTTGTTGATGCAGGAATTTGAGAAAGAATTTGAGTCATCGTGTTTTTAGCCACATTTACCCATGATGTCATACTTCCAGAAAAATCCATAACTATTTCAATATAATTAACATTAGATTTATTAACAACTTGAGAGTTTACATAATTTTGTGAGTAATAGTTGTTAAAATAGTTTGTAGTTTGAGGAGTTTTAATTTGTGTGGCAGTTCCATTTGGAGCCTTTATTGTTCCATTTTTGTTTATCTTGTATGTTGCTGCAAGTACCGAACTTCCAATCAGAATAAGTAAAAATAAGTATATAACTTTTTTCATTTTATAATTCTCCTATTTTAGAATTCTTTCGAACTCACAGTTACTATCAAGTTCTTTGATGTTGTTAATGCATAAATTTGAGTTTTTTTTGAGCTCTGTTTTATCACTTCCATAACCCCAAAGCGTACCAATCCCAAAAATTCCTGTGTTTTTTGCTGCAATAACATCTGTTGGGGCATCTCCAATCATTACAGTTTTTTCTCTATTAAGATTATATTTACTTATAATATCTTCAATCATTTCTTCTTTTGTTATATGTTTCCCAAATTTATCTATTCCATAAATATCATCAAATAAATCGTTTAATTTGAATTTGTTTACAAGTCTTATTGTTGGAATCATTGGCTTGAAAGTGGCCATAAACACTTTTTTATTATGTTTTTTTAGTTTTTTTAAAAATTCAAGAATTCCGTCGTATAACTCACTGCAATCATTTTCGTCATTGTCATAAATTTGTCTAAAATTTTGGCAAATAAGATTTATTTTATTTTCATCATTAAGTTCCGGAGCTATTAGTTTTATTATCTCTTTTAAAGGGGGTCCTATTATATCAGGATTTAATCTTGTTTTGTCAATATCGTAATTGACAGATTCAAAAGCCATAGCAAAGCATTGAAAAACTTCTTTTGAAGAATTTATAATTGTTCCATCTAAATCAAATATAAAATTATCGAAAATCAAAAAAATCTCCTTATAAAACTTTGCCTCTTGTTAAGAATAACATAAAAATTGAGCTTATATGATATAATAGCATTATTCTTTATGGGAGAAAAATTTTGGATAATTTAAAAGAGGCATATAAATTACATCTTGCTGGAGATTACAAAGGGGCTGAAAATTTGTACAAACAAATCCTTGAAATAACTCCAAATAATGCCGAGGTCCTAAATCTTTTAGGAATTTTAAATTATCAAATAAAGAATTTTAATGAAGCTGCTGATTTTATTCTTAAGGCAATAAAGCTTGAAGATAACGTTTATTATTATGAGTGTTTAGGCTCTGTATATTTAAACATTAAAGAGTTTGAATATGCAAAAAGAGTTTTTGAAATCGCTGCAGAGAGAAATCCGAAAAATCCAGAAAATCATTTTAACCTTGCAATGTCATACAAGGGAATAGGTGAATATGAAAAGGCTGAAAAAAGTTATTTGGAAACATTAAAACTTTCTCCTAATATGAAAGATGCAAATTTCAATTTAGCTAATCTTTATGCGAATTATCTTAATTGTTCAGAAAAAGCGGTTAAATATTTCAAAAAAGTTCTTGAACTTGATCCAGATGATTTTGAAAGTAAATACTTTATATCTTTGAACTATTTTAGGGAAAAAGATTATGAAAAGGGAGGACCTTTTTTTGAAAATAGACTTTGCCGAAAAAGCGCAATAATGTCGCAAGAAAAGACATTCCCTAACTTAATGAAAAGTGCTAAACTTTATAAGGGAGAATGGGTTAAAGACAAAGTAATATATACATATTATGAAGCGGGATTTGGGGATATAATTATGTATTCTCGTTATTTGCCACTGTTGAAAGAAAGATGTAAAAAACTTGTGTTTAAACCTCGTAGCGAACTTATTCCTCTATTTGAAGATAATCCACAACTTGGAATAGATTATTTAGAATATTTTACTCCAGAAAAAGAAATGTTTTTTGATTATCATATCCCAATGTTGAGTATCCCGTATGCTTTAGGTTTGAAAAATAAAGAAATGTTTGTTTCCCGTGAAGGGTATTTGAAAGCAAACCCACAAAAAACTAATGAGTATAAAAAAGAATATTTTGATAATAATGATTTTAAAATAGGTATAAAATGGCAGGGAAATACATATTATGATACAGAGAGAGTTATAGATATAAAGTCATTTAAAAGTATTTTTGAACTCCCAAATACTAAAATATACTCAATGCAGACTGCAGAAGGTTCAGAAGCATTAAAGCAAGTTGATGAATATGAAATAATTGATATTTCAAAGACCTTTAATAATTTTTCAGATACAGCTGCAGCAATTGAAAATACAGATTTGATTATTTCAAATGATTCTTCTCTTGCACATCTCGCAGGTGCAATGGGAAAAAAATGTTTTGTTCTTCTGCCTTATATTTACAATTGGAGATGGCACAAAGATTTAAGTTCCTGTGATTGGTATGAAAGTGTTGAAATATTTAGACAAAAAACTCCAAATGATTGGCAAGAAGTAATGAATAGAGTAAAGATACGTGTAGAGGAAATAAAAAATGAACGATGATAAAGAGTTTTCTTTAAAGATTTTTGAATTAAAACAAGAAGGAAAATTTAATGAAGCAAAAAATCTATGCGATAAATATATAAATTCAGAAAATATAGAAGAAAGGTACCAGGGGCTGCTTGAAAAGTTTGGAGTTTATACACATTTGGGAGCAGGCGTTGCAGGAAAAATGACATCAATTCTAAATGCAATGAAAGAGATAAAGCCTTATGAAAAGATTGTTGATGATTTGTTGCCGGTTTTACCAATGTATTTCTTTTTTATGAACGATTTTGAACAAGCCAAGAATTACATAGAAAAAGTAGAGATTAAATTTAATGTATATCCTCTTATATTTCAAAATTTTTTAAAGTTTTATATGAAGTATATAGTAAATGAAATAAAAGAAGATACTATATTTGACCTTATGGAGAAAATATATTTCTGGGAGTTAACAACATTTACACAAAAAAAGTTTTCAAGTTTAGAAAATATAGAATACAAAAATTTTTTACATCAAAATTGCATGGAATTATTAAAATATTACACTTTTTATTCTGGAATAGAGGAGAATATTACTCTTCTTGTTACAGATCCATATAATGATGGAATAGGAGATCAAATTCAAAATATTAGGTATCTCTTTGATGTGGCGAAAGATATGAAAAAAATAGTTTATGTTTCAAATAAAAAGTTTATGGGATTAAGCCCTTTAATTAAAGCAAATGCTCCAGAAAATGTTGAAATATTAGACTATGGCGAAACTACAAATGATATTCCAGATGCCTTCATCCCTTTGGATATGTTGCCTTTTATTTATAAGTATTCTATGAAAAATCAAATAAAAGTTACATCACCGATATTAAAGGCAAATAGTGAAAAAGTGATGATGTACAAAGAAAAATATTTTAATAATGACAATTTTAAAATAGGTATAAAATGGAAAGGTGATCCTAATTGTTATAGAAATATCAAATTAAAAGAATTTGAAAGCATACTAAATTTTGATAATGTATCTTATTATTCACTTCAAAAGGGAGAAGGGATAGAAGAACTCGCAAATATATCATCAAGAAATGTTGTTGATTTAGGTTCTACATTTGATGATTTTACAGATACAGCAGCGGCAATAGAAAATCTCGATTTGCTTATTTGTAATGATACATCCCTTTTACACCTTGCAGGCTCAATGGGGAAAAAGTGCTTCGCCTTATGTCAATATTACTATGATCCTCGTTGGTATTTAGATTTTAACAAAGGCAAAACCTTTGAATGCGTAAATTCAAGTTTATACGAAAGTGTTCATCTCTTCAGACAAATTGAACAAGGCGTGTGGACAGATGTATTTGAAAAGATTGAGATAGAAATAAAAAAAATGTTTTAACTTTCTTTTGCCATTTCTCTAAGTTTTTTTAATTGATCTCTTATTTGAGCAGCTCTTTCAAAGTCGAGAATTTTTGCGGCTTTGAGCATATCTTTTTCAAGTTTTTCTATAAGCTTTGGTAATGATTTTTTATCGATATTCATTTCAACCATTTCTTCAGCAACAATATCTTCAAAATCTCTATAACTTGCAACAAGTGATAAAAGATTATTTTCAATTGGTTTTTTAATCGTTTGTGGAGTAATTCCATATTTGACATTATAATCAATTTGAATTTTTCGTCTTCGATTTGTTTCATCTATTGCTTTTTGCATGGAATCTGTAATTTTATCAGCGTACATGATAACTTCACCGCAAACGTTTCTTGCTGCACGTCCAATAGTTTGTATTAAACTCGTTTCAGAACGTAAAAATCCTTCCTTATCAGCATCAGTTATGACAACTAATGATACCTCAGGAATATCAAGTCCTTCTCTCAAAAGATTAACTCCAATTAGAACATCAAATTCTCCAAGTCTTAAATCTCTTAAAATTTCAACTCTTTCGAGAGATTGAATTTCACTATGAAGATATCTAACTTTTATTCCTTCTTTTACAAAAAAGTCTGTTAAATCTTCAGCCATTTTTTTTGTAAGCGTAGTGATAAGAATTCTTTCATTTTTTTGAGTTCTTTTTTCTATTTCTTTTTTTAAGTCAACAACTTGATAATCAATAGGTCTAACAGAAATTTTTGGATCTATAAGTCCAGTCGGTCTGATTATTTGCTCAACTATTTGTGCAGAAGTCTTTCTTTCAAATTCTGCAGGTGTTGCCGAAATATAAATTTTTTGACCAACTTTGTTAAAAAATTCATTTTCTTTTAATGGGCGGTTATCTTTTGCGCAAGGAAGTCTAAATCCATAATTAACGAGAGTTTCTTTTCTTGAAGCATCCCCTCTATACATACCTTTAAGTTGTGGAATTGTGACGTGAGATTCATCAATAACAGTCAAAAAATCACCTCTAAAGTAATCAAGTAAAGTTGCAGGAGCAGAACCGACAGGTCTTCTCTCTATTATTCTTGAGTAATTTTCTATTCCAGAGCAATATCCAAGTTCTTTTATCATTTCGATGTCGTAGTTTACTCGTTGTTCGAGTCTTTGAGCCTCAATTAACTTATTTTCTGAGTTAAGTTCTAAAAGTCTATCTTTAAGCTCTTTTCTGATTAGTTTGATTGTTTCCTCTGTGTCATCGTCATAAGTTAGATAATGGACCGCAGGATAAATTGTAACTTTTTGAGGTGTTTCAATAATTTCTCCCGTAACATTATCTATTTTAACAATTTTTTCGATTTCATCTCCGAAAAAATAAATTCTCGTAATTGTTTTTTCATAAGCTGGCATTATTTCAACAATGTCACCTCTTGCTCTGAAATTTGAACGCTCTAAAACTAAGTCGTTTCTTGAATATTGGATGGTGACAAGATATTTTAAAAAATCATCTCTTGAAATTTCTTGTCCTACAAATAAAGTTATAGAACCTTTGAAATAATTTTCCGGCAAACCTAATCCGTAGATACAACTTACAGAAGCAACTACGATAACATCATTTCTTTCATAAAGACTTCTTGTTGTGTTGTGACGAAGACGGTCAATTTCTTCATTGATTGAAGCTGATTTTTCAATAAATGTGTCAGTTCTTGGAATATAAGCTTCTGGTTGATAGTAATCATAGTACGAGATAAAATATTCCACCGCATTTTCTGGAAAAAGTTCTTTGAATTCGTTGTAAAGTTGAGCAGCAAGAGTTTTGTTGTGAGCAATAATTAAGGTCGGTTTTTGAATACGTTCAATAACGTTTGCTATTGTAAAAGTTTTTCCTGACCCTGTTATCCCCAAAAGGGTTTGTGTATCGTCGCCGTTTTTAATTCCCTTTACAAGTTCATCAATAGCTCTTGGTTGATCTCCAGCAGGAGAGTATTTTGAATGTATTTTAAAAGGTTTTTCCATAATACATATTTTAGCATAGGAATTTTAATTTTTAATCGATAAGGTTAATCTATCATAGAATGATAAATTTTGTATAAAATTGTAATATTTTTATTTTCAGATGAAAAGTATTCAAAATTTCTTCCTTTATATGAAGACAATTTTAAAGAAAAATTAACTGTTATTTATAAAGAAAGACCATTAGATAAAAAACTTGCAGAAGAAAATATCGAAGGTTTTTGCAATATAGCATCTCCAGCCCTAATAAAAGATTTTTATGAAAATTTATCTGTAAAGATAAACAATGATGGATAGATTTTGATGAATTTAATTCATTTGAATGCAGGAGTTCAAGATTGTATGAAAGTGTACACTTGTTTCGACAAAAAAATGAGGGCGAATGGGATGAGGTAATGCAAAGAGTTAAGTCGGAGATAAAAAAATAATTTCTGCAAAAACAAAAAAATAATAATGTAAAATAGGTTTATTGTTTCAATTTAATTTTGTATATTTATATCGTATAATTGAGTAAAAGGGGTGAATTATGTCAGGAATATTAAATATACAAATAAAATCAGAACTTGGAAATAAAAAAGCTAATTTAGAAAAAATCGAAAATATTATTAAAAATAATTCCGATAAAAAATTAGACTTGATTGTTATGCCAGAATTTTTTTCTACAAATATTGATTATTTAGAAGAACCAGAAAGTGAAAATGGTGGTGAAGTAATAAATTTTATTCAAAAGCTCGCAAAAAAATATAATACAAATATCATTGCTGGTTCTGTTGTACGTAAAAAAGATGAAAAACTTTACAATACTTCTTTTGCGATAAACAGACAGGGAGAAATAATTGAAAAATATGACAAAGTTCACTTATTCAACTATTTGGGTGGAACAGAAGGACAAAGAATTACTTCTGGCAATGAAATGAAAACTGTTCAATTTGACTTTGCAAAAGTTGGGTTAATAATTTGCTTTGATGTAAGATACCCTCTTTTTATCAATAAAATTGCGAGAGAGGATGTTTCGATTATAGTTATGCCTACTGCATGGCTTGTTCCAAAAGAAGTTTATGAAAATCCTCAAAGTTTAAAATATGCACAAGATATGTTTGTTTCTATGTGCAGGGTTAGAGCTTATGATAATTCAGTATTCTGGGTTGTAAGTAATCTCGTTTCTGGTAAAGAATGGCTTGGCATAGGAAACTCAATGATTATTTCTCCAACAGCAGAAGTTATTGCTAATGCAGAAAATGATGAAACAGCAATCTATGCACAAATTGATGAGGATATGGTTAAACATTTGAGAGCAATTTGTCCAATAGTTTATCAAGATTGATTATCCTTTGTTTGTAAAAGCAAGCAAGATTGCTAATATCAAAAGAACGAATGCACTAATTTTGTTTATTTTTATCATAAGCTTTGGATTTTTTAATAACCCTGATTTCTTTTTGTTTATTTAATCTTCGAAAAAATGAAATTCTTTTGGTAATTTTTTCTCTACTAATTTAATTAATTTTGATAACGGTACATCGTAGGCTTCAGCTAATTTCCACAGTGTAACAACCTTAACTTCAATCAATCCATTTTCAATACGACTTGTGTTACCTACATCAAGTCCATATTCATGAGCAACATTATTAATTGATCTGTTTGGAACCTTTTCTCTTAATTCCTTCAGAACAGAACCAATTACTTGGGATAGAAAAATTGTCTTTTCACTTTTCTGTTGCATTTATACATTATAAGTGTTAGAATAAATTTACTTAATGTATAGATACATTAAAAATTGTTTAGTATATAGGAGTTTAAAATGAAAAAGAAAATTTTATCATTAATGTTATTTTTTATTTGTAGTATCCTTTTAACCGGTTGTATAAAAGTTGATACAGAAGTAACTTTAGATAAAAAAGGTCATGCACAAATTGAAGGAAAACTTTTGGTTAATGACTTATTAAGTGGTAGTCTTGATGAAGAATATTCTGAATTTGAAAAATACTCAAAAGAAAAAAATTTAGAAGTTTCAAAAGTTTCTGAAAATGGACATGTTGGTGTTAAGCAAATTTATAAAACAGACAATTATAATAAAAATGATATAAAGTTACCTGAAATTTTTGAACCTACAAATGAAAATAAACGATTTTTAACAATTAAACATAATTTATTTTTTACAAAAACTAATATTGATTGGATAGCACATTTCATAGAAGTAAATAATAAGGTTTTAACAAAAGAGGATCAATCATTATTTGAATCGACTTTAAAAATTAATATTCCTGTTAAGGCAACGTTTTCAAATGCTGATAGTCGTAACGATATGACAAATAGCTATGAGTGGAAATTAGAGCCAACAAAAGAAAATAAAATTCAATTAGAATATAAAATTATAAATTGGCTTAATGTAGTACTATTTACATTATTTATCGTAAGTATTATTTCTTTACTTGTATTGTTAGTGCTTAAACAAAACAAAAAAAATATTCTTGTATCATCTATTCTGCCAATAGTGTTATTAGTTTATTTCGTAATTGTAAGTAGTTTTTGTATTATTAAAAACAATATTAATAAAAGTCAATTGCCAGTGAATTATTATGAAATTGCAAAAAACAATGAAAAATATTTTGTAGATGATTTTGCAGTAGCTAAAGTAGATGATAAATATGGTTTGGTTAATAAAAAAAATATTTTTATTGTTAAACCTGAAAATAAATATGTGGAAAATTTAGATGAGGACTTTTGTTTAGTATGCAAAGAAGATTTAAAAAAATGTGCATACTTTAATAAAAAAACAAAGAAATATTTAACATCATTTAAATATTTTTGCAGACCAGAGCCAGAGTTTATTGATGATATGACATCAACTGGTTTTCAAGAAGGCTTGGCTCGTGTTGTTGTTAGTGAACACGGAGATATCAACGTTGGCTTTATAGATGCAACAGGAAAAGAAGTAATTCCTTTAAAATATAAAACTGCTACTCCATTTGTGGATGGAGAATCTATAGTAACAAGAGGTTATAGGGATTATAATGGAATTTTTATAGATAAGTCAGGTAAAGAAATTAAAAAAGATGAAAACAAAAATGTAGATAAAGTTGCAGTTGAAAATCAAACAAAGAACAATACTACTACTACTACTACTAACAATAATACTGTTAAACCAAAAAATACAGTTAAAAAAGTTGAAACAAAATCTTCAAGTAAACAAACTGTTGTAAAACAAGTGCCAAAAGTAGTAAAACAACAGAGTCAAAAGCAGGAAAATAGTGAAATTGATGATTTTATGAATTAAGAAGGAAAGGATAAAAGATGAAAAAATTTTTATTAATAATTTTATGTGGAATTATTTTTCCAACAGTTGCTACTGCAAGTGCTCAATGGCATGAATTAACTAATAATGGAAAAACATTTTATGTAGATATGGCTTCAATATTACAAGATGGAAGTCAATATACGTATTGGATAAAAAACTTTAATTCAAAAGGATATACAAAGCTATTAATGGTTTCTGATTGTTCAAATAATTTAACTGGTGTTCAAAAGTCTTTAACTTACAACAATGCGGATAAATTAGTTGATTCTAAAAATGTAAATCAACAATTATCAATAATTGTTCCTGATTCAAATGCCTCTGTTGCTTATAATTATATATGTAATGCTCACAAGGTACAGGCACAACAAAAGGCAGAACAAGATACTATAAAACAACAACAAGAGGAAAAAGGCAAGGCTATGCAAAATCTTATAAATACAGGTTTAGGTGTTGGTTTGTACTTTTTAGGTAAATAGGAGAAAAAAAACATGGAACAATTTAACAAATTTAGTCCTGAGGTTGCTAAGGAACTTAAATATTATGTTTATAGACTAATTGATCCTAGAAATGGGCAAACTTTTTATGTTGGCAAGGGTAAAAACAATAGGGTTTTTGCTCATGTTAACCAATCGCTAAAAAATTATGAAGGTGAAAATTATGAAACAGAAGCCGAACAAAAAAAAATAATATCTACAAAATTATCAACTATTCAAGATATTAAGAATGCGGGGCTTGACGTTATTCATATAATCCACCGTTATGGATTAAATGATGAAACTGCTTTTGAGGTTGAAAGCGCAGTAATGGATTGTTATTTAGGCTTGACTAATATTCAATCAGGTCATTATAGCGAAAGAGGGTCTAAAAATACAATTACACTTGAAAGAGAACTATCAAGAAAATGCTATGAAGAACCCAAAGATATTGATTACATTATATTTAAAGTTTCTCAAGAAAGAATTGATAATGAAGGGATTTATAATGCAACAAGGTCAGCTTGGGTTTTAGATAAAAATAAAGCTGAAAAATATAAATATGCACTATGTGTTGTTGACGGAATTGTTAAAGGTGTTTTTGAAATTGATTTTTGGCAAAACAATATCAACGAACCAAAAAGAATTGAATTCAACGGCAAAAAAGCTTCTAAAGAAATAAGTTCAATATTTTTAGAAAAGCGTATTCCAGAAAAATATAGACAAAAAGGACAAGCTAACCCAGCTTTGTATAAGAAATAAAAATATTTATGTATTCATTTATTGTTTTGGATTATTGACGGTTCAAAATCTTTGAGCTCCATTATGTTCTTTTGTAAAAAACTACATTCCGTCAGATTTCTAAGGACGGCATTCGATTTACTAAGTCTTGTCAAAATTCATCGTGGTAGTGGCACATTACCTCTGAATCAAAAGAATTAGAAAATCGATTCTGAACTTTGTATTTTTCTTCAATCAATTAGAGTAAAATAATTTGTAAATATCAAGTTAAGTGTTAGATTTTTTAAAAAATTTTCAATTTTGACTTCAAACCTCAGCATGCTCAATAAAAAAAGAACTTCTTTCGAAGTTCTTTAAAATTAGGAAGAGGTGGGATTCGAACCCACGGTACGCTCGTCACGTACGACGGTTTTCAAGACCGCTCCGATCAACCGCTCTGGCACTCTTCCAAACAGTCTTTACTTACTTGTACCATAAAAATTTTTAAATGTAAAGATACTTTTTACTTGCTTTTTATTCTAATATTATTTACAATTGTTTTCAGAGAAGATGATATGACAAAAACTGATATAAAAAATATTAACAAAGTCTTTAAAAAAGGCGATATAAAAAAAGCAATAGAGCTTTGCCAGACAAGCTTACAGAAAGATCCAACAAATGCTGCCTTGCATGTTAGATTGGGTGATTTGTACTTGGCATGGCACTTGGATATTTATAACTTATCTCAATATGTTGATGAAGCGATTACTGAATATCAAAGAGCTTTAGAATCTTATATGGATTCTGCGGAAATTTATTTTAAGATTGGTCAAGCGCATTTTTATAAAGGTGATTTGGATAAGGCAATAAATTATTTCAATATGGCAATTGAAAAAGAGCCAAAACATTATCGCTCTTATTTATTATTGGCGGAAACTTATACAAAAAAAGCAAGATTTATTGATGCTGTTCAGTATGCAAAAACATCAATAAAATGCAGACCGTTTGCAAATTCTTGTGGTCATTATCTTCTTTATAATTTGTACAGATTATCTTCTTTTAGAAATTTTAAAACTGGTTTCAAAAGCAATAAAGAATTTTTGCTTTCTATGTTAACACTACCTTTTGATCCACAGGCGATAAAAAATGTCATTAAAGCTGTATCTTATCTTAAATTTTTGCCTATGCTTTTAAAAGGTTATTTTAAAATTAAGAAAAATGGTATAAGTGAAGCTATTGATGTTTATATTGATGCAATAGAACAAGCTCCAGGGTTTGTACCATTATATTGTCTTCTTGGTGATATTTATCGATCAATTGGTGATTATCAAAATGCGATTTCAGAGTACAAATCTGCAATATGGTTAGATCCACTAAATATTCCAGCTTACAGACATCTTTGTCAAACTTACGAAGAACAAGGTGATTATGATAGTGCAGCTGATATTTACAAAAAGTTAATAGAAATTCTTCCGACGATGCCAGAATTCCATTCTAACCTCGCAAATATTTACTATTTAAAGGGAGAAATAAAAGAAGCTGTTGCCCACTATCAAACAGCAATTACTCTTAACCCTAATAGACTTTGGACGAGTGTAATCGCTCAAACTTTAGGGTATGTGCATCAACAATCATCTCAAGATTTAGAAGCCGCAGTAAGTGCATATCAAACTGCTTACTTGTTAACACCGGAAGATATAGACATATATGTTAACCTCGGTAGTGCGTTTTATGATAAAGAAGATTTTGATAACGCTTTAACTGTTTATAGAACAGCATTAGAGCTTGATCCAACAAGTGCAAAAATTCACTGTAATTTAGGATTTTTGTATTGGGGTAAAAATGATACTGACGAAGCGATTAAAGAATATGAACTCGCTATAAAATATGATCCAAATTATGATATCGCTTATAACAATTTAGGTGTTATATATCTTGATGATTTGGGTAGAGTTCAAAAGTCATGCGAACTTTTCCAAAAGGCAATTGAAGTTAACCCAAATTACGGTTTAGCCTATTTCAACCTTGCAAGAGCTGTAACAATAAAGGGTGATAAAGTTGAGGCAGCTAAATTATATCAAATTGCTCAAGATATAAATAAGGTTACAAACGAAATGGATCCGCAAGAAATTGCGGATAAGATTAGCGACTTATTCCAATAGAGGCGCAAAATGTTTAATTGTTTAAAATCTAAAAAACTTTTATTATTAAGTATTTTAGTTTTTATTGTAGCCTTTTTATTTAGAGTTTACTATATTTCTCAAAAAGCTGGACTTCACATGGATGAAATGCTTACTGTTTTTATCTCCAGAGGGACGGTTGTAGAGAAACTTTTGTCTTTACATTTTGACGAAAACATTTATACCGGAAAAGAAATTAAGAAAAATTTTTTTAGTAATCATAAAAACTCACTTTTTGTTGATTTGTCTAATTTAAGAAAAGATAATTATAATGACGATGCGCATCCAAGTCTTTATTATTCAATGTTTAGAATTTTTACGAATGGTGTCGATTTAACTCAAGAAAACATCATAAAATATGGGTGCGGTTTAAATCTTATATTTTTTACGTTCTCATTTTTTATAATGCGAAAACTTTTGATAAGGTTGTTTGGTGATAATAAATTAGTTCCAATAGGACTTTTAGTTGCATTTTTAAATACTGGAACGGTTTCAATGACATTGTTTGTAAGACCTTATGAAATGCAAATGCTTGCTCTAATTATGATTTCTTATGCATTTGTTATTTTTCTTGAAAAAAATAATTCGATTAAAGATTATATTTTTCTTATTTTTTCGCTTGTGTTTACGATTTTATCAGCATATTTTTTAGTTGTATATATTGGTATTCTTGGAATATTTTTGATTATCCGTTATATAAAAGATAAAAAGTACAAACCTCTAATTTGGCTTCTTGTTTGCTTTTTTGTTTCTTTTTTAATTAGTATCACAATTTATTCTGGATATTTTTCCTTTCTAAAAGGGGATAGATTTGCCAATGTTACAGATTCTAATAATTCAATGTTGGTTGAACTTTTAAAAAGCTTTATTTATTTCTTGGGCAATATTGTTAGGTATCTATATTATTTATGGGTATTGTTAGTAATATTTATCGGTTCTTTTTTTATAAAAAAAGACTTAAAAAATTCAAAAGAAGTTGTCAGCCTATTTTATATGTGTATGCTTTGGACCTTGTTGATAGCTATATATGCTCCATTTAATATTTTAAGATACATTGCTCCCGCATTTCCTGTTTTGGCGTTGGGAATTGTAATGTTAATGAATAAAATGCCAGAAAAACAAAAAAACATATTCTGTTGTTTTGTTGCCCTTATTTATGTAATATGCTTGGTATTTCCATACAAAATGGAAGCTCTTGATACAAAAATAGGATACAAAAATGACAAATTTCTAAAAGGTGGGGCTTCAATAGAAAATTTGTTTTTGGATATAAAATGTGAAGCATTTGAAAATCCTAATTATCCAGTAATTATAAAAAGTGATTTCTGGGGATATCCACTATTTATAATCTCTAAATTGAATGATAATCAAAAATATATGTTTGTTGTCGATAGCAAAGAGGTAAAACATCTACCATTTGATAGTGATTATTATGTTTTTTATGACAGAAGCCTTAAGTTTTCTTATAATGTGCAAAAAGATTTCAAGAATAAGCTTTTGCCCTCTGGAAGATGTTATTCTTTTAATACTTTAAGGATGTCGAGATGAAAAAAGGTTTTTCTAAAAAATTGCTGCTGTCAATTATAGGAATATTTGTCCTTACTTTTAGTATAAGACTGTATTATATTTCACAAAAAGTTGGAGTTCACTTTGATGAACTATTAACTGTTTCGGTTTCTCGAAACATTCAAGAATTGATATTTCCACAATCGGTGGTAATCTCAAATACGGGAAAAAGTTTTAAAAATGCAATATTCGGAGAAAGTAAGCCAGATTTGAAAAGTAATTTAAGCGTTTTGCATGAAAATAATTTTTATAATAGAGATTGTCCAAGCTTATATTTTACGACTTTTAGAATTCTGTCAAATTCCGTAGATGTATTTGACATAAATAGTTTGAAGCTTTGGGGATGCGGATTTAATCTTTTATTATTTTGTTTTGAGTTTTTTGTGATGACTCTTCTTTTAAGAAGATTGTTTGGGGATAATAAACTTGTTCCGATTGGACTTGCTGTTACTTTTTTGTCCACTGGCATGATTTCTATGACATTATTTGTTCGTCCTTATGAGCTTCAAATTCTTTCTGTGATATTGCTTACATATTTGGTTGTTGTTTTTCTACAAGATGAAACGATAAGCTTTTCAAAATATCTTTTACTTATTTTTTCGTTGTTTTTATGTATGTCATCAGGATATTTTATGTTGCTATACATAGGAGCAATAGGACTTTTATCAACAGTTTTGTTTTATCTAAAGAAAAGAATAGGCAGAGTTTTTCTTCTTCTCATTGGTTTTTTGCTTGCATTAGGGTTATCTACATTATTTTATGATGGATATTTTTCTTTTTTAGAAAGCAATAGATTTACCCATATGGGAACCTTCTTTTCTGATAATTTTATTTTCTCTATCGGTAAAATAATTTTTTCTTTCTTGTTTTATGTGCCTGTTTTTGTTTTGTTGGCGGGGGTAGGTATTTTTGTAAGAAAAGATGTAAAACTAAACGATTTACCGGTTTTGTTATTCTTTACTGGAATCATTGTTTCACTCTTAATTGAAGTTTTAGCTCCGTTTAAAATCCTTCGTTATGTAAGTCCGTTTTTCCCTATTATTCTTTTGATAATTCCGTATTTGTTATCAAAGCTTAAAGATAAAATTCGGGACATAGTTGCCATGGCTTTTGTGTCAATTTACTTTATATTATCCTTGTTTCCAATTAAAGATGAAATACAGGATTACCAAGTAAATTTAAATAATTTTGCAAATCCAGTAAGAGCAAGTATTGAAAATCTTTATCCAAACGCAGATTTTTTGAAAAATTTTGACGATGAAAACCCAGTTATAATATATGAACATACGTGGTTTAATCACTATTATGTAATTCCGTTTATGAAAAATAATAGAGAATACCTCATTAGTTACGGAAATGGTGAACCAGTGTTAACTAAATATAATCATTATTATGTAATAACAGATTATGTTTATAAAATACCAAAAGGTTATGAGGAAATTAAAAGTGGTAAATCTTATAACCTCACGTGGTATGAGGTAAAAAAAGAAGTAATTGACAAAAGTAATTAAAAATGGGTAAAATGTGAATATGGCAATAGTTTATTTATGTTTAGGCTCAAATCAAGGTGACAAGGTCGGTTATATTCAACAAGCGACTCGTTTGTTATCCTCGCATGATGAAATAAAAATAATAAGGACTTCATCATTCTACGAAACTCAACCATGGTTAGAAAAAGATACAGACTGGTTTGTAAATGCAGTTATAGAGCTTAAAACATCATTGCTGCCAAGGGAATTATTGAAATATGGTAACGAAATTGAAAGCAAACTTGGCAGAGTGAGAGAAACAGAGCCAGAAAATGCTGGTAGAAGACCTATTGATATAGATATTTTATTTTACGATTCTCAAATAATAGAGGAAGAAGATTTTAACGTTCCCCACAGATTTCTCCACAAAAGAGCTTTTGTTCTTGTACCATTTTTGGAATTAAATCCTAAATTTGTACATCCAGTTTTTAATAAAACAATAAAGCAACTCTATGATGAATTAGAGAAACCAGAAATAGTTTATCTTTACGGAACGAGATTGAAAAATGAGTAATAGAGTAGCAATTGTGGGTGGAGGTGCATCAGGGGTTTTTGCATCTATATTTGCTTCAAAAAATTGTGATGTTACGATTTTTGAGAAAAATTATGTTTTAAAAACGCTGTTGTGTACTGGTGGTGGAAGATGCAATCTTGCATATAATGAAAAAGATTTTAAAGAGCTTACAAAATTTTATCCAAGGGGAAATAAATTTTTATATTCAATATTTTCTAAATTTTCGACAGAAGATACTATAAAATTTTTTAAATCAATAGGAGTAGAAACGTATGTTCAAGACGATTTAAGAGTTTTTCCCAAAAGTGATAGTGCAAAAGAAGTAAGAAAAGCTCTCATAAGTACATTGATGCATTGTGACGTTAAAATTGTAAATGAAGAGATTAAAAACGCGCAAAAATGTGGAGAAAAATTTATATTAAATGATGCGTATGAGTTCGATAAACTTATCGTTGCAATAGGTGGACACTCAGGATATGAGATAGCAAAAATTTTTGGACACAATATAATTGAACCAAAACCTGCACTTGTTGGTTTGAAAACACTTGAGCAATATGGTTTGCAAGGGGTAAGCTTAAGAAATGTGGAAATGAAAATTGAAGGAAAAAAGAATAAACTATTTGGTGATATTGTCTTTACCTCTGACGGAATTTCTGGTCCACTTGCATATATAGTTTCGTCTATTTTTGCGAGAGAAAACTATTCAAAAGATAATCCAATTAGATTAAGTTTGAATTTTTTAGACGAAAATATTGAATTTTCAAATGTATTAAATAGTAATGGAAAGAAAGAGGTTAAAACAATAATCTCGGAATATATTCCAAAATCACTTTCTTCAATTATAGTAAAAGATTTGTCCCTCGAGGGAATTCGAGGACATGAAGTTAAAAAAGAAATGCGAAGAAAGCTTGAAAGTTATTTGAGAGATTTTAAATTAACTATAATTGGTCATGATGTAAAAGGTGAGGTTGTGACGTGTGGAGGAGTTGATTTAAAAGAAATAAATCCAAAAAATATGGAATCAAAACTGGTAGGTAATCTCTATTTTTGTGGGGAAGTCATTGATGTTGATGGTTTTTGTGGTGGATTTAATTTACAGAATGCGTGGTCAAGTGGTTATGTAGCAGGCATGAGTGTCGCAAAATAAAAAAAGATTTGTGATACAATGCCAAAAGCGAGGTAGTTTATTATGAAGAAAAATATATTTTTTTTAATATTTCTTATGCTTTTTGTAGTTTTGTTAAGCGGATGTAAAAAATCTGAAATGTCAGATTTAGAAAGCATTAAGGCGAATGACAAAGTAGTATTCGGAGTAAAAAATGATACAAGACCGTTTGGCTTTGAAGAAAATGGGGAACTAAAAGGAATAGATATAGATATAGCGAAGTATATCGCAAAATCCCTTTTGGGGGATGAGAAAAAAGCGGAATTTGTAATTGTTGACTCATCAAATAGATTGTTAATATTAAGTTCAGGCAAAGCAGATATGGTGATAGCAACCATGTCTATAACACCTCAAAGAGAAGCAGTAATTGATTTTTCGACACCATATTATATAGCGGGTCAAACGGCTCTTGTTCCAGTAAAAAGTGACATAAAGACAATATCAGACTTAAATAATAAAAAAGTTATAGTTGTATTTGGATCAACTGCAGAGAAGAATCTTCGTGTAGTTGCACCTATGGCACATGTAATGGGAGCAAAGACCTACCCTGTAGCATTTGAGATGTTAAAGAGTGGACAAGCTGATGCAATAGTTTCTGATGATACAATACTTACTTCTTACGCAGACAACGGCAGTTTTAGAATGTTGAGTAAAAAATTTACAAGAGAGCCATATGCAATAGGATTTAGAAAAACTGACTATTCAAAATCGCTGCAAAACAGAGTTAATGGGATTCTTGAAGAGATGCGAAAAACAGGAAAAATTACAGAAATTAAACGAAAATATTCGTCAAATCAGTAAAATATGTTTACAAAAAGTGCTTGACATTTGAAAAAAACTCTGTTAAAACATTATGGTATAAGTTACATGTTCTCAAAAAGGGAACAACACAAAACGAAAGGTGGAAAACATTATGTTTAAAAAATTAGGTTTCACATTGGCTGAAGTTCTTATCACTTTGGGTATCATCGGCGTAGTTGCTGCTATGACTATCCCTACATTGATGCAAAAAACTAACGATTCTGAAATCAAATCATCTTACAAAAAGATGATGTCAGTATTGAACCAAGCAATTTCAATGAACTTTGCTTTGGACGGTGTTGACTTCTCAACTATTTCTGCTGGTGGATCATCTGAAGATTCAACTGGTACTGGTTGGGTAGGATTCATCTACAACAGAATGAACGTTGTAGGACAAGATGGTAACACTGTTTACTTCAACGACGGTACTTCAATGACAGTTGATACAACTCAAACAGGTTGTACAGAAGCTGATCCTTGCGAAGCTACAATCGACGTTAACGGTAAAAAAGGTCCTAACACATTGGGTGATGATTCTTCACTTTACAACAATGGTACTTTGAGAGACCAATATACAATCAAATTGTACAAGAGACAAGCATCTCCAGCAGCAAATACAGCTGGTGAACTTATCTTGAGACAAAGCTAATTTCGAAAGAAATTAACAAGATATAAGAAAGGGTCGTTCTGAAAGGACGGCTCTTTTTTTATGTTTAGATCTTTTAACTTTAGTAGATGCTAATGTTATTGAATAGACTTTAAAATTAAATATCTACACCTGACATCATATTTATTAGGGTATCAATGGTGTTTTGCATATTAACACTCTCTGTTGTTCGTTGTTGTAAGAACCCATTTACTTGATCAATCATTTGTATTGCAATGTCAAGTTTAGGGTTTGAACCAGGTTGATACATACCAACGTCAATCAAATCTTTGTTTTCTCTGTACATTGCAAGAATTTTTCTCATTTTGGCAGCAGCAGCTTTATGTTCTGGGCTTGCGATAGCACTCATAAGCCTTGAAATACTTCCAAGTACGTCGATAGCCGGATAGTGGTTAGCTTCGGCGACTTTTCTTGATAAGAAAATGTGACCATCTGTGATACCTCTAACCGTATCAACGATAGGGTCATTTATATCATCACCTTCCATAAGAACGGTATAAAAGGCGGTAATTGAACCTTTAGGGCTGTTTCCAGCTCTTTCTAAAACTTTTTGAAGCCAAGAGAAAATTGAAGGAGGATATCCTTTCATTGTTGGAGGTTCTCCAATGGACAAACCAACTTCTCTGCCAGCCATAGCACAACGAGTTATTGTATCAGTCATTAGAAAGACTTTTTTACCTTTATCTCTAAAATATTCACAAACGGCTGTTGCTGTAAGTAGAGCTTTTTGTCTAATAAGAGGTGGCTGGTCACCAGTTGCGCAAACGAGCACTGATCTTGACATACCTTCTTCTCCCAAAGCATCTTCTATAAATTCTTTAACTTCTCTTCCACGTTCTCCAATTAGAGCTACAACGTTTACCTCTGCATCTGAATTTCTTGCAATCATACCAAGAAGAGTACTTTTACCAACCCCAGATCCTGCAAACAAGCCCATACGTTGACCGCAACCAAAAGTTAGACAAGAGTCTATTGCTCTAACACCAGTTGAAAACATTTCGGTGATAATTGGTCTTTCAAAAGGACCAGGAGGAGGACCTTCTATCGGAATCCATTGAGCTTCATCAAGTGGCAATGGACGCCCATCCATTGGTTCGCCCATAGGGTTTATCAATCTTCCGAGGAGAAAATCTCCAACGGGGATATATATTGGTTTAAATGATGATGTAACAAGACAACCTTGACCAATACCGTTACCATCAAGTAATAGGAGCAATTGAGCGACATCGCCTTTAAATGCAACTACTTCAGCAGGTTTTTTTTCACCATTGGCTGTTTCAATATAGCAAAGATCACCAATTTTCAATCCTGGCAATTTTACTTCAACAGTTAATCCTAAAAGCTTTGAAACGGTTCCTTTAAATTGATAAAGGTTTGTTTCACTAAGGATTTTATCAGTTTTTTGTCTTAAATTTTCAATTGAGTTATCTATTTCTTGAAGTTCCATATTATTATATTAACATATTTTTGAAAAATGTCTAAAAATTATGATATAATTTTGAATGTTTAAAGAGGATATTAAAAATGAAAAGTTGGGAAGAATATTTTTTAGATTTAGCGAAAACATGCTCAAGCCGTTCAAACTGTCTTCGAGCAAATGTTGGGGCAGTTATTGTTGGAGAAGATAAAAAGATTAAAGCAACTGGATATAATGGAACTCCATCGAAGGTAGAATCTTGTTATGAAAGGGGAGAGTGTTTCAGAATAAAAAACAATATTCCATCTGGGACACGATACGAAACTTGTCGTTCAATCCATGCAGAGCAAAATGCGATTATACAGGCAGGTCAAGATAGATGTAAGGGTGCAACAATGTACATTTGGGGGCATAATATAATATGCATTTTATGTAAAAGATTTATTGTTCAATCTGGAATAAAAGATGTTTATCTTAAAAAAGACGAAAACTCTCCAACGGTTCATGTTTCTGTTGATGACATAAGAAGAGAGCTTGAGGCACAACCACAAGTTGTATAGTTAAAGATTGTTTTATTACTTGTTAGTGCTTTAATATAAAAAGAGAAGAAAAGAGGATTATATGGAAAAGACCAAAGAAAACTTACATGTTTTACGACATTCAGCATCACACATTATGGCTCAGGCAGTACAAAGTCTGTTCCCACAAGCAAAGCTTGCAATAGGTCCTGCAACGGATACAGGTTTTTATTATGATTTTGATTTGACGGATGGTCATGCGTTTACACAAGAAGATTTGGTTAAAATTGAAGAAAAAATGAAGGAAATTTTAAAACAAAACCTTTATTTTGAAAAATATAACGTAGAAGATGTAGATGCAAAAATTGCGGAGTTTAAAGCACAAGGTGAAATTTATAAAGCAGAATTGTTGGAAGAACATAGAAATGACAATCCTACTCTTTATCTAACAAAAGATAAAGAGGGAAATGTACTATTTAATGATTTATGTGCAGGTCCACACCTTCCATCAACATCCTTTATGAAAGCAAATGCGATAAAACTTTTAAAAGTTGCGGGTGCATATTGGAGAGGTAATGAAAAGAACAAAATGCTTCAAAGAATTTATGCAACTGCATTTTGGACAAAAGAAGAATTGTCAGATTATTTAAACTTTTTAGAAGAAGCAGAAAAAAGAGATCACAGAAAACTTGGAACAAAACTTGATTTATTCTCAGTAAGAGAAGAAATTGGTGGCGGGCTTGTATTATGGCATCCAAATCTTTATACAGTTAGAGAAGAAATTGAAAATTATTGGAGAAGTGAACATAGGAAAAGAGGTTATGTTATAGTTCAAACACCTCAGCTTGCAAAATCAAAATTGTGGGAAATTTCAGGACACATTGATCACTACAAAGAAAATATGTTCTTTATTCAAAAAGAAAATGAAGATGATGAACAATATATTGTAAAACCAATGAACTGTCCGTTCCACATTTTAATATATCAAGCAAATAGACATTCATATCGTTCTTTGCCATTAAGAATGGCAGAACTTGGTACGGTATATAGAAAAGAAAAATCTGGAGCGTTATCAGGATTGACAAGAGTTCAAGGTTTTACACAAGATGATGCACATATTTTCTGTACGCCGGAACAACTGGTTGATGAAATCAATGCAATTATTGATTTCGTTGCAGATACAATGGATATATTTGGAATGAAGTTTGAAGTTGAACTTTCTACAAGACCAGAAAGCTACGTAGGTGAAATTGAAAATTGGAACAGAGCTGAAGCCGGATTAAAAGAAGCAATGGACAGAAGAGGCATGAGCTATGAAATAAATGAAGGCGATGGAGCGTTCTATGGACCAAAAATTGACTTCAAGATAAAAGATGCAATAGGCAGAACATGGCAATGTGCTACAATCCAACTTGACTTCAATTTGCCTGAAAGATTTGATATTAAGTATCAAGATAGAGATGGACAATTAAAGACTCCTGTAATGTTGCATAGGGTAATATTTGGTTCAATGGAAAGATTCCATGGTATATTGATAGAACATTACGCAGGAGCGTTCCCAACATGGCTTGCCCCAACACAAGTTGCAATTGTTCCAGTAAGTACCGAAAAACATGCTGACTTTGCGGAAAAAATATACAAAAAGATGAGAGAAAAAGGTTTAAGAGTATTGCTTGATGATAGATCAGAAAGCATGAACTATAAAATAAGAGATAACCTTCAAGATAAAAAAGTTCCTTATGTTTGCGTTGTTGGAGATAAGGAAATAGAAGCAAACACTGTTTCAGTAAGAGCAAGAGGGATTGGACCTATTGGAACTTATTCAGTAGATGACTTTGTATCAAAGCTTGAAAATGAAATAGCAACAAAAGGAAAAGAAACAATAAAATAAAAATTGATAACAAGGCGGGGACAAAATTTTATATTTGTCCCCGCCTTTGTATTTAAAATGCATTTTCTTATCCAAAGTAGTTTTTTAGCTCTCTATGCTCTTCTCCATTTTTGCACATTTTTTTGAGTTTCGATATCGCACGATTTTCAATCTGTCTGATTCTTTCTCTTGATACTCCATATTGCATACCGATTTCATCAAGTGTCTTTTTGGTGCCATTTCTATCAAGACCATAACGTAGAATTAAAACTTCTTTTTCTCTTGGGCTTAATTTATTAAGCATTTCTCTAACTTCTCCCAAAAGATTTTCTTGTGAAACTCTTGCTTCAGGTGCGATAGTGTTTTCATCAACAATATAATCCCCAATTTTTGCACCATCTTCTTCTTCCTTTTTTTGTCCTGCTGGAGCTTCAATGCTGATGGTAGTTTGAGCTGATTTTATTAAACTTGCAAGTTTACTTGTAGAATAGCCAAGTCTATATGCAATCTCTTGTTTTGTTGGCGTTCTTCCAAGTTCTGTTGTTAAATCAATTGTTGCTTTTTTTATTTTGTTCAAAGAATCAATAAGGTGAATTGGAAGTCTTATCATTCTCGCTTTATCTGCAATAGCTCTTGTTATAGATTGTTGAATCCACCATGTTGCATAGGTTGAAAACTTGTAACCTTTTGTATAGTCAAATCTTTCGGCAGCCTTCATTAGTCCCATATTTCCCTCTTGAATAAGATCGAGCAAAGAAAGACCTCTACCTATATATTTTTTTGCAATACTAACAACAAGTCGTAAATTTGCATTGACTAAAATGTTTTTGGATATTTCGCAATGTTCTTCTTGAATTTTTTTAGATATTGCAATTTCCTCTTCATGCGATAACAAAGGAATTTTTCCTATTTGTTGTAGGTAAATTCTAACAGAATCATCAGAAGTTGCAGATGTTAAATTGTCATCAGTTTTTGGAGACAAAGTTTCCAAAATATCTTCGTCTTCTTTATCTTCTTGTATTTCATTAGGATTAAAATCTATATGTGTATCTGACATTTGTTTCTCCAATTGATTTAATTGTACTACATTTTCTTTGCGTTGTTAATGTTTTTTTGTCTTACAGTTTCAAAAATGATAATACTTAATGCGTTTGAAACGTTAAGTGAATTAAAATCTTTCATCATTGGGATTTTGACAAGCATGTCAGAAAGTTTAATTATAGATTTTGAAACTCCAGCATGCTCTGCACCCATGACAAGTGCAAAATTCATATTATTATAATCAACGTTATAATAATTATCATTCGCTGAAGCATCAGTAGCAATTATCCACCAGTCGGATTTTTTTAATTTTTGAATTGCATTAACAAGACTGTTAACTTTTATTATTTTTATATGATTTATCGCTCCTGCAGAGGTTTTCTCAACAATAGAGTTGATTTGAGCATTTCTTCTCGTCGGAATAATTATTGCCTCAACACCAGCACAAACGCATGTCCTTATGATTGCGCCAAGATTGTGCGGATCTTCAACTCCATCCAGAACGACAACTGAAGCACTGTCATGCTCCATAGACAAAAAATCATCAAGTTCTGTATATTTTATTGGAGAAACTTGAGCCATGACTCCTTGATGATTAAACTCGTTAAATGGCATGAACTTTTCTTTAGATACAAATTGAAAAACTATATTATTTTGAAGAGCGAGTTCTTTTATTTTGTTCAGTTTAGCATCACTATGCAAGTTTTTTGATATAAAAATTTTGTTGATATCTCTGTTGTTAGAGGTTAATGCCTCTATAACTGCATTTTTGCCAAAAATATAATCTGAAGTTTCCATGTCTTCATGCTCTCCTTAAAAGAAATACTAAGTAATTAACTTTGAAATATTATAACATATATAATAGAACATTAAATAATGTAAACTTGAAAAAAGCTGTCAATAGGCGAACTTGGCTATATTTTAAAAAAAATTAAAAAAAGTGAAAAATATTTAAAAAAAATAGTTGATTTTTAAAATTGAAGTATTATTATAATACTTGTCCTCGATAAAGAGTGTACATCGAACATTAAATAAAAATTTTAAGAAAAAATAAAAATAAATGCTTGACAAAGAAAATTGAGTGAATAGAATAATAATTACCGAGTTAAACGGAAGGTTTTGAAAACTCAAGAAAAAAAGATTTCACGGGAACAAAATTAAAAGTTTTGTCGTCGTAAAAAATGAACATTGAAAACAGAATAACTGAAAACGAAAATAATATACTTGTTGATTCAACAAAAAATGATTTTTGGACAAAATTCACAAGCGTAAGCTAGTGTTTAAATTGAAGTCGAGCAGTCTATGTGCGAGCCGCACGTAGACGAAGGACATAAACTTTCTGACAATGGAGAGTTTGATCCTGGCTCAGGACGAACGCTGGCGGCGTGCTTCATACATGCAAGTCGAACGAGAAGCAGGAGCTTGCTCCTGTGGAAAGTGGCGGACGGGTGAGTAATATGTAGAGAATCTGCCCCAGAGTGGGGGACAACAGAGGGAAACTTCTGCTAATACCCCATATGAGCGTAGCTGGAATGCTATTCTTGAAAACTCCGGTGCTCTGGGATGAGTCTGCATCTGATTAGCTTGTTGGGGGTGTAATGGACCACCAAGGCGACGATCAGTAGCTGGTTTGAGAGGATGATCAGCCACAATGGGACTGAGACACGGCCCATACTCCTACGGGAGGCAGCAGTAGGGAATTTTGCGCAATGGGCGAAAGCCTGACGCAGCAACGCCGCGTGAACGATAAAGCCCCTCGGGGTGTAAAGTTCTGTCAGTAGGGACGAAACTTGACGGTACCTACAGAGGAAGCACCGGCTAACTCCGTGCCAGCAGCCGCGGTAATACGGAGGGTGCAAGCGTTGTCCGGAATCATTGGGCGTAAAGAGTTCGTAGGCGGTATGTTAAGTCTGGTGTTAAATCCCGAAGCTCAACTTCGGTTCGGCATCGGATACTGGCAGACTCGAATGCGGTAGAGGTAAAGGGAATTCCCGGTGTAGCGGTGAAATGCGTAGATATCGGGAGGAACATCGGTGGCGAAAGCGCTTTACTGGGCCGTTATTGACGCTGAGGAACGAAAGCCAGGGTAGCAAATGGGATTAGATACCCCAGTAGTCCTGGCCGTAAACGATGGATACTAGGTGTTGCGGGTATCGACCCCTGCAGTGCCATAGCTAACGCGATAAGTATCCCGCCTGGGGAGTACGCACGCAAGTGTGAAACTCAAAGGAATTGACGGGGACCCGCACAAGCGGTGGAACATGTGGTTTAATTCGAAGCAACGCGAAGAACCTTACCGAGGCTTGACATCTGAGGAACCTTTGTGAAAGCAGAGGGTGCTCTTCGGAGAACCTCAAGACAGGTGGTGCACGGTTGTCGTCAGCTCGTGTCGTGAGATGTTGGGTTAAGTCCCGCAACGAGCGCAACCCTCGTCGTCAGTTGCATATAACGGTACACTGTTATATTGCTCTCTGGCGAGACTGCCGGTGATAAACCGGAGGAAGGTGGGGATGACGTCAAATCATCATGCCCCTTATGTCTCGGGCTACACACGTGTTACAATGGCCGGTACAACGAGCAGCCAACTTGCGAGAGTGAGCAAATCTCTAAAAACCGGTCCCAGTTCGGATTGGACTCTGCAACTCGAGTCCATGAAGTCGGAATCGCTAGTAAACGCAGATCAGCACGCTGCGTTGAATACGTTCCCGGGTCTTGTACACACCGCCCGTCACACCATGGAAG
>QHMH01000006.1:127795-164096 GCA_003258795.1 Candidatus Melainabacteria bacterium | reverse complement strand
TAAATTTAATTTTCTTTCCTATATTTTTTAATTCCCCGTAAGGGGTTTTTTTTTCTCTTTTTTTGAGGTAAAAATACAAAAAAGGAGATATAAATGATAAACCCTGAAGATGCATTAAAAATACTTTTAGAAGGTAACAAAAGATTTGCTCAACATAAATCAATACACCCTAATAGGTGTAATGAAACAAGGCAATCGCTTTTAACAGGACAAAAGCCTATTGCAGTTGTAATCTCCTGTTCAGATTCAAGAGTACCAACAGAAATAGTTTTTGATGCAGGACTCGGTGATATTTTTGCAATAAGAACAGCAGGACACGTTTTATCAAAAGAAGTTATGGGAAGCATAGAATATGCAATATCCCTTGGATGTAAACTCGTTATGATATTAGGTCATGAAAATTGCGGAGCAATAAAAGCCGCATTAAAATCATACAAAACAAAAAAAGAAGTTTCTCCAAACTTGCAATCCGTACTTAATCACATATACCCCGCATTTGAAAAAATCTCTTCAGATGCCGACGAAAATTGTGCAGTAAAAGCAAATATTGAATATCAAGTTCAAGATTTATTGAAAAAAGATGAATGTATTGCTGAAAAGTTTTCTAAAAAAGAAATTTTGGTAACAGGAGCTATATACAATCTTTCAACTGGACTTGTGTCACTAATATAATAAAGCATTTATAAAATTAAGTATTCTAATAAATAACAATTGCTTGCCTGTTATTTAATATAGTCACTTGTATTTAGCTTTAATATCTTTTCTATTTCTTTTTTATCAGTTACATATCCAAATAAAATTGCAAATAAAGGCTTTTTCTTATAATCAATTTCTCTAAATTCAAGAATGTTTGAAAAATTAAGTTTAAAAGCATCATAATCAAACTTCATATTATTTTTGTCAATGTCAGCTGGTGTTTCAGCCATTGCAAAATAATATGTTTCATCTCCCTTATTTTTCAATATTTCATCCCAATTTGGAACAAGCTCTTTTTCAAAATATTCATAAACATTTATCCCATAAGCATAATATGCCACATCAGTTGTACACCACCCAGCAAACCTCATAGGATTTATTTCAATTGGGATAACTTCTTTATCATTTTTTCTCACTTCAATATGCAATGGGAAATTTTTCAAGTTTAATTTTTCTCCCAATACCACCAACAAATTTTGAAAATCTTTAAAGTTATCCATGATAATTTTTTTAGAAGTCAAATAAATTCTATCACTTACATCTCCATCAGATGCAAATGGATGCTTAAATATGTCTATTATAACTGGTTTTCCATTTTTATCATAATATGCATCAATTGCATATTCCTCTCCTTCAATCACTTCTTCAATAATAAAATTGTTAGAATTCAAAACCTTTTCAGGAAACAATGTTTTGAAAGTTTTCACTTCTTCTTTTAATAATTTAACAGTATTCTTCCATTCATCCGATGTTTTAACCTTATGTACACCTAAACTTAAAAACCCAACAGAAGGTTTGATAATAACAGGAAAAGGAAGGTTATCTACTGTCTCAAGTTCATCAAATCTAACATTTTTATAAAAAAAGTTTGGATAAATATCAGACAACTTTTCTCTGAACAAACTTTTATCTTTGCATATTTCTATAATTTTTGACAATGAAGAATTTTGATCTTTCAACACAAGATCAATAGAATTTTCTGAATTTGAATAAACTTTGTTTGTAATAACATCAGTAAAATTTAAATCAAAATCTTTGGCAAAATCATTCTTAAAAACTTCAAAGTTATTTTCTTTTAAAGTTTTAATCATCAAATCTGAAACATAAGGTTCTTCCAAAATAAACATAAAATACTTTCCTCTATTATTTACTTTTATTGAAAGGGCGGCAAATAAATTTGCCGCCCTTATATTAAATATCTATTTCTCAACTACTTTTTCAAGAAATCAGGGATTTCAATATTTGAGAAATTTTGACTCAAATCAGGTCTAACTGGAGCTTGAGGTTGTTTTTGTTGTGAAAATACAGGTCCAAACAAGTCAAGTGTATTAACAGTTCTTGCCATTTCTTGAGTTGCAGGTGCTTGGTTTTTCAATTCAAAGCCAGTTGCAATAACTGTAATTTGAATTTCACCTTGAAGGTTGTCATCAACAACTGCACCAATAATAACTTTAGCATCATCCAATACTGCAGAGTTAATAATATTAGTTGCATCAGTAACTTCATGCAATGTCATATCAGGACCGCCGGTGATATTAACGATAACGCCACTTGCGCCATTGATTGAAGTTTCAAGCAATTGAGAATCGATAGCAGCTTTAGCAGCATCAGTTGCTCTGCCTTCGCCTTGACCTCTACCAATACCCATAAGAGCAGAACCAGAAGCCTGCATAACACTCTTAACATCTGCGAAGTCAACGTTAATAAGTCCAGGGATAGTGATAATATCAGAAATACCTTGAACACCTCTTAACAAGACTTCATCAACAACGATGAAAGATTCTTGCAAAGAAACTCTTCTATCAACAACATCAAGAAGTTTGTCATTTGGAATAACGATAAGAGCATCAACAGACTCTCTTAATTTTTCCAAACCTTGCATAGCTTGATTTTGTCTTCTCTTACCTTCAAAAGAGAAAGGTTTTGTAACAACACCGATTGTCAAAATTCCTAGTTCTTTTGCAATCTTAGCAACGATAGGAGCAGCACCTGTTCCAGTTCCACCGCCCATACCAGCTGTAACAAATACCATATCAGCGCCTTCAAGAGCTTCAGTGATTTCTTGTTGAGCTTCTTCAGCTGCTTTTTCACCGATTTGAGGTTCTCCACCAGCGCCAAGTCCGTTTGTAAGTTTTTCACCTAATTGGATTTTATTCTTGCAAGTTGAGAAATTCAAAACTTGTAAGTCAGTATTCATAAGCCAAAAATCGACACCGCCGAGTCCTGCTTTTATCATTCGATTAACTGCGTTTCCGCCGCCGCCGCCGACACCTATAACCTTTATATTGGCAGGGTTTACTGCTCTTTGTTGCGTTGTGTCTTTTCTCGCAAATAATTCAGGTCCGAAACTTTCCACTTTAATTTATACCTCTTATTTCTATCATATAACTTATATCTTACACCATTTTATTTTAAATAGAAAAAAAAGTAAAGAATTTCTTAAAAAAAATATTTATTTTAAAATTACTTTACATTTTAATACATTATTTGAACGTGTATTGTTCGTGTTCTTGGCTTGTTATCAAAGTCTATTAGAACTATTTGCTGCCAAGTTCCAAGTTGTAACGCTGCATCTATCAAAGGTACTGTTATAGAATTTCCTATAATTGATGCTCTTATGTGTGCATATCCATTGCCGTCGTGCCACATTTCATCGTGGCTATAATCCACATTTGATGGTGCAATTCTTTCCAAACATTCCGGCAAATCTTGTAATAGCCCTGGTTCATATTCTATACTTGTTATTGATGCTGTACTTCCTGCCACATATACAACTACTGAGGCATTCTGCAATAAATGGCTATATACAAAATTTTTAACGTTTTTTGTTATATCTATTATATCAGTGTTACCTTTGGTATTCACTGAAAACTTTTCATTTATTATCGTCATATAATCTCCCCTAATCGAACACAGTTACTTTAAACCAGAAATAATATTTATTCAAGTTTTTTTTGTGTTATAACTTTTTTGAATGAGAGGAAGTTATGAACATACAGGAAATTGAAAAAAGCCCTCAATTTGATTACATCAACGAGGTAAGGGATTACAACCAAAGAAAAGTTTTGAACGCTTTTATTGATAACAGAGTTGCACCGGAACATTTTTACACTGTTTCTGGATACGGACATGATGATTTTGGCAGAGATGTTTTAGACAAAGTTTTTGCACAAGTTTTTTGTGCAGAAAAAGCTATTGTAAGAAACCATTTTGTTTCTGGAACACACGCTCTTGCTTGTGCTTTGGCTGGAAATTTAAGATATGGGGAAAAACTTATTTCTGTTGCAGGCTCACCTTATGACACTATGCAAGAAGTCATTGGGACAAGAGGGGATAAAAGAGCTTCCTTGATTGGACATGGTGTTTTATATGAAGAAATTCCATTGACAGATAATTTAAATATAGACTATGAACTTTTAGAGAAAAAAATCGACAAAACCTGCAACATGGTTTTGATACAACGTTCAAGAGGATACAGTTTAAGAAAATCGTTAGATATTGATACCATCAAAAAAATTATTGATATCGTAAAAGGCAAAAATCCTGACTGTATTTGTTTTGTTGATAACTGTTATGGTGAATTTACAGAGAAGAGAGAACCACTTGAAGTTGGGGCAGATTTGATTGCAGGTTCGCTTATTAAAAATCCTGGAGGTGGAATTGTTGAAACTGGGGGTTATGTTGCAGGCAAAGAATATTTTGTTGATCAAGCAGCGCAAAGATTAACTGCTCCTGGAATTGGATGTGAAGGTGGAGCAATGCTAAACCAACACAGATTGATTTTTCAAGGTTTGTTCATGGCTCCTTCTGTTGTTTCTGATGCTGTTAAGGGTGCTGTTTTAGCATCAAAACTCTTTGAGGAAGCTGGATTTATCTCCACTCCGAAATTTGAAGATAAAAGGACTGATATTATTCAAACAATAACTTTTAACGCACCTGAACCTTTGGAAAAATTTTGTAAAACTGTTCAGCAGCTTTCTCCGATAAATTCTTATGTAACGCCTATTCCTGAGCACATTCCAGGATATGACGACAAAGTTATTATGGCTGGAGGAACATTTATTGAAGGATCAACAATTGAACTTTCTGCTGATGGTCCAATGAGAGCACCTTATGCCGTTTATATGCAAGGTTGTCTAAACTATGCACATATAAAAATAGTTTTAGAAGAGATTTTAAAGAAGTTAAACATAAGATAGTAAGGCAATGTTTTTTTTAATACAAACATTTTAAAATGCCTTTATGATTTACGACAAAGTATGGTACAAAAATCTCATTAAGCCAAAATTTCAGCCTTCAGAAAGGGTTTTTCCCATTGCGTGGGCTATTTTATATTTGACTATAATAATTTCATTTTTCATTATTTTATTTTGTCAAATGAGTCTTTTAAAAGTTTTTGCGATTGCATTTTTCTTAATTCAACTTGGGTTAAATTTTTCGTGGACAAATGTATTTTTTGTAAGAAAAAATTTAAAAAAATCTTTTGAGCTTACATGGATTTTATTATTTTTCGTAGTTATTACAGCGATTCTTTTTTATAATGCATCGCTTATTGCAGGCATAATCTTCACCCCATACGTAATCTGGTGTGGATTTGCTGTATATCTTATGCACAACATTTACAAATTGAATGGGTAAAAAATGGAAAAAGAAAAATTAGTTATAATTGGTGGTGTTGCAGCTGGAACAAAGGCTGCCGCAAAAGCAAGAAGGTTAAACCCTAATGCTCAAATAGATTTATTTACTCAAGACACTCATGTTTCTTACTCAACATGTGGGTTCCCGTATTTTATTGGTGGAAACTTTGATAATGAAGATTATCTTTTTGCGAGATCAGTTGAAGATTTCCAAAAATCAAACATAAATATTCACCTCAAACACAGATGTAGTAAAATCTCTCCACAAGATAAATTTGTTACTATAAAAAATCTTGAAAATGAAGAGGTTTTCAATTTCAACTTTGATAAATTACTTATTGCGACAGGTGCTGTACCTTTTTTACCAAAAGTTGAAAAAATAAATTTAAAAAATATTTTTACTTTAAGAACTGTCGAAGATGCTCTTGCTATAAAAGAAGCAGCTTTAAAATATAAGCATGTTACAATAATCGGTGGCGGATATATCGGCATTGAACTTTTAGAGGCATTTGTAAATAGAGGATTAGACGTAACAATTATAGAGTCATCTCCTGTTATAATGCCTATTTTTGATGATGATATGTCACAGATTATAACTGATTACATTTTCAAGAACAGACCAACTGGAATTGAAATAATTACATCTGACTATGTAACTGAATTTTATGGAAATGAATATGTTGAAGGGTTTAAAACAGCTGCCATGAGGGATATCAAAACTGATTTTGTTGTGATATCTGCAGGAGTTAGACCAAACGTTGAACTTGCATCTTCTTGCGGAATAACCCTTGGACCAACTGGAGCTATAAAAGTTAATGAAAAGATGCAGACTAATTTTCCAGATATTTATGCTGCGGGAGATTGTGCAGAGAAATTTCATATTATTGCGAGGGTTCATGTATGGCTTCCTCTCGCATCTACTGCAATAAAAGAAGGTAGGTGCGCAGCTTTAAATATGTGCAATGCAAGAGATTATTTTAACGGTGTTTCTGGCTCTGCAGTTACAAAATATTTTAAATTTACAATGGCAAGTACTGGGTTAAGCGAAAAGAGCGCATCTCAGTACGGTTTTGATCCAATTTCTGTCGTTATTACAAAGTCTGACATAGTAGATTATATGCCGGATGCGCAAAATATTACCCTGAAATTAGTTGCCGACAAACAAACAAGAAAGCTTTTAGGTGCACAGGCAATCGGAATGGGAAATGCAGATAAAAGAATAAATACGATTGCTTCAAGTCTTAATTGCCATGTTACGGTTGATGAATTTTTAAAAAATGATTTACCATATTCTCCAGCTTTTTCTACGAGTATAGATCCAATTCTTACCGCAACCGAAAAATTGATTGAAAAAATGGATAAATAGTTTACAAAATTTGTTTTTTTGCTATCATAATGCAATCAACGGAAGGAGTTTGTATTATGTATGCAATAATTTTAGCAGGTGGTTCTGGTAGTAGATTGTGGCCTTTATCAAGGGAGCTTTATCCAAAACAACTATTGAACTTAAACAACGATAAAAGTTTATTGCAATCTACATTTGCAAGACTAAACTCTTTCATTGATGCAAAAAATATTATAAGTTTAACCAATACAAAACACGTTGCAAATGTAAAACGACAACTTTGCGAATTGACAGAAGACGTTTGCGTTTTATCTGAACCTCTTTCTAAAAATACTGCACCTGCAATCGCTGTTGCAACAAAGTATATTTTAGACAGGGGAGATGATGATGTAATTTTAGTTGTTCCGTCTGACCATTTGATTAACGACAGAGAAAAATTTGAGGCAACTGTCAAAAAAGGAAAAGAAATTGCACAAAATGGTTATATCGTAACTTTTGGTATTCAACCAAGTTATCCTGAAACTGGATATGGATACATAAACATAACTGACAACAAAATTTGCGATGGTTTTAAGGTTAAAGAATTCGTTGAAAAACCAGATACTGAAAAAGCAAAAAAATATATTGAAGCTGGAACTTATTTCTGGAATAGCGGGATTTTCATGTTTAAAGCTTCTGTTCTAAAAGAAGAACTTAAAAAGACAGATTCTGATATTTATTCACTTGTGGAAAAATTTGATTTTTCAAATACAGACAAAATAGATTACAATCTTTTTGAACAAATGCCTAATATTTCGATTGATTATGCTGTTATGGAGAAATCTGATAAGATTGCTCTTGTAAAATTGGAAAGTGATTGGAACGATTTAGGTTCTTGGCAGTCAATTTACGATGTTTCCGAAAAAGATAAAGATGGTAATGTTTTCATTGGACATGTTTTAGATGAAGGGTCAAAAAATTCGTTTGTTTATTCTTCTTCAAAACTCGTTTCTACAATTGGTTTAGATGATATAGTTTTGGTGGAAACAGAAGATGCAATTTTGGCTTGCAAAAAAGATAAAACTCAAGATGTTAAAAAGATTTACGAAAAATTAAAACAACAAAATGATGATACTTATCTTGTTCACAAAACAGTTTATAGACCTTGGGGTTTCTACACAGTGATTTCTCAAGGCAAAGGATTTTTGAGCAAGTTAATCCACGTTAATGTTGGGCAAAAACTTTCTGTTCAATCTCACGAACACAGAAGTGAACATTGGGTTATAATGTCTGGAAAAGCAAAAGTAATCCTTGAAGGAAAAGAGTATATTCTCTCTAAAGGTCACAGCATTGATATTCCATTAAAGGCAGTTCATTCACTACAAAACCCATACGATGAAGACTTGGAAATTATTGAAGCTCAACTTGGCGATTTACTTATCGAAGAAGATATTATTAGATACGAAGATATGTACGGAAGAGTTTAAAACTACTTTCTTTTTTCTCGTGAAATGTTTTGGTAGAAGATATAGTAGTTTTGTACCAAACTATTCTTTGTAAGTCCAACAATCCTTGAAATTTTGTAACCTTTGTCCAAAACGAGTTGGTTTGGAAGATAGCATCTTGATGCTAATGGGGTTCTCATATCTCCATTTTTGTCATATTTTGACAATTTTGGATTATATTCATAAATACAAGGAATTTCTCTTTCTTCAACGATAATGATAGTTTTTGTTTTTTCGTCTATCAAGAAATCATTTTTTCTTTTTTCATAATCTCTTAAAACAGTAGATCGTTGTCCATCTGTTTTGGCAATAATTAAATCATATTTATTAAAATCAGTTTCGGTTGGGAATGAAAGTCCTTCTACCTCTCCGTAGTCAAAATTATAACCATCTAATTCCAACTTCTTTAAGAAAATGAAATTTGTGAAATCTCCAGGGAGGTACAAAATTTTTGTACCTTTTGGATATTTGAGCAAATGTTTTTGCAACATACATTCTTCACGTTCGGAATCTTCTTCATATTCATCATAAGTTTTACAAACTGCGACATCTCTTATATACGAAATTGAAGGATGCTTTATCAATATTTTTGAAATTTTTGTCAACGGTCTTGCCCATATATTTGTTGACACAAATGCAAGATAATATATTGAAAAAAGTACGATAACATATTTCAGTGGATTTTTCTTTGACAAGTAAGAATAAGCAAGTATTGGAGATGACACAACCATAAATGACATTACAAACCTTACACTGTATGTCATATAAACCAAAATATAAGATATAACCAAAATACTTACAATAAAGATACTTGCAAAACCAGCCAAAAAGCGAACATTTACATTTTTAAAACTTAACTTACATTTTATAAAAGACCAAACAAGACAAGGAAGATAAACGATAAATCCTAAAATTCCAGCTCCCATCAGATGTTCAATTAAAGAACGTTGAAAGTGTGAATCGGTAGTATAAATCCCGTCAACCAAAACTTCATGTCCAATCAATGTCAAAATAGAGTTTCTAATATCTAAAAGGTAATCTTTAGCATAATCTGCCCACTTAAAGCCGGTAAAATCAAACATCATGAAGAAATATTTGATTATGTTTGCAAACATTCCCTTTATCCCGTCATAATTTTTGTGACCCACAATGAAACTATCAGGGCCCGAGATATTTCCATAATCAATATAATTCAAAATATAGTTATAAGATGAAAATATCAAAAAATTTAGAACACCAAATCCTAAAAACCAAAACAAAGGCTTAAAGTTTTTATAATGCTTACACAGAAATAGCATAAACAATCCAACCCCAGGGATTAAAATTATCGCAGGAGTTTTTGTTCCGATAGCAAGAGCATAGGCAAGTGCTGACATATAAATTGGTATATTCTTTCCCGATTTAACACTTGACCAAAACATATATATACTCGACAAGATTAGTCCAGCAATAATAATGTCTGTTTCCGTACTTGAGGCCTGTACTATAACAGAAGAAAAAGAACTTAATATGAATATCATCCATAATCTTCTTTTGTAAGAAAATTTCATCAAGCCTGCAATATTAAAAAGGGATATGATTGAAATCAAATACCCAACAAATGAAACATAACCAAAGAATACATCTTTTTTCAAAAATGCTATAATCCACGTGTAAATTAGTTCAGAGTTTATAGGCAGACATAACGCTCTCATATCAGTTATTACGAAGTGGTTTAAAGAACCTTGTGTCAAAAAGAAATAACTTCTTGCAACATGGTAAGTTTTTGCATCTCCACTTGTAACAGGCATAATAAACGATAGGAAAACTGAAGTTAAAATAAAAATACAGAAACAAAACGCTAAAACAGACAAACATTTATCTTGCTTTAAAGCGTTTTTAAACCTATTCCAAAAACCTCTAACCTCTAAAGTCCATAAAGGACGAGATTTTTTGTTCCATACAAAAACACAAACAGCGAATATTATCACATGGAACAGAAATATCCACGGCATTTTTATGAGAGAAAATAAGGATAATATTTCAAGAATCAGAACTATTTGGGAAAATGCAAGGACAGGAATATATATAAGTCCCAAAGGGTTTTTATCTTCCGCAATCATTGAAGTTATCAAGTATGCAGAAGCAAACACCAAGAAAAAGGCTACGACAAACAATATTATTCCTGTCATCATAACTTTATCCCTTCATAATTTTTTTGATTTCATTAACCATAACATTTTCATACATGTCAGCTTTTTCCTTTGTTTTAGCCTCAAATCTTAGGGTAAACACAGGCTCTGTGTTACTTTGTCTGATTAAAGCAAAGCCATCATCAAAAACAATTCTCATTCCGTCAAGAGTTACGATATCCTTGATTTCTGTGTTAAATAAGTTTCTATTTTTGTTTAGTTCTTCTTCAAATTTTGAAAGTGTAGGTTTCTTTAATTCATTAGGGCAGGAAAGTCTAACTTCAAGAGAGGAGTATACATCGTTAAACGGTTTTAAAAGTTCTTCTATTTTGAAGTTTGCGTTTTTTTCTTTCATTTTTGCAACGATTTCGATAATTCTGCAACCTGCATAAACAGCATCGTCAAAACCATAATATCTATCCTTAAAGAAAGTGTGACCGCTCATTTCACCTGCGAGAACAGCGTTAGTTTCTTTCATTTTTCCTTTAATAAAACCATGTCCAGTTTTACACATTATGGCTTCACCGCCGAGTTTGTTAATTGTGTCGAACAAAACTTGAGAACATTTAACCTCTGAAACAACTTTTGGCAAAGGTTCTCCAGCTTCTTTTGCTCTTTTAATAACGTCTTGAGCATAAATCAATAAGAGTTTATCTCCACTTATTGGGTTTCCTTTAGAGTCTACAACTCCTATTCTGTCAGAATCTCCGTCGAAAGCGATACCAAAATCAGCACCATTTTCAACTACGGCTTTTCTAATTGCATCAAGAGTTTTTACATCACTTGGGTTTGGATGGTGATTAGGAAATCTTCCATCTGGTTCTGAAAATAATTCAACTACTTCACAACCAATTTCTCTATATAATTGAGGCGCAACAACACCACCTGTGGCATTAGCACTATCCACAACTATTTTTAAATTTTTTCCTACTTTTCCGAAATCTTTTTTTATAGCTTCAATGTAATCCGGAATTAAATCATATTTTTCATAAGTTCCTTTTTTAGGAGAAGGTTCGTGAGAATTGAAAGCAAATTCTTTAACCTCTTGAATTTTTGACTCATTCAAAGATTGTTTTTCAAAAGTCATTTTTAATCCATTGTATTGAGGAGGATTGTGACTTGCAGTAACGATTAAGGCGCCATCAATTTTTTCTCTAACTTTTAATCCTACAACTTCTGAATAATAGCCCAAAGGTGTTGGTGCAAGTCCTAAATCTACAACATTTGCACCTGCTGAAATCACTCCAGATATAAGTGCCTTTGACAAACTTTCTGAATGCTCTCTTGCATCTCGACATACACTAATATTTATTTCATCTTTTCCAGTATGATGTTTTATATATTCTACAAAGCCTTCTCCGACCTTTTCATACAATTCTTCAGTTATATTTTCACCATAAATTCCTCTTATATCATTTTTACCAAAAGCGGAATTATATTTTTGTTTATCCATTTCACACCTCATTCTTCTAACTTGTATTATAATGTTATCATGAAAATAAAAACCGACAGTAATTTATTTGCAGGCTTAATATTCATTTTTCCTGCACTTCTTGGTACTCTGATATTTATAATAATACCAGTTTTTGTTTCTTTCGGTTTTAGTTTTATGGAATGGGACTTGCTAAACCCACCAAAATTTGTCGGAATGCAAAATTATATAAAAGTTTTTTCTGATGCGATTTTTTACAAAATTCTTGGAAACACCCTTGTTTATGCTTTTTCTACATCAATTTTAGGAGTAATCATTCCCTTAATTTTAGCTTGTATACTAAACTCGAAAATAAGAGCTTCTGAATTCTTTAAGACAGCATACTTTTTGCCCTTCATAACACCGCTGATTGTTATAGCTATAATATGGCAATGGATTTTTGACCCAAATGTAGGAATTTTAAACCACATGTTAAGACTTAATATAAAGTGGCTTTACGATTCAAATTTTGCAATGCCTGCCGTCATAATAGTTTCCGTTTGGAAATTGATTGGATATAATATGTTGATATTTTTATCTGGGTTAAGCTCAATTAACCAGTCACTATTTGAAGCTGCGAAAATCGATGGTGCAAACAAGTACGATATATTTTTTAAAATTACTTTGCCTCTGTTGTCACCAACTATATTTTTCGTTATTGTTATAACTTGCATTTCATCTTTTCAAGGTTTTGACCTAATTTATATGATGACACAAGGTGGACCATTGAATAGCACAAACATTTTAGTTTATGCAATCTACCAAAATGCATTCGAATATTTTAAAGTTGGTTATGCAAGTGCATTAGCTTATATCTTATTTTTTATAATATTTATATTAACTTTTATACAATGGAAATTAAGAAAAATCACAGTTTATAATGAAGACTAATTTTCTGGTTTTAAATAATCTTCAAAACTTTTTTTATTCACCTTATATCCGCAACCTTCATGTAATACAGCCGGAAATTTCACAAAACGTTTCGGATATTTTCTGCACATAGAAAGCCTATGTTTATAATCACTGCATAAGCCATCCTTTGTAACAAGTTTGCAGGCAAAAATAAGATTACCCTGTTCATCTTTTCCCTTAATGTAAAATCTTTTGTAAGCAGGAAAAATAAATTGCATAATTTTGAATTCTTTTTCTGTATAAGTATCAAAACTATACATATAATTACAACATTTTCCACATTTTTTGCATTCACCAGTTATTTCATAAGTTATTCTCTCCGGAACAAAATATGACTTAATTTCATTTAATATATTTAAAAATAAATTTTTCATTAGATAACTTTCGTGTTAAAATCCGATTGTATTTATTTTAGCATGTTAAAAGGCAAAAATCATGGGCGAATTTAAAGTTCCAAAACGAATAAAAAAAACAAAAAAATCTAAAAACAATTCTCAAACTTCAAACACAATTATTTACGTTGTTTCAATAGGTTTGGCAATCATCACATCATTTTATATATACTTGATGTCACTGCCTCCAATCAAAAATTTGGACGAATTTAAACCTAACATCGTAACAAAGTTTTATTCATACGATGGGGAAGTTATTAAAACATTTACAGCATTTACATTTTCAAAAGTTACATTGGAACAAATTCCAGATAATGTAAAAAATGCAATTATCTCAACAGAAGATAAGAACTTTTATAAACACAAAGGATTCGATTTGGCTGGACTTGCAAGATCAATGGTAGCTAACGTTTGCGCCGGTCGAGTAGTCCAAGGTGCAAGTACAATTTCTCAACAACTTGCAAGGGTGTTATTTTTAAATAATGAAAGAACATTTACGAGAAAAATAAAAGAATTTATCGTTGCAGTGAGAATAGAAAAAACTCTTACAAAAGACCAAATTCTTGAAATGTACTTAAATAATGTTTATTTAGGTTCTGGTGCGTACGGGGTTGAAGGTGCAGCACAAATCTATTTTAACAAACATGTTAAAGATTTAACACTTGCAGAAAGTGCTCTAATCGCTGGACTTCCACAAGCACCATCTGTATATTCACCATTTAACAATAAAGATTTGGCTATAAAAAGACGTAATAAAGTTCTTCGCAGAATGCTTACAATGAAATACATAACAAAAGAACAGTACGAAAAGGCAAAAAAAGAACAACTAAAACTTAACCCACTACCACAAATTTACACGCTTAATAAAGCACCTTATTTTTGTGATTATGTAATGAAAGAACTCGAAAATTTAGGATTCGATGAAACAGAAATTTCACAAGGTGGCTATAAAGTTGTAACAACATTAGATTATAAAACCCAACAAAGAGCAAACAGAGCAATTGTCGATTTGATGAACTCTTGGGGACTTAAAGGAGAAAAAAGACAAGCCGCTCTCTTCTCATTCAATCCTCATGATGGAAGAATTCTTGCCTACGTTGGTGGAAAAGATTATTCAAAAAGCCAATATGATAGAGTTCAAGCTGTAAGACCTCCAGGATCAGCTTTCAAACCTATCGTATATGCGACAGCAATAGAAAAAGGTGTAAATCCAAATGACATAATAGATGACGTACCATTCACTGCTGGAAGTTGGACTCCTAAAAACTATGGAAACAAATACAGAGGACCAATCCCAGTATATAAAGCTTTAATGGTTTCATCAAACGTTTGCGCTGCAAGACTTATTGAGTTAACAGGTGTTCGTGCAGTTATTCAAATGGCAAGAGTTTTAGGGCTTACAACCCCACTTGAATACGACTATACAATCGCTTTAGGTTCAAACGGTGTTAAATTATTTGAGTTTGTTAGAGCTTATGGTGTTTTTGCAAATTCAGGATATAAGGTAGAACCTTATGCAATAGAAAGAATTGAAACATCAAGAGGAAAAGTTATCTATCAAGCACCTCAAACAAAAACAACAAAAGTTATGGAATCAAATACAGCAGCTGTAATGACAGCAATGATGAAAACAGTTATTAAATCTGGTACTGGGGTAGCAGCAAATATCGGAAAACCTGCCGCTGGAAAAACAGGAACAACAAATGATTCAAGAGATGCATCTTTTGTTGGATATACTCCTGACGTTGTTACTGGTGTTTGGGTCGGAAATGATGATAATACTAAAAACGGTAGAATCACAGGTGGTACCGTTCCGGCTTTAATCTGGAAAGAAGTAATGAAGGTTGCAACTCAATCTTATGGAAATCACGATTTTGATTACCCTAAAATAGATTTGAAAAATTACTCTATGAATAAAGTTGTAGATACAACTGAACAGGTTATAAATGTTGACGATGCAGTTGAACAAGAAAGAGTTGAAGCAGTTAAAGAAAATAATCCAAGTTCAAACTCAACAACCCAAACTACTGACACTCTTACTATTCCTGTTGCAGCTCCAACAGAGGTTAGAAATTAGGTATGATAACTCTTGAGGAAACTCTTTCAAACTTAAAATCTCCAATAAAACTTATTGGAGAAGTTTGTGATAACAAGAAAAAAACAATCCTTATTGTCGGAGTTGTTCATGGCGAAGAACCACAAGGAAAGTTCTTAATTGAGCAATATCTAAAAACTGCCAATTTATCTCAATTTAAGAACAATTTAATTTTTATTCCATGTCTTAATCCAGATGGATTAAAAAAAGGAGAAAGACAAAATGCAAATGGAATAGATTTAAATAGAAGTTTTCCAACAAAAAATTGGAAAATATCAGAACGCAACCAATATTATGGTGGTGAAAAACCTAACAGCGAACCCGAAACAAAATTTATGATAGACATTTTTGAAAAGTATTCTCCAGATATAATTCTGACAATACACGCTCCATATAAAGTTGTAAATTATGATGGACCAGCAGAAGACATCGCACAAAGAATATCTTCAATTATCGGCTATGAAACATCTTCTGATATTGGATATCCAACAATTGGAAGTATGGGAAATTACTTTGGACTTGAAAGAAATATTCCTATAATAACACTTGAACTCGATGAAGAAATTCCCGTAGAAAGCTTTTTAAATCCGATGTTTAAAATATTTGAACTTTTAGGAAACTATTAAAATTTTCTACAAACATCTTTAATAATTTCATAAGATAGAAGAATTTTTCTTGCCCTTCCCCTTAAAGATAAAATCATAATGTAATATGCAACTTTTTTTAATGTTTGGTAATAACAAGCAATTTTAAATTGCTCGTATTTGTCTATTGTGTCTTTGAAAATATTTTTTATATCAGTAAAAAAGTCCTTAGATAACTTCAAATTATCTTTTAAAGATTGCCTTGAACATTTTACGTTTTCACATGCACAATTTACCTTGTCTATCAGCTTTATCAAAGATAAAACAATAGTAAGGCATATTATTACTTCCGCTAAAAATAATATAAAACAAAATATTTGCATCATAATACTATTATATGCTAAATTAAAGATAAAAGAAATAACATGTTTAAGGTATAATATATTTATGAAAAAAACATTAGTAAAATATCCTTTTCTGACAAAAGATGCAGAAATTTATGAACTTGAAAACGGTCATACAATTGTACTTGCCCATAAAGAAGGCGGACTTGTAAATATAAGCTCTTGGGTTAAAACAGGGTCTATAAATGAAAATTCTAAAAACAATGGAATCTCTCACTTTTTAGAACACCTTATGTTTAAAGGAACACACAAGCATAAAGCGGGAGATTTCGACAGAATTCTTGAAGCAAAAGGTGCAATAGTTAATGCTGCAACATGGAAAGACTACACTTTCTATTATGTTACACTTCCAAAAGGTGAAAACAATGAAAATTTCTACACGGCAATAGAACTACATGCCGATATGATGCAAGATCCTGTCGTTCCTGATTATGAAATGGGAGCTCCTTTTGATGTTAAATCTAAAAATGTAACTGATAAAAAAGAAAGACATGTCGTTATAGAAGAAATCAGAATGCGACTTGATCAACCTTGGACAAAGGTTTATAACGCTTGTAACAACGGTCTTTACACACAGCATCCTTATAAAATGGATGTTATAGGTACTCCAGAAATCATTTCTCAAGTTTCACAACAAGAAATTATGGATTATTATAGAAGTTTTTATACTCCTGAAAACATTACAACGATAGTTGTTGGAGATTTTGACCACGAAGAAATTTTAAATAAAGTTATCAAAGAATTCTCTTCTTGGCAAAATACTAAAACTAAACAAATTGAAAGAAAAATTGATAAACCTAAAAATGAAACAGTTTATTCAGAACAAACAGCAGAAATTACTTCTGCATTTATGATGTTAGGATATCTCTGTGCTCCAGCAACCAATTTGAAAGAAACAATAATTATGGAAATCATTGCGATTATTTTAGGAGATGGTTCAAGCTCAAGATTAAACCAAAACTTAATAGAAAAAGTTAAAGAACCTGTATTCAATATGGTTAATGCAGAACATTATCAGTTTAAAGAAGGTAATAATTTCTTTATTCAAGCAAACTTTAAACCAGAGAAAAAAGACTTTGCTCTACAACAAATAAAAGAACAAATTCAAGCAATAATTGATGAAAAAGTATCAAATGATGAATTGCAAAAAGCAAAGAAAAAAATTAAATCCCAATTTGCATACAATGCAGAAACAGTTTCAGAAATAGGAGAAACAATCGGTTATTATATGACCGTTTGCGGAGGTTTAAGTCAAGTTGAAGAATACCTTGATGTTTTAGAAGAAATCACATTGGACGATATTCAAACTTGTGCTAAAAAGTACTTAACTTATAATCATGCAAGCGTTTCGCTTTTAGTTCCTGAAAAATAGACTAAACACCAGCTTCTATTGTGTTATAAATCATTGAAGATGCTTTTTGGATAAAATCTTTTCCCAATGGAGAATTATAAGGTCTGTTAGCAATAATTGCTACAATATATTTTTTTCCAGATGCGGTTGTTACAATACCTGCATCTCCCAAAGTTTTACCTATGTCACCGGTCTTGTGAATAAACGATGCATTTTGAGGAAGACCTGCTTGGATAAGTCTATTATTTTCAACGTTAGACATATAATCAACAATATAACTTTTAGATTTAGAACTAATAAATTGTGAATTTTCAATGTTATATAACATTACAGCAAGATCTTTTGTTGTTGTAACATTAGTTCCAGCCATATCTGGTAACCAATTTTGCAAGTGTGTATTTTTAATTCCCCAATTCTTTAGTGCAGAATTTATTTCTGGCATTCCTCCAACAGCCGCAATAAGCATATTTGTAGCTGAGTTATCAGATTGCTCAATCATAATTCTTGCAAGTTCATCAATTGTATAAACTGATCCAGATTGATGATATTTTAATTTTCCAGAGCCATCAGAACGATAATATTCTGTTAATGACATCTTATCATCAATAGATAACTTGCCAGTTTCAATTGCTTTAAATGTTTCAAGAAGTACAGGTATCTTTATAATACTTGCAGCTGAAAACTCTTTATCTGCCTTTATATCTACGTATTTTCCTGAATCATATTCCCAAACAAAAATAGATGGTTCTATAGTTTTGTAAGCTAAACTTAAATTAGTTAAATTCTTTTTTAAATCAGTTAGCTCTTCAGTTAGATATAAATCGGACATCGATGACTGACTAAAAGATTTTGCATCAGTCAACATTCTTTTGTTCAAAATAAAATCATTATAAAGATAATTCGTAGTAGGGTTAAGTAAATTGCTATAATCAACCTTCACATCAGGATAGGCATTAAGATGTACAAGCGGCATAAAAACTTTATTTATTCCAAATGGAAGAACAATCAAACCAATGATTGTAAACAAAGTCAGAGAAAGCATTTTAGCTACAACATTTGTTTGCTTTTTCTTTTTAACACCTTTATACTTCGGCCTCTGTAATGGACTTGTAGTTCGCCTTATTGGTATAACTTCAGCCGTTGATTGAAAATCATGATAAACACATCTATTTGCCTGCATCTCTTAACATCCCCCATGACGTCATGACCAAATTATTATATTCCTTTTTTTATAAAAAGGAATAAACCAAAGGGTGTATTTTTTAATTTTTTTTGTAAGAAATTAACAATCCTGCAGGAAACGGTATCAATTCTGTTTGAAAATTTTTGTCAGATTTTATTGCATTAACATAAGTTTCGACTTTTTCTGCATGCGACAAAACATTGTCCGCTGCTATAATAGAGCCCTTTTTCAAATGTGGAGATACAAGTTCAAAATATCTGATATACTCTCTTTTATTTGCATCGATAAACACAAAATCAAAAGTTTCATCCAAAGTTGAAAGAACATCAATTGCCGAGCCTTGTCGTATAGTTATCACATCATCCACTTCACATTTCTTAAAGTTTTCTTTTGCAAGGGCAATTCTTTTTTCATAATATTCTATCGTAGTTAATTTTCCACCATTTTCTTTTAATGCTTTTGCAAGCCAACATCCAGAATACCCGTTTGATGTTCCAATTTCCAACCCATTTTTTGCACCATACAGTTTAATTAGCATATTCAAGAAATTTGCACTTGCTCTATCTATATTCCAAAAATTTTTTTGAGTTTTTTCAAGCTCTGATAAAAGTTCTTCTTGTTCCTTTGTCCACATACTAATTTTTCCTAACTTCAGGTACTATAACGATTTCAGATACAGGCACCTCGATTGGATAGTTCTTAACTAAAATATTAGCAGTTAGATTTATAATAGAGAACTTTCCAGCTTTTGTATCAGTAACAATAGCACTGTCTAAATTATCAAGTTTATATATTTTTGTTGAAAAACCGTCAGTATTTAATTCAATATTTTTTACAATTTCATCAGTTGTTACATCCAAAACTTGAACAATGTTTTTTTCAGCAGATAAGATGTAAAGATATGTTTTGTATGTAAGCATATCAATAGGTTTAGCTTCAACTTGTTTTTCAGCAACAAGATTTAAAGTATCATAATCAACAATTGCAAGCCTATTAGCTACTCTGCTTGTAAGGTAAACTTTTCCGTTTGCATAAGCAATTTTTGATATGTTAGGGAAAGTGCCAATATATTTTGTCAAATAATCGTTATCAAGTTCTACACTCCAAACTTCATTATTAGATCTATCAACGTAAAGAATTTTTCTTGCATTATCTACAAGTGCAATTCTTGAACATTTACCTTTCAATTTAATTTTTTGTGAAAGTGTCATATTAGACAAATCTATAACATAAAGGGTTGATGCTGAAGGACTTGAAACATAAGCTTTGTTGGTTTTATCATCAACAACAATTTCACCTGCATCGCTTGGCAAATCAATTTGTTTGATTCTTCTATCATCAGCAAGAGAAATTACCTCTACAAAACTTTTGTCAAAAACAGTAACAAGCAAAAACTTCTTATCTGGAGTAGCCTTCATTCCTCTAATAATACCGTTTTGTGATAGCGCATACTCACTGTGCCCACCTTTTACTACTTGAATATTTTTTGAATAGCATGTGGCAACATAGAAAATTTTATTTTTTAACTGACCTATATCAATTGGTTTTGGAGAAACGGTTGTAGGTACAAATTTTTGAGTTTCAATCCTCAAACCATTATCTTGAGCTGTCGGAATTTGAAGGTTGCCGATAATACCTTTAATATTATCAGGGATAACAAGACCAGATGGAACAAGCATATCTTGCGGAAGCAAACCAGTTTTAACTTCAAGTGGTGGATTTTTCATATACAATAAAGTTTTTTGTCCGGCTTGATTTTTCAAAACCTTCAAAAATACAAAATCGTTATTCAAAATAATAACTTCAGGTTTAGTTTTTGATGAAGAAGCTATAACCTCACGAACTTCAATTTTTTCTGGTTTCTTAACCAATGCAGGATACAATGGCAAGTATAAAGTGCCATCAGGCAATGTAACCAACCCATCAAATCTAAGTGTCGAGTTTGGAAATTCTTTTTTTATAAAAGTTTTCATATCATCAGAAAACTTTGCCGCCAATACACTCGACGAACTAATTAAAAATATTAAAAAAATTAACGCTATATTTTTTAAAAACTTCATGAAATTCATACTTTCTTCATTACAATTATAATCAAAAAATACAGATAAGTTTTAAAAAATTTACTATAATTAAGTGTTTGTAACACTTCTTTATATACTCGAAAAACTCTGAAATCAACTCATTTACTACTTACTTAACAAAAATTTAAAAAAACAAAAAAAAACTATTGACAAATTAAAATACCGTGTCATAATATAAGTATAAGATTTAAGTGTAACAAAAACACTAAATAAGAAAAACTAAATAAAAAAACACTAAAAAACACTACACTTTACCCCAAAATCATATAAACTCCTAAATATAAACACTAAAAATAGACCATTAGGATGCAGAAAACAACCCACTCACAGATGAGTGGTTTTTTTTTGGTTTCATTTTTTACAATAATTAGTGTACAAATTACATTTTAAATGTCTTGTAACCTACTACTGATGTAGTTTATAGCCTCATCCACTGTTTCAACTTCACCATTTATTTGAGCTTCTTTTAATTCTGATATCAGCTTCCCTAAAAGTGGAGATGGGGTCAGATTAAACCTTTTCATAATTTCGTTTCCGTCCAACAAAACCGGCAAAGGCTTTAATGTTTTTCTTGCATTCAAATAAAATTCTAATAAATGGTTTAGTCCATTTATATTTGAATTTACTATTTCATCTGTTATAGCGTAACCTCGTGCAGATAGTCTATCAGCGGCTGCAAGTAATATCATGTCAATCGCATTATCTCCTGCTTTTCTGACAAAACGCATATAAACCTTCTCATTAACTTCTGGAGAGGAAACAACCTGAGATGGATATATATGATTTTTTATCATCAAAGATATGTATTGAATTTGTTTTTTTGAAAAGTTTAATTTCTTTAATAGTGGAATGCAAAGTTTTGAACCTACATCGTCGTGTTTTATAAAACGGTGTCTATCCCCTTCTATTGTCCAAGTTTGGGGTTTTCCAATATCGTGGAGGAATGCGGAGAGTTTCAGCATAGAAAGTCTTGTGAAATCGTTTTCTTGTAAGTGTTCTCTAACTTCTTCTCTTGCTTTTTCATAAAGTTTTTGTACTTGAGCTACTGTTTCAATTGAGTGATAAAAAAGTGGAAGATGGTGATGTGAATTTTCTGGGACTTTTTTTACATCCAACATCACTGGGAAAAGAAAATCTATGATATTTCCGGCATCTTTTAGAGTTTCAGCCGTATATTTTCCTTTAAAGAGTTTTACCAATTCGGCGTTAATTCTCTCGATTGACACATCTTCAAGCATTTTATAATTTTTATCTATAAAGTTTTTCAAGTTTTTACTCAATTCAAAACCTAAACATGCCTTAAACCTTAATGCACGGAGAAGTCGAAGCGGATCATCTTCAAGGTTTTTCAAAGAAATTTCCTTTATGACTTTGTGACTCAAATCGTCTAATCCGTTATTAACATCGATAAATTTTTTATTTTTCAAATCAAAAGCGATTGAATTTATTGTAAAATCACGTCTTTTAATATCGTCAATAAAGCTATCACCAATTATTTTTGCGATATCGATAGAATTTTTTTTATCTTTTAGAACGAGTCTATAAATTTTATTTACTTCATCGAGGGGGACGAATGTTGCATCAAATTTTTCTGCAAGTTTAAGGGAAAAACTTTTGACATCGTCACAATTTACAACTATATCTTTGTCAAAATTTTCTTTTCCCAATATAAAATCTCTTATTGTTCCGCCAACAAGCCAGATTTCAGTATCACCTGAAAAATTTATTATGTTTTTTACTATTTCATCTTCTAAAATTTTCTTTGACAAATCTACGATATTCATAAAACGATGTTTCCTAAAGCCGAGATAACAGCGGTATCTGCCTTTAATATCAATTTTCCCAACGAAAGCATTTTAACATTTGGCAGAGATTTAAACAAATCAAATTCTTCATTTGAAAAACCGCCTTCTGGGCCTATTATAACAAGAACTATTTCTCCATTTTTTATTGAATTTTTTAATAAATATGATTTTAAAGTTTCATTTGAGAACTTTTCAGCCATCACAAGAATTTTATCAAATTTCATTTTGAGAAGTTCATTCAAGGTTGTCAAAGGGTGACAAACAGGAACAAATGCTCTCTCACATTGTTTTGATGCTTCTTGCATAATTTTTTGCCACTTTGGTATTTTGTTATCCAAAACAGATTTTTTTACTGCACAATTGTCTGTATAGATTGGATATATCTGACTTACTCCTAATTCTGTTGCCTTTTCAATAATTGTATTTTGAGAATTTGAATTTAAAGGGCTTTGAGCTAAACACAATTCAAAATCTAAATAGCGAGTGCAAGGATAGCTATTGCTGATTTCAGCGATCAATTCATTATTTTCACATTTTTTCAAAATACTTTCGTATATCATACCGTTTTCGTCAATAAACTTAAGATTTTCTCCAATTTTTGTGCGTAAAGCTTTTATGATATGGTTAAAATTTTCCTTATCAGCTATTTTGTTTTCTTTTATCTGTGATGAATTTATAAAAAAATGTGGCATAAACGAATAATACCCGAAAAAAAAGAAAAGGTCGAGCCTTTTCTTTTTAATAATTTTATAAAAACGAACTTAAATTTAAACTTGTTTTTTTGTTTTATTTATCAAGTCATTTCTATTATACAAAGCCATAGTATCTGTCGCACTTGTAAGCAAAGCTTCCGAACGTGTTTTATCCATTGCATCTGGTTGTTCAATTTTTGTTCCAACAGCAAGTCCTGACTCTTTTGCTTCGGTAACCCTTGCAGAATCACCAGTTGCATGAACTTGTTGAGATTCTATTGAAACCGATTCCTTTCTTGAAACATCAGAAACAGAAGTATTGCCTTGAGATGCGTTAGCCATAGTATTATTCGCTTCTCGGCTTACATTCGGATTTTTATTCATTGCTGCCTGCATGATTGCATCTCTTGCAGAATCAGTCATTTGTCCTGCTTTTCTACGTCTTTGATTTTCATCAATCGCATCAACTCTTTCAACCATAGTCAGCCTCTCTTTCCGTCACCTCATGTATATAAAGTTATTTTTCTATCGTTTTTTTCAAAAAATTTTTTAATCGTTACATTCTTTACAAATACTAAATTAAAAGGGTTTCAAGCAATTTTTATTTATCAATACCCTCTAAAAAGATGAACATATTTTTTATTTTCAATGTAATAATAAATATTATGAAAAAATATTATAAAGGCTATATTCCTTATTTGTTTTTGCTACCTTCTGCGGTCTTGTTAGGAGTATTTTTTTTCATTCCATTTTTTCAAACAATCTTTTTAAGTTTTAACGATTACTCAAACATATATAATCCAACTTTTATCGGTTTACAAAATTACTTTAAATTATTTCATTCCCCAATTTTTTACAAGGTAATGTTTAACACATTTCTTTATTTGTTCATTGCTGTTCCAATATTGGCTATATTTCCACTTTTTTTGGCGATACTGCTTAATAACAAAATAAAGGGAATTACACTTTATAAAATATTGATTTATCTTCCTGTAATTGTATCAATAGTTGTTGCTGCTATTGCATTTAAATGGCTTTATGCACAAGAGGGAATATTAAATTATTTTCTTTCCCTTATAAAAATTGCTCCAGTTGGTTGGTTAACAGATACAAGATTTTCTTTAATATCTGTTGCTATTGTAACCATTTGGAAGGGGATAGGATATTACATGATGATATATTTAGCAGGGTTGATGAGTGTTCCAAAAGAACTTTATGAAGCTTGTGAGGTTGACGGAGCAAATGAATTTAGAAAGCATATAACCGTTACTATTCCACACATTATGCCGACAATAGCACTTGTTTCAACAATAAGCGCAATTTCTGCCATGAAAGTTTTTGCAGAAATCTACGTTATGACAAAAGGTGGACCTTTAAATTCGAGCAAAACGATTGTTTATTATATTTATGAAAGAGCGTTTGAAAATCTTGATTTGGGCTATGCCTCCGCAATGGCAGTTGTTTTACTAATCGTTGTGATGATTATGTCACTTGTAAACATTTTAGTTTTTGAAAGAAAGAAATATCAATTATAATGAAGAAGATTTTTAAAAATTTTAATATTCACTTAATTTTAATTTTCACATCTTTATTGTCAATTTTTCCGTTTATATGGTTAATTTCGACATCGTTAAAAGGAAACGCAGAAAACATTTTTGCATACCCTCCAAAGATTATACCAACAGATTTTACTTGGCAAAATTATATCGGAGTTTGGCATCAAGTTGATTTTATGGCTTATTTCGTAAACAGTATGATCGTTGCCGGATTTACAGTATTTTTAAATTTACTTCTTTCTTCATTGGCAGGATATCCTCTTGCGAGAATGGAATTTGCGGGGAAAAAATTCTCATTTTTTGCAATTCTTGCAACGATAATGATTCCATTTCAGGCGATAATGTTACCTGTATACCTTATTACACTAAAGTTAAATCTTGTTGATAGCGTGAACAATGTTGCAGGATATTTAGGACTAATTTTGCCTTTCGGAGTGAGTGCATTCGGAATATTTTTAATGCGTCAAGCTTTTACAGGAATTCCAAAAGAAATGGAAGAGGCAGCAATTGTTGACGGGTGCAATGTATTTCAAATATTTTTCAAAATACTTCTCCCGATGGTTAAACCTTCACTTGCCGTGCTTGCGATATTTACTTTTATCGGTTCGTGGGGTGAGTTTTTATGGCCGAGTATCGTCCTTACAAAAGAATCAATGTACACTCTTCCAGTTGGAGTTAATAACTTACAAGGAATGTTTAGTTCAAATTGGAGATTTATTGCGGCAGGATCAATACTTGCAACAATTCCTATTGTGATATTTTTCCTTGCTATGCAAAAATATTTTATATCTGGTGAAAATGAAGGTGCAGTAAAGGGTTAAGACATAACCTTTGTAATTGTTTCCACAAAGTTTGGAAAAGATATATCACTACACTCAAAATCTTTTATTTTAATAGCATTCTTACACCCTAACCCTGCAACAAAAAGAGAAAGTGCAATTCTATGGTCAAAACCACAATCAAGCGTAACTCCACCATTTAAAGAGCTTTTTTCAACAACAAAACCATCCTCTAATTCAGATATCTTTGCCCCAATTGATTTTAGCTTGCTTACAATTCCAGAAATTCTGTCAGACTCCTTAACCCTTAACTCTTTAGCATCAACAACAGTTGTTTTCCCCTTTGCAAAGCATCCTAAAACCGCTATAAGTGGAAGTTCATCTATTATATTTGGAATAATATCCCCAGATAAATTGAACCCTTTAAATTCTGAATATCTGACTCTAATGTCACCAACAGGTTCTAAATTGAAAGTTTTTTCATTTAAAACTTCAATACTTGCACCAGCATCTTTTAAAACATTTAAAAAACCAATTCTTGTTGGGTTAAGCCCAACATTTTTTATCGTAATGTCAGAATTTGGAACAATTAACGCTGCTGCAATCAAAAAAGCTGCAGATGAAAAATCACCAGCTACATTGATATCTTTTGCTACCAAATCAGATTTGTTTAACCTAACCGTATTTCCATGCACAGAGATATCAGCACCAAAATACTTAAGCATAAGCTCCGTATGATTTCTACTTTTATGTGGTTCAGTATAAATTGTTGTACCCTCTGCTGATACACCGGCTAACAAAACCGCTGACTTAACTTGTCCCGAAGAAATTTTTGAATGATACTCTATTCCATGCAAAACAGATGGATAAATGTACATAGGAACATTACCCTCAATTTTTGCTCCCATTAAGGTTAGAGGTTCAACCACACGCTTCATAGGTCTTGACGATAAACTTTCGTCACCAGTTAAAACTGACGAAAAATTTTTCCCAGAAAGCACACCACAAAGCAACCTCATAGCAGTCGCAGAGTTTCCACAAAATAAAGGTTTTGAACTACCTACAACTTCGTTTTTTAAAAGAAAAGTATTCCCATGCCCTTTTACGTTAACTCCAAGTTGTTTTACTACCTCTAATGTACTCAAACAATCTTTTGATGTCGATAAATTTTGCACAGAAAAACTATTGTTGACAAGCAAAGAAAAAATCAAAGCTCTTTGCGATACGGATTTATCAGAAGGAACTTCAACTAAACCTCGTAATTCTTTATTTTGTGGTAATACAGTTATAATCATAAGCTCTCTTAAAGAATTTTACCTCATAAAAAATATCATATCAAGAAAAAAGGCGGGCGAAAATTTTAAAAATTTTCGCCCGCCTTACTTTATATTCGATTATTTAACGTCTTTATATGAGCCTTTAAACAAATCAGAATATGTTGTATGCAACAAGTGATGAGCTTTTTCAGACCCTGGTTTATCAAGATATTCATCATAGAGTTTCTTAACATCAGAGTTTTCGTGAGATCTTCTGTGTTGAACACCTTTTAAATCTTCTTCATACAAACCTTCAGCTCTACGTTTACGAAGTTCAGGAGTATTACAACTTACAGGTTGACCACCACCGTTTACACAACCTCCTGGACAAGCCATAACCTCAAGAAGTTGGAAATCAGCTTTACCAGCGATGATTTCTTGAATAGCTTTTTCTGCTTCGTTCAATGTTGATACAACTCTTACTTTAACTTTTGTGCCCTTAATATCAAGTTCAACATTTTTGCAGTAAGTAGATTGATCAACACCTCTCATACCTTCAATATCATCACTTGGCAAATTTTCACCGGTTACGAGGTAATATGCAGTTCTTGCAGCAGCTTCAGCAACGCCGCCAGATGCGCCGAATATTGTTGCCGCACCAGTATATTGACCAAATGGAGAATCAGCTTGTTCAGGTTCTATTTTGTTCAAATCCAAACCTGCAGATTTTATCATTTGTGCAAATTCTTGAGTTGTTAATACATAATCAGTATCGTATTTACCATTTTCAGTCAATTGAGGACGTTTAATTTCAGCCTTTTTAGCGGAACATGGCATTACAGATACAACAACAAGATTTTCATCTGTGTAATCTTTGTTAATTTTTGGCAATACGTGTCTAATAACCGAAGACAACATTCCTTGAGGTGATTTACAAGATGAAAGGTGATTTATCATATCTGGGTGCTGAGATTCAACGTATCTAACCCATGCTTGACAACAAGAAGTAAATAATGGTAAGTTTTCACCCTTATTAAGTCTTTCCAAAAATTCTGTTGCCTCTTCCATAATTGTCAAATCGGCAGAATAATTTGTATCAAATACCATATCAAAACCGATTCTTCTCATTGCAGCATAGATTTTTCCAATTACATTTTCACCAGCAGGCATATTGAACAATTCACCTATTGCAACACGAACTGCAGGTGCAACCTGAACTACAACTTTTTTGTTAGGATTGTTTATTTCATCCCAAACAGCATTAACATCATTTTTAATAGTTAAAGCTCCTGTTGGACAAACAGCCTTACATTGACCGCAGAACACACAATCAACATCAGACAATTTTCTTCCATTCATTGGTTGAACTACAGTTCTTGAACCTCTGTTTGCAAAACCCAATACAGCGTGGCCATGGTATTCTTTACAAGCTCTAACACAAGCACCACATAAGATACATTTATTAGCATCTCTTACAATTGAAGGGTTTGATGAATCTATTTCTTTCATTTCTTCTGGTTGCAATGTTGGATACTTGATTTCTCTAACACCATATTCTTCAGCATATTGTTGCAATTCACATTGTCCTGATTTTTCACAAGTTGTACACTCTCTGTTGTGGTTTGCAAGTAAAAGTTCCAAAACAGTTTTTCTAATTTTTCTAACTCTTTGTGAATTGATTTTTACTTTAATTCCAGCCTCAGGCGGCATTGTGCAAGATGAATTAACCATAACTCTGCCATTTGGATATTCAACTTCAACAACACACATACGGCAAGCACCGAATTGAGTTAAGTCTGGACGGTAACAAAATGTAGGAACATTCATTCCAGCTTTTCTGATAACCGTTAAAAGATTAGGTTCATCGGTAAATTCTACCTCTTTGCCTTCTATAAATAATGTTTTTTTATCTTCTGACATTTTATAAATTTCCTTTTGTTATCTGTACTAATACTATTTTGTGAGTTTTAAATAAAGAATAAATTTAAATCCCTATTCCTTAACAATAGCCTTGAATGGACAATTTGATAAACAAGCTTCACATTTAATACATTTTTCTTGATCAATGTGATGAGGTTGTTTAACAGTTCCTTCAATAGCTCCGACAGGGCAAGTTCTTGCACATTTAGTACAACCCTTACATTTTTCTTCGTCGATTTTAATTGTTTTAAGCGCTGTACAAACACCAGCAGGACATTTTTTATCAACAATGTGTGCAATATATTCATCTCTAAAATATTTTAAAGTTGATAAAACTGGGTTTGGAGCAGTTTTACCCAAACCGCACAAAGATCCATCCTTAACTGTATTTGCTAAATCTTCCAATATTTCTAAGTCTTTGAGTTCGCCTTTACCGTGAACAATTTTTTTAAGGATATGCAACATATTCTTTGTACCTTCACGACAAGGAACACATTTACCACAAGATTCATTTTTTGTGAAGTTCATAAAGAATCTTGCAACTTCAACCATACAAGTATCTTCAGCCATAACAACAAGACCGCCAGAACCAACCATAGCACCAGCTTTAGTCAAGCTTTCATAATCCATTGGCAAATCAAGATGTTCTTCTGTCAAACATCCACCAGAAGGTCCACCAATTTGAACAGCTTTAAATTTCTTTCCGCCTCTGATACCACCACCGATATCGAAAATAATTTCTCTCAAAGTAGTACCCATCGGAACTTCAATCAAGCCTGTGTTATTAACTTCACCAGTCAAAGCGAAAGTTTTTGTACCTTTTGAAGTTTCAGTACCCATAGAGGCAAACCATTTTGCACCTTTAAGCATAATTACAGGAATATTAGCTAAAGTTTCAACGTTGTTAATCAAAGTAGGTCTTCCAAACAACCCTTTGTTTGCAGGGAATGGTGGTTTTGGTCTTGGCATACCTCTTTCCCCTTCAATAGAGGCAATAAGTGCAGATTCTTCACCACAAACAAATGCTCCAGCACCCTCTTTAATGTGCAATGTGAAAGAGAAATCAGTTCCCATAATATTTTTACCCAAATAATGACGTTCTTCTGCATCAGAAATAGCTTTTCTCAAACGTTGGATAGCAAGAGGATATTCAGCACGAACATAGATATAACCTTCATCCGCACCGATAGCAAATGCAGCAATAGCCATACCTTCAAGAAGTTTGTGAGGGTCACCTTCCATTACGGATCTATCCATAAATGCCCCTGGGTCACCTTCATCACCATTACATACTACATAAGATTTTCCACCTCTATTTGCAGCTGTAAATTTCCATTTTAAACCAGTTGGGAAACCAGCTCCACCTCTACCACGAAGTCCAGAATCTAAAACTTCTTTTATAACAGCATCTGGATCATTTTCTTTTAAAATATTAGACAAAGCTTCGTAACCTCTAACCGCAATTGCTTCATCCAATGATTCAGCATTGATATGTCCACAATTTGCAAGAGCTGTACGAGTTTGTTTTGCATAAAAGTTAATATTTTCACTTTTTTGTACGTGTTCTTTAGTTTGAGGATCAACATACAAAAGTCTTTCAACAGGTTGTCCACCAACAATATGAGAATTGAAAATTTCTTCAACATCATCAACTTTAACTTTTACATAAACAGTATGTTGTTCTGGCAACAAAACTAAAACACCTTGTTCACAAAAACCGTGACATCCAGTAGGGACAACAGTCATTTTGTCATGAGCAGACAATGTTCCAACATTTGCACCCAACTCTTCAAATTTTTTCATAACTTCAAGAGAACCGTTTGCAACACATCCAGTACCGCCACAAACTAAAACTCTATAACCTTGTTTTTTTATTTCTTCTTGAGCCTTTTCTTGCTCTTTTTTAATATCAATATTTAAAGTTTCAATCATTAGTTGTTTTCCTCCTTGAGAATTGTATCAATAACGACTGTTATTGCATCAGATGTCATTTGAGGATAAACTTTACCGTTAACAACGACAACAGGAGCCAATCCACAAGCACCCAAGCAACTAACAGTTTCGAGAGAGAACAACCCATCATCGGTTGTATATTTACCATCTTCTAAATTCAATCTTGCTTTGATAGCATTTAAAACAGGCATTGAACCTCTAACGTGACATGCTGTTCCATCACAACATTTGATTTCATATTTCCCTTTAGGGTCTAAAGAAAATTGTGCGTAGAAAGTTGCAACTCCAAAAACAGTTGCAGGAGATAAACCTTCTATCTTTGTTCCGATATAAGTCATAGCTTCTTCAGGCAAGTATCGGTAAACTTCCTGAACTTTTTGCAAAATCGCAATCAAGTTAGATTTTTTCGCTTCGTATGAATTTATAATTTCATCAAGCTTCGAAAAATTGATTTTTTCTTTGCAAGTCATTTCCAACTCCTTTTATTCCATGTACTCATCACATTGTATGTGAAAACTATTGATATTGTCGCATATCAAGATAAAAAGGCAAGGAATTTTTCAAAAAAATGACATTTCGTGATAAAATTAAATATTTTTTGTGAAAACTGTCACGATTACAATTTGATGTCTATGTTCTCCCCTATAACTGCCCAATAAAACGGGTTACCTAAACACCAAAATGGAGCTAACTTTTGTGAAACATAAAGAAAGAGCGGCGGCAAAAAATTTTGCCGCCGCTCTTATTAAATTTCATTTTTAGTGTTCTGAAAGAACTTGCATTTCTTCTGGTGATGCATAAATAGCATGGCATCCACAATCAACATGGATAACTTCACCTGTTACACCTTTTGATAAATCAGATGCTAAGTAAACACCTGTTGAACCAATTTCTTCCGTCGACACATTTCTATGCATTGGTGATTTTAAAACAGCGGCTTTTAACATTTTATCAAACCCTGAAATACCTTTTGCCGCAAGTGTTTTTACAGGACCCGCTGAAATTGCGTTTACTCTAATTCCATGTTTTCCCAAATCATTTGCAAGATATCTTACTGAAGCTTCCAAAGTTGCCTTTGCTACTCCCATTATGTTGTAGTTTGTAACTACTTTTTCTGATCCAAGGTATGTTAATGCAAAGATTGAACCATTTTCATTCATAATAGGTTGAGCATTTCTTGCAATTGACACAAGAGAATATGCGCTTACACCCAAAGCCAAATCCCATCCAGCTTTTGAAGTATTGATAAATTCTCCCATCAAATCTTCTTTATTTGCAAAAGCAACTGCATGAACAACAAAGTCAATTTTTCCATAAACTTTTTCACATTCTGCAAAAACTTTTTTTATGGCTTCTTCGTCTGTAACATCACATTCCATAATAATTTTTGCATCCATATCTTCTGCAATAGGTCTAACTCTATTCTCCATAACTTCGCTTGCATATGTAAATGCTAACTCTGCACCAGCTTCTTTGAGCTGTTTTGCAATTCCATAAGCTATTCCAAATTTATTTGAAACTCCGAAAATTACCCCTTTTTTTCCGTCCATTATTCCCATAGTTTTTCTCCTTTTTTCATATTCTAATCAAAAATAAGATTACTCTAATACTATTTTAACGACGCAATTGCTGACTTTACATCATTACTATTATAAATGTAACTTCCCGCAACAAGACAATTTGCACCTAAATCTTTACAAATTTTAGCTGTCTTATCATTTATTCCACCATCAACCTGAATTATCAAGTCTTTGTGTCCTTTTTCCTTTATGAGTGGAATTTTTTCTGCACAATCTTGCATAAACGATTGACCACCAAACCCTGGTTCAACTGTCATAACAAGCAATAAATCACAATCTTCAAGACAATCTAAAATACATTCTGCAGGTGTTTTTGGTTTAATTGAAAGCCCAGCTTTTACACCTAAGGACTTTATTTTTTTTAGTAAAGTTTTCGCATCTTTTGTTGCCTCATAATGAAATGTAATAACATCTGCTCCAGCTTTTATAAAATCTTCAGCATATTTTTCTGGATTATCTATCATAAGGTGTACGTCTAATACTGCATTTGTAACTTTTCTTAAACTTTTAACAACTGGAATTCCTATTGTTATATTTGGAACGAAATGTCCATCCATTACATCTACATGCACCCATTGTGCACCATTATCAGTAACAAGTTTTATATCTCTTTCTAAATTAGCAAAATCAGCCGATAATATCGACGGAGAAATTATTGTACTCATCTTTACTCCTTAATTATATTTAAACTTTGACAAGCTTTAAATGCTGCTTGTTGTTCTGCTTCTTTTTTAGTTTTTCCAGAACCTGTTGCCAAAACTTTTTCATTATATACAACTCTAACACAAAAAACTTTGTCGTGTTCAGGACCAGACTCTGATACCAACTCATATTCTGGTATCATTTTATTTTGAGATTGTGTGTATTCCTGCAGAATATTTTTTGAATTGAACTTTTCAAAGTTTTTATCTACATCAACTATCAAAGTCGAAAATTCGTTTTTTAAAAATTTTTCAATCTGCAAATATTTTCCGTCAAGATAATAAGCTCCCAATATAGCTTCAAACGCACAAGCTTTAATTGACGTTTTCTTTCTTCCACCAGTTTTTTCTTCTTGTTTCCCCAAAATCATCAATTTATCTACCCCAAGTTTTTCCGACAATACAGAAAGGGATTTATCAGAAACAACGATAGAACGAATTTTTGTCAAATTTCCTTCTGGATATTCAGGAAACATTGTGTAAAGAATATCAGACACACACAACTTTAAAACTGCATCTCCCAAAAATTCAAGTCTTTCGTAATGTTCATTAGTATTATTTTCTTTTGCAAAAGATGTATGTGTTAAGGCTTTTCGAAACAATTCGGCATCAGTAATTTCAATACCGAAGATTTTTTCTAAAGTTTTACAAGCCAAATCCATGCATTAAGCCTTCCAAAACAGTTTGTACATTGATAGAAGAATCAAGTATAAAGAATTTAATATAATAATAAGCTACTGGAATTGTAAAAACATAACTATCTGTTCTATCCAAAAATCCGCCATGTCCTGGAAGGATATCACTTGAATCCTTAACGCCAGCATCTCTTTTTATTAGTGACTCGCACAAATCTCCAATTTGAGCGAATAGTGTACATAAAAGACCTAAGATTAGAGAATGATACCATGGTAGAGAAATACAAAAACCAGCAATAAATCCACCGATTAAGGCACAAACAATTCCACCCAAAGCACCTTCAATAGTTTTTTTCGGACTAACAGTTGGAGCAAGACTATGTTTTCCAAAACGTCTGCCAACAAAATAACATCCAGTATCAGTTAACAGAACGATAACAAACATAAATACAGTAAAACCAAGTCCTTCAGAATTACCAACAGTCAAGTCTAAAACCCCATCTCCAGAAGTAGAGCTTAAGCCTCTTAGTAGCAACAAGTGAAGAGTGAGCCAACCACCGTAGATAAAGCCTAAAACAGTTGTTGCAGCGTTAGCAATATAAGGTTGACGCCCTTTGAATAAAACCCACATAAAAGATGCAATAGTACAAAGGGTAAGTGCTGCTAAAATTAGGTCAGGTTTGTTCAAATAAAACAAAATAGCTAAAATTAAATCAGTGATTAAAATAACCTTTAAGCTTGGGAAAAACCCTTTGTTTTTAAGAATATTTACGTATTCTTTTGACCCAGAGAAAACGCACATAGCAAGGACTAGGAATAAAAATATTCCACCATAGTATAGACCGCCTAAAACTACTAAGCCAACAATAAAGCCCGTAAGCATTCTTATTGCATTTTTGTTAAGTTCTAAATTCATTTTATACAGTTAAAACCTCTTTTTCTTTTTCTTCAACAAGAGTTTCAACTATTTTAGTATATTTATCTGTAACTTTTTGAATTTCGTCTTGTTTGTCTTTGATAATATCTTCAGAAAGATTTTCTGATTTTTCAAGTTTTTTGAGTTCGTCAACCATATCACGTCTAATATTTCGTAACGCAACTTTAGCTTCTTCGCCCATTTTTCTGACATCTTTTGTAATTTCTTTTCTTCTTTCTTCAGTCAAAGGCGGGAAGGTAAGTCTGATAACAATACCGTCAGAGTTTGGATTTACACCTAATTCAGCTTTAATAATAGCTTTTTCAATTTCTTTCATAACGGTTTTATCATAAGGTGAAATAACCAAAGTAGTACCGTCTTGAACAGAAACTTGAGACATTTGTCTTAACGGTGTTGGAACACCATAATAATCAACAGAAACTTTATCCAAGATTACAGGATTAGCTCTACCAGAGCGAACAGTGGCAAATTCTTTTCTCAACTGCCCGATGCCCTTTTCCATTCTTTCTTCACCGTTTAAAAATAATTCATCCAATAGTTCTGACATTTTATCCTCCAATGTATGTTCCAATTTTTTCGTTGTGTAATATCTTCAAGATACTTCCTTTAGCCTTAAAGTCGAAAACAATAATAGGAATATTGTTTTGCCTGCATAAATCACAAGCGGAAGTATCCATGACCTTAAGATCATTTTTAATTATATCAAAATAGTGCATTTCATCCAATTTTTTTGCATTAGGATTAGTTCTTGGATCATCGCTGTAAACACCATCAACACCATTTTTAGCCATAAACATAGCATCTGCAGAGATTTCAGAGGCTCTTAAAGCTGAAGCAGTATCGGTGGTAAAAAATGGATTACCAGTACCGGCTGCAAAAATAACAACTCTGCCCTTTTCAAGGTGACGGATAGCTTTGTGACGTAAATAAGGTTCAGCGATTTGGTTTATTTGTATAGCAGTTTGAACTCTGCAATCAACGTCTATCGACTTTAAAGCACTTTGCAAAGCAATAGCATTCATAACAGTAGCGAGCATACCAACGTAGTCGCCAGAGGCTCTATCCATACCGAGTTTAGATGAATTTTTCATCCCTCTAAAGATATTTCCGCCACCGACAACAACGGCGATTTGCACATTAGCATCATGAACTGCTTTAATTTCATTAGCAATAAGTTCAAGAGGTTCGTTGTCGATACCAAAATCTTGTTTGCCCAGAAGTGCTTCACCACTAACTTTTAAAAGAATTCTTTTGTATTTTAAATTTTCTTCCATTTTTCCATTTTCATTCAAAAATAAACCAGTTATATTTATAGTATAAAAAAAAAGAATAAAGTAAAGGAAAAGAAAAAATATAATAAAGATTTATAAAGAAAAGTAAAAATTTAAGGAGATATGAATAAAGATAAAAGAGGGCAAACAAACAAACAAACAAACAAATAAATAAATAAATAAATAAATAAATAAATAAATAAATAAATAAAAACTGAACAAAAAGTAGAAAAAACCGTATAAAGAGATTATAAATAGTATGATAGGGTGTTTGAAAAACTTACCTCTTGATTTTTATTTTTTACGGAGCATAATATGAGTGTTGAGCATATTTGCTTGGCGCACAATTGAATTTTGCGGGATACTCTGCCGAGAAAAACAATTGAGTATTGTTTTTCGAGAGGAAAGTC
>QHMH01000006.1:0-127738 GCA_003258795.1 Candidatus Melainabacteria bacterium | reverse complement strand
CGAGAAAAACAATTGAGTATTGTTTTTCGAGAGGAAAGTCTGGGGACCAGACTGCGGGGGAAACGCAAAAGACAATTTAATAGTAACGCGGGATGGAGCAGTCTGGTAGCTCGTCGGGCTCATAACCCGAAGGTCGTTGGTTCAAATCCAGCTCCCGCAACCATTTATTTTAAAGGGTTTTAGCAATTTAGTTAAAACCCTTTTTTAGTGTAAAAACCGGCAAAAGTTGCAAAATAGTTATAATTTGACGTGCAGTTTTAGAAAAAGTGTCAGATGAAATGAGAATTTTATCGTTGGTTTGGTAAAACTGACCTACCTACTTTTAAAAAAGTTTTTAATTGTAATTTCAAATAAATCTTTGGCAGTAGAACCTTTCATTAAGTTTTTAGAAATTCCATAGGAAACTTGATTGTTGAAATATATATTTACTTCCTCATATTTTTTTAATAAAAAAATCATCAATAAAATTATATTTTTTTGCGAACATATGAAACCTTTATTATTAAATACATTGTTTATTTTATGTTATCATAATAAAAAATTGGTGTTGAGGTAATAAAATGGAAAAGAAAGATTGGTTTTCTGAATTTGGAGATTTTATTGGTTTTCATTTTTTAGCAAATTGTTTAGGGCTTCCTTTGATATGTATAGCTATAATTGTAGGTCTAATATATTTTTTTTGTTGGATATTTGATATTGAAATTACAGATGAAAATCTTTCCGTAATAATTTTGGTCGTTGCAATAATTGTTACAAATATAGTTTCTTTTATATATTCTCAAAACAAAATATCTGAAAAAGAAAATGAAGTCCAAAAGGAATGTTCTCGCATTATATCATCACAAAAACAAATTATAGATAAAATTAATACTCAAAAAGATAATGAAATTAATAATATTAGAAAATATGCAGAAGAATTAAATTCGCAAAATATTCTATTAACAAACAATATACAAAAATCCTATAATAAATCAAGCCAATTCATTGCAGATTTGAAAACTTTTGAATACGAATTAACAGCTAAATATCTTGATACAAAATCCCATCCAGCACACAAAAAAGCTCAAGATGTCCGAGAATTAAAACAAAAAACAAAAGAATATATTAAAGAATACAAGCTAATGCGTTATGAATATGATATGTTGTTTAGTTTATTCCCCGAATTAGAAAATTATTTAGAATATTATTCTGCAAAAAAAGCTGAAACAATTGAAGAAGTTAAAGAAAATTACGACTATGTACAATCTTGGATTAGTAAAGATGAGTATAGTTCGTTAGATGAAAACACTCGCAACCAACTTGCTTTAGATAGATATATCGAATCCCGTAAAAAGAGTAAATGGGCGATTGGTCGTGATTATGAAATGTTCATCGGACATGAATACGAGAAAAAGGGTTATAAAGTTACATATACTGGAATAACAGATAGACTAGAAGACAAAGGGAGAGATTTAATTGCTCAAAAAGACAATGAAATATTGATTATTCAATGCAAAAATTGGTCAAAATATAAAGAAATACACGAAAATCATATTTGTCAGTTATTTGGTACGACAGTTCAATATAATATTGAAAATAATTCTTTATTTAAAGCAACTCCTGTCTTTATAACTTCTGCAACATTATCTGAAACAGCATTAAAATTTGCAGAATATCTAGGGGTACAAGTTATTCAAAATAAAAAACTTGAAGAATTTCCACGTATAAAATGCAATATTAATAATAAAGAAAAAATTTATCATCTTCCTTTTGACCAACAATATGATAGAACAATTATTGGCGACCAACAAGGAGAGTTCTTTGCTTGGACTATTCAAGAAGCAGTTAATAAAGGATTTAGAAGAGCTAAAAAGTATTTCTATGTTAAATAATGAGGGGGTGTTTAATTTTTTCATGATTAATAATGACAAGTTTCATAGAGTATCTGTTAAAGGAATATATAGTTTTGCAGATGATATTTTGACTTCAATAGAATTTCAATTAAAACACGCTAACCAAAATAGAAATAACCATTTAGTTTATATATATACTATCCCTATAATTATATTGTCTATTAATTTTTTAGAGTCTAGCATAAATACACTTATATCTTTATCTTCTAAGCCCAACAATATTATTAAAAATTTTAAAAAGGGATTAGAAATTAACAAACAAAACGCAAATAATAATGTGATTTGTCAAAAAAAGTTATTAGATAAATATAAATTTGTACTTAAAATCTACAATTATAGTTACATCAAAAATGATATAGAATATCAAAAAATTCCAGATATTATTAAGTTAAGAAATGCAATAGTACATGATAAATTAATAAATGACGAGCAAGAAGCTTTGCAAGTATTAAAATCTTTTGAAAAATACCCTGAGTTTAATCAAGAAATTAATAATGGGTGTGCAACTTCATACCTTAATTATACGTTAACTTGTTGGATAGTAAATAATGTATTTTGTTTTTATCTTAAATATATGAAGCTTTTGCTAGATAGTAATGATATTCCTTATAGAGACAAAATTAATAATATTATAAATTTTATAAGTAATACCAGTGTGCATGATGTAAATTTTTGCACCGAAAATTTATAACGCCCGCTTTTGTTTACTGAATGGAGTTTCTTCCCACTATTCGGAAGTTTTTATCCTTTTTCTATCCTTGCAAAAACTCAAACCCTGTCGGAGTTTAAGCCGAAATCGCAACATTATTTTAGAAAAAAGGATAATTTTAAGGATAAGAAAAGGATAAAAAGGATAATTTTTCTTAAAAACAGGGAAGGGGGTAAATTTCAAACAAAACCGAAACTATACCCACATTCCCTCTTTCAAATTTATCCGTCAGGTTATAGTAATATTTGTGTAATTGATTGCAATTTTAACAAAATAAAACCCCATAAAGTAATATAAAACTTTATAGGGTTTTTATTTTCTCAAATTTATATTTAGCTGTTTGAGTTTAACTTCAATTCAACTATTTTTCTATTTCTTTCTGCATAGTGTGATAATGTTTCTATTGCTTCAAGAGATTGTTCTGTAATTGCGTGAGCATATCTCATTGTTGTATGAATATCGGAATGTCCTAATATATCTTTTACCATTGTTATAGGAACTCCAGCACCTACCATTCTTGTAGCTGATGTATGTCTTAAATCGTGGAATCTGATTTTATCAATTCCGGCTCTATTTAAAGCAGGTAAAAATCTTCTTTTTGCCAAATTATCAGCACTTTGATAGTTTCCATTAGAATTAGGGAATACTAAATTTAATTCGCTATTCGGGCAAACCAAACGCCATTCTTTCAAAACTTTTGCTAACTCATTAGACATATCGATTACTCTGATTTTGCCTGTTTTGGGAGTTACTAATCCGCCATGAGTGTAATTTTTATCTACAGTAATTTTCTGAGTAATCCAGTTTATTGAATCCCAAGTCAAAGCAAATATTTACCCTTTTCTCATACCGGTAAATATTGCTGTAAATAAGAAAGGATAAAAATCCGGATATATGATTTTTGTTTTGTTCAACAGGGCTTGAACTTCAACTGTAGATAAGGCTCTAATCTTTTCATTCTTTGCAACTTTAAGCTTCTTAATTCTATCTAAAGGATTTCTTACTGGCACATCATTATCAATCATAAAATTGAATATTGAGCCAAGAAACACCATCTATTTATTAACGGTAGAATTCTTGCGTCCTTTATCCAACATTGCTTTTCTAACTTCTTTTATCAAAATTGGAGTTATTTCGCATAATTTCATATCACCAAAGAATAAATGTGATTACCAATATACCCTCTGTTTGTTGCAATTGTCGCTGGGCTAATAATTTTGGGTTGCAATGCTTTAGAAATCTTTGGAACTTCATTGTTTATTCTTGTTGGAATTTCCTTAGTAGGGTTTTTAATGCACCTCCTTTTGGGAAATGTAAACTGGAAACTCGTCTTAATGCTTGCCATTGGAACTTCTTCCGGAGCATCTTTTGCACCTTATATTTGGTCAAAATTTAGAATCCATCGAAAAATTTTTGCCTACTGTCGTAATAATACCTACTGTTGTAATGGGTTTAATAGCAATTTTCAAATAATTTAATATTCTGGATTTAAAACAATATAACACTTAATATATTAAAAATAGCCTCAATTTTTAGTATCTTGTACTATTGGCTTAAAACTTGCTTTATAATGCAAAAACTTGATAATCTTAATATTTGTTAAAATAATGAAACAAAATTTTTTCATGACTTTTTCCCCGTGTTACAGTTAAGAAGGTTTGATAATCAAATAATGGTAATCAAATCGGGGATAGTATGAAAAAGGAGAAAAACATGAAAAAATTACTTTGCACTTTGGGTGTATTGGGATTGTTGACTATGCCAGTTTTGGCATCTGAACCTTTTGGTATTGTATATCAAGATACAACTCACCAATTGTTAGGTTCTGGTTCAGTTAACCCTGCAAAAGTTGGAGTTGCTACTTGTACAACTTACTTTGGCGTTGTTGCTTTGGGAAATTGCAGTATAAAACAAGCAATGACTAATGGAAAAATTTCAGCATTGTCACACGCTGACCAAGAAACAAAAAATATCCTTGGATACAAAAAGATTACAACAAGAGCTTATGGACAATAGTTTGTGAATCTTTTTAAAATATCAGGGCGGACGATAAATCGTCCGCCTATTTTTTTTTTACTTGTTATATTTTTGTTTATTGTAGAATAGTATTCATAGTTAGAATTATAAACTTGAGATTTTAGATGGAAGATATAAAAGAAATTAGAAAAACAATTTTAAAAATTGTAAATAAAGCCAATGTTTCACACATAGGTTCAGCTCTAAGTGTAGTAGATATCTTATATTCATTATATTTTAAAGTTGCAAACATCTCTTTTAAAAACATAAATAATAAAAATAGAGATATAATTATTTTAAGCAAAGGCCATTCAAGTGCAGCACTTTATTCTGTTTTATATCATAGAGGTTTTTTAGGAAAAGATAAAATTGAAAAATATTCTCTTGATAATGGAACTTTACCTTGCCATATTGATAGAGAAAAATCACCGTTTTTTGAAGTATCATCAGGTTCTTTAGGACATGGGGCTTCATTGGGTGTAGGGTTTGCTTTAGCTAAAAAAATTGATAAATGTTCCGGCAGAGTTTTTGTTATATGTGGGGATGGAGAATGTAACGAAGGTTCTGTGTGGGAAGCTTTAATGTTTGCATCATCTCACAAGCTAAATAATTTTGTATTTATAGTAGATTATAACAAATTGCAGGGTTTTGGAAAAACTAACGAAATAATAGACCAATCAAATCTTGAAGACAGGATTAAAACTTTTGGTTTTCAGACATATTCAATAGACGGAAATAATATAAAAGAGGTTACTGAAACTCTTTTGAAAACCTCGGACAAACCTATTGCTATCGTCGCAAATACAGTGAAAGGCAAAGGTGTTTCTTTCATGGAAAACCGTCTTGAATGGCACTACAAATCACCTAATGATGAACAACTAAAAGAAGCCCTAAAAGAAATTGAGGAAGAATAAATATGAGAAAAACGTTTATAAATACCTTAATAGATTTGGCAAGAGAAGATAAGAATATAGTTTTAATAACACCTGACATGGGTTTTTCAGTATTAGAGCCATTCTTTCAAGAGTTTCCTGAACGTTCAATAAATTGCGGTATTGCGGAACAAAACGCTGTGTCCATAGCTGCCGGACTTGCTCTATATGGTAAAAAGCCTTATGTTTATACAATTATTCCTTTTTTAACAGGAAGAGCTTTTGAACAAGTGAAACTTGATGTTGCATATATGAAAACAAATGTTAAATTGGTTGGTATTGGTGCTGGCTTTACGTACGGAGCTGCCGGTGCAACTCATCATGCAATAGAAGACATTGCACTAATGCGAGTTTTACCAGACATGACAATTTGTTGCCCAGGAGATAATAAAGAGGCGGAACAAATTGTCAGAGAATCTGTAAAAATTGATGGACCTATGTATATAAGAATAGGTCGACACAATAGAGGAATTTTCGACACAAATAAAATTGAAATTGGGAAAGCATCTATTATTGAAAAAGGAGAGGATATTGCAGTTATTTCAACAAGCAATATGCTTCCTGATGCCTCGAATTACTGTAAAAAATTAAAAAAGAACGGAAGAAAACCATATTTGGTAAGTATGCACACAATAAAACCTATTGACAAAAAATGCATAGAATATTTTATAGAACACAATATAGAAATTCACACTCTCGAAGAACACAATATTATTGGTGGTTTGGGAAGTGCTGTCGCTGAAATTATTGCAGAAAGTGGCAAAGGCATTAAATTCAAGAGAATTGGTATTCCTGATAAGTTTTCTCACTATGTTGGAAGTCAAAAATTTATAAAAGAGCAATTTGGGCTCTATTTTGAAGAAGAATAAACTTAATGGAGAAATATTTTATGAATTGTGAAAAACTTGATGTATTTGTATTAACTTACAACAGAGCCAAATATTTAAGAATTATGTTAGAAAGTTTGTGCACTCAAACTGCGACTGGTTTTAAGATTAAAGTACTAAACAATTGTAGTACTGATAATACTTTAGAGGTTGTTAAAGAAATACAAGATAAATATCCTGATCGCAACATTGAAGTTATTACAAATGAAAAAAACTTGGGTAACACTGGGAATTTTAAACGCTCACAAGAGCTTGCAGAAAATGAATATACTGCAATTTTTCACGATGATGATGCTGTTCATCCTGAATATATAGAAACAGCAATGTCGATTTTAAGCAAAAATAATGACATTGTGATGTGCTCTGGTGGAGCATTGGGGTTGTTTAATGTTGACAATTCAAATTGGAATATATTATATAAAAGCTACTTTTTATATCCGCAGTATATTGGCAGCTATTTAAATTTACTTGTAGGACGACCTATTTTTGCATCAAATATATATAAAACAAAAGTTTATAAATCTGTACAATATCATCCTGAAAAATATGGAAAATTACACGATATATATTTCATGATGGAAATAAATGATAATGGTCCTGTAGCCTTTATTCAAGGAACATGCCTGAGGTGGAGACAACATCCAAAAAGTGATTCAAACAGTTTGTCAACCGGACCTTTCCCTGACGAAATATGTAACTTACTTTTAGGGATAAAAAAAATAACAAAGGAACACAAATTTTTAGGTAAGCCACTATTGTGGAATTTCGCATACTTTTTGTACAAATGGGCAGTTTTAAAAAATTATCTGACTTGGACTGAAATGTGCAAAAAGATGAAAGATTATAAAATTTTTAATTCATTAGAGATATTTTTATTTAAGAGATTATCTTATATAAATTTTTTCAATAATTTAATAACAAAAAGAGCCGATTATTACAGAAAGAAAACATTTAGAGAGTATGAAGATGCAAGATTTTAAGTTATTATCTATATGTATTCCAACCTACAATGGCGAAAAGCACTTAAAAACTGCTATTGATTCAATAATAAAACAAATTACAGAATTTAATTTGTTAAACATTGAGGTTATAGTTTCGGATAATTGTTCAACAGATGACACACCAAAAATCATTCAAGAACTTGCAAATAAGTATCCAGAGTTCATTAGATACAACAGGAATAATTCAAATCTTGGATATGACGGCAACGTTATGAAGTTGTGCGATATGGCTTCAGGAAAATATATTCACATATTAGGAGATGATGATTTATACTCTCCAACGGGACTTAAAAGATTATATGACATTCTAAACACAAAAGATAACCTTTCTATCATTGTTCTGTCAAATTTCTTTTTAAGAGAGGATTTTTATAATCATTTATGTAGTCGAAAATATTTAAATTCGAGATTTTATACAAAAGATAGATATTATGAAAACAAAACTGATAAATTTATTTTAGATGTTGAAGATAGATCTTGGCCAGCTTCCAATATTGTGTTCAGAAAAGATTATTATAAAGAAATTCCAGATATAAATTTATTTCTGAAAAAAGATTGGTTTCACATATATATTCTCTTATACATAGCAAAAAAATATCCATATACTTATTTATTTGCTGACAAATATCCTATTATTATCGACCGAGTTGGCGTTCAACGTTGGTTAAATAATGTTGACGGTCCAAGAATATATTTTAACCATTTATGGACATTTTCTTTTGTTAAAAAATTGGGATATTCAAATAAAGTTTGGCTATGGTATAGCAAAAGACTTTTGTATGAATATTGTAAAAATATATGTTATCGCAGAAGTGATTCATATTTTACAAATTTAAAATATTTATCGAAATATTATAAATATTATTGTAAATATCCTCTGTTTTGGTTTGTTTTTGTTCCAAAATTCCTTGACACCCTTCAAACCATTTTTTCTTTAAGATATAAAAGAATTGGTGATGACAAGTGTAAGTTGATAACATTTTTTGGAAAATCACATGTTATAAAAACAATCAAAGATTTTTATAAAAAAGAGGTAATAAAATCTGATTTAATAACACTTACTAACGAAAGAGGGAATCTAAAACAATTTGTAAGAGGAAAAGATTATATTGATTTAATAGAAAAATATAAAACTGCAAAGATAAAATTTAAAAGATATCAAGAAAAACTTGAGAGATTAAGCCGTAAACAATATGTACCATACCTTACATATTTGAATGACTATATTTTTATCGAGAATATTAAGGAAAAGAATGAATATAGAGAACATAAAAACGACGATAAATAAACAAAGATTTGTTATAAATTACAAAAGAATGTGGCCATATGTAAAACCAGTTTGGTTTAGGGCATTGTGTTCGATGTTAATTTGTATTCCTATCGGATCTCTTGATGCAGTTATAGCTCTCGCACTAAAACCTTATATGGATTTAGTTATGGTTGAAAAGACAATTGCTTCACCTTGGTACATTCCTTTAGGGATAGTTGCATTTACATCAATTCAAGGGGGTTTGAAATATTTATCTTCATATCTTTCAACGTGGGTAGGGACAAAGATTACAAATGGATTGAAATTTGATTTATTCAAAAAATTGTTATCTTTTGAAACATCATTTTATGATAAAAGAAATTCTGGAGATGTAATATTCCAATTTAATAATATGGCAGATATGGCTTGCTCTGGGCTGTTAGATAATTTAAGCATTTTTATTCAACGAATATTTTCGTCTATATCATTGGTATGCGTTTTGTTCTATAATTCATGGCAATTAGCCTTAATAGCCTGTGCGGTATTGATTTTTGCATTTGCACCGGTTGCAAAATTGCAAAAAAGAATTAAGGGAGTTTTAGATAAAACAGTTGTTGCAGATTCTGCAATCATAACAGAATACAATGAGGCTTTTGCGGGAAACAAAACTATAACCTCTTATAATTTACAAAACAATGAAAAGAATAAGTTTGAAGAGATTTTAAAAAATGTCTTCAACTTGCGAATAAAATTGGTTCAAAGAACTCAATGGTTATCTCCAATGATGCATATTATAGTATCTGTTGGTATAGCTGGGGCGATAGGTTATGGTTCACACCTTATAATGAGCAATCAAATAACAGCTGGAAATTTTGTTTCATTTATAACTGCGTTGATATTATTATATACTCCAGTAAAAAGCATTGGAAACAATTTGAATTCTGTGCAAATGTCATTTTTCGCTATTGAACAAATATTTGCTATTTTAGATACACAGCCAGGAATTCAAAACATACAAAACCCCATTACAATGTCTAACAATCACAAAAAAATTCAATTTATAAATGTAAATTTTGAATATATAGAAAATCAACCAGTGTTGAAAAATATAAATTTATACATAAACAAGGGAGAAAAAGTTGCATTGGTAGGAAATTCTGGTGGAGGAAAGACCACAATAGTTAACTTAATTCCAAGATTTTACGACGTAACCTCAGGATGCATCACAATCGATGATATTGATATAAGAGGGTATTCAATGAAATCGTTAAGAGATAATATTGCAGTTGTTTTCCAAGACAATTTTCTATTTTCTGGAACAATAAGAGAAAACATCCTTTTAGGAAAGGAAAACGCAACCGAAGATGAAATTCAAAACGCAATAAAAATGGCATATCTTGAAGACTTTATATTGTCACTACCTGAAAAAGAGAATACTCAAATTGGAGAAAGGGGAATATTACTTTCAGGTGGTCAAAAACAACGGGTTGCAATTGCGAGAGCATTTTTAAAAAATGCACCTATTTTAATTTTAGATGAGGCAACATCTGCACTTGATAATAAATCAGAAGCAGTAGTTCAAAAAGCAATTGATAATCTTATGCAAGATAAAACTGTTTTTGTTATAGCTCATAGATTATCAACAATTGTTAATGCAGACAAAATAGTTGTAATAAATAATGGCGAAGTAGTTGAAGTTGGAAAACATCAAGAGCTAATGAAAATACCAAACGGTCAATATAGAACATTATATGAAATGCAATTTAAGAAACAAGAAGAAACAAAAGTTGATTTATAAAAAGAAAAATTATAAATTTTAGTGGAGTAGGAAGATGCATTGGTTGTATCTGTTTATAGCTGGAATATTTGAAATAAGTTGGTCAGTGGGAATGAAATTTGGATTTAAAAACATATATGTTTCTTCTTTAATTATAATCTGCATGATATTAAGTTTTTACTTTTTAGCAATTGCACTAAAAGAGCTCCCACTTGGAACAGCATATGCAATCTGGACAGGAATAGGAACATTTGGAACGGTAATTTTTGGTATAATATTATTTAAAGAACCCGCAACAGCAATGCGTCTATTTTGTATTTCTCTAACTATATGCGGTATAACTGGTTTGAAACTAATAACACACTAATTATTTTATTTCAAATTTAAAGCGAAAACCCATTAACGTGAGAATTTTGTGTGTTCTCGTATCATTATTTGTTATTGAAAAAAGATTTTTAATCACCTGTAATGTTTTGATTTTAAATAATATTATCTTCATTTTATCAATTTTCACAGGATAATCTATGTAATTTATTATTTTATATTTTTCCTTTTCCCATTTAATATATCCATCGTTTATATAGTTAAAAGTATTCTTTTGTATAGCTCTGATATCATATTGCTTGTTCAAACATGGATTATCAAAATCATATAATATTCCTGTTTTTCCATCAACTATGTATTCATTCATTGTAGCAGTATCAGTTGCGATAACACACCTTCCCATCCCCATCGCCTCAAGAAAACTCATTCCGATACCTTCATACAATCTTGGAGCGATATATATACTACATTTTTCTATGTCTTTTAACATATCATTTTTACTGTTATACCAAGTTGAATATTCAATATTAAGATTATCTAACGTTGGATTAACAAATTCATTTTGAGGATCAGTAGCCTTATGAATATGAACATTTTCAATGGACAAACTTTTAAAAATTTTTTCAAAAATATTTATGTTCAATTTGGTTATTCTATGCCAAAAGAATACAGATTTTTCATTTCCTAATCCTACATCAATAGGTTTTGGGAAATACTGAATATAAAAAGAACTTAATCCCAAATTTAGTAACTCTAAGTGTAATGTTTTAGAAAAATTGATAATGTTAAAATCTTTCCAACTTAGCCAAATATGATTTTTTCTGTCAGGAGCACCATCAAACATTGGAAAGAAAACACCTTTTTTAAATTTAATATATTTTTTTATTAAATTTCCGTCAATAGGAAGCTGAAATAATAATAAAACATCAAAATCTTTAGCTGGAACAGATTTTAACATTTCCTCAATATTTTGAGTATATGGGTCAATATCAAAAAGAGTAATATTGAAAGAACTTTTTAATATATCAATTAAAAAATCATTAGATTTTGTTTTACTATGATAAGCATGTCTAATATATAAAAGGCTTTTCATTTATCTATTATTCCTCTTGAAAGCTTTTGTTACTTACTTTTTTGTGTACGAAAATTTAATAAAACCTTCGTTTCCACCTCAAACTACAACTCAAAATAGTAACTACTTTGTGAGTCCCTGAAAAATCATTTTTTACCGAAAATATTTTTTCCCAAAAAGAAAGTTTTGATTTATTTTTCATTTCTATTTTCATCTCTTCATTTGAAATTTCATTTTTAGAAAAGAACATATCTTTTATCTCTGATTTTTCTTTATTTGTTATTTTTCTTGTTTCTTTCTTCGATGAAACACCATTTAAATCATACCTTGCAACGATTAAAGGTAAATATTCAAAAGTCACATTATTTTTTTTAAATTGGAGCCATTTTAGGTAATCAGCACATATTTTATATTTCTCATTAAACCCTCCAAAAATATCGAAAAGTGCTTTCATTATAAACATTCCTTGCGTACAAATATTATGAGTTATAAAAAAGTTTGATGTAATGGTTTTGGGATAATTAGAGATAACTGTTTCATTTACATTATTTAATGCTAATTCACAGTTTCCATAATAAACATCTGCACAATTACTTTCTGTTAAACAATTAAATATTTTCAAGATTTCTCTATGGTAAAAACTATCACCTGCATTCATAAAACTTATATATTTACCAGATGCAAGACTCAAACCTTTATTATAAGCATTATAAATTCCATTATCTGATTCTGATATAAATTTATCAATGCGAGTTTTGTATTTTTCAAAAACTTTTAAGGTCTTATCATTTGAACCACCATCAATAACTACCCATTCAAAATCCTGCCATGTCTGCTCAACAACGCTCTTACATGTTTCTTCTACTCTCGGTTCGTTATAACATATCGTAACTATTGTAAGCTTTTTCATTTATTTACCAATAACAACCTTCTTCAACTTTTTCTAAACCTTTTGGTCGTTCAGTTTCATCTGGTCTTACCCAATATCCATTATAAATGCCCATATCATCCCAACGTTTTCCCTTAATTCCAAAAAGTAATTGAGTTGCACCACCCATATGAATAGCCTTTTTTCCTATTTGCTTACAATATTCTGCTAAAAATATACCATATGCACCACATCCGATAATTGCAATATCAAAATCTACTTTTTGTATCTCACTCTTCATATAAGATAATGCATCAAACCATGTATCAAAAGGGAGGTCATTTTTTTCATCTGCGATACTTTGAACAGCCTTTATGTATTTAATATCACATTTTGGTAATATATCTGGATTATTAAACAAGAGTTCTCTTTTTACGTATTGCTTTTTCATTGTTTCTACAAAAGGATGAATAACTAATACTTTCTTTCCTCTCAATGCTCTCGTAAATGGTTTATTTGATAAAAAATTATCTACGTTAAGTGCATCTTGAGAAACAATTGTCGCATTTTTTGCATATAAATCACACATCAAAAATTCAGATTCAAAGTATCTAATTCCAATAACATCTATATTTTTCGAAACCTCTCCCATTTCATATGCAAATCTTGAAAGATAATAATCTGTTGCAGGGAAAAAACCTGCGTTGTTACTAATAAAATCTTTATTTCTAAAGCTAATTTGACGATTTTTATTTTTAACAAACTGATCCAATTGATCAAGTTCCAATGACCCATATCTACAAATTAAACATGGATTTTTGCTCATCAATACATTATAAATAATATCAAGACCATCTTGTTTTACATATATATGTCTTCGGTTATGTGAAGTCCTTAATCTTTCAGGCCAATCTTCTGGTAATTCTTGTCCCAAATATTTGTTTCTTAATAACATTCGTTCCCTTTTATTTGGAATCAAATTTATCAAAAATTTCAAAAACTTACTTTCCATTATACTCCCCTATGTATCAAACAATCTAATAGACATGTTACCACATTAAAATAATAATCAAGTGATATAACACGTAATTTAAAAATTCTTAATATAAGGTATTGTTTAATAAGAGGGTATTATGAATATCAGAGAACTTTTAGGAAAAAGAATAAAAGAATTAAGAATTCAAAAAAATTTAAAACAAGCAGAACTCGCTGAAATTATTGGAATTGAGCCCAGAAGTTTGAGTCGACTTGAGTCTGGATATCATTTTCCAAAGGATGAACATTTAGAAAAATTCGCAAAAGCCTTAGGTGTCGACATTAGAGATTTGTTTACATTCTCTCATTTGAATGGGAAATATATACCAGAAATAAATAAGCTCCTTCTTGATGCTGATGAAAGCCAATTAAAAATGATTTATAAGGTTGTTTTAGCTATATTGAGATAAATCAAAGTAGTTGACATTACTTTGCAGTATACAAACTAATCAGGAAAATTAAAGTAGATAGTTTCTCCAGATTTAATCTCTATCTCTTCGCCCTTTCCCCAAGGAGTATTTCTATTTGCATATTCATTCCAAACGTCTTTCGTTTCTCCATTTAGCATTCGTTTTGTATTGTCAATATATGACGGGGAAAACATAAATTCCCCCACTGTTATTTCTGAATGTTTATAATCTGGTTTCATTTTTTGACGATAAACAGCTTTAATTTCATCTTTTATAAGATGCTCTTTGTGCTCTAAATCAATATATGATGTTGGGACAAAAGTAAAATATGCATTATGATGCCAAGATGTTGGATGGTTGATATCTTGCATCTTTCCTACCAACACATACCCCTTCTTTAAGGTAACTGAATCATTAAGATCGAAATCTCTCGAAAGTTTTACACTTATAATTTCTCTCGGATTTTTCGTGGAAATATAATCAATTGCACTGCCTTTCATAACCTTTGCACTTACTGGGTTTAAAAGGGACATTATAAAAGCTATCAAAATAAATCTTTTCATATTTTACCTCACTATATTTGAAATATGATAGCATAAGTTATTATAGGTTGGCAAGAGATATGAATATTACTTTTTATTTAAAAACAAATTTGCAAATAAAGACAAAATAGGATGCTCGCTATCATAAACAATTAAAGAACTCTCTTCATCTTCAGAAGAATAACTATCATCTAAATTTTTTTCCATTTTCGCAATAGCTGCATTATTTCTATCAAAAATTTCTTTTCTATATTGTTTTAATTTTTTATCAATGATTTTTCTTTCATCTTTTGTATACTTACTACTAACTCTATTATTAAATCCTGTTTTTAGTGAACCTTCTTTTATAATATCAAGTAGCATATAAATTCCGATAACCTTATCGAGAACAGACTCCAGTACTGCACCATAATTTCCTTTATTATATTCATCAAGTTCTTCTTTTCCGTTTAAAAAATCATCGTATAAAATATTATTAAACATTAGAACTTGCTTTAAAGAAAGCTTTTTATTTGCAATATTTTCAACAATTTTAGATAAATCTATTTTATTTTCATCTGGAACATCTTTTATCTCTATTCCTAAATCAGTACAGCGAGCCATTATAGCTTTAAAACCATAACTTTTGCCAGACATATTCCAATGAAGAAAATATTTATCAGTATTTTCGTTAATAAAATCAGCAAACTTTTGCAATAAAAGTTTTTCAGAATTTAAAACACTATTCTCTTTCAAGTAATCATTTATAAAAAATTTACGTTTATAATCGCATGTGATATTACTTACGATAATACAAGAGATATTTGGAGCAGGGGAATAGCCTTCATATAAGCCACTACAAGCATAATGAATAATCCAAGAATTATTGTTATTCAACTTTTTTAAATCATAAACATCATCAACCATAAGTATATTTTAAAATAAAAATATAATACGTGGAGGGGATATTAAAAAAAATTGTGCGCAACTCACTCTGCCGAGAAAAACGATTGAGTATCGTTTTTCGAGAGGGAACCAAGGACCTGTCCGTTCTACCTCTTACTGACTTTTTCACTACCCAAGTTCTTCAAGGACATATAAAAAATATGCCGCAACTCACTCTGCCGAGAAAAACGATTGAGTATCGTTTTTCGAGAGGGAACCAAGGACCTGTCCGTTCTACCTCTTACTGACTTTTTCGCTACCCAAGTTCTTCAAGGACATATAAAAAAAATATGCCGCAACTCACTCTGCCGAGAAAAACGATTGAGTATCGTTTTTCGAGAGGGAACCAAGGACCTGTCCGTCTTATCTCTTACTGACTTTTTCGCTACCCAAGTTCTTCAAGGACATATAAAAAAAATATGCCGCAACTCGGAATTGAACCAAGGACACAGGGATTTTCAGTCCCTTGCTCTACCAACTGAGCTATTGCGGCATATCTTATTTAGTTTTCAAGGAGTTGGTAGAGCAGGCTCTACTGATTTTAACTCCGTTCCGTTTCACTCCACTGGGGGAGCTATGTGTAAATTCTACCAACAAAATAATTTTTAGTCAACATTATTTTGATTTTATTTCTGTTTTTAATTTTTTAATCTGTGATTTCAGTTCATTATCCTTTTTTAATTCATTTTTTACTTTTTCATATGAAAACAAAATTGTTGGATGTTGTTTGTTAAAATACTTGGCGATATCCTTGTAACTTTTTGAAAGCAGTTCTCTTATTAAATAAACTGCTATTTGACGTGGGTATGATATTCTTTGACTTCTTGCACTACTTTTCAACTCATCTTCGGTTACATCAAATTTTTCACAAACTTTTTCAACAATTAAATCAATTGTTATTTCTTTCTTTATTTCGTCTAATTTTAAGATTTTTCTAACATTTTCAACATTTAATTCTACATTTTTTATACTTGCATATGCGCTAATTTTATTAAAAGCACCTTCAAGTTCTCTTACATTTTTTGTGAAGTTTTTTGCTACCAATTCAAGAACATCATTGGATACTTCAAATTCCACTCCATCTGCGAGATTTTTTAAAATTGCAAATCTTGTTTCAAAATCAGGTGGGGTGATATCTGTAACGATGCCCCATTCAAATCTACTCAACAATCTTTCTGGCAAAGTCGGAATATCTTTTGGTTGTCTATCAGATGTAATAACAATTTGTTTATTTTTGTTATACAGGCTGTCAAAAGTATGAAAAACTTCTTCCATTGTTCTTTCTTTTGATTCAATAAATTGAATATCATCAAGAAGTAAAACATCAACATTTCTGTATTTTTGGCGAAATTTTGTCATTCTTTCACTTCTATCGCCACCACTTCTAATATTATTTATCAAGTCATTAGTAAAATCTTCTGTTTTTACATACTTAACTCGTAATTTTGGAGAGTTAAATAAAATATAATGTCCAATAGCCTGCATCAAGTGAGTTTTTCCAAGACCTGATGCACCATATATAAACAAAGGATTATATCCACGTTTTGCTGGATTTTTTGCAACGGCCATTGCCGCAGCTTGTGCAAGTTCACTATTTGAACCAACAACAAAATTTTCAAACTTATATTTCAAATTCAAATTTGAAAAAGACTGCATTTGTGCCAAAACATCTTTTGAGTTTTCTTTTTCTTTACTTTTTTCAAGTTTTTTTTCTATTTTTGCTTTTTCTTGTTTCAATTTATTAGACAATTTTTCGTCAAAAATTATCTCAAAATCTGTTTCTTTCCCCAGAACTTTCGAAAAAGCATCCATAAATTGTTGGTAATGATTTTTTCTAATAATATCTCTTGCAAGACCTTGACCTGTCAACAACGTAAAGCAATTATTTTCAAACCCAATTGGTTCTAAAGGTTCAATCCAAGTATAAGACGATTCAGAAATATTCTGTGATAATTCGTCTTTCACTTTTTCCCAAATTTGCTTTATTTCTTGAATTTCCATTTATTTTTTTTGCCTTTTTAATGCTGCAGAAACCAAACCCAAGAACAATGGGTGTGGATTTTCTGGTCTTGACTTAAATTCTGGGTGGAATTGTGATGCAACAAACCAATCAAGTTTTGGCAATTCTACTATTTCTGCCAACATTCCATCAGGGGACATGCCAGAGAATACCAATCCTGCATCTTCAAGTTGTTTAATATACTTACTATTTACTTCATATCTATGTCTATGGCGTTCTGATATCGTGTTTTGACCATAAGCTTTTTGTGCAATAGAACCTTTTTTCAAATTGCATTGATATTTACCCAACCTCATTGTTCCGCCATATCCTTGAACATTTTTTTGCTCTTGCATCAAGTCGATTACCGGATTTTTTGCATGATCATCAAACTCTTTAGAATTTGCTCCCTCAAGACCAACTACATTTCTTGCATATTCAATAACTGCACATTGCATACCCAAACAAAGTCCCAAAAATGGAAGATTATTTTCACGTGCATATCTTATTACATTTAACTTTCCTTCGATACCTCTTACTCCAAATCCTCCTGGAACAACTACCCCGTCAAGTGGTTTCATAAGTTCTTTGCATTTTTCATAATCAACACAGTCTTCTGAATTTATCCAAAGAACATTCACTTTTGCTTCGTTTGCATAACCTGCATGTTTTAGAGATTCCACAACAGAGATATATGCATCAGAAAGTTTTGTATATTTTCCTGCAATTGCAATATTTAATTCTTTTTTGGGATTTTTAATTCTTTCTACAAGGTTTTTCCAAGATTTCAAATCCGCTTTTTTGTAACAAGTATTCAACATGTTCAATATTACACCTGCTATATTTTGGTCTTCAAGAGCAAGTGGAACTTCATAAATACTTTTCATATCTCTACATTCAATTACAGCATCTTTTGGTACTGAACAGAACAGAGCCAATTTATCTTTTTCTTCTTGTGGTATTGGATGAGATGTTCTACAAACCAAAACATCTGGTTGTAAACCATAACTTCTCAAAACATTTACACTATGTTGCGAAGGTTTTGTTTTCAATTCTCCAGAAGTTGGCAAGTAAGGTAACAATGTACAATGAAGAGAAATCGCATTGCCTATTCCAACTTCCGATTTAAATTGTCTTATTGCCTCAATAAATGGTAATCCTTCGATGTCACCTATTGTTCCACCGATTTCTATAATAAGAAAATCTGGATTAAATTGTGCTGTTGCTTTATTTATTCTTGCTTTTATTTCGTTAGTGATATGAGGAATAGTCTGAACAGTTGCCCCTAAATATTCACCTTTTCTTTCCTTGTTAATTACTGTTTGATAAACACTACCTGATGTGACATTATTTATCTGTCCAAAATCAGCATTTATAAATCTCTCATAGTGACCCAAATCCAAGTCTGTTTCTGCACCATCATCAGTTACAAAAACTTCTCCGTGTTGAAATGGACTCATTGTTCCAGGGTCAACATTTATATATGGATCAAATTTTTGAATAGCAACAGAAAATCCTCTTGCTCTCAATAGTTTACCCAAAGATGCACCGATAATACCCTTACCAAGAGAGCTAACAACTCCCCCTGTTATAAAAATATATTTTGTCATTTTATATCCCCGAATTTTTTACTAATTGATTTTTGGAACTCTGAAAAATCCATTTTCTTCTTCAGGTGCATTCATCATCAATTCTTCTTTTGTTTCTTCAGAAACAACTTTATCTTCTCTCATAACGTTTACAATATCAAAAGCATGAGCCATAGGTTTAACATTTGTAGTATCAATTTCATTCATTTGTTCAACATACTTTAAAACATCGCCAAGCTGTTTTGTGAATTTTTCTTTTTCTGCTTCTGTAAGTTCTAATCTTGCAAGCTTTGCTACGTGTTCAACATCTTTTACCGTAATCATTATACTTCCTCAACTTTCTATTTTTAATAACTATAACACAAATAATATGTTCATGGTAAGATTGATAAAAAATTTAAGGAGAAAATTATTATGGCTAAAGATTGCAGTTTTGATATCGTTTCAGAATTTGATAAACAAGAACTCGTAAACGCTGTTGATCAAGTAAAAAGAGAGTTAACTTCAAGATTTGATTTAAAAAACACAAATTCTGAAGTAGAACTTGATGCAGATAAAACAATCACTATAACAACTACTGATGATATGAAGTTGAGAAATATTTACGATATTTTGCAATCAAAACTTGTTAAAAGAAATTTAAGTATAAAGATTTTAGACCCACAACCGGTTGAAAATGCTTTGGGCGGAAATGTTAGACAAGTTTACAAGCTAAAAAAAGGTTTAACACAAGAGCTTTCAAAAAAAATTGTTGCTGATATAAAAGATTCAAAGCTTAAAGTCCAAGCCTCAATTCAAGGAGAACAAGTAAGAGTTTCAGGCAAAGACAAAGACGATCTACAAGCAATAATCAAAATGCTTCGTGATAATGCTGATAAGTATGATTATCCCCTACAATTCCAAAATTATAGATAATTTTTATTTATAGATAAAACAATAAATTGATAACAAAATCAGCTACGAGCATGTAAACAGTTGATTTTATTGCGGCTTGAGTTGTCGAAATTCCAACTTCTTTTGCACCACCCTTTGTGGTATATCCTTGCGTTGCACAAACAAGAGAAATAAGTACGCCAAAAATAAAAGCTTTTAATAGACTTATGTATATATCTCTCGTATTAAGCCATGCCCATACAGAATTTATATATCTATTTGGATGTAAATCTATTGTTACAAGACATATCAACAAACCTGCAACAATTCCAACAAATTCTGCAATTAAAACAACAAATGGAACTGTTAACCCTGCTGCAACAAGTCTTGGTGTAAAATAATATCCTACTGGATCAACTTTTAGAGTTTTCATTGCATCAACCTGTGAGGTAACTTGCATATTAGCAATTTCCGCACTTATAGCTGTGCCAGCTCTTGCTCCAATCGCAAGTGCTGCAAATCCTGGAGCGATTTCACGTATAATTACAACAGCAATACTTCCACCAATATATGTTTCTGCACCAGACATCAAAAAAGATTTTGATACTTGAATTGCAATGACACTTGCCGCAATTATTACAATCGCTAACGCAATTGTCAAAGAATCATAGCTTATCGCTGCTGCCTGAGCAATTATAGACGAGCGTCTGGTCGAAAACAGGTACTTTATGCTTGTTATTAAATTTTGAACACATAATCCGAAAAAACTAATCATAAACTTTTCTGCACCATTTTCTATATTGAGGAATTTTACCTTTTACCGTATCAAAATAATCTTTTTGAAGCATAGTTGCGATTTTTCCAAACTTGCCATCACCGACCAATCTGTTATCTATACTTGTTATTATGTTTATTTGCGCACTCGTTCCACAGAAAAATGCTTCGCGTGCAAAATAAAGCTCGCTTCTTTGTATTCTTCTCTCTTCTACCTTTAAACCTCTATTTTTTGCAAGTTCTATAATTGTATTTCTTGTTATTCCCTCTAAAATTCCACAATTTGAAGATGTTGTAACCAAAACATCATCTATCACGAGGAACAAGTTCATAGTAGAACCTTCCATAACCTCACCAGCCTCAGATAAAGTTATAGCCTCATCAAAACCTGCAAGCTTTGCATCAGTTGCGACAAGAGCTGTATTTGCATAAGCACCTCCAATTTTTGCTTTTGGTGGAATTGCGTTGTCTGAAGTTCTTCGCCAATTTGATACACAAACATTTAAACCTTTTGTTGTGTCTAATGTTTCTCCCAACGGCACCGAAAAAATTATCAATCCGTCGGTACTGCCTACCATGTTAGTTCTAACACTTTCATTTGACTTATACGCTGTAGGTCTTATGTATACATCTGTTTTATATTCGTTTTTTTTCAATAATTCTTTTGTGATCTCACAAAGTTCATCCACGCTTTTAGCAAGTTCTATTCGCATTATCTTTGCGCTTCTTAAAAATCTCTCAAAATGCTCTTCAAGCCTAAAAGCATACATTTGATTTTCTTCAGAATTATAATATGCTCTTATTCCCTCAAAAACAGATGTACCATATAAAAATCCATGAGTCATTACTGGAATTACAGCGTTTTCTTTTTCCGTATATTTTCCGTTCATATATACAAATTCGCTCATAATTTCTCCTTTTCTTAAGTATCTCATAAATTTTCATAATTGGTAGCAAATATTTACTAATATTACATTTTTTAAAAAAAAGAAGAATATTTTATAAATTTGTTATAGTATTTAATTAAGGTCAACTATTATGAAATTTTTACTAAATCTAATATATGTATATATTTTAATTTATTCGGTATATTTTCTCTACATTTCAGTTCGAAATATCATTAGCAGAAAATTTGCCATTCAACACAAATACAAAGATACTGCTCACAAAAAGCATTTGTGTCTTATTCTTTATACACACAACAATGAACAAAAATTATCCCGAATGCTAAAATGTATCGCAGAGCAAGACTATGACCAAAGTAAAATTTCTGTTTTTGCAATTCTTGACAATTGCGACGATAATTCTGAAAAATTACCAATCGCTAAAAATGTTCAATTTTTTACAATCAAAAATCAAGGTAAAGTTGGCAAAAAACAAGCTGTATCAATTCTTGTAGAGAAATTACACGAATACAAGTTTATTGATGCGTTTGTTTTTCTCGACATAAATAAGTACATAGAAAAAGACTTCTTCTCTTCTGTAAACTCTGCAATGTCTGATTATGACGTTATAAGCGGTGCTACTATGTTGTTTGGTGAGTCTTTGAACATAAGACAAAAAATCAAAAAAGCTTATCAAAAGTATAGAATGAATTTTATGTACAGAGCAAGAGCCTTGGCTGGATTGTATACTGACATTGATTCTGGAATTTGTGCAATATCAAGAGATGTAATAAATAATGTTGGTTGTCCTGATTTTGAAAATCTTGAAAAAGATTTGGAATATTCTGCGACACTTGCAAAAGAAAATTGTAAATATTCTTTCAATCCTAACGTTAAAACATACTCAGAAGTTCATGAGTACAAAATAAGAATTCCACGACTATCAAAAAGAGTGAATGTTTTCTTCAAAAATATTTCACACGTAATTACCCCAAATACATCTTATATAGAATACATTTTTTCTATGATTAGTCCAAATGTTGTTTTTACATTGTTGGCTTACGCAATATTGATTAAAACTTCTATGAGTTACTATTTTAATGGTGATTTTTCTTTGCTAATTCTTTCATTATGTATGTTAGCTCTTGGATTTACTTTTAGTTTAGTCAATTCAAATTTCAGAGGGCGAGATGTTTTAGTTTTATCACTTTACCCAATATATTCACTTTTCCACGTATTAAAGCATTTTCCATTATGGAGATTTATAAAACGCCGTGTTTGCAATGAAATTGATACTAAAGAACCAGAAGAAACTTATGAAATAGACGTTGATGTTACTGATGGCAGAGGTTCTGTACCTTGTAAATTGATATTGATTTCTGAATGTGGAATGACAAAGGCTAAGTTCATATTTAAAAATAAAAAGTTTGTAACTAAAACTCATTTAAGAACTTTTGATGCAATAGAAGAAATAATAAACAAACTTGCTGAATACGGATTTACATTGAAAATATGTCAAGCTTGTACAAATTTCACATCTAATCACGATGGCTCAACAAACCTTATCAAAGGTTTTTGTAACCAACAATTTAAAATTGCACAACAGGGTGAAATTCCTGTTGTTTTATGGAATAGTTGTAAAGGTTTTACACCTAAAGTTATGGTTAAAAATTTTAAGGGCTAATTTTGATAGACACTCACTCACATATTGACATGATAGAACAGGATGCAGCTTTTTTGGTAAAAGAGGCTAAAGATTTTGGTGTTGAAAAAATAATTGTACCTTCCGCTGATAGATCCTCTTATGAAAAAGTTATATCACTATGCAGTCAGTTTGAAGAAGTATATGGAGCTTTGGGCGTTCATCCCTCAGAAGTTTTGAAAGCAAAGGATGAAGATTACGAAATTATCAAAGATTTAGTTAAAGTGAATAAAAAAATTGTTGCTGTCGGCGAAATAGGACTTGATTATTATTGGGATAAAACATTTGTTAAAGAGCAAAAAGATGCATTTAAAAGGCAAATCAAAATTGCACAAGATTTATCTTTGCCGATTTTAATCCATGATAGAGATGCACATTTTGATTCATTTGAAATTATAAAAGATATCAAAGATATTCCTGTGATAATGCATTGCTTTTCTGGAAGCCTTGACTTTGCAAAAGAATGTATCAAATGCGGATTTTTTATTGCTATTGGTGGCGTTGTAACATTTAAAAATGCAAAAAAAATGAAAGAAGTTGCAAAAGAAATTCCACTTGATTATTTGTTGCTCGAAACAGATGCACCGTATTTGACACCAGAACCTTTTAGAGGAAAAGAAAATCATCCCGCCTATGTTAAATATGTAGCGCAGGAAATTGCAAATTTAAGGGGCATCTCCTTTGAACAAGTTGAAGAAGTTACAAATCAGAATGCAAAAAGGATTTTTAAATTTTGAAAAAAGAAAGATTAGACTCATTACTTGTAAATCTTGGATATTTTGAGAACAAAAGCAAAGCAGCTGCCGCCGTTCTTGCCGGTGATGTAAAAATAAATGATGAAGTTATAACTAAAGCTGGATTTCAAATAAATCCTGAAAAAAAACTGCAAATTGAAGTTAAAACTATGCCTTATGTTTCAAGAGGAGGTTTTAAACTTGAGAAGGCTTTAAAAACATTTGACATCGAAATAAAGGATAGAATCTGTCTTGATGCAGGTGCATCAACTGGAGGTTTTACAGATTGTCTTTTGCAAAATGGAGCAAAATTTGTTTACGCAGTAGACGTTGGTTATGGTCAAATCGCTTGGAAAATAAGACAAGATAAAAGAGTCAAAGTTGTTGAAAAAACTAACATTAAACTTTGCAAAAAGGAAGATATTTATAACGAAGGCGAACCTTTAGCCAACCTTTTAGTTATGGATGTTTCTTTTATATCAATAGAAAAAGTTTTACCAAATTTAAAAAATCTACTTTCTACTGATTTTCACGAAATGATTTGTTTGATAAAACCTCAATTTGAAGCAGGAAAAGACTTAGTTGAAAAAGGTGGAGTAGTACGAAATAGAAATACCCACAGAGATGTTATTTCAAATGTTTGTGATTTTATTATAAATTTAGGATACAAAATTAAAGGTCTAACTTTTTCAAGCATAAAAGGACCTTCTGGAAACATTGAGTACCTCGTTCATTTTTCAACAAATGGCGAAAATTTAAGTTTTGACATAAATAGTATCGTTGAGGATGCCTTCACAACCCTCAATGGAAACTAAAGTAAGCCTCTTTCTTCTAAATATTCCATCATTTTAGGATCAGATGCTATGATTTTTTTAGTATCATCATCATATTTAAAACCTTTTTGGCTCAATTCAGACTTAAAGCTATCTCTAAATTTAGCTTCTCCGTCTGAAATTTTTTCACCTTTTGCTTCCTTGTTTATAATGTCTTCATATATCAATTTTTTCATTTTAATTCGGTTTGCTTCTATCGATGTCATAGCTATATTTTTTCTTTGTGGAGGAGTTGTTGTTTTACCTGAACTATATTTATAATCATCCATAAAAGTCAAAACTTGAACTACTTCGTCATCTGGACGTATATTTTTTGCGTTCATATTCATCTGATACTTGCCATCATCATCTAATTTTACGGTGTAGTTAAGGGTCGATTCAATTCCGGTTTCAGCATCTTTATAAACAACGTTATTTTCAAATTTTTCTGGTTGTTTTTCAGTTTTATTTACAGATTTTTTATTGACATTTTGTTCCACTTTCGTAGGCTGTTTTTGTTCAACAGCGGTTTTGTTTTCTGCCTTTGATTTATTTTCAGCAGTTGGTCTTTTTTCTACTTTAGTTTCTGATTTATTTTCAACCTGTTTAGTTTTTCCTGTGTCTTTTTGCATAGACACATTTTCAACGGGTGTTTTAACCTCTTTGTTTTCAGTTTTCTTTACTTCTTTTTGATTTACCTCTTTATTTTCAACTTCTTTTTTTGTTTCTGGTAATTTAGAAGTATTTGTTTTATCTCCTGTATTCTTTTCTACACTATCATTTGCAACATTTGCATTTGAAGCGTTTAATCTTGCCTTTAACTGATTAGAAATATTTTTTGAATTTCCAACCAAATCTTGAACTGCAGAGATTTTATTGTTTTTAGCTATGTAGTCCATTTTATCTATACATTCTCTAATCTCTGCTTCTGATGCGTTTTTATTATTTGCGACAGAAGATGCCCAATTATTAAAAGCGGAAATTGTTTCTTTTTGTTGAGCTACCGTAGGCATTTCAACAAATTTCTTTTGTGCATTTTGTGCCGCTTCTTTTAAATTATTTGTATCCTGAGAATTCTTTAATGTTTCTATTTTATTATCTATTTCTACGTTTTCTTGCGTTAAATCTTTAATTTCTTCTTCAACACTATTTTTTTCATTTTCAGTATTTGTTATACTATCTTGAGCAATCTTTTGTTTTTCTTGTTCATTTTTTATATTTTCTTCAGATTTATTTAATAAATCATTTGCTTTTTCGATAGCATTTTGTGCTTTCGTTTTGAGTTCTTCGTTTATATTTTGCTGCTCTATAGCATCATTAAGAGCTTGTGTTTTTTCATCAAGTCTTTTCTGTGCATTTTCAAGTTCTTTAATTTTTGCATGACCATAGGAGCTATTTTCTCCAACACCAGCTTTTTTATTATTTTCGACTTCATTTTGCAAGGCTTTAACTGACTTACTCAATCTGTTAACATCATTTGTAAGAGATGAAACATTTTGCTCGCTAACACTTAAATCATCAAGTACACTCTTTTGAAGATTTATCTCATCAAGTGCAGATTGCTTGTCCTGAAAATAAGAAGCTTCCGCAGTTTTTGATAAATTTAAATCATTACCAAACCCTGAAATTTGCATTTCAAACTCCGGCATTTTTAATTGATTTGAATCAATTTTTTGCTGATTTTTTTGTCGAGTTTCAATCAATTTCGACATATCAAAATTTATACCGTTACTCAAAAGTTTATACTCCATTTATATAACTATTATATTTTCGGATTAAAAACGTAAAACTTTAATGAATTTTTATTAAATTTTTCCTTCTAATCTTTCACGTGCCTCTTGTACAGCAACGTTTTTATCAAGGAAAACATTGTCTTTGCCCAAAATACTTATCACACCTAAATCCCAAAGTTTTTTCTTCACAGAGTCATTTCTCAAAACTAAAATAACAGTAATTCCTCTGCTTCTTAAATTTACAATCATATCCTCAAGAGCGAAAGCTGCAGAAACATCCATAGTTGAAATTTGTTCGCAACTAATAATAACATACTTTGTACCAAGCATATCATCAACACCTGAAATCATTTGAGAAGAAGACCCAAAGAACAAAATACCTTTAACATCAATAACTCTTATTGCATATTTCGATTTTTCCTCTACCGAAGAATCATCTTCGATTGGACAAATATCATCAATTTGTAAGTCGAATTGTTGAGCTATTGATATCGCAAAAAGTATTGCAGAAAGAACAATACCTGTTCCAACAGCAAAAATCAAATCATAAAATACTGTAACAAAAAATACCCAAAGCATTACAAACAAGTCACGTTTAGGGGCATTACGAATAATTTTTAAAAATTTATAATCAATAATATCAACACCAACTTTGATTAAAATCCCTGCTAAAACAGCAGTTGGAATATTTTTTGCTAATGGTGCTGCACCCAATAAAATAGTTAACAAAAATAGTGAATGTACAACTCCGGAAAGTTGCGTTCTTCCCCCAGCTTTTACGTTAACAACAGTTCTCATCGTTGCTCCAGCACCGGCAATTCCTCCAAACAATGATGCCATCATATTTCCAATTCCTTGACCTATAAGTTCTTTGTTAGAATCATGTTTTGTCTTTGTGATGGAATCAGCAACAAGCGATGTTAAAAGTGAATCCACCGAACCTAATACTGCCAATGTAAAAGCAATAGGTAAAATATTTTTTAAGAGTTCTGGATTTACAAGTGGAAACTTAAAACTTGGTAATGCAGCTGGGATATCTGCAATAGTTGGAACATTAAATTTAAAAAGGATACATATAACAGTAACAACAACCAATGCAATAAGGGCAGAAGGAATAATCTTTGAGATTTTTTTTGGAGTAAAAAACACTATTAAAAGTGTCATGATACCAGCTAATAATGCGTGTAAATTAGTGTCAGGAAGAGTTTTTACAAGAGTTTTTAAACACTCATAAGTACTTCCACTTGAACTTAGCCCCAATAAAGGTCCTGCTTGAAGAATTATAATAATAAAACCAATACCGCTCATAAACCCTGAAATAACAGGATATGGAACATATTTGATAAAACTTCCTAATTTAGTAAGTCCAAAAATAATTTGTATCAATCCTGCAAGCAATATCGTCATGAAAATTACATTCAGATTTCCAGGGTGCGAAACAACTATTGATGCAAGAACGACCGTCATCGGACCAGTTGGACCGGAAATTTGGGTTTTTGTTCCACCAAATATAGCCGCAAACATACCAACCATTATTGCGCCGTACAAACCAGCTGCCGCACCAACACCTGATGCAACACCAAATGCAAGCGCTAAAGGAAGTGCAATTACACCAGCAGTTATACCACCAAATATATCACCTTTTATGTTTGAAAATACTTCAAGCTTTTTTACTTGTTCCATAATAAACCTCAAATTAACCCAATTTTATCATAAATAAAATACTATTTATTCATCTCATCATTCATAAGACAAAATTTGTGCTTTTTCAACTGTTTATACATAAAACATTTTGAACACGCTAAATCCTTATGAGCAGGGGTTTTGTAATTTGCAAGCATTCTTCTTGCATAAGCTATTTTTGCCCCATTCATAGCTTTTAAATAGCCATCTTTAAATACGTTTATATCATCAAAATGTCTATTTTCATCAGCCATACAGCAACCTCTCAAAAGTCCATTGTAAAAAATCACAGGTCTATTGAAAAGTGCCTGACACATTATAAATTGATTTTCGCTCATTCTCTGTTCTGGCAATGTATCAAAACTCAATCCTGTAAGTTCTTTTACCATTTTCTTGTCAATAACAGGAGAGTATGCTGGAGCATAGTTTGTGTCGAATGTAATCCCCATACCAAGCTCTTTTGCTTTTTCTTTTGCAGGGATAATCTCATGTTCATTATGTCCAAAAACAATAAACTTATAAGTTAATTCAGGATATTTAGAATTGTATTTCTTTTTATAAAAATTTATTTTTTTTATGTTTTCAAAAACACTATCTATATTGCCACCTACACGATAGATTTTATATACATCCTGCGTTGCACCATCAATAGAAAATACAATGTTCCTAAATTGTGTTTTAACAAGCAATTCTGCTATTTCATCAGAAATGTAATTTCCATTAACCCCACTATATGCTGTCAAAATAATATTTTTTTCATGTGCATATTTGATAATTTTGTCCAATTCAGGATTTAAAAACATTTCACCCTTAAGTGCCAAATCTATTTCGTTAACAACAGGATTATCATCAACAAATTTTTTAAAATCCTCAAATTTTAAATATCCCAAAGTGTGAACTTCCGTATTCGTGACCCTCCAACATTTTACACATCGGAGTTGACACAAACTACAAGATTCAAGAAAAACTCTTCTTGGCAAATCATTCTTGCTCTTAAAAAAGAACATATCTTCAAGTGATTTTGGATTTGAAAAACAAACCCCACCAAAACATGCGGCACAACCACATATAAGAGTGTTTTTAATAAATTCACGTCTGTTCATAGGAAACCCCTATTTTTAGAATGGTTTTGTTTGATTTAATTTCATTCTTAATTCTCTAAATCTTGCAATATCTTCTTGAGCTTTGCCAGATTCTTTGAAAACAGCTTGTGCAAATGGATGAACCATAAGAACATAATCCATATGAATTTCCAAAAAAGTGTATTTTCTTGGAGTTTGTGATCCATTTTTAGGATAGATTTCAGCATTTGTAACCGCCAAAAATCTTCTTTCTCTATCGTTGAGTAAATCAGTCAATTCACGATTTGTATTTGTATACTTTGAAACGTGAACAGTACCCTTAATATCATGATCAGCCGTTAATATGCTAACTTCAATAGGAATTGTATCAATATGCTTTGCCATTTTTATGCCTTTCTTGTAATTTTGTCGTTACTATTTGACCAAACTATAATATCACAGCCAAATAAAAAAATCTGGTTTATTTTTTTTGTTTTTTATTTAACATTCTCAAAACTTTTTTTGTATCAATAAGTTTTTTTTCTTTGTTAATTCTTGTTCCTTCAACTTCAAACACATTTTCAATAGAGATAAATGCATTTTCGTCAATACTTTTTATCAACTGTTTAACTTGTGTAAGCTCAATTCTTGACACCACACAAAAAATGATATCTTTTTCTTTTCCTGAATAACCACCGGCCCCTCTAACATAAGTTACACCTAAGTCAAAATTTTTCATAAGAGCATCACCAATTTTTTTAGATTTATCAGAAATAATATTTAAGGATTTTGATTCATTAAAACCAGTGATAACAATATCAATCATTCTGTATGCGATAAAATATGCCAAAACAGAATACATTGCTCTGTCTATACCATATAAGAAACCTGCTGCAGAATATATGAATAAATTGAAAAACATGATAATCTCGCCGATAGAAAATCCAGTTTTTTTAGATAATCTGATAGAAATTATTTCAGTACCATCCATAGCAGCATTATTTCTTAAAACCAAACCTACACCAAAACCTAAAACAATCCCTCCAAATATTGTAGCAAGTAAAGAATCATTTGTTGCAACTTTATAGTTTTGACCAATATAGTTAACGCTTATACCTAACATTGCAGTAGCATAAACTGTTTGGAAAACAAACCACTTGCCCAAAGGTTTCAATGCCATAAATACAAAAAGAGAGTTTAAACAAACAATCAAAATACCTAAATTTATTTTGGTAAGGTAACTTATCATAATCGAAATACCGATTATCCCACCGTCAATCATTTCATTAGGAATCAAAAACATTTCCAAACCCATAGCCGCAATAAAAGCACCAAAGGTTAGAAACATAAATGTTACAGGTTTACTTTCTCTCTTTACTGGTTTTGCATTCATAAGTCAATTTTACAAGAAAACTTTAATCTTGTCCAGTCTTTTTATTCTCTGTTGAAATCATTCCGTAATCAAGTAATTGGGCTAAATCAGATTTCAATGTTGTAAGATCTTCATATTTTTTTAGTATTCCACCAACAGATACCGAAATATCCCCAGTTTCTTCTGAAACAACAAGGCAGGCAGATTCAGATACTTCAGACATTCCGATTGCAGCTCTATGTCTTGTACCATACTTCCAACTCAATTTAGGGTCTTCTGTCAATGGTAACAAAACCCCAGCAGATACAATTTTTCCATCTCTTATTATCATTGCACCATCATGCAATGGCGTATTTGGATGGAATATAGTCAAAATCAATTCAGTTGAGATATCAGCATTTATCTTTGTACCAACCTCAAAAAAAGTTCCAGTACCTATCCCTCTTTGGAACACTATCAATGCTCCCGTTCTTGTTTTTGATAAATATCTCGTTGCTTCAATAACTTCTTTTAAAATATCCGTTTCACTTTCATTCTTCTTTTCTGTATGTTTCCAAAAAGACATACTTGCAAAACCAGTTTGACCTAAATATCCCAAAAATCTTCTCATTTCTGGTTGGAAAATAACTATCAAACTTAAAGAAACAAGCATAACAAGAGCTTTTAAAAACATTCCCAATATTTTTAAATCTATTACTATTAGAACTTCACTTAAAATCCAACCTAAAAATAAAATAAAGATACCATTTACAAGCTTTTCTGATTGCGTATTTTTAATAAAATTCCTATAAAAAGCAAGTATCATTATCATAATGATTAAAATTTCGATAATGTTTAATATCAATGATTTTGAGGTGATACTACTAATATGTGCTTGTATAAAATATAGCAAATCATTGTACATATCTACTTTTCCAACCTTTCAGGAACTACATCAACCGCAATTATGTCATCAAGATTTTCTCTCTTTACTATAATAGCAGATTGAGAATTATTTACAAGTACCATTGCCGGCTTTTGAACTCTGTTGTAATTACTTGCCATAGAATAATTATAGGCCCCTGTATTGTATACACACAAAATATCGCCTGCTTTTATTTCTGGAAGAGTAATATCTTTTATTAAAACATCTCCAGATTCACAAAACCTTCCAACAATTGTAACTTTTCTAAAAGTCTTACCATCTATTTTATTTGCAATTTCCGCTGTATATTGTGCACCATAAAGTGAAGGTCTTGGATTGTCCGCCATTCCACCATCTATTGCTATATATTTTTTTCCAGATACAAGCTCTTTCGAACTTCCTAATCGATAGAGGGTAATTCCAGAGGTTGAAATTATACTCCTTCCTGGTTCAAGATATAATTTTGGAAATTTCAGACCTTTCGACTTAACAGATTTTTTTAACTCATCCAATACTACTTTTGAAAGTTCAAAAATTGAAATTGGTTCATCACTTTCAACGTATTTAACTCCAGCTCCACCGCCAATATTCAATTCTTCAAGTTCAATTGAAAATTTTTCTTTAATTTTTAAAATTTCATCCGTTAGAATATCCACTTCATCTTTGTAAACTTCAAGCTCAAAAATTTGGGAACCAATATGAGCGTGTAAGCCTTTCAAAACAAGGTTTTTATACTTATTTAATATTAAACTAACAACCTTTTCAATTTGTGACATATCAAATCCGAATTTTGAATCAGATTGACCTGTTTTAATGTAATCATGTGTATGACATTCAATATTTGGAGTAATTCTTAACAGAATTTCTACTTTTCTATCTCCCGCAAGTTCATTTAATATTTCAAGCTCATAAAAATTATCAACAGAAATTCTGCCAACCTTCAAATCTAATGCAAGTTTTAATTCATCAATACTTTTATTACTACCATTAAAAACAATTTTAGACATGTCCGCACCAGATTTATAAACTGTATAAAGCTCGCCACCTGACACAACATCAAAACCAAAACCTTCTTGCGTACAAATTTTTGCAATAGAAAGATTTAAACATGCTTTACATGCATACAATAATTGCAAATTTTCATAAGAAGAAAAAGCTTCTCGATATTCAGAAAGAATTCGCCTTAAAGTTTTTTCATCAACAACATAAAGTGGAGTTTTATATTCGTTTGCTAAGTCAACTAAATCACATCCACCAACCTCAAGATTACCTTTAGAATTTCTTTTCAGTGTAAGTGGCTTAATATTTTGATTAACTGACATCCTCAATTTTTTCTCCTCTTTTTTAATATTATCATTTTGAAATGAATTTTCATAGTAGATTTTAGATTAAAATCAAATTTGTAAAGATTTTGTAATATTTTGAGAAAATTTTAAGGTTAAACTAACAAAATTTTTTATTTTTGCGGTTTAGAACAAATGTAAAAAGTGTTGATAAACATGCGTGTAACGCAGATTTCATATATAGGGTAGTGCAGAAAAAAAAAGGAGAATTCAATGGCAAGTCTATCAACAAAACCACAGGAAGTGACTTCAACAAGAAGTGTAAATGACGAATTTGACAATTATTTAAAACGTCAAAGAGTAAAAACAACTTTTAACGGTTTGGAAATTGAAACATTTTCTTGGTATAAAAAAGTTTTAGGACTTTTATAGAAAAATTGTTGTTAGAAAAAATTTGAAGGAAAGAAAAAATAATAAAGCGCTTTAAGATAAACTTAAAGCGCTTTTTACATTCAAAAACATTATTATAAACTTACTGTCAAAGCATTTGATAAAGCAATTCCACCCTTTTGAGCAGGGGAGTTCATAATTTGTCCTTTAATATAAAGAACACTTGAGCCACCACCATCTAAGTTTATAGCTTCATAGCATCCAGCAGCTTTCATTAAATAGGCAGTTTCTGTTAAAGTCAAGCCAATAGATGAAGCTTCTCTTCCGTCGGCAGTGAGCAAAATAAGGTGATTATCTGCAGTATATCCTATTGCAGTTCGAGGATTTCGACCCGTAATAGAAAGAAGTCTTTCTTCTTTTACGTCAATGAAAACTTCTCCATTTTTCATCAAATATGGACCACCACTTATAATATGTTTAACATCTTTCCATTGGGGTATCGTTTCAATATCTACTTTTACAGCATCTCCTTCTTTTAAATTTTTCAACTTGATAGCTGGTCCAGAAACAACATATCCATTTTCAGGAATTGTAAGAGCATCAGCTGAAATCTTAACAACTCTATTATTTGAAATCGCTACTTGTATACCATATTTTGGAGTAGGTGCTGAAGTTTTACCCCATTTTGGAGTATATAAAAGCATATAAGTTGAAAGCATACGAGGTTGGTTAACATTATCAATTTTGATAACTTCTTTTCCGGTTTTTATAGATGCATTGAGTTGAATTCTCGCTGTATCAAAATAATTATCAAAAAATCCCATAGCTACCCTGTCATAAATTGGACCTGTTTGAAGTTCTCCGTCAATCATCAATGTTCCAAGAGGAACTCCAGTTTGTGGCTTGAAAAATGTTCCGTTAATTGCGACAATAGAATTATTTTTTGCTGCGATATTAGAAATACCTACTCGACCAGTCAATCCATTACGTGCAAGACGTGGAGAAACTTTTAAGTTTGGATTGAGAGCTTGATTAACTTCAATTATGTTAATTTTTACTGGTTTTCCCTTGTAATATTTTGTAAGTTTTATGTGCTTTACCCCAAGTTCCACATCTTTAATTACAGCTTTTGGATATTTGGCTCGAACACTTTCATCAAATTTTTTACTTTGTTCTTCTTGTGAAATCTTTTGAACAAGAGATTTTTCAAAAACATCTGTGTTAAGCACAGGTGCAACCCTGTTTGCAATAAGTAAAGATTCCTGAGCCGCCAATCCGCCATTTAAAACAAGACATAGTACAATCGTAATTGCAGCATTTAAAAAATTGACGGCAAGTTTAAATTTTTTCTTCGATTCTACAACAAAAATAGTATCCATTTTAATCACCATTAAAGTTTAGGATACCTTTTTTTTGGAGAGTGGTAAGGGGTTGCGAGATAATGACTTCACTACCTCGTATGGACGGGGACTGCCCCTTGAGGTAACACTCTGAAGTTTGAACTCAACATTCAAATCTCTACTAATATTGTAACACTTTTTGTAACATTTCTCAAGGGTAAAACGTAGAATAAGTGTAAAAGTTTTACAAAAATAAATAGTGTAAAGCCTACATTATAAAAGAGTTTCAAGGAGAAGAAAAATACATTAAGTGTATTTTAATCTCTTAATCACATTTAAGAACAGATAAAATTGTTACAAAACAAGTTTTTTTATTTGAGATAAATCTTTAACCATTATTTGTTCTTTATCTTTTACTCTACACAATGGACTTGGATGATAAATTGGCATTGCACGATAAATTTTTTCTCTGACTGTAATTTCAAATATTTTTCCGTGAACATCGCTCATTTTAACCTTCCCTAAGAAGCTTTCTGCTGCAGTACCACCGCAAAGGATAATTATTGTTGGATTAACTGTTAAAATTTGTTCTTCAAGGTAGTTTAAACATGCCTGTTTTTCAGCAATTTTTGGTTTTCTATTTTCTGGGGGACGGCATTTCACAATGTTTGAAATATATAAATCTTTATCTCTATTGATTTCACTCAGACTTAAATATTTATCGAGAATCTTTCCAGCCATTCCAACGAAAGGCAACCCAGACATATCTTCATCATGACCTGGGGCTTCTCCAATCAGAAAAATTTTTGCAGACTCATTTCCGGAAGAAAAAACAACATTATGTTTTGTTTTAAATAGTGGGCATTTTTTACAGTTTTCGCAATCTATTTTAATTTGTTTTAATTTATCCATGCAAATATTATACCAGAAGATAAAGACATTATCACTTGACATTCAGCTATGTATTAAATATTATATTAGCAACCGACACGGAGACATGGCCAAGTGGTAAGGCAGGAGCCTGCAAAGCTCTTATCCCCAGTTCAAATCTGGGTGTCTCCTTTTTTTATTGAAATATCGATTTAAAATAATGAAACAAATTTTCTACGCAATTTTAATTTTACTTTTTTGCACATTGGCGGCATTCATTCTTAATTATGTTGCGTACTCTACTGATACGACAAATATAAAGTCAAATGTTGAAAAATCTGTATTTATATTGAGAGAAGAGGGTGCACACACATCTTATGCAAAATTTCCAAAGATTTTAAGTAGAATTTATTTACGAGATTTGGACAATTGGACAGACTCAACCATGATTTTTAATACTTTCTATAAAAATAATGAAAGCACATTAAAACAATCAATTATCGTATATCATCCTGAATATGATGATTCCAACCCAACCGAGTCAATAATAAAATATTTTGATAACACGTCGAATATGAAAGAGGGAACATACCCAAGATATTGGCATGGATACTTAACAATATTGAAACCTGTATTTAATATAATAGATTACGGTCAGATTAGATTTCTTAACTTGTTATTACAACCAATATTATTTTTAGTTCTTTGTGCAATGATGTATAAAAGGGAATTAAAAAGCTATATAATTCCACTAATAGTTTCAATTTTTGTAATATATCCTCTTTCGACACCACTTTCGCTACAATTTTCTGCTGTTTATTATATAACTATTTTATCAATGATTTTGATGCTTGTTTTTGAAAAACAATTGAAAAATTTATGGATATATTTTTTCTTATTGATAGGAATTATTACTTGTTATTTAGATTTTTTAACTTATCCACTTGTGACATTGGGTTTACCACTAACTTTATATACATTAAAAGAGAACAATAAAAAGCAAGCAATAAAAAATATATTTCTATTCTCAATTTTTTGGGCATTTGGATATTTAGGAATGTTTTTTACGAAATGGATTTTTGCAAGCATGCTAATAAATGAAAACATTTTTACGGAGTCCTTCAACCAAATGCTTTATAGGTGTTCTAATATAGCAATAAATGAACCAGCACCAAGTTCATTCACAGTAATTGACGTTTTAAAAAGCAACTTAAAGTATTTATTTAGAATTCCATACGTATTTGTTTGGGTTGCGGTGATAATTGTAAATGTTTCTTTGACAAAGAAAAAAGATTTAGGAGAAAAGATATCAAGTGTATTACCATTGATTATAATATCAGCATACCCAATATTTTGGTTTGCGCTAACACAAAACCATTCGATAATTCATTGTGATTTTTATTCATATAAAATTTTGTGGATAACAGTATTTGCCATTTTGTGCGCATTTACAAGTGTAAGAATTTATGAAAAATAGATTTTTCAAATTATACACAACAACATATAGTTAATATTAGCTTTCATAGTGTACATTAAATAAGAAAGTTTTAAAACACAAAAAAAGAAGTCTTAATCGACTTCTTTTTTTAAATGGTACCCCCAAGCGAATTCGAATCGCTGTCGCCTCCGTGAAAGGGAAGTGTCCTAGGCCTCTAGACGATGGGGGCATATCCGCTTTCATAAAAAACAATATACCTAAAGATTTTTTAAATGTCAAGCATATTTTTTTTTAAAAAAATTTTTGTTGTTATTTTTTCTTTATTAGTTATAATCAGGACTGTAAATTAGAAGGTAGTAAAATTGCAGATGTACGAGGTACATCAGAAGGATGAAAAATGATAGATTCTAAAAAAACACAATTTGAAATCGGTGGCAAACCAGTCATTGTTGAAACTGGTAAATATGCTAAATCTGCAACAAGTTCAGTAACTATTCGTTGCGGAGATACGATGTTGTTCGTTCACGCTTGCGTAAGTAAAGAACCAAGAGTGGGAATAGATTTCTTCCCATTGTTGATAGATTATGAAGAAAGAATGTCTTCTATTGGTAAAATCCCTGGAGGATATAATCGTTCAGAAGGTAAAGCTTCTGATAAAGCAATTTTGGTTTCTCGTCTTATTGACAGACCAATTAGACCTTTGTTCCCTAAAGGTTACAGAAATGATATTCAAATCGTTGCTCAATTATTCAGCTACGATAGAGAAAATCAACCTGATACTTTAGCTATGTTGGGTGCATCTTTTGCTTTGATGCTATCTGGAGCACCTTTTGAAGGTCCTATCGGCGCAGTTAGAGTTGGTAAACTCGACGGTTGCTTAATCGCTAACCCTACCCACCAACAAGCAGAAAAATCAGATTTAGACATCGTTGTTGCAGGTACGGCTGATAGCGTTATCATGGTTGAAGCTGGATGTAACTTCGTTACTGAAGAAGATATTATGGAAGCTGTTGAATTCGCTCAAGTAGAAATCAAAAAACAATGCGAAGTTCAACTCGCTTTTGCTAAAGAATGCGGTATCGAAAAACAAGAATTTGTTAACCCTTATGATACAACTGAATTGAAAAATATTATTCAAGAAGTTGCTGGCGATATGATTTTCGATGCTTATCACAATTTTGATAGAGAATATAGACAAAATAAACTTGAAGAAGCTAAAAAACTCGTAAAAGAAAGAGTTGAAGCTTTGCCAGAAGATGACCACATCCACGTTATGATGGCTGAAACTGGTATTGATTTTGTTGCTGAAGAATTTAAAGCGGCAGAAAAGAAAGTTATGAGAAAAATGATTCTCGAAGAAAATGTTAGAGCCGATGGTAGAAAACCTGATGAAGTTCGTCCTATTTGGTGCGAAGTTGGTGTTATCCCAAGAGCTCATGGTTCTGCCGTGTTCACAAGAGGTCAAACACAAGTTCTATCAGTAGCTACACTTGCTGGTCCTGCTATGAAACAAGAAATTGATGGCGTTGACCCACAAACAGAAAAAAGATACATGCATAAATACATATTCCCAGGATTTTCAGTTGGTGAAGTTAAACCTTTGAGAGGTCCTGGAAGACGTGAAGTTGGTCACGGAAACTTAGCCGAAAGAGCTAACGTACCTGCTCTTCCTTCTCAAGAAGAATTTGGTTACACTATTCGTGTTACATCTGATGTTTTGGAATCTAACGGTTCAACTTCAATGGCTTCTACCTGCGGATCTTCTATGGCTTTGATGAACGCTGGTGTTCCTGTTAAATGTATGATTGGCGGTGTCGCTATGGGTATGATTAAAGAAGAAGGCTACGAACCGGTTGTTCTTACAGATATTCAAGGCATTGAAGACTTCTTGGGTGATATGGACTTCAAAGTTACTGGTAACGACGAAGCTATCACAGCTCTTCAAATGGATATGAAAGCAAAAGGTATCCCTAATGATACTTTAAGAAAAGCTCTTGCTCAAGCTAAACAAGGTAGATTACATATCTTGGGTAAAATGAGAGAAGCTATCCAACAACCAGGACCTATGTCACCTTATGCTCCAAGCATCACAACAATGACTATTCCAACTGAAGATATTGGAACAGTTATCGGACCTGGTGGAAAACAAATCAGAGCAATTATCGATGCTTCTGGCGCTGAAATTGATATCCAAGATTCCGGTGTTGTTACTATTACTTCTAACGACCAAGAAGGTGCTAAAATTGCAATCAATATGATTAAAAACCTTACTTTTAAACCAGAAGTTGGAATGGTTATTAAAGGTAAAGTTGTAAGAATTATTCCTATTGGAGCTTTCGTTGAGTTGGGTGGCGGAAAAGATGGTATGATACATATTTCTCAAGTTTGCCACGAAAGAATAGAAACAATCGAACCTCATATCAATATCGGTGATGAAGTTGTTGTTAAAGTCATTAAAATTGACGACAAAGGAAGAATTAACCTAACACTAAAAGGGGTTAGCGAAGAAGAAAAACAAAAATGTCTTTCTCAATGTTAATTAAATGACAAAAAGTTTGGGCGGAGAAAAATCTCCGCCCTTATTTTATGCTTTATATAAAATAAAAAAAAGACGAACACATCAGTCGTCCGTCTTTTTTTATATCCGATTATTTTCTCTTACGAGCTGTTTCAGATTTACGTTTTTTCTTAACGCTTGGCTTTTCATAGCGTTCACGTCTTTTGATTTCTGATAAAGTTCCAGCTTTTTGCACTTTTTTCTTAAATCTACGCAAAGCACTTTCTAAACTTTCAGTTTCTCCGACTTTAACTTCAGGCATTCGTTTCTCACCACCTTCAATCTTTCGTATTCACTATGGGATTCATGATAAATCAAATTAGCATGTTTTGTCAAGTATCTCTTTTAATAGCGTAACTTATACTTCAACACAGAACTTGAACCTTGCAAAGTAACATACAAAATATCATTTTTTATATAAAGACCATATGGATTTTTTACAGAGCTTATAAGCACCGATATTGACCCATCTCTTGTAACCTTTAGAACATTGTCGGCATTATAATTTGCAATATAAAGATTTTGTCTGCTATCAAATGCTAATCCAATTGGACCGTTTATCTTTGGATCTTTTAGATACAATATTTTTTTGCCGTCAGTAGTAATTTTTAAAACAGAATTTACACCATACTGACCCACATAAATATTTCCGTCATTATCCGTAACAACCCCCGTTGGAGAAGCTATATTTTCATAAAGTCCTGAAGTTTTTTGTTGTTCAACAAATGTTGGAGGTTTAGGAATTGGTCCACCACCCAATTGTGATAAAAGAGATTTTGCATCGTTATATCTTGCAGAGTTTTCAGGAATAAGTGCTAAATATGTTTTGGATTTATTGATTTCTCCCAATTTATAGCTTAACCATGCAGCTCTATATACAGCATCATAATCCTCCGGTTCTCTAACAATAATTTGTTTAAACACTGTCAGGGCAGAGTCATATTGTTCCAAATACTCAAGCACAGTACCCAAATTGTAATATGCATCAATAAAATCAGGATCTACATCAATAGAACGTCTAAAATAATTTATAGCTTCATCATAAGCACCCTTTTTATAATAGTCTATTCCCTTATTATAAAATAGCAAAGCTTCTGTACCAGTCGCAAATGCAACGTTTATACTCATTATTAGAATTGCAAATAATGTAAATAATTTTTTCATTGATACCTTTTTATTTAATCAATGTGTTTAAGTCTTCAATTAGTGATTTGTGAGATTTAATAAATTTTGCATCTCTTGCCTCTATTGCAATTTTCAAAATTTTAGCAAGATTTACAGCAACACCATCTTCTAAGTTTTTCTTGTAAACTTCTTCAAAGTTATTTGGTAATCTCAAACTCCAGTTTTTATCACCAGATGTTCCAGGAGTATTATAAATATCATCAATTCCAAAATAATCAGTAAAGAATATTTGGATATTTTCTGCATCAGATGTGAATAATTCTGCAAATTTTGTCATTGCTAAGAACTTATAATCTTGTGTCAATCTAACAATAATATCATCTTTGTTTTCAGCATTTGGGTAAACATCTTCTACAAGATTTTTTGCGTGTAAATATCCTTCGTGAGTATTAACAAGTTTTTTTGCCCACGAAATAATAGTGTTATTATCATGTGAACCTGCTAAAGCCCAACAATGTTTAGGAATATTTTTACCTCTATATATGTGGTTTTCATCTTCTGGATTTACAAATTGTGTCAATCTCATACCCAAAAGATTATATTCTTTCATAACTTCTACAACAGGATTTGTCAAAGTTCCCAAGTCTTCACAAATTATATTGTCTTTACTTAAGCCTTCCTCTTCTGCCGCAGCAATTACAATTTTTTCAATAATTCGTGCATATTGCTTAACTTGAGCAGGTGAAATATTTTTAACCTTCAATTCGCTTTCCGGAGAAACCTCTGTGTTTATATCATCTTCTGTTGGAATAGCGTAACAAGATAATTCAGGATCTTCTGGAGAAGAATATAACCTGCCAGCACCTTCTTTCACAGTAGGTTTGTAGCCTTTTTGATATACCCAAGGGTCAATTAAACCAACAATATGGTCAATTCTAACTCCACCAGGGTTTTCTCTGAACATCTTTTTGAATAGAGATTTCAAAAATCTACCGCCTTTTGCAAGACTTCCATCACTTTTGAAAAGTTTTTCTGGTGCCAATACAGGAAATCCCCATGCCTGACCATCTTTGGAGAAGTAATCTGGAGGACATCCCAAATTCCAACACTCTAAGAACATATCTTGATAAGCCCAAGTATCTCTATCAGAGAAAGCAACTTGTCTGTCTGCTATAATTTTTATACCTTTTTTAGCTGCGTAATCTCTTGTCTTCTTATTTTGTTTCGCAGCCACAAATTGACAGAAGCAATAGTAATCTATATCACGAGCATATTTCTTTTCGATTTCTCGTCTTCTATCACCAAACATCATTCTTTCTTCGTTTGAAGATGGATTTAACAAATATTTATCATTTTCATTTTTCCAACAAGGCCAATAATCATTGCCATTTTCAAGAGCTAAAGCCTCATACAAAGAATCACTATCTAACCAAGATTTGTTATCTGATTTAAAATCTTTAAATTCATCTAACATTTTTTTTGAACCCATTCCAATAAAATTGGCATAAGCTTCTTTTAAAGCTACATCTTGAGCTCTATATGAGTATAGATAAGCAGTTCTTGTTTCGTTTTTATTTGGATTTTCATCTACAATTTTTTTATAGGTATCCTTTGATAATATTTCACCCCATTCTTCTGTTGTAAGTTCTTTCAAATCTATAAACAAAGGATTGAGAGAAAATGCTGTACTTGTATAAGGAGAAGCATCACAGAATTTTGTTTTTCCAGAAGGTCCAGCTTGCAACATATTAAAATCTGAAGATATAAAATCAAAAAGTTTTTTTCCGCCTTCTGAATTCATAGACCCAAAACCTGTATCTTCTTCAGGAATTGAAGGAAAACTTCCAGAATGAATAATTAAAGCAAGATTTTTTTTACCTAACGCCTTAAGTGCAGCTTTAATAACGTTTTTTTCCTTTTTTCCCGTTAAAAATCCAAACATAACTCACTCCTTTTTATTTTCTTTCAAGAAATTATAACATATTAAGATATCAATCTCAATACCTCATAAATATCAAGTTTCTTTTCCTTTCCTCTAACAGAAACGTCAGAAATTTTTATAACATCAACGATATTTCTAACCTTTTCGTATGTTGTAGAACTAATTAGGAAGTTTGTTTTATATACTTTGTTGTAGCTTTCAATTCTACTTGCAAGGTTTACAACATCACCAATAACTGTGTACTCAAGTCGTTTTTCAGAACCAATATTACCAACAAAGGCCTCACCTGTATTTATGCCAATACCAATTTCAATTTTTGGTTTTCCTTCATTTATCCATTTTTCTCTTAATTCAGCGACTTTTTTTAACATTTCATCTGCACATCTAACTGCATTTTGAACATGATTTTTATCTTGAACAGGTTCTCCGAAAATAGCCATAACTGCATCTCCAATAAACTTATTTATTACTCCATTGTATTTTGTAATAATAGGTTCAAGTGAAGAGAAGTATTCATTCAATATCATAGAAACTTCTTCAGCAGAAATTTTTTCAGACATTGAAGTAAAACCTCTTATATCTGCAAACAAAATTGTCATTTCAGCACGCTTTCCTCCGAGTGTAACATTATCAATATTTTTTACAACATTTTGCATTACGTCATCAGAAATATATTTGCCCATCGCTTTTTTTATTTTTTCTTTATTCCTGCCTTCAAGAATAAAACGATAAGAATAAGCCACACTCATCATTACAACTTGCAAAGTAATAGGTGTAATTACACTTACGGCAATACCAAAATTGTATAATAGAGCACTTATGAGTAAATATATAATTGTTGCTGCTGCACAAAACGTAACAGATACTGCAAGCGAAGTGTATTTAATAATAAGGAAGGTTGCGCCAAGCAGAAAAATAAGAATAATTACATCAATTAGATATGAAGACAATGTAATAAAATCGTTATTTAATAAATTTTCCAAATTCGTTGCCTGAATTTCTACCCCAGGATAGTTATCAGACATTGGGGTTTTCTTGACGTCTTGAAGCCCAACCGCAATTGCTTTCGCATTAGCTCCTACAAAAACTATTTTATTATCGAATTCTTTTGGTGAAATTTTTGGAGTTTTTCCATTTTTTAATGCTTCATAAGAATCAATTATATCTATTGCGGAATAAGTTTTATGAGCATACTCAGAGTTGTTCAAGTTTTTGTAATATCTAATATTGTTGTAGACTCCGTTATACCTTAAGCTCACAGGTATCTTCAAATCTGTCATATTTGTTGTTATGTATCTATCTCCAACATAAAAAGTAGTATTTGGGTTGAGATATTCATACATTCTCAACGAAAGAGAAGGATATAAAGATCCCTTATAATCAACAAATTGGTCAATTGCTCTTATATATCCATCAAAATCTGGGGTTGTCATAACAGAGCCAGAATAAGATAATTCATCAAAATATCTTTGCGGGTACATAGAAAGACTTCTATAATATGACGGCATTTTATTTTCTCGTCTATCTACAACATTTATTGAAAATTTATCTTTAAACTCTTTATCATAACTATTTTGAGAAGAGTATTTTTCATAAGACGGAACAAACCCTGCAATAAAATTTCTTAAAGTAGAAATATCATTGTAAAAATTTGTGTCAGAATCAGGATTTTCGGTGTCATTAGATCTGAATATCGCATCAAATCCAATAACTTTTGTCTTTGAATATTCGCCTAAATATTTAAAGATTTTTCCATAAAGTTCTCTTTTCCACGGCCATCTAATTTTTGTAAGAGATTTATCATCTATTACAATTAGAACGATATCACTTGATTTTACATGTTTTGCAGAAAAATTTCTTACAAAAAAATTGTATGCTTTAGGTTCAAAAAAAGTTGCCGATATAAAATAAACAACTCCTAAAAGCACCAATATCGATAATGTAATTAGTAACGATTTAAATTTTTTTACAATTTTCATAGATTTATGATATAATAAATTCGGAAAAAGAGAAAGTATTTATGCAAGAAATTTTAATTAAAAAAATATCAAATCAAAAAATTTATCCGATAATTAGAGAATCAAATGCTCAAACAGTTATTGATAAATCAAAAGCCTTGGTCGAAGGCGGAATTAAAATGTTTGAAATTACAATTGAAAACGATTCAATTTATGATGCAATCAAAGAAGTTTCCCAAATTGCGACGATCGCAGCTGGAGGAATAATAACAGAAGAGCAAGCTGTAAATTCACTCAATGCTGGAGCTAAAATTTTATCTTCACCTGTTTTTCAAATGAATATGGTAAAAATTTCAAAAGATAAAAAAGTTCCTCTTATCGCAAGTGTTACAACTTCAAATGAAGCTTATACTGCTTGGAAAACAAGAGTTCCTTTATTAAAAGTTTTCCCTGCTAAAGCCTTAGGTGGAAAGTTGTATATCGAAGATTTACTTCGTCCAATGCCTTTCCTAAATCTTATGCCATCTGGAAATATTGCTCTTGATGAGGTTTGCGATTACATCAAGGCTGGAGCTCGTGCAGTTGGTGTTGGCAGAGATTTTTACGAAAATTCAAATTATTCTGATATTACTAAAAAAGCGAAAAAAATCGTTAAACAAATTGAGGAATTAGGTCTTGAATGACAAAAAAAGAAAAATCCTAATCTCTGGATATTACGGAAAAGATAATTTTGGAGATGAAGCAATTTTGCAGACTTTAACTGGAAAGTTAAAAACATCAAATTGCGATATTACTGTTTTTTCTGCTAATCCTGAAAAAACTTCAAAATTATATTCGGTTAATTCTGTATATTCTTTTAACCCTTTCCAGTGCTTATATCAAATATTGAGGTGTGATATTTTCGTTTCTGGGGGCGGAAGCCTTTTGCAAGACGTAACAGGAATAAAAAGTCTGATTTATTATCTTTTACTTATAAACTTCGCCATTATTACAGGAAAAGAAGTTGTAATTTTTGCTCAAGGTCTTGGACCTTTCTTAAGTAAAAAAGGTGCTTTTTTAGTAAAATACACTTTAAGAAGATGTAAATATATAAGTGTTAGAGATAATAAAAGCAGATATCTATTAAGAAAATGGGGAGTTAATGCAGATTTAGTTTGTGACCCATTCTTTGATTTACCAATTCCAAAAAGAAATTCTCAAAACAGAGTTGGCATTCAACTTCGAAAGACAAAAAATCTTAACATCAATTATTTAAAAAAATTGGCAAATTTTGTTGTAAAGAATTTCTCTGATAAAAAAATTGAGATTATTTCCTGTCAGGATGCATTTGATTTAGAAGTATGTAGAGATTTTGAAAAATACCTCAAAGATATTGATGAAAACTTAAGTACTGAAATCATATCAAACACACCTTGTGAAATAATCAAAGAAATTGCAACACTTGATTACATGATTGCAATGAGATTTCATGCTGTATTGACAGCAGTTAGATATGGAATTCCGACACTTGCACTTTCTTATGATATGAAGGTGGAAAAATTTGCAAGAGAATTTAAAATTCCATGCCTGCAAATGAAATCAACAGATAATTTTGAATTAGCTTTTGAGCAACTAAAAAACGTTAATTCTGAAAGACTTATCGAGTTATCTGAAAGCAAAAAATTTGATTGGAGTAATCTCGAAAAATTGATTTGTACATAACTCTTAGGCAATAAAGTTTTGTCCCATCCAACTTGCGCCATGGAAAAACGATTCTTGAATGATTGCTTTCATAGATTTTACACGAACGTCTTTTTTAGAATTTACATCAAAATTTGAATCTTTGTATCTTTCATCAAAGAAATTTACAGGTCCGGCTTTTCTAACGTCTGGATCAATTGGACATCTTTGCAAAATAGAGTCAACAGCTTCTACCGTATCTTCATAAATTGAAAACATATTAACACTTAAAATTTCGATTACAGTGTCGAATATCGGCTGATGAATTCTCGTAAATTCTGGTCTATCTGCCCTTAAGACATTTTCTTCTTTTTCCTCATTTTCACTAAAAGTTACAGTTTTAATTCCACCAATCATGTCAAATAATATTGGGTTTTTCATCAACGATTCAAGATTAGTGCCTAAAACACTTGCAACAACCTTTACTCCATCTGCAACCAGAGTTTTAATAACTTGAATTTCTTGTCTTGTTGTAATTTCATCAACAATTATAACGTCAGGATTATAAATTTCACGAGCTTCAAGCATCAAATCTTTTTTAAAATCACCTTCGTTACCTGTTACTCTTTTTACGTTTTTTAAGACAGGATGTAGAGCATCACTTTCTCCTAAAATATCTCGGTAAGGATCAACAACTACAACATTTTTATTCATTTGAGTAGATAATAAAATTGCAGTTTCTCTCAATTTTGTAGTTTTACCTGATTTTTTTCGTCCAATATATAAAATATTTTTATCCTTTGTGGCAACATCACTGATGCAATCGATAGAATCTGTTACAAACCTACCAACAGAACAAGATATTCCAATAATTTTTCCTTGCGAATCTTTTGCAGTTTTAATACGGTGTAGTGTTTCTGGAACTTCACAAAAACTTTCATTTTTAAGTTGGGGAAATTTTTCACAAACAAATGACAAATCTCTCCACAATATAGGAATATTTCCAACACAATCTATTCTGCCACCAGCATGACGAATTTCAGGCAACCTGCCCATATCTAAAGTAATCTCAACAACATCTGACATATTCAGATGTTTAAAGTGATTTGTAACTTTTGGCGGAAGTATCGCCGCAAGTTTTTCCATATCAGTTTCTGATTCCATACACTTTATTATACAACATTAGGAACACTTTTCTCAACTTCTTTATTTTTCATTTCAATATTAAAAACTAAAAGGTAAAAAACTCCAATAATAGTCAAAATAACTATTAACAATGCTTGATGTATAGTTGAAATAGCAAGTGTAATTGATTTATCAACGCCAAATATACCGAGTGCTAAAATATAGGCATATTGATAAGGACCAAGGAAAACTGATGTAGAAGGTATCATTGTTGAAAATGAAATAAGACTTATTACAAACAAAGCAGCTGCAAAACCTAATCCCAAATTAAAACTTGATAAGATTAAATATGCAACATATACTTCTAATCCCCAAATTACCATGCTCATTGCGAAGGATAAAAATGTATATTTCACGTTATCTAACACTTCAAACCCTTCCATAAACGAGTTTATGTGAACTTTTAGTGCCTCTAATACTTTTATTAAAATTTTTGATAAAAACTTTGGTAAATTTTGTGAATATTCAATCAATTTGTTACATACAAAATTAACCTTATTGAACTTGAACATTAGATAAAAGGCAAGAAAACTACCTATGAACAAAGCTCCAATAGAATATGCAATATGTAAAATCCACTCTTGTTTGCAATAAATCATAACTCCTGCAAGAAGAATGAAAAATACACAAATTCCATCAAGTGTTCTTTCAAGAATTATATTACCAAACAATTTCATTTTCTTTTCTTGCTTTGTTGCACCCAAATAACAAGCTCTATATACATCTCCAGCCCTTGCAGGAAGAAAAATATTTAACATACTGCCAACAGTAAAAACGGTAGCTAAATGATAAGAAGAATATCTTTTGTCACTTAAAAGTAGCCATTTCCATCTAATACCTCTTAAATAGAGTGACAATACATAAAAAATTACAATCGACCAAAGATTTTTCAAATTAAAATCTTTAAAAGTTTCAATCAATTTTCCAACATCTAATTTATAAAAGATTAAACAAAGAAATATCAATGTTACTGCTAATGCTAATATTTGTCTTTTTTTCACCGTTTATTACTACCTATTTTCAACTAAAACTTTTTAAGATTTGCGTATGTTGCATCAATAGCTTTTACACCCTGTGCTCCAAAATCTATTGTGTACATAACGCTGTTACCGATTTTCGTAACTTCTTGAATATGACCTATGCCAAGTTTTTCATGGAATATTCTATCTCCAGCATTGAAAAATTCTTGCGCTTTAGAATTTTGTTCAAGACTTTTTTGCTTTAACTCTGCTTCTTTTCTTTTCTTTTCTTCCAACATTCTTTTCATCGCATTGTCTTTAAAAAATTCTTCTATTTTTTGTTTTTCAGCGAGTTTATTTTTCTTATTTATTATAACTCGTGAAGAATTATTCATTGGAGCATGCCTTTTAGAAGGAGCAATAAAGTTTTTCCCAAACGAAGTTGTTGCTGGAACATATCCGTATTTATCAGATTTTAAGTTAGGAGATTGGTTAAATTTCAATTTTTCTATAGCACTCGAAAAAGATGTTTTAACCGTAACATTATCTGAATATTGTGCATCAAGTAATTCCTCTGGTATTTCATTTAAAAATCGGCTTGGACTGTAATATTTATATTCACCCCACATTTGACGACGTTTTGCACTTGTGAGATACAAAACCTCTTCTGCTCTTGTAACACCCACATACATCAATCTTCTTTCTTCTTCAAGTTCTGACATATTATTAAATGTTCTTTGATGAGGGAATACCCCCTCATCCAAACCTGCAAGGAATACTACAGGAAATTCCAAACCTTTTGCAGAGTGCAATGTCATTAAGGTTACATTGTTAGAGATATTTTCAAGTCCGTCAATATCAGAAACAAGTGCTATTTGAGATAGGAATTCACCCAATACATTGTCTTCTTCCTCTGGCTCAAAATCCGCCGCAACATTCACTAACTCTTGAAGGTTTTCTATTCTTGTTTCATCTTCTGGGGTGTTTTCTCTTTGCAAAGCTCCTAAATATCCACTTTCTTCAATAACAAGACTCACAAATTCATTAAGCGGATAAGCATTTTTAACATCCGCAAATTTCTCTATAAGAAATGCAAAATCTTTTAATTTTTTGGTTACAGAAGGAGTAAAGCCTTCAATATCATCAAGAATTGATATTACTTCAAAAAGACTTATGTCATATTCTTCAGCTACTGCCTGCATTTTTTTAAGAGTAGTTTCACCTATCGAACGCTTCGGAACATTGATAATTCTTCTCAAACTTTGTGAGTCGTTTGGATTGTATATCAATTTCAAGTAAGCAACTATATCTTTAATTTCTTTACGATCATAAAACTTGAGTCCACCATAAATTTTATACGGAATAGAATAAGCAATGCAAGCTTCTTCTATCGCTCTTGATTGTGCATTTGTTCTATATAGCACAGCAACTCGATTATAATCGTCGCCTAAACTTTTTATGGTTTCTGCAATAAAATTTGCCTCATCCGTTTCATCTTGTGCCTCAAAATAATGTAGTTTTTCACCCTCACCCTTTTTTGAAAATAGTGTTTTATCAATTCTGTCTTCATTGTTTTCGATAACAGAATTTGCAGCGCTCAATATATTTGAGGTTGAACGATAATTTTGTTCAAGTTTAATAAGAGTTGAATTTCTGAAATCCTTTTGAAAATTCAAAATAATTCTAAAGTCAGCCCCTCTCCAAGAATAAATAGATTGGTCCACATCGCCAACAACACACAAAGAACGATTATCACTTTCATAATCTTGCAAAAGATTTGTATAGAGCAAATTTATAAGATTATATTGTGCCTTGTTTGTATCTTGAAATTCATCAACAAGAATATGTTTAAACCTACTGTGATAATACTCTCTTACTTCTTTGTTTGTTTCAAGCAATTTTACGGTAATCAAAAGCATATCATCAAAGTCTATCGCATTGTTATTCGCAAGCGAATTTTCATAATCAAGAAAAACATTTGCAATATTTTGTGATTTAAAATCTCTCGCAAAAGTTGCAAAATGATTTGCGTCTTGCATTTTATTTTTTGAGTTAGAAATAATTGTCTTTACGAGTTTTGGTGCATAAATTTTATCATCAAGATTTAATTTCTTTAATGAATTTTTTATTACAGCAAGTGAATCTTGTTCGTCATATATTGTAAAGTTTTTATCTAATTTTTTTCCAGAAGGAAAAGTGTAATTTTCAATATCTTGCCTTAATATTCTTCCACAAATACTGTGGAATGTTCCAACCCACATATACTTGACAGTTTCTTCTCCTAAAATAGGAGCAAGTCTTTCTTTCATTTCCTTTGCTGCCTTGTTTGTAAATGTAACAGCAAGTATTTCTCTGGGTTTTACACCATTTTGGATTAAATTTGCGATTCTTGAAATAAGCACTTTAGTCTTTCCACTACCAGCACCTGCTAAAACAAGCAATGAACCTTGGTCGTGTAAAACCGCTCTTTGTTGTTCGCTGTTAAGATTTTCCAAAATGTTTTTCATCCCGACTACCCAAAATTTAATTTTTATGATATTATTATTTTACCAGAAAAAATTGAAATTGTTAGGAAAAATATAAGGTAGGAAAGATGTCAGACAGAGAACAAAAGATTTTTAATTCAGACGAAAAAAAAGAACAACAATCATCAATAGTTGTACCATTTGATGATGAATTAGACAGTGTTTCTGATTCGCCTGATACAGTTGATGAATGGGCAATGGAATTGTTAACTATTCACCAATCAGCAAAGAAAATCGCTATCATAGGAAGTCGTAATCTTCCAATTACCCACCAACAGTTAATCGAAACTCTTGCAACCGCTCTTGTTATGCAAGGAAATACTATTATTACTTCTGGAGGTTCTTCAGGAACAAACGCTGCATCTATTAGAGGTGCAATGAAGGCAAATCCTGATAAATTAAAAGTTATTTTGCCTCAAACAATCGGTCAACAACCTTCTGATGTTCAAGATCAACTTATTGGTGTTCCAAACATCGTTGAACATTCAGATAGAGCGATGATGACTCTTGCCGATGCTTCAAGAATTTGCAACAGAGAAATCATTAACGATTGTAATCAGTTGATTTGCTTCCTTTCTCACACAAGCAAAACTCTGCATAATGCTATTGAGTATGCAGAAGAAGCACACAAAGTAGTTACAGCTTTTTATTTAGATTAGTATGAATGACATTATAAAAAAACTTACAGGTAAAAATCCAAAAGATTTTGAACCTGCAGCGGCTCATATAATAAACGAAGCAGATAGTGAAGCTTTTTCTGCACTTGTAGAAAAATGCGACTTTTTATTTGACTTTATTAAAGAAAATGTAAAAAAAAGGTTGGCAAAATATATCAATGAAAATAATTTTAAAAATCTGTTAAAATTTCTGCCAATTTATTCATACGACTTTGAAGATTTAATTATTTCTAACCTTGTTAAATATTCTAACGAGGATTTAACTGATGAAATGCTAAATATTTTTGAAAATGGAACAAAAGAAGAAAAAGCATATTGTGCAAAATATTTTTCAAGAATAAACGATTCTTTATCCATTGAACTTTTGAAAAAATATACAAAAGATGAATATGAACCACTTGCATATAACTGCGCTCAGGCTTTGGGTGCTTTTAAGGACAAAGAAAGTTATGAAAATGCCATCAAAGAACTTCAATGCGATGATGAATTTAAAAAATTATCAGCTGTCAAATTTTTAACAGCTTATAATGATAAAAAAGCAATCCCAGAAATTTTTAGGGCTATGAAAAGTTCTTCTATGGCAGAAAATATAGCTTGCGAAATATTTTATATGTCAGATGTTTTTGAACTTTTGGAGCAACATTTTGAAAAAACTCTTCTTGCCATAAACCATGTGATAAATGCATTAGGTGAAGTTGCACCTTTGAATATAATTTTTAACATTCAATTGTACGAACTTATCGAAACATTCTTTGAAAAAAACTTTTCAAAAACTGCACTTACACTTATTAACATTAAACAAAAAATATCACAACTTACAGAAAACGATGAATATTTATTTGATGAAGATAAATCAGTGAAGGAAGAAGTTTTGGCAATAAAAGAATTACTAAATTCAAAAGACGAAAATTTTTGGAACTGTCAATACGCTTTAATGAAAGAAGAATTGTTTGAGGATTCACAATTTGTTTATTTTGCACTTGATTTAACAAACAAGTATTCAAAAGAAATAAAAATTTTAGCACAAGATGCAACTAATGAAACGTTGATTTTAAAAACAATAGAAGTTTTAAAAAATTTAAACAAACTAAACGAAATTGATAAAGATAGTATTTTAAAGAAAATACATAACGAAAATATTAAAGCAATAATAACTTCTTACTTTTGTTAATGTTTTGCATCAACCATTCTTTGTTAAAAGGGAACATTTTGTCAAAATAATGAACTAAAAATATACAACAGGGTAATACTTTTTTTCTGTGCACACTCTATTATTTTTTTAGAAATAAGGAGTATCATCATGTATTTGAAAATTTTTAACTTTGAAGATTTTGGTTACGAAAAAGATGCACTAAATTCTAAAGTAATTTTAGAAAACGGTGACAGTAAAATCATTCTTTTTGCGCTAAAGAAAAATCAAATTCTTGAAAAACACAAATCACCAGTGGATGCAGCCGTTTTTGTTTTAAAAGGAGAAATTGAATTTCACGACGAACAAAAATCACTTAACATAAAAGGTGGTGAAATGATAATTGAACATGCTGATAACGAACATTATGTGAAAGCTATAAAAGATTCAAAATTCATTGTTGTTAGAATTTAGCAATAATTTTTTAAGAGCTTTGCAAGTTTTTCTGTAAATTCTTTTGTATAGCCCAAAGCCTTTTTGTCAGCTTTTGACATAGTTTGTTCAATTACAGAACCAAAGATTTTGCAAGATTCTGGAATATCTTCTGTTGGAACTTTCCATGGTGTTTTTGGGTCAAGCATGGAAAGTATTCCACACATAATGCCTGTTCTTTGGTTTCCGCTTTCACAACCTAAAATACAGTCACCTTTTCTCAAAGTTTCAACAACTTTAGCAAAACTTCCTTTCATTCCAGAAATAAGTTCTTTTCTACCTTTTTCTGTTTTTGAAATATCTTGTATTTCAGGAACATGGAAGTATGTAAAATCTAAACCGTTTTTCTTACATGCCTGTTCAATTCCAGATTCTTCAGGTCTACAAAGAGAAATAACATGTTTAATTCCTCTTCTTTTCAATTCGCTGATATTATTCGCAGCATCTCTCATTGAACCAGTATAATTGTTATTGTGTCCAACTTGTTTTAATGCGGCAATATTTGAATCATTTAGAGAATCATTTTGAATTTTTATTTTTGAAAACAATTTACTCAATGTCATTTGTTGAGTTGCGGCTTCTTTGCCTAATTCAACAGAATTTGCTCTTGATCTTCTATCGAGCATATCAAGTAAAGATCCACCTTCTGTATCATCAAAGTATCCTTTAAAATTTAAAGCTTGTGTGTTCAAAAAATTTACTTGCATATTACTTCCTCACTAATTAAGGTCATATTTCTTTGCTATTCTTGCCATGAACCAATCGAGTTTGTTTTTTGCTAAACCATATAAACTGTGATCATCGTAAGATCCTAAATCTGTCATACCTATTTTCTCATAAAAACGATCATTTGTCGACATCAAAGATATTCCATCATAATTTCCATTTTTTGCAATTTTTGCAATTTCATACATTGCAGTTTCGCCAGAACCTTTGATAGGGGCAGATGATAACTTGTCTGCAATATCAGGAGCTGATTGAAGATACTTTAATTCAACATCATTTGCATATCTTGTTTTTGGAAAATTCAACTGCATAATGTTTGTTACTTTTTTCTTTCCATTTTCAACAATTTCTGTAACAAAAAATCTTGAATCTTTTACTTTTTGCAAAAATCCATCACAAATCTCTGTTCCATATTCAGTTGCACCTTTCCATGCATCTTTTAGTTTTTTTACGAACTCGACATCTTTTGCATCATCAGGTATCAACTCGGAAAAAGTTGCCTTTACAGGAGTAAATGTATCATTACTAACCTTTTTAAGCAGGTTGAGTGAATCTACCTTAACTGAACCAAAATTTGGTTTTACATTATTTATTGTTGAAAATTTGTTGTTTTGAACTTCCATAATAACCTTATCTTATATATTTTTATAAAGTATTTTTTTACACAAGAATTGCTTTTTTGTTTTATTTTTGTTAAAAATTTTTAAAGAAATTATCAAAAGGGATATTTTATGAAAACGGAATATGAAAAGCAACAATGCGGAGATTTTTACAATAGTTCAGATAAGGAAATTGTTAAGTTACAATTAAAATCAAGAAAATATCAGGCTAAATTCAACAAAGAATTGAATAGAAAAAAACGTTTCAATATTTTAAAAAAATGGCTTGGTGAAATTCAAGAAAACTCTTACATTGAACCAAATTTTTTCTGCGATTTTGGTTGTCACCTATTTCTTGGCAAAAATGTTTACATAAATACAAATTGCACAATTCTTGATTCTGCAAAAGTAACTATCGGTGACTACACAATGATTGGACCAAATGTTCAGATATGCACCCCAGGACACCCTATAAAGCCAGATGAAAGAAAAGGTGAAAAGTGCGAATTTGCAAAACCAATAAACATTGGAGCTAACTGTTGGCTTGGTGCAGGTGTTATAATTCTTCCAAATATAACCATTGGAGAAGGCTCTGTAATTGGGGCAGGAAGTATTGTTACAAAAGATATTCCACCTCATAGCGTTGCCGTCGGAAATCCTTGCAAAGTGATAAAATCAGTTGATTAAATTTCTTTTCTAATCTGATTAGCAACTTCCAATGCTGAATATTTATCTGACAAAAGAGAGCGAACCTCGTTCAATTTTTCTATATTGTCTTCTCTATAATCTTTTTCGTATAACAATTTTTCAATATTATACGCAATCATATCTGCATTAGAATTGTATTGTATAAGCTCTGGAACAATATCTTTGCCTGTTATAATGTTAGGTAATGAAACTTTTTTTATACATCTAACTAAAAGATAGAGCATGTAAAAAAGCCATGGACCTTTATATGAAATTATCATAGGAGTTTTATACAAACTTGCTTCAAGTGCGACAGTTCCAGATGCAAGAATAAGCGCATCAGAAGCACTCAACATCGCATGATTTTCACCTTTTATGACTTGAAAATCAGTGTTTTTGCAATACTTTTCAAAAACTTCATTCTTCAAATTTGGAGCTTGTGATATCAAAATTTGAATTTCTGGGTGTTTTTTCTTTAAAATTTTTGCGGATTTTAAAAATGTTTTCATTAAAGTTTTAAGCTCAAAACTTCTTGACCCTGGAAAAACAGATACAAGCTTTTTGTTCAAATCAAGATTGTGTTTTTTGAAAAAATCAACTCTATCCACAGGTGCCGGAAGTTGTTTCACCAAAGGATGTCCACAATATACAGCATTTATTCCTTCTTTTTCATACATTTCTTTTTCAAAAGGAAATATACAAAAAACTTTATCCACATATTTTTTTATACTTTTAATTCTCCACTTTCTACTTGCCCAGATTTGCGGAGGAATATAGTAAAAAATTTTTATAGCAGGATTTTTCTTTTTTAAAAATCTTGCAATTTTTAAATTAAAAGCACCATAATCTATCAAGAGAACCATGTCAGGCTTGTAATCGTTAATTAAATAGTCCACAACTCTTTTGCCAAGCGCAAGGTGATCCATGATTATTTTTAATGAAAGACCAACAGCACCCATCTTTTCTTGAGAAGATAATAACTTGATTCCTGTTTTTCTAACATTTTCTCCGCCAATGCCTTCAATTATAATATCGGAGTTACTTTTCTTAAGCTCATTTATAACGTTTGCAGCATGAATATCCCCAGAGTAATCTCCAGTAATAACAAAAAGTTTTTTCGCCATATTACACCGCCATTACGACAATGTTATTTTTATCAGCGAATTCCACAACTTTTTCTAAATCTGCAATAATAGTTTCGTTAGCTTCTACAGATAGCAAACCAGCCTTGTATCTTTTCATTGTCTTTAAGGTTTTTAAACCAACAGCAGGAATATCAAATCTTTTATCTTGAGATGGTTTTGCAACCTTGATTACAGATGCACCTTTCTTTGCAAGTTTTGCACCTCGTCTGATACATCTATCTGTGCCTTCAATAGCTTCCACAGCCATAATCATTTTGTCTTTAATTACAACAGATTGACCAATATCAGATTTTCCAATTTCTTTTGCTATTTGATAACCATAATTAACGTCATCAACTTGTTCTTGTGTAGGTTTATGCTTTCCAAGAACTCCAGCAGGAATCATCAATTTTTTTATAAAAATAGTTTGGTCCAATATTGTAATTCCCATTTTTTCAAGTTCTCTAATAATGATGAGCATTACCTCATTATCATTGAGTCTTTTTGCATTTTTTATAAGTTCAATTGCCTTTGAATCAAACTTCGGACGTTTTAAAATAAGCCCTTTGTGAACTTTACCCAAAAATGTTAACTGTTTTATTTGCTCTTCTTCAAGAATTTTTTGAATTTTTAAAACTTCCCCTGGAGAACATGAATAAACTTTAGAACAATACTTTTTCAAGTCATTACAATTGTCAGACGACAAAGAAATTGCAATAACTTCAAAACCATTTTCAGCGGCAAATTGAGCCATTTTAACAGGTAACTGTCCATCACCAGCAATTAAAGCTTGTTTATGTTCCAATATCAAAGACATTAAATTCTCCTTTTCAAATCTTACGTCCTATTATAATACAAAAATATAAAAGTGAAACTTATCATAAGACGCATTTAAAAGTTTTTGTAAAGATTTGTAAAAGCTAATAGCAAGTTTTTTTCTTCAGGGATTTTTTATAAGCACAATAGAATATTAGAGAGATAAAAAAGAAGGAAAGAGAAAGTGGTAGATAATCGTTCAGCAGGATATTTTGGTATCGCAGGAGCGTTCAACTTCAAAAGTGGAGATATCTCTGGAACAGTCGCTAACATGCAAGATGATAAAATGGGACAGGGCGGAGAGTATGCCGTTATTGACAGAGAAGATGAACAAAATCAAGATAGATTTCAATATGTTGACAGAAGTGCTCAATTGAGAGCCACTCTAAATTCGCTTGCGATGATGAATGTCGCAAACGTTCTAAATGAAAGAAAAAGGCTTGAAAGACTCGCAAAATTCGATTCTGCAAAGAAAAAAGAAAATAATTTTGAATATTTTGAAGATGACGAATTCGGTCAAGATTTTCTTGATGAAATTGACGAGTTTGAAAATTCTGAGGTTTAATATTTAATAAATCTTAATTGGTAGTTGATTTTTGTTTTTTTTTGAACTAAAATCAACTTACTTATTGATATGACAAGAAAAAAGGGTAGAAAAATGAATCCGATAGTTGAAAATGTTGAAAAAGAATTTTTGAATAAAACTATTACCGATGTTTATCCTGGTGATACGGTAAAAGTTTTCGTAAGAATTATCGAAGGTAACAAAGAAAGAACTCAAGCTTTTGAAGGAACTGTAATCAAAAAGAGAGGTTCTGGCATCAACAAAACTATCACTGTAAGAAAAATTTTCCAAGGTGTTGGTGTTGAAAGAGTTTTCGCTTTGTACTCTCCAAGAGTTGAAAAAATTACTGTTATCAAAAGAGGGGACGTAAGACGTGCTAAATTGTACTACTTGAGAAGCCTCTCTGGTAAAGCAACTCGTATTAAAGAAAAAATCGAAAAGAGATAGTTTTATTTGTAAATTCAAGGATTTTTGCAGAGTGTTTAAATATTTTTTGAACACTCTGTAATTTTATAGAGGTTTTATGAGAGAAGAAAATAGGGGACATATTCATTGGTATCCTGGGCATATCGCTAAAGCTGAAAGGATTTTGAAAGAAAAAATCAATTTGGTTGATGTCGTTATTGAAGTTTTAGATGCGAGGTTACCTTTAAGCAGCTCATACGGTGATGTATCAAAACTCATCAATGATAAGCCTCGTCTTATTTTGTTAAATAAAGCCGATTTGGTAGATGAAAATGAATTAAAAACATGGGTTGAACGTTTAAGGGAAGAGTATAACGTTCCAGTGCTTACTTCAGAAGCTCGAAAGACAAAGGATTTAAGCAAGCTTGTTTCTAAAGTTATTGAACTTGCCGAACCAAGAATTCAGGCTTTAATGCAAAAGGGACTTCTTCGAAGAGCAGCACGTGTCATGGTCATTGGCATGCCAAATGTTGGAAAATCAAGTATTATAAATAAGCTTACAAACAGCTCAAAAACAAAAGTAGGAGCAAAGGCTGGAGTTACTCGACAACAACAATGGGTTAGAATAAATCCTAAAGTTGAACTCCTTGATACCCCAGGGATTATTCCAATGAAACAGGAAGATCAGGTTAAAGCAAAAAAACTTGCCTTTGTTAATTCGGTTTCAGAAAATGCCTATGATAGTGAACCTGTGGCAACAGAACTATTGAAACTTTTAGATAAAAAATATCCTGAAATTGTCAGAAAATATTATGCAATTGATGGTGAATTAACACTTGAAAATATTGCAAAAAGTAGAAATTGGATTGTCAAAGGTGCAGAGGCTGACATTTCAAGAACTGCGACTTTTGTTTTGACCGATTTTCGTGCTGGTAGAATCGGGAGATTTATACTTGATGAATAATCTTTTTGAATTTGATAAAAAGTTTGAATCAAACATCATCGGCACTGACGAGGCTGGGAGAGGTCCTGCTGCTGGCGGAGTTTTTGCATCTGCCGTTTATTTCAACAAAATATCAACTGATTTAATTGAAGAACTGTCATTTTTAAATGATTCAAAGAAGCTTTCTGCAAAAAAAAGAGCTCAACTTTTCCCTATCATTTTGAAAAATACGATAAACTCAACAGTTTGTGTTGAGGTTGAAGAAATTGAAAAAAATAATATATTGAATTGTTCACTAAAGGCGATGAAAATTGCTTGTGAAAATGTAATAAAAAAAGCGGAGTTAAAAGATTTAACTGTTTTAGTTGACGGAAACCGATTTATAAAAAACTTTAACTATCCACAGAAATTTGTAATTAAGGGAGATTCTAAATCTGCAAGTATAGCAGCAGCAAGTATTCTTGCAAAACAATCTCGAGATGAATATATGAAAAAACTTGATGCTGAATTTCCACAATATGGTTGGAGTAAAAATGCAGGATATTTGACGAAAGAACACATGGAAGCAATTAAAAAATTTGGGATTTGTAAGTACCACAGGAAAAGTTTTTTAAAGAAACTTGAAGCAAAACAACTTTCTTTGGAGCTTGAGGTTTAGTGATGAAAGAAAATTTGAAAAGGGTTTTAGGATATTTTTTTATTGTAATTTCAATAGTGTTGTTTATTTTTAATTTCAAGACAAATGAAACAAAAATTGATTTACCTTATTTTGGTGGAGTATTTAACAAAGTTATCGTTAATATTCAAACTCAAAACACTGGCGATATTTACATAAACGATGAAAAACTCAACTATGCTAATGGAGTTTATTTCAAAGAATACATAGGAAAAGTTAAAAATCTCAAAATTTCAAAACCTGTAAATAATGTAGAACTTTTTATAGGACACAAGTTTTATGGAATTAATAACGTTAAAAATATTGATTTAACTTCTGGAAACTTTATAAATTATAGAGGTGTTTTCACTGAGTGTAAAATATTTATTTTATCTCTATTCATGCTTCCCTCATTGTATTTTGTTCCGTACTTATTCTTATTTTCAGCATTATTGCTTATAAATCCTAAAAAAATACATTTAAAAGCTTTATTAACAATTACAATAATTATCGCATTTTTTCTTCGTTTTTGCAATTTAACAGAATACCCTATGTGGATTGATGAAGTTTTCACTATGCTTTATGCGAAATCGTCATTTTCAAATCTTTTCAATGATTATTGTAACCCTCCACTTATTTATATAATTGCTAAACTATGGACAATTGTTTCATATACTGAGGTTTGGGCAAGATTATTTTCTGTAATAATGGGAGTTTGCGGAGTTTGGAGTTTATATTATCTTCTAAAAAATAAAATTAACGAAAGAACAGCTTTAACTGGCGCAATCTTGTCTTGTTTTAGCTTTTGGGGAATATATTATTCTCAAGAACTTCGTTGTTATGCAACTTTGATGTTTCTTGCTCCATTGTGCACAAATTTTATGCTTAACTTTTTGGAAAGCAAAAAAGATAAAGATTTAATTATTTTTGCAATTTTCTCAGCAATAATTGTTAATTTACATTTGTACGGAATTCTTTTTGTAGTATCAAATTTTGTTTACTGTCTGTGGAAGGGTAAATCTTCTCGAATAAAATTATTCCTTGCAAATTGCTTTGTAATGCTAACATTTTTACCTTATTTCTTTGTTACGCTTCTTCCTAAATCAATTTTAGGAACAAATGAACTTAAAGGAAATTTGATTGTAGAAATCATTAAAAGCATAGGGCTTTTCTATGTTTTAGCGTTTGTGCTGATAGCTTTATTACTATTTTTCGTCATATTCAAACGAAATTCTTTTTTCAAGCTAATAAAGATGAAAGAACTATCTAAAGAAAAAAACTTTTTTATATATTGCTTATTTACAATAGTTTTTGTATGGTTATTATCTCTTTTAATATCTGCCTTCAGGCTAATAATCTATTACAGATATTATTCAATTTTATACCCTTATATTTTAGCAATGATTTCCATTGTTATCGCATACAATTACAAAGTTGAATATAAAAATGTTCTTCTTTCCTTTTTAATTCTTTTAAGCGTAATATTTCAGTTTAAAGTAAATTTTCCACCAAGTGTAAGATACGGAAATTTCTACGATGTAATAAAGTTTGAAAACGAAAAAGCATGTGTAGTTCTTGATTATTTAACTTACTATGCAAAATACTACAAAGTGAAATCAGCAAAAAATATACTATATAATTCTTTTAATCCAAGGGATATAGAAAAAGGAACTACGGTTTATTTTTATTCTTTTAAAGAGGGAGATAAAAGTGAATTATCAATGTTTGATAATAGAGTAGTGATAAATCTTCCTGATAATGCAAAAGTAATAAAAGTGAGGTTTTAGATGCGAGTTTTGATTGTAAATTGTAACTTTAAAATAGAAACTGGTGCTGACTTTATAGCATGTGAAACCTACAAACTTTTAAAAGAAAACGGGCATGATGTTTGTTTTTTTGCAAGTGATAACAAACCTTATTTTGAGGATGCAGAATTTACAAAATATTTCACGCACTATCCACTAACAGCATTTGAGTATGCTAAACATCCTTTGAAATACTATTACAACAGAGAAGCAGAGCAAAGAATGAGGGAAATTATCAAAGAATTTAAACCTGACGTTGTTCATCTTCATTATATTCTGCACCCTGCAATAACTTTTTCAATCATAAAACCTTGCATAGAAAACAATCTAAAGATAGTATTTACACTACACGACAGTTTTCTTACTTGCCCTGCAACGACTTTATTAAAAAACAATAAAAATTATTGTCATGAACAGTGTTGTGATAAAAACAAACTAAATTGTTTTTTCAATAACTGTGGGGCTAAAGGTTTAGAACAGAGTTTAAGATTATCAATTCTTGCCAATTTCAATAAAACCTTAAACTATTTAGAAAATGTTACTTTTATTACGCCAAGTGAAGCACTAAAAAAAATATGCGACAAATCAAAAATAGGCAATGTTAAAGTTATAAACAACTTTGCGGGAGAATTTTTCGAAAGAAGTGAACCAAGTTTTGAAGATAAAGGATATTTTTTATTTTCAGGTCGCCTTGTAGAAGAAAAAGGAATTTTTGATGTTATAAAAGCTGCAAAACTTTTGCCAGAAAACATTAAAATACACATCGTTGGCAGAGGAAATAAAGAAAAACAAGTTAAAAATTTAGTGAAAAAATATGGTCTAAAAAACATTGATTTTAAAGGTTTTATGGACAGAAAAGATTTATACAACGAATACAAAAATTGTATTGCAACTATTGTTCCATCCACTTGGTTTGAAAATTTCCCAACAATAATAATGGAAAGCTTTTTTACTGGAAAACCTGTTATCGCTTCAAATATTGGTGGAATTGTTGAAATGGTTGAAGATAATAAAACGGGAATGTTATTTGAAGTTGGAGATTACAAAACATTAGCCTCTAAAATGATGTCACTATTTGAAGATAGGGAATTAACTAAAATTTTAGGCAAGAATGCTTATAACAAAGCAAAAAATTTATATACAACAAAAAAATATTTGGAAAATATTTTGAATATTTATGAATAATGAAGCTCATGGTATAATAATTTCATTACTTAATTTAGGTTAAAAAAATGACGGAAAGTATTCCCAAAATTATACACTATTGTTGGTTTGGTTCAAACCAAAAACCTGATATTGTCATAAAATGTATTGAGAGTTGGAAGAATATTTTATCAGATTATGAGTTTAGAGAGTGGAATAACGAAGATTTAAAGCTTTGTAACAACAAGTACGTCAATGATGCCTTAAAAGAAAAAAAGTGGGCATTTATATCTGATTATTTCAGAACGTATGCTCTTTATAATTATGGCGGAATATACCTTGATACTGATTGTATGGTATTTAAACCTTTGGATGATTTTTTAAACTTAAACTTTTTTTGTAGCTTTGAAAACTTTCACAGAAGAATTTTGCCGTCTATCGGAGTTGTTGGTGCAAAGAAAAACAACCATATAATTAAAGATTTGCTTGATGAATTTGACAATTTGAATTTTTATAACGAAGACGGCTCTTTAAATTTAATACCAAATACCGAAAGACTTCAGGTTTATTTCGCAGAAAAATTCAACCTTAAACCACCTTACAATGACAAAAAAACAGTAGAACTTGAAGATAAAAGTTATATATATCCAAGCAATTACTTTTTAAATTACGATAAAAACGTTTCTTATATCAAGCATTTTTACTGCGGTTCGTGGCTTCCACCATTGAGAGAGTTGATAACCTTCAATATTTTGGGAGGTTATTTTAGATTTTACGGAATTGACAAGGGGTACTTTTTCAAAGAAATAAAAAATATAAAAGAACAAATTCTTATGGTTTGTCCGAGAATAATAAAAAGTACAGTTGTTTTAACTGTCGGAAAAAACAATTTGGGGAAAAAATGATAAAGAAAGTAAAATTATTTTTTATTGGATTTTTTAGAATAATTTTTGGATTATTTTTGGGATTATTTATTAAAAGAGATAACAAGACAATTCTTTTCGGAAGTAGCCCCAACACTTTGTTTAAAGAAAATAAAAGAAAAGATTATTTTTTACACAATACAAAGTACCTTTTTTTATACCTTTACAATTTAGATTCTGACTACAAAATTATTTATCTTTGTGACGATAAAGATATGATAAAAAAATTTAATGCAAGAGGTTTTAAAAATGTTTTTAAAAGAAAAAGTTTTAAAGGTTTTTATTATTCTTTAAAATCAAAATTTTGGGTTACAGATTATGATGTTTGCGCCGTATCCAACATTTTTCTTTCTTATGGTGCAATTTGTTTAAATTTATGGCATGGAATTCCTCTAAAAAAAATCGTTTTTGACAATCCTAAAACTGAACAGCCATCAAAAAATCCAATGGTAAAATTTTTAAGAAATATAGTTAAAATTAAGGACATTTTCTTTTTTGTTAGTGGAGAATATGAAAAAAATTGTTATAAAACTGCGTTTTTAACAGAGGGAAAAAATATTATTATAACCGGCTCTCCAAGATGTGATGTTCTCAAAAATGACATAATGAATTCTGATTTATTCAGTGAAAAAGATTTTGAAAAAATCAGATATTTTAAAAATGCAGGCAAAAAAGTTTTCATCTATATGCCAACTTTTAGAGATAATGGCGAAGATGTATCATCTTTTATCACAGATACAAAAATTAGAGAGTTCTTTAAAAAGAATAATTCAGTTCTATTTTGCAAACTACATCCTGCAGATAAAAATTCTTTAGACATAAAGTCTGATGAAGCAATATACATTGTGAATAAAACAACAGATGTTTATGCATTATTAAAATACACTGATGCTCTAATAACCGATTATTCTTCTGTTTACTTTGATTATTTACTTTTAGATAAACCGATTATCTATTATCCAAAAGATATAAAAAAATACGATATTGAAAGAGGTTTTTACGCACCATATAGTGAAATGACTGCTGGTATTAAAGTTTACTCTGACAATGAACTTGTTAACTCAATACAGGGCATCATCGATGGTAATGATAGTTTTAAAGAACAAAGAAAGTTACTCCGTGATAAAATGTTTTCATATCAAGACGGTAAAAACTGTGAAAGAGTTTTTGATTGGATTAGGAGTATAAGCAAGTAATGGGTTCAGAAAGAAAACGGTTATTTGAAAATGTCGTATCTCTTGGAGCTTTGCAGGGACTTATTTATATAATTCCTTTAATATCTTTGCCATATCTGTCAAGAGTTTTAGGAGTTGAAAAATTTGGACTTGTTTTCTTTGCTTTGGCAACTGTACAATACTTCAATATTTTAACAGATTTCGGATTTGGACTTTCTGCAACACGTGAAATAGCTGTAAATAGACACAATCAAAATAATCTTTCAAATATATTTAATTCCGTAATTACATTAAAAACATTTTTTCTTTTGATAAGCTTTTTAATTCTATCATTAGTCGTTTTTTTAGTTCCCTTATTTAGAGAAAACTATTTAATATTTATTCTTTCATTTGCAACAGTATTGGGCAATGCAATAAATCCTGTTTGGTTTTTTCAAGGAATGGAAAGAATGAAATATATAACATTTTTAAACATTTTAGCAAAATCATTATTTTTATTTTTGATATTTGTACTTGTAAAAAATCCTTCCGATTATTTTCTTGTTCCATTGTTAGAAGGGACAGGTTATATTGTTGCAGGGCTAATTGGCTTATGGTTTGCGTTTAAAACATTCAAAATTAAATTTTATATCCCAAAATTAAATTCTATAAAAAGACAGTTCAAATATAGTTCAGAATTTTTTCTATCAAGAGTTTCAGTTTCAATCTATACAAATACAAATACTTTTTGTTTAGGTCTTATTTCTTCTCCAATTTTAGTTGGATATTATGTCGCAGCAGAAAAAATTTATAATGCGATTTTAGGTTTACAGGGACCACTGGGAGATGCTCTTTACCCATTCATTGCAAAATACAGAGATATAAATTTGTATAAAAAAATATTCTATATTACGAATATGCTAAACATTCTTGTATGCATCTTCACCTTCTTATTCTCAAAACAAATAATTACTATTTTTTACGGAAACAATATGTATGAAGCATACAAAATACTTATGATATTTTGCTTTGCTATTTTGGTAACGCTGCCTTCAAGATTGGCAGGATATCCTCTTTTAGGAGCTTTAGGTTATACAAAATTTGCAAACTTAAGCGTTATTTTAGGTTCAATAGTTCATTTAACAGGACTTTTGTTCTTGTTTTTAACAAGAAACTTGAATATTTATTCTATTGCATATATGGTAGTAATTACGGAAAGCATCGTTTTTATACTTCGACTTGTTCCGATATTTAAATATAATTTATTAAAAGAAAAAGAGAGTATGGTATGAAAAATAAAGCAGTTATTTTAGCAGCAGGAATAGGTTCAAGATTATATCCGATAACAAAGGTGATGCCAAAATCTCTTGTCAAAGTATGCGACAAAGAAATTTTAAAATACCAAATTCAAGGCTATCTTAATGCTAAAATTGAAGAAAAAGATATTTCTATCGTAACTGGGTACAGAACAAATGATTTTAAAATGTATTTAGATAAAAATTATCCTCAAGTTAAAATCATTGAAAATACGGATTATTTAACAACAAACAATATGTATTCTCTTTATTTAGCACTGAATTCTTTGAAAGATGAATCCTTTGACTATCTTTTTATTAACAATGCAGATTGTCTTTATGAAGAAAAAATGATGTTTGATTTTGTTAATTGCGATTTTGAAAATGCAATTGCATGCGAAATAAATTCATACATTGATGAATCAATGAAAATTATAACAGATGAACAAAATAGAATTATAAACATTGCAAAAACAATTTCTCAATCAGATGCAGCTGGGGTTTCAATTGATTTATATAAATATTCTAAACAGGCTTCAATAGAATTATACAATATTGTACGTGATTTTATTGAAGTAAAACAAGATTTAAAACAGTGGACAGAAGTTGCATTTCCATACTTGTTTAAAAAAGTATCAGTTTATCCTTTTGACATAAAACATAGAAAATGGGTTGAAGTTGATAATATTGACGACTTGATTTTAGCCGATAAAAAGTTTTCAGATTTTGATTACAAGTCAAAATCTGCGTATATTTGCGACTTAGATGGAACTCTTTTTATTGGGCAAACCCCGATAAAAGATGCAGTTGATTTTATTAAAAAGAATGATAACAATTTTGACTTTTACTTTTTAACTAACAATACTTCAAAAACTCCGCAAATATATGTAGATAAACTTAAAAAAGCTGGAATAAAATGTGATTTATCTCAAATTACAACCCCACTCTATCCACTAATAGATTATATTAAAGAAAAAGGGTTTAATTCCGTTTATGTTGTAGCTAACAAAGAAGTAAAAGAATTTTTGAAGATGTCACTAAATTCTGTAGACTTCAGTTTTGACAAAGATAAAAATCAGGCAATTGTTTTGACCTATGATACAGATATTACATATGAAAAATTAAAGAATATATGCATACTTCTAAATTCGAGAGATGATATTGAATATCTCGCAACACATGAAGATGTGTTTTGTCCAACAGAAGAAGGGAATATTCCTGATATAGGCTCTTTTATTGGACTAATAAAAAATACTGTTTCTAAGAGTCCAACAAAAGTTTTTGGAAAACCATCAAAAAATTTAATCGAGTCTATTATAAGAAAATATGGTAAAGAGAATATTGCAATAGTTGGAGATAGAATTTACACTGACAAAAAATTGGCAGATAACTCAAAAATAGACTTTATTGCAGTATTGTCTGGAGAAACAACTCGTTTTGACATTTCTCAATGTGAATCTTGTAAGTATGTACTCAAAACCTTTGGAGATTTTGATTAAAAATTTATTCTTTCTTTTTCTACAACTATTGGTTTTTTGTCTATTCTTGTGTAAATTGCACCTATATATTCTCCCAAAACTCCAAAACAGAATAGTTGTATTGAGCCTAAAAATAACATTCCTATCAACATAGGCGCAACACCCAAAGAGAACTCATTCCAGAATAAAAGTTTTAATAGGAAATATAACACTGCAAGTAAAAATATAACACTCGACATTGTAAACCCGATGAAAGTCATTAGTCTTAATGGCATCTTGGAATGTTTTACAAACCCTATCATTGCATTGTCATACAAAGTATAAAAATTATTTTTCGTAATTCCAACTTTTCTTGTTGGTTGAACAAACTCAACAAGAGCTTTTTCATAACCTATTTCACAAACTAAACCTCTTATATATGGATATGGATCATCTATTTCTCGAATAATATCTATAACTTTTTTGTCGAAAAGACCAAATCCAGTTGCATTTTTTACAAGCTCAACTCCACTATCACAGATTCTATTCAAAATATTGTAATACGTCTTTCTTATGAAAGATAACAAAAATGTTTCTTCACTGCTCTTTTTTACTCCAAAAACAATTTTATAACCTTCTTCCCATTTTTTTATAAAATCTGAAATCAACTCTGGTGGATCTTGAAGGTCTGATGCAAGATAAATTACAGCATCTCCGTGTGCTTGTATCATGCCCCAATATGGAGAACGAATATGTCCAAAATTGCGTGCATTTAAGATAACCTTAACTCGTTTATCATTTTTTGCAAGTTCTCGAAGTTTTCCCTCTGTATTATCAGTAGAACAATTATCAAGCAGTATATATTCAAACTCGTATTTGTCAGAAAACTTGTCCATTTGTGCTTTGACTCTTTCCCAAAGTTTATCAATGTTTCCTTCTTCATTATAACAACTTGATACAAGGCTTATCTTCTTCATATTTTATCCTCTTTTTTTAGTAAATATTTTTTTGAAAATGTTGGAATTTTCATCAACCTCAATATTTGTTTTTTCTTCCACATTTTCAGCCTCTGGATCAGGAAGAGTAGATACGAATTTTTGCGCACCTTCCATTTCACCCTGAGTTGCAAGCCATTTGAACGATTTTATAAGCGTCAATGGTTTGTTAACATCCCCTCTAATTACCACTTGGAATTTTGTTGCATTGGAATCTGAATGGTTTTGTGCAAAGTCAGGAATTTGATCCATTTCCTGACTCGTAACTTGTTCACAGAAAATAGAAAAGGCTTTTGCTGAAACAACATTCAATCCTGGAGTATTTTTAACCAAGTTCACAGGGTTTATCGCAGAAATTGGTCCAAGCATATCTGAAACCTGTGATGCAAGTTTAGATCTCATTTTCATATCTATTCTGTTTGTAAGCAAATTCATATTACCAAACAAATGAAGTGTTAATACATTTCCACAAGATGTTATCGGTTCAATTTCTACAATTCCATCTTTGAAATTCAACACCCCTTCAAGAGTTTTGAAGTGAGTAGTATCAATAGTAACAAGCGAGTTTATTACAGAACCAATAGTCGTCTTAAAGAATTCAGATTCTCTAATATTTTCTGCCATAATAAGATTTTCAAGTTTTCCAAACGGACCAAATTGACCATCTGAAACCTTAAATTTAACTGTTCCTTTTAAAGATTTCACTTGTTCCTCGTACGTTGAACCTGATAACGTAATGTCTGTTATAAAATCTGCGCTACCAGTTAATGTGTGTTTCATATTAGCAGCATCAAGCAACAATTTCTCAGTATTAAGCCCAATTCCACTTACTTTAACCTTCAAAAATCCAGTAACGAGGTTTGTAGAAATTCTTCCAACAATTGTTCCGTCATTCATATTTGTTCTTAAATTTTTAACAAATACGATATTTTTTAACATTGAAAATTTCGCAGTTGTATTTTTTAATATAATGTTTCCAGATTTGATATGTCTGAAATTTACATCACCTGATTTTATTAAAACTGGAATATCTGCATTGTTGGAAGTAGTACTTCCACTACCAGCACTTAATTTCATTGCAGCAACCGAAACTTTCATAACCTTATCGACATCAAAATTTCTTGAAGTTATATTCATGTTGCTTAATTCGATGTTCTTTGCCGGAATCAAGCTAACTTGTCCAAAAATATTCAAATCTGATTTATTAAGTGAAAGTCCAGCTAAATCAAATGTTGCAAACATTCCTTTGAATGCTACCTCTAAATTCTTAAGAGAAGTGTATATCACTGGTAAAGTTACATTACTTATTGTTACATTTCCTCTGATTTTAGGTGCAGAGGTTTTTCCATAAATAATTACTCTTGCAGGATGTAAATCGAATGATGAATTTTTAAACCCAGTTAAAATTTCCTCTTTTGGTACAGATATAGTTATTCTATTTATTACATCTTTAACTATCGTTCCAGTTGCTTTGATTACGGGAGTTAGAGAAACATTTTCTTTACCTTCTTCATCCGTTGTTACCTCTCTTATGAACAATCCTGAATCTTTAATCTTAATTCTATTACCTTTAAAATCCACTTTTGCCTGCAATAACGAAGTTTTTCCAGATAAAGAAGCAATATTTAATGGAGTTACATAATTGTTATCATCTGCTAAAAGATTTACAATAAGAGTTTGTTTTTTATCACTTCCTGTCAAAGAAAGTTCAAACGGCAATTTACCCTTATCAAAAATAAATTGTGCACAATCCTTTCCTGCAAATTTCTTCAAATCTTTTGCATAAAGTGAACCGGTAGAAACAAAGTTAATGTTTGTTTTTTTCTTCTCTGTTTTAACACTTCCTGAAAATGCAAGTAAAGAATTATCATTTACCTTCAAGAAGGATTGTGGAATATTTATTCCAGTTTTGCTATCAATATTTATCATTGCTAAAGGTACTGTCAAAGAAGACTTCGAGATAGGTAGGTAAACATTTAAGTTTTTGTTTTTAATTAGGCCAGTTGAAAAATTATCAAAAAATTCTATGTTTGTTTTTTGGTTTGAAATAATGTATGTTTTCAAACTATCAGTAATTTTCAAGTCTGCAATATCAAGGTAACAATTTGCAACTGCATGTTTCAATTTACCCGTAATTTTTGCTTTTGCTGTTGCATAACCTGATAAAAGATTTAATTGTTTTTTCACGTCTAATGGAGCAAAAGCTCTATAAAGTTCAGGTAATGGAAGTTGTTCGATAAAGATTGCAATGTCAGCATAAGACTCTTTATCAATATTTCCATTTATGTTTAATTTCTTTCCGTTGATAAGTGCGCCTGAATTTATAATATCTAACGTATTATTGTCAAAATTTAAGTTGATATGCATTTTATCAAGCACTAAACCTAAAGTTTTTGAACTAATTTTTCCGTCATTGACAAGTAGAAATCCTTGAGATTTAAGCCTTTTAAAATTAGTCTTTACTTTTGTATCTGCAAGAATATAGCCTTCGCCTTTCAAGTTTTTAAAATCATTTCTAATTCCTACTGTGTCTAATACCGCACGTGTAAGAATTATCATATCGTTTATGTATATTTTCTTTGAATGAATATCTAAATCTAAATTTGGATTATTATAATTCATTTTTCCAAGAACAGTTAAATTTTGATTTTTCGCAAAATATATACTTGAATCTACATCAACATTGTATCCACTTGTTTTGATGTATACATAACTTTTTGGAAGCTGAAGATTAGACAATTTAGCACTGAAATCTTTTAGATTAAAGTATCCCCAAGATTTAATTTTTCCATTTTTTTCTCTAATCTTAAGTTTTGAATTTACATCAGCTTTAATATTATAATTTCTGTATGTTGCGACAGGGTTAATTAAAGGAAGTTCAATATTTACTGGTTTATCATCATCTTCATCCATTTGTGTCGCTTCGGGCAAGAATGTATCTATATCAAGTTTTGCAACAATATTTTTGTCACCATCACTCAAAAGATTGGCATCAGTGTTAATTCTAAAAGTTTTACCATTGTTATAACCCAATGTCATAGCATCACCTTTTAAAGTAAGATAATGCCCTGTTTTTAAATCGTTTACACATACTTTGTAATTATCCAATCTAAATGCAGAAACTACAATTTTAATCAACGATGGATCAAAAGTAAACCCTGTTTCAGTTCTTGTTTGCTGCTGAATTTGCGCTGCCTGTTCTTCGTTCTTATTGAGAAGATTTTCAACATATTTTAATACATTGAGTTGCTTTCCATCAGCTATATCCAACGTTAAAACAGGAGTTTCAGCTATACCGGAAACTTTAACCTTTAACAGCAATAAATTCGGTAGAGAAATTTTAGTAATTAAGTTGTCTGTATTAAATATTGTAGAATTATCAGGAAGTTTAACACTAACATGTCCAGTTGTTATTCCTGCATTTAGCGAAGGTGTAGTAATAAGTTTTAGATTTTCTATATTTAATTCAAGATTTGCTTGCTCCTTGACTATCGTTTGAATTTGCTCTTTATATTTATTCAAATCAATTATATTTGGCAATACAAATAAAAAAACCAAATATATGCAAAGTATCGCCAGTAAAATCAATATCCCTAATACTTTTAAAAATGTTTTCACCATATCCCCCACCTTAACAATATAAATTTTAGCATATATAAAAATATAAAGAATTGTTTTTGCTCAAACATTTTACAAAAAATCATTTATAATTTATTTATGAAGATAAAAATAAGAGAAAATAATACTAAAATTTTAGATTTTAGTGATGAAGACAGAAACAATTTTCGAAATTTTGATTTTAAAACTAACTTTAGAATCTCATCACTTGAACAATTAAAAACAATTGAATCTTGCTTTTTACCAGACATAATCGAAGCTGGTGAAATAATATCAACTCGAGATATTGCAACTACAAAGTTTGTTGATGTAATACACAGTATTCAAAACTTTTGTAAAAAAAATAAAATTCAATTTCATCTTTCTACCCCTAAAATTCTTATAGAAAGAGATTTTGAAAGGGTTTATGATGAAATTAAAAGTTTGAACAAAGGAACAGATTGCATCATTATAAACAACAGTAAATTCCTAAAAAGATTTGTTTCTGAAAATATTGATATCCCCATTGAATTGGGTTATGGACTTGAAATAAATAAAAACAATTTAGAAGAATATACAAATTTAAAAAATGTAAAATGCTTTGATTTTACAAAGAATTTATCATTGCCAAATGAGAAATTTTCCATGAAAAAATATACAATTGCTGGAGTTTTAAAAATGGACAAAATTATCAATTGTCCTCTGAAAAATCCGCAAAAATCAGGTTTTTTGTGTGATGCCAAATGTAAAGATAACTTTTTCGAAATTACCCAAAATGAAAATAATTTTCCAATAATTTGTGATGGATTTTGCAATTGTCACATGTATGAAGATATTTTTTCAAATTTTGAGAAGATAAATTATTTAAAAGCTATTGGAATAAATATATTTACTTTTGATTTCACTCCACTTCAAAGTTACTATATTCCTTATTTTATAAGACTTTTTATGGAAAATTTTTCTAAAAATTTTAAAAATAAAAAATAAAAAAAAATAAATAAAAAAAGTAGAAAATTGGATGATACATTTTGTTTTATTGTGTTATAATTTTCGAGTAAAGTGAGGTATTCGTCATGAGAAAAATATTTTCGTTTGTTTTAGTTTTTGCAATATCCCTAATTATTGGGAATTCAAGTTTTGCTGCAAATACTACGACGAAGCCAATAGCGAAGAAACCAGTTGTTGTTGCAACAGAGAGTGCAAATCAAGTAAAACCACTTGATTTGGTTGCAAACCCAACAAAATATTTACATAAAAAAGTTAAAATTAGAGCAAAATTTGACAAATTTTCAACTCTTGGACTTGATTATCATCCAGCATATAAAAGTTCAGAAGATTATATTACCTTCTTAATCAAGAGGGATGATGTAGTTAATTACGTTGTGCCTTTGTCAGAATTGAAAAACTTTATGACAAGAAAAACTGCTGAACAATATATCGACTTAAAACCTGGAGATGAAATAGAATACACTGGAACAGTATTCTCTAACGCTCTATCTGATACTTGGTTAGAAGTTGACTCGTTCAAAGTATTAAATGAAGTTTTTAAAGAAAAAGTACCAAGTGTAAAATAGTTTTTATTTTTTTTCGAATGTGGTAATATATATATTGTCAAAAATTTTCGTTCGGGAGTTTGAATATGGACAAAGAAGTTTATCTGACAATACATGGGCATTTTTATCAACCACCAAGAGAAAATCCATGGCTTGAATACGTAGAAATGCAAGATAGTGCTTTACCTTTTCATGACTGGAACGAAAGAGTCGATAAGGAATGTTATACTCCAAATTCTGTTTCAAAAATAGTTGATAACAGAAATTTGATTTTAGATGTTGTAAACAATTATTCATATATAAACTTCAATTTCGGACCAACGCTTCTATCTTGGATGGAGAAATATTCTCCACTTACTTATGAAAGAATAATAAAAGCTGACAAAAAAAGTATTGAAAACCACGAAGGTCACGGAAATGCTATTGCACAAGTTTACAACCACATCATAATGCCCCTCGCAAATGAACGAGATAAAAATACTCAAGTTAAGTGGGGTATAAGAGATTTTGAAAAAAGATTTGGAAGAAAGCCTGAAGGTATGTGGCTTGCAGAAACAGCAGCCGACGATGACACTTTAAGAGTTTTGGTTGAAAATGGGATAAAATACACGATATTATCTCCATATCAAGCATTAAGAGTTCGTCCTTTAAACTCAAATGATTGGACTGATGTAAGCTGGGGAAATATTGACCCTGCAAGACCATATAGATATTACATAAAATCTCAACCGGACAAATTTATTGATATATTTTTCTATGACGGAGCTATATCAAAATCTGTTGCTTTTGATGAGATATTAAAAGATGGAAATAGGTTTATAAAACGATTAAAAGAAGGAATTTCTGATAGCAGAAATTATCCTCAAATAGTTAATATCGCAACCGACGGAGAAAGTTATGGACACCACACAAAATTTGGTGATATGGCTCTTGCATACATTATGAAAGTTATGGCAAAAGACGAAGGCTTTACTGTCGTAAATTACGCTCAATATCTCGCAAAATATCCAAGTGAAGTTGAAGCTGATATAAAACAAGGCTCTTCTTGGAGTTGTTTCCACGGCGTAGGTCGCTGGAAAGAAGATTGTGGATGTTCAACTGGTGGACATCCAAACTGGAATCAAAAATGGAGAAAACCATTAAGAGATGCCCTCGATTATTTGAGAGATGAGTTAATATGCATCTATGAAAAAGAAGCTAAAAACTATATGAACTCTGTTTGGGATTGTCGTGACAAATATATCGATGTAATTTTAGATAGACGTTGCACAGAAAAATTCCAAGAAGAAAACTTCATCAAAGATTTAACACAAAATCAAAAAGTTAAAGCAATGAAACTTCTTGAAATGCAACGTCAAGCAATGCTTATGTACACAAGTTGCGGATGGTTCTTCTCTGAAATTTCGGGAATTGAAACTGTTCAAATTATGAAATATGCTGCAAGAGCAATCCAACTCGCAAAAGAGTTTACTTCAAAAGATATTGAAACCGGATTTTTAAAGATATTAAATGAAGCTAAAAGCAATATTGTTGAATATGGTACAGGAAAAGACATCTACAATAGATTTGTACTTCCTTCCGTTATTACTTCTAATCAAATTGCTGCTTTATGGACAATTTCCTCTCTATACAGAGAACTTGAAGATTGCGAAGAATTTTATTGCTACAAAATAACCAAAAAAGCATATAAAAATATCTTAAAATCAAAATTCAAACTAATCGTTGGAAGAATAGAAGTTCAGTCAGAAATAACTCTTGAAAAAAATGAGTTAATGGTTGCACTTCTTCAATATTCTGGCGGAGATTTCCATTGTGCAATTAAGCCTTTTGAAAGTGATGAAGAATATGAAAGAATTCAAAGAAAACTTTATACAATCTATTTGACTTCATCATTAACAGAAATTATTCGTGCAATTGACGAAGATTTTGGCAAAGAATATTTTACAGTTAAAGATATCTTCCTTGAAGAAAGAAGAAAACTTCTTGAAACAATGTTGAAGGGTAAAATCCAGAAATTTGAACAATCTTATCAAGATATGTATTTTGACAGCAGAGCATCTGTTTATTATATGCAAAGTTTAGGACTAAAAGTTCCTGATGAGTTTAAAATTTTGGCAAAATACACTTTATCAAAACAATTTAATGAACTTGTATCAAATGCTGATATAAAGTTAACAGATAATGAATTGCAACAGGCGACAGATATAAATACTGAAGCAGAAAAAATTGGCATAGAAATTGACAAAGATATAGCTAATAGAATTTATGGTAAGAAAATTGCAAAAAGCATCCTTTACCTGACTCAGATATTCAATTGTGAGCAAGCAGAAGAAGTTTTGGATGTTTTAAATGATTTGGAAAAACTTGATTTAAAAGTTGAAATAACCGAAGCTCAAAACATTTATTTTCTGAAAGTCTTCAAAAAGCTTGGAAGCTTTATCCAAAATATAAACAAATCAAGTTCTATTAAAGAAAAAGAATTCATTAGTCTTGTTTTAAAAATTGGAAAACGATTGAATATAGATACAGATTTCTATGAAGAAAAGTACAAAGCTGCGCTATCATCATAGATAGTTTCAATTAACCTCTATAAACATCTATACCATTAAATTTAAAAACGGGTCTTAGTGAATCTTTCTCAAGTTTCTTAGCTAAAATAACTCCAACAAGAGCCTCAATTTGTGCCATAGGCATCATATTTGTAGGAAGTGTCGGAAAATCATAATGCAATCTCAAACAACTTTGTAAAAATTTGCAATCAGAAGGGGATCTATCCTTCATATTTGAGGTTAGTCCTAAAGCTTGCCTTGTCAAAAAAAGTTCATATCTGCTTACTGAAATACCTTTTTCAACTAAAGAAGATAAAAAATCACACCCTCTATTTGAATATCTTTGCATTTGATGATCTTTATCAACAATTCTTTTATTCAAATTCACAGGTTGATAAAGTTTTGACATCAGCCTCCATTTTCCGTTCAACATCGTATTATCTTGCGGAAGAGATACGCAGATTGAGGAGTCTTTCAACGATGAAAAGTTCTCAAAAAAATGTCTAACATCATTCATCGTAAAAAGTTTATCCATATATATAATTTCATTGTTCTTATCAACAACTGCAATACCAGATTCAATAGTCGAATTTGGAGCAAGTGTTAAACCGACAAAATAGTTTTTCATAATCAATTTATTCTCGTAAGGATATACGGTTCATCTTCTGTAACTAAAATTGAATGCTCGAAGTGTGCAGACGGTTTTTTGTCAAATGTAGTTACTGTCCATCCATCTTCTTCAAGTTCAACATTATCACCACCTAAATTTAACATAGGTTCAACAGCGATAGTCATACCATGTTTCAAAACAGTTTTTTGATATCCTGTCTTATAGTTAAAAACAAAAGGATCTTCGTGCATAGTATGACCAACACCATGTCCGCCGTATTCTCTAACGATACCCAAATGTTCTCTATTTGCAACTTTTTCGATAGCTTCACCAACCATATCAAGATTATTGCCTTCTCTCATTTGTGCAATACCCGCAAAAAGTGCTTCTTCAGTTGCCTTCAAAAGTCTTTTCTTTTCATCGTCAATCTCGCCAACAGGATAAGTCCAAGCTCCATCGCCAACAAGTCCACCATAAGTTGCACCAACATCAACACTTATGATGTCACCTTCTTTCAAAACCACACTTTCTAAAGGAAAGCCATGTACAACTTGTTCATTTACAGATGCACAAATTGCAGCCGGAAATCCGTTATAACCCAAAAACGTTGGAATTGCTGTATTTTGCTTAATAATTTTTCTTGCAACATCATCAAGATATTTTGTTGTAATCCCAGGTTCTATAATTTTTTTCATCTCTTGGTGAACAAGCGCAACAATATATCCTGCGTGTTTAATTCTTTTAATGTCTTCTCTTGATTTTCTTGTAATCATATATATATCACTTCCTTTAATCTATCATTTTTCCGTTGAAAAGTTTTACAACCATAGAAACCTGATCTGAATTTGCAATTATTTCCTTTTGCATCTTTTCTTGTTTTTGTTTTTCTATGTATTCAGAATGTTCATCTTCATCAGAGATTTCTTCCTCTTTTTTTTCAACTTGGATTTTTGTTTCCACTACTGGTTTTTCATTTTTTTTTTCTGCAATATCCTCTGGAGAAATTGCTCTTACAACAACTTCCGTTGAGGAATTAAATATTTTTTTTGCACCTTCTTCAATTGCCGTTTTTTTAGAATCACTTGAAACAAGCTTCAAAAAACTTTCCTTGCATGCAATAACAATTTTTTTATCAGATATTTCTACCGGAACACAATGTTGGTTCAGTAATGACACCGTCGGTGGACTTGAAATATTTTGGAGCAACTTCAACCACATATTTCTTAAATCAGAAACGGGTGCAGATTTTGAAATTGGCATTGCTTCTGGTTCTTCATCAATATCTTCAGACCTTTTTTCTTCTTCAACTTTTTTCACAATTGTTTGAATAGGTGGTTGAACTGTTGGTTGAACTGGTTTAATTTCTGTAAATTTTGGCTGTGGAACACTTCCACTTTCAAGTCTTGTAAGTCTTTCTTGCAAGCTTAAAAGAGAAGTATTTTCTGTTAAATTTGCTAAATCGATTATGGCAACTTCAAGCCAGAGTTGTTGATTTATTGATGTTTTAAGTTCCTTAATATAATAAGATGTTCTCTCAATTAAAAAAGTTAATTGATGATTTTCTATTTCTCTTTTCTTCAAGGTTTTTATTTGACCTTCACTCAATTGAGTAAGTTCAATTAAAAGTTCTTTATTATCAGTATTTTTGCAGATTAAAAGATTTTTTAGATAAGATGCAAGATTTGTTAAAATTTGAACAGGTTCATTTCCTGAATTGTAGATTTTTTCAACTACTTCAATTGCACCCTGAGGGCTTGAGTTTTCTATCTGCTCAAATAACTCTTCCAATGTTTCAAATGAAAGACGTCCGAGCAGTGAATTTACATCGGCTGTGGTTATTTTTTTGTCTAAAACACTTATTTGATCTAAAAGTGCAAGAGCATCACGCATTCCACCAGAAGATGTTTTAGCAATTGTTCTTAAAGCTTCATCCTCAATATCAATATTTTCTTTTTCCGAAATACTTTTAAGATGGTTAAATATATCCTCGTTTGAAATTCTTCTGAAATCAAATCTTTGACATCTACTTACAATAGTATCAAGCACTTTTTGAATTTCTGTAGTTGCAAGAATAAATATAACATTTTCTGGAGGCTCTTCCAGTGTTTTTAGTAAAGTATTAAATGCCTCTTTTGTTAGCATATGTACTTCGTCAATTATATATATCTTAAACCTACCGTTAACAGGAACATACTGAATTTTTTCAAGAATATTTCTTGCATCTTCAACTGAACGATTACTTGCCGCATCAATTTCGATTACGTCAATAGGGTTTGAATTTTTAATATCAAGACAGCTTGGACACTCTTCACAAGGCACAAGTGTGATGCCCTTTTGACAATTAAGCGATTTTGCTAAAATTCTTGCAGTAGAGGTTTTCCCTGTACCTCTTGGACCAGTAAAAAGATAAGCATGTGAAATTTTCCCAAGTTCTATCGCACTTGATAGAGCATGTTTTATATGTTCTTGCCCAACAATTTCTTGAAGATTTTTTGGTCTATATTTTCTATATAACGGTAAATATGCCATAAAACTTTCTCTTAAAAATTATTTACTGTTATAATTATTATAACCTAATAATAAATAAAAAGGACAAATTATGAACATAATTAAACCTCGAAAGTTAAATAAAGGCGATACAATAGGTATAATCTCTCTTTCTGGATGCATAAGAAATGAAGAAAATATATACAACGCAAAAAAATATTTTGAAAAGCGAGGTTACAATGTCGTTTTGTCAGAGAACATTTTTGATAAAAAAAGATACCTTGCAGGAGAAGACGATACAAAAGTTCAGCAATTAAAAGAATTCTTTGAGTCACCTGATATAAATGCAATACTTTGTGCAAGAGGTGGATACGGAGCAATTAGAATAATTAACAAAATTGACTACAAATCTATAAAAAATAACCCAAAAATTTTCGCAGGTTACTCTGACATTACTGCCCTATCAGCTATGATTTTAAAGAAAACGGGTTTAATAACATTTTCTGCACCAATGGCAAAAGGAGATTTTGGAAGCGAAAAAGTTTCAAGAATAACATCATCAAATTTCTTTAAAACATTATCAAAAAATGGTATCTGTGAAATAGAACCACAATCTGCGAAAGTATACAAAAGTGGATGTGCTGACGGAATTTTATTCGGTGGAAATTTAGCCACAATAACTTCTCTTTGTGGCATAGATTTTATTCCAGACGAAAAATTTATTTTCTTTGCTGAAGATCTAATGGAAGATACATACAAAATAGATAAAATGTTTACCCAACTTCTAAATATTCCAAAATTTAGGGAAAATCTTTCTGGAATAATTTTGGGAGATTTTCTTGACGTAAAAAACAAGAAAAATCTTGAGGAGTTATTTGAAGAAATTGCACATAATATCAAAAAACCTGTTATCGGTGGATATAGAATAACTCACGGTAAACATAAAATTACAGTACCAATTGGGGTTATGGCTCATCTCGATACATCTTCAGGAAAAGTATTATTGAATGAGTACTTGTCTTAATAATTTTTCTTTTTAATCAAATTTTTTGCAACCAAAAGACCAATTTCAAAAAGCAAATATGTAGGGAGAGCAAGCAAAACCTGACTTACAATATCTGGTGGTGTAAGAAGGGCTGCAATAATCAAAATACCTACAACCACATAAGGTCTTTTATCCTCTAATGATTCAACTGATATCAAGTCGAAATAAACCGCAAAAATAACTAACAATGGAAATTGAAATGTCAATCCAAATGCCACCATCAAAGCCCCCGCAAGGGAAATAAAATTATTTAATCCCAACATAGGTTGAAGTTCTGCTGATGAAAACCCCATTGAAAAATTCATTATCAAAGGAAGAATAAAAACAACACAAAATGCCACGCCCAAAACAAATAAAAATGTTGACGAAAAAATTATAGAAAGTAAAAATTTTTCTTCATTTTTATGTAACGCTGGTAATATGAATTTCCAAAATCTGTTAACCACAAAAGGAAACGCAAAAATAAACGATAAAAGAAGTCCCACCTTGAGTTCTATTATAAAAACTTCCATTGGGGAGAAATAATTCAGCTTAGACATACCTTGAGGCAAAGACCATTTAACTAAATTATTTATAAATGGTTTTGCACAAAAAAAGCCAACTGGCGAAAGAACAAGAATAGCCAATAGAGATTGCAATATTGTTGTTCTTAGTGCCTCCAAATGAGAAATAAAGTCTTCTTCTTTTTCAACTATTTCAGTTTTTTTCTGCATTATTTGTTGCTTCTTCTTTTTCAACGCATCCATCTACAGCATCTGAAAATTCTTGTGCTTCCTTCTTCAAAATTTCTTTTGCTTTTTTATATTCAAAAGAGGCTCTTCCAAAAGCTTTTGCTAATTCTGGAATTCTTTTTCCTCCAAAAAGAAGAAGAATCACAACTAATATTAAGAGCACTTCAGTAAATCCAATAGACATTTTTAATCCTTTCTTTATCCGAGTTGATGATATACTTGTGAAATTTTAGCAAGTTGAGCAGGAATATTTATTTTCCTCTTGCAAAGTTGATTACAGTAGCTGCATTTTATGCAATTTTCTGCACGATGACCTTTTTCAAGTCTTTCATAATCAGCTTTAAACATTTTTTTATTTCCAGTTTTTATGTAATCATTATACATAGAAAAAATTCGAGGAATGTTAATTCCCAAAGGACATCGCAAACAGTGATTACAAAACGAACAGTCAACTTTATTTGATGCTAAAACTTTTCCCGCAAAAGGAATGAATAACATTGTCGCTAATATACTTTTTATAAAGTTTCTTCTATTCATAAAACCTCTTTTCAGAAAATATTATAGCAGAATTTTACAATATTAAAACTTATTTTCAAACTTTTTTTCATCACCCTTGAAAAATTTTGCACATTTTCCAGCTAAAATTGTCGAAATAAAAGGTATAACAGCATAATAAACACCACCAATTACAAATATCGTTTTAGATATTTTTATACCTTCTGCATATTTTTTTAAATCAGGAAGATTTTTATTCACTTTTGAAAATTTTTCAATAAACTTTTCAGTCGGCTTATCTGTAAGATTGTTTATACTGTAACTACAAATAAGGCTTAATGCGGTAGAAAAGCAAGAATTCAAAATAAGGGGTTTTTTATCATCATTTTCAATTTTATCATTTTTAAGAACTCTTTGAACAAACGCTCCAGTCAATAAAACATCTGTAAGTGCTGATATGTGTTGGATAATATTTGTATCAGAGAACTTATCCGCAAATTTTTGCATAAATTTTGTATCAATTACTTTTCCTATTCCCTTTTCAAGAGGCTTACCCTTAAATGATGGAGTTTTTTTTTCTTCTGAAGGGAAAAGTTTTTTCATCACGACAGGAATAAGCGCACAAGTTAGGGCGGATTTAGGAAAAGCCGTTAAAAGTGTTGCCGCAGATTTAAAAATCCTTGTGGAAAACATATAGTTTTTTGAGGCTGCAATCTCTTTATTTGTTAAATTTTTTATTGATGAATTTTTCAAATATGCTTTTGGATTTTTATCTATATTTTTCACAGCCCTCTCAATTGGTTTTGAAACGGCATAAGAAAGCGCGAAACCAACGGCACTTGATGATAAAGATTTTACAAGAGCGTATCTTTTTTCTCTTTTGTCTGTGGCTGGAGCAGAATAGATAACAGCAGGTCTTATCACAGTCGATAAAGCTGTTGTTGTTGTAGCTGCAAAAAGCGCAGGATTGTCAGATGCAAACTTTAACGTTTTTAATACTGGCTTGCTGCTCAAAATTTTATCTGAAAATTTTATTTTTGATACCTTCATCCCAAATTATTATAATTCAAAATCTTTTATATATAATTAAAATTATGGAAAATAAATTTGAATTAAAAAAGTTTATAAAAGCAGAGCTGTCTGGTTGGAACAAATTTGAGGTAGGCTTTCTTATTCTCATATATACAATAGTAACATTGAATGCAATCATTTTGAAAGACAACCCATTTGCAGTAACAGCTGCAATTTGCGGAGCAACGGCGACAATGACAGCGGGAAAAGGTAAAGTGTCATGTTATATTTTTGGAATATTTGGAACCCTTTGCTATTCTTACATGTCACTTATTCACCATGTATACGGAAATTTTTTGCTCAACATTGCCTACTATTTTCCAATGCAATTTTTTGGAATATTTGAATGGATGAAAAACCTTAATCCAGAAACACAAGAAATAATTAAACGAAAATTGAGTAAAAAAGACTTTATCATTATTTCAATAATAACCACAATAATAATCGCAATAACAACATATATTTTATACTTATTGAAAGACGTAAACCCACTCTTTGATGCAATTACGACAATACTTTCAATTTTAGGTTTATACTTTACCGTAAAACGTTTTGCACAACAATGGATTGTATGGGCAATAGTTAATGGTTTAACTCTCACGATGTGGATAAAAATAGTCTTAAACGGTCAAAAAGCTTACTCTACCGTTGTTATGTGGGCAGCATATTTTGTCATAGGAATATATTTCCTAATCAAGTGGTATAAGGAATTATCCTCAAAAGAGCAATAAATATTAGACATAAAACTTGCCCGCTTGTGGAATATGAAAAAGGAAATAAAGAATTATTATACGTGTATTAAATCTTTTTCATACTTCCGGCTGTTCTTAATCTATTATTAACGAACAGCATTTTTTTGTTACAAAAAGGAACTAAAACCTTGATTTTTTTTTATGATTATATTATTATCGACTTGTCAGAAATTTATATTCCAATAACCCGACTGTGTAAATGAAAATTTACAGGGTTTTTTATTTGGGTAAATTCACAAAACATTAAAAGAAAGGTAAACGAAAAGTGGAAGACGAAAAATTAGAAGTTCAAGAAACTGCGGTTGAAGAAGTAGCAACTGAAGAATCTACAGTTTCTGAAAATGAACCAAAATCGGGAAAAAGAACAAGATCAAGAAGAAAAAAAATTATTGAAACAAAAGAAGAAAAACCTCAATCAGAATGGATTGAAAAAGTTGTACAAGTAAGCCGTGTAACAAAAGTTGTTAAGGGCGGTAAGAAATTGAGTTTCAGAGCAGTTGTAGTTGTAGGAAACCAAAAAGGACAAGTTGGAGTTGGTTGCGCAAAAGCTGCAGAAGTTATCATCGCAATTCAAAAAGCAATTGCAGATGGAAGAAAAAACCTCGTTACTGTTCCAATTTTTAAAACAACTATTCCACATCCAATTGTTGGACGTTCTGGTGCTGGCGAAGTTATGTTAAGACCTGCTGCACAAGGTACTGGTATTATTGCTGGTGGTGCTGTAAGACTTGTTTTGGAACTTGCAGGTTATGAAAACATTTTGTGTAAATCTTTAGGTTCAAAATCACCTTTGAACGCTACAAATGCAACTTTAAATGCATTAAGAAATTTGACTCCATTTGCAGACATTGCGAAAAAGAGAGGCAAAACCGTTAAGGAAATTTTGAATTAGTTTATAATGAAAGGTTAAAAAAATGGCAAAAACAGCAGCTAAACAAATTAAAATAAGATTGAAAGGAAGCCTTATTGGTGCTTCTGAAGCTCAAAAAAAAGTCGTTAAGGCTTTGGGTTTGAGAAAACTTAATCAAGTTGTAGAACACTATGAAACTCCGACTGTTATGGGAATGATTAACAAAGTTCCTCACTTGGTTGAAGTAGTTAAATAAGAAAGGATAATATAAAATGACTATAAAATTAGAAGATTTAAAACCTGCAGAAGGTTCAACTTCAAAATCCAAAAGAGTAGGTAGAGGTCGTTCTTCAGGACACGGAAAAACTTCTTGTAGAGGAAACAACGGTGAAGGTCAACGTTCTGGAGCTTCTTCAAAAAGAGGTTTCGAAGGTGGTCAAATGCCTTCTTACAGAAGATTGCCTAAATTGAGAGGTTTCAAAATTATCAACAAATTGATTTACGCTCAACTGAACGTTAAAGATTTGGAAAAATTACCTACTGAAGAAATCACTTTAGATTCTCTTAAAGCTATTAAAAAAGCTCACTCTTCATGCGATGGTTTGAGAATTATGGGTAACGGCGAAATAACTAAAGCTGTAACTGTAAAAGCAAACTATGTTACACCAAGCGCAAAAGAAAAAATCGAAAAAGCAGGCGGAAAGGTTGAGTTAGTATAATGCAAAAAATGAAAATGCCGACAACGGCAGATTTAGTTTCGATGTGGCATGCTTCAGGCCTAAAACAAAAAATCATCTTTACTTTCTTGATGATTGCAGCTTTTAGGTTTGGTGTACAAATGCCTATTTATGGTATTAACAATGAAGTTTTCTCAAATATGGCCGCTCAAAACAACATCATTGGATTTTTAGACTTATTCTCTGGTGGTGCATTGGGTAAGGTTTCTATATTTGCATTGGGTATCGGACCATACATTACAGCATCAATTATTATTCAATTGGTTTCTGTTATTATTCCGTCACTTGAAAAACTTCAAAAAGAAGAAGGCGAGGCTGGTAGAAGAAAATTGGCTCAATATACAAGAGTGTTTACTTTGATTCTCGCAGTAATTCAATCTATGGTATTTATGGTGTTTATGTCAAAACTCCCTGGAGCTTTGCTACCTAACGTAAATTGGTTTATGTTCTTCTTTGGTTCAATTGCTTCATTATCAGCAGGTTCAATGCTTGTTATGTGGCTTTCTGAATTGATTACCGAAAGAGGTATTGGTAACGGCGGTTCTTTGATAATTTTCGTTGGGATTATTTCCGGTATTCCTATATACACATCAAGAACAGCACAAATGGTTATGCGAGATTCAAGTCTGCAGCTCGGACTTTTAGCTTTATTAACTATTTTCTTTGTAACAATGATTTTCATTGTTATTATGCAAGAAGCTATCAGAAAAGTTGTTATTGTTAATCCAAAAAGACAAGTTGGCAACAAGGTTTATGGTGGAGTAAATACTTATATTCCATTTAAACTTAACCCAGGTGGTGTTATGCCAATTATCTTTGCGATTGCAATCTTATTGTTCCCTACAACAGTATTAAGCCTTGTTACACAAGCTAATATTCCTAATGTTGCAGTTAAGAACTTTATTACAACTCTTTCTCAATGGTTTAGCCCTTCAGGGTTGACTTACTATATTATTTATTTCCTATTGATTATTGTGTTGACATTCTTCTATGCATCTATTATGCCTAATATGCAACCAAAAGAAATAGCAAATAATCTTAAAAAATATGGTTCTTCAATTCCGGGGATAAAACCAGGAAAACCAACAGCAGAAGCACTTGATAAAATCTTAAGCAAAATAACATTTATCGGTGCAATGGCGTTAGGTACAATCGCTTTAGTTCCATCGTTAGCAAGTTATGTTACAAACATTACAACCTTCCAAGGAATTGGAGCTACTTCCTTAATCATCATGGTTGGTGTTGCTCTTGATTTAATAAACCAAGTTAAGACTCACCTACTTGCAAGAAATTATGAAAGCTTTCTTAAAGAATAGTTAGTAATAATAATATTTAAGAAAAGGTGCAGAAAGAAAATTCTTTCTGCACCTTTTCTTTTTGTTGTATAATAAACTTTAAGGAGAGAGTACACGATGATGAATATATTATCAGTATTTATCGGTGGAGGTTTAGGATGTGTTACAAGATACATCACTTCTTTAACATTAAAAGGTCACTCTTTTCCTTTCTCTACGTTTATAGTGAATATTGTCGGATGTTTTATTTTGGGGTTTGTATTTTCATATATACTGAAAAACCCAACTCACCCTTCATTAAAACTTGCACTAACCATTGGTTTTTGCGGGGGATTAACAACATTCTCAACTTTTTCTGTTGAAGGATTTGAAATGTTAAAAGGTGGTCGATATGTTTTATTTTTTATATACACACTTTTGAGTTTCTTGTGTGGACTTATATCAGTGGCAATGGGGGCATTTTTAGCAAAAAATGTATAAAGATTTAAGGGTACTTTTCATAGGAATTCCTGATATGGCTTATGTTTGTCTTGACGGTATGGTTAAGGCAAATGTGAATATTGTTGGTGTTATGGGTGCAAAAAAAAATCACATAACATATTACACTTTTAAACAACATGTTTTGTCTTTGGGATTAAACTATATTGATTATGATGACTTATGTGAGGATAAACTTATTGAAAATATAAAAAGTTTAAAACCTGACATTGCAGTAGTTTGCTCTTTTAACTACAAAGTTCCAAAAGTTCTTTTGGATTGCGTAAAGGGTGGCTTTATAAATACGCATCCTGCGCTTTTGCCTGATTATAGAGGACCAAACCCTTACTCAAGCGTAATAATAAACGATGAGAAGGAAACAGGCGTTACACTTCATCTTATGGATGAAGAATTTGATACAGGAGATATTGTTCTTCAAAAAGCAATTCCGATAATGTCAACGGATACGATGGGTACATTATTCAATAAACTCAACGTACTTGGGCTTGACATGCTGCTTGAAGCTCTTGAATTATTTTCTATCGGTAAATTAGAAAGAAGAAAACAACCTAAAGACGGAAATTTCAAATACGCAAAGAAAATCGATGACAACACTCTCGATTTTAACAAATCTGCTAAATATCTTGAACGATTTGTAAGAGCTTTAAATCCGTTTATTACGACAAGAACTACTTTTAGAAACATTCAAGTTACTGTATTTTCTGCAGAGGCTACCGATGAGGATGTAGAAGGTTTTGATAATGGCACAATTGTAAAAGTTGAAAACGATAGAATCTACGTAAAAACACAAAAAGGTTTATTTGTTCCAACATCAATACAATTTGGCGGATTTTTTATTTCATCAGTGAAAGAATTTGTAAGAATTATGAACCCTCAAGTGGGAGAAAGATTAGGAATATGAAAAACCCAGATAAGCTAAATTTTCTAACTGCAGGAATGCCATTAAAGACAGATCCAAAAGATTACCAAAATGCATTTAACATACTTGAAGATATGAATTTGGACGGACTTGAAGTTGAGTTTGTACATGGAGTTAGGTTGAGTGAAACATCTTTTCAAACACTCAATAAAAACTCAAACAAATTCTTGCTAACCGCTCACGGTCCATATTATATAAATCTTAATGCAAAGGAAGAAGAAAAGGTTGAGGCAAGTATAAAAAGAATTATCGACACAGCACAAGTTGCCAATAGTTTTGGTGCTTATAGCATAACCTATCATGCGGCTTTTTATCTTGGCGAAGACGCAAAAGATGTATACAAAAAAGTTAAAGAGAGAACAGACAGAATAACAAAATTTCTAAAAAGTGAAAACAACTCCATTACAATAAGGCCTGAAACAACGGGCAAACCAACTCAATGGGGAGATCTTGATGAAATAATTGCTCTTTCTAAAGATTGTGAAAATGTACTTCCTTGCGTTGATTTTTCACACCTTCACGCTCGTTCTAACGGCAAGTTTAATACATACGATGACTTTTGCAAAATACTTGAAAAAATTGGAAATGAGATTGGGCAATACGCTCTTGACAATTTTCATGGGCATTTAGCAGGAATTGCATATTCAGAAAAAGGTGAAAAACACCACCTTGAACTTGACAATTCCGATATGAATTACAAAGAATTATTGAAAGCATTAAAGGAATTTAATGTAAAGGGGGCTTTAGTTTGTGAAAGTCCAAATATAGAAGAAGATTGTGACATTATAAAGAGGTATTACGAAAGCTTATGATAAAATCAGACAACAAATATTTTTTACAAAAAAATTATGTAATGAAATGGTATGAAGTTGACTATTTAGGAATTTTGAAGCCTGCTTCACTATTGAATTACTTACAAGATATAGCCACAGCAAGTGCTGATAAAATTGGATTTGGAACTGATTTTACAATTCCTCGAAACTATGCATGGTTTTTGATAAAGTATCATATGGAATTTAGCGAATATCCTAAAAATTTTGACGAAGTTACATTAAAAACAGAAGCAAGAGGTTGTTCGAAAATTTTAGCCTTTCGTGATTTTGAACTTTGGAATAAAGAAAAATGCATTGGCAGAATAAGTAGCCAGTGGATGATGATAAATTTGGAAGATAAAAAATTTCTTCCTCTATCAAAAATGAACATCATGCCTGAAGTTGAACAAAGAGAGGATGATTTGAGATTTACAAAAGTAGTTCAACTTGAAGAATATGATAGCGAAAAAGAATTTGAAATAAGATATGATGATCTTGATATTAACAGACACGTAAACAATGCAAATTACATTGTTTGGGCTTTTGAAACAATTGAAAAAGATTTTAGAAGCACTCATAAATTAAAAACTCTTGATTTAGTTTACAAAAAAGAAGTTACTTATGGGCACAATGTAATATCAAAAATCAAAATAGATAACTTAAAAACACATCATCTTTTAACAAACAAGGATACTGGAGAGTCACTTTGCATTATTGATGCTCAATGGGAAGAATTATAACGTTTGGATTGATTCAAATCCTGTTTTTTCATTAAGCTCAATGTATTTGAATAAATTTTGAACAACGCCTGATGGGAAATAATATTTGTTATCACAAGGTGTGATTTTTAAAAGAGAATTTTTTGAATCCACTTTTATAACACTTGCAAGATATTGTTTTTGGGCAACTGTAAATAGTATGTAACCATTCTTACTTTTAATTTCATTTATAGTAAATTTATTTGCGTTAATTCCAGTCATTGTCAAATAAAACAAAGACTTATTATCTAACTTAAAGTATTTATTACATATATTGAAATCAATTGATTGTGGTTGAACAGGAGATGCAACGATTGGAGCAGAATTTGCAAATGCATTTTGCCCAATTAAAAGAAATGCAAAAATAAATAATAAATTTTTAAAATTTTTCATCTTAACCTAATGCTCTACCCAATTATTACCGTATGCCGTATTAACCTCAAGAGGAACACACAAAGGTTGATTAAGCTCCATAGTTTCTTTAACCAATGCTGTAACTCTTTCAAGTTCATCTTTAGGAGTTTCTATAATCAACTCGTCGTGAACTTGCATAATAATTTTAGATTTCATTTTTAATTCTGTCAATCGTCCGAAAAGACTAATCATTGCAATTTTAATTAAATCTGCGGCAGAACCTTGAAGAGGTTGATTTATCGCAGCACGACCTGCAGCCTCTCTTATCTGTACATTAGAGCTATTTAATGTGTTATGAAAATAACGTTTTCTTCCAAAAATTGTTTCGACATATCCGTTCTCTTTTGCAAATTCTACAGTATTTTGCATATATTCTTTTACTTTTGGATATTTTTCAAAATACTTGTCAATAAAAACCTGTGCAAGGAAAGGCGCAATCGATAATGATTTTGCAAGTCCATATTTTGTCTGACCGTAAACAAGTCCAAAATTAACGCGCTTTGCCTTTCTTCGCATATCTTTAGTTACCTCTGAAATTGGAACATCAAAAATCTTTGATGCAACCTCTGCGTGGACATCTTTGCCTTCATTGAATGCCTCAACAAGGTTTTCATCTTTTGAACAATGCGCCAATAAACGAAGTTCAATTTGTGAATAATCCGCTGATAACAATACATTTTCATCACTTGAAGGAATAAATGCTTTTCTAATCTTATTTCCTTCTTCCGTTCTAATTGGAATATTTTGTAAATTAGGATTAGACGATGATAATCTACCTGTTGCCGTATTTATTTGATTGTAGCTTGTATGAATCTTGTTATCAACAGGAGAAACAAGCTCTGGAAGAGATTCTGTATAGGTTGTAATTAACTTTGAATATTTTCTGTATAAAAGCAACTTTGCACAAATTTCGTATTTTTCAGAAAGCTCTTCAAGTAATTGTGCTGTTGTCGAAAATTTTCCCTTCTTTTTAACTTGCTTTATTCCCATTTCATAAAGAGCTTCGCCAACTTGTCTATGAGAATTTATATTAAACTCTTTGCCTGCTATTTCGATTATTTCTTTTTTTAGTTCAGACTTTTTAATTTCAAACTCTTTGGTTAAATCTCCCAGATATTTTTTATCAATACTAACTCCAGCACTTTCAACATTGGAAAGTACAACAGACAATGGTAATTCAATATCCTCAATTATTTTCATTTCTTTCTTATCAAGTTGTTTTTTCAATACATCTGTTAGTGTTAAAACTGAGTATACGGACTCGAAAGCAATTTCTGAAACATCCTGATTTTTTTTGTATTCATCAAAAACTAAGTTTAAATTTTCAAATGCTTGATATGAAAGAGAATGATCTCTTGATGGGTCTTTAACATAACTTGCAAGCATTGTGTCAAATGACAAACCTTTTATCGTTACACCATAATTTTTATATACACTATATTCTAATTTTGCATTATGAAACGTTTTTAAAATAGCATCATCTTCAAAAACAGGCTTTAACATATCTATAACTGAGGATACATTCTCATCTGTAACTGGAATATAAAAAGTTTTAATTTTTTCATCTTCATAAGCAAATGCTACACCTTTTAATTTTGCATCTTTATCTTCTGAGGTAAAGAATGATTTTACAGCGATAAATTTCTTTATACCTTTTACAAAATTTTTCAATTGCTCGGGTGAGTTTAAAGTTGTTTTTTCAAAATCAAGTTCTTCCGTAAGTTCTTCTTCCATCATTTGAGAGAAAAGCTGAAGTTGAGTAGATGCACCATCATCTTGAACTTCTAATTTTTGAGGAGTTGCTGATTTTTTTCCGTTATTAAAACTGCTCATAATAGTGTCAATATTTTTGATAAAAGCATTAAATTGCATCTTTTGAAGAAACTTTGTAACCTCAGAAATATCAGGTAACTCAATTTTTGCACTTTCAATATCAAAATCAATATCAACATCTCTATCAATTGTTGCAAGGAATTTGCTCAATTTAGCATCTTCAACCCCTTCACAAAGTTTAGTTTTTACTGCCTTCTTTTCAATGTTTTCACAATTATCGAGAATATTTTCAAGATTTCCATATTCTTTAAGCAGAGTTTGTGCTGTTTTTTCTCCAATTCCTTTAATCCCAGGAATATTATCAGAAACATCACCTCTTAATGCTTTGTAGTCTATAACTTGATTAGGATAAACACCTAATTTTTCATAAACTTTTTCCCAACCATATTCAATGAGCTTTCCTTGATAAGGAATCATAACCTTCACAAGACCATCTTTATCAATGAGTTGGAAGGCATCTTGATCACCTGTCAAAATATAAGTTTTATGTCCAGAATTGATTGCTCGCTTAGATATTGTTCCGATAATATCGTCAGCTTCAAACCCTTCTTTTGTATATACTGGAATGTTAAAAGCTTTTAGACCTTCCATAATCAAAGACATTTGAATTCGCAAATTGTCAGGCATTGTTTTTCTATTTGCTTTATATTCTTTGTATTTTTCGTATCTGAAGGTTTTTTTGCTCACATCGAATGCAACAGCAATTGCATCGGGCATAACTTTTTTACCTTTTAAAAGGTCGAAGATTGCTTTAAAAAACCCAAAAACAGCCCATGTTGGAACATTATCTTTTGTTGACATAGCAGTTCTTTCTAAAGCAAAATATTGTCGGAAAGCAAGTGCATGCCCGTCTATCAAAATCAAATTTGTGTTCTTCATAGATGTATTTTACATCAAAATATGAAAATCGGTAAGTCGGCTGATTAAATTTTTAGTTATTGACCGTTAAATAAATCTGTGCACTAATAATATGTGAAAAGGAGATATTATGAACTACAAAAACTTTACTATAATCGCATTGATAATCGCTTTACCGTTACTTGCATTTTTTATTCTTTCTTCAAGAAATGAAAGCTTAGCGCAGAAATCAAATTCAACAGAAAAACCTCAAATTATTAAATTTACATCGCTTATGTGCCTTGATTGCAAACGTCTAAATGAGGTTATGGTAAAAGTCTATCCAAAATACTCTGAAGATATCATCCTCACAGAAGTTCAAGTTCAAAACAACGATAAATATACAAATGACCAAATCGCAAAATACAACGTTTCTCTCGTTCCAACAATGATTTTGCTTGATAAAAAAGGAAATAAAATTGAAAAAATCGAAGGATTTTTACCAGAAAAAGATCTTGAAAATAAAATGAAGGCAATGCTAAATGAATAATTTTATGCAACTTTTACAAACTTCTGGAGATGGAATGCTATGGTTGCCGTTACTTTTATGTTTTGGCGGTGGATTGTTAGCATCAATTTCTCCATGTTCTTTGTCTATGCTTCCTATTATTATTGGTTATGTTGGTGGATATTCTAATGAAAAACCATCTAAAATCTGCCTTCAAATGTTTTTTTTCGTTGTTGGAATGTCACTTGTCTTTGCTACAATTGGAATAATTTGTGCAGTAACAGGGAAGGTTTTTGTATCTTTTGCACCTGCATATTTTCTGTTAATAATGGCATCATTGCTAATGATTATGGGACTGAATATTCTTGGAATTTTAGATTTCAATATTCCTGTATTAGTAAAACAAATGCCAACATCTAACGGTCAAAATATAGTTTTATATCCACTTTTAATTGGAGCAATTTTTGCTATCGCAGGCACGCCATGTTCCACACCAATTTTAGCTGGAATTATGGCATTTGCATCTATTTCCGACAACATATTATATTCCGTTCTGATGCTATTTTTATTTGCGTTAGGACAAGGTGTAATTTTGATAATCGCTGCAGTGTTTACATCCTCTGTAAAACAACTCAAAAAATTTGCACATACCTCTGAAATTTTAATGAAAATAAGCGGAATTTTCCTAATACTTGCTTCTGTTTATATTTTTTACAAAATCTTTTCTCCGTTGTTGTAAAAACAGTATTTGTGTAGTAAACTCTAAATAAAGATTATGTTTTGAGGAGATTTTATGAATACCTTATGTGGAAATTTTATTGCAGATAACGACAAATTCTGCATCGTTGTATCAAGATTTAATGAATTTATTACATCAAAATTACTGTCTGGAGCAGTTGATGAATTACAACGACATGGAGTAAAAGAGGAAAATATCACAGTTGCGTGGACTTCTGGTGCCTTTGAAATTCCTCTCGTTGCAAAAAAGGCAGCAAAAACTGGAAAATATAGCGCCATAATTGCATTGGGTGCGGTAATCAAAGGTTCAACATCACACTATGATTATGTTTGTGCAGAAGTTTCAAAAGGTATTGCAGCCGTTAGTTTAGAAACAGAAATTCCTGTTATCTTTGGCGTGCTTACTACTGATAATATTGAACAAGCAATCGAAAGAGCTGGTACAAAATCAGGAAATAAAGGTTCTGATGCAGCAAAGAGTGCTATCGAAACAGTTAATTTATTAAAACAATTTTAGGGAGAAATGAATGGCGGAAGTAATAACAGAATATCGTAACGAAAATACAAAAGATATAGATATTATATCAACTTTGGAAATGGTTAAAGAAATGAACAACGAAGATAAAATCGTTGCTCTTGCAGTTGAAGAAGAACTTGAAAATATTGCAAAAGCAATAGATTTAATTTCAAAACAATTTCTAAAAGGCGGTAGATTATATTACTTCGGTGCTGGGACATCTGGGAGATTAGGAATCTTGGATGCTTCTGAATGTCCACCTACTTTTTCGGTTCCATCCGATATGGTTCAAGGAATTATGGCTGGTGGAGAAAAAGCATTTAAAATTGCCGTTGAAGGGGCAGAAGATGATTATGAAGCTGGTAGGGCTGATGCAGATATTCTAACAGAAAATGATGTTGCTGTTGTTATTTCTGCAAGCGGAAACCCTAAATATCTATCTGGAGTTTTAGCAAAAGCAGAAGAACGTAACACTAAAACTATTGCAGTTACTTGCAACAGTGAAGGAAAAATAGCAGAAGATGCAGGGCTTGTTATTTGTGTCGAAGTTGGACCAGAAGTTATTGCAGGGTCAAGCAGATTGAAAGCCGGAACTGCTCAAAAAATGGTTCTAAATATGCTTTCAACCGGCTCTATGATTAAAATTGGCAAAACTTATGAAAACTTTATGATTGACCTTAAAGCTACAAATGAAAAACTTAAAGATAGAGCTATAAAGATTGTTGCTCAAATAGCTGAAGCAACTTGCTCTGATGCTCTTGCAATGCTTATGAAAAGTAATTGGGAAATTAAAACTTCTATTATTGCTTTGGCTCTTGATGTTGATATCGAAAAAGCAAGAACTATTCTGAAAAAGAATAACGGAATATTGAGAAAAATAATTTAGGAGATACAGATGAAATTAACAGTACTCGGTGCAGGATGTTGGGGGCTAACTTTAGCACGATTACTTACAAATAACTTTGAAAAAGTAACTGTTTGGGGCAGAGGTTGCGACCTTTCAGAAGAACTCAAAGTAAAAAAGCATTGCACAAAACCATTGGAAGTCCAATTGGATGATAAGGTTGAAATTACTTCTGATTTAAAATCTGCTATTTGCGATGCAGAAATAATATTGCTTGTAGTTGCAACATCTGGAATAAGACCTGTATGCGAACAGTTAAAAATTGCGGGGATAAAGTCATCACAAATTTTGGTTAATGCTTCAAAGGGAATTGAACTACCTTCTCTTATGACAATGTCTGAGGTTATAAAAGATGTGCTTCCTGAACAAGAAATTGCGATATTGTCTGGACCAACTCTTGCAAAAGAAGTTTTACAAGGAAAACCAACAGCAGCTTGTATTGCTTGTGAAAATTTAAAAACAGCAGAATTTGTACAAAAAGCTTGTTCTGTTGTATCAAAATTCAGACTTTACACAAATAAAGATGTTATTGGCGTAGAGCTTGGAGGAAGCTTGAAAAACGTTATTGCAATAGCTTCTGGCTTTGCCCGCTCTATGGGACTTGGCGACAACGCAACTGGAGCTTTGCTTACAAGAGGAATGGCTGAAATTGTTAGAATCAGCGTAAAATTAGGAGCTAACCCTTCAACACTTTATGGATTATCTGGAATGGGTGATTTGATTGCAACTTGTTCAAGTCCAATGTCAAGAAATTACACTGTTGGTTCTATGTTAGGACAAGGCAAGAAAATTAACGATATTCTCTCCGAATTAGGTTCCGTTGCCGAAGGAGTTAAGACTTCTAAAGCCGTTTGTGAACTTGCTAAAAAATTGAATATTGAAGTGCCGGTTTCAGAGGCTATTTATGAAGCAGTTTATACTGATATTACGCCAAAAGAACTACTCGACAAACTTATGAATAGAAAACTAAAAGAAGAAGAAAGTTATACATAATGAAATATGCAATTCGTCTAATAAAAAATATGTTTGCGCCTTTGGATGTTCCAGAAAACACAGAGTTGGAGCATGGTCAATATGTTTTAGTAAATACAGATAAGGGTGAAGAAGTATTTACCGTTTTTGTTGTGAACTCTCAAATTTCAAAGCTCTGGGAAAAAATAAATCCAGCTAAAATTAAATTGATAAGAGTTTTAACAAAAGATGATATGGAAACTCTTGCAAATATCAAAAACGAGGAAATAGAATCAAAACTTAAATGTGCCGCACTTATTCAAAAACATAAGTTAAATATGAACTTGACAAGATGCAAAATCACTTTTGACAGAAAAAAAATAATTTTTTATTACACTGCACCTGAAAGAGTTGACTTTAGAGAACTTCTCAAAAGTTTAACTCAAACCTTCCGCAGAATGAGAATTGATTTAAGACACATTGGAGTTAGAGATGAAACAGCAATTCTTGAAGGAATTGGCGTTTGTGGAAAACAATACTGTTGTGCTTCTTTTCTTAAAAAATTTGAACCAACAAATATAAAGTTGGCAAAAGATCAAGGATGTCCAGTAACTCCTGCAAAAATTTCAGGACAGTGTGGAAGATTGTTATGCTGCCTTCATTATGAGTATTCTAATTATATTGAAGCTGCAAAGGGTATGCCTCCTATCGGTTCCTCGGTAATGACTCCAGACGGAATTGGAAAAGTCTTTTCTTTGAAGTTTTTGAATGCTCAAGTTAGTGTAAAACTTGAAGATGGAAAAATAAAAGATTATGATAAAAATAGTATAGATATCGTTGATGCAGATGTTAATATCGATATCTCAACCGAAAAGAAAAGCTATCTTGAAGAAGAAACAGAAGACTTCGACTACAAACAATTGGAAGATGATAAAAATAGTTCAACTGGTAATTTGTAAGGTGTAAATGAAAAAACTAATTTTATTTTTTATAGTTTTACTTTCAAGTCCTGCTTTTTCAAGCACGGCAGAAGAAAATTATCTAAACTTGGAACATCATTCTTGGTCGTCAAATCCTCAATATCAAATATACAGAGAGGATCCTTCTCAATACGTATTTGAAAGTGAATTGGATTCATATATATACAACAATTACGGATCTAATGAAAGTATGGACTACCTAAACAGAGGCGATGCCGACAGTTACAATGGCGGAAGTGAATTTGATAGAAATTACTAATTTTTCTAAAATAAGTCCTTGATTGCTATTTTTGTTGTGTGATAATGTAATTAAGACAGGGCTTTAATATGGAAGATCAGAATTTAGTTTACTTGCTTGACGGAAAAATATATATAAATTTAACTAACGCTTGTACTAACAAATGTCTTTTTTGCATTAGAAATTTGAAAGATAATGTCTGTGGGAAAAAACTTTGGTTGACTAACGACAACGTCAAATCTAAAGATGTTATTTCCCAACTTAAAAATATCTATAATGGAGAATCTGAAATAATATTTTGCGGATATGGTGAACCAACACTTCGACTTGAAGTGTTGAAAGAAACTGCAAAATTTATAAAAGAAAATTATCCAAATGTAAAAGTTCGACTAAATACCAACGGGCATGCAAATTTTGTTTATAAAAGAAATATTTTGCCTGAACTAAAAAATTTAGTAGATGAAATCTCAGTTAGCCTTAATGCACAATCAGAAGGTTTGTACAAAGAATTAACACAAACCGAAATTAAGACACAAACTCCACTCAAGGAAGTGGAAGATTTTATAAAAAAATCAGTTGAAGCAGGATTTGAAACCGTAGCAAGTGTCGTATCTGGATACAAAGATTACGAAGTTAATATAAAGGAGTGTGAACAAATCGCTCATAAACTTGGAGCAAAATTCAAAAATAGAGAATGGCTTGATAAAGGTTATTAAGCCGATAGCGGGGCTCAAACCCGCGACCTATCGATTACGAATCGATTACTCTATCAGCTGAGCTATATCGGCAAAACCTTTACAGGTACATACTAACACAAAAAAAAATTTCTTCATAAAAAATAAAATAGTAGAGTAGTAAAAAGAAAGGATTAGAAATGCTTAAAGAACAATTAGACAAGATTATGCGTCCAAAATCCATTGCGGTTGTTGGAGCATCAACAAAAGAACACACAATCGGTTCTGATATTATGAAAAGATTGCAAGAATACAAATTTACAGGAAAAATTTATCCAATCAATCCAAAAGGTGGTATAATTGAAGGATTGCAAGCATATACAACAGTTTTAGAAGTTCCTGAATCAATTGATTTGGCTATCATTGTAGTTAACTCAAAATTCGTTTTATCTACAATTGATCAATGTAATGAAAAAGGAATCAAGGGCTTGTGTATTATCACAGCTGGCTTCAAAGAATCAGGAAAAGAAGGTGCTGAACTTGAAGCTCAACTCGTAGAAAAATTAAAACAATATGGTATGAGATGTGTAGGACCTAACTGTTTAGGTGTTGTAAACACTCACCCTGACATCACTATGGATGGATGTTTTGCTGAAAGCTTACCTGAAAGAGGACACATCGGTTTCGTTTCTCAATCTGGTGCTTTAGGCGGCGGTATTTTGAACATATTGAAAGACTTAAATTTAGGTTTTGCACAATTTATTTCTATCGGTAACCAAGCTGACGTTAACGCTGAAACAGCTTTAGAATACTGGGAAAACGACGATGACGTTGAACAAATGTTATTGTACATGGAATCTATTCAAAACCCAGCAAACTTTAGAAAATTAGCAACAAGAATTTCAAAGAAAAAACCTATTTTAGCATTGAAGGCTGGACGTTCAGCTGCTGGTGCATCTGCTGCATCTTCTCACACTGGTTCTCTTGCTGGTGCTGACAAAGCTGCAAATGCTTTACTTGCTCAATCTGGTGTTATTAGAGAATATTCTTTGAAAAACTTATTCTCAACAGCTAAAGTATTTGCAAACTGTCCTATTCCAAAAGGAAATAGAGTTGCAATCATAACAAACTCTGGCGGCCCTGGTATTATGGCAACAGATGCTGTTTGTGAATATGGTATGCAAATGGCTAAAATCACTGACGAAACTAAAGAAAAATTGAGAAGCTTCCTTCCTGCAGCTGCATCAGTTAAAAACCCTATCGATATGATTGCTTCTGCACCTATCGAACACTACAAAGAAACATTGAAAACAGTTATCGCTGATGAAAATGTTGATATGATTATGGTTATTTACCTTCCATTCTTGGGATTGAAGGATATTGATGTTGCTCAAGCTGTTATGGAAATCAAAAAAGCTTATCCTGAAAAACCAGTAATCGGTGTATTCATGACAAAGAATGAATTCTTCTCAAAACTTTCTGATATGGACGTTAATATGCCATTCTTTATGTATGCTGAAGAAGCTGCTGAAGGCTTTATGAGATTAGACCAACAAAGAAAATGGATTGAAAGACCTGAAGGAAAAATTCCTTGCTACGATGTTGATAGAGCTAAAGTTGAAAAAATTATTACTAACGCTTTGAAAGAAGACAGAGCTCAATTAACAACTCTTGAAAGTATTGATGTACTTCAAGCTTACGGCATCAGAGCTTGCAAATATGGTTTAGCAACAAATGAAGAAGAAGTTGTAAATTTGGGTAATTCTATCGGATATCCAGTTGTAATGAAAATGACATCTAAAACAACTTCACACAAAACTGATGTTGGCGGTGTAAGAGTTAACATTCAATCTGAAGAACAATTAAGAGCTGAATACAAAGACTTAATTGAAAAATTAACTGAAAAAGGTCTTATCGAAGGTCTTGAAGGTGTTATTATTCAAGAAATGGTTAAAGGCAACAGAGAAATGGTTTGCGGTATTGCAACTGACCCTCAATATGGTCCTATGATGATGTTCGGTTTAGGTGGCGTATTCATTGAAGTTATGAAAGACGTTACTTTCAGAATTGCTCCTTTGACAGATGTTGATGCTTCTGAAATGATTAAATCAGTTAAAGCATACAAACTTCTTGAAGGTGCAAGAGGTACTAAACCTGCTGATATGAATCAAATTCAAGAAACATTGTTGAGATTATCTCAATTGGTTTCTGACTACAAATTCATCGATGAATTAGATATTAACCCATTGTTAATCTCTGAAAAAACAGGTGAAGGTATTGCGGTTGATGGACGTATTAAAGTAAGAATGGAAGAAGCTAAAAAAGCTTTAAATCTTTCTTGCCAATGCGAAAGCCAATGCACTTGTTGTAAATAATCAAAAATGATTAAGCAATAAAAGCGAGGGCGACACATTTTGTGTCGCCCTCGCTTTTCATCTAATCAAAAATTTTTCTACTGCATTTTTACATAAGCCTTTAAAATTTTATTATTTATAGTATCTTCAAATGCTTTGATTGCATCATCAAAATTGTATACAGTTGATAGATTATCGACTCTTACTTTCTCTTGGGTCAACAAATCAAGTGAATCTTTTAAGTCCTTTGGAGAAGGAGAGTAACTTCCCATTACAGTTAATTCTCTATAATAAATTTCATTATTAGCGTATCCAAAATTTCTTGGAGTACTTGCAAAAACAACGATTTTACCTCCATTTTTAACAGCTTTTAGCGCAAGTTCTATTGTAACATCAGCACCTGAGGTCATAAAAATTGCATCATAAGTTTTTTCTTGTATTTCACTTGAATTGCAAGAGATGATGCCATGTTCATCTGCAAGCGCAATTCTATCTTCTAAAATATCGCATCCATAAGCTTTTGCCCCATAGGCATTAAGAGCTTGCCCCATAAGTAAACCTATTGAACCAAGACCAATAACCAAAACCTTTTTATTTTCGTAATTGTCAAACGCTCTTTTTACAGCCCTAACACAACATCCTAAAGGTTCATAAAAAGATGCTTCTATTTCTGTTAAATTATTTGGAACTTTATAAGCAACATTTTTTAAATGTTCTTCTGTTAAAAACACATATTCAGAAAAACCACAAGGTGAAACATTTGTTTTCTTAAAATGTTCACACATAGAATAATGTCCATTTCTGCAATAATCACAAGAAAAACATGGAATATGATGAGAGCTTATTATCACATCTCCAACTTTAAAGTCTGTATCTGAATTTATTTCAACAATTTCACCAACAATTTCATGACCTAAAACTACTTTTTTTCCTTCTGAATGTTTGTATTTGACAATATCAGAACCACATAGTCCACATCCATGAATTTTCAAAATCGCACCATTGGTATCTAAAATTGGTTTTTCTACTTCACTAAACTTTAATTTTCCATCTTTTACTTCCAAAATTTTCATCACAATCTCCACTATTTATTCAAATTTAGTTTTTGACGAACTTCATTATCAATTGCGAGAATTTCATCAATATCAGAAGGTTTACACCAAGAGTGCTTTGACAAAACATCTTCTACTAAATCTCCGATTTTATATAATTTAATTTTTCCCTTTAAAAATGCCCACACAGCTTCTTCATTTACTGCATTCATACATACTGGAGCAGAACCCCCAACTCTTCCAGCTTCATAAGCAAGTCTTAAACATTTAAATTTTTTCAAATCAGGAGCTTCAAAATCAAGTTCTTTTGCTTTAACAAAACTAAAACTGTGTGTTTTAATTCCTTCAACTCTTTCTGGATAAGTTATAGCATATTGAATAGGGATATGCATACTTGGAACTCCGAGTTGAGCAATAACACTACCATCGACGTATTCTATTGCAGAGTGAACAATACTTTGAGGGTGAACTACGACTTCAATGTCATCATAATCCTTAGCAAATAAATGATGAGCTTCTATAACTTCAAGTCCCTTATTCATAAGGGTTGCACTATCAACAGTAATTTTCTTGCCCATATTCCAACGTGGGTGCGCAAGAGCTTGCTTAACAGTTGCATGCTTCATCGCCCAAACTGATTTTCTCAAAAAAGGTCCGCCAGATGCGGTAATAATCAATTTAGACACATCCTCTATATTTTTTATGCATTGGTGAATAGCGCAATGCTCACTATCTATAGGAACAAGAGAGATTCCGCTTTTCTTAACCTCGTCCATAACAATATCACCAGCCATAACTAAAGTTTCTTTATTAGCAAGTGCAATATTGATTTTATTTCTAATGGCCGTCATTGTTGGTTTTAAACCTACTTTTCCTGAAACAGCAACAACAATTTGATCTGTTTCTTTGTAAGAGCAAATATTATTTAAACCTTCTTCTCCACTCATTATTTCGAGATTAGGAAATTCAGATTTTAGAGTATTTCTGTCTTCTTCCGTTGCCACGCAAACGAATTTCGGATGAAATTTCTTTATTTGTTCTCTGATAAGTTCAATATTCTTACCTGCTGAAAGTCCTACAATTTCAAATTTATCTCTTAATTTATCTACAACTTCGAGTGCTTGCGTACCAATTGAACCAGTAGAACCTAAAATACTTATTCTTTTTTTATCTTCGCTCATTTCTATTAACTTCCCTATGCCAAGTATTTTTGTACAATATTTTTATCAAAGACTTCGATGCTATTAGGAGAATGAATAAAAATCATACAAGAAATTAAAGACTTAAACATTTCAAACTCTGTAAAAGCCATCTTTTGTCTTAAATCAGCCATGTTATTTGCCATAAACTCAGTAATAACTGTTTTATCTTTAAAAACAAGGCTTGAAAAATAATCAAAAGCATCTTTTGTTTGAACACCTTCAAGATAGATTATATCTGGTGATTGAAATTCAATAAATCTCAAGGCTTTATCAAGGTTAAAACCTATATTTTCATTCAACTCACATTGGTTAACGTGTTTCAAATTGTATTTTGCAATTGATTCGATAGTCATAATCGTTTTTGTAGAATTAGAAATTTCTGACAACAACGAGTATATAACGTGTGTTTTTCCACTCAAAGAAGAACCACAAACAAGAATAATTCCTGGGGTTTCCAGAGCGTGTTTTATATTGCTTACCATATAAGGATTTGTAATTAACTTGTCTAAAGGTTTAGGAGGTTTATAAATTTTGACAGATATTCTTTCTCCTAAAATGGTTGGAAAAGCAGAAACACTTGCTATCAGTGAAATTTCATCAACTTTGAAGGATAATTTTCCAAGTTGAGGTACTTCACTTACGGATGGATCAAGATTTGATAAAGTTTTCAAATTAACTGTGAAAGCTGTTGTCAAAACAGAAGGTATGTATCCTCTATCGATAACTTCAGTATTCTTTTTGAAATTTACACCAAGTCCCAATTCCATATGCTCAAAATAAATTTCGTGAACATTTTCAAGAATAGCTTGTTTCAATATAGCTCTTATAACTTTTCTAATATGTTCTTCGCTTAAATCTTCTTTATGGAGTTCTTCTCTCCAGTCGTAGTCGAATGCCCTATCATCTGTGTATATTTCACATACTGATTTTTCGACTTTATAATATTCATCTATTTTTTTAAAAATAGAAGCTTCTGAAGAGATTACAGGTTCAATAGAACAAGAAGATGCTTCTACAATTCTATCAATTGCAAACAAGTCAAATGGGTCAGCCATTGCGACAGTTAACACATCTTCTATTTTAAACAGAGGAATAATTTTGTAGCGTTGAGCATCAGCATAACTTATGTATTTTAGACAGTTTTTATCCAACGTATAATCTTCAAGATTTACATAAGGAATATGCAATTTTGATTCGATGAACTTTAATAAAACTTCTTCCTCAATAGCACCAGAATTAACTAAAGCCTGTCCAATGTTTATATTTTGAGCTTCTGCAATTTCTTGAGCTCTTTCTAATGTATCAAATTCTATTAAGGATTCCCTAACTAAATCATACTTAAGTTTTTCCAATGTTTTGTTAGTAACAACCTGTTCCACTCTTTACCCGCCTTACGCTAAATATTTTTCAATCTTTGCAACTAATTCATTTATATCAAAAGGTTTCGTAATGTATTCATCTGCGCCAGTTTCTTCGCCAATCAACTTATCTTCTTCTTGAGAACGAGCGGTGAGCATTAAAATTGGAATGTTTTTATACTTATTATCATATTTCAACAAACGACAAATTTTAAACCCATTGATTTTTGGCATCATTACATCCAACAAAATCAAATCAGGAGAAATCTGTCTTGCTAAATTAAGTCCATCTTCACCATTATCTGCAGAATAACATTCAAAGCCCGAAGTTTCCAAGACAAATTTGAGGCTATCAATAATGTCTTGTTCATCATCAACTAATAATATTTTTTTCATTTTTTATTTCTCCTCGAAATTTTATAACTTTTGATATGATTTGTTAACCCTTTTTATTAAATCTAAATCATCAAGAGCATCAATTGGATATATCCCATATCCATACATTATATCACAATCTTGACATAAATCCTTATGTAAATTTATGAATTCATTTACACGTTTCTTTAAGAAATCAGCAAGGAACTTATCTCCATCTTCAACCGAAAGTAAAAGAGTAGAAACTCCGTCCAAATCTGTTTCTGTTGCAGAATCTTTTAAGTAGTCTTTTTTTATTACATTGTTTTTTATTTCTTCTATGATATCACTTTTTGACTTTAAAGAAATTAGTGCAACTGACTGGTTTTTCATCTTTGCACGTTGCAAGTTTTGTTTGAAATCAACAAAAAATTTGTTTACTGGAGAAACAATCGGCACGGCAAAATAGAAAGAAGAACCTTTTTCTGGCTTACTATTACACCATATTGCACCATTGTGAGCTTCGATAAGTTGTTTAGCAATAGGTAGTCCTAAACCAGAACCTCCGACTTTTCTTGAAAGTGAATTTTCAATTTGAGCAAATTTGTCAAACACATGAGAGAGATTTTCTTTTTGAATACCAATACCATTATCTTTAACAAGAACTTGTAAATATTTTCCTTTTAACTTACTTAAAGTTTCTTCAAAAATATCAACAGGATAGATATCTTTTGCATCAACAACTTTTGTTCTAATTTCAATTTTTCCATTTTCTTTTGTAAATTTAATTGCATTAGAAACAAGATTTATTAAAATTTGTTCAAGCCTTCTTGAATCAGCATAAATGTCTGCAAAATCATCTTCTAAAGTTGTAACCAAATCAATTTTCTTTTCTTTTGCCATTCCGTCGAGATTATTTTTTACATATTCAACGACAGGACTAATTTTAATTGTATCAAAGGTAAAGTCCATTTTTCCTGCTTCGATTTTTGAAAGATCAAGCAAGTCATTTATAATTCCAGAAAGTCTTACAACGTTTCTTCGTCCCATGTCGATGAATTTACTCATTGTTTCCGTAAGTGAACCGGCTCTGCCACTTAGAATAATATCAAGTGAATTTTTTATCGCAGTAAGCGGAGTTCTTAATTCGTGAGATACAATAGAAATAAATTCAGACTTCATTCTTTCTAATTTTTCAAGTTTCTTATTGGTTTGTTCTTTCATTTCATATAAAGCCGCACTTTTTAGTGGTAGGGAAACTTGTTGTGATATTGTTTGAAAACAAGTAACATCTTCTGTTGAGAAATCATGTTCTCTAAAAATTTCAATAAATCCAAAAAAGTTTTCACTCATATTTATTGGAGCAAAAATATTGTCGGCTCTTAAAACAGAAAAATCATATTCTTTTATCGGATACTTAATCCTTTTTTCAACCTTAAGATTATTTATATCGAGTTCAAAAGGGATTTCACGATTTTCGAATAGGGATTTATAATTAAGAGTTGCTCTTAATTTAAGAGCTTCAAGCAATCTATCTGGAACATTGTATAGAGAATTTACAATCAAAACTGGTTCTTGTTCGTTTTTAAAAGTTAAAATACAAGCCAAGTCAAAGCTTAAACTCTTATCAATACCTTCTATCATTATATCTATAAGTTTTTCCCTATCCAAAGTTCCCGCAAATTGAGAACTAATATTATATAGAACATTTAATTGATAAAGGCTTCTTGCTAAATCTTGGTTAGAATTTGAAAGTTTTTGCAAAGAATTTTTGCTTTTCAAATTGGCACTAACAGTTGCAAGCAAAAGCTCTTTGGTAACAGGTTCTTTCAAAAAAGCATTTGCATTTTTCATCAACTCAGGTTCTGGATTTTTATCAGAAAACAAAAGTATAGTTAAAACGTTATCAAAAGATCTAACATCTCTATGGATGGGGATAAGCTCTAAATTGTTACAAGAACAGTCAAGAATCACGATATCAGGAAGTTGAGTTTTCATAATATCAGATGTCAGAATTCGGCTATCAGAGAACAAAAATTCATAAGAATTTTTTTGCAAAATATCTTGAAATTCTGCAATTTTATCGTCATTTGTACTTACTAATAAAACCTTTGCCAAAGTAAAATCACTCTCCCCTTGGCAACATTGTATCAATAAATTAGGGATTTGTTAAATTGTAAAGAAAAAGATAAACAAAGAAAAAATATAAAAACCTTGACTTAAACATATTTTTTTAATAGAATGATGTGGCAGAGATGCGGAAGTAACTCAATGGTAGAGTCCCTGCCTTCCAAGCAGGTTGTTGCGAGTTCGAGTCTCGTCTTCCGCTAATTAAAGAGGATTAGATTTTTTCTAATCCTCTTTAATTTTTACGGGAAGGCAGAGATGAGAACTCTTTTTGAGTTCGAGCGGATTTGCGCACGGACGAAGTGAAACGAGTCTGGATAGCGAACAGATTGAGCATACTATGCCGTCAGGCATAATTGCGAATCTCTGTGAGCGTGGAGCAAATCCAAGACAGTCTCGTCTTCCGCTAATTAAAGAGGATTAGATTTTTTCTAATCCTCTTTAATTTTTTACAGAAAGGCAGAGATGAGAACTCTTTTTGAGTTCGAGCGGATTTGCGCACGGACGGAGTGCAACGAGTCCGGATAGCGAACAGATTGAGCATACTATGCCGTTAGGCATAATTGCGAATCTCTGTGAGCGTGGAGCAAATCCAAGACAGTCTCGTCTTCCGCTCCATTTATAGCAAGGGTTTTAAACCTTGCTTTTTTAATGCTTAAATTTATCATGTCCATTCTGTGTCCACTAAATAATATGAATAAAATCCTAATTATATGAATTTTACAGGAAGGCAGAGACGAGAACTCTTTTTGAGTTCGAGCGGATTTGCGCACGGACGAAGTGAAACGAGTCCGGATAGCGAACAGATTGAGCATACTATGCCGTCAGGCATAATTGCGAATCTCTGTGAGCGTGGAGCAAATTCTCAATACTTGTCACTAAAACGCTACTAAAATTACTATTTCAGCGGTTCTGATATGTGCTCTAATGCCATTTCAAGTACTATTTTTACATGATGGTCATTCAATGAATAAAAAACATTCTTTCCATGTTTTTCCGCTTTAACAAGTTTCGCACTTCTTAGACTCTTTAACTGGTGTGATACCGCAGACTTTGTCATACTCAACAATTCCGCAAGCTCACCTACACACATTTCACTTTCCTCTAATGCCCACAAAATCTGAATTCTTGTACTATCTCCCATCAATTTGAAAAAATCAGATAGCTCATACAACAATGTCGTATCTGGCATCTTTGGTCTAACTCTATCAACTATATTTATTTTTTCCTCTTTCATATTATCTATTATACTTGAATAGTTGTTCAATTGTCAAACCATTGTAAATAATTGTATCAATATTTTCTATTGCACTTGAAAGTTGAATAGTTGCTCAACTATAATATAAACAAACATTGCTGGAGGATTTTTATGTGCGAACATTGTTGTCATAATAAAGTATCAAAAACACCTATTATTCTATTTTTAATCACATTCATATTAGGCTTTCGCTATGAATTTTTATTTTTTGTATCATACGTTATTGTTGGATGGGAAGTTCTATGGAAAGCATTTAAGAACATAATAAAAGGTGAAGTTTTTGATGAAAACTTTCTTATGGGAATAGCCACAATTGGAGCTTTATGTATTGGAGAAGTTGTTGAAGCCGTTATGGTTATGGTTTTATATCAAATAGGAGAATATCTTCAAGATAGAGCCGTAGATTCTTCTCGTGATTCAATCAGTAAATTGATGGACATAAGACCTGATTATGCAAACTTAGATGGCAAAAAGGTTTCTCCTGAAGTTGTAAAAATCGGCGATATAATTACCGTTAATACAGGAGAAAAAATTCCACTTGATGGAACTATAACTGAAGGTTTCGCATCAATTGATACGTCTGCTCTCACTGGAGAATCTATACCTAAAAAAGTCAAAGTTGGTGATGATGTAATTAGCGGATGTATAAACAAAGATGGTGTACTAAAAGTTAAGGTTACTAAAATTTTTACAGAGTCAACTGTTTCAAAAATTTTAGATTTGGTAGAAAATGCTTCTTCAAAAAAAGCAAAAACTACAAATTTTATTACAAAATTCGCAAAAATTTATACCCCAACTGTCGTTGTTTTGGCGCTTATAATGGCATTTATCCCACCTGCCATTTTTAATCAAGCATTTACCCCTTGGATTCAAAGAGCTTTGACGTTCCTTGTAATTTCATGTCCTTGCGCACTTGTAATATCAATTCCTTTAAGCTTCTTTGCAGGAATAGGTGGAGCATCAAAGGAAGGCATATTAGTTAAAGGAAGCAATTATATTGAAGCTCTATCTAAGGCTTCTGCCGTAATATTTGATAAAACTGGCACTCTTACAAAAGGAAGTTTTAAAGTTACAGAAATTTCATCTAATTATCCGGATTTCCTAAAATATGCTGCATATGCAGAGAGTGCATCATCTCACCCAATTGCAGAGGCAATAAGAAAAGAATATGGCAAAGATATTCCACAACAAAGCAATATACAAGAAATTGCTGGTATGGGAATTAGAGCTCTTGTTGACGGAAAAGAAGTCCTTATCGGAAATGAAAAATTAGTAAAAACAACACCTGTCAACAAAGTCGGAACAGTAGTCTATGTTTCAATCGATGGAAATATGGAAGGTTACATTGTTATTTCAGACGAAATAAAAGAAGATTCATTTGAAGCTATTGATAAATTAAAAAAATCAGGAATTTACACAGAAATGCTTACTGGAGATTCAATTCAAGTTGCTGAAGAAATAGGAAATGTACTTGAGTTGGACAAAATTTATGCAGAACTTTTACCAGAAAATAAAGTTGAAAAACTCGAAGAGGTAATGAACAATTCTCGTGGATGCGTTTTATTTGTTGGTGATGGAATAAATGATGCACCTGTCTTAACAAGAGCTGATGTTGGTATTGCAATGGGGGCATTAGGTTCAGATGCCGCAATTGAGGCTGCTGACGTTGTTATTATGGACGATAAACCTTCTAAGGTTGTTACCGCAATAAAATCTGCAAAAAAAACAATGACAATAGTTAAGGAGAATATTATTTTCGCTATTGGCGTAAAAGGATTATTTTTAATCCTTGGAGGTTTTGGATTTGTTTCTATGTGGGGTGCTGTCTTTGCCGATGTTGGGGTTTCTTTAATTGCAATAATAAATGCACTTCGTGCTATAAAAGTAAAAAAATAGAAAAAGTAAGGGCAAAGTCAAAATTTTGACTTCGCCCTTTTCCTTTTTAAAAAATTTTTATAGAGATCTTCTATAAATTTCTTCTATTCTTTCAACTGTTGCTTCATTTGGAGCAATAGATAGCAACCCGTCCAATGATGGTGTTGTTTGGGTCAAGTTTACCAATTTTTCTATATCACCTTCACTAAAGCCTTCGTCTTTAAGTTTATTTGGAACACCAACTGATTTTAGCCATTCATAAACTTTTTCTTCTGCTTTTTCTGGACTATCAATTTTTCCTGCAATTGGTTCTAAAATGTAAGATAGAACATTTTCTCTACTTGAGTATATAGATTTAACAACTGCTGGTAAAAGCATTGCCAAACCTAAACCGTGTGACAATTCTGGTTTAACTGCACTCAATGGATGTTCAAGTGCGTGAGTGTAGTGTAACAAACCATTATCAAAACAAACACCACCCATCATTGCAGCATAAGCAAGGTAATATCTTGCAGTTAAATCTTCAGAATTTTTAATTGCAACTGGTAAGTATTTTGCAACAAGTTCGATAACTTCTCTTGCCAATGTCACAGCGTAAGGTGATGCAACCTTAGAAGTTGCTGCTTCTACTACGTGATTTACAGCATCAATTGAAACATACTTTGTTTGTTTTTCTGACAATTTTGTCATCAATACAGGATCATCAATTGCATAAAGTGGATATAAACAATCATAAGCAATTGCAGGTTTATATTCTTTTTCAGGAACGGTAACTACTGCAAATCTGTTTGTTTCTGAACCTGTACCGTGAGTTAAGTTGATTGCAATAACAGGAGCTGCTTCAGTTGGTGTGAATTTGAATTCATACAAATCATTAGCATTTTTTTCAGGATATTTTAAGAGAACTGCAACAGATTTTCCGGCATCTGTTGGAGAACCTCCACCAATAGATATAACTGCTTTTGCGCCAAAATCTTTAGCAATTTTTACAGCTTCATCTACACTATGAGTTGTTGGGTTTGGAGTTACACCATCATAATTTATATAGCCAATTTGGTTATCTTTCAAAGCTTTTTCTACGTAATCCCAAGCACCAGTAAGTTTGTATGCTCTTTTTCCAGACATAACAATAACTTTATCTATTCCTTTAGCTTTCAAATCTTGTGCGATATATTCTATTTTCTTGATAGCTCCGCAACCAAAAAATACAGTTGTACGAGTTCTGATTTCAAATATTTGATTTATGTCTATATCTTTTTCCCACATAATTTAATCCTTTCTTTTTATATCTTCACTCTTTTCGGACAATTCATTTAAAAGTTTCTTTGCAGTTTTAGTATCTGTAATAGTTGCATTACCTCTAATACAACCACCTTCACAGCACATTACTTCAACAAGATTACCTTCTTCGCATTTTCCGCATTGTGCATATTTTTTTAACTGTCTGATTGTATCTTTGTTAATACCATTTATCACTACTGGCTTAACTTCACAGTTTGCACAGAAGTCAACTGCATTTGCGACACCACCACTTACTGCAAAGTTTCTGCCTTGTTTTGAAGCCGAAATATCTTCTTCCGACTCTTCACAATTCATAATTTCAATCTGCAAACCAATGAACAAAGCTCCCAGTTCTTCAGCGTTTAAAACATAATCCACATTTTCATTTTCTTGAGCTTCTCTTTTTTTAGCAACACAAGGACTTACAAAAACTGTTTTAGCATTTGGATGTTCCCTTTTTGCAATTTCTGCAGTGTAATATAAAGGTGTTTTTGTTGTAGACTCGTAAGGTTTGATTTCAGGTAAGTGCTTTTTTATAAATTCATTATAACCTGCGCAGCATGATGTTGTCATAAAATCTTGACCTTCATCAAGTCTTTCTTTCAACTCTTCAGCTTCGTTTACTGTTGTAATATCAGCACCTTGTGCAACTTCATATACATTGGTAAAGCCCACTTTTCTTATTGCTGATTTTAATTGTCCAACCGACCCTGGGAATTGACCTACTATTGCAGGAGCAAACATCAACGTAATTTCTTCTTTATTTTTCAACATTTTCAAAACTTCAATTAGTTGACTTTTTTCGTGTACGGCGCCAAATGGACATGCTGAAACACATCTTCCGCAAGATATACATTTTTCAAAATCTATGCGAGCTGTTCCATCTTCGTTTTTCTCAATAGCGTTTACAGGACAATTATCCTCACATGGTACTGCAACTTTCACAATTGCATTGTATGGACAAGCAGAAATACACATTTTGCAAGCTTTACATTTTGAAGAATCAATCACAGATTTTCCATTTACCACATCTATTGCACCAAATTTGCAGGTTGATTTGCATGGTCTTGCAACACAACCTTGACACAAATCTGTAACAAATATTCTTTTAGGGACACAACCTTTACATGCTGCACCCAATACTGTTAGCGGGTTTTCTTCTGGCTTTTCTCTATCCAAAGATTTTTTTGCATATTCAGACAAAGAAACTGTTTCATCATCATCTTCAATTGCAAAGCCCAATCCCGCAATAACTCTATCTTTTAAAATAGCTCTTTCTTTGTATATACAACATCTGTATGGAACTTCTGCTCCTTTTGGTCGCATATCAAAAGGAATTAGTCTTGTCTTTTTTTCGAAATCTTCTGAAAAAAATGCCTTTACCAATCTAATCAATATTTCTTTTTTTAAATGTATAGAATTTCCTGTATTATTCATCTTTTGCTAACTGTCTTTCAATTTCCTCTATAACCTTTTCAACTGTTGCTTCTTGTACAATTTCATCATTTACTTTAACATAAGGAGCTTTTGAAAACTCCCAGTTTGTAGAACATACTCCCAAGCAAGCACTGCCTGTAATATCTACTTTATCACCATATTTTTGTGGAATCAATTCCGTTAAACTTTGTAAATTAGAAGACCCCATTACAAAACATGTTGTTCCCAAACATACTTTCACTTCAACTTTTTTCATTTTTTCATCCTCACATATATTTTATTGTAACCTTTTTCATATATCTTGTTTCAAGAATATTTTCTATTTTTTTTATAATATTCTTTCTGATTTCAATTTCTATCGGCATATTAGGATCATAATGTGCCTGATTTATTTTTGCTCCGACCATAAAACGAATGCAATCTGAGTTTAACATAAACTCAATAAGCTTTCCCGCTGCATCATTTTCAATAACACCTTTTTCTAAATCATCCATTGCCTTTGTAAGTGTCAAAATCCCCTCTGTTACTAAATCTACGCCTTCCATATATGATACGGCTGGAAGTTTACCAATGTTAAGAGATAAATCAACTTTAATAGGAATGTTTAATTCTCTCGAAATAAGAGATGCAGTTGTTCCACCACAAATTGCTTTTTTACCATTAAAACTTTGAAAAACATCTGCATAATACTTATCTTTATCCTGATAATATGGTGGTCCTGTAAAAATAAGAGCGTTTCTTGGATTTCTAAAATATACGCTAACACAAGAAACATCATCTTTTGGTTTTCTATCTGGTTCTGTCAATATCGAATTTTTAACGACATATCTACTTAAATCTCTACTTGAAACTTCTGGCTCTTCCTTTAATTTTGTAAGAACCATATTTATCAAGCCTTCTCGTCTTAACCCTAAACGAAGAGTTTTTGAGCCTAATGCAGCTTGAGTTACTCCATCAGAACAGAAAATAAGTCTATCTCCTTCTTCTAATTTTAAATGATATAAGTGCATGTGTCTGTTAGGGAATGTCTTTGATGTAATTACCGTGAAATCAGGCTCCATAACTATTCCATCATGTATCCACAAAAATTGAGGATTACCTTCTTCCACAATTTTTACATTTCCATCATCATCACAGTCCATCGCTGAAAATGTAGAATAACTGATTTTTCTAACTTGACAAACGGGTAACGAGTTCAAAACAATTTCACAAGCTTTTTCAATATCAACTTCTGCTTCAATAAATTTCAAAAGCATCGTAGCAGTCATTGATGCAAGAATATTGGCTTTTATTCCACTACCCAAACCATCGGATAAAACAGATATCAACCTGCCAGTTTCCGGATATCTTCTTGAAGTAAAATAATCTCCAAATGCATTTTGGTTATATTTTTTTTCTTGTGCAAAATCTACATCAACAAACATTACTTATCTCCGTTTTCAGCTTCCGTTGAGTAGTCTTGTGCTATTGAACTCAATAATTTTTCAGTTTCAACCATATGCTCACCTAAAAGACAAGCAATTTCCTGCACAGTTGCAATATTTTTTGTAATAACCTCTCTTGCTTTAATTGCGATTTTTTTCCTATCTGTTTCATTAGCCGTAACATCGGTTATTACAGCGCCAACGACTTCGTTTTCTTCAATAACAAAAGCGTTGATATCATACAATTTATTTTTGCAAGGGTAGTGTTCTTTGTGAATATCTGTTCCCGTTTTTAACATCTTTTTAAAGATTTCGCTAAAAGGGATAATTCTGTCAACTGCCGCACCTTTAAGTCCTTCTTCCCTATTTGAAAATATGTCGTACATATCATCACAGAACATATGAAGAAACATATCATTAGATTCAATTATCTTTAAATCCTTATCAACCATAACAATTGCAGCAGGCATACATCTTAACATTGCAGCTGATTTTTTCATTGCCATTTTTCTCATATATGAAACACACATTGAAGGTTCAGCATCACCAGATAAAAGAGCACAAGCTAAATCTCTACATGTAGCATATCCACAACCACCACAGTTTAACTCGTCCTCTTCCTTTGTTTTACCTATTCTTTTCATTGCTTCTGAAATTTCATCAGGAGTGTAATTATGTTTTTTTACAGGAGATGCCTCAAACAACTCATCAACTACAACCTTAGGTTCATTTGGAATTTCTTCTCTAAAATTAACTTTAGATAAAACGTCAGATGTTATCGTAATACCTGACTTTTTAGATGATTTACAAGGTCCGTTTACACAACCTGTGTCACATGAAAGAGCTTCAAGAAAAATTTTTTTATTTGCCTTTGCAGATTTGAAACCCTCAAGCGCATTGTCAAATGGTTTAATCCCACTTACACTTATTAAAACCGTATCGTCATCATGACCACACAGTTTTATTGTTTCATTCATCCCACCTTCAATAGGATACAAAGCACCTTCATGAGAGCTTTCTGGTACGAATTTATCTTCTTTTCCTACAACAATTTCCTCTGGATTTATAAATTCTTCTTTAATCCAGTAATTTAATTCTTCAAAAGTCAATGATGCATCAATAAGGTCAGGATGCCTATCAGATTCATTTTTCTTCCCTATGCAAGGACCTATGAATACAATAGAAATACTATCCCCGTAAACCTCTTTTAAATATTTTGCATGTGTTAATGCTGGAGATGCAAAAGGTGTAATATTTTTTGCAAATTCAGGTTTGTACATTTTTATATAATCCACAATAACAGGACAAGCACTGGAAATATACAAACCATTACTTTGTTCTTTTAGCCATTGTGAGGTTTTTATAGAAACATCCTGTGCCCCCAGTGCAGTTTCACTTACAGCATAAAACCCCAATCTTTTAAGAAGGGCTATCATCCTTGCTGAATCTATATCATAAACTCCAGCCCAACTTGGCGCAAGTGAAACATAAACTTGCTTACCAGCAGTAAATAAAGTTTTTACCTTTTCTATATCATTTCTAACTCGTTTTGCACCTGCAGGACATACTGTAACACAATGTCCACAGGCAATACATTTTTCATTTATAACAGAGGCATTTCCATTTTGGATTTTAATTGCCTTAACTTGACACTCTCTAACACACTTATAACAATCGTGACATTCGTTTTTCAATGTATAAACAGGATATAGTTTATTCATTTTTTAATCCTTCTAAAATTTTTATAACATCTTCTGCATTAGTGTAACACTCATCATTAACATAAATGTTTGGTCCACTCTCACATTTATTTTCGCATCTTGCACCAAACAAATCAACCTTTGCATCAAGATTGTTATCCTTAATATAATTTTCTATAATTTCAGCATTCTTATCATTGCCTCTTGCGAAACAAGCACTGCCCATACATATTTTAATTTCAGTCGTCATTAGAAACCTCGTTATCCTCTGCTATGAATTGCAAAAAATTAGCAATCAAATTTTCATTCCATACTTTAATACTTTTATCAACTTTAAGAACTCTCGGTGTAAAGTTCCATATATATTTTATACCAGAAGCAACCAAAAAATCACAGCAATCTTGCGCAATTTCTTTTGGAACTGTCAAAATAGCAATTTCAACATTAAGCCTTTTTACCAAATTTGGCAGCTTGGAAATGTGAAAGACTTCCTTTGAATTCATTGTCATTCCAACTTTTAAAGGATCATTATCAAAAAGTGCAAGAACATTTAAACCATAATTTTTTAAATCATCATACTTAATTAACGCAGAACCTAAATTTCCAGCTCCTATCATAAAAGCATCTTTATTTTTTCTAAAACCCAAGGTTTTCTCAATGCTATTTTTCAATGTCTTAACTTCATATCCAATTTTGCATTTCCCTGGGTTGTTAACATATTTTATATCTTTACGAACTTGAGAATTATCAATGCCGAGTAAATCCGCTATCTGCGGGCTTGAAATATATTCAAGCCCGTTTTCTTCATAATCATTCAAAATAAAATGATAGAGTGTAAGTCTTTTTATAACTTTTTCAGATAGTTTCATTTTCCGTCTTTCTATACATTTCCGTAGTAAGCATCAATATAGATTTGCTTAATTTCTTTCATCAACGGATATGCAGGGTTTGCACCTGTACATTGATCGTCAAATGCAAGTTCAACAAGTTCATCCAAGTTAGCCATAAATGTCTTTTCATTTACACCAAAGTCTTTAATTGACATTGGCAAATTCAATTCTTTCTTCAATTCAGTTATGGCATCAAGCAAGAGTTGAACTTTTTCATCATCGTTCTTTCCACCCAATTTCAATTCATCTGCAATTTGACCATATTTAGCCTTTGCATTAGGGAATTTGTATTGAGGGAATATACATTGTTTTCTTGGCTTATCTGTTGAGTTGTATTTGATAATTTGGTTAATCAACAATGCGTTTGCAACACCGTGTGGAACATTATACATAGCACCAAGTTTGTGAGCCATAGAGTGGCACAATCCTAAAAATGCGTTTGCAAATGCCATACCAGCGATAGTTGCTGCATAGTGGATTTTTTCTCTTGCTATCGGATCATTTGCACCTTCATTGTATGAACGAGGCAAATACTTGAATATCAATTTTGTTGCTTCAAGTGCATTTGAATTTGTGAAGTTTGTAGCCATTGCTGAAACATAAGCTTCAACTGCGTGAACAAGAGCATCAATACCAGATGCCGCTGTCAAACCTTTTGGCATTCCATCAACAAAGTTAGGATCGATAATTGCCATATTTGGAGTCAACGCATAATCTGCAATCGCATATTTTACGTGTGTTTCATCATCAGTAATAATTGCGAATGGTGTTACCTCACTACCTGTACCTGATGTTGTAGGGATTGCAACCATTGTTGCCTTCTTGCCCAATTCAGGAATATGACAAATTCTCTTTCTAATATCCATAAATCTCATAGAGATGTCTTCAAATACTGTATCAGGTTGTTCGTACATCAACCAAATAATTTTTGCAGCATCCATTGGAGATCCACCACCCAATGCGATAATGATATCAGGTTCATAAGGTCTTACAATTTCCATTGCTTGTCTGATTGTAGACAATGTTGGATCTGGTTTTACATCAAAGAAGATTTGATGGTCAATTCCAACTTCATCCAATACTCTTACGATATTATCAACTGCGCCAGAGTTAAATAAGAATCTGTCAGTTACTATAAATGCACGTTTCTTTCCTTGTAATTCACGGAGAGCTAAATCAACAGCACCTCTCTTAAAGTAAACTTTTGGTGGAACCTTGAACCATAACATATTTTCTCTCCTTTCTGCAACGGTTTTGTAATTTAACAAATGTTCAACTCCAACGTTTCCGCTAACGGCATTACCGCCCCAAGAACCGCAACCGAGAGTCAATGATGGCTCTAACTTAAAGTTGTATAAATCACCAATACCACCTTGAGATGATGGAGAGTTGATTAACAATCTGCAAGTAGGAATCTTTTTAGCAAAGTAATCAATTCTTTCTTGACTTCTTGCATCTGTATATAATGCTGCAGAGTGACCTGCACCACCAATCATTACCAAATTATGAGCCTTTTCAACTGCATCTTCATAATTTTTAGCTTTATACATTGCCAAAATTGGAGAAAGTTTTTCGTGAGCAAATGGATTCTTAATGTCTACATCCTTTTCTTCTCCGATTAAAACTTTTACATCTTCATCAACTTTAACTCCTGCAAGCTCTGCAATTTTGTATGCTGGTTGACCAACAATTGCAGGGTTTACAGAACCTTGTTCTGTCAAAATAATTTTTGCAACTTTATCTGCTTCTTTTGCATTAAGAATATATGCACCTCTATATGCAAACTCTTTTTTTACATCTTCGTATATTTCTTCTGAAATAATCACTGATTGTTCTGATGCACAAATCATACCATTATCAAATGTTTTTGACATCAAAATTGAAGAAACCGCCATTTTAATATCAGCTGTTTCATCAATAATAGCAGGTACGTTTCCAGGTCCAACACCCAATGCCGGTTTACCTGATGAATATGCTGCCTTAACCATTCCAGGACCACCTGTTGCCAAGATGCAAGCAATGTCTGGATGGTGCAACAATGCATTTGATAATTCCATTGATGGTTCTTCAATCCATCCAATTATATCTTTTGGAGCTCCTGCTTTAACTGCAGCATCCAAAACAAGTTTTGCGGCCGCAATTGTTGATTTTTTTGCTCTTGGGTGTGGCGAAAATACAATTGCGTTTCTTGTTTTCAAACATATCAATGATTTGAATATTGCTGTTGATGTTGGGTTTGTTGTAGGGATGATACCTGCAATAACACCTAAAGGTTCAGCAACAATTTTGATACCATTTGTTTTGTCTTCTTTGATAATTCCACAAGTTTTTGCACCTTTGTGTTTGTTGTAAATGTATTCTGATGCAAAGTGGTTTTTGATAATTTTATCTTCAACAACACCCATGCCAGTATCTTCTACTGCCATTTTTGCAAGTGGAATTCTTGCCTTATCTGCAGCTGTTGCAGCAGCTTTAAAAATTCTATCTACTTCCTCTTGACTGTATTTAGAAAATACTTCTTGAGCCTTTTTTGCTCTTTCAATCAATTGGTTTAAAGCTTCAACGTTAGAAACTTTTACTTCCTTTTTTTCTTTAACTTTTGTAGCCATTATTTGCTCCTTCTATATCGTGATATATTTCCTTATTTACAATCTATTTCAAAAAAAACTGATTGTCAAGAAACAAAACAAAAGGGTTTTTACAAAATGTAATAATGTGATTTTTATCACGATTAAATTTTCAATCGTGATACTTTAGCAATTTTCTTGTCTTAAATATGGCATCAATATTTTTTCTAAATCACTACGTTCAACTATACCTACAACTTTTTCATTTATATCTAAAACCACTGCTTCATTCATATTGCTCATATGTAATTCAAAAAATATTTCATAAAGATTTGCATTTTCGTTTGTGACTACCGTATTCATTCCCATTACATCTTTTACACATAGTTTTTCATTATCACAATTTATAATGACATCTTCCGCATCTTGTTTTTGAAAAGTTCCTTTCAACTTATCAAAATCATCCACCACAAGATAAAAGCTTTGATTATCTTGTTTCATCTTTTTCAATACATCCTTAACGGGGTAGTTTTGAGGTATCGTTTTATACATTTTTTTCATAATATTTGAAACAGTTTTCGTTTCGAGATATTTTGCAGCTGGTGAATTTTTTGCACCAAAAACTATTAACTCTGAATATATAGACTTATGATGACAAGATTCAGCTATCAAATCAGCTACTGCACAAGCAAGCATAATTGGCAGTATAAAATTATATGCACCTGTCATTTCAAAAACCATAACAGTTGCTGTGATTGGTGTTCTTGCAACCGCAGCTAAAAATGATGCCATTCCAACAAGAGAAATTGCAACTAAATCTATTTCTACGCTTGCGAAATTTGATAAAACACCAACAATATATCCAAGGTAACAACCAATCATAAGCATAGGCAAAAAGATTCCACCAACGGCACCTGAACCGAAACAAAATGGTGTCAAAATAAATTTAGCGAGAAACACTAACACAACCACCAAAATTGACAATTTATATTGAAGCAAAATTTCAACAGCATCGTTTCCACTACCCAAAACAAGGGGCATAAACAGACCAACAAAACCTATAACAAATCCTGCTATACAAGTTTTATAATATGGTTTAATTCTGATTTTCGAAAAGAAAAAATTGTTAAAGTGGATTAGTTTTGAATATAAAACACCTGCAAATCCGGAAATTATACCTGTAAGAAGGCAGATTAAAATATTCAAATCTGTTTTATGGAGAGGAATAATAAAAGACGTATTATCACCCAAAAATGTTCTTGCAACTGATGCCGCTACGACAGTTGCTATTATTACGGGGAAAAGAACGGTAGAATTAAACTTTTGCATCAATTCTTCAAGCACAAAAATTGCACCCGAAATTGGAGCATTAAAAGTTGCTGCAATAGCACTTCCAGCACCTGCTGAAATCAATTTATCTTTATCTGTACCTCTTAATTTGAAAACTTTTCCTATAAGTGCGCCACTACCTGCACCCAATTGAACACTTGGACCTTCTCTACCCAAAGACATACCTGTACCAATAGATGCAACACCACCTATAAATTTGACAAATATACTTCTTACTCTGGTCAAATTACCCAAATGCATTAAACTTGCTTTAACATAAGGGATTCCACTACCTTTTGTTTCTGGAGCAAATTTATAAACAACATAGCCTGATATTAGTCCACCTAAAGCCGTGATAAGTGGCAACAAATAAGAACATGCTTGAACGACACCAAACAATTTAGTGATTGAAATCTTAAACAGCACGACAAACAAGCCAGTAATAACCCCTACTGATACTGCTTGCATAAGCAAACAAACACCACTAAATTTTAAGAGTTTAGAAACTTTTTTCATAAAATAAATTATACAACGAGCATGAGTTTGAGATTAAGTATTTGAAACTTTAGCCCTAATGCACCAAATATTTTCATCTGAATTATAATCACAACTCATCAACTTAATTTTAGAATTTTTCTGTAACAACACTTCATCTTGAAAAGTGTAAAAGGAAGTATTCAAGCCTTCAAGATATGCACCTTTCGTATTTGGTTCTGTTTCAAAAATCCAAAAGATACCATTTTTACGCTCAAGAGCTGTATCTTTGTTTGCTGATGTTGACATGAACGCTGGTTGAGTAACAGTAATTTCGTTATTCAAAACAAATTCTTTTACTTTTTCAATTTCGTTATAATCTTTACTTTGTGCGGCATTTTGCATCATTTCACCCAAGTTTATGCTTTTATCGCCTATCTTCACATTTTCAAAAACTCCATAACGTTCGCCTCTATAAAGCTCCATTTTTTCTGGCAAAACTTGTTTATCCAAAAAAGAAGATAAATTATCAATAAAAGTTTTTACTTCTGCACTTGGTGAAATTGATTTATCTTTATAATTTTCTCTTAAATATTTTTGAGAGTCAGAAGCAACACCTAAATCATATGTTTTTCCCTTATATTTAAGAATAGATAAATGTTCATCTTCTTTTGGAGAAGACATTATTAAGTTCATTACTGCGCTATAAAGATTTTTATCTTTGTAAACATGAGTTTTATTATTATATTTCAATACGGAGAATACGTTAACCGCTTCAGGAAAATAATTTTTTAAAATATGATTTCCAAGTTTTGTATCTGCATTCAAAAATTTTTTTAACTCGTTGATATCTTCCATTGTATATTTCGTATGCTCAGGTAAAACTTCGGGAGTTAAATCTTTAAATGTATCCATAAAAGGTATCATTTCTTTTTTAGAAAAATTCTTTTTTACAAAAATTTTACCTTTTTCATAACCAACATTTTCTAATCCCTCTTCTATTTGCTTTGTTGTAACTGGAGTTGCTAATGTTGCTGCAGCAAGAGCCGATGCTGTTACTGAACTTAAAAATAGTGAAGTTCTCTTTATCGGGTTTGAAACCTTTTTTTCCGATTTCAAAGCCACATTATTAAATAAAAAAGAATTATTACCTATCGAAGAGATTTTCATACCCAAAATAAAACAAATGAATATTGAAAATTGCTTAAAAACAGGTATCAAGTTTACAGAAGTTAATCAAATTATAACCTAACTTGACATTGTACAATAAACAATTTTACATTAAAAAAGTGAGAAGATAGAAAATGAGGGAAATATTTATGAATGTTTTACTAATCAATGGATCTCCAAACGAAAAAGGATGCACTTACACAGCATTAAAAGAAATGTCTTTAACTCTAAACTCTGAAGGAATTGAAACAGAGATTTATTATATAGGCAAAGATCCTATTTCTCCGTGCAGGGATTGTCGTATTTGTGGAAAAATAGGACATTGTGTGATAAATGATAAAGTTAATGATTTTGTAGAATATGCAAAAAACTTTGACGGATTTGTAATAGGATCACCAGTACATTACGCATCCGCAAGTGGAGTAATTGTTCCTTTTTTAGACAGAGCGTTTTTTGTTGATTCAATGTGCAAAAAATATTCATTTATTCACAAACCTGCAACGGCAATTGTTTCAGCAAGAAGAGCAGGAACTACCGCAACAATAGATCAATTAAATAAATATTTTCAAATCAACCAAATGCCTGTAATTTCTGGTAGATATTGGAATATGGTTCATGGTTCAAAACCAGAGGAAGTTATACAAGATAGAGAAGGCATGCAAAACATGAGAATCCTCGCTCGAAATATGGCATATTTTTTGAAGTGTAAAGAAATAGCCACAAAAGCAGGATTGAATCCTCCAATACAAGAAAAAACTGAATATACTAATTTTATAAGAGGTTAAAAATGAAGAAAATATTACTTTTTTTACTGCCAATATTGCTACTTTGCACGACGGGTTGTACTTTTTTAAATAAAGAATCTAAAGGAGATATTATGACAAACAAAAGAATCTTAATCGCATATTTTTCATGGAGTGGAAACACAAAGTATATTGCAGAAAAAATCCATAACACAACTGGTGGAGATATGTTCAGAATTGAAACAGTAGCTTCATATCCAGAAGATTACAATGAAACAGCTTATGGTATAGCAAAAAAACAGCATGAAGAAGGAACAAAACCTGAGCTTAAAGATAACGGAGATGTATCTGGTTACGATGTTATATTCGTTGGAACTCCTGCTTGGTGGTATGAAATGGCACCTGCCGTAAAAACATTTTTGACAGAAAACAATTTTGAAGGGAAAACTATTGTTCCATTTATCACACACGGTGGTGGTGGAAAATATACTATCGCAGAGGATATAGGAAAACTTGCCAAAGGTGCTAAAGTTTTAAAACCTTTTGTCGTTGCAAATCGTGGAGGTAGCAACGTTCAGAGTGATATCGATAATTGGTTAAAAGATTTAAAATAAAATACAAAAAATTATTTGTACATAGAAGAGTCTACTATAAACTAACCCAAAAAGCATAAAAAAGAGCTACTTAAGTAGCTCTTTTTTTTTACAAAGAAAATACCCCGGATGCGATTCGAACGCATGACCTACCGCTTAGAAGGCGGTTGCTCTATCCAGCTGAGCTACCGAGGCATACAATTATTCTAACATCAACATTTTTTTTTGCAAATATTTTTTCTTAAAATAATTTTTAACAAAAAAAAGCGAAACCTAAAAGTTTCGCTTTTTTTGTTTATCTTTTTGGTTTGTAATTTCCAAATGCATCATATAAGTCACTTGGATAATACTTACTTCCTTTATAAGGACCATCCTTTGCTGCAATCATATGTCTTGACAAACCATTATTTTCTAATTCCTTAGCAGATTTCAGGCCAGTAGATCGGTTAGAATCTTTTTTATTTCTTTCTTGTACACCATATTTTACTTCAATTGCCTGTTCATCTGAACTTTCATAAAAAACAGCCCCAACATCTGCAACAGTCTTTTTAGCATCAATTTTGTCCTGTTGTGCCAATAAATCCTTAATATTTTGAATATTTACATTATTATCAATCTGAAAGCCCATAAAAATCTCCTCTTTTTTTTCTCACTACATGTTTATCGACACATTATTTGTTTTCTTTAATTAAATATTTATTTTTTTTACAAAAAGTTAAGTGATAATATTTTTGTGATAAAACATTCTTAAAAGGGGGAATATAAATATTATGAAAAATTTAAAAACTCAAAAAAAGAAAACAAATATAAAATCCCGTTTTACAATTTGGCCCATCATTTTTGTGCTTGTTTTATATTGGGGATTTTCTTACATCTCCAATCTTTCAAATGAAAATTTGAACAGGAGAAATGACGTTAACTACGAAAAACAACTAATAAATAAAGGTTATAAATATGTAGATGATTTGGAATATAAACGTGAAATTGTAAAAACTTCTCACAAATATTCTCTTTCCAAATTAAATTCTATAGTTGGACCTCAAGAACTTGCAGAGTTAATTGAGAATTACGATGACTCTTACATTAACTATACTTCCGGTGAGCACAATCCAAATGATAATTTTCACGTTGAACAAAAAACATTAAGAGCAAATTTGAATGTTCATTCTCAAATTTCAAATGGATATCTTTCTGTTTCTGAAATTCTAAAACAAGCTGTTGAATATGCAGATATTGCTGCATCTTCTCACCCAGATTATCCATTTATTATTGCTTTTACTGATATAAACTCCGTTGAACAATGCAAAAAAGTTCTTGATATCGTAACAAAACATCCTGAAAAATATAAGAATTTAAAAATCGTTCTCGGGATAGAAATCCCAACAGAGTTACAATTACAAAAAGCAGGAAAAACAAAGGTTAGCATTCTTGCCCTTGCAATAAATCCTTTTGACAAAAAATACAAAGAAGAATTTCCAAAATTTGGAATGTTTAACTCTTATGAAGATAAGATTAGTGATTATGACACAATATCTCAATTGCTAAACTCGACAAAACACTGTTTATACGGGATAGCAAGACCTTTGGATGATATTGAGCATGTAAAAATTAGTAAATATGTCTACATCGACGAAATTTTATCCTATTACACAAAACACAATAAAAAAAATATGAATTTTGTTGAAGCGTACTATGACCCTTATATATATTCTGGATCTGCATACACTGTTTATTTAGACAGAGAAGCAAATTACAATGAAATATATAGAATTGGTAGTATAAAAACTTACGGAGAAAGTATTTTTAATCCATACTAAAAGATTTTGTTATAAAGTTTGTCATTAAGGGCGAGCGTTGAAAATATCAACGCTCGCCCTTCTTTTCTTCCGTATTATTTAATAATCTTATATTTGGAAAGCATTATTTTTAATCAAAACAACTTTTTTGCCGTCTTGTGTTACGCCCTCAACAACAACATTTGGACCACCAATCATGAAGTCTGTATGAATATCAGATGAGTTAACATTATGTTCTGCAAGATATTTTTCTCTTTCTTTGTAATCCGTAATATCTTTTGCACCTTCACAACACTCATCGAAACCTCTACCTATCGCGATATGGCAAGTTGCATTTTCATCCAACAAAGTAGAATTAAACACTCTTCCGGTTGCAAAAATTGGAGAGCCCGCAACAAGAGCTACTTCACCTAACATATCAGCCCCTTGTGCTGATTTTACATGTTCTCTCCAAAGTTCCTGATTTTTATCAGCATAAACTTCAACAGCCTTACCATTTTCAAATCTCATTCTTATACCTTCTATTAAGTTTCCGTTAAGACACAATGGTAATGTTGCAGATACCCAACCGTTAGTTCTTGTTTTGTCTGGAGAAGAGAAAACTTCTTCTGTTGGTGTGTTTGCAAGGAAGATAACTCCATTATCCGTTTTTTCGGCAGCTGCACAGAATTTTGCATTTTTTGTAAGCCCAACTGTCAAATCAGTTTTTCCATCAGGCATTTTTGTATTTGGGTCAATACTATAAAAATGAATTTTATCCAATTTTAATGCGTTAACTTTTTGAGCAACAGCCGACAACTTTGCAGCATGCGCCTCTAATTCTCCACATCTATTTATTTTCTTTGCATCATCAGCCGCAGTTTCAAGAGCTTTTATGGAATCCTTTATATCTGGATATGCACTTTTTACAGACATTGTTGTAGGAGCATAAATAATATTCCACTGACTTTCAGGACCACTATTTCTAATTGGAGAAACTATAGAACTTATAGCTTTTGACCTCATTACAATTCTTTTTGGATCAACGTCGCTCATTCCTTCTGGATCTTCTCCGTCAAAGAATAATCTCGCTTCATGTCTATCCATACGCTCTTTCCAAGCATCAGCTATATATGAAGGAACATCTTTTAAATACTCTTCTTTTGCATATTTAAGACGAGCTTTTCCTATTGGATCACCATATTCTGTATAAGTAACCTCAATAGGACCACAACCCTTTTTATATGCATATTCTACAACTTTTAAAACATTTGGTTCATGTTCTCTTTCTGCTGTGATTTTCAAAGGTTGCCCTTTTTGAAGATTTAATATTGTATCTACAATCTCTGCCGGATTAAGAGCAGATGAAAGCTTTTCTTGTACCCTTGTAGGAATATTAACAGAATTTGATTTTTTTACTGCATAAATCTCTGCATTAGTTAAATTTGATGCTTTATATGGATCATTTTTAGCATTAAAATCAAGATATGCTGCTCCTTTTTGATTATAATATTCTTTCTCTTTTTTCTTAAATGCGAAATCAGGTTCTTTGCAATATTTTGCCTGCATCTTTTCAAGTTCTGGTTCTCTTACCTCCAAATTAAAATCACTTGCTCCACGTTTGTACGCTTCTTCCGCTAATATAGCAACAAAAGGAATTTGAGATTTATCTGCCTTAACCACAAGAGGTTGACCTTCTTTCAAGTTAATACCATCAAGTATTTCACCAACTTTTGTTCTCATTTTTTGTTCAACAACAGGCATTGACACTTTGTTAACATTTGCATTTGATTTTGCCGCAATAGCTGCAGTTGTACTTATTAGCGCTCCTGCAGTAATCAATGCAGGTTTAGAGGCTTTTTTTAATATTTGTTTTGGACTCGCTTGTGCTACTGATGATATCGCTGAAATTTTTAATCCCATATTTTCTCCATACTTACACTATTCAATGATTTTTTAAACCCAGTAAAGTGTACTTTTTGACACTAATTATTTATTTTTTTTACATATTTTAATAAATATACTGTACCTTTTGGATATTATATTGTAGGGGTATTGCATTGCTATTTTTGTTAAGGTATCCTTATAGAAATTATTGAAAAGTGAGGATTTTTTATGGCAGTTGCAGAAGTTAACAAATACGCAAAAATAGAACTAATTAACGAGGTTTCAGATGCACTTGCAAATTTCGTTATAAGTGATGATATTGTTTCAAAAGATTTTGATGAATACATGCGAACAATTGGTTCAAACGAAAATACCGTTGCAACAACAATACCTTATATTTTTGAACGCAATCTAAACTCAAAATCAATCATTGATATTTTTTCTGAAAAAAACAAAAATAAAACATATTCACCAATTTTAAAAGCAATGTCGAATAATTTTTATTCAATTTTCTGTGTAAAAAAGATTACAAAAACAGGATTTGAACTATTTAGTTTAGTTAACGAGAAAAATTATTCTGTAACATCTCCCGTAAAAATGACAGCATACAGAGGCTTGGGTGTTGGTCAATATATTTTTGCAAGAATTTTTAACTATGAAAATGAATACTTTATAATCGAACTATCTGGAGTACTGCCAGCAAACAGGAAAAAAGATGCGATGCAATATGCACTGACCCAAATCGTACAAACTCCAGAAATGGTTTATCGTGATAATGCCGAATTGAAACAAAAAATTGAACAAAATATTAAAAGTTCTTATGACAAATTTATAAATATTTTCGGATCTGATGAAGTTACAACATCTAACAAAAATGCCGATAACCTTATCGAATACCTTAACGGAGATATAGAAGATGAAAACTATGATTGGAAATCACAAATAACAGATTTGAA
>QHMH01000015.1 GCA_003258795.1 Candidatus Melainabacteria bacterium | reverse complement strand
TTTCATATAGAGTATACATTTCAGAAACTTTATATAGCTCAGGTGGAAACAACGTATCAATATCTGGCAAGTCATCACCCCAAAGCTTATCAAAATGTTTTTTCAAAACTTCCAAAATTTTGTGATAGAGATTGATTAGTTTATCTTTCAATAGGTATATATCCTTTCTTGTTTTATTGTTGAATTGAACAATTATATCATATCAATTAGCCAACTGTCTATTGTCCTATTGTCTAATATTTTTCTATATTATTTAACTTCAATGATGTACGAGTACTCTGTTGGACAGTACAATGAATAATCAATTTCGCACATTTTTCTCTGTCCGCCAACCAACAAATATTTATTCTTATCAATCTGGGTTATGGTTTTTTTTGTTGTCTTTCCTAAATTTATCGGTAATTGCGGACCTTCTTGAACAATTCCGTTGTAATAATCAACATATATCGTTCTGTATAATTTCGGGTTCGGAAACTCTACAAACATGTTTGATGTCCTAAAGTTCCTTATAAATCGTTGTTTGTTTGAGTATATCAACAAAAACTTCCCTTCTGATAGTGGAAGACTCTTTACATACGATGCAAAATTCAATTTATCTCCTGAATTGAAAGTTATTTTTGCCAAATTTCTAAGTTTCTTTACCATATACTCGTTGTATTCGACTACCTCAGGGTTTTGAATCTTTCTAAATCTTACAGAATCATTCTCCAAAATATAGCTATCACCTTCATTCAGAAATATCAAATTCCCTTTTTCATCTTCAACTTGCAAAAAATTCTTTTCAAATATATCTGTGTTAAATTCTGCATACATTTTTCTCGTTTTAGGGTCATAAATTTCTATATGATCCCAAATTTTGCGCTCTTTTATTTTCTCTTGATAAATCGGTATAACAATTTTTCCATTTTTTAAGAAAATGATACTGTCATTTTGAGGGAAAAACTTTGGATTAACATCAAAAGATGCAAGCGGTTTCATTTTCAATGTTGTTAGGTCAAAAGTATATAAATATTCAGGTTGAGTTATTAGCTTATTGTCGCTGTCTTCAATGATTTCTGCAAAAAAATCATCGCTATAATCTCCGTTCAAATATTCATCATATATAACGCTGTTTGAATAATTCGTAAAACATAAAACTTTATTACCATATTGATATCCGCAGTAGTATTTTGTGTTTTCAGAAATCGTTGCGAAATCTAACGTAAGTGATTTATCCTCTAAGTTGTATACATAAAAATCCTCATCGTTTTCGTATCCCTCAAGAAAGTATGAATTATCAAGGAATATAACTTTTCTATTTTTATCGTCAAAATAAAACCCTCTCGATAATTTTTTCAATTCCTCTTTTGAAAATTGCCACAATGGAATATCAAATTTCTCGAATTTGTTTTTTTCAATATCGTAAATCTGGAAAGACGGCTTCTTCTCTGCTATTGCCGACTTCCTCTTATCTGCTGTAAGATTAGCGTAATCTTCATAATCCCTTGCAGCAAATATTCTGTACCTTCCGTAAGCGTTAGGTGAAGAAAATAAAATCTTTCCATCTTCTATCTTTTTGGTCTGAAAAACAGAAGCTATTGGATATTTTAATTTCGCCCCTCTATAAATGCAAACAGGTTTGTCCCAACACAAAACTGTCTGATTATTTCTTAAATCAAAATTTATACTTTTAACTATTTCTTGTATAACAAATGAAATGAAAATTAAAAAGACAATCACAAGAAATCTTCTTAATATAAGTTTTCGTTCCTCTTTTTTGTATAAATGATACTTTTCGCTCGTAGAAAAATATTCATCAGGAAACATCGTTTCAACATCTGGTAAATCATTACCCCAAAGTATGTCAAAGTATTTTCGCAATAATGCTATTGGTTGATGGAGCAAATTTTTCCTTTCTGCATGACTATTTAAGTTTTTATGTTCCAACTTTTTATAAAGTTATAACATAAAAATCTATAACGATGATAAAGTTTAAGTTTTATTACCTGCAATTGCAGTTTTTGTTTTCATAGGATTCCAAATATCTTCCATTTTTCCATTCATCAAATTTTTATAAAAATCTTCTTTATAATTCAATACGTCAATCTGTTTCTTTAATTCGTCCAACTGCTTTAGTGCTTTTGCTTTTGTGTTTAAGATTATTTCATATCTCTCTCTTATGGTAGAATCACCCTCTACACATAAATCAATATACCTTTTAATATCTTTATTTTGCGTTCCAACAGAACGTAGGCATTTTACTATTCTTATCCACTGCATATCGTTTTCCGAAAAACGTCTGATATTGTTTTCATCACGAGTCAAAAAGGGAAAAAATCCGCTTTTTGCCCAAAATCTCAATGTATGCTCTGATACTGATGCCTTTTTTGCCGCTTCTTTAATTGTGTACATTTTTATTCTCCAAGCCTTTTTTTATATATTATTATTATAATAATATTTTTTTACAAACATAACCACTTGACTGATAGCAACTCTCAAGTAGTAAAATTATGATAAAATAATTGTTAGTTTATTTTTCGTTAAGCACATTATAGGAGAAAACGATATGACAAATTCACAAAACTATTCAGAAATTTTTGCTAAAGTTAATACACCAAAAGATGTTAAAACTCTTACGGTTAACGAAATGAATATCTTATCTGAGGATATTAGAAAAGCTATTATAAATAAGGTTGACACCATTGGAGGACATTTGGGCCCAGATTTGGGAATCGTTGAGGCAACTATCGCAATGCATTATGTCTTTAACTCTCCAATTGACAAATTCGTTTTCGATGTCTCTCACCAAATATATCCTCACAAAATTTTGACAGGCAGAAAAGATGCATTTCTTAATCCATTAAAACACCCAGAAATTTCTGGTTATTCAAATTCGAATGAAAGCGAACACGACAACTTTATTATCGGTCACACTTCAACATCTCTCAGCCTTTCAACAGGTTTGGCAAAAGCAAGAGATTTAAAAGGTGAAAATTATAACGTAATAGCCTTAATCGGTGACGGTTCTCTCTCCGGTGGAGAAGCTTTTGAGGGATTAAGCAATGCTGCAATTTTGAACTCCAATATTATTATTGTGGTAAACGACAATACAATGTCAATCGCTCCAGTAAAAGGTGGAATTTACAACAGCCTTACAAAGTTAAGAGAGTCAAACGGAACATCAGAAGAAAACATATTTAAATCTATGGGGTTTGACTATTACTATGAAGAAAATGGCAACGATGTTTCAAAACTTATTGAACTTTTCAAGAAAGTTAAAGATACCAACAAACCAACAGTTGTACATATTCACACCCTAAAAGGAAAAGGTTATGAGCCTGCAGTAGAAGATAAGGAAACTTATCACTGGCAAATGTCTGGTTTTGTTGAAAGATATGGCAAAGAACAAAAGATGGTTGAAAGTTATACCTCAATTACAAACGATTACTTAATTGAAAAAGTAAAAAATGATAAAAATGTTATGGTTATTTCTGCGGCAACCCCTGGGGCAACTGGTTTGACAAAAGATGTTAGAGCCTTGCTTGGTGAAAACTACACAGATGTAGGAATAGCAGAGCAACACGCAGTCGGATACGCCTCTGGACTTGCAGCAAACGGCGCTAAACCAGTTTTGGAAATTTTAAGCTCATTCCTTCAAAGAAGTTATGATCAGTTGTCACAAGATTTAGCGATAAATAATGCCCCTGCTACAATCCTTGTATATTGGGGTGGAATATCTAATGCAGATGTTACACACTTGCAAGTTTTTGATATTCCTTTGGTTAGCAACATTCCAAATATTGTTTATTTAGCTCCAACTAACAAAGAAGAATATCTCGCAATGCTTGATTGGTCGATAGATCAATCTAAATATCCAGTTGCAATTAGAGTACCTTTGTCAGAACTTGTTTCAACCAATGTCGTTGATAATACTGATTATTCAATTTTAAATAAATCAAAAATAACTTGTGAAGGTGAAAAGTTCGCCATAATTGGTGTTGGAAATTTCTACCAACTTGCAGAAAAAGTTAAAGATATTTTGAAATCAAAATTGAATATTGATGCAACACTTATAAACCCAGTTTATCTCACTGGTTTAGACGAAAAGATGTTGGAAGATTTAAAATCTAAACATAGCTTGGTTGTAACATTGGAAGACGGTTGCCTTGATGGCGGTTATGGCGAAAAAATTTCGAGATATTATGCAGACTCTTCAATGAAAGTTGTAAACTTCGGAGCAAAAAAAGAGTTTACAGATAGAGAATCAAATTTGTATGAACGCTATCACTTAACACCAGAACTCATTTTTGAAGATATTAAAGAATATATCTAAAACTCTAAAGAGTGAAGGAGTGCGCCTTGAAAAATTTTTCAAGGCGCACTCCCTTTTGTTAAACTTTTAGTATTTGTTAACTACATCAACAACTTTTTGAACTTCTTCTTCTGTCATAACCGGAGAGATTGGTAAACTTAAAATTTCTCTGTGAATTTTTTCTGTAATCGGAAATGACAAATTATTCCACTCTTTATAACATTCTTGTTTGTGTGGCGGAATTGGATAATGTATAAGCGTTTGAATATCATTATCTGCAAGGTATTTTTGAAACTCATCTCTATTTTCTGTTCTTACCGCAAAAATATGAAATACATGAGATTTTTCATCAAACATCTTTGGCAAGATAATTTTTTGATTTTTGATATTTGCTAAGTAATATTTAGCGATTTCCAATCTCTTTTTGTTGTCCCTATCAAGGAAAGGTAATTTTGCATCCAAAACTGCAGCCTGTATTTCATCAAGTCTTGAGTTAACACCTCTGTAAATATTATGATATTTGATGTGTGAACCATAATTGCGTAACGCTGTTATTTTTTTTGCTAATTGCTCGTCATTTGTTGTAACAGCCCCGCCATCGCCAAGACATCCAAGGTTTTTCCCTGGGTAAAAAGAGAAACCACTTGCATCAGAAAGTGAGCCAACTCTCTCAGAAGTGTTTAGATAACAAGCCCCATGAGCTTGCGCACAATCTTCTATAACTTTTAGATTGTATTTCTTTGCAAGTTCAAGTACTGGTTTTATTTCAACGCCTTCTCCATATAAGTGGACTACCATTATAGCTTTTGTTTTTTCTGTTATAGCTTGTTCGATTTTTTTTACATCAATATTATATGTGTTAATGTCAGGTTCTACCAAAACTGGAACATGTCCATTTTGAGTTATTGATAATATTGTAGCAATATAAGTATTTGCAGGAACAATAATTTCCGACCCTTTTTCAAAATCAAAAGCATTAACAATCAAGGTTAAAGCTTCTAACCCATTAGCGACACCTATACAATACTTTGCATTACAATATTGTGCAAAATTTTTGCAGAAATTTTCATTTTCTTTTCCCAAAAGATACCACCCACTGTCAAGAACTCTTTTTATTGAGTTGTCTATGGCATCCCTGTACTGTTCATTTATTTTATGTAAATCAAGAAACTTAACCATAAGTTTATGATAACACAAAAAATAATTTGTGTTAGAATTACAGAATGGAAATTATAGATTTAAAAAAATTTGGAGATGAAAGAGGAACTCTAATTCCAATCGAAAAAGGTTCAAATTCGCCTTTTGAGGTTAAAAGAGTCTTTTATGTTTATGGAACAAAACCATCAAAGCCAAGAGGGGCGCACGCCAATAAAAATTCAGAGTTTTTGCTTATAGCTTTGAATGGAAGTTGTAAAGTTAAAGCAGACAATGGCAAAGAACAAAAAATATTTGAACTTAATAGTCCTGATAAAGCCCTATATCTTGAAAAAATGACGTGGAAAGAAATGTTTGATTTTTCAAAAGACTGCATTTTACTCGTTTTGTCAAGCGAACATTATGATGCAAACGAGTATATAAAAGATTATGATGAATTTATTAAGGTTTCAAATTCATAAAATAGAAAATGCTACCCCAGAAGTTTTTTCTAAATAAGAATAGCGGATATCTTTTTATGTATGCGAATATTCCTCTGTAAGATAGCAACTTATCTTCTAATAACCACATCTTATAATTTTGTAATTTGTAAGATGTCATAGCGTGGTATTTTAAGTAATCTTTATTTTTAGGTGAAAAGCATGAAAAGCCTTTCTTCCAAGGCTTGTAATCCCCAACGTAGTGAACAATGTTAGCTGATTTGATTGCGTTTGCATAATCTGTTTTTGAACTGTAAGTTGGGTAAACATTTATTGGACAGTACTGCAAATTCCATTTCAAATCTGTATATTTAACTTTACCTTCAAAAAGTTGGTTGAGTACGGTCTGATCGTAACCAAATTTTGTACCTGTTCTTTCCATTGAAATTTTAATAGCTTTGTTTGGAATATCATCTTCTAATTGTTTTTTACAGTTTATTAGCATCATTCCAGTGTTGAAGAAAAGTTTACCTTTTAATCCGAATTTTTTTGCATATTTAACCCCGTTTGCATCTTCTACCGCAACAAGATAATTGTCACCAATATCTGTATCCCAAAGCTCTTTGAGAGATGAATTTACAATTAAATCACAGTCAAGGTAGAGAAGCTTGTCGACATTAACAAGAGTTGGCAAAATCACTGTCCAAAGAATAGTTACGGGGTAATAATCAGCCTGCTTGTAATCTTTAAAAATATTATTGTCAACTGGGTTGAATTCTACTTTGCAATTTGGAACTTTTAGAATTTCACTTTTAGATTTTTCACTCAATCCGCCGTCTATAATATGGAAGATAATATTTTCATCACCCTTGTTTGCAAGGATAGATGTCATGGTAACAACACAATGTTCTGTGTAAGCATCGTTATGTGTAATTGCTATGTGAATATCAGTCATAAAAGCTCCTTTTTTTAGTATTATACAACAAGCAAAATACAATCTTAATGTAGTGTATATAAATTTTCTTTATTTCTATTGTTGTGAAATTTAGGTTTATAAAAATAAATAGTTATATTTTTATTTTTTTTTTTACTATTTATTTTCAAAAATTTTCCCCTAAATCTCCTTAAAATAAAGTATAGACAAATATTTAAAAATATGTTAAGAATTGTTAATATACATGTATTGAAAAAGGCAATTTTTTAATTAAAAAATACTTTAATAAAGTAAGAGGATGAAATAGGTCGATACCTTAAAGTTAAGAAGAACGGAGAACAGATAGAAAATGGGTTTAGCAGCATCACAAGGAAGATTATTAAGTCTTACTTCAAGATTATCAGATCTTGAATTAAGATCTCAAGTGCTTTCTAATCAGAAGGTTGCTCTTTCTACTGCGTCTTCTGAAGCATCAAGCAAATATATTAAAGCATTAAGCAACAACTACATCAACTTGTATGATATCAATGGCGAATACCAACAAGCAAACGCTTCATTGTTGACAGGTTATGGTGCTCCAACAGGAACAGATCAATTGATGTTGCAAAACGAACTTGGACAAGTAATTTGTTCAAAAGACGTACTTTCTGCATTTGAAGTTGCAAACGGAAACCTTGACAAATTCTTAGGTGAATTTAATGTTGCAAGAGTTGATGCAAAATCTTACTCAAAAGGAACATTGTCTGGTATTTCATCAACATCTTATAATATCACTGGTGGAACATCAAGAATCAATGCGGGTTTAGTATTGACAGATCCAAACAGTGGTGTGACTGCTCAATTAAACAATGCACAAAAAGCATTGGATAATTTGGGATGGCAAAGTGACTGGGGCGATGAATTCGGTGGCGCTTTGCGTGCTATTGGAACTTTGTTAACAACTCAAGGTGGCATTTTAGGTGACGAAGATTTAATTGGTACTGGTAAATTTGTAAACAATGTTGTAAAAAGCGATGATTACAAACAAAATCCATACTGGATTAACTCAGCTCAACTTGCTATGGAAGTTGGCAAAGATATAAATGTTGGTGCTGAAAAAGCTTTCAGTGTTAACGGTGCTGACTATTTGAAAGATAAAACTGGTGATTCTACTTTCAAAAAAGCTTTAGACCAAATGCAAGATAATTTGGTAAAAAGTTTCAATCAAAACGGTAGTTTGACTCAAGATCAAATTGACCAAATTTCTAAAAATGCCGAATTGGCCAAAGCTGTTATTGCAACAATAGCTATCACAAATGCTAAAGACTTTCCTGTTCATGCAAATAGACCGGTGTTCCCTGATGATTACAGAGGAATACTTCCTGGATGTACTAAAGATATGAATACAAATCTTTACAACTTGACTGATATCTATGTTGTAATTTTTGAAGCAATCCAATCTGGTAAAATTACTCCAAATATTTCAAATATCAATATGCAATATGTTGACCATATTGAAGATTATTTGGCTGTCAAAGACTATTGGAAATCATCTATTGTTGGTTATGAATCTGCAGGCCATGATACTAATTGTGTTTCTGGTTGTACTAAAACCCATGAAGGCCCTGCGATTTATGAGAGTGAACCTGATACACCAGATGCTGTACGTTCATCTTACTATGAGTCTATATCTTTGAGTGAAGGTTATTCATCTTGGGTTAAGACAGTTTCAAATGGTAGTACTTCTTGGGACTCAGCATTGACAACACAAGTTTTTACAAATACTTATTGGGCTGGTGATGCTCAAAGACAAGTATTGGGTGATGGCAGTGTAATTTGGTGTTCTAACGCAGATCAATTTATGCAATATCTCAACAATGGTAGAGTTGACCAAGGTTCTGCAGTTGAAAATCAACCAGATTATGTTAACAAATACTTGAACGTATACAAAGCTAAATTACAATCAGTTCTTGACAGAGTTGAAGAAAGTGTTCACGATGTTGATGCTAATGTTGCTGAAATGATTAAAGAAGAAACTGAAAAAATTAACGGTGACGGCGGCGAAAACAAAGGCTATATAGGTACTTTGACGGATGAAGTCAACAAGTTTATGGAAGAATCAGGTAAAATCTTCCCTCCTGACAGTCCTAATGGTAAAAAATTGTTAGAATACGTTCAAGAATTGAACGACTTTAAAGATTCTGGCAAACCTTATGACAGAAATGCACTAAAAGCTATAGAAGAATTGATAAACAAGATTTTAGCGCTTGTAGGTGATTCATCAAATTATGATATCTTGATGAGTGACGAGTATTCTGTAAATTACTACACAAACTTGTTCGATGCATTAACTAACTGCGGAGCTTGTGCAGTAGATGATGACACAATGCATGACCCTGATTGGTTAAATGAACAATTGACTGTCGGTAACATCTATGTATCTCTTGTAGGTGAAACAGGTCTTGAAAGAAAACAATATTCTACAAGTTTCGATTATATCTCTGTTGACAACTTATCAGATGCAGATTTGACTCAAGCAAAAGCAGAATATGATGCAGCTGTTAATAAGATTACAAGAAAAGAAAAGAAAATCGATAGAGAACTTGCAAATATTGAAACGGAACACACGGCTGTTAAAAACGAAATAGAATCAATCAAGACATCACGTGATGCAAATATCGAAAGATCATTTAACTTGTTCAGCTAATTGTTTTGATAAAAAAAGCGAGGGTTTGAAAAACCCTCGCTTTTTTCTGCGTCGAAATTGACTATTTCATCAATGTTCCTACTGCTTGATATACAGACATTCTTTGAGCTGCATCTTTTTCTGCTTGCGCATAAAGTGCATCTGCAGCTTCTGGGTTTGTCTTCATCAAGGATTTGTATCTTCCTTCACTCTTAATGAAGTCTTGATAGTTTCCGGTAGGAGCTTTTGCATCCCAACTGAATGGTGTTTCTGATGCAGGATTGTATCTGTAAAGTGGGAAGTATCCTGCTTCAACTGCACGTTTTTGTTCAGTTTGAGTTTTGCTCATGTCGATACCGTGAGCGATACAAGGTGCATAAGCGAAGATGATTGATGGTCCATTGTATGCTTCAGCTTCTTGGAATGCTTTCAATGTTTGGTTTCTGTCAGCACCCAATGCAACTGATGCAACATAAACGTAACCATAAGACATACTCATCAAGCCCATGTTTTTCTTGTATGTTCTCTTACCGCCAGTAGCGAATTTTGCAACTGCTGCTGTTGGTGTAGATTTAGATGATTGACCACCAGTGTTTGAGTAAACTTCGGTATCAAGAACAAGGATATTTACGTTTTTGTCTTGTGCTAAAACGTGGTCAATACCGCCGTATCCGATATCGTTAGCCCATCCATCACCACCGATAATCCAAATAGATTTGTCTGTGAAGTAATCTTCAAGTTCTTTTACTTTCTTGATTGTTTCACATCCGCATTCTTTTGCATATTTGTCAATCAAAGCTTTTGCTTTGTTTTGTGCTTCAATTGCTTCTTCTGTTTTTGAGTTATCCCAATGAGCAAGTGCGCCTTCAAGAGCTTCTTTCAAGTCTTGTGGAGCATCTTCCTTGGCAAGAATTTTGTCAACATAAATCTTCAAAAGATTTCTGTTAGAATCCACTGCCAATCTCATACCAAAACCAAATTCAGCGTTGTCTTCAAACAATGAGTTTGCCCAAGCTGGACCTCTGCCTTCTTTAGTTTTTGTATAAGGAATTGTTGGGAATGTTCCAGAGTAGATTGAAGAACATCCAGTTGCGTTTGCAACAATTGCGTTTTCACCGAACAATTGAGAAACCAATTTAACATATGGAGTTTCTCCACAACCAGCACATGCACCAGAGAATTCGAACAACGGTTTCTTGAGCATTGCACCCTTAATTGTTTTTGTTGTGTTTTTACCCATTACGTTGTCTGGAGCTTCATCAAAGAAGTTTTCGTTAACCATTTCACAAGCTTCTTCTTCTTTTTCAATTGTTGACCAAGTCAAAGCTTGTTTTTCAGGGTTTTTATTTGCAGGACATTGATCCAAGCAAACACCACATCCAGTACAATCTTTGCAGTAAACTTGAACTTTGAATTTTTCGCCGTTTGCGTTTGGTCTTGCATCAATTGTGTTGAAGCTTTCTGGAGCATTTTTCAATGTATCAGCTTCAAACAATTTTGTTCTGATTGCAGCGTGAGGACATGCTGATGCACAAATTCCACATTGGATACAATTTTCACTGTTCCAATGAGGTACTCTTGGAGCAATTCCTCTCTTTTCAAGACAAGCTGTTCCAGTTGGAATTACACCATCAACGCTCATTGCTGAAACTGGAATATCATCACCTTTTTGTCTCATTGATGGTTCGATAATCTTTTTAGCAAAGTCTGACGCATTATCAGGAATCAATTTAACTTCTTCTGCAGCACAAACTCCGTCAAGACTTGCAGGAATTACAACTTCTTCGCAAGCATCAATTGCTGCATCAATAAGTGCAAGGTTCATATTAACAACATCGTCGCCTTTTTTCTTGAAAGTTTTCTTTGTCATTTCTCTCATACCTTCAAGAGCTTGTTCAAATGGGATGATACCTGAAACTTTGAAGTATGCAACCATCATAACTGTGTTTGCACCTTTACCTCTCAAACCTGGTTGTTGTTTGATAAGCTTTTCAGCATCAACGTTGTAGAACTTGATGTGTTTGTTGATGATTGTTTCTTGCATATCTCTTGTTAAATGAGCAAATGCTTCATCCTTTGTATAAGGGCTGTTTAACAAGAATGTTCCACCTTCCTTGATACCCTTCAACAAATCATATCTTCCAATGTATGCATGTGCAGAGCAAGATACAAAGTCTGGAGCTGTAATCAAGTAAGTTGATTTGATTGGTCTGTCGCCAAAACGTAAGTGTGATACTGTTACACCAAAAGATTTTTTAGAGTCATAAGCAAAGTATGCTTGTGCATCTTTGTTTGTATATTGACCAATAATCTTAATAGAGTTTTTGTTTGCGCCTACAGTACCGTCAGAACCTAATCCCCAGAACATACAGTTTGTAGTTCCTTCTGGTTCTGTAACAATGTGTTCTTCAACTTTCAATGATTTGTGAGTTACATCATCTTCAATACCAACTGTAAATCCGTGGAATCCATTGTTTTCCAAATGTTTATATATAGCGTAAACCATTGATGGAGTAAATTCTTTTGAAGATAATCCATAACGTCCGCCAATAATTGTCAAACCGCTGTTTTCCAATGCTGCAACAACATCCAAGTATAATGGTTCACCGATTGAACCAGGTTCTTTAGTTCTGTCAAGAACTGCAATACGTTTAACAGATTCTGGAAGAGCTTCTTTGAAACGTTTTGTATCAAATGGTCTGTAAAGTCTAACTTTAACCAAACCGTATTTAGTACCTCTCTTTTCGTTCAAGTATTCAATTGTTTCTTCAATTGTTTCACATCCTGAACCTATTGCAACAATAACGTCAGTTGCATCTGGAGCACCAACATAATCGAATGGATGATATTGACGACCTGTAACTTTTGCAACCTTGTCCATATATTCTTGAACGATGTCTGGAACAGCTTCATAATATTTGTTAACTGTTTCACGTCCTTGGAAGTATACGTCAGTGTTTTGTGCACCAACCTTACATACAGGAGCTTCTGGACGAAGAGCTCTTGCTCTAAATTCTTCGATATATTCTGGTTCTACAAGTTTTGCAATATCTTCGTATGAAATTTCTTCAATTTTGTGGATTTCGTGAGAAGTTCTAAAACCATCAAAGAATTGCAAGAATGGAACTTTTGCTTTGTAAGTAGAAAGGTGAGCAACTAATGCCATATCCATTTCTTCTTGAACTGAGTTAGCAGCAAGCATTGCATAACCTGTATTTCTGCAACCCATAACGTCTGTGTGATCACCAAAAATTGCCAATGATTGAGCTGCCAATGCACGAGCAGATACGTGAATTACGTGAGGAAGCATTTCCCCTGCTACTTTGTGCATAACTGGAATCATCAAAAGCAAACCTTGTGATGCAGTATATGTTGAAGTCAAACTTCCTGCTGCAAGTGAACCGTGTACTGCACCTGCTGCACCTGCTTCAGATTGCATTTCAGCAACAGTTACTTCCTTGCCCCAAATATTTTTCTTGTGTTGTGATGCCCATTCATCAACCCATTCACCCATGGTTGAAGAAGGGGTAATCGGGTAAATTGCTGAAACTTCACTCAATGCATACGCAACGTGAGCTGCAGCATAGTTACCATCGACTGTTATAGTCTTTCCTGACATACGATAACCTCCTTATTCGCTATTCCTTTCCTGTCATAATCAAATGATAATACAAACAAAAACTTTTGACAAAAAGATTTTAAAAAGATATACTCTTTGAGAGATATGTTTTTCTTGAAAGGAGAATTTTATGTTACTTGGAGTAAATATTGACCATGTTGCAACTTTACGTAACGCAAGAGGCGGGGTAGAACCAGATGTTCTCGAGGCTGCAAAAATTTGTGAAAAATGTGATGTTTCAGGAATTACAACTCATTTGAGAGAAGATAGACGACACATCAAAGATATCGATGTGAAGTCAATTAAAGATAAAATTATGACACGTCTTAATCTTGAAATGGCAATGACTGACGAAATGCAAAAGATTGCACTTGAGATTAGACCTGATGCGTGTTGTATTGTTCCTGAAAACAGGCAAGAAGTTACGACAGAAGGCGGACTTGATGTTGCAGGTCAATTGGACAGGGCAATAAAATTTGTAAAACCTTTGATTGATGCTAATATTGCAGTAAGTTTATTTATCGATCCAGATTTTAAACAAATTGAGGCCGCAGCTAAAACTAATGCACCATTTATCGAACTTCATACCGGTGCATTTGCTAATGCTTATGGCAGTGTGGATGAAGAAAAAGAATTTTTAAAATTGAAAAATGCTGCACATTACGCTCAAAAACTTGGACTTAAAGTTAATGCGGGACATGGTTTGAATTATCAAAATGTTAAAAGAATGCATGAAATTCCAAATTTGATTGAGTTGAACATTGGTCATACTATAATTTCAAGAGCAATTTTTGTTGGTTTAGAACAGGCAGTTAGAGAAATGAAAGAATTGATAAAATGAAGGATGAATTAAAAACAATTAAAGAGATGCAAAAAGTAGTTGAGCAAATGAGGCTTGACGATTTGGAGGAAGATCCTTCTTTGGAATTCGAAATGTTTGATTGTGATTGCTGTGGGGAGTGCAAATCTCTTGCAGGTTCTATACAATACAACGATTACAGATTATGCAATGATTGTGTTTTGTACGCAGAGGCAGGTTTCGAACTTGGTAAAATCAACAAAATTGAAGATTTAATCGACAAGTACGAAGATAAACGTCTACAAGTTATGTGCGATTTTATAAAGCAGGATGAGAAAAATTCAAGAAATTAAACTGTTGCAAGTTTTTCTTTTAACATTCTCGATGAATCTTCATATCCAGCTCTACCCATCAAAGCATAAGTATAATTCTTCGCTTGCTCAACCCCTGGTTGGTTGAAGGTGTTAATGTTATATAATTCACCAGCAATAGCTGTTTCAACTTCAAGCATATACAACAACTGTGCAACATTGTATGCATCAACTTTTGGAATAGAAATTGTCAAGTTTGGTCGTTTAAAATCTGTTAGTGCAACTTTTGTTGCATCAGCTTCCGCATTTATAAGGCTGTTAATTGTCTTTCCGCCTAAATAACCTATTCCGGTGTATTCAAATACGTGTGGAATTTCAACTGTTTTATCAAATTCTTCAACTCTGATAAAGTTTATAATTTTGTCATTAGGTCCTTCATTGTAAAGTTGAATTTGTGAGTGTTGGTCAGTTACACCTAAAGATTTTATAGGTGTTGTTCCAAATTCTCTACGTACACCATTGTTGTCAACATTTTTGCCTAAAGACTCTGCCCAGAGTTGAACAAACCAGTCTGCGACATATCTTAATCTTGATGAATATGGCATCATAACAACGATTTTTTTATTTTTTCTTGTGTCTGCAAGATAATGGATTAGTGCGTTTTGAGCTGCAATATTGTGTCGGATATCAGTGTTTTTTAACGCTAAATCCATATCTTTTATGCCGTTTATTATTTCATCAATGTCAATGCCAACGAGAGCTAATGGCAAAAGACCAACTGCTGAAAATACTGAAAATCTTCCGCCAACATCATCAGGGATTACAAAAGTTTTGTAACCTTCTTGATTTGCAATCTGTCTTAAAAGCCCTACTTCTTTGTCAGTTGTAACAACAATGTTTCTTCTGTAATTGTCGCCGAGTTTATCTTCCAAAATTTTTGCAACAATCATATATTGTGACATTGTTTCAGCTGTTGTGCCTGATTTTGTAATTACGTTTACTAAAGTTTTTTCAAGGTTAAGTGTTTCCAACAACATACTAATTTGATCAGGATCAATGTTGTCTAAAAAGAAAATTCTTGGATAATTTTCACGCTGTTGTGAGCTTAAGATATTCCAATAAGGCTTTAATAGAGCTTCGCTCATTGCAATTCCACCCAAAGCAGAACCACCTATTCCAAGAACTAAAACATTTTCAAATCTATCTTTAACAATTGCGGCATATTCTTTTACAAGCCACAATGTGTCTTCCCTATAACCTAAATTCATCCATTGAAGCCATTGACCAGCTTTGTCTTTTCTTTTATTTAGGTCAGTGATAATTTCCTCAATTCTATCTTTATACTCATCAAAGCATTGCTCGATATTTAAACCGTTTTCTTGACCTACGAGTTTTTCGTCGACATTTTCATAGTTTAGTTTTATCATAAATATCCCTTGCGCTGTGTTCCTGTCTTGTTTTTAGCTTTGTGCCACTTGTAGAGAACTTCGTTATTCTTCCAGTGCTTCCTTTTGGTCACGCTCTCTGGTTACGCCCCCTCGGGATGACGTGGATGTCTTAACCCTTATCTCCACACTACATCAAAATTAAATAAATTCAATATTTTGTCTTCTTATTTTGTTAATAAAACTTCAAATATCTTCAAAATTTGTTTTAATTTGTATTTATTTTTTGACTAATACTTTTTTCATACTAACATGGTCTTACAGTTATTCGGGAGTATCATGAACGAGAAAAAACAATTTTTATTAAAGGAAATACAAAAACTATCACAACCAAAAATTTTGGTTGTTGGTGATTTAGCACTTGATGAGATGATTTACGGAGATACAGAGAGAATTTCAAGAGAGGCTCCTGTTCTTATTTTGCAACACACACATACTAAACTTATTTTGGGTGGGGCTTCAAATGCTGCACATAACGCATCTGCAATTAACAATGGCAAAGTTGCTGTTGTTGGTGTAATTGGAGATGATTTTAATGGTATTCAACTTGTAGATACATTTAAAAAAGCAAAAATTGAAACTAAGTATATAGTTAAGGACAAAAAGAGAAAAACTATCACAAAAACAAGAATTTCTGGTTCTTGCTCACAATCTGTTACACAACAAATTGTGAGAATTGATAGACAAACAAATGAATTGGTTTGTGAGGCGACGGAAAAGAAAATTATTAAAAATCTTGAAAAGGCTATTCCTTTGTGTGATGCGGTTATCATCTCGGATTATCATATTGGAACTTTGACTCAAAAGATTATTGATTATGCGATTGAGCTTGCTAATAGTTGCGGAAAGGTTGTTGTTGTAGATGCTCAAAAATGTCTTGAAAACTATAAAAATGTTACATCTATGACACCAAATCTTCCTGACACACAAAAATCTGTTGGTTTTGAGTTAAAGAGTGACGATGATTTTAAAAAAGCCGGAAAAATGTTGTCTGATGCAACTAAAGCAAAATCTATTTTGATTACTTGTGGTGATAAGGGAATGGTTGTTTATAAAAACAGAAAAATGACTAAAATTCCTGTGTTCAACAAGGCAGAGGTTTTTGATGTAACAGGGGCTGGAGATACTGTTACTGCTGTTTATACACTTGCTCTTGCTATTGGTTTAGAGCCTGAAGATGCCGCTGTTATTGGAAATGTTGCAGCAAGCATTGTTATTAAACAATTTGGATGTGCGACTGCATCAATTAAAGAAATTTATAATACGTTGGAGAAAATTGAACTATGAAAAAAATAAGTTTAACAGATATCATTATTTTATTAGTAATTATACTTTCATTAGCTGTTGGTTTTATTACTTTTAAAAAAATTAGACAAACTGCTGGAAAACAAATTGAAGCTACGGAAAAAATTGTTTTTCAGGTGTTTTTGAGAGGTGTAACACTTACTACCAATGAAAATCCAATTAAAAAGGGTGAAAAGACTTTTATAACGATTAGAAATGTTCCTTATTCGGATGTTGAAGTTCTTGATAGCAAAATTGATACAAAGAAGATTGTAATTCCAGATTTGAGATCGAATGGAAAAAGCTTTGTTTACGAGGATTACTCTCAATATGGAATGTATGATATAGTTGTTACTTTGACTGACACGGCACAGATTACAAAAGATGGGGCTGTTGTAGGTGGAAATAAAATTAAGATAGGTTTGCCGATTACGCTTGAAGGACAATCTTACAAGTTAAACGGAGTTGTATCAAACATTGGTTTGTATGATAAGGCGAAAAATGAACAATAATTCTGGAATTTTTATTTCAACTTTAAATTTTTTATTGGCAAAGATACAAGGATTTTTTGCAAAATTTGATTTTAGCAAAAAACTTGCTGATGTACTTGATAAGTTAATTTTCTTAAGCATTATTGTAGTAATTATTGGGTCTTTATTTGCTTCTTCTGATATGTTGGGTGCAATTGCTTTCATTACTTTTTGTTTAACGTTTTTAAAAATGTTTGTAAAAAGTGGAGAAAAATTTGAATTAAACAAATTTGAAACTTTTGTATTATTTTGGTTTTTATTTGTAATTGTAAGTCTTTTTGGGTCAAGTCTTTTTGCTTTGAGTTTAAAAGGGTTTTCTAAAACTGTTATTTATATGGGATTTTTCTTTTCTGCGGTTCAGTTTTACAGAAAGAACTTTGAGCTTATTTTTCCGACAATGTTGTTAATTGGTGGATGTGCATTTTTTGAGGGATGTGTTGGTATATATCAACATTACCATGGTGTAGATGCAATTTCGACTTGGCAAGATACTTCTTATGTAAACCCTGAAGATGTTATGACAAGAGTGTATGGTACAATAAAGCCTTTCAATCCAAACCTTTATGGTGGATATCTTGTTGCGGCAATTCCTGCTTTATTTGCTCCAATTTTGTTTTTAAGCAATAAAAAATATATTGCAGGCTCAATTTTCGCAATTGCAATATCGAGTATTGCACTTATATCAAGCGGTTGCAGGGGCTCTTATATTGCGTTATTCTTTGCTTTGTTATGTTTTGTTTTATACTGTGGAAAAATCGTTTTCGAACGACACAATGATTTTTTAAAGAAATTGTATATTTACATTGTATCTATATCAAGTTTGATTTCTGTAAGTGCTGCATTTTTGATATCTTCTGTAAGATCGAGGATTCTATCAGTTTTTATATTAAGAGCGGATTCTTCTACATCTTTTAGAATGAATGTTTATCAATCTGCACTTCAGATGATTAAAGACAATTGGCTTTTGGGAATTGGCGTTGGTAATAAGAATTTTAGAGAAATTTATGGATTATATATGAAAACTGGATTTGATGCTTTGAGCACTTACAATGTTTTTACTGAATTGTGGGTTGAAAGTGGAATCTTTGCTTTTATATCCTACCTTTTATTTTTGTTCTTTATTATTAAAGCTGTTATTGGGTATGTACACTCGAGGGGAAAAAATCAAATTATTGCGGTAGTTGCTCTAATTTCAATTTTATCAGTAATTGTACATGGATTTTTTGATACGATTTATTTTAGACCGCAAGTTCAATTTATCTTTTGGTTAATGGTAGCATTTGTGTCAGCCTGTTTATATCCCGAAAATAATGAAAGTTGCAAAGAATAAACCGAGAAATATTGCCGAAAATATTGCAGCGACTTGTGGAAAATAATTTCGACCATAAACTTCTTCTATCAGGTCAAGTTCTCTAAATATAAGCTTTGTATAGTCTTCTTTTATTTCGTTTTCTTTTCGTTTAAAAGAGTTTTTCAAAACTTTTTTTAGTGCATATAACTTTTCAAGCTCTTTTCGCATTGCAGGATTTGATATTATATTTTTTTTGAGTTTTAAATTTTCTTTATCATCAAGTTCATTGTCTATGTATGCAGACAGTGCCTCAAATTGAGGTGTAATTGAACTTGAAATATTTTCTGCTCTTTCTCGACAAAAAGAACATTCTTTAAGGTGATTTTCAACTGTTTTTCTTACATCTTCATTTAATTCATCATTTATGTAAAAGGCGAGTAAATCGCTTATCTTTGAGCAATCATTTTCCATTTGTTTCTCCTATATTTTATATATAATTTTTTAAACTACATTGAAGTTTCTCTCTTGCTCTGGCAATACGTGATTTTACGGTACCAACAGAGGTGTTAGTAGCAGCTGCAATTTCATCATAAGATAGTCCTTGCAATTCACGAAGCACAATTGCAACTTTAAAATTATCTGGAAGAGTACAAATTTTTTCTTTTATTATTCTGTCTGTTTCCGATAACATGGCTTTTTCAACAGGCAAACCTAATTTATCTGGAATTTGAAAAAACATATTATCTTCGCAAGAATCCATTGAGCATATTTCAGGTTTTTTGCATTTTTTTCGAAGTTCATCATAAAATAGGTTCATTACAATTTGGTTAAGCCAAGAATTGAAAGCTTTTGGACTCTTTAACTTCGAAATCCCTTTTGCCATTTTTATCAGAGCTTCTTGTGTTAAATCAGAAAGATTTTCTTCGTCTTTCTTTAAATATGCAAAAGATGTATAAACTTTTTTCTGCACTCTTTTGATTAGTTCTTCAAGTGCATTATAATCATCATTTTGTGCAAGCAAAACAAGTTTTTCTTGATCAAGATTTCTATATGTTTGTCGCTTATTGAGCATACACCTTTCCCCTCAATTTTATGATAAAGGTGTTTTCAGACATTTAACAGGCTCTTTTTTGTATAAACAATCAGAGTATTTTAAGAGTTTAGAAATTTGAAAGCAAAAAATAAGTTTTTGGTCTATAATAATTGTATGGAGTTAAATAAATTAAAAGGAAAAATTATAGTATCTGTGCAAGCCGCAAAAGGTGAACCATTGTATGATGAGGTTTGTATCAACGCACTTTTGAAATCTGTCGTAAATGGTGGTGCATCTGCAGTTAGAGTTGCAGGATGTAGAGATGTAAAGAATGCAAAAAAACTTCTTAATGTCCCTGTTATTGGACTAACAAAGCCAGAAGTGATGCCAGAACATCCAGAAAAAGTTGTATATATTACCCCAACAATCAAGGATATTGAAAATCTAATAGATTCTGGTGCTGATATAGTTGCATTTGATGCAACTTTAAGAAAGCACGACTTTGATTTTTCCGAAGCTCTTGAAATTATTCATAGTAAAAATAGGCTTGCGATGGCTGATATTGCAACTTTTAACGAGGGAATAAATTGTGCAAAGTTAGGGTTTGATATTATCTCTACCACCCTATCTGGATATACACAAGAAAGTCTTAAAGACACAGATGAACCAGATTTTGATTTATTAGAAAATTTAACAAAAACTGTTGACGTACCAATTTTTGCAGAAGGTAGATTTTGGGAAAGAAATCAAGTAAAAAAAGCTTTTGAACTTAATGCTCACAGTGTAGTTATTGGCTCTGCAATTACAAGACCACAATTGATTACAAAAAGATTTACAAATTTTGGAGAAGTATAGATATGAAAAAGGCACTTGCTCTTGATATAGGCGGAACAAAAATATATTATGCTTTAATAGATGAAAATGGTGAAATCTGTTCTGAAATACATAAAGAACATACTCCCAAAAATCTTGAAGAGTTTAAAGAACTTTTGAAAAAAATTTTTAGTTCAGCTGATGCAGATGTTGTTGCAATATCTACTGCGGGTGCGGTAAATAACGAAAACACAAAAGTTATTAGTTCTACCGGAAATTTGGTTAAAGGGTATAATAGCATAGTTTTTCAAGATTTGACTGAAAAACCTGTATACCTTGAAAATGATGCAAATTGTGCAGCGTGGGCAGAACACATTATTGGGGCATCAAAGGAATGTACTAATAGTATTATGATTACCCTTGGAACAGGTGTTGGAGGCGGAATAATTCTTAATAATAAACTTTATAAAGGCAAATCCGGCGGTGCTGGAGAAATGCATTTTAAACTTTATAACGATAAAAGAAGACAATGTACCTGCAAAGCTTGGGATTGCTTTGAGGCTTATACTTCTGGCACTGGGCTTAAGAAAACAGCAGAAGAAATTACTAAAAATCCTGATGTAACTACCTATGATGTTATAGATGGATTAAAAAACAATGATAAAACTATGAAAGTGGTTTATGACAAATGGCAAAATGATATTATTGCAGGTTGTATTGGATTGGTAAATCTCTTTGACCCAGATTGCATTGTTTTTTCTGGTTCTATGGCGGAATTTATTGATATTAAATTCCTTGAAGAAAATACAAATAAAGAGATTATCACTTCTCCGGCTAAATTCTTTAAAGCGACAACTGGTAATTACGCCGGAATGATTGGAGCTGCACTTCTTGCGTTAGGAGAAAAAGTTGGGTAAGTCAAAAAAAAGAATTTTTCATAAAGGCATTAACGACCTCTTTGATAACATAACGAGAGAAGAGGCTTTAAATCGTGTACTTTTTGCGTTTAAACACAAAAATGTCGATGAAAAAATTAAAGGTTTGATTTTGCTTTTTGGCTTTTCTTGTGAAGAACTTTTAGAGCAGGGTGCAAAATATGAAGATGTTGTAAGCCTTGAACCTATTTTAAATCCATAGCAATTTTTTCAAATTTTTTCAAATCTTCTTCTGTGTCAATGCCTACCGGCACAAAGTCTACTTTTATTGTTTTAATCTTTAATCCTGATTGCAAAGCTCTCAACTGTTCAAGACTTTCTGCTTTTTCAAGCATAGATTGAGGTGTTGAAGTCATCTTAAGCAAAGCATCTCTTGTGTATCCATAAATACCGATATGTCCATAAAATTCTGCTTGATTAGAATTTCTTTCATAAGGAATTTTTGAACGAGAAAAGTATAGTGCAAAATTATTATTGTCGACGACACATTTAACGCAGTTTGGATTATTTATATCTTCTTCATCTTTTAAAACTCTTATGAGTGTTGAAATGTCAGCCCCAGTTTGTAGTGCTTTAATGATTTCGTCAATACTTTCAGGTTTTATTAGAGGTTCATCTCCTTGAAGATTTACAATATAGTCAAACTCTGGATGACGGTTTGCAACTTCTGCAATTCTATCGCTGCCACTTTTGTGATTTTCACTTGTCATTTCAACGTCATCAGTAAACGTTTTTGCAACCTCATAAATAAGCTCGCTATCAGTTGCAATAATTACATTGTCTGCAAGTTTTGCCATTTTTGCTTTTTCCCAAACCCATTGAATGATTGGTTTATTTAAAACCTTAAGCAAAGGTTTTCCAGGAAGTCTTGTTGATGCAAATCTTGCAGGAATTATTATTGCAGTTTTTTTCATTGAAGAAATACTCCCATTTTTCTATATTTGTTATATCTATGATCTTTGAGTTTTTTTGCAGGAGTATTAACAATTTCGTCCAAGTTTCTAACGATAGCTTCTTTAAGATTTTCTCCCATAAGTTTAGGGTTTCTGTGCGCACCGCCTAATGGTTCTGAAATCATTTCATCAACAACTTTTAACTCAAGTAAATCTCTTGCGGTAATCTTTAAGCTATCAGCAGCTTCTGTAATTTTTGAAGCATCTCTCCACAAAATTGAAGCACAACCTTCTGGAGAAATAACAGTATAATATGCGTGTTCCAAGATAAGAACTCTATCTGCAACACCAAGTCCTAATGCGCCCCCTGAACAACCTTCACCGGTAACAATTGCAACAATTGGGACATTAAAACCAGCCATTTTCATCAGGTTTTCAGCAATTGCAATACCTTGTCCAGTTTGTTCAGCATTTAGTCCGGGATATGCTCCAGGGGTATCAATTAGTGTTACGATTGGAAAATTGAATTTGTTAGCGTGCTCAAACAATCTTAAAGCTTTTCTATAACCTTGTGGTTGTGGCATACCAAAATTGCATTCAATATTTTCCTTTGTCGTTTTACCTTTTTTTGTACCAACGAGCATAACAGTTCTACCATTGATTTTTGCAAGTCCGCCCACAATAGCTTTGTCATCGCTACCTTCTCTGTCCCCGTGTAGTTCAATAAAATCTTCCGTAATTAAATCTACGTAATCATTGAAGTTTGGACGTTCAGAATGTCTTGCAATTTGCAACCTTTGCGCAGGTTTTAAGTTTGCATAAAGCTCTTTTTTATACTCTTCGGCTTGTTGCTCGAATGTTTCAATCTCTTTATTCAGGTTCATTCCAGACTCCGCACTAATTTTTTTTAGTTCATCTATTTTTTTATCGATATCAACTATCGGTTTTTCAAAATCTAAATTTGTCATAGACACCTCACAAAGGTTATGTATACATTTTGAAGATTTTTGTTAAGTTTTCTCTTAAATCTTTTCTCTTTGAAATTAAATCAATCTGTCCATACTTTAAAAGATATTCTGCAGTTTGAAAGTCAGAAGGCAAACTTTGTTTAATCGTTTGCTCGATAACCCTTCTACCTGCAAAACCAATTCTTGCACCTTGTTCAGCGATTATAATATCGCCTAAAGTTCCAAAACTTGCAGTAACTCCACCAAAAGTTGGTTCAGTTAAAAGACATATATAAAGAATTTTTTCATCTGCCATTTTTGCACATGCACAAGAAGTTTTTGCCATTTGCATTAAACTCAAAACGCTTTCTTGCATCCTTGCCCCGCCGGAAGATGTAATTGCAAGCATAGGAATATGTTGTTTAATAGCAGTTTCCATAATTGACGTAACTTTTTCTCCAACTGCGCTACCCATAGAACCGCCCATGAATTCAAAATCCATAACAGCTGCCGCAACATTGTATCCGTTAATTTTTCCAACACCAGTTATAACAGCTTCATCAAGACCTGTTTTTTTATGAGCATTTTCAATTCTTTCTGGGTATGAAACAGTATCGATAAACTCTATCGGATCTGCAGGGTGTATGTTCTTGAACATCTCTTCAAATGAATTTTCATCGAAAAGTTGTTTAATACGAGTTTTTGCATTGATTCTAAAATGGTAGTCACATACTGGACAAACCATTTGGTTGTTAACTAAATCTTCCTTTGGAAGTTGAGTATTGCAATGAACGCATCTAACCCACATATCGGAAGGAGTATTTGCTTCAATTTTAGCTTCCAAAGCTTTACGTTGTTCTTGAGCCTTTTTACGCTTTTCAAACCATGCCTGTATAGTCATAATTCAAATACCTCTCTTTGCTATTATAAGACAAACAAAAAAAAATTCTATTTTTTGCGTGGCATCTTGCTATAATAAGGGTTTGGGATATTTATATTTTGTAGTGCAATATGATATTTTTGCATATCAGCAATCATTTCTTGTTCCTCTAAAAGGTCACGTTTCTTTTTCCTTTGTGGAGAGTGATTTAATCCATGCCCGCCTTTGCCATGTTTTTTAAGATAATCAAGAACAATTTCATCCATGTCATAAGAGGCTGATCCACATTCTCCGGCAAATTGAGCAGGAGAGCAGTTGTTTGGGATTTTATATAGCCAGTTTACTGTATCAATATCTCTTCTCGAAAGATTAGTAACTCCGTATTGGTGAGGAGTGTACATTATATCTGATGTATCAGGACTGTGCCCTAAACCTATGGCATGACCTACTTCGTGAAGAATTGTGTGAAAGACTTCACCCTCACTCATATATTGTTGGTGAATCAGTCCATCAGATATCCCGATTTCGATTTCTGCGGAATACAATCTGTTTGAAGCATCATTGTTAAAAAAACATCTGCCAAGAGATGATCTATCTACTCGTTTCCAATCAAGGTTTATTTGAGAGTCCATAAGCGATGCAACTGCAGTAAATGATACGGCACCATTTGTTACAGATTCCCAATAATTAAAGGCTTTTGCGGCAAGTCCATAATACATACCGTCTTCACCTCTATTTGTGTAAAACCTATACGGAGCTATATAAACATTTAGAGGCATGGCTGATTTTTCCCACCTCATTGTTCTGTTATTTTGTAAACATTGTTGTAAATAAGTAATTTTGTGCATATAATTATTTTACAATTATTAAACGAATAAAGCAACACAAGAGAGGAGAACGATAATGGACTTGATGAAAATGATGAAACAGGCTCAAAATCTTCAAAAACGTATAAAAGAAGTACAAGATGAACTTGCAGCCGAAGAAGTTACTGCAGAAGCTCAAGGCGGAGATGTTAAAGTTACTTGTACTGGTCAAGGAAGGTTTAAGTCAATAAAACTTTCAGCTCGTGCAATTAACCCTGAGCATCCAGAAAGTGTTGATGAAGATACTATTGAATTGCTTGAAGATTTAATTACAACTGCTATTAAACAAGCAAGCAATGAAGCTGTCCAAAAAATGGAAAAGAAAATGAAATCCCTAACTGGTGGATTAAGCATTCCAGGTTTGTCATAATGATTTATCCAAAAACAGTAGCAACTTTAATTGAAGAATTTCAAAAATTTCCTTCCATTGGACCTAAGTCCGCTCAAAGAATGGCTTTTTACGTTTTGAAAATGCCAATTTCTGAGGTTAGGAAATTCGCACAGAACATTATCGAGGCAAAAGAAAATACTTTTGCCTGCGATATTTGTTACAATTTATCCTCTACAAATCCGTGTGAGATTTGCCAATCCAATTCAAGAGATAAATCTGTAATTTGTGTTGTTTCCGAAACAAAAGACTTAATTGCAATTGAAAAAACCAATGAGTACAAAGGTTTGTACCATGTTTTGCAAGGTTTGATTTCTCCTATGGACGGAATAGGGGCAGATGATATTAGAATAAAAGAGCTTTTACATAGAATCGCTGAAAACGATGTAAAAGAAATTATTCTTGCTTTGAGTCCGTCTATTGAGGGTGAGGCAACGAGTTTATATTTATCCAAACTTATCAAACCTTTTGGTGTAAAAATCTCAAGAATTGCATTTGGATTACCTGTAGGCTCAGATTTAGAGTATGTTGATGAAATCACTTTGACAAAAGCTATTGAAGGCAGGCATGAAATTTAATCGCTTGTCGAATTTTCACTTTTTTGAGTTTATTTTAAATTGATGTTATATGACTATATTAGAAATTAAAGATGTTTATGCACAATATATTTCAAGTACTTTAGAGAAAAAACAAACTGTTTATGCTCTAAATGGTGTTTCCTTTTCCGTTAATAAGGGTGAGATTTTTTCAATAGCTGGTGAATCAGGATGCGGAAAGTCGACACTTTTAAAAACGATTATGAAGTTGACTCCATTATCCTCTGGTGAAATTTTGTACAATTCGAAACCTTTTGAAAAAGATTTTAGACAGAAAATTCAAATGATTTTTCAGACCCCAAGTCTTAACCCTAAAATGAAAATTTATGATATTGTCGAAGAACCATTAAAAATAAACAAAATCCCTCGTGAAGAAAGAAAAAATAGGGTAGTAAATATATTAGAAGATGTTGGTTTGTCGTCAGATGTTTTAGATAGATATCCTCACGAGTTTTCAGGGGGGCAGAAGCAGAGAATTTCAATTGCAAGAGCGTTAGTAATGAAACCTGAAGTTCTACTTGCAGATGAGCCTGTAAGTGCTTTAGATATTAGTATTAGAGGTCAAATCATTAACCTTTTAAAAAGTCTTCAAAAAAAATATAATCTGACTATCATTTTTATATCGCATGACTTAAATGTAATTAGGTATATTTCTGACAGAGTTGCGGTTATGTATTTGGGAGAAATTGTTGAACAGGGGTTAACTGAAGAAATTTTCTCAAACCCTCTACACCCTTACACTCAAGCTTTGTTAAGTGCTAACCCAAGCTTTAAGGGTGAGAGAATTGCTCTCAAAGGAGAATTGCCTTCTCCTCTTTACCTGCCTTCTGGTTGTAAGTTTAATACAAGATGTCCAAGGGTTATGCCTATATGCAAAAATGAGCATCCTGAAATAAAAAATATTTCGAATACTCATTTTGTAAAATGTCATTTATTTTAATTTGTTAAATTCCGGTTTGAACAAACAAGCTGATTAGTTCGTTAAGCGCATTGTATTGTTTGTGATAGGTTTGAACTTGTTTTTCCATTGCAAGGATTTGTTTTTTGTACTCTTGAATAGAGTTGATACAATCGTTAGAAGAACGACTAATTTGTTCTTGAATTTGTTGAGCTTCTTCCAATACAGTTTTCATTGAAATTCCCAATGCTTCCATTGTTTGTCTAATAATTTGTGCACCAGTTTGTTTTGAAATTCCTGCTGGAAGTTTGTTTATTAAATCACTCAAAACTTTAACATTGTCTGTTTTTGTTTCATGAATTTCATGAAGAATAGGTTCAGGGAGTGGTTTTAATTCTTCTGGTTCACTTTGAAAAGGAACTGTATTTAACAAAGTGCTTTGAAAACTTTCTTCATTTATTTCATTGTTAATTTCTGAAGGAATTTCGTTATTAACGTCTATTTCGTTTGGCTCTTCGATTGCAATATCTTGCAATTCTGGAGTTTCTTCAAAAACTGGTTCTTCAACTTGTATTGAAGATGGAAGTGTTTCTGCTTGTTTTTTAAGTGCTTCTACAATCTTTTTTCCTACACCTTCAGTTGTTTTTTTTGTTGTCATATTTTTCACCCTATCCTATTTTAATGCCTTTATTATACAAAGAACATAAAATTTTTCAAAATTTAGTTTATTATATGTGAATTTTTTTTTCGATTTTATCAAAATAATACACCAATGCTATATAAAAAAATCTATTCTTGTTGTAAAATACAAAACGATTTGAGGTAATGATTATGAAAAAAATATTAACACTTATTTTATGTTTGGTTTTTACAATAAATTGTGTACAAGCATCATTTAAAGAGCATTATGATGCAGGTCAAATTTATTTAGGACAATACCAATATTCAAGTGCGATATCTGAATTTAAAAAAGCATTAAGAATAAATTATATGGACAACTCTGCAAGAATAGGTCTTGTAAATTCCTATTTGGCAAGAGGTACATTCTATGCAAATACAGACAAAAATTACGAAGCAGCTGCAAATGATTTTCGTGCAGCATTATTCTATTTGAAATATTATCCTGACGACAAAGAAGTTCAAAGATCTATTGGAAGTATAGAAAATACCCAAAAAAATCTCGCAAAATGTCTTGCCGCTATAAATGCAGAAAATAGTCCTGATGCAAGATATAAAATGGGGCAAAAACTTCGTCTAAAAGGACAATTTGCAGAAGCTGGCTATGAGTTTGCACAATCTTTTGATTCGCAAAGGTACAGAGCTTCGGCTTATGAACAAATTGGCGACATTATGAAAATATTGGGAAATGTTGAAAAAGTCCCATATTATTATAAAAAAGCAGTTGATATAAACGGAAATATTGCAGACTTAAGATTGAAATATGCAAGAGCATTAGACAAACAAGGATTAAATGATCAAGCTTTGAAAGAATATAATTACGCTTTATCAAGTGGGGATGATGATCCTGAAACTTTATATGCACTTGAGAGAATTTATAGACAAAAACTGCTTCAAAATGAAAACGATGCAACTTCACTTTCAAACCTTGGTGCAATATTGCAAAAACAAAATAAATTAGATGAAGCTTTAAAGTATTATGTTATGTCTGATAGAATCGACCCAGAAAATGTTACAAATAGATTGAATATGGGGACACTTTATCAACAAAAGAAAAATTATGATGCTGCAATTACAATTTATGATAGTATTTTGGTTTTGCACCCTAACAATTTGAATGTCAACTTGTATAAGGCTCAATGTTTAGCTCTAAAAGGAGATATTGACTCCGCAAAAACTGCATTCAAGCAAGTCTTATACCTTTCACCTAATGAAAGTGTAAAATCCGAAATTTTTAACACTTTAAAAAATTATATGCCGTTGGATGATTTGGTAACTTTTGTTTATGGCTCTTCATCTCCTAAAAAACAAGATTTAGAAAATATATATGATGATGCTGTTGCTTTCCACAAAAATGGCAAAATTGACAAGGCAATAGAATATTACAAAGAGGTTTTAAAATATGACAAGCAAAACCCTGAAGTTTATATAAATTTGGCTATTGCATACAATCAAAACAAAGATTTTGCATCTGCAAAGAGTATTTTGAATGAAGCTATGTCAAAATATCCTAACAATAAACAGTTAAAAGATGTTTTGGCATCTGTTAATGACGAAAGTAACGGAGAAGTTATAGGAAAAGCTTTATCGCTTTATAATTCCCAAAATTATCAACAAGCAATATCTGTTTATTCATCTATTCAACCTCAAACATTCGATTCTTTAGTTGGAATAGCAACTTGCTATAAAGCTCTTGATAAAGATGATGCGGCTATTGAATACTACAAGAAAGCTTTAAATTTAAAACAAAATTCAGATGTTGCATATTATTTGGGTATTTTATATGCTGATAAACAAGATTACGCAAATGCAAAAACATACTTAAATCTTGCGGTAAAACTTAATCCTTCTAACAATGATGCAAAAGAATTTTTGGCAGAAGTAACTCAAAATGGTGATTCTGCACTTCTTGAGGAAGGTATTGATTATTATGGCTTGAATAATTACGAAAAAGCACTTTCAATCTTTAATAGAGTTCTTCAATCAAGTCCAACAAATGCTTATGCGCTTTATTATAGAGGTTTAATTTATGACAACCAAAAGAAATATTCTTTAGCTGTTGCAGATTATTTAAAGGCTGTTAAATTAAATCCAGAATTAAAAATTGCATATTACCTCGCAGCTGTTGACTACGACTCATTATCACAGTACAAGAATGCACTTATAAATTATAGAAAATATATATCTGTGACAACAGAATCAAATGAGTATAAAACTTATGCACAATCAAGAATAAATGCATTAAAGAAGTATGAATAAAATAAAAATTGGAAATATAGTTCTAAATACAAAGGTTTCGTTATCCCCAATGGCGGGGATAACGGATTATATTTTGCGCTCTCTTGTTAGGGAGAATGCTCCAGACTGTCTTATAACAACAGAAATGATAAGTTCAGAAGCATTGATAAATGAGAGTAAATGTAAGAAAAAAGATTTAATCAGTCAGAACTCGTTGATAAAAAGGGCAAAAAATCATTCTCCGATATCTTATCAATTGACTGGACACAAACCAGATATTATATCGGCAGCGGCAAAAATTATCGAGCCTTATGCTGACATAATAGACATAAATATGGGGTGTCCTGTAAATAAAGTTGTAAAAGGGCAGGATGGATGTGCCCTTATGAGAAATACAAGTCTTGCAGCGGATCTTGTAAAAGCAATAAAACAAACGGTTTCTTGTCCTGTCAGTGTAAAATTTAGGCTCGGTTATACTCAAGATGAAATGAATTACGTTGATTTCGGAGTCAAAATGCAAGAGGCAGGAGCTGATTTTATAACTATACATGCAAGGACAAGAGCTCAAATGTATTCTGGCAAAGCCGATTGGGGAAAAATAGCAAATTTAGTTAAAGCTGTTGATATTCCAGTTTTTGCAAATGGAGATATTAAAAGTATTGAAGATGCAAAATTGTGTCTTGAGATGTCTTTAGCTGACGGTGTTGCAGTTGGCAGGGCTGCAATGGGAGATGTGACACTAATAGGCAGAATTGACAGATATTTAAAAACAGGTGAAGCCGTTGATTGTTTGAGTATAGAAGATAACATTAAAAACCTAAAGGAACTTATAAAAAGAGAAATCGAATTTAGGGGTGAAGATATCGGGATAAAATTTGTTAGAAAATATTATCCTTTCTACATTTCAAAAATGCAAAATGCTGCAAAATTCAGAGGTGAACTTGTAACAGAAACAAGTTTTGAAAAGATAGTAGAGAAGTTAGATTCAATTGTTGCCTTAGCCGTTTAATTATCTAAAAATCGTTTTTTTAGTATGAATTTAAGAATTCTAAACCCATCTCTAAATGTTCTTAAATGAGGTTTTCTATCTGGAATATCTTTGTATAATTTTATAGGTATTTCTACGATTTTAAATTTATTTAGTAAAAATTCAATAATTATTTCTGTTGCAAATTCCATGCCAGTTGAGGTGAAGTTTATTTTTTCAAAATCTTCCCTTTTAAACAATCTCATTCCACACTGGCTATCTGTCAGGTTTGTGAAAAATAATATATCTGTAATTATTGTAAGAAAAGGATTTCCGATGTATTTGTGCAAAAAAGGCATTGCACCTTTTTCTATGCCACCTCTAAAGCGAGAGCCCATTACCATTGAAATATGTTCATCTGCTTGAGCTGCTTTTAAAAAGTTACTTATTTCATTAAAATCGTAAGTATTGTCGGCATCTCCCATAAGTACATATTTCCCACAAGCGTTTTTTATTCCGCAAATCAACGCATTTCCGTAGCCTTTTTGTGAACAATGAACAACTTTTACATTATCAAAATTTTTTGCAATTTCGATAGAATTATCATCGCTTCCATTGTCACTTACGATAATTTCTCCTGATATATTGTTTTTAGTTAATGTTTCGCTTGCTTTTTTTAAGCAAATTCCCAATGTTCTTTCTTCGTTTAAACAAGGAATAACAATTGATATAACCTTTTCCATGTTCAAAATTTTATCATTATTTGAATATTAGGTCAAATTAAACTATAATTATCTTATGTGTTACAGAAAAGATATACTGATATTTTTAGGAATTTGGATAATTTTATATTTAGTAACTCTAAATAACTTAATCTTTCCGGATTTTGATTGGTTTAATTACAGGTTTTACAATTGCTGGGCATTTTTGAATGACAGAATGCAAACTGATTTTTTTGCATCCAATTTTAGAACGTGTTTTAACCCACTGTTAGATTTACCAGAATATTTTCTAATGTTTAAACTTAATAATTATCCGTATTTGTTTTTATTCGTTACCCTATTTGATAACACTTTACTTTTATACATTGTTTATAAGATTTCTCAACTGGTTTTAAATAGAAAATATTTGTGGGTTTATTCACTTCTTTATGTCGCTGTATCTCCTGTATTATTGCTTGAAACAAATTTTGCTGCAAATGATGTTAAAGTTGCAATTCTATGTTTGTTGTCATTATATTTACTTTTGAAATCAAGGCTAATAGTTGAAAAACGAAAATTTCTGTTAGCTGGAATTTTATTGGGAATATCTTTAGGGTTAAAACTTACGTCAATTGTTTATGTAATGACGTTTTACATAATTTTAGCATTATTCCATAAAAAATTTGATTCATTTAAAACTTCACTAATGCTGTTCACGTTAGGTTTGTTTTTAGCGTATCTGTTTACAGGCGGAATTTGGATGATGAAGTGTTTTTGGGTTTATCATAATCCAGTTTTTCCATATTTTAATAATATTTTCAAATCTAATTTTGCAGATAATATTATGCTGCTTAACACAGATTTTTCTCATCTTAAAGCAAGAAATATAGTTGAATTTATTTTCTACCCATTTTATCAAAGTGTTGGTAATAGATTTTTTGGAACAGAAAAAATGGCTTGGGATTTGAGATATGCAATGAATTTTATCTCTGTTATTGGTATTTTTTCTCTTATGTTTTTTAATAAATTTAAAGTTGAAAAAGTTGCTAACAAAGAACTTTATTTTATTATTGTGTTGATGACGATAATTCCATACTATCTAAACTTGTTTGTCTTTGGTTCGTATAGATACATAATCCCTTCCTCTTGTCTTTTTGGAATTGTTATTGTGGGGTTAATTTTTACCATTTTGAAAGAAAGATTTGCTTTTGTTTTTAGCTTAATTCTATTAGTATCTGTTTATTGTTTTTGCAATTACGGTCAATTAGACAGAGTTTTTGAGTATAACAAGATTTATAACAAGAATATTTCACCAATAACATTGGATTTTAAAAAAATAATTAAATCTCAAGACTTGGGTTTTGAAGATGGTTCTTTTGTAATTTTATTGAATGCAAGAAGTTCTGCATCTGTGGTAGGACAAAACAAAAATGTTAAATATTTAGGTTTTTCATATCCAGAAGACTTAATGAAAAAATACGAAGATTTAATTGAGTCATCAGACCCATTTTTAAATGTAAAAGTTTTAAAATCAAAATATTTAGAAAATGAACTTCAAAATATTTTGTCAGGGAAAAACAAAGTTTATGCTCTGTACGCATCAACGAAATACCCAGAATTTTTGAAAAAAGGTTTGATGTATTTAGACAAAGATGGAAAAAGAACTTTTAAAAACTGCAAGTGGGGACAAATGCAGATTTATGATTCATTTTTCTGGAGTTCAAATGTAATTGTGTGCGAATTTAATTAGGTTTTTTTGTTATAAAATTGATTGTATGAAGTATAAAAATGATATTTTAATATTTTTAGGAATTTGGATTTTTTTATATTTGGTGTCGGTAAATAACCTAATATTTCCGGATTTTGATTGGTTTAATTACAGGTTTTACAATTGCTGGGCTTTTTTGAACGATAGAATGCAAACTGATTTTTTTGCATCCAATTTTAGAACTTGTTTTAGTCCATTGATAGATTTACCAGAGTATTTTTTACTATTTAAATTGAATAATTACCCATATTTATTTATATTCGTAACTTTGCTTGATAATGTAGCTCTTTTATTTCTTGTTTATAAAATCACAACTTATATTTTTAAATTTGAAGGTTTACTAAAATTATTCCCACTTGTTTATGTTGCAATATCTCCTGTTCTAATGCTTGAGATGGGCTTTGATCAAAATGATGTTAAAGTTGCATTTTTATGTTTACTTTCTTTCTATTTTCTACTTAAATATCTGTTTAATGAATATGGAAAAAAACGTAATACGATGATTGTTGTATCTGGTGCGTTGATTGGACTTGCAATGGCACTTAAGCTTACAGCAATTGTTTATGCAATTGGATTTTGCATAATTATTCCTATGTTGTATAAAAGGATAGATAAACCTTTTAAAACTTTAGGAATATTTATTTTAGGACTTGTACCAGTATTTATTGTAATTGATGGTTTGTGGATGTACAAATGTTATAGTATATACCATAATCCTCTTTTCCCTTATTTTAACGATATTTTCAAATCAGAGTATGCAGATAAAATTAGGTTGTTAGATACCGATTATTCTCATTTAAAGCCAAAATCTTTTTATGAGTTCCTATTTTATCCATTTCTCGTTAGTTTTAACGATAAAATGTTTGGAACTGATAAATTTGCTTGGGATTCAAGATATGCAATAAATTTTGTTTGTGCTGTATTAACACTTTTACTCTTTGCTTTTTCAAAATTCAAAACGATAAAAGAGTATATTTTAAACACTGTAAATGAAAATTACTTTATATTCAGTGTTCTTTTTTCAATAATTCCGTTTTTTGTTAATATATCAATTTTTGGAACATACAGGTATACAATTCCTTCTTCGTGTATCTTTGGTGTTGTTTTGTTTTTCATAATCATTCTTGGGTGTTCAAAATCAGAATATAAAAAAATATTTATTTGGATATTGTGTTTAATAAATTTGTTTTACGTGTATTTAAGTACAAATTTTGGAGTGCTTGAGTATGTTTTAGAGTACAACAAAAAATACAAAACTTTTCCAGTTGATAACATTAGGTATCAAAAAGTTTTTGAAACAGATGATTTAAAACTTGAAGATGATGCTGTTGTTATAATGCTCAATGCAGGAGCTTCAGCTGGAGCTGTAACACAAAATCCTAAAGCAAAATACATAGGTTTTGCCTATTCAAAAGATATTACCAATAAATATTCAACAGAGTTTTTAAGAAAAATTGATTATTTTTATGATGCAAAGACATTAAGATCGGAATATCTTGAAAAAGAGTTATCAAGAATATTTGCAAGTGATAAAAAAGTATATTTTATGTATTCACCAACTGCACTTTTGAACTTCTTGAAAGAAGGTTTAGAAGAATTAACTACTGAGAGAAAAATTACAAATTGCAAATATATAAATATGAAAGTTTACCAATCCTTCTTCTGGGGCGTAAACATAATAATGTGCGAATTTAACAAATAAAAGTAGACTTTAATTGTTCTTAATCATTGTTTCGACAAGAGTTTTCGCAGCTTTTAGCTGAATGTCTTCTTTTGAATTTTTATTTAAAGTAACTTTTATATCAGGTTCAATACCTTTTTTGTTAATGTCAGTATCATTTGGCGTTAAGTATTTAGCTATTGTCAGGTTAATACCTGTTTCATTAGGCATTGGAATGATTCTTTGGACCATACCTTTACCAAAAGATTTCGTTCCAATGATTGTAGCTTTTCCGTAGTCCTTTAGAGCGCCGGAAAAAATTTCTGAAGCACTTGCAGAGTTCTCGTCGATAAGTAAAACGATAGGTTTTTTTACTTGGTATTTCAAATCTTGAGCTTTGATTTTCTTTTTGTAACCATTTCTACCGACTATGCTTACGATGTTTCCTTTATTTATAAATAGATTTGCCATATATACAGCATTTGGAAGCAATCCACCAGAATTTCCTCTCAAATCAATTATAAGACCTTTTGTTTTTTCAGTATTTGCAAGAGCTTCTAAAAACTCGTTGTAAGTTGTTGAACCAATAAAACTTAAAATCTGTATATATCCGATATCGCCTTCGGTTTTGCTTTTAACATTTTTGATTTTTATATCTTTTCTAATGATTGTTTTTTTAATATTTTTTTTATCTCTTAAAATAGTGAGGGTAACTTTTGTGTTTTCCTCTCCCCTTACAAGAGTAGCAACCTGTGAAGGTTTTAATCCAGTTGCATCTTTATTATCAACCTTCATTATTATATCGCCGTCTTTAAGCCCAGCTTTTTGAGCAGGTGTACCTTCAATAACGTTTATTATTACTACCTTTCCACCAATCGATGCTATGTTAACACCAACTCCAGTTATTTTGGAATTTATTGATGTATTTTGTTCTGCATAGTCATGTTTGTCCAAATATTTAGAGTATGGGTCATCTAAACTTTCGAGGATGGAATTTATCGCAACATCAACATCTTCGTCTGTTTTGATTTTATCTCTATAACGTTTTTTCCATTTGTCTAAATCTTGACCGTTCAAATTAGGGTCATAGTAGTTATGTTTTATGATTTCAATAGATTTGTCAAATAATTTTTGGGATGAAATTTGGTTTTTATTTAGCAAAGAACCATCGTTAAAAACCATGCTCGAAAAGAAGTACTTCTCAAACAGGGAATTACATAAAATCAGCGAGGCAACTACTAATGTGAATATTAAAAACTGTCTTTTCATTTCATTATTTATAATGAAACAAGGGATATATTTTTTCAATAGTTAATTTGGAAAATTTTAGACCAATTTTTATAAATTTTCAAACCCAGGAGATGTTTCAGGTAATGTCTTGTAACTTTCGTTAGAGTAGACAGATTTTTTGATGTATTTATTAGTATAGTTACCTTGTTCAAACATTTTTTTGAGGGTATTTTCTCTGTGGACAAGTGATCCTGGTTCGTATACGTAATCTTCGTATAGTTCGGTTAATTCTGTCCAAACAGCAGCTTCCATAGTCCAAGCATAAGTTTCTTCTGCAAGTGAATTGTACTCATCTTGGTGAATTGCTTCGTGAGCAAGTAATGCAGCAAGTGCAATTGCAGGAGCTTTAGTATGTTTTTGGTTTATGTAGATGTAAAGTTTTCTACCATTTTTCCACCCCAAAGCATCAAAATCGGCGTAGTCTTTATTCATTGTTGCTAAATCTCTGAACTCTATCTTAACAACACGTTTTGACAGATTGTTTCCTAAAATGGCATTTCTTGAAAAATCTCCAATTGTGCCTTTTAAAATATCAAGTGCAACCATTACAACTTCGTCTTTTGTTGCAGGTGTATATTCATTCCTAATTTCTTTTATGTATGTGGGAGTGTATTTTGCAGGATAAAGTGGGTTAACTGTTTCAAGCTCAGTTTCCTCAACTTCTTGGTTTTTTGCAGCAAAAGCTGTTGAACAAAATGACAAAATACATGTAAGAGTTAAAATGTACACAAAAACTTTTTTCATATCAGCTACCTCAAATCCCTATATTTATCAATATAACATTAGTTTAAAAATAGTCAAAAATTATTTTCTTAAATCTTTAGCTCCATTTATATAAACAAATTTAGGTTTAGATTCACACTCTGCAACAATGAGTATTCTTATACACATTTTCAAAGAGTTTTCGATATCCGCTTCGTTAAAACACATCATGGCAACATTTTTCCAATGCTCTCTTACAAATTTTGCAGGGTACGCTTTTGTAATATCTTTAGTAAATGAAAAAATTATGTGAGAAACATTTTCTTCTTTTAGATTGTTTTCATCAACAAGTTTAAAAAACAGCTCCAAAGTCGCTGTTTTTATGTCGTCAATACTGTTTTCAGAAACAGTTGTTGCTCCTCTTATCCCCTTCATCATAAGAGAAAATCTCCAACCTTAATTTTTGCCCCATTTACCCATGCTGATGCAGGCATTTCACCTTTACCTTCAGGCTTTAAAGTAGACAAAATAAAACTTCCCTCGTTTGTTGAAATCTCTATCCCTTTTTTTGATATGCTCAAAACTTCTCCAAATTTAGAATGTTTTGTGTTTTTGTCCTCTAAAAGAGTTTTAAGCACCTTGATTCTTTTTTGATTGTATATAAAGTAAGCACAAGGATAAATCCCTCTAACAAGATTATGAACTTGTAAAGCTGTCATATCGTTTTTGATAAGCTCATCCTCTTTTGTAAGTTTGTTTGCAAAAGTAACAAGAGATTCATCTTGTTTTTGAGGAGTAATAGTTTTGTCTACAAGTCCTTTTAGGGTTTTGATAATTAAATCTGGAGCAAGTTCAGAAATCTTATCGTGCAATTCCTTAAAGTTCATATTTTCTGTGATTTGAATTTTTTCAGATAAGCAAACATCTCCACTATCCAAACCTTCTTCCGTAATCATTGTGCAAATGCCTGTTTCTTCATCTCCGTTGATAAGACATCTTTGAATTGGATTTGCTCCTCTGTATTTAGGCAAAAGCGATGCGTGAAGATTTATCGTCGCAATTTTTGGAATATCTAAAACTTCTCTTGATAAAATTTGACCAAAAGCAAAGGTTAAAAGATAATCCGGATTTAACTTTTTTAATTCAGCTTGAATTTCTGGTTCTTTTCTAATCGATTTTGGCTGAAAAACTGGAATGTTATTTTCGATTGCATATTTTTTTACAGGGGAAAATTGTATCTTATTCCCTCTTCCAGCAGGTTTGTCGCATTGTGTAACTACTGCGCATACTTCAAAATCTTCTGATTTATTCAAAGCATCAAGAGCATTTATAGATATTTCAGGTGTTGCCATAAATATAACTTTAATCATTATTTTCTTCTTTGTCCTTTGTTTGGTTTTTTTGTATTTCTTCTTCAAGTTTGTCTTCATTGATAAGCCTATCTTCTTCGACGGCAGGAAGATTATATTTTGACAATTTTTCGTTGGCATCGTCAATATCTCTTGCATGGTCTATGAATAAAACACCATCCAAATGATCATATTCGTGTTGAATTGCTCTTGTTAAAAGTGTTCCACCATCAGCGTTTAGAACAAAGCTTCTACCTTTTGAATCTTGAGCTTTAATAGTTACGTTTTTGTATCTTCTGACTTCTGTAAAAACTTCAGGAAAACTTAAGCAACCTTCAGAACTTATAAAAGCACCAGATTTTTTTATGATTTTAGGGTTTATAAATACCATAGGGTTTAGTGGCTCATCGCCAGAAGAAACGTCAATTACAAATATTCTATAATTTTCACCAATCTGTGGAGCTGCAAGTCCTACTCCATTTTGGGCATACATAGTTTCCAAAAGATCTTTTACCAAATCTTTAATTTTCTTTGAAACTTTATGAACTTCCTTTGATGGTTGCCTTAACGATGGTGTTCCATACTTTAAAACCTTTTTTATTGTCATTTTTCTTCCTTTTCTTCCTTTTCTGTGTTATATTATATCATGTAAAAAGCGTAAAAACCGAATGAGGAATAAGATGGAAAATACCGACATTAACGAAAAGATTAAGCAGGCTATTGTCAAAGTGGCAACAGACCCTCAAAATATCGATAATTACCATGACCTTGCAGCCCTTTATGAATCTCAAGGCATGTATGATAACATGATTTCAACTTATGAAGGTTTACTTGCAATTAAACCAGATGAGTTTACAGCTCTTGTAAATTTGGGTAGCATTTGGTTTTACAAAAAAGATTACAGAAAAGCTTTCTTTTATTTAAATAAAGCTGTCGAAACTGACCCATTGAATCATGTTGTTTACTTCAGTATGGGTAATGTATATGCAGAATTAAAAACATTCGACAAGGCTCTTGAAAGATATGATAGAGCGTTAGAATTGAATGCTCCGCCTGTTGATGTTTACAATGCGATGGCTCAATTGTTTAATGATTTTAAAATCTACGTAGAAGCTGAAATTTATTACAAAAAAGTTTTGGAACTTGATAAAGACAACATTAAGGCTAATATTGGTTTGGGTAATATTTATACTCAATTCTATGAATTCGAAAAAGCTTTCTCTTGTTACAAAAAAATCTTGGACAAATATCCAGATAATAAAGAAGTTCTTGTTTATGTAGCGAAAGCATCTTCTTCAATGAAGCATGAAAAAGAAGCTTGTGAGTTCTTTGAAAAAGCATTAAGTGTCCCTGGCAGAAATTATGATATTTTGATTGATTATGCTATTTCAAGAGGTGAATTCAAAAACTTTGATGATGCCATAAGATTGTATGAAAGAGCAATCGTTGAAGAACCTAAAAACCATACTGCATACCTACTTTTAGGTAATTTATACTATGATTTGGGCGATTACGATAGTGCAATATCTTATTATGAAAAAGCTATTAAGTTTAATTATAAAGATACTTTGGCTCATATGTCACAAGCCAATGCTTATTATATGAAAAATGATATTAGAAAAGCGCTTGTTGAATATAGAGATGCTATAAGAATGTCACAAGATAATGATGAATATAAATTGATTTATCTTGAAATTTTGGATGAATTTATTACACAAAGAGAAAAAGAAAATGTCTAATGTACAATCTCAACCGTTTGAAAGAATTATTGCCGCATTGTCTTACTTGACCTTGGGCACAGTCGGTTTTATATACCTATTGATTGCTTATCTTACAAAAAACAATCTAAAAGTGTACACAAGATTTCATGTTTTTCAATCAATTTTTATTTCGATAGCATATTTTCTTGCCTCTGCAATATTGGGGCTTGTTATGAATATTTTAAGTATTATTCCATTTGTAAATGATATTGCTTTTAGAGTTTACTTTTGGGTTAACGCTCCATTGGTGTATAATTTCTCGATTATTCAAGTAATAATTTATACTATATTGTTGTACCTAATTTTTACTTGTTTGCAAGGCAAATTGAGCTATCTTCCTTGGGTTTCTGACATAATGAAAGAAAACGTAAAGTAGTGTAAAAGTTACAATTTAAAAAGCTTGGAAAAGTCCCTTCAAGATTTTGCTGAAAAAAATTTTTAACGTAAACTTTTTCCTGTAAAATCGGGATAAGTTGTTTGGTAGTAGTTGGAGGTTGCACTTGGTTTAAACATAAAGTTTAAATCGTCAATTGCATCTTTAACTTTGTCTGTTAAGAGGTTTCCGCAACATATTGCGAAAACGATGATAAATGCTGCCGACAAAGCAAAGACATGTGTAACCTGCCTTGTTTTAATCAGATACATTTTACTTTTCTCCTTCTCTTTTTATTCCACTTTATAAATCTTTTCTAACAAATATTAAGTTTTGTTAACAAAACAAACAAAAAATTAAAGAAAAAATAAAAAATGCCGATAAGGTACATGTAACGAAAGTTAAGGGTAAATAAGGAAAGAAATGGGATTAGGCGTATCATACAACCAAATGTCTTCAATTGATGTGAACTCTTTGAAAGAAGTCACAAGCAAGATTTTTAACAGAGCTGCTGAAAAAAGCGGTGCTCTTGAAAATTTTGATATGTCTAAATTCAATAGAGTTTCACAAGGAACAGATTTATATGGCTCAAAAGTTAATGCAGAACAAGCATCTAACATAGCTAAAATGAATACTGGATTCCAAATCAATTTGAGTGCAAATGCAATTAAAAGCTTGAAATATTTGAACACACAAGCATCAAGAAATGCTATGGCAGATATGACAGGTAATATTGCATTGCCAGTACAAGAAAAGAGAGAACTAAAGAATGAATCTGCAGTACATGCTTCATTCGGCAAACTTGTTAGTGTAACAAATTTAGCACTTAACAAAAAAGAATCATAATTAAATTAAATAATTCTTAAACTTACTATACACACAGGAATTCGAAAGAGTTCCTTTTTTATTGTATTTTTCCCTTGTTTTGATATATTAAAATGAGTGAGGGAAGTATATATGAAAAATTTTATAAAGTTTATATTAGCGATAATGATAATTTCATTACCGGCGAATTGTGCAGAAATTTTGAAAGGTAATTTGGCAGAGGATACATTATTTAATGGTGCTCAAGTTAGAGTTACTTCTATTAACAAAATAACAACTTCAAAAAAGAGTTTAGTTGAAGGAAGTAAGGTTAATTTTGTTGTTGTAAGAGATGTAATAAAAGATGGTGAAAAGGTTATAAAAAAAGGCTCTCTTGTTGAAGGAGAAGTTGTTTTGATTGTTCCAAACCGTTTCATAAGTATTCCTGCAAAGATAGTTATTGAAGAATTTACAACGGAAGATATATATGGAAATAAGGTAAGGTTAAAAGGTTCTATCAGAAAAGCTGGAAATGATCATAACAATATCGTTCCATACATAAATTTATTTACTGGTTTAGTTAGAGGTGGAGAGGTTCAGATTAGACCAGAAGAAGATTATTTTATATTGTTTTATTAGTGAATAAAAATTTTTTAGTTTAAGGGCGGCATTTTAAAAAATGCCGCCCTTAATATTCCTATAAATGGTTGATGTAAAAGCATCTTGATAATGTTAAGAATTATTAAGAGAATTGGTAGAAAAATTAAAGAAAAGCATTAAAAATACCG
>QHMH01000001.1 GCA_003258795.1 Candidatus Melainabacteria bacterium | reverse complement strand
TGGACACTTCATACTTTGATACGCACAATTCCGGCGAAATCTTGTTCCGTTATTCCAACGATGCCGAAACCGCCTCCACAGGGCTTATAGATAACCTGAAACAGTTTTTATCCAAAACATTTTCCTCTATTTCTTTGGTTTGTGTTTTGTTATACAACTCTTGGCAATTAGCACTTATTGCTATTGCGGTACTTTTATTTTTTGTATATCCAATGGCCAAGGTCCGCAAGAAAATGAAAGAAATTTTGGAAAAAACCGTCGGTAATCTTTCGTATGTAATGACTATTTACAACGAAACCTTTGCCGGAAATAAAACGATTCGTTCCTTTACGCTGGAGGACGAGTTCAAAAAACGCTTCCACAATGTAACGGATATGACCTTCTCCCTAGCCATGCGCATGGTAAAGGGAACAAACTGGCTTTCGCCCCTTATGCATATTATTATGTCTATTGGCGTGGCGTTGGTGATTGGGTGCGGCAGTTATTTGATTGTAAACGGCACTATTACCAGCGGTAATTTTGTGGCGTTTATTGCGGCCCTGATGATGCTTTATACCCCGTTGAAATCTGTGGGGAATAACTATATTTCTATCCAAAATTCTTTTTTAGCCATAGACCGTATTTTTGATATTTTGGATTTACAGCCTAATATCAAGGATTTAAGCACAGCCAAAGAACTAACAGAGGTTAAGAAAGATATCGTGTTTGACCACGTCCATTTTGAATATGTTGCCGGGCGGGAGGTGTTGCACGATATTAATTTAACCATTCCTGTTGGCCATACAATTGCCCTAGTGGGCAACTCCGGCGGCGGGAAAACCACTATTTCCGCTTTAATCCCGCGCTTGTATGATATCAAGCAGGGTAGTATTAAAATAGACGGGGCTGATATTAAAGACATTTCCCAAAAATCGTTGCGGAAACAAATTGCTATGGTGTTCCAAGATAACTTTTTATTTTCGGGTACGGTTAAAGAAAATGTCCTTTTGGGGAACGAATACGCAGATGATGCCACTATTTGGATGGCCTTAAAAAGCGCCTGTTTGGATGAATTTGTCAAAGGCTTACCCCAAGGGTTAGATACGCAGATAGGGGAGCGCGGTATTTTGCTTTCTGGTGGACAAAAGCAACGCTTGGCTATTGCGCGTGCGTTTGTTAAAAACGCTCCTATTGTCATTTTGGACGAGGCCACTAGTGCCCTAGATAATAAGTCCGAGCGCGTCGTGCAAGAAGCCTTAGATAACTTGATGAAGAACCGCACCGTTATTGTGATTGCGCACCGCTTATCCACCATACAAAACGCGGATAAAATTGTAGTTATCAATGACGGTAAAATTGCGGAACAAGGCACACACGAGGAATTATTAAAACTTCGCGGGGCTTATTACGCGTTGTATTCTATGCAATTTAAAAAGCAGGAAGCGTAATGATGAAAGGCCTTATTTTAGCCGGCGGGGCAGGCACGCGGTTGTATCCGGCGTCTTTGCCCATTTCCAAAATTTTACTACCTATTTACGATAAA
>QHMH01000018.1 GCA_003258795.1 Candidatus Melainabacteria bacterium | reverse complement strand
TCGGCGAGAGGCTCGGCGAAATTGGATTATCCGTGAAGATACGGATTACGTGTACCAGGACAGAAAGACCCTATTGAGCTTTACTGTAGCTTGAAATTGAATTCGGGTTGTTATTGTGCAGTATAGGTGGGAGACTTTGAAGCAGGAGCGTCAGCTTCTGTGGAGTCATCGTTGAGATACCACTCTGTGATAATTTGGATTCTAACCTCGATCCCTCTAACAACAGGGCGAGGAACAGTTTCTGGTAGGCAGTTTGACTGGGGCGGTCGCCTCCTAAAATGTAACGGAGGCGTTCAAAGGTTCCCTCAGGTTGGTCGGAAATCAACCGTTGAGTGCAATAGCAGAAGGGAGCTTGACTGTGAGACATACAAGTCAAACAGGTACGAAAGTAGGATATAGTGATCCGGTGGTTCTGTATGGAAGGGCCATCGCTCATCGGACAAAAGTTACCATAGGGATAACAGGCTTATCTCCCCCAAGAGTCCACATCGACGGGGAGGTTTGGCACCTCGATGTCGGCTCGTCGCATCCTGGAGCGGTAGTACGTTCCAAGGGTTGGGCTGTTCGCCCATTAAAGCGGCACGCGAGCTGGGTTCAGAACGTCGTGAGACAGTTCGGTCCATATCCGGTATACGCGCAAGAGATTTGAGTGGAGTCTTCCTTAGTACGAGAGGACCGGGAAGAGGGAACCGCCAGTGTACGGGTTATCACGCCAGTGGTAAACGCCCGGTAGCTGTGTTCCAAGTGGATAAGTGCTGAAAGCATATAAGTACGAAGCCCACCACGAGATGAGATCTCTCACAGCATAAGCTGGTAAGTCCCCAGAAAGATTATCTGGTTGATAGGTCAGAGGTATAAGGATGGCAACATTTTCAGCCGACTGATACTAATCGGACGAGGGCTTTTCCTAATTATCCGAATGTTCGGAAAGTTAAGATGTTACGCTGCTTATAATTGCTATACAACTTTCAGTGTGCTTTGCACTTTGAATTTCTATTTTTTTTTTCATCAGAAATTCTTTACAGTTTTTCCGGTGACCAAGCGTGAGGATTCCACCCGTTCCCATCCCGAACACGGTCGTAAAGACTCATTGCAGTGAAAATACTTGGAGGGCCACTTCCTGGGAAGATAACCAGTTGCCGGATTCTTATTTTAAGCAGGAAATTGTTTTACGATTTCCTGCTTTTTTACGTTTTTACTTTTTTTGTTTTATTTATTTATTTATTTATTTATTTTGATTTTGTTTACTTTTGTAAAATTTTTATTTTCTTTTTTAGTATTTAAGCAAATTTTTTTATTCAACATTATTACATTAGTATGATATGTCATAGTATAAATTCGAATTTATATTCAAATGGTTATGAGATAAAAAGGAATTTTTCTTCAAAACAAAGTAATTCTTTGAACTACAAGCATAACCCAACTTTTGGACTTAATAATCCTCAAGCAGCACTTTATAGAGCGCAAAATCTTAAGTCTATTTACGCAAAAAGTGATTTAAAATATCTTTTGCCGAATGAAGTTTGGAGTAATAAAAGAATTTTTACAACAATTGATACTATTGGAAAAAAGATAGATAAATTTATTTATACCAAAGACTTTAATGTTGATAATTTTAGACGAGTTATATTTAAATCTTTACCTCAAAAAGTTTCAAAAGACATTGATGTAAGAGATTTTAACGATTATAAGCGATTTCTTAATACTTCTGGATATGATAAAAAGACGATAAAACTTTATACAGAAGATGTTGCTGGGGTGTGTAGACATTTTATAAATGATAAGAAAGCTATTATTTATGTAAATATAGATAAGGCTAAAGAATCTAAATTAGATGCAATAAATTTGAAAGCAACATTTGAACATGAACTAAAACATGCACTAACTTCTCGTTGTACAAATATAAAGGAGAGTGCTTTCTTGGGGCTAATGCCTTATCGTACACAGAACTCTCATGCTGTAACAGAGGCTGGATATATATTTAGGGATTTTGAAGATATCTTCCGTATCAAAGATGTAGATGGTTACACTGAGTTAACAAAAGAAAACATGCTCAAAAACCTTGTTAATACAAAAACAAACGAGAAGTATTCTGATATAAAGCAACTTCATAATGCTATGGCTGATGCAATGTCAGATTTGCTCAATGAAAATGAAGAATTTTCATCGATAAATTATAATTTTGACAGAGGAGCGCTTTGGCAAACTTTAAGTCGAAAAGCTATGGATGAAAAAGAAGCGTATAGAACTGAAAAATGTTTTAGAGAATTGAGTGCAGATAAAAACAAACCAATTGTTGCGGAACTTCAGTCTTTGGTATATGCAGAGATGGAAAAATTCTTTAAAAATGCATTCTTAAGGTATAAAACAAAAAATAATAAGCCTGCACAGTATGTTGTAAATTCAAAAAAAGAATTTAATCTAAAAAATTAAATTTGACTGTTTAAAGTTTTTGGTATTTATGCCGATATTATAGCTTAAGAATGCATTCAATATTGGAGATGTTTTTTGACTGAAAAAGTAACGTTGAAGAATATTTTTATTGATACTGTTAGTAATTCTGCAGAAAAAAAATCTGTGGATAAAACCTCTGAAACAGTAGAGTCTTCGGTCATGTCAAATTTAAAATCTCTTTCAGACGATAATAAAAATCAAAAGTTAAAATTTCTTGGTGATTTTAGTCTTAGCAGTCAAAAGTCAAAGTATCCTATGTTATACGTTGATAAGTTTACAGGAATAACAAAAAATTTTGATGAAACCGATGAGGAGTATGAAATTCGACTTGCTTTCGAATATTATGCAAGAAGTCAGGGTGCTTTGGCGAATGTCGCTGATGATTTTAAAAATACTTTTAAAACTGAAACATCAAGTAATAGTGTAAGAAATAAGTTACAAAAATTACTTAGCGAGCATGATATTGAAGGTGCAAAGCAATTGATAGCTGATTATGCAGAAACACAAAAAGATACCGAAAGAGGGTTAGCTCAAAGTTTAGCATTTCTTTTGGGAGGATCAGTTATTGGTGCGGGAGCGTTAGTTTCTGGGGCAATTGCACTTCTTACTACAATATCACTTGAATGTGCAGGAAAAGAAAATGTTTCAAGGGACGATGCTAAAGATGCTTTAAAAGATGGTATTGTTACAGGTTCTTGTACTGCACTTGCCACAGGTTTGATTGGGGTAAATGAAATTGGTGCAACGTCTACTGCTGTTAAAAATCCTGTAAAAAATATTTTTGTAAATAAAGTTGCAAGTTATGCCACAGAGGGATTTATTTATGGTGTGGGCGAGGTTGCAATCACTGATGGAATTGATATTGCAACAGGTCAAAAATTGTTAACAAAAGAACAACTTGATGAATCTGCAGTTGAAATGCTTAAAAACGGTGCTTTTTATGGAGCTTTAGATGCTTTTTTAGGAATATTTTTTGCTGTTCCTGAGGCGTTGAGTTTTGCAAAAGAAAAGAAAGTTGTAGAAAAAAATCTTTCATCATATTGTAATGTTATTGAAAAGAGATTAGAACAAGAATTGAGGGCCGGACATACATTGACAAAAGATGAGTTAAAGGCTCTTGAAAATGTATTAGATAGTGAAAGTTTCATGGTTCTTATGCTTGAAGACGGATTTTTAAGAACATCTAAAAGTTTAAAAAATCAGGTAAAAAATATTTATAAACAGGTCAAACAGATAACAGCAAATCAAAGCTAACTTTTTATTGTGTTTAAAACATATTTGATATATTATTTCAGTATGTCAAACATTATTAAAGTTCAAAAAGGTACAAAAGATATTCTTCCAGCTGAGGTTTTGAGTTGGCAGAATTTGGAAGAAAAAGCACTTGAAGTTTTTTCTTTAGCGGGTTTTTCTGAAATTAGAACTCCTATTTTTGAGGCAACGGAGCTTTTTGCAAGAGGGGTTGGAGATACGACTGATATTGTAAATAAAGAAATGTACACTTTTGAAAAAAGTGATCGTTCTTTGACTTTGCGACCAGAAAATACTGCAGGTGTTGTGAGAGCTTTTATTGAAAATGGTATGAGTCGTTTACCGATGCCGGTTAAACTATGGTATAAAGGTCCAATGTTTAGATATGAAAGACCCCAAGCTGGACGACAAAGACAGTTTCATCAAGTCGGTGTAGAAATGTTTGGAATAAAAGAGCCATCAGCAGATGCGGAAGTTATTTTACTTGCTGTAAATTACCTTAAAGCAATAGGACTTAATGATTTGGAAGTTGAAATCAATTCTCTTGGATGTCCAAAATGTAGAGAAGATTTTTCTAAAAATTTAAGAGCAGCATTAAAACCTTATCTTTCAAAAATGTGTCCCGACTGTCAAAGTCGATATGAAAAAAATCCATTAAGAATTTTAGATTGCAAAGTTTTGGAATGCAAAGAGGTTTTGGAAAGTCCAGAGTTACAAGAAGTTATCGCAAAGGATTATATTTGTGAAGAATGCAGAGAACATTTTGAAAAAGTAAAAAAATATTTAGATGTTACTGGAGTAAAATATTCTGTAAACAAGCTTTTAGTAAGAGGTTTAGATTATTACAATAGAACGGTGTTTGAGATAAAATCTAACAATCTCGGATCGCAGAATGCGGTTTGTGGTGGTGGAAGATATGATACACTTGTTTCTCATCTTGGTGGCAATGATACGCCTGCTGTTGGTTGGGCTATGGGAATGGAAAGACTCAATTCTTTGTTAGAACAAAAGCAACCAGAAAAATTGACAGCTTATGTTGTTTCATCAGATACAGAACAGGCGGTTATCCTTGTAAATAAATTAAGACAAAAAAATATAAGTGCAGATTTTGATATGACGAATAAAAAATTTGTAAAACAATTAGAAAAAGCCTCAAAAGTTGCTAACTATGCTTGTATTCTTGGTGAAGATGAAATCAAAAATGGAACAGTTTCTGTCAAGAACTTAAATACATCTGTTCAAAAAACATTTAAAATTGATGAAATTGTTTTTGATTAAAACTCTATTTGATATTTTTAAAATTTGATGTTATTTTATATTTTGCGGAGTTTGTAAATTGAATAAAAGTTATATTGAACAAAATTTAGCAAATTTAGAAAGTATCTTAATTCCGGATTTCGATGAGAAATCTCATATCATTCTTGTTATTTCTCAAGATGATTTTGTTTTGAAAGAATCAAGTAAATTATTTGCAGACAAATATACTTTAATTTTGAAAGAAAATGTAAAGGATGCTCTTAAATTTTTGGAAGAGAAAGGTGATTCTGTAACTATTGTTATTGCTGATCAAAACTTACGTGAAATGACAGGTACAGATGTTTTTAAACTCATAGAGGAAAATAAAAAAGACACAATAAAGATTTTACTAAGTGATAATTCAAACTTAGATGTTTTGATAAATGCAATAAATGAGTGCCATTTATTTCAGTACATTTTAAAACCTTTTGAGCCAGAACAGTTGGCTATGGTGGTTAGAAGTGGAATTGAGCAATATGAACTTACTTCTTCAAAAGGACGTCTTTTGAGGGATTTAACTGAACTGTTCTACAAGACAGTTAAATCTATTGCTCATGTTCTTGATGCGAAAGATAAGTATACACACGGTCACTCTTTGAGAGTAACGTTGTATTCTCTTGTTATTGCTAAACAGTTGAATTTACCAGATAAGATGCTTGAAGAAATTGAAACATCAGGTCTGTTGCATGACATTGGGAAAATTGCAATTCCTGAAGAAATTTTGCACAAACCCGAAAAATTGAATAATGAAGAATATAATATAATCAAAGACCATGCATCAATTGGTGAAAAATTAGTTAATAAAATAGATAGATTAAAAATTGTGGGTGCATGTATGAAGGCGCATCATGAAAGATACGATGGAAAAGGTTATCCAAAAGGTTTAAAAGGAGAAGAAATACCTTTGTACGCTCGAATTATAGCAATTGCAGATACTTATGATGCTATGACATCAAATAGACCTTATAGGACGGCTCTTTCTCATAAAGAAGCAATCGATGAAATATTAAAATGTTCAGGTAAACAATTTGATCCAAAGCTTGTTAAAATTTTTGTTGAAAGAGAAAAAGAGATAGAGGGGATGAAAGAAAATCCTGATTATTACTATGCGAAATACAGTTATTTAGATAAATTATTTAAAAATACAATGAAAAAATAGGGGGTTATATGGATTACAGAGAAATGATGAATAAGGCAAAAGAAGTTTCAAAGAATGCTTATGCAAGATATTCAAATTTTCCAGTTGGGGCTTGTGTTTTAGCAGAAAGTGGAAAAACTTATGTTGGTTGTAACATGGAAAATGCAAGTTTTGGTTTAACGGCTTGTGCAGAAAGAAATGCAATAGGTGCAGCAATTGCTAACGGTGAAAAAGTAATTAAAGCTGTTGCTATTTACTCTCCAAAAACAGACAATTGTACTCCTTGTGGGGCTTGCAGACAAATTATTTGGGAATTTTCGCCAAAAGATGAATACTGTGTAGTCCTTACAGAAGTTAATGGCGAAATTGTTAAAAAAACAATTAGAGAACTATTGCCGGATGGTTTTGTTTTATAAATGTATTTTATAGAAGTATTGATAAAAGGATTTCTTTCTAAAAAGAAGAAGCCACAAGAAAAGGTTCCAGATTTCAATCCTGTGGAAAAGGCACCTGAGGTGTGTGAACATGTCTTTATGCCTATTGATAGTACAGGAGAGGTTTTGTCTTGCATAAATTGTGGATTATTGGTGCATAAAAATGATTTGAAAAAAGAAAATCCTTTTGACTAAACTTTACTTATTGTAATAATACTGATAAAAAACTATTCACAAAATAGGATAAGTTGATTATAATAATTTTATTATGAGTGATGATATAGAACATTTGTATTCAAAAGTTCCCCCAACGAAATTACGAAATCAGGATGAGGAATTTAAACCAGCAAAGACAAGTAGTTTTTGGTTGTGGGTCGCAAATAGATTTTTCTACGGAATGTTGGAAAATCGTTTTTTTGCGTTCAGATATAAAGGGGAAGAAAATTGTGCAGATGAAAATGTCCCTACAATTCTTTTTGCGCCTCATACAAATTGGTGGGATGGAATTGTTGGTTATAACATCGTAAGAAGAATAATGGGAAAAGAAATCAGGTTGATGGTTGAGGAATTGAATAGATTTCCATTATTGAGAAGAGGTGGTGCTTTTTCTGTAAATAAAAAATCACCACAGGCTTCAATGAAAGCTTTAAAATATGCTTATGAGGTTATTGAAGACTTGGGAAATGCTTTGTATATTTTTCCTGAGGGAATTATCAAGCCGCCAAACCACAGACCTCTTGAGTTTCAAACAGGACTTGCTTATATTGCTCAAAAAGCAGCAAAGAAATATGGGAAAGTTAGACTTATTCCTGTTGCGGTTAACTATTTCTTTTTAAGAGCCGATAGACCAGAGGTTATGGTAGAACTTGGAAAACCTATTTATTTAACTTCTGAAGAAAAAGTGGATAGAAAAGAATATTCTAAATATCTTTCTCAAATTCTTGAAAACTTATGTGATGGGCAAAACAAAAATGTTTCTGAAGGATATTTAAAAGGTTATAAAACACTTTTCCAACAAAAATTGAGATGGTATAGAAGAATAGAACAAAGATTGAAGAAAATCGAAATTAAGGGTTCAGGGGTTTAAAAATCTCCACTATTTACTATCACCCTGTTTCTTCCGTTTTCTTTAGCTACATACAAGGCTTTATCAGCGTTTTGGTAGAACTCTTGAGGGGTGTCGGTTTCTTTATAGCGATAGACACCCAAACTTATTGTCACAGATATTGAAAAGGCGACAGCATCACCTTTTTCTGTCGGAATATCTATTGTTGTGCCTTCTACGGTTTTTCTTAAACGTTCAGCAACAATAAACGCATCTTCAACTTTTGTAGAAGGAAGAAGTATAATAAATTCTTCACCGCCATAACGAGAAGGAATATCATATTCACGAAGTGCAGATTTAATAAGAGTTGCAATTTTTTTCAAAACAACATCCCCTGCGAAGTGCCCGTATGTATCGTTAACTTTTTTAAAATAATCGATATCAAGCATAATTGCACACAAGGCGTGTTTTTGACGTTTAGCGTTTGATACTTCTTGTTTAAGACGTTCTTCAAATTGACGCCTGTTGTTTAAGCCAGTTAAAGCATCACAGGTTGCATGTTGCAAGATTTCTGCATAAGCGTTTGCCCTATTTATTGTTATAGAAGACTGTTTTGTGAGTTGTTCTATGTAGTTTATTTCTTCACTTGAAAGTTTATCTATATTGCTTTTTGCAACAATGCAGCCAAAAACGGTTTTTTCTCCAGTGAGAGGAAAAATTCCAATTTTTCCATTATTTTCAATAATAGTTTTTCCCTTGTTATTGAGTTTTGAAACCAACTCTGGAATTTTTTTATCCATACAAGTAGAAGGCCAAACAAGGTTGTAATCACCAGTTTCTTCATTTTTGAGAAACATATAAATTAAATGATCGGCAACGAAACGGTCTATCATTTCACCGATGATTGGAATTACATAACTCAATTCGTATTGTGATTCAATAATTTTTGCAATATCCTTCATTGATTTGTGGAAATTGATGTTTTTTTGCATTTGTTCTGCAAGAATTGAGTTTTGAATTTTTAGCGAAATTTGATATGAGGCAACAGATAACATCATAAAAAATTCTGCGGAAATGAAATTCTTTATATCTTGAGGAAAAATTAGTTCTAAAATACCAAAAGGTTTATTCGACTGTTTTAGTGGAATATATATTATATTTTGCGAACTATCAGTTTTGATATTTTCAAAATTCAATGATTTTTCAAATTTATATGGGGTATCGTTTATGAAAAACCCATATTGGTGAAAATCTTTTATAATAGAATAAAGTCTTTCTGACGCTTCATCTCGCTCAATTGTAATCCAGCTTTTTGCAAAATTTCTCAAAGTTTTTATATTTTCATCATAAAGATAGATATTTATTTTGTTTAATGGTACAAACTTTTTGGTAAGTTTTCCAAATCTATTTATGAATTTTTCAAGAGCAGTAATTATATCAGCAGGTTTGTTTTTGCTGATAAGAATTTTAGAGATATTTGAAAGTAAGTTTAGTTCGTAGTTTTTCAAATTAGTCTTCCTCTTTGTAATACTCTTCTGCTTCGCATTTTTTTAAGTTATTTAAAATAGCCTTGTCTAATTCTTTAGTTACAACCATTTTACCGTGAACATAAGTAACTTCATTGTCTTGTGGGTTATAACTTTGTTTCTCTATTAAATACTTGTAATCATCTTGATTTATGAGGACCATAGACATTGAGTTAAGTATATCAAAAACGTAACTTTGAGTATTTGAGTTAATGTTTCCGCTTTCTGCTGCGAGGAGAGAAGCTTTTTCTATCTCATTGTATGATTCTTTATACATCTTTAAATGTTTAAGCAAAATTGCGAGATTGTAATGAGCTTCGTAATTCATTGGCTCTAAAGATATAGCTTTGCAATAATTTTTTGCTGCTGATTTTGTTTCTCCCAAAAGTTGGTATGCGAGTGCAAGGTTAAATATTGTGTTGTAATCATTTTTTAAAATTTTTAATGCGCTTTCATAAGAATCGATGGCATTTCTTAAGTCAATGTTTGCGAGTTTTTCATCATCAGACTCATAAAATGATTTAAGTCTGTATGCGACTCCCATGTTATAATATGCTAACCCTTTATTTATTTTTTCTGATTTTCTGTTGTTAAAGATGAAAGGAATTGTCCAAAACTTGTGTTTAGCATTTATGATATTTTTATATTGCTCGATAGCTTCTTCAAAATCTCCGAGCTTTTCTGTTGCTATAACACCATAGTTCATTCGAGCTGGAGTGTAGTTTGATTTTTGTTCAATCGCATTTTTGTAGGCATCTCGAGCCGAGTAAAAATCTTCGAAAACGACATAAATATTCCCGAGGTTTGTCCAAGCTTCATAATGTCTTGGGTAAGCGTTCAAACCTTTTTGATAATACTCGATAGCTTTTGGTAATTTCTTTTTCCTGTAAGCTTTATCACCTTTATGGACGTAGTACATTCCAACTATACCATTAGAAACTTCTTCAAAAAACCCAAAATAAAGAATTCCTCCGATAAATAAAGCAAAAATAAATATCAAAGAAAACGAGATTGAAATAATTTTTTTAGCTAAATTTTTAATCCTCATAAGAATATTGTATATTTCTATGAGTTTAAAAGCAATATGTAAAGATTTAAAATCGGCTATTTAGAGTTGATTTTTGAAAAAATTTTATAATAATCTATTTTATTATTAACAAAACTTTATAAATTTGTTTAAAATGAAAAGAATGTGGTATACAATAGATAATGACGAAATTTAGAATAAAGAAAATAAATTTGTCAAGAATGTAACGAAAATAGAAAGGAATACGCCAAAAATGGTAAAGTTTAAAATACCGGGGGGGGGTTCTGAACCGCTAAAAATCTCGACTTTACAAAACTATAGAAAACTTAACAAAAGAGG
>QHMH01000017.1 GCA_003258795.1 Candidatus Melainabacteria bacterium | reverse complement strand
TCTCGGCTATCGTCGGAAAAGAGTGACAGCTTCGTTCAATCCCAACAATATTTTTCTTTTCATTATTTTTACCGTTGATAAACGGTCAAGAAATTACAAAATATTTTTTAGGTACTTTTGGAGTCAAAAGTACTGCAAAACCCCGTTCGCATCAATACGATAACTCACCCAAAGTCGAATAACGGTAAATGAGGGGGTAAATGATAGTTTAATTAAATTTTGGTATAAAATTCGACTTCTCTGTTCGTTCGTTAGTATTGATAGTTCACTCTCGGCTATCGTCGGAAAAAAAGTGACAGCTATGTTCAACCCCAACGATATTTTTTTTTCATTTTCCCGTCGATAAACGGTCAAGAAATTATAAAATATTTTTTTAGGTACTTTGGGTGGCAAAAGTACCGCAAAACCCCGTTCACATCAATACGATAACTCACCCAAAGTCGAATCCCTCTCATTTACCCCTCATTTACCCCTCGGTCAAAATCAAATGTTTTAATCTTTGATAGGATGAGTTAACCCCTTAACAAAACTTCATAATGCTGAATTTTTCTAAATTTGTTGTAAAGTTTTGTAAAACTTTTTGGCTAAAAATTTTTCATCTAAATAAAATATTAGCTCCCAAAACTTCAATATTCATCGCTGCATGAAACCATGGTAAACCCCTGTAATCCATGGTTTTTGGCATTTTATGGATTTTTACAAAAATGACTTTTCTGAATTTCAACATCCTGAAAATACTTTATATAAGTAAGAGAGTCTTTAGAAGGATGATGTGATGTCAAATTTTGTGCAAAGAATTGGTAACGGCAGAAGTACAACTCAAAATGATGTTGGACTCGCTCCACTATTGAATGAAAATTCTGAAGTATGGGCGCAAGCGAGAGAGCTAAGAAATATTTATTCTCCGCAGATACAAGCTGCCTCAATTTTTGGTGGTAATTATTCAAACAACGTTATGAACGCAATGCGTGCTGATGCTGCAATGAGAATAATGGGCATGACAGACGAAATGGCTGCAACTGCAAGCAGTTTAGATATTTCTAAACTAAAATCTTACAAAGATATCCTTGAAGGTTTGGGCAGTTCTATTTTTGAAGAAAAGACAGCCGCAAAAGATGAAGGAAAAACGGTTGTTGACAAAAAAGTTGACAAAGTTGTAGACAAGAATGTTGACAAAAAAGTTGATGGAAAAATTAAACTTACTCCTTCTTCAAAAGAAGCGATTGAGGCAAAAACACAGGTTGAAAAGGCTCAAACAAAATTTGAAACTGTGAATAATGAAAAAATCGAAAAGAGCAAACAAGAATATGTTGCGGGATATAAAATGCCTGAATATATTATCAAAAAGCCTTTAACTGAAGAAGAAAGAACAAAGTTTGAACAAGATAAGCAAGCGATTAAAGATGCAAAAAAAGAATTATACAAAAATGCAACCGCAGGTTCAAAACTTGGAATATTGAAAGAACAATATGAAAAAGCATGTAAAGATGTAAATGAAAAAACAAAAGGTGGAGATCCTCACGGAGTTTACAACGGCAGAAAGAAAATGCTCGAAGCTCAAATAAACAGGGTTCTCGACGGTACTGAAGAAAAAGAATTGAAAGCTGAACTTGCAAAAAAAGAAGCTAAGCTTGAAAAAGTTAATGCAAAAATCAAGGCTAAACAAGAAAAAGAAGCAGCTATTTTGAACGCAAAACGTGGAGAGTTTGAAGAAGAAGTTAAAGCTAAAGATATAAAAGTTTCTCTTCTTTTCAATAATCCAGATAAACTTCAAAAAGAAATCAATGATTTGAAGACTCAAATTGATAGTTTGTATTGATATATCTAAATAGAATTTGTTTATAAAACACTGTTAAGAAAGTTAAATTTTTAGCAGTGTTTTTTGTTGCATACAAAAATTATTTTTGATAGCATAGCCCATGTGGTAGTATGACTATCGATGTATCAAAAAAGGAGAAAAGTATGAAAAATCTTAAAGGATTATTCGTGGCTTCTGTAATTGTTATGGCATCTTCTGCTGTAATGGCTGCTGAAAGCAACTTTGAGTATTATGCTCATCCGACTATGTTCGGAACTCAATCTCAAACAACTGTTGGTGCAGGATTAAATGACAATTCAGCTTATGTTGTTGGAGAAAAAAAACTTATCCCAGATACGCAAACAGCTATGAAGGGTAAAAGCAACGTTCTTGTTAACTCTTTTGTTAAAGACGTTATGAAAATTCTTGAAAACAATTCAACTGAAAAAGTTTTCAATCCTAATATGCCTATTCTTCGTTCTGAATTGGCTGTTGTTTTGTCTGAAGGACTTTCTATCAAGGAAGTTGCTCCAAAATATCAATATACTGATATTTCATCTAATTACTGGGCAAAATCTTGGATTGACAAAGCTTTGTCTGAAGGCATTATGATTGGTTATCCTGATAAAAAATTCAGACCAGACCAACCAATCACAAAAGCTGAAGTTTTCGCTACTTTAGCTCAATTGATTAACGTTCCAACTGACGGAACTTCAACATTGCCTAAATTCCAAGGCTACACTATGGAACAAATCCCTAACTGGGCCATTGCTCCTACAAAAGAAGTTATGGCATCTACTTTGTTAGATGAAATTCCTGATCCAGAAAAAGCTGCTAAATGCAAATATTTATCAAAAACACAAGTTGCTTACTTGGTAGGCGTTTTAAGACAAAACTACCTTTGCAATGAAGGTTCTTCACTTTACAAAAAGTATGCACCTTCTTATGTAACTGCAACTATCAACGAAAGAGTTGATGCAAGACATGCTAACATCGGTGAATTATTCACTGCTACAACTACAAAAGCTGTTACTATTAACGGAACAGAATTTGCAGCTGGATCAACTGTTGTTGGTGAAGTTGTTGGTATTAGCAGACCAGGATACAAAAACCCAGGTTATGTTAAAGTTAAATTCACAAAAATTCAAAACGGAAAATGCTGTGCTGAATTGCCTAAAAACGTTTCAGAAGTTCAAGCTAAAACTTGCAAGAGAGTTAATCCTGTAGCAAGATTATTTGCTGCTCCATTCTCTGCTTCTGGTAGAGTTTTAGGGGTTGCTGGTAGAACTGGTGCTGCTGCTCTTAATGTTGCTGCTAACGGAACAGAAAGATATGGCGATAACTGGTCTAACGCTTTTGCTGATGGTCTTTCTTTGAAAGGCAAACCAGCTGCTAAAAACGTTGGTAGATCATTCATGACTGTTGGTCTTGGCGTATTTGATATCGCTAAACTCGCTGTAAGTGGTACTGCTGGCGTTCTTTATGAATTAGGTGATGAAGTTGTTTACTTGATTTTGCCTTCAAAATCAGCTGATTCTTCATTGAATCCTAACGACGAAATTTTGATTATTTACTAATCAAGTTTTCATATTAACTTAAGGGCAAAGGAGAGATATTCTCTCCTTTGCCCTTTCTTTTCTTTAAACATCTTCCGGAATATAAATCGAACTTTTCGAGAGAATTTTTCTGACATTTTCGATATTTGTTTCCCGTTTTACGAGTCTTTGATATTCTCTTACGATATTTACAACATCTTCTGTTGACATTCTTATTGTTCTTCGACCGTAGTCATTTTCCAATATCTTTGCCATTTTCTCCCCTTTCTTTTTCCTGTCAACTACATTATCGACCTTATTTTGAAGAGCTTTACTAAAATCATTTCCTTGGTTTAGAAATATGTTTTGAAATTTTAATTATGTTTAAAAAATTTACATTTTTGTTTGAAAAAAAAAGGATTGTATAATTAGAGGTATGTTTAGAAGACTTTTTACAGTATTTATTTTCATATTTTTAGGGATGCAAATGGCATTTTCATCTGAAGTTTTCAAAATAACTTCAATAAACCTTGATACATCAAATTCTTTAATTCTTTTATCATCTTCGATGTCACAGGTTCAAAGTGAAATGAATAATGTAAAAATTGGGGTTTTGTCAAATCCAAAAAGATTATATTTTGATCTTAAGGGGGCGACACTGAATATTGGGCCTCAAAATTGGTATTTTAACAGTAAAGATATCAAACAGGTTAGAGTAAGTCAATTTAATCCAGAAACGGTTAGGGTTGTTCTTTACACGAGTGATAATTTTGACAAGTCTAAAATATCGCTTATAAAATCTGACAAGACATTGATTATTCAACTTAAAGATGTTGTATGTGAGACAGATTATTTTCAACAAGTTTATACTGATGAAAAAACTTCGAGTGGAAAATATTATGAAAATTTGTCGATTTCGGACACTGACATAAATGCGATAAAGTCGGCGGAGAGTGCGATTGAGTCGCAAGATATTATGAAACAGGTACAAAATGCTTTTTCTGGGCAAACAGTTGTTCAAAAAAAGCCGATTATTAAGGATTTGAAACTTAAAACTGGTTATTATATTACGTCTTTGACAATGAATAATAATGGAATTTTATTGAGCGGGGTTGGAGAAGTTACGCTCGAAAAGCCTATGATTTTGTCAAATCCAAAGCGTATAGTATTTGATATTCCAAATTCAATAACTGCTTATAATATTTTAAACAAGACAAAAACTGTTGGTGGTGTGTCATTTAGGGTAGGGCAATTTTCAACATCAAAGTCAAGGCTTGTAATTACGTCAGAGAATGTGGATTATTCTCCCGTGTATTCTCCTGACGGACAATCGGTTTTATTTATAAATAATTCATCTATGCCTACTCAAAAAAGAAACAATGCGGTAAGGTATTACAAGGATAAAAGCAACTTTATTATATCTTTTGATGCTCCTGTGGTGCACGGAATTAAAAGAACATCAGAGGGTGTTGTTGTAAACTTATACAACACATATAGTTTTAATGAAAAAGATTTTAACGAGGCGATTGCTCAATCTCCGTTTCGGCAAATGAAGGTTTCACTGTTACCGAAGGTAGGATTGTCATTGTCGTTACCACTTGAAAAAAATGCTGTGTTTAATGGGTATTTGGGAGCTGATGGTAAGGCGATAAAGCTTTCTTTGAAGAATGTCCAAACAAAAATTGAAAAACCGAAACCCAACATTCCAGAAAAACCTTTAAAATTCAAAGGCAAGGCCATTGTTATTGTTGATGCTGGTCATGGCGGTCATGATTATGGAGCTATGAGAGAGGGAGTAAATGAAAAAGACATTAACCTTGACATTGCGACTATGGTTGCTCAAAATCTAACAAAAAGTGGTGTAAATGTTGTTATGACAAGGGATAGTGATGAATTTATTTCTTTGCCAGATAGGGTTTCTATTTGTTCTAACAACAATGCAGATTTATTTGTAAGCGTTCACGTTAATGCAAGTGTTAAGCCTGAAATAAACGGAATTGAAACCCATTATTACAATCAAAACAGTTTGAGTTTTGCAAATACTGTCCACGAATGTATCATAAACCGTGTTGCAAAAAAAGACAGGGGTGTTTTCAAATCAAAATTCTATGTTATAAATCACACGGAAGTTCCTGCAATTCTTGTTGAGGTTGGTTTTATCTCAAATGAAACTGAAAGAAATGAGCTTGCCGCAAAAGATAGAAAACAAGCAACTGCAAAGGCGATTTCTGAAGGAATTATTAAATATTTGAATTTAAAATAATTTTTTCTGGTAGAATTGAGTAAAAGGAAAAATTTTGGAAGTTAGAAATAAAAAAATTGCATTTTTCGATTCTGGGGTTGGGGGGCTGACTGTTTTTAAAAAAATGAAAGCCTTGCTTCCCAATGAAGATTACATTTATTTCGGTGACTTGAAAAATCTTCCATATGGTGCAAAAAAAAGAGATGAGCTGATAAGTATTTCGAGAAAAGTTTTTGACTTCTTTGCAAAAGAGGATGTAAAAGCCGTTGTTATGGCTTGCAATACAACCTCTGCAATAGCTTACGAACCGTTGAAAGATGATTATTCGTTCAAAATTTATCCAGTTATACAGTCGTGTGCGGAATCAATTTCAAAGCTTGATGCAAGGAACTTTTGTGTTCTGGCAACAAATGCCACTGTAAACTCGCATGCTTATCTTGAGAACATAAAAAAATATAAGCCTACTGCGAATGTTTTTGAAATTCCATGCCCAGAGTGGGTTCCTATTGTTGAAGAGAAGAGGGTTTTTGAGCCAGACAGCGTAGAAATTATAAAAAAATATTTATTTGAGGCTTTAGTGCATGCCCCAGAAAAAATAATTTTAGGATGCACTCATTATCCTTTTCTATTGCCTGTTTTGACGAAATTTACACCAGCAGAAATATTTATCAACCCGTCTGATGCGTTTACGGAATATATAAAGAGCGATTTGACCTATAACAACTTACTTTCAGACTCAAAAACTGGTAGTGAAGAATTTTTTGTAAGTGACTATCCAGATAGGTTTAAAATTGCTGCGAGCATGTTCTATGAAATTAAAAAATTGCCTCAAAAAATCTCTTTAGACTAACTTGTAAAACCCCTAAGATTAAAGGGTTTTGGGGCGGAAAAGCTCATGGGACTTGACTTTTTGAACTTTTCATGTTATCCTCTCTCATGTGAATTACTTTATCGGATGATAAAAAACATCATTCAATAATTTTTTCTTGGATGCACAAAGTACAAAAACAGGATATATTTTATGATAAGAAAAACAATATTAAGTACACTATTGCTTACCCTTTTGCTATGCCCTTGTGTAAACGCAAAAACTATAAGTACGGACAAAGTTAAGGAATCCATAGTAAGACAATCTTTGGAAATGGGTATTGATCCTGCGCTTGCGTTGAGTATAGCAAAATCTGAATCAAAATTTACTCACGAAACAAGAAGTAGAAATGGAGCGGTAGGGGTTTTCCAATTGATGCCGTCTACGGCTAAAAGACTTGGTGTAAATCCATATTATATGGAAGAAAACGTAAAGGGCGGACTTATGTATTACAAAAAATTGCATAAGATGTTTGGTTCAACAGAACTTGCTCTTGCAGCGTACAATGCGGGTCCTGGGAATGTAAAAAAATACAATGCAGTTCCACCTTACGGAGAAACAAAAAAATTCATAGCAAGGATTATGGCAGAATACAATTATCAAAAGAAGTATCCAGATCCGATAATTGCAAAGGTTAAGGATTTAAATCTTAAAAAGCCTGCATATTTGCCAAAGAATTTGCCTGATACGACAAAACCAGTGGTGCTTAACGACCCATTCTTGGCTCCTGTTGAGTTGAAGAATGAACAAAACATGATTTAATGATATCGTAACAATTTCTTTAAATTTTACAAATCTTGTGTTTTTGTTGTACACTAATACACAGTAGGAGTTAGGTAAGAATGTTTAATGAAACGAAAACACACGAAATTACCGTTGACGTAGTTATCATCACGATAAAAGACGATGCGTTAAAAGTTTTGTTGGTAAAGCGTAATAATGAGCCTTTTAAAGGTCGCTGGGCAATCCCTGGGGGATTTATCAGATTGTCAGAAAATCTTGATGAAGCGGCATTAAGGGTTTTGAAAGAAAAGACTAATGTTGACAACATTTATCTTGAACAGTTGTACACATTTGGTGATCCGTTGAGAAGAACGGATGCGAGGGTTATAACTTGTGCATACTTTGCGCTTATTAGAGAAGAAGACGTTGATGTTTTTGATAGCGAAGATGTAACTTGGCATGAGATTTATAATCTTCCACCATTGGCATTTGACCACAAAGAGATTATTGAATACTCTTTAAAGAGAACAAGAGAGCGTCTTGACATGTGTCCTGTTGCTTACCAACTCTTGAATGAAAAGTTTACGCTTACTGAAATGCAAAGAGCGTATGAGCTTATTATGAATAAGACATTGGACAAGCGCAATTTCAGGAAGAAAGCACTTGCATCAAAAGGTTTGAGGGAATTGAGCGAGTACTCTAAGGCAAAATCAAAACGTCCTGCAAAGCTATACACTTTTGATGAAATTTCACTGAACTCAAAAAGAGCCCATTTTATTTCGGGCAAGGCAAAAAAAGATTAAGGAGAAAAAATGGTTACAATCGTTTGGGCAATACAATTTATATCAGCTGTATTATTGATTTTATTAGTACTTCTTCACTCTCCAAAAGGCGATGGTATTGGAGGAATTGGCGGAGCAAGTCATCTTTTTTCTTCGCAAAAGAGTGCTGAAGCTGGTTTGAATAAACTTACAATGTACGTAACTATCGTATTTATAATTTGTACATTTTTATTAGGTTTTGGAATTGTCAGATAGATTTTCAAGGAATGAACTTTACTGGGGAAAAGAGGGACAGAGAGTCCTCTCTTCCAAAAGTGTTGCAGTTTTTGGACTTGGTGGTGTTGGAGGCTATTGTGTTGAGATGCTTGCAAGGGCTGGAGTCGGAAAGCTGATATTGGTGGACTTTGACACTGTTTCCACGTCAAACATAAATCGTCAAATCATTGCACTTGATTCTACGGTTGGAAAATCCAAAGTTCAGCTTTTTGAAGAGAGGATAAAAGACATTAACCCAGAGGTTGAGCTAACGTTGGTTGAGGATTTTTCTACGGATAAGTTTGATATCCTATCCGATGTTGATTTTGTTGCCGATGCGATAGATACGATGAGGTCAAAAATTAGCCTTTTGGAATATTGCTATAAGAATAATATAAAAGTTATAAGCTCTATGGGAGCTGGGAATAGATGTAATCCAGAAAAACTTTATGTTACTGATATTTCTAATATTCATGGGAAAAAGGATGTTTTTTGTTCGAATGTTTTATATCAGCTTAAAAAGAGAGGAATTGAAAGCGGGATAGCTGTTGTTACAAGCGAGGAAACCCCACAGGTAAGGGAGAGAATAAAAGAGAAAGAAACAATTGTATTAAAGAGTGGAGAAGTGGTTGAGTTTAACAAAATTATTCCATCATCAACACCTTTTGTTGCATCTGTTTCTGGCATTTTTGCTGCATCGTATATTGTTAGGGAGTTTTTAAAAATTACGGTTTGAAATGATTTATCTTTGTTATAAAATAAGTTCGTATTGAAAGGAAAAGATATGTTAGATATTAAATTGATAAGAGAAAATCCTGAAAAGATTAACGAATTGTTAAAGAGAAGAAATCCAGAGCTTTCTGTTGATGAGGTTTTGAGAATTGATGAAGAAAGACGTTCTGTGCAAAAAGAAGCAGATGAACTTCGTGCAAAAAGAAAAACTGAATCACAAAAAATAGGTGAGTTGAAGAAAAAAGGCGAAAACACAGAAGCAATTCAAGAAGATGTTAGAAAAATCGGAGATGAAATCAAATCACTTGAAGAAAAGGAAACGGAACTTGATGAAGCTCAAAGACAAGCTTTGCTAAAGATACCTAATACGCCTGATGAAACAACACCGGTTGGAAAATCAGAAGATGATAATGTAATTGTTTCAGGATTTGGCGAGCCAACAGAAGCTGGTTTTGAATTAAAACCACACTGGGATTTAGCAGAAGATTTGGGAATTATTGATTTTGAAAGAGGTGTAAAACTTTCACAATCAAGATTTATATTATATAGAGGCAAAGGTTCGTTGCTTGAAAGAGCAATTATAAACTTTTTCCTTGATGTTCACACAAAAGAACACGGATATGAAGAAATTTTGCCACCAGTTTTAGTAAACTCTGCAGCGATGACAGGAACTGGTCAATTGCCAAAATTTGCGGAAGACATGTACAAATGCGAGAACGAAGATTTGTATCTTATACCTACTGCAGAAGTACCAGTTACAAATATTTATCAAAACGAAATTTTGCCGGAAGATATGCTTCCTAAATATATGACAGCGTATACACCATGTTTCAGAAGAGAAGCTGGTTCAGCTGGAAAAGATACGAGAGGTCTTATAAGAGTTCACCAATTCAACAAGGTAGAACTTGTAAAACTAACTACCCCTGAAACAAGCCATGAAGAGCATTTGAAATTGACAAAGAATGCAGAAAGGGTATTGGAATTGTTGGAACTTCCATACAGAAGAGTTGAACTTTGTACTGCAGACATCGGATTTTCTGCAAACAAATGTTTTGATTTGGAAGTTTACTTGCCGTCTTACAACGGATATAAAGAAATCTCAAGTTGTTCAAACTTTGGTGATTTCCAAGCAAGAAGAGCTAATATAAGATACAGAAGTAAAGAGGACGGAAAAGTAAGATTTGTACATACATTGAATGGATCAGGTCTTGCGGTTGGCAGAACATTTGCGGCGATATTAGAAAACTATCAACAAGAGGATGGTTCTATAAAAATACCGAAGGTGTTGCAACCATATACTGGATTTGAAGTTCTTACGAAAGATTAAAAAGTGGGCGATAAGCCCACTTTTTTGTATTTATTCGTAAATATTTGTTCTTGTTTAGACTTAAGCATTTTTTCGTTAATTGCATAGCCTTTAGTTATATATTCTTTTAAGGTGTTTGTCGCCCAAATACGAAATTTTGTGGCTTTTGAAGAATTTACTCTATACCCTACGGAAATAATTGCATCGAGGTTATAAAATGCGATATTTCTTAAGATATCCCTTTTGACCTCTTTTTGAACAATTAAGAATTTCATTGAGGGCAAATTTCCTAAATATATGTTATTAAGTTTAGGTTGTTTGACCTTTTATCGAAGGTTAAGAAATTATAAAATATTTAGGTACTTTTGGTGACAAAAGTACAGCAAAACCCCGCCTTCGTTCGCATCGATACAATAACTCACCCAAAGTCGAATAACTCGGGGTTAGCTTTCCTAAAG
>QHMH01000004.1:0-12082 GCA_003258795.1 Candidatus Melainabacteria bacterium | reverse complement strand
CAACCCCAACGATATTTTTCTTTTCATTTTACCGTTGATAAACGGTAAAGAAATTATAGAATATATTTTTTTTTTATATAAGGTACTTTTGGAGTCAAAGTACCACAAAACCCCGCCTTCGCTCACATCAATACGATAACTCACCCAAAGTCGAATAACTCGTCGTTGCATTCCTCAAACAAATTCGACTTCTCTGCTTGTTCGTTAGTATTGATAGTTCACTCTCGGCTATCGTCGGAAAAGAGTGACAGCTACGTTCAACCCCAAAGGAATTTTTCTTGTCATTACTTCCCCGTCGATAAACGGTCAAAAATGCTATGTAAAATTTCCATTAAACTTTTTTGAAATTGTGCCGATAACATGTCTATATTATTATTTGGAGTGCATGAATGGAAAATTTAAAAGTCTTTCTCTCTTCGTTATTCAAAATAACGAACAGCCCTTTTCCTAAAGTTGAGGAAAATAAAGGTGATGAAGAAAAACCAGTTATACCTGAAAGTAAAGATAATAATGTAGTAATTGATGTTGTTGTTAACGATTCATCAGAACTTGGTTATGAATCTTTGAGTGGTATTATTAGCAAAAAAATTCCTGAAGAATTTAAGAATAATGATACAGAAAAGTCAAAAGCACAAATTCACACTGTAAAAAGTGGAGAATCACTTGCTAAAATTGCAGAAAAATATGATGGTATAACTTTACAAGAAATAATAAAAGCAAATCCTAATATTGATGCAAATAAATTGAAAATAGGTCAAAAAATCAATATTCCAGAACCTCAAAAAATTTATTCTGACATGAAAGTTGATTCGGCAAAAACAGAGGAGTACAAAGCTACAATCGTAAAAATGATGAAGAAAAAGGGTGTTAGTGACCCTGCTCAGCTCAAAGAACTTCCGGAAATGATTGTGAGAAAAGCAAAAGAGCTTAAAATTGATCCAATTTTAGTTGCTGGTATTATTGATCAGGAGTGTGATTACAGATACAAGAGCAACAAAATTTACGGTGTAAATGGCAAAGGTATGATGCAGGTTACTTCAATCTCTATACAGGACCTTTATGCATATTCAAGTCAAAGGTGGTTTAGAGGAGGAAAAGAAAAATTGGATGAAATTAAGAAAAAATATCCAACTCCTCAAAAACTATGGGAAGCTGTTTGTTCAAAGAGAGATCCAGAGCTTAACATGGAGCTTGGAATTATAATTTACAAAGGCAAGTTAGAGCTTGAAAATTACAGACATCCAGAACTTTCTGACAATGCAAAAATCAAAAATGCTCTTGTAAATTACAATGGACATCCGCAGTATAAAAAAGCTTACGGCGAAAAGATTATTGCCAATTATAACAATAATAAATTATCTTAATTCGGGTGATTGATACATAACTTTTTTTGGTTTAAAATTTCATTGGAATATTTTAAGCAGAGGAAAATGTTATGTGGGATTATTCTGAAAAAGTTATAGAATTATATAAAAATCCGAAAAATGTCGGAAAAATTGATGATGCTGATGCCATTGGAGAAGCTGGTTCAATTTCTTGTGGTGATGCATTGAAACTTTATCTCAAGATAAAGGATAACGTTGTTGTTGATGCAAAATTCCAAACTTTCGGTTGTGGTTCAGCTGTTGCGGCTTCAAGCATTTTAACTGAAATGGTTATTGGCAAAACTCTTGATGAAGTTAAAAAAATAACCAACAAAGATATCATTGAGGCATTGGGTGGTTTGCCTCCTGAAAAAATGCACTGTTCTGTTATGGGATATGAGGCATTGGAAGATGCTTTAGGAAAATATTTACACGAAGATGTTACAAAGGGCAAAGAAAAGATTATTTGTAACTGTTTTCAAGTAACTGAAGAACAAATTCTTTATGCTATTAAGGAAAATAATCTTAAGACTATTGAAGATGTTACAAATTATACAAAAGCTGGTGGGGCTTGTGGACATTGTAAATCTGCTATCCAAGCTATTTTGGATAAAGCTTTGAACAAAGCTCCTGTTCAAAAGCCTTTGACTCAAACTCAAAAAATTATCAAAATAAACAACATTTTGGAAAATCAAATTGCACCTGAATTGAGAAAAGACGGTGGCGACATTGAATTTATCGATGTTGACGGTAATAAAATCTATGTCAACCTCAAAGGTTGTTGTTCAAAGTGTAAAAACTCTGTTTTGACACTTAAAAACTTCGTTCAACAAACGTTGAGAGATGCATTAAACGAAGATGTCGAAGTAATAAATAAGGACGATGAAGAATGAGAATGGGACCGTTTTTAGATAGAAGTTGGATGGGACAAAATTCAGATTATGACAGTTCTAAAATCGTAATGTTGGGGATGCCTTTTGACGGCACTGTTTCTTATCGCTCCGGCTCAAGATTTGCACCTGAACTCATTAGGCTTGCAAGTTGGGGGCTTGAAACTTATTCTCCAAACTTGGATTTTGATTTAGAAGATGTAAACTTTCACGATATCGGGGATTTAGAATTTCCTTTGGGAAATACGACAAAAACCTTGAATATGATTGAAAGAAACGCAAAGGCAATATTGAATGATGGCAAAAAATTCTTTGGTATTGGCGGGGAACATTTAGTTACTTTGCCTGTTATAAAGGCTATGTCAGAGGTGTATGATGATTTGTTACTTATTCATTTTGATGCACATACTGATTTAAGAAAAGAGTATTTGTCAGAAGAAATGTCACATGCGGCGGTAATTTATCATTGTGCAAAAATATTGGGCTTCAATAATATCAAACAAGTCGGCATAAGATCTGGGATGAAGGAAGAATTTGAGTTGATGAAAAAACACAACACAAGATTAGATTTCCCAGAACAATTGAGTCAATTTAAAAACAGAAATGTTTATGTAACTTTTGATTTAGATATTTTAGATCCAAGTATAATGTCTGGAACTGGAACACCAGAAGCTGGCGGTTTTAGTTTTAATGAATTAGCAGAATGGTTTGAAGGTCTTTCAGAATTGAATATTGTTGGGGCTGACGTTGTAGAACTCGCACCTCACTACGACAACAGTGGTGTATCTACTGCCGTAGCTGCTAAAGTTATTAGAGAATTATTGATTTGTATGAGTAAACAAGATTATGAATGTTCAACAGAGGATTAACGAATTAAAAGAGGCAATAAACAGAGCAAACTACCTGTATTATGTTGAAGAAAACCCGTCTTTGAGTGATTTTGAGTATGATGAAATGTTCAGAGAACTTAAAAAACTCGAAGAAGAAAATCCTTTGTTTGTAACATTGGACAGCCCTACTCAAAGATTAGGTGCTTTGGGAAAAAAGTTTGAACCTTATACACACAAACATAGACTTTATAGTTTAGATAATACAACAAGTTATGATGAACTTACTGTTTGGTATGAAAAAATCGTAAAAGAAGTAGGGTTTGAACCAGAGCTTGTTTGCGAACTGAAAATCGACGGACTTGCCATTGCACTTTTGTATGAAAATGGATATTTCACAACAGGTGTTACAAGGGGAGATGGTTTTGTTGGAGAAAATATCACTCCTAACTTGAAAACCGTAAAAGCTATTCCGTTAAAAATTCCTGAAGATGTAAAAGAACTTGAAGTTCGTGGTGAAATTTACATGCCGAAAACATCTTTTGAAAAATTAAATAAAAATAATTCTAAAACAGGCGAAAAACTCTTCGCAAACCCTCGAAATGCAGCAAGTGGCTCTCTAAGACAACTTGATAGCTCTATTACCGCAAAAAGAGATTTGTCTATGTTTTGCTATGGTGTGATTGTTGATGATATGAGCATTAAAACTCACTATGAGGGTATGATGTATCTTAAAAAACTTGGATTTAAACTAAATCCAAATATTAAGCTTGTCAAAAACGTAGCTGATGCCATTAAATACTGTCAAAAATGGGAAAATGAAAGATTTAACCTGAATTATGCGACAGATGGAATAGTAATCAAAGTTAATGACTTGATGCTTCAAGATAGGCTTGGTTACACCTCAAGGGCTCCAAAATGGGCAACAGCTTTCAAGTTTCCGCCAGAAGAAATTAACACGGAAGTTACTGGGGTGGAAATAACAGTCGGAAAATCTGGAATCGTTACTCCAGTTGCTGAATTAAAACCTGTTTTGCTTTGCGGTAGTATGATTTCAAGGGCGACTTTACACAACTTTGATGAAATAAAAAGATTAGATTTGAAAATCGGTGACACTGTCTTGATAAAGAAAGCAGCAGAAATTATTCCAAAAGTTATAAAAGTCGAAAAGGATCAAAGGGATGGTAAAGTTTTAGAGGAGATAAAAGTTCCTGAGGTTTGCCCAGTCTGCAACACTGTGCTTGAAAATAGACCAACTGAAATAGGTTTGATATGTCCAAATTCTTTTAAGTGTCCGGCACAAATAAAAGGAAAACTTGAATATTGGACTTCAAGAGGGGCAATGGATATAGATTTTGTCGGACCTTCCTTGATTGATCAATTGTATGAAAAGGGCATGGTTAAAAATTTTGCCGATTTCTATAAGCTAACGTTGTTCGATTTGATGCAGCTCGATTTGATTAAAACAAAATCTGCAACTAAAATTCTTAGCGCAATTGAAGGAAGTAAAAATCGACCTTTAGGTTGTTTTTTAAATGCATTGTCAATAAAATTTGTCGGAAAAGATACGGCTAATATTTTAGCGGAAAGCTTTAATTCATTGGAGAACCTCGAGAGGGCAAGTTTTGAAGAAATCTCTATGATTGAGGGTGTTGGTGCAAAAATAGCTCAATCTGTGTATGAGTATTTCAGAAACGAGCATAACAAAAAGGTTTTATCCGAACTCAAAGAGTGTGGTGTCATACCTGTTGATGCAGAAAGACAAGAAGGAATATTCTCTGGAAAAGTTTTTGTTTTAACTGGGACTTTAAGCTCTATGACAAGAGATGAAGCAAGTCGAAAAATTAAAGCTTTGGGCGGCAAAACAAGTAATTCTGTCGGTAAGAAAACGAGTTTTGTAGTTGCAGGAGAAAATGCTGGCTCAAAATTGGAGAAAGCTCAAAAATCAGGTGTTATAATATTAACAGAAAATGAATTTTTAAAAATGTGTGGAGATAGATAAATGAAAAAAAGAGTTATACAGATAAACGGTTTGGGCGGAATTTTAATGGTATTGTTTGTAATATCATGTTTAATCGCAGGTTTTGTAGTTTTTCCATCCTTCGTAAGCATGAGTGCATGGAATTATTTTGCAGGTAAGATGAATTCCGTTGCAACAATTCCTTTTGCGGGTGGTTTTTTATTGTGGGGAATCATTGCACTAACATTTATGATATTTAACAAAAGAAAACTTATTGTTTCTTTCAAGATGCCGACTTGTGAAGATGAATTGCAGAGTGTTTTAAAAAAAATAGAAGATGAAGAAACGGGGATTTCTGAAATACAATCAGAGATTGAAAGAAGTCAGAGTAATGAACACAAGAACAATTAGTAAAGTTGTCGAATGATTATGGATTTTGTGACTAAGTATAAAAAAGATTTAATATATTCGGGAATTTTGCTCATTATTTTAGCTTTGTGTGCAACATTTACCATAAACCTTTTTGGAGATATCCTTACGGATTCTGGGACAGAAGCATATTACCCAGAGTTGATTGCAAAAGGAAAGGTCCTTTATAAAGATTTGTTTTACATATACTCTCCGCTTGCACTTCAAATAAATGCAACTTTATATAGTATTTTTGGGTTTAAGTTAGAGGTTTTAAGAGGAGCTGCTTTTTTCTCTGCGGCGACAATTTTTTTATGCCTGTATGGGATTTCAAGGACATTTTTTAGTCCTGAAAAAAGCTTCTTTATCCTTCTTCCGCTGATGTTTTTTTGCTGTTTTGAATCTCATTTGTGTAGCTATATGTTTCCTTATGTTTTTGCAATCCAGTACTCGTTTTTATTTTTCTTGATATCTGTGTTTTCTTTGCTTCAGTACCTAAAAGGGAAAAATTCATTTATATATTTGACATATTTCTTTGCAGGAGCGTCATTTGCAACTAAATACGAATACATTCCTTATTTTGTTGTATTGGCTTGTTTGCCGTTTATTTATAAATTTTCTAAAAAAACGATTACATATTGCATAATTTCGTTTTTATCTATTCCATTTTTATCCTATGTTGCACTTTTTTTGAGTGGGCTAAGGTTAGGAAATCTAATAGAAACTTTGGGATATTTGAAGGATTATATAAATTCAGACGGGTTGAAATATTTTTACACACACAGAATAGGTACATTTCCTTACCTGCCAGTAATGTTTGAAAAATGTTGGATATTTTTTACAGAAGTTGTATTTATCCTGTTTATTTTTACTCCTATATATTATTTGCTTAAATCAAGTTTAAAAAGCGTTTCAAAAGTTTTGCTTTTTGTGGTTGTTGCAATTCTGACCGTTACTCAAAATTTTATTGTCCTTTATTTGTTGACAATGATGTATTTTGTTGCTGAAAGTAGCGAGAAAAAAAGACTCGTTTTTTATACGGTATTGTTTTTTATAAATCTTTTTGCTTTTAACGGTGTGTATTTTGGAATTTTTTATTTTTTCCCTATATTGGCACTTATTTTATTTGTAAATCAACTAATCAAACGGGAAATCGATGTTAAGACTGCCTTTTTACTGATAGCGATAACGTCATCATTTAAGGTTTTTTTCGGTGCGGATTTGATATCAGAGGGTACATATTCTCTTCCTCTTTTGTATATAGCATTTTTTGTATATGTTCCGAATAAGTTTAAAAAGGTGACATTAGCTATAATTTTGACATTGCTTATATACTCAGCACTTGATTTTGTTCTTAATCCAATGTTTAAACCGAACAGATACTATGTTCAAACTGAAAAAGGCAAGGTATATTCTTATGTTGACGGTAGAGGTGAGGTGCTTGAAAGCTTTTTTGACTGGATAAAAAATGTTGGGACTAATAAAACGGTTTGGATTTTGCCAGAAGGTTCGATGTTTAATTTCTTGACCTCTCATCCTTCGCTTGACTACTATTATGCCCTCACTCCACAGTACGTTCAAGGTTTTGGCGAAGATAAAATTATAAACGATTTGAAGAAAAATCCAGTAGATTATATTGTAATAAGTAATATGAGTACGGCAGTTGCCGGAAAGAAGGCATTCTGTACAGATTATGCTCTTGAACTTTGCAAATTTATACAAAGTAACTATATCGAAGATAAAGTTTTTTCAAATGGCAAGGATAAAAATAAAATTTCAAGATGGCATGAAAAAGATTTTATGATAAAAGTGTATCGGAAAGGTTCGGATAAATGAGGAATATAAAGGAATTTTTAAAGTCCGATTGTACGGTACTAATTTTATTTATATGCGGTTATTTGGGTATATATTCTGTATTGAATTATTTGCTTTCTGTAAATTATGTTGTCGGTGCAGAACTTATGATACCTAAAGAAATTTTGTCTGGGAAAAACTTGTATGGTTTCTGTTGGAATCCATTCGGACCTTTGGGGTATGAGTTCAACGCACTTGCGTATAAGTTGTTTTCACCCACTCTAAAAACGGCCATGCTTGTTGGAGTTTTTAATTTAGTTTTGTTCTCCTATTTAACGTACAAAACTTTAAAAATGTTTTTGTCAAAGCCTTTAAGCTTTGTTGTTGGTGCAATTTGTGGACTTGTGTTGGCGTTCGGGCATGACGGTGCATCTTTTGCAATTCCTGTAAGATTTGCATCTATATATGCAATAAATATGTTTATGTTTATGATGTATTTTCTTCTAAAATCTACTCAAAAGAGAGAATTTCTTCCATTTGCATATTTCTTTGCAGCACTATGTGCAACAGCAATGTCAGAGTATTTCTTCTTGCTATTATTTTTAATCGTTATTGCTGAATTGTTTGTAAAACAGGATTTATGGTTGAGGCTAAAAAACCTTGTTGCCTACCTTATTCCATTGATAACTTTATATTCAACTGTCCTTTTGCAGGGAACAAAGTTGAAAGAACTTGCCACAGCTTTTTATTTTCCAAAAGTCTTTAGCTATAACGCAGACTTTTGTCAAGAATTTTTGAATATTAGATACTACATAATAATCCTTGTTATGTTGGTTTTGCCAATGATATTAGAGCTTTTTGTTAAAAGTGTAAAACCTTTGCTAAAAAATAAATCTTTCAAAAATAAAATTGAATTGATAAAAAAAGATGAAAAATTTGCAAAAATAAAAAAAGAAATATCCGAAATTGGAAATAATTTGAAAACTAAAATAAAAACTAAATTTGCAGATTTTAAACTTATCTTTTTGAAAAAAGAAAAAATGTTGAGCGAATGGACGAAAACAAATAGAGAAAATGTTTTACTGTGCATTTTGAATATCGCAATCTTTGGCTTAATTTCTTTTGATTATTTATGGACACTTTTAATAACCTTGCCTTTGATTTTTCTAATCGAAAAAACAAGTCAAAAAGTATGTTTTGGAATTTGTTTTTACTACATTATTTTATATAGACATGCCTACATTTGGATTTTTGCAGTAATTGGACTTATCTATGCAATTGAAGTTTTGAAAAACAATTATAAAAAACTTTGGTCGCTGTTTGCTCTAATATGCATTTTTGTTTATTTTATAATTTCCAAAATTTCTTTAAAAACCTTGATTTTAAATGCGTATTATTTTGCCTTGAACAAAGGATATTATCCTCTTGAAAAATTATTTACAGATTTGTACTACGCAATAATAAACGGAATTTACTACCCTTTAGAAAGACTTGTAAACAAAACATACTACTTTGTCATAAACCATGGTTATTACCCTTTGATGAAGATGTTTAACGACGGCTACTACTTTGTTCGTGATAATGTCTTGCAATTATATTGGCTCTTTGCTGATAAAGCAGATGCCTATCTTGTACTGATAGAAATCTTATCGCTTGCTGTCGTTGCATATTTTATAGAACGAAATGCGAAAAAGTTTTTGAAAAAAAGCTTTTATGTAAAAGAAGAAGGTCTTTGCTTTATATTTTTGCTTTTTGCAATAATATTCTCTGTTCTCTTTATCTCAAATAAAAATATATATAATTCAGAAACCTATCCAATAGTTCTTTTCGTGATTTTTATTTTTGCACTCTCAAATAACAAAATTTTCAAACAACTTTATTTGAAAGAAAGTCTGATTGTTTTGATGTCAATATTTTTAATATCCACAATCGGGGCAAGAATAAGTTCTGCAAATTTAAATACTCCAAAATTTGTCACAAATGTTGGAGCTGGCACCGTATGGTGGGATGAAGAAGCCTCAAATCTTTATAAAGAAATGGTGGAATACATAAAAGTAAAAAAAGTATGGTATTTGCCAGATGGAGTGGTATTTAACTTCCTAACAGAAAGTAGACCACTGGAAAGCTTTTATATAATAAATAAGGAAAGTTATGAAAAATATATATCAATAGATTATCTTCTTGAAAGTATTGAAAAAAATCCAATGAACTACATAGTTTTGGACTACACAAAAACGGATAATACTATATGCAAAGACTACGGAAATGAATTGTGTACGTTCATATATGAAAACTATGAAACTGAAAAAATCTTTGGAGAAAAAGACGGCAAAAACATAGTTATTTTACGAAAAAAATAGCATGATTAAGAAATGTAACGATTTTCAAAAAATCTAAAATTCGGGTTAGTGAAAATACTTTATATAAGTACGAGGAAAACTTACACACACACACTAACACACAGGATTTAAAAAGATTTTTACCGCATTTGATGCGGTATTTTTTTTGAGAAAAATCTTTGTTTTACAAAACTTAACAAACATGGACAAAACATGGCAATTATTTAAGTTTAGATGTTTTTTTAAAAGTGTTAGATAATTAAAACAGGGGTTTATTGTATGACCGGAATTCAAGGTATAAGCTACGGACAAAGTTTTAAAGGCAAACTTCCTAACCAAGATGCGGCTAAGAAAGCAACAAAATTTGTAGCTGATGAAACAGCAAAATTGGTAAACGGTGAATTACCTAAAGGTTTGAAAAAAATAACAAACTTTTTGAGTGCGAATGACGGTGAAGTACAAAACCAAATAATCAATGCAGTGTTTACAACAACATTGGCACCATTGATGATTTGGAAAAACCCATTTTCAAACAAGAGCGAAAAAGATAAAGCATATTCTGCATTAAGACAACCAATATCAGCAGCAATTGCGGTAAGTGGTGGATTAGCAGCTACATTGAGTGTAAACAAAGCATTGGATAAATTGGCTAATGAAGGTTATATAAAATCATTAGATTTGAGAATGAATCCAAATGACAGCTATTTAAAATCACAATTCAAAACACAATTAAAAGCAGCTAAAAAAGCAGGAAAAGCACAAGAATTTTTGAAAAAATATGCACCAGAAGGTGTTGAAGCAAAATTAAACAAAGAAACAATAAAAGCATGTATGGAAAAATATTCAGAAGGTGTAAAAAATGCAAGAGGAAAAGTATTTGAAACCTTAATGAAAGAAAAACCAGAAAATATTGCAGTTGAAAATGGAAAGATTTTTGTAAAAGGAAAACAAATTGCAGAAAACATTCCAAACATGGTAAACAAGAAAAATCTTCAAGAATTTTTAGGAAAATTCAACGTAAACAATATGAAGAATATGGTAGGAAAGAACCAAGCTGAAATTGATACGGCAGTAAAAACAACAATCAAAAATATAGGAAAAGATTTTTCTAACTTCAAAAAATATGCATTGCCGTTCATAAACATTCCAATTACGGTATTGACATGTACAGCATTGAATTGGGTATATCCAAGATTTGTAGAAACATTCTTCCCAAGTTTATTAAAAGATGCCCCAGTTGACAAAAAAGGAGGTAACAACTAATGATAGGTGCTATAAATAATGTTGCCGGATTTCAAAAGATAGCAAGTGGAGCAAAAAAAGTAGCTCAAGGAGTAGGTAGAGGAACAGGTGCTGTACTTGACAAAGTTGCTCAATTAAAACCTATCCAAAAGGGTATAGAACTTGGAAAAACAAACCCTGCAAAATTTGCGACAAATATGTTGTTATTCTCAATTGTATCAAAAGATGCAGTAGGATGTTATTTATATACAACACAAAGTTTGAATAACAAAAAGATTCCTGAAGAAAAAAGAAAATTTGTAGCATCAATGGATTTGATGAACGGTATCTTGATGGTAGGTGGACAAACAGTAGTAGGAAAGATGCTTGTAGATAAAGTGTTGATACCGAAATTGCAAGGACACTTTGCAGGAGAATCAAAGGTATTAGGAAACGCAAACATTAAGAAAAACGCACAAAAAGTTCTTGAAAAGAACGCAGAAAAATTGAAAGCAATGGGCGTTGATGCAAAATCAATCGATATGGATAGTGTACTTAAGATGGTACAAAAAGGATGTAAAGATCCGTTTGTTAAGGGCTTAGGCATATTGACTACAGCTATTGCAACAACAGCATTGATTAAAAGAACAATTGTTCCATTGTTATCAACACCATTAGCAGGAAAATTAACTGAAATAATGGACAAGAAAGAAAAATCAAAAGTTCAAGCATAAGAAAGGAATTGAAACGGGCTTGCTGATGCAAGCCCGTTTTTTAGTTTAGAAAATTTTGTTATTTTTGCCCTTCTATCGACGGTCAAGGAACTATAAAATATATTTTTTTTTATATAAGGTACTTTTGGTGGCAAAAGTACCCAAAACCACCGACACGCCTTCGTTCACATCAATACAGTAACTCACCTAAAGTCGAATAACTCGTCGTTGCACTCCTCAAACAAATTCGACTTCTCTGCTTGTTCGTTAGTATTGATAGTTCACTCTCGGCTATCGTCGGAAAAGAGTGACAGCTTCGTTCAATCCCAACGATATTTTTCTTTTCATTTTCCCGTTGATAAACGGTCAAGAAATTATAAAATATTTTTTTAGGTACTTTTGGTGACAAAAGTACTGTAAAACCCCGTTCACATCAATACGATAACTCACTCAAAGTCGAATAACTCGGGGGTAAATGATAGTTTAATTAAATTTTGGTATAAAATTCGACTTTTTTGATTGTTCGTTAGTATTGATAGTTCACTCTCGGCTATCGTCGGAAAAGA
>QHMH01000014.1 GCA_003258795.1 Candidatus Melainabacteria bacterium | reverse complement strand
ATTTATGAGCATTTCTGAATTTTCAAATCCAATAATAAACAAATCTCTCGGTGGGTTTTCTTCACACAAAGAAACCTATGATGTAACTTTAATTTTTGATAAAGATTGGGGCTTTTATGCAATACCTTTCTATAAAACATTCTGTAAATTCCTCGAAGGAGAACAAATCGAAAAAGAAAAAGACTTAGTTTATTACATCTTAAATACAAGTTCTATTTCAAAGAACATTTTAAGCAGATTTGCCAATAAATATTCTAACTTTATGGAAAAAATTAACAGTGCTCTCGAAACTAATTATTCATACGAAGAACTTATAAATGAGTACAAATCGGGAGAACAAGCATTTTCTTCAACAAGCGTTTTAAAAGAAACCAATATCTTCAACCAACTCTTGTCAGTTATGGAAGATACAGACGAAGAAAACCAAACTCAAAAAGTTGGCAGAAACGACCCTTGTCCTTGCGGCAGCGGGAAAAAATACAAAAAATGTTGCATGCTCAAAGAAAGCTTTGTTTAACTTGCAAATGATTGTTCTTTTTTCTCTTGTTTCTTGCGATTAAGCAAATATTTGAATAAATTCCATCCAGCAGGTGCTTTTTGTTGTTCGTAAACATCAATTTCATCATGCTTTGAATATTCAACCAACGCTTTGTAAACACAAGTGTGGAATTTTCCATTTTCTGTTTCTTTGCGAATAATGTTCAATGCTTCTTGCTTTGTCAATTCTTTTTTGTAAGAACGTCTTTCTCTCAAAGCAGAGTATATATCAGCCATAGATAGAATTTGCAAATTCACATTTGTAACTTCTTCCCTATTTTTAGCAATAGGATTAGATACATTATGATTTTGGTGACTTTGGTGATGAGCCTTAATCAAGTTAAGAGTATCAGCATCAAGGTCGGTTGTTTTCAACATAGCATAACTCAACCTTGCATGTTCACGCATAATTTTCAATTCATCTTCATTCAAAGCTCCGGGTTTGTTTATGATGCTTTCAGGAAGAATAACTTTAGCAATGTCATGCAAGCCTGTTGCCTTTTGCAAAGCATCAGGTTTAACCTGTTTTTGTACATCTTTTGGTAAGTATTTTATCATTCCTAACGCAATTTTTGTTGTTTGCGGAAGGTGATTGCTAACAAGGTTGTTCAAGATGTTCATGTTAATTTTTACAGACACCTTAAATTTATTCATGAAATCAGATACTTCATCATTAACTTTAATCATTTCAGAAATTGATTTCTCATTCAAATATTTAGAGAAATTAGTATTAAATCCTGAATAATCAGCATTATCCACATCTCCGTAACATCTTAAAGCTGACTTGTTATCTATTTTGCTTGAGAAAAAATCTCTAACACTTACTTGTCCCGTACCCAATACCGTATACCTTTATTTAACCTTATACCTTACTCTTATATAAAGTATTTTTTTAATAAATAATTGACTTTTTAATTATTATTGTTAAGAAATATGTAACAAAAGTAAATAAAAGAAAAATCAAGCATAAAAATAGCCGTATAAACGGCCGAAAACTCATTAAAAAGGAATGTAGGAAAAAATAAGGGAAAGGGTAACTACTTTATATGTACCCTATATCAATAAATATGTAACAGTAAAAATAAAATTTAGTGAAATTTCTTAACAAAACTCAATACAAACACAAAAAATAAGGCGAAAACTTTCGTTTTCGCCTTGACACACACACAATAAAAGATTATCTTTTTGAAAATTGGAATCTTTTTCTTGCTCTTTTTCTACCGTATTTTTTACGTTCTTTAACTCTTGGATCTCTTGTTAAAAGACCTTCGGAACGAAGAACTTTACGATATTCTTCATTAACTTTAACCAAAGCTCTTGAAATACCATGCTTAATTGCACCTGCTTGAGAAACAATTCCGCCACCAATAGCTTTAACTCTAACATCATATTTTTCTTGATTATCAGTCAAAACCAATGGTCTGAAAATTAACATTTCAACAGCTGGTCTATTTCCTAAATATTCTTGTAATGTTTTACCATTAACAAAAATTCTGCCTTTACCTTTTACAAGTTTTACAACTGCAATAGAGGTTTTTCTACGTCCTGTTGCCATAGTTTCTTGTGCCATTATTTAACCTCCTTACTATTTAAAACAATCGGTTTTTGTGCAGCATGTGGATGTTGAGAACCAGCATAAACTTTTAGTTTTTGGAATTGTTCATCACCCAAAGTATTGTGAGGAAGCATGCCTTTTACTGCTTTTTCGATAAGCTTTTCAGGAGCTTTTTCTCTCAATTCTTTAACACTTGCAGATTTCAAACCACCTGGGAATCCAGTGTGGTGATAATAAATTTTATCAGTTTCTTTATTACCTGTAACTTTAACCTTTTCAGCATTGATAACGATTACAAAATCACCAGTATCAACGTGAGGTGTATATTCAGGTTTATTTTTTCCCCTTAAAATATCAGCAATTTTGGTAGCCATTCTGCCTAAGATTTCTCCATCAGCATCAATAAGATACCATTTTCTTTCAACTTCTAAAGGTTTTGCCGAATAAGTTTTCATGTTTTCTTCTTCCTTTTAGTATTCTACTTTCATCAAAGTAAGACCATACGGACTTACTGTTTTACCTGCTTTTGTTCTATCTTTCATCTCTATGAAATCCTTCATTGCAGAAGGCTCAAGATTATATTTTTCAATCAAAAGCAATGTTCCGATTATTATCCTTACCATATTATACAGAAATCTGTTTCCTACGATATCAACAATAATCTTATCGTCGACTTTTTTACAATCGACATCGTAAATAAAACAAATACTACTCGGTACATCAGATTGCGCCCCTCTAAAAGATGTAAAATCATGCTCACCTTTTAAATATTCCAAAGCTTGTTTCATTCTTTCGACATTTAAAGGTTTTCTGACGAGCATGAGGTTACCATCAAAAGCACTTCTCTGACTTCTGTTAACAAAAACGTATCTATAATAACGTTTTTTTGCCCACCGCTGAGCATGAAAATCATCCTCAACTGGAACAATTTCTGAAACGGAGATATCTGACGGTAAGATTCCATTTATCGAATTGATAAAACGAGAAGCAACTATCGGTTCATCTAAATCGAAACTTACAATCTGACCTTTTGAATTCACTCCCTTATCAGTTCTGCCCGAGAATATTGTTTTTATTTTCTTTTTTATCAATGTGCAAAGCGACAATTCTAAAATATCCTGTATTGAATTTCCGCTTGGTTGTTTTTGACTTCCACAATAATTTTTTCCGATGTACTCAAGTTTCAGTGCATAACGTACCAAAATTATTGCTCCTTAAACTCACTTATTATACCAATTGAATAAGTGCCATTTCAGAAGCATCACCTCTTCTTGGCGGAAGTCTGTAAATTCTTGTATATCCGCCTTGTCTTGATTCATACTTTTTACCGATTTCGTTAAAAAGTTTTCTCAAAACAGTTTGAGCAACAACTTTTTTGCCTTCTGCTTGTGCATCTACAACCTCTTTAGTTTCAGCATCAATAAGTTGTCCAAGTTCTTTGTCGTAAATATGTTTAAGAGCTTGTCTGCGAGCATGAACGCTGTCTTGTTTTGCCATTGTGATTATTTCTTCAGCATAAGGCCTTAAAGCTTTAGCACGAGCCATAGTTGTTGTAATTTCACCATGAGTGAAAAGTTCAGTAGCTAATGCTCTTAATAAAGCATCTCTTTGGTCCTTTGCTTTTCCCAATGTATGTTTTTTAGTTAAGTGTCTCATTGTTTTATCCTACTTTCCTATACTTCTTCCTCAATTTCAGGATTTGGAGCTAAGTCCAAACCAAAGTGGTGGAGTCTTTCGATAACTTCGTCAGAAGATTTTTTACCGAAATTCTTAATGTTTAATAAGTCGTGTTCAGACTTCTTAAGCAATTCCGCCATTGAATTTATGCTTGCTCTTTTTAAGCAGTTATAAGCTCTAACAGACAATTCCAATTCTTCAATTGTAATTGTTGGTGCTGGACCTTCTTCAACAACTTCTTCTTCAACTACGGCAACTGGCGCAATTGCAGGTTGACCTGTCAAAGATGCGATTTGCATAAAGTGTTCAATTAAAATTGCTGCTGCTTGTGAAAGTGCGTTTGTAACATCTACTGAACCATTTGACCAAATTTCCAAAGTCAATTTGTCATAATCAAGAGAATTTCCAACTCTTGCAGGTTCAACATTATAGCTTACTCTTTTGATTGGCATAAATGTTGCATCGATAGGTAATACATCAATTGATACTCCTGATTTTGTATCTCTTGGAACATCGTTTTGTCTGTATCCCTTGCCAGTTTCTACTGTAATTTCAGCGTGGAAGCTACCACCTTCTGCAATTGTACAAATTAACCAATCTGGATTTACAACTTTTACGCCTGCTGGAAGAGATATATCACCAGCTAAAACAACACCAGGTTTGTCAACATCAATTCTTAATGTTTGAGGTTCTTTTGATTCAGTTTTAATTACCAAACCCTTGATATTAAGCATAATATCAATAACATCTTCCAAAATACCTGGAATTGCAGTATATTCGTGAGTAATACCTTCTATTCTAACTGAAGTTGCAGCTGCACCTTCAAGACTTGACAAAAGTACTCTTCTCAATGCGTTTCCGATAGTTATACCAAAACCTTTTGCTAAAGGTTCAATAACAAAACGTCCGTATTGAGATCCGTCTGACCCTGTCGTTGTATCAACATTTTTAATTTTTAATTCCATTTTTCTTTTTTCTCCTATTACATATTTCGGTCTGACTCAATTTCTATTTTGAGTAATACTCAATAACGAGTTGTTCTTTGAATTCAGGATCAAGTTCCTCTCTTTCTGGAACTCTATCAAAAGTAATTTTCAAACCTTCTTTATCAATTGTCATCCAAGCAGGAGCACATGCAACATCAATCAATTCTAATACCGATTTAGCGAAATCAACACTTCTTGATTTAACTGTTACTACGTCACCAGATTTCAAAAGATATGATGGAATGTCAACCTTTTGACCGTTAACCAAAATATGTCCGTGATTAACAATTTGTCTTGTTTGCTTTCTTGTAACACCAAAACCAGCTCTGAACAATACATTGTCTAATCTTGATTCAAGCAATTGCAACAATATAGTACCAGTAACACCTTTCTTACGAGATGCAGTTGTGTAATATTTTGCAAATTGTTTTTCACTTACCAAATAAGTTAATCTGATTTTTTGCTTTTCTTTTAAGTGAAGAGCATATTCAGAAAGTTTTTTTCTTGCAGCACCATGTTGTCCTGATGCATTTTGCTTCATTGATGAAACCAACTTTCTATTTGATAAATCTTTTACTCCGTGGTTACGAAATAATTTTTCTGTCGGTCCTGTATATCTTGCCATTTTTTTATTCCTTTTCTTTAAATTTGTTACTTACTATACTCTACGTTTTTTCGGCGGACGGCATCCATTGTGTGGCAATGGAGTTACATCTTTTATCAATGTAATTTCCAAACCTGCAGCTTGGATTGATCTGATAGCTGTTTCTCTACCTGATCCTGGTCCTTTAATATATACTTCTACTTTTTTCATACCTTGATCGATTGATTTTTTCGCAACCAATTCTGCTGCAGATTGTGCTGCAAACGGTGTTCCTTTTCTTGCACCTTTAAATCCGATTGCACCTGCAGTTGCCCAAGCAATTGTGTTTCCTTGTGTATCTGTCGAAGTAACTATCGTGTTATTGAAGGTGGATTGAATATGTACAACACCTTGTAATACATTCTTTTTTTCTTTTTTCTTTGTTGTTTTTGGTCTTGCCATTTTTTTATTCCTTTTTGTTAATTATTTTTTACTTAATTCTGTTTGTTCGTTTCTAAACTACACTGTTTTTTTCTTTGTAATTGCTAAACCTTTTTTACCTCGACGGGTTCTTGCATTTGTTTTTGTTCTTTGTCCTCTTACAGGAAGATTTCTTTTATGACGTAATCCTCTGTATGAGTTAATTTCTTGTAAACGTTTAATGTGTAGTGAAACTTCACGCTTTAAATCACCTTCAATTGAATAATTTGAAAGTTCGTTTCTTAACTTTTTAATATCATCATCTGTCAAATCATCAGTTCTCAAATCTGGTGAAATGCCAGTTGCTTCAAGAATGTTTGCACTTCTTTTTGGACCTATTCCGTAAATATAAGTCAATGCTATTATCATTCTTTTGTTACGAGGTAAATCTACCCCAACTAATCTTGCCATATTTTTTTCCTTTATCTTTTTGTATCTTAACTCTTTTTTGTTAGAAAGTTTTTAAAACTATCCTTGTCTTTGTTTGTGTTTTGGATTTTCACAGATAACTGCAATTCTTCCTTTTCTCTTAATGCATTTGCATTTATCACAAATTTTCTTTACTGAACTTCTTACTTTCATTTTTTTATCCTTTTTTCTACTACTTTAACCTGAATGTAATTCTGCCCCTTGTCAAATCGTAAGGTGTCATCTCAACCTTCACTTTATCTCCTGGCAAAATTCTTATGAAATTTTTTCTAATTTTTCCTGATATATGAGCCAATATCTCATGCCCGTTTTCCAGCTTCACTCTGAACATAGCATTCGGCATTGATTCTAATATTGTTCCTTCAAATTCTATTACGTCCTTTGACATGTTTTCCTTTTCTATTCTCTATTTAAGCTACTTTCGGTCTATACAGACAAAAAGTCACTATTCAATCATACATGCAAAATTTTTGAACGCAAGAGGGTAAATTCAATTAAATCGCTATTTTTTATAAATTTACGTCATATTCTTTATAGACTGTTTTATTATTATCAGAACACAAATAATATTTTCGCTACTCTCCGAAAAAGTTTTTTATTATTAACGTTTAGCATATTTGTAAAATTTTATTAAGCTTCTTATTATTTAATTATTATTAAAACAATCATTTCTTTTTGATTGAGCCATAATCTTTTACGAGAATACAATAATCATCTCTTTGTGATAACTCTTGTCTTTTTGGATTAAAGAAGCCTAACTCTTCTGATTGTCCAGAATATCCACTTACAAAATATAAGTCAGAATAGTGTCCATACCACATCAATACAACTCTTTCAATATCTCTTCTCAGTGGTCCAAAACCATCATCCACTTCGTTCATAAAAGCCACATCAAAATATTTACATCCTTCTGGTAATTTTGCTGACATTAAAGACTGCATTTCAGAATTTTCTAATTTAAATGAACGAGAATTATATGTGGTTGGATAATATTGTTCAAACACTAACAAAAGAACAATGAGTGCAATCCAAACCTTGCTTATATTTGCAGTTTTTAGAAAATTTACAACTCCAAATATCAATAATGGATATAGTACAAAAACTATTCTTATAGTTTCTCTGATTGCGTTTGCTCCTGGAAAATAAGAATAAACATATTTCCACAACGAAAAGTCTATTGAAAATTTAAACTTAAGTACAAACACAAGGGATAAAAGTAAAGTTAATATTGCAACTTTACCATAAGTTCTAAATCTAATCAGTCCTAAAACCCCTACAACAAGGGATACTAATCCAATAGTTAACATAAATTCAAAACTCATATTTTCTGTCAATTTTGGTAGTAAAAAATTCACAAAAACTGAATCAGAGGTGAAAAGATCCTTAAATGTCGGAATATTTACTAAAACATCGTTACCATACTCTCTTTTAAATCCAAGAGAAATATATTTATATGCTAAAGGTAATAGCAGTATAACGTTTGATAAAATTCCCAACGCAATTCCAACCTTATTACGTAGTGCAAATATGACTACTCTTCTTCTTGTATCATCAAACCAAAGTGAGAAAAACAATGCAATTGCCGATACAAAAAATACAAAAAATCCAAGGTAGTATGATGTATAAAACTGCATAGAATAGAGAACAAATGCACCAACAATCAATGCAATATTTAAACCCTTTTTATTTCGTTTTGAAACATTAAGCAACGCTAAAATTGCGGCTAATGTATAGAATATTGTAAGCATTTGAACATGCACTACCGAAAACTTATAACAATATGAAAACGCAAATAAAAATGACCCAAAAGAGGATAACAACTTGCTATTCTTAAATCTGCGCAATATAAAATAAAAACAAGTGTAATTCAAAATAAATATTGATATTACTGTCATTGTATAAGAGAAATATTCATCAAATAACACCCTAAAGAAGCTATAAATAGGAGCCAAAGATAAAAACGTATCAGAATATGCTAATGTATTATGTAATGGGTAATAAAATGGGGGCGACCATAGAGAAGAATGAATTTGAGAATTTCCCACGAAATATTGATAAATATGTTCAAGTAAATAATTTGCTAACCTTGAATCAAGCGTATTTCCAGGAATTAAATCCCACCCAGAGCCAATAATATTTCCAAACACATAAAACAATCCTGTTAAAAGAAATAAATAAAAATATCCCATGAACATTTCTCCTTTTTTGAAAGAATTATATCAAAAATATTACAAACTTTCACATTCTTTTTTTTTCTGTATAATTAACATTATGAGAGTTGCCACAGTTTATATAAAAAAATCAACAACCTATAAACTTTATCGTTTATTTATAAAACAGATATACGATTTTTTGGTAACGTTAGGAGAAATAACTCAAAGAGGAGCTTCTGTATTTAAGTACATTTGTCTTGGACAGTTTGATAGAAAAGAAGTTTTGGAACAATGCCATAGATTTGGGGTTACATCGTTGCCTATAACTCTTTCAATTGTCGGAATGTCTTCAATTATTGTAGCAATGCAAGTTGCGGGAGAAATGGTAAAGCAGGGTGCGGGAAATTATGTTGGAATGTTAGTTACGCTCTTGTTGGTAAGAGAAGATGCAGTAATTATGTCTGGCTTTGCGATAATTTCAATGATAGGTTCATCATTAGCTTCTGAAATTGCGACAATGAAGGTTTCAGAGCAAATAGATGCGATGAAAGTTTTAAAGGTTGATCCTATCAAATATTTACTTGTTCCAAGGGTTTTATCCGGAATTTTGATGATGCCTTTGGTTGTAATCATCGCTGCTGTTGTGGGTATTGTTGGAGGAGCGGTTGCATCAAATCTTGCAAGCGGACTTTCATACAAAGCCTTTTTCGACTCTGTAAGTTTCGGATTATTTATAAAAGACATTAAAGTTTGTTTGACAAAAGCTTTCTTCTTTGGTGCTATTATATCTCTAATCAGTTGTTCTTGCGGATACAGTGCAAAAGGTGGAGCAAAGGGAGTTGGACTTGCAACGACAAAAGCAGTTGTTTGGTCTTTTGTTGCTATAGCATTCTGCGACTTGTTATTTGCGATTGCATTTTTCTTTTAAATATAAAGGATGAATTATGGGTATTGAAGTTAAAAATCTTACAAAATCATTTGATGACAAAAAGGTAATAGACGATATTTCCTTTTCCGTTAATGACGGAGAGGTTTTGGCGATTGTAGGTTTCAGCGGTTCTGGAAAGAGCACAATACTAAAACTTATTTGTAATCTTATATCTCCCGACAGTGGAGAAATTAAAACATCAAAAGGGGATGTTGCTATGGTTTTTCAATATTCAGCACTTTTTGATTCATTGAATATTTTTGATAACATTGCCTTTGCACTAAAGGAAAGAAAAGAATTTAGAAAAAAATATTCTCAAAGTGAACTTGAAGAAATCGTAAGACAAAAGTTAAAATTGGTAGGTCTTGAAGGTATTGAAAAATTATATCCTTCTGAACTTTCAGGTGGTATGCAAAAAAGGGTAAGTTTTGCAAGAGCTATCGTTACAGAACCTCGCTCTATTCTTTACGATGAACCTACTGCTGGTCTTGATCCGATATCTTCTACTTTGATTGAAGATTACATCGTAAGACTTAAGGACGAAACAAATGCCGCATCTATAGTCGTAACTCACCAAATGTCAACTATTAAAAGAACAGCAAATCGAGTTTTAATGCTTTACAAAGGAAAAGCAGTTTTTGAGGGGACTCCAGAAGAACTTACTACAAGTGACAACCCTTATGCAAAACAATTTGTGTCAGCATCTCTTGAAGGACCTATGAAAATGTTGGCAGAATAAAAAATTTTTGATACAATAAACTCAATAAGGAAAATAAATATATGAAATTCTCATCATCATTCAAAGTTGGACTTCTCGCATTAGCAGGTTTAATTATCCTACTATGCTCAGTTCTATGGGTTAAAGGTCGTTCGTTTTCTGCAGGAGAACGTCTTGAAATTATATTTAAGGATGTAAATGGAATGCGACCTGGATCTGGTGTTCAAATGATGGGACTTCGTGTAGGACAAGTTGAAGAAATTATTCCAGTTATTGAAGATGATAAAACTTATGTAAAATTGAAATTTGTTATCACTGAAAAAGGTTTAACTATCCCTAAAGCTTCAACTTTCTCAATTCAACAATCTGGACTTATTGGAGAACAATTTCTTGAAATCACTCCTCCTAAAACAAAAACTGTTTATGTTCCTGTAAAAACAGAAGAAAACCTTCTTTATAAAAATGACCCAGTAGAATTAAAATTAGAAAAAAAATATTATGATGTTGGAATTGTTAAAGACGTTCAAATTCTCTCAACACAACTTGTTCCGCCTATTCCAAGGGCGAAAATTCCAACTAAATATGCCTACAAAGTTGATTATATAATTAACCTTCCAGGGCTTATTTCACCTGAATTTATGGCTGGACAGATTATAACAGACAAAGGACAAAAGAAATTGAGGATTTCTACTCTTGACGGAACAGAGTTGCCTTATCCTCATCAAACTTCTCTATATACCGTTGTTGAGCCAATGAGAATTTCAGACTTCTTGGATTTGCAGTATAAAGCTGCTGAATCCTTGACAGAAACGACGTTAAAAGTTAATGAACTACTATCTGAAGATGTAATAATAGATTTGAAACAAACAATTGAAAACGTTAAAGTTTTAACAGCTAAAGCCTCAACCACTATGGAAAAAGCCGAAAAATTACTTGATGCATCACAAAACGATTTAGATAAAATTATGTTGATGGCAAAAGAAGTTACAGATAACTTTAACAAAGTTTCTGATAACGTTAATAACGTCATAGGTGATAAAGACTTTAAGGGTACATTTATGACAACAACCGAATCTGTAGGCAAGCTTGCGAAAAACCTCAATAACGTTTTAGACAAGACAGATTCTCAAAGAATGGCAAACGATTTACAAGAAATTATGAGAAATCTTAACGACATCACAACATATGTTGATACTCTAACTAAAGATGAAAAGCTTAAACGTAAACTTATGACAACAGTTTCAGATATTGACAAAGCTATGGTTGACTTGTCAAACGCTATGACTCTTGTTAATAAGATGACGCCTGAACAAAAAACTCAAATTGAATGCATTGTTTCTGACACGGCTGAAACAACAAGAAATCTCAAAAAATTCTCAGAAAAACTTAACAAGAGATTTTTAATATTTAGGTTATTGTTCTAATGAATAAAAATGAAATTGCAAAATTACATTATGACAAAAATGCAAAAGGCTTATTTTTTAACCTTTTGAAATTCTCGAGCGTTTTTTATGCTATGGGATGCGAGTTTAAAAATTTTCTCTATGACCACAAAATATTAAAACCTAAAAAAGTTGATGCATACGTAATTTCAATTGGAAATCTTACAACTGGTGGGGTTGGAAAAACCCCTGTTGTTGCAGAATTTGCAAACTTCTTCAAGAAAGATAAGAACGTTGCAATTGTATCAAGAGGGTATGGTAGCAAAAAAAAAGGAATCGTTTCTGACGGAAAAGAAATCCTCTTAAAATGTGAAGATGCTGGAGATGAACCATTTTGGCTTGCTCAAAATACAAATGCGGTTATTATTACTTCTCCAGTGAGATACCTCGGTGCAAAACAAGCAGTTGAGGATTATAACGCACAAATTATAATTGCAGATGATTGTTTCCAACATAGAAAATTTTACAGAGATTTAGATATTGTGCTTATTGATAGCGAAAAAAAATTTGGAAATAATTGTTTATTACCAGCAGGTCCTTTGAGAGAATGTATTAGGAATATTAAACGTGCAGATAAAATAATAGTAATAAGTAAAAACATAGACCATACAGAAGCTTTTGATTACATAAAAACACTTGAACAAAAATTCAATAAAAAAACTTATCTGTGCAAAGTTGAACCAGATATATGCTATAACATTTTTGATGAAAAAGAACTTCTCAATAAAAAAGAAAAAGTTGTAGCATTTTCAGGAATAGGACAACCAGAACAATTTTACAAATTTTTAAAAGAATATGACGTCGTAAAAACCCTTGATTTTGATGATCATCACGCATATACACAAGAAGACGTCAAAGTTCTTGAAGAATTAAACCTTCCTCTCATTACAACAGAGAAAGATGCAGTAAAATGTAAAACTTTAAAGTTTAATAAAAAAGTTTTTGCTTTAAAATTAAAAACACATCTTAATTTTGAGGAAATTTTAAAAAATGACTAACATCGACAAAATTGTTGAAGCACTAAAAAGTGCTAATCAACCAAGAAGTGATTTTGTAAAGCTAATGGAAACTTTTAAAAATCCATATCTTGTACTAATATCCTGCATTTTGAGCTTAAGAACAAATGACAAAACCACATATCCAGCAACGTTAAGGATGCTTAAATTAGGCAAAACTCCTCAAGAAATTGCAAAGATAAAACCTGAAGAGTTATCAAAAGCAATATATCCAGTTGGATTTTACGAAAATAAAGCTAAACAAATAATAGAAATATCAAAATATCTTTGTAAAAATCCTATGCCGGAAACAATAGAAGAACTAATAAAATTTAAAGGGGTTGGAAGAAAAACTGCAAATTTGGTCATGGCTAAAGGTTTCAACAAATTAGGAATTTGCGTTGACGTACACGTACACAGAATATTTAACAGAATCGGTTATGTAAACACAAAAACTCCAGATGAAACTGAGTTTGCACTACGTAAAAAACTTCCACAAAAATATTGGATAGACATAAATACATTACTTGTAACTCACGGTCAAAATGTTTGCAAGCCAAAACCCTTATGTACACAATGTCCTATTCAAGAATACTGTAAATTTCATAAAACAAATGCATAGTAATATGTTTACTATGCATTTATTTTAAAAGAATTAGATGTAAAAGGAATTATGCATTCTTCCTTTTTGCTTGTATAATCCACATTGCAATACAAAGTATTATACATATTGCTGCTGATAAAATCCAAAATCCGATAGCACCGTTCCAACCGAATTTATCAACCATATATCCGGTACCTGTTGAAGAAAGCACTGCACCAATATATCCAAATACACCAGTAAATCCGATTGAAGCTGAAGCAACTTTTCTTGAACTACTTTCTACTGCACAAATTCCACCAATTAACAATTGAGGACCTGCGGTAAACATACCAATCATTGCGGCATATAAGAAATCAAGCGTTGAACTTTGATTGTTTGCAAAAGCAAGTAAGCTTATTACCAAACAAATCAAAAATACAATATTGATAGGTGTTCTATTACCTTTATAAACCTTATCAGAAATAACACCTGCTCCAATTGCCCCAAAAGCACCAATCAAAGCTAAAGAGCTTAATTTTGAACTTGCAAGGGTCAATGAATCACCTTTTACTTCTACCAAATATTTTACAAGCCAATCTTCTGTTCCAAAACGAACTATGTAAACGAAAATATAAGATATTGCAAGCATCCACATTATAGGGTTGCACAAAATATTCTCTTTGAATACTTGAAGATAAGGTCTGTTATCTTGCTCATCTTTATTAACAATAACTGCCGGTTCATTTCTGTATTTTTCAACATCAGGAAGTCCCAAAGTTTGTGGTTTATCTCTCAATCTGTCATACAACCATAAGCCAGTTAAAATACAAATTGCAGATGGAACATAAAATGCTGCTTGCCAACCAAAATGTTCTATTGCAAAACCAGATATCATAACTGCTGCAAATACACCCAATTGGTGTGATGTTGACCAAAGTGACCATTTTGTTCCTCTTTCAGAAGTTGAAAACCAATATGATAAACTTTTTGCAACAGGTGGAAATCCCATTGATTGAAACCATCCGTTAGCACCCCAGAAAAATGCCAATATCCAGAGTAAAACTGTAGAAGATGGTAAACCAAAAATTGTAACATGCCCTGGAGTTATAAAGACTGTACTTATAACGAACATAAGGTTACATAAAGCAGATAAAATCAAAGCAGTAGGCAAAAATGTTCTAACATTTGATCTGTCTGCCAATATACCATTTATAAACTTTCCAACACCATAAAACAAATATAGAGATGCACCCAAAAGACCTAACTCTGTATTTGAAAGGTGTAAAGCCTCGCCCATTGAAGGCAAAGCAACCGCAAGGTTCTTTCTACACAAGTGATATACTATATATGCGATAAAACTTGAATAAAATATTCTCCATCTAAAATGAGAATACATTTTATCAACTTTTTCTTTGTCCTGAATCTCTTCCTTTGCAGGAGGTTCTTTAAAAAATTCGATAAATTTGTTTGCCATAATTATTTTCCTACTTTTATAACTTGTATATTTTTTGTTTCTGTAATTTCTTGACGAGCATCTTTAATAATTTCTCTTTTCTCTTCATCAAGAGCATGCCCTGAAACAAGTCTGTCGACAAAGGCTGTATTTAACTTTACAGCTTTTCTCAACGCACCTATTTCATTTAATATATCTTTTATTTTATCAAAATCATAACTAAATGTCTGCTTTGATTGATAAACTAACTTTTCTCCCGTTGTGGACTCGATAGGTTTTCCCCCAAGTTCGAAATAAAGTTTAAAAATAGAACGTAAGTCTTGTAACTCTGATTGTTGAGTAACAACACTTTGTTGTATTCTTAAATATCTTTCAAATAAATAGTCAATATTCTCTATTTGCTTACATTGCCAATCATATTTTTGCAAATACAATTTTTTCAATTTTGGATAAGCTAAAGCGAGCCCCATAGCATCAGCCATAGCTCTATGATGATTTGTCAAATCTACCTTAAACCTTTCAGTTAAAGCTGAAAGCCCATGGGATTCTAAATCTGGTGCGATTTCTTTAAACATCTGTTGAGAATCAATTTTCTCATTTGTTATTCCCTTTTTGAATACCCTCAAAGAAGCTTCATTTATAAATGAAAAATCAAAAATAACATTGTGACCAACAATAGGATAATCTCCAATAAATTCAAGAATTTTTGGCATAATTTCAGCTTCAGTTGGAGCGTCTTTAACCATATCTTCTGTTATCCCATGAATAGCAATGCTTGATTTTCTGATATGCTGTTCAGGGTTAATCAAGGTTTGAAATTCGTCTTTAATTTTACCGTTTTCAAGTCTTAAAGCTGCGAATTCAACCATTCTTTCACGAGTATAATCAAGTCCCGTGGTTTCTGTGTCTAAAACTATTTCTATAATTTTTTTTCTAACCATAATAATCCCAAGATTATTCTATCATAAATTTTAAAATATTGATATATTTTGTTAAATATGATAAAATAAAACGAGAAGGTACAAAAGAGAGGTAAGTTTTATGTCCGCAGTTACTGAAGTTACGGATTCAACATTCGAAAGTGAAGTTTTAAAAGAAACACAACCTGTTATAGTAGATTTTTGGGCTCCATGGTGTGGTCCTTGCAAAAAGTTGGGACCAGTTCTTGATGAAGTTCAAGATGAGTTTAAAGATAGAGTAAAAGTTGTAAAGATAAATACAGATGAAAATTTAAAAATTGCAACAGAATACTCAATAAGTGGATTACCAAGTTTATTGTTTTTCAAAAACGGAGAACCTGTTGAAAGACTTGTTGGCTTGATGTCAAAATCTTCGATAGTTTCTAACATTGAAAAACATATGTAGTTAAGCTAACATATTAAACATACAGAAAAGGGACTTAAAGATTTAACCCCAGGGGTGCTATTTCGTTAAGTCCTTTTTCATGTGGCAGCACAAAAAAGTCATATAACGAAATAGCACATCTTTCATTAAGCTTGTAATCTATAAAGTTCATTTTGCTTTTCGATTATTTTGCTTGCATAACTAGGTTCTTTATTTTTTTCTAACTCTTTAATCTCATTTTTCAAAGTTTTTATTCTATTTTTGGTTACCTTGCTATCATTTGTTTTTGTTTCTTTTGTTGAATCTGTTGTTGAATCAGTTTTTGAGTTGGTTTTTTCTGTACCACTATCGCCAAAAACACTTGATGGGAATGTTATACCATCAGATTCTTTTTTGCTTGCTGAACTTTGCTTTTCTTCAAGAGTTGAAGATGTTTCATTCATCAAATTAAGGGTACTATCAAAAACGCCTGCTGATAATTGTAAACCTTCATTAAAATTGTTTAGTTTATTTTGTGTTTGTGTATTTGTAGTTTGGGTTTCAGGCATTTTAAATTCATTTCTACATTTCGTTACATTTCTAATGATTATTAAGCTTTATTACGGAAATTTTTAAAAATTTTCCTATTTTTTTCGCTTTTACATGCCAGCTATTTTGGACGAAAATTTTTATCTGTGTTATAAGTTTGTTATGAAAAAGATATACGCTAAAATCTTATCAATTTTGTTTGTTATTAGTTTTTCTAATGCACAGGTTTTTGCATTAAACGAAGTTTCTCTTGACAACATAAAAAAGGAAACCATCAATGTTGAAACTCAACCCAAAACAATTAGCGGATCTCTTACTATTTCTGATGATGAAATTTTAAAAGAATTGATTGATTTTCAAAAGAAAAAGGATCTTGAAGATATTGAAAATCTTTGGAAAGGCACAGTAGAAAATAATAAAGTTATAGAGTTTGCCCTCAAAAAATTAGCAACGCCTGAAAGTCAAAGAAGAATTCATTCTTCTCTCATGGCAAAGACTTTAAATGCTGTCGTTTCTGGAAGTTCATTTGTTCCTTCTTTTATGGGAGCTGATTATTTAACCCAAACCCTTGCATTTTCTGCAGGGAGAGTTGCTCAATCACTAATTAACAAAAAAACAACTCCTCAAGAAATACCTTTAACAGATACAGAACTTATTGAACTTGCAGCATTAGTTGAAGACTTGCAAGACAAAATTATTGATGCTTACTATAATTACAAAAGCTCACTAAACCAAGTTAAAGAAACAAGACAAAGACTTATTTTGTATCATAAAAATTACTCAAAAGCTCTTGAAAAAGACGATTTACTTGATACAACTATATCCTCTTCTTTGTATGATTCCATGGAACTTGAAGAGTATAAAGCTATGCAAAAAGCAAAAAAATATCATCTTGAATTACAAAGATTAGCAGGAAAAAAGACTGTAGACAACCTAAATTTGTATCAATATGATTTTAATAGTGCACTATTTAAAAATAAACAAAAAGGAAGTGGCAAATGAAAAATTTACTAATTTTATTTTCCATATTATGCCTTTTTTCTTCATCAGCTTTTTGCATGGAATATGAAGATTTAAACTCTGTAAAACAACCATTTTATAGATTAGGAATAACTGACGATCCAGAAGAGATGCCTACTGTAAAAACTCAAGATAAAAATACGAGAGATTTAAATGGTTCTGACAGTATAGACAAATTAACCTATGCGGACTTGAGTATAAAAAGGATTTCTAAAACTGTTTCTAAAGAATTGGAAATAGACCAAGACGTTATGCAAAGACACTTGTCACTTCTCTGGCAAGGAGCGGCAACAAAAAGTGACATTATAAAATTCACTCTATACAAACTTTCAAACCCTGATCAAGATAAACCAGATGAAAAATCTGTAAAAAAAGTTTTACAGTCAATTGCGAACATGTCAACCCTCATTGGTGCTGGGGTTGGAAATCCTTTAATATCTTCAACATCTTTTTTGAGCGGTTCGGTTTTAGGAATTTTTTCACAAGATGATAAAACTGTTAACTACAAATATACAAAAGTTAATGATGCAGACATGATTGTTTTGGTTAGAAAAATAGAGGACTTACAACAAAAAGTTGTAAACAGATATTATGACTATATTACAGCTCGAAAAGTTTACGAGATTTCTTCTGAAACAGCAAAAAAAAGATATGCCAATTTCCAAAATGCTCAAAATTCGACAAAAGAAGTTGTAATAATTACCGATGCATATTATAGAGAAGCTCTTGATGAACAAATGAAAGCACAACTTGATTTTATGAGTAAAAGAGCCTCTCTTGAAGAACTTGTAGGAAACGAAACTTTTACAGAATTTGAGAAGCTTGTAAACGCTCAACAAAATTAGGCATTTTCCTCAAGTTTTTTTATTCTCTTTAAAATTTTCTTTGCTTCAGGCATCTCATCAAAAATTTCAAGGATCTTTTGAGCATACTTCTTAGCTTCTTCAAGTTTTCCTGCTTTTTCACATGCCTGTGCATAACCTATCAAAACATTTGTATTGGTTGGGTATTCTTTGATAAGTTTTTCATAAATAGTTATAGCTTTTTCATATTCTTTTTGTGCATAATAAGTGAGAGCTAAAAGATTTTCTATTTCTGCATTTTGATTTAGCTCCCAAGCTTTCACAAGAACAAATTGAGCTTTATCATATTTTTTTGCAGCATAGTAAATTTTGCCTGCATTTAACAATATAAATGGGTCTGCAGGCATCAATTTGAGAGCCTTTTCAATATAACCAATTGCACCTTTTAAATCATGCATTGATAAAATATTCAATGCGGCAAAAACCATAATACGAGGATTTTTCTCATTCAATTCAATAGCTTTGTCATACAAACTTGTAGCTTCCTCAAATCTTGCCATTGCCTGCATAAAGTTTGCATATTCAAACACAATATCAGCATCATTTGGTGCAAGTTTATATGCGAGCTTAAATTCGTCCTCTGCATATTTGAACAACCTTTTATTCAAGAAAATAACGCCTAAATCTTTTCTCGCTCTATAATAAGACGGATTTAACTCGATAACCTTTTTTAAAATTCTTTCTGCCGTATCAAGATCTCCTGTTTTTGAGCATAACATCGCATAATTATAATAAATATCATCTGAAACAAAACCTTGTGAAATAAGTCTTTCATATACGGTTTTTGCATCTGCAGGTCTATTAGCATTCAAATACAATCCTGCTAATTTAATAAGCATCATTCTTGATTTTGGGTTTGCAGAAACTAACTGTTCCAAAAGTTGAATTGCAGCTCCCCACTGTCCAAGCTTTTCATAACAGCAGACAAGATTATATCTATAATTTGGTTTTTCTGGATGAGAACTAATTAAGTTACTATAATGTTTAATTGATTTTTCATAATACTTTGCTTTAAATTCTTCAAGGGCAAGTGCTGATAAGAAAAATTCTGAATCATCAAGTTCGACCGCTTTTTCATAGAATTCACATGCTTTGCTGTGTTCTTCTCTGATTTGATAAACAGAACCCGCATTGTAATATGCCACAGCATTTTTATCATCAATTTCTATTGCTTTTAGATAATTTTCAAGCGCCTTATCAGGTTTTTGAACAGACAAATATGCTGTTCCAAGATTACAGTATAGTTGAACATTTGAAGAATTTCTTTCAAGAGCTTTTTCCAAATACTCTATACTTTGCTTAAAATCTTTCATAGAAAGTAGAGCAGAACCTGCTAAATAATAAAAAATATAATCATCAGGAGCAACTTCTATCCCTTTTTTTGCAAGATTGAAAGCATTTTCTTCTTCCCTTAATTTGAGATAAATAACTCCAAGATTTTTATAAGCATCTACATATTTGTCACGTAGACTTATAACCTTGTTATACGCAAATTTAGCTTGAACAAGTTCGTCAGAATTGTCATAACATATTGCAAGATAATACCAACTTGTTGCATCTTCAGGTAGATACTTTACAACCGTTTCGAATGCACTTTTAGCCTCTGGAAATTTTTCAAGATTTAAGTAACACAATCCAATAAGTTTTAAAACTTCTGGATTATTTTCTTTCTCATATTTTTTTAAAACTTCAATGGCTTCACTAAACTTTTTTTCACCAATTAAACTATTTGCAATATTTAAATCATTTTCCATATACGAATTATAATACAAAAAATAAAAAAAGTTCATAAATATTTACAAATTTGCATTTTTGTATCAAAATTTTTCTATAATGGTTTTTAAAATATACGGGTGTAAATGTGCGTATAAATTCAGTTAATATAAGCTTTCAATCAGAACACAATCATTTGACGGAGAAAAAAACAAAAACCGTCGAAAAACATGTGCATGAAATTCCAGCTCAAACTCCTGATTACAACGTAAAAACACCTCTTAAATATACAAAAATTAGAGAATTAAATTTACCTGATAATTTAAAGGCACACATCTTTAAACTTGAAAACGGGCAAAAAGTTGTTATAGTTCCAAAAGAAGGTCCAACAGTTTTAAAAACGTACGTTAACACTGGGTCTTTAAACGAAAAAGATGAAGAAAGAGGCATCAGCCACTTTGTTGAACACAGCCTATTTAATGGTTCTGAAGGGCTAAAAGATGGGGAATTTTTTGTAACTGTTAACAAAATGGGTGCTAACACCAATGCCTCAACTGGATTTTCTGCAACAGATTATTATATAAAATCGAATTTGCTAAATGATGAAGATTTGGAAAAACAAATTAAAATTCATGCATCTATGCTTGAAACACCTAAATTTACACCAGAGATGACTGAAAAGGAAAAAGGTCCTGTAACTTCAGAAATCAATATGATTTTGGATGATTGTCAAAATATTGCAACCAATACAACAATAAAATCCTTATTCAACATAAAGTCCTCATCAACAGACATAATTGGTGGAAACGTTGAAAATATAAACAAACTCACTCGAGAAAAAGTTTTGAAATATTATTCTCAAAACTACTTTCCAGCGAATATGGTAACAGTAATTACGGGTGAAGTTAACCCAAACAATGCTATCGCTTTGGTTTCTGAAAATATGCACTCAAAAGTTCAACCACCAAGAAAAAGGTATTTTGAAAAATTAGATGCAATCACAACAAATGTTAGAAAAGATTTGACATCAAATAAAACAAACTCCGCCCACATTTCAATGGGATTTGTTGGACCGCAAAACAATAACAGTAAAGATAAGGTTACATTTGATGTTGTTCAATATTTACTCATCGGTTCAAGTCTTTCTCGTTTGAATAAATCTTTAGAAAAAATTCAAGCAGAAGCTTCTGTATGTACAGATAGAGTAAGTTCAAAACCTTCTGAAAACAGTGTCATTTTGCTTGAAAGTCAAATCAATGATAAAAAAGTCGAAAAAGCTATTAGCATTATCAATGATTCACTAAAAAGTCTTGTTACAAATCCACCTACAAAAGAAGAACTAAATATTGCAAAAAAAGCGTTAAAAAGTGAATATGAAAAAACTTTTGAAAACTCTTTTGCAATAAACTCCCTTATTGGAGCTGCAATGTCTGATAATAACATTGAAGCGGTTTGTGATTATGAAAAACTAATTGATTCTATAAAAATTGATGATATAAAAGATTTTGCTCAAAAGTATTTACAAACAAATGCCATAACTGTTATTCACCCAAAAAAGAATGTAAGTTTTGGTTCAAGAAAAGTTCTAAACACTGAAAATATCACAAAAACTACTTTTGAAAACAATGTTGTTTTATACGCAAACAACACAAACAAAAAGAACACTTATGTTGATTTGAAACTGTCTATCCCTACAAGCAAAAACCCTAAAGCTGGGACAGTTGAGGTTTTATCTTACATGCTCAATAGAGGTAGTATGAAGAAAAATCGTGAAGATTTCTATTCTGATGCAGAAAAAAATGGAATACTTCTATCTTTCTCTGCAGATGAAAAAAATATCTATGTTAAAGCTCAAGCCTCTGATGCAGATATAAAGAAAACATTGAAAGATATAAAAGAAGTTTTGTATTCTCCAAGACTTACTCAAAAAGAACTCGACAATGCTAAAAAACAAATTATTCAACAAGTTGAAAACATCCCGATAAATTCTGAAGATGAATTATATGGAGAATTATTCAAAGGTGAATATGCTGGAGTTAAAGCGGATGATATATTAAAAAATATCAACAAAATAACTCTTAAAGATGTTGTTGAGCTTTATCAATCTTTGCTTGACAATTCTCAATTAAAAATCGCAATATCTGGTAATTTTAAAAACGAAAATTTGAAAAAAGCTGTATTTGAAACTTTAAGTAATGACTTTCCAAAAGTTGAGAAGGAACAATCAAATATTGAAAACCGATACATAGAAAACGAAACAGCAAAAGTAATTACAAGAAAACACAATAAAGAACAAGCTGAAATTCAAATGGGTTATAAATTCCCAACAGACAAATCTCCCAAAAAATCAGCTGAGTATGCACTTTTAAATATAATTTTAGGTGGGACTTCTTCTTCACGTCTATTTAACGATTTGAGAGAAAGTCAAAAACTTGCATATCACGTTAAGTCAAGCCTTGACTTTGTCGATGACACAGGAATTTGTTCTCTTTATATAAAAACCACAACAGATAATCCAAAGTCTTATAAAAATCTTGAAAAATCAATTGAAGGGTTTAAAAAACATATCAACAAAATGATAAATGAAACAGTTTCGCAAGATGAACTTAATAATGCAAAAGCCGTTTTAAAAAATAGACTTTTGAACAACTGCGAAATGACTGCCGATAAGAACAGTCTTATCATAAAAGATTTTGACATCGATAGAACGAATAAAATATTAGAAGAAACAGAAAATATTTCTGTACAAGACATTCAAGATACCGCAAAAGAAATATTTTCAACTGCGCCTATATATTCTATCGTAGCAACAGATAAAACTTTAAAAAATAATACCGACTACATCTATTCATTGTCCGATAATAAATAAATTAAGCTTTATTTAAATGATTATGATATAATCTTTGTAAGAGGTATTTTTCATGATGATGATGAAGAAAAAAGAAGATGTTCAAGAAGATGTTTTTCCTCAAATACAAGAATGGGTTGAGGAATATAAAAACACTGATGAAAAATCCATAAAGAAAAATTTGCAAAATCTCATCGTTGTTGCTGCTATGCCTTTTGTAAAAAGACTTGCAAGAGGGATTGCTCGACGTGCAACTGACCCTTTTGATGACCTAACACAAGTTGGTGCGTTGGGGTTGATGAAAGCTATTGAATATTACAATCCAGAATATGGAACTAAATTTAAAACTTACGCCACATATTTAATTATGGGAGAAATTCGTCACTATTTGAGAGATAAATCTTCTATGATTAAGACTCCAAGAGAAATCCAAGAGCTTTCTTACAGAATAAATGAAGTAATCAAGGAATTATCAAAAGTTGGAGAAGATATTTTGCCAGAAAAAATTGCAGAAATCCTTTCTCTCCCTGTTTCAAAAGTCAATTTTGTAATTGAGGTTGATAGACGTAAAAAACTTATTTCTCTTGATCAAACTGTCGTTGGCGAGGATGATGATAATATATCTTTAGTTGAGAGAATCCCTGCAAAAGACTATAAAGATTCGTGGGATTTTTATGAAGCTAAAATGATGCTCTCTGATGCAATAAAAAAACTTAAAGAACCTTATAAAGAAATTGTTGAACTTTCATATTATGAGGGTTTAAATCAAAGAGAAATTTCTGAAAAATTAAATTTAACCCAAATGCAAATTTCAAGAAAATTTAAACATGCATTAAATGATATATACAAAATAATTACAGAAAAGAAAGTAGAAAAAGTATGAGTGTAATATTGATTTTGGGATTATTTGTTTTTATAACAGGAATTTGTATTGGAAGTTTTTTAAATGTTGTAATTTTGAGAGCTTTTAGCAATGAATCAATTAGCTATCCAGCATCAAAATGCCCAAAATGCCAAACACCACTTAAATGGTATCATAACATTCCATTATTCTCTTATGCTTTTCTCAAAGGACGTTGTGCTTTTTGCAAGGAAAAAATAAGTATTCAATATCCTATAATAGAACTTATTACAGGAATAATTTTTGTAATTATATTTTTTAGATTTGGATTTTCGTTAGAAACAATTATGATGTGGTTTTTATGCTCGGTAATGCTTGTACTTTCAGTAACAGATTTGAAAGAAAAGGTTATTTTTGATAAACACGCATATTTTTTAATTGGTGGTGGACTTATCTTTAATCTTTTGAACCTCAATCCCGTTTATCAAAAATTTATAACTTTTCCTTTTGCAATAAACTTTAGTATTAACGCTTCATTTATTGCCTCAATCCTTGGAATAATTGTTGGTATTGCTGTTATGGAAATTCTTGCAAGAACAGGTTATCTGCTCGCAGGTACAAGAGCTTTCGGAGAGGGGGACACATATATTGCAGCGGGTCTTGGAGCAATTTTCGGGTGGAAAATTTCTGTTTTCGTTCTACTGCTTGCAATAATTCTTCAACTAATTGTCACAATTCCTATGTTTTTAATCAAGCTCTTTAAAGAAAAAGACTTTTTGACTATTTTACTTTCTATCATTTTTGTTATCGCTATATATATAACTAAAATTCAAGTTCCTTATTCAGAAATATTGCTTTTGATTTCGGGGATTGTTTTGTGCATTAGAATTTTGAAAGGGCTAAAAAAAGATTCAGATTTTATGTATCTTCCTTTTGGACCAGCAATGTTACTTGCAGGTTTTATGTTCATTCTTTTGTAGTTTAGAAAAAATAACAATAAAAAAAGATGAGAATATAAAATTCTCATCTTTTTTCTATACACAGAAAACTATTTTGATTCATCAACTTCGGTAAAGCTTTCAAGTAACGCTCTTGAAACATCCCATCCACTTGCGCCATTTGTTGCTTTATATCTTGCTAATTCATTTGCTCTTTTTTGTTTTGCAATAGCTTGAGTTCTTTGGAATTTCGCTTTTGCAGAAGCACTTGATTCTCTTTTTTTAACGATTGGGTTAACATAAGCTAAAAAGTTCCTGTATTCATTGCAAGCATATCCAGCTTTAATCTTTGCCGGATAATTGTAAGAAAGATAATCGTATATATTCATTGTTCTTGCAAAGTTTGACGGACGGCCTCTTAAAATTTCCATCATTGAACCTGGGTTTTTACCCAAAACTACAATCATTGCAAGTGGGTTATAACCAGCTTTAATCATCAAGTCCACACCTGTGATATCAGCAGCTCTTCTGTCTTTATTTGACATTTTTGTAAGAGATAATTCAGATGCCATATAAGCTGCATTTTGTAATTTTTCATCACCAATACTTTGAACAATTGAATTGGCAATAGATGTTGCAAATTCTTTTTTTGATGCTGAAGCATTAACAATTGCACCCAATTCTCCGGCTATAACAGCTGCAACCTCATTGTCATTTCCAGCATAAGTTAACGCTGTTTTATCAACATAAAAAACATTTGTTGTTGCAATACTACTGTTATCAGCAGATTCTGTTACTTTAAAGGTTACAGATGGCAACCCATTTTTCTTCATTATTTCTGCCCCAACTGTACTTACTCTTTTTTCTGCATCATAAGTTGCAGCACTTACGCTGATTCCAACAAATGCTAACATTAAAAACGATAATAAAAGTTTTTTCATTTGAACTCCTTCCTTTTTCTCATAATTTTATATCGTTAAAACCAATTATCAATTAAGATTTTTATCCACAAAAATGAATAAACATATTGCCACAGAAGCAAGTAAAAATCCACCAATTACATCTGTAAGATAATGAACACCTAACAATATTCTTGAAAGTCCAACAATGAGTATCCAAAGAATACATAAACTTATCAAAATGTTTTTTAAAATAACATTTTCAACATGCTTTTTTATCAAATAAGCTAAAATTCCAAAAAATACCATATTTAATAAGCTGTGCCCCGAAGGATAACTCCAACCCGCAGGGTGAACTAATAGTTGAAGTTCAATCGATGGGCGAGGTCTTGCTATTACCATTTTGAAAAATTCTTTTGTCAAAACAAATAACTTAACAAAAAGAATATAAAATATTAAAGAAACAAAGTCCTTTTTAGCTACCATATAGATAAAAACAATTCCCCAAAGATAATACATTGTTTTGTAATAAAAATCTGAAATGAAGTCAGCAACTTCTAAAGGAATAAAAGAAAACAATCCTTGAATACCTTGTACAATTTTTACATCACACTCTGTTAGCCTTGGACAAAAGTAAACCAAAGATGATAACAAGCAGAATAGCCCTGCAAAAATAAAAACTAATACTAATTCTTTCTTACATGATTTTTCCATAACGACATATTATCACAAAGATTTTATACAATACTACAAAATAACTAATCTACAGAGAAAATATCTCTAACATCATCCATAGTAAGTGATTTAACAATGTTTCTATCAACCGAAATGACATTATCTACAAGATTTCTCTTTGCAGATTTTAACTTTTGAATTTTTTCTTCTACCGTATTTTTTGTAATAAGTCTATAAACAAAAACTTTTTTCTTTTGACCAATACGATATGCCCTATCAGTTGCCTGATCTTCAACCGCTGGATTCCACCAAGGGTCATAATGAATAACATAATCTGCCCCAGTAAGGTTCAAACCTGTTCCCCCAGCTTTTAAACTGATAAGGAAAATAGGAATATTTTCGTTACTATTAAATCTTTCAACTGCCCCTTGTCTATCTTTTGTTTTTCCAGTCAAATATTCATAAGGAATACCTTCTCTCTCAAGCCAATCCTTAATTATATCAAGCATGTTGACAAATTGACTAAATAGCAAAATTCTATGTCCGTTAGATATTATGTCTTCCAACATGTTTTTTAAATGTTCAAATTTTCCTGAGGAAATTTTACCTTTAAATTGTTCCTTGTCATACAATCGTGGGTGACAACAAATTTGCCTTAACCTCAAAAGTGCAGAAAAAATCGACATTCTACTTTTTTCTAAACCATTTTGCTCAATACTTTTAAACAATTCTTCTTTTGTTGAATCCAAAACCTCCATATAAAAATCTCTTTGTTCTGAAGTCAACTCACAGAAGGAAACATTTTCCACTTTATTAGGTAAATCTTTAGCAACATCTCTTTTCATACGACGTAAGATAAATGGATAAATTTGAAGTTTCAAACGTTTTTGCACAATTGCATCTTGTCTTTCCATAATTGGATTAACATATCTATAATTAAATTCTGACATAGAAAATAAAAATCCAGGCATTAGAAAATCAAACACTGACCACAATTCCTCAAGTTTGTTCTCTATTGGTGTACCAGAAAGTGCAAGCTTGTGAACACCATTCAAGGTTTTTACGCATTGCGCTGTTTGTGAAAGTGCATTTTTGATATTTTGAGATTCATCCAAGATTATGTATCTAAAATTAACTTTTCTTAATTGCTCTATATCTCTTCTAACAAGAGCATAACTTGTTATCACAATATCATAATTTGGAATTTCCTTGAATAAATTTTTTCTTTCAGTTCCTGATAATTTTAAACAACTTAACTCTGGAGTAAACTTTTGTATTTCATTTTCCCAGTTAAAAACAACGGATGTTGGACAGATTACAAGAGTTGGCATTGGCCCATCTTCGTCTTTTGCTTTTTGTAAAAGACACAGTGCCTGTAGTGTCTTACCAAGCCCCATATCATCTGCCAATATTCCATTTAGCCCATACTTATACATAAACCAAAGCCAACTAAAACCTTTCGTTTGATACTCACGAAGTTCAGCTTTAACAGATTTTGGAGTGTGAACATCATCTTTTGTAGAGAAAGATGACATTTGTGACCAGAATTCAGCAAAAGAATCACTCAATACAAGTTCAGCACCAAAGTTTTCAAGTTCTTTCAAAAGACCAGCACGATATGTTTTTACGAAAAATTTGTCTTCATTGTTTCTATAAACATCAAAAGAATTGAAAGAACGCATTATAGAATATATATCCTGTGCTGGGAATTCTACAAAACCTAAACTTCTAACCCTGCTATATTTTTCGCCACTTTGAATAGTTGAATATATCTCATCAAAATTTATAATTTCGTCGCCAACTTGAGCATAAAGAGTAAGTTCAAAACCATCAGTGGTATTACTTGTAAAATCAACTTTTGCTTTAAGTTTAAGAGGTTCATCAATAATTTTGTAGAAAGACATATCGTCTTTTTCTTCAAATTTCCAACCCTCACCCGCTTGCTTTATATAATAGTTGTAAAAATCAATCGCATTTTCTTTTTCAAGAGCAAGGTTGTTTGTTTGCATTGGAACAAATTTACAAGCTAACAACATATTGTATGCCCTTTGTTCATGGGCAAAATCTCTTTTTATCCAGTAAATATTATCATTCTTTTTAATAGTTAAATATGGAGATTTATCGGTTTTAGAATATGGAACTCTTACACCATCATATTCAAATTCCAATGATGCTTTAAGAGATTGATCATAATCTATTCCCATAGTCACAACATTTAATGGAGGTCTTTTTTCAAGCATAAGTTTGCTGATTGTTTCAGAAATTTCCACATCTGTAACTTCTTGTATTTTAGGCAATTCTTCATATATAAACTTACCACCCTCTGCATCTTTTAAGTCTGTAAATGACGACTTTGTAAGATATTGTGGAATAGCACCTACATTTACATTTGTAGGGAATATAATGTTTTTGTACCTACCCCATTTTAAATGTCTTGAAAAATATCTAATCTCTTCAAACGGATAAACCTCATCACTATCAGGTCTTCTCCACTCAAGAGCTAACATCACTGTTCCCGTATTCGAAGAATTAACGGTAAGACACAAATGCCATTCTTTATCTGTAAATTTTAATCTTCTTTTAGTCTTTTCATCCAAAACTTCATCTGCCATTGCAAGCAAAGGAAACATGTTTTCAAATCTTGATATAGTCATATCAAACCATCCAGCTTTTTTATCCTGTCTTGCAAGGCTTAAGAGTTGTTTAAAGATTTCGATTTCGACCTTTTGTGTTTTATTAAGTTCAAAATTAGGGTTAGTTCTTTGCTCCTCGATAAGTTTCTTTAATATATTTTCAATAGACCTTACAACCTTGCCTGTTTCCCTTGAAATAATTAACAAAGAAAAAAAGTTTGGTTTTCTTTTATTGTTAAAATGAAAAATGTAATTACCTTTAGGTTCTGTCGTAAGTTCCGTATTTTCATCTTGTAAATCTGGTTGAATATCAAATTTTGTAAGTAAAAAGTTTTCATAAGCCTTTTCTTTTATTGCTTTAATTGCAACAGCAACAGAATGCTTACACCACTCTTCTTTCAATGGACAATTACATCTTGCCTCAACCGTATTTTTTTTAAAAATTAAGTCTGTATTATAAAAATCTTGGTAATTTCCCTTAACTTTTGCATGATAAAAGTTCTTCTCTGCTCGAGATTCAAGAATAAGATTATTAGAATAGCACTCATAACCTCTTCTAAAACTTCCTGCAGATGCATTGTCTTTTAAGTATTTAAAATTAAACTTCTTCGTACTCACGTTCGTTGAGTATATCTCTTTCCGTTATGCTACCACATTCATGTCGAAAATCGACAAGCAAAAAAAAATACAATCAGTAATGACTGTACCTTAATTTTTACATAAATATTTAAAAAAACAAGAGGCAAAAAAAAGAGAAGATAATCTTCTCTTTTTTTTGCCTTCGGATGTTATTTAATCGTTAATTTTTTCATATTATTTTTTTCTGTTTGTTGTTTTTTAAGTCTAATTTTTAAAACGCCATTATTATATTCAGCTTCGCTCTCATCAGCCTTTACCGGTGTTTCAAGAGAAATTGTTCTCATATATTTACCATATCTGAATTCACAAGTTTTTGTTTCTTCTTCGTTTTCAGTTTTTTCTTCTTTTATTTCTGCAGAAATTGTAACAAAGTCATTATTTACTTCTACATTGATTGCATCTTTATTTACCCCTGGAAGTTGAACTTTAATTTTATATTCCTTTGGTGTTTGCTTCATTTCAATAGCTGGACGCCAAGTCAAATTTTTTCTCATCGTAAGAGGATGCGAAAAAACACTTTCCATAAATGTATCTCGCAAGAAATTATTCAATTCTTGGTGAATACTATCAAAACTTAGTTCGGGTTCCTTAATAATCAAATCATGTTTCATTTTTTTCTCCTTATCTCTACGACAATAATTTAAATCGACCATTAAAAATATGTATCGGTTAATCGGGTATACATTTTAATTAACTACGACAATTGAATTTTTCTTTTAAAATCTTTAGACTTCAAAAAAGGAGCGATTATGAATAATAAAATATACTTTTTTGAGGTTAGAGAAACAGAGAAAAATTCTCTTTTAAATGACAATTTTGTTTTATTTGACTCAACGATAAACAATGTTTTGAAAAATATTTCAAAAGTAGAAAAAGAAAAAATTGAAATAATAAGCCCATTTATAAATTCTTCAATAACAAAAGATGTTCTTAACGAACTTCCAAACTTAAAACTAATTGCAACAAGATCAACTGGGGTTAATCACATTGATATAAAAGAATGTGAAAAGAGAAACATAACAGTAAAAAATGTTCCTTCGTATGGAGCTACAACAGTTGCTCAATATACATTTGGACTTATTTTATGTCTAACAAGAAACATAATGAAAGCATGCGAAGATGTTAAAAGTCAAAATGCAGATAATGAAAAATACCTCGGTAGAGATTTGAATAAACTAACATTAGGTGTTGTAGGAACTGGTCAAATTGGAACAGGTGTTTGCAAACTTGCCCATGCCTTTGGGATGAAAATTCTTGCATACGACTTGTTTGAAAAAAAAGATTTAAAAATTAACTATGTTTCGCTTGAAGCGCTTATTAAAAACTCTGATATAATCACTCTTCACGTTCCATACAAAAGAGAGAATTATCATATTTTTTCAAAGAATGAATTTAATCAAATGAAAAATACAGCCTTTTTAATAAATACATCAAGAGGTGAACTCGTAGATGTATTTGCACTATACGAAGCTATTATTGAAAATCGTATTAGAGGCTGCGCTTTAGATGTTATTGAGTGTGAAAAAATAAACTTTAATTCTGATTTCTTCTTAAAGACTATTGGTGAAACGTCAAAAGAATGCATTAAACAGGCCTTTATCGCTCAAAAAATGGCAGAACTACCAAATGTTATTATTACTCCTCATATTGCTTACAACACCTCTGATGCGATATTAGAAATACTAAAAATTACAATGGATAATATTAAAGATTTTAACAATAAGTAATTGGTTGGTTAATATTTCTTAACAAACATGAAAGAAAAAAGTCAATTTTTTCTTCAAGAAAAACTTTATATAGATACAAGGATAAAAGAGATATAGGAGAAGAAAAGATGGCAATTGGTCCTCAAGATTATATAGATAAAATGTTGGTTAAGAAATATGCAACAGTTAAAGTTGATAACCCTGGTTTAGCATCAATGGTAAGTCCAGAAAAGGTAATGTCAGCAATGAACGATTACTCTTTGGTTTCAAGAAATATGATTGCCATCCAACAAAGATTAAAACTTGCTTGTTCAAGTGTTAATGCTGCAAACGCACAATATAGAAAAACATTTGCATAAAAACATATAGATTAAGTTTTGTAACAAAAAATATTCTTTCTGAAATTTGAGGAAGAATATTTTTTTTATATACATGTAGAAGTCGAGGAGTGTAAGGTTTTTGCCATGAGCATCGGACCGAAAGATAGTTTAGAACAATTTATCGTAAAGAGATATGCACAAAAGCAGGTAAATCAACCAAGATTACCTGAATCTGCAATTGATCCAGATAAAATGATGGTATCAATGAATGATTATGCTCTTGCTGGAAAATGTATGTCTGTTTTGGGTCGTAAAATGACTGCGGTTTGTTATGCTCTCAATGCTGCTAATGCAACTTATGCAAAACGTAAAGATTTGGCACATGTTCTATCAGTAATGTTAACAGTTATTATTTCTGTTTCTATGATTTAAACTTTTAAGATTTTGTACATGATTTTGCTACCCAAGGGTAGTAGTTTAAGTGTACTGTTTTTAATATTTTAAGAGTCTTGCGGATTGAAATTTTTTCGGAATATGTTATACTAATCGAAGAAAAGAGAGGTGGGCAAATGTCTGATAAAAATTGCGGTTTTGATTCGGGATTGTTAGCAGGAGTTCTTGGTGGAATAATTGCAGGAATTTTGTTAGCACCGAAGGCAGGAAAAGAAACAAGAGAAGAAGTAAAAAAAGCAATAAATGATTATAAAGAAGAACACAGTGAAGATATGGAAAACATATCAAAACAAGTTTCTGAAAAAGTAGATTTTCTAAAATATCAGGCAGAAAGAGCTTTTAGAAAGTTAGTTAATTCAGTTCGTGCAAGACGACTCCGTAAAGCAAAAGAACTTGAAGAAATTGAAATTTGTCGTATAGACGGAGAATTTAATTAAGGAAGGGTTATGTATTTATCACAAGTTGTATTAAACCAAAGTTTAACTTTTTTAGTTATTGCGACAGCTCTAATGGTTTTGTTGATTGGAGCATTTGTCGTAAAATTACTTTCTGATTTGTCAAAATTGGTAAAAAACCTTGATGAAACAGTTGTAATGGTAAAAGAAGAATCAAAACCGATACTTGAGGAAGTGAATTCTACACTTTCAGGGATAAGTGCGGTGGTAAACAGTGTTGACAAAAACGTCAGCGGTGTTTCAAAGTTTTTTAGCGGTTTCACGGCAGCAGGTTTGTTGGCTTTTTCACGAGCAAGGTTATTTTCTAAAGGTGCCGTAAGAACTGCATTTCAGTGGATAGTGTCACTGGTTAAGTCGTTTGTAAAGAAATAAAAGGAGAAATTTCATGTCAACAGGAAAATTTATTGCAGGATGTGTTGTCGGCGGTGTTATTGGTGCAATCGCTGGATTGTTATTAGCACCTCAATCTGGGGAAGAAACAAGAGAAGCTATTAAAGATGTTTCAAGAGATGTTGCAGATAAAACAGACAAGAAAGTAAAAGAAATTCAAGAAAAAGCTGAAAACATAATTTCAGATCTTCAAGATAAGGGTGAAGAAATTATGGATAAAATCCAAAGCATGATCAACAAACAAAAAGAAGAAAATCCTTCATAGGAAAAGATAAAGGAAGAAAAATGAGAGAGGTTTTAATCGTAAACAGTGAAAAGTCAGATTTAGAGAATCTGAAAGATTTATTGTTAAAGGCTGGATATAAAATATCCACAGCTGATGATTTAACCTCTCTTATTGATTCTTTGGTACAAAAAAAAGAAGATATTGTACTAACAAAAGAAAACATTATCCCTCATAAAGAGAAGAAAATTTCACAAATGCAAACTGAAACAATTTTCTCTTTGGCAAAACTTGCACAATCCAGAGATGATGACACTGGAGAGCATTTAACGAGGGTAAAAAATTATTGTAAAGTTTTAACAGAAGAACTTGCAAAGAATTCGCCATACTCTAATCTTATTGATGATAATTTTATTGAAGATATAGTAAATGCAAGCACACTTCATGACATAGGGAAAGTTGGAATTTCCGATTTAATTCTTTTAAAAAATGCAAAACTTACACAGGACGAGTATGAGGTAATGAAACAGCATACTGTAATTGGCGCCAAAACTCTTGATGAAGTTCACTCAAAATTTGGTGACAATTCTTTTATTGAGATGGGAAAAGTTATTGCACGTTCTCATCACGAAAGATGGGATGGCAAAGGATATCCAGACGGGTTAAAAGGTGAAGAAATACCTCTTCCTGCAAGAATAATGGCAATTGCAGATGTTTATGATGCATTGAGTACCAAAAGAGTTTACAAAGAAATTTACCCTCAAGAAAAATGTGTTAAAATAATAAAAGAGGGTAGAGGAACTCAGTTTGATCCTTACATAACAGATGCCTTCCTTAAAGTTGCAGATAAATTTTATGAGATAAGAGAAAAGTTTAGCGACAAGACTTTTGACGATATGTAAAAAATTTCTTGACAAACATTTTTCATCGGATTAAAATTGAACAGTAACATTGGGGCGTCGCCAAGCGGTAAGGCACCTGGTTTTGGTCCAGGCATTCGGAGGTTCGAATCCTTCCGCCCCAGTTTTTTTTTACCAAAAATAGGAGTATGAAAATTGAATATAAGTATTATCAGTGATTGTAATAACAACTGTGAATATTGTTTCCAAAAAGAATATCATCAACAACACAAGATGCTCTCTTATGAAGAAATTGATGACATTATTCAATGGGGGGTATCAGAACCTAAAATTGGTATCTTAGGTGGCGAACCAACTCTTCACCCTGACATTTTAAAAATTATGAAAAGGGTAAAAGAAATGAATCGTCTTACTATGTTTACAAACCTTCTTTGTAAAACTGAGTTGCTTGAAAAAATGATTGAAATTGGTGATGTTGGATATTTGGTTAATACTACATCACGTGATGAACTTAAAGATTTGTTCTACAAAAACTTTGCACTACTTCATTCAAAAAGAGATTACCTTGCAAGTCGTCAAATTTCTTTTTGTGTTGGCTTAACTCTTATGAATGATGAAAAAATTGATACAGAACACATTGAAAACTTATTTAACATCATAAATACATACCCAGGACTTGTTCACCATGTTCGTATGGGAATTGCAACACCATTCCATGAAGGAACATTTGATTTAATGAATTATGACACTCCTGTAAAATATATGATTGACAAGGTTATGAAGGATTACACAGACATAACAATTGGTTTTGACTGTCCATCAAACAACTGCCAAATTTCTCCAAGGTTGATGGGAGAAGCTTTAGAAAATCCAAGAATTGTAAACTTTGATTTGGGATGTAGAGAACCAGTTTTAGACGTTTTAGTTGATAAAAGCATAAAATATTGTTTCTCTTTCCCTGATGATTTTCTTGTTGTTGATAATTACCAAAGATTTAAAAATGCAGCAGAAGCTCGTCAATGGTACATAATGAGAGTTACAGAATATATGCATGCAAATGCATATCAATGCAGATATAGTAAAATTGGTTGTGAAAACAGAGTTTGTAAAGGTTCTTGTCCGGCAGTTAACGAATATCTTCGCCGACAAAATTCAACATTTAACTAATTTTAAGTAAAGTTAACTTTCTTGAAAACAAGTATCATTTGCTTTATAATATTTCAGTAATATTGAATTAGATTTAATAAAAATAGCGGAAGGAATTTATAATATGGCAAATTGGACAAATGTTTTGTCACTTTTGGAAGGACAAACAAATAACTATGGTGAAAAAATTGCTCTTGCAATAAAGACAAAACTTGGATGGAAAGAGTTTTCTTATAAGGGTTTGGGGTTGTTAACTCGAAAACTTGCCTATTATTTAATCAATGACTTACAAGTTAAAAAGGGAGAAAGGTTAGCTATATTATCAGAATCAAAACCTGAGATTGGAGCTTGTGTTTTTGCATCAGTTATTTCAGGAATGGTTACCGTACCATTGGATAATAAGTTAACAATCTTTGAATTAACTTCAATTTTATCAGATTGTAACCCTACAGTTTTAATGGTTTCTCAATCTTATATTGACAAAGCTTTAGAATTAAAAAACAAAATTGAATCACTAAAAACAATAATTGTAGTTGACGAGCCTACATACAATTTGGGCTTACCAAGTTTGTACACATTGCCAGATAATTACGATTGCAAGTGGAAACATAGAGCTACAAAATCAACAGCTTTGATTATTTATACATCTGGAACAACTGGCTCTCCAAAAGGTGTTGAAATTAGTTTTAAAAATTTACTTTCTCAATTAAACGATTTGAAAGAACCATTAAAAAGATTATTTCCAGATTATAAAAAAATTGCAACATCAGCTGAAAGTATAAACGTATTATCAATTTTGCCAATGAATCATTTATTTGAATTGACAGTAGGATTTTTTACGTTCTTAAATTTTGGTTTTTCAGTTTATTATGCACAAAGTCTTAAACCAAAAGATATTTTGTCTATTATGAAAGAAAAGAAGATTGCATTCATGATTGTTGTTCCGGCTTTTCTTAAATTGCTAAAAATGTCAATTGAAGCAGAATTAAAAAATCTTCCAAAAGCTCAACAAAATGCCTTTAAAGCAATGTATGCAATAGCTAAATACATGCCAATAAACATTAGAAGAAAAATGTTCAAGAAAATCCACGATAAATTCGGTGGTTACTTTACTCAGTGTATTTCTGGTGGAGCACCTCTTGATGTTTCAGTTGCTGAATTTTTTGACAGATTAGGTGTAATTATTTATCAAGGATATGGACTTACTGAAACAAGTCCAGTTGTTTCAGTTAACATGGGTGATATGAAACATATGAGTTCTGTTGGAAGAGCATTACCTTCATATGAGGTTAAAATTGATAAAGAATCTGGAGAATTATTACTCAGAAGTGATTGCGTTATGAAAGGGTATTACAACCAACCAGAACTCACAGCATCAGTAATTGATGAGGATAACTGGTTCCACACTGGTGACATTGCAACTCTTGATAAGGAAAAAAATATCTACATTACTGGCAGAATTAAAAACATGATTGTTTTAAATGGTGGTAAAAAAGTTTTCCCTGAAGAAGTTGAAACTGTTTTGGAAAAAAGTGAATACTTTGCAGAGGTTTGTGTTATGGGAACTTCAAGAACTTTTGGGGCAAAAGACGGTACTGAAGATATTATGGCTGTTGTTGTACCTAAAGACGAAATCATCAAACGTTTTGAGGGAGATGATAATGGATTAAATTCTTTCATAAGAGCAGAAGTTAAAAATTTATCTACCCAGTTGACTATGTACAAAAGACCTAACAATGTGGTAGTATTAAAGGATCCTCTACCAAAGACAACAACAAGAAAAGTAAAGAGAAAAGATGTGAAAGAACTTGTTCTTTCAATGTAATTAACGGAGATAAAGATGGAAATTAACAGTATTACAACACATGAACCTATAATGAGCAAATCTGATTATAATAAAATTTTGAGCTATGTCCCAACTGTAATTGAGGCATCATCAAGAGGTGAACGTTCTTTCGACATTTTCTCAAGATTGTTAAGAGAAAGAATTATATTTTTGGGTGAAGAAATTGATGATGAATTAGCAAATTCAATTGTAGCTCAATTACTTCTTCTCGATAGTGAAAACCCTGAAAAAGACATCATGCTCTATATCAATTCTCCTGGTGGTGTAATAACTGCAGGTATGGCAATCTTCGATACTATGAAGCTTATAAAAGCTGATGTTTCAACAATATGTATTGGTGAAGCCGCAAGTATGGGTGCTTTCTTACTATCAGCAGGGACAAAAGGTAAGAGAATGGCTCTTCCAAGTGCAAGAATTATGATTCACCAACCTTTGGGTGGGGCTCAAGGTCAAGCTACTGATATTGAACTTGAAGCAAAAGAAATTTTAAGAATGAAATCAATGTTAAATGGTTTACTTTCTGAACATACAGGTCAACCTTTGAAAAAAATCAAAGAAGATACCGAAAGAGATCACTATTTATCTGCTCAACAAGCGGTTGAATATGGTCTTATCGATAAAGTTGTTGTAGCTTCAGAATTGTAAGATTTTGTCATGTCCAAAATCATGGAAATCCTTGCTACCATGGAATTTCCCATGTTTACATTTCGTAATATTATGTAAATAAAAAGGCAATTTTTTCCAAAGAAAATACTTTATACTCATGTAAGGTTTACAAATTGGTTATTAAAAATCAGGCGGTGCAACATGGGTTTATTTTTATGGACAAAAAGAGTTTCGCAAATCATCAGAGAAAAAAGCGACATTAACTACAAATTGAATGATTTGTATCAACAAAAAATGGACTTGCAAAACTATGCTGCAACAATTGCAAGTGGCAACATCACAATGAACGACTTATCTCAAGTTTCAGGTTCTTTATTTGAAAGAATGGTAAGTTTCATCAACTCTGCTAACTCAACTTGCTACCAAGCCGCTTCAACTCAAATGTCAATGGTAAACCCTGCAGCTATGATGAATATCACTGATGCAGCTATGCAACAACAATTCCAACAAAGTATATTCTCTAACTTCTATCAACAACAAATGAATCAATGTATACAAGCAGAAACTAAAGCTTTAAATGTTAAAGAAACAAAAATTGAGCAAGAAATCAAAAAATTAGAAACTAAACTTTCTATGTTAGATCAAGAAGAACAAACAGCTCAAGGTGCTTTAGATCAAGCCGCACAAAAAACAGCTCCTAAATACGTAGCATAATTAAATTTTAAGTGCGGATAAGAAAAGGTATAAACCAACCAAAATAACCAATAACCTTTATGGGACATAGATACTATGTCCCCTTTTTATTATTTAGGTAAATAGCGTGTTTTAAAATTGTTTTAAAAATCTAACATCATTGTTGAAAAACAATCTTATATCATCAATTGCATATTTCAACATTGCAAGTCTTTCAACACCCATGCCGAATGCAAAACCGCTGTAAACATCAGGGTCAACACCAACACCTTTCAATACATTAACATCAACCATGCCTGCGCCAAGGATTTCAAGCCAACCAGTTTGACTGCAAATTCTACAACCTTTACCATGGCACATAATGCATTGAACATCAATTTCAACTGATGGTTCTGTAAATGGGAAAAAGCTACTTCTGAATCTTGTTGGTCTATTTTCACCAAAATATAACCTTGTAAACTCGTTTAAAACACCTTTTAAATCGCCCATTGTAATACCTTTATCTACATAAAGACCTTCAATTTGGTGAAAGAAGTTATTTTTACGAGCATTAACACTTTCATTTCTATAAACTCTACCAGGAGCTATAACTCTAATTGGAGGTTTTTGATCTTCCATAACATGGATTTGAGCACCGGATGTTTGGCTTCTCAATACAACATTTTTTGCCAAATTGCAGTAAAAAGTGTCTTGAACATCTCTTGCTGGGTGATCTTGAGGAACATTTAACATATCAAAGTTATAATATTCAGTTTCAACTTCAGGTGAATATTGTTGAGGAACAAGAGAAAAACCAAGTTTTTGAAATATCTCTGTAATTTCATTTATTGTTTGAGTTATAGGATGAACTTTTCCTTGTGGAGTATATTTTCCATCAAGTGTCAAATCGATTTTTTCAGTTTTAAGCTTGTTATTTAACTCTATTCTGTAAATAGAATCATATTTTTGAGAAAGAGAAGATTCAAGTTTTTGAGTTATTTCGTTGGCATAAGCCCCAACAGTCTTTTTATCTTCGTCGGACAAATTTTTAAGGTTTTTCTTAATGGAATTCAATTCGCCCTTTCTGCTCAAATACTTTAATTTAACTTCATCAATACCTTCAAGATTTTGAACTTTTTCTATGTCTTGGAGTGCTTCATTAAATATTTTTTCTAATTGATCTTTCATAGGTACCTCTGTTTCTCATGTGCAATTGTTGTTTTTGGTCCATGACCTGTATAAACTTCGATATTTTCATCGAGTTTAAATAAACTTTTTAAACTTTCCATCATTTCCTTTTCTGATCCGGAAGGAAAATCTGTTCTTCCATAAGACTCGTAGAAAAGTGTATCACCAGAAAATAATTTATTACCTATAAGGTAACAAACAGAACCTTTAGTATGTCCAGGAGTATGTATAACTTTTATTTCGTGTCCATCAATTGAGAAATTTGAACTATCATCAAAAGCCTCATCAATTATTGGTATCTCGTAGTTATCATATCTTCCGACAAGTTTCATAAAATCGTTAATATGTTTTACCAAATCGACATCATCTTTGTGAATATAGGATTTTGCGCCATATTTTTCACGATAGTAATTTACTCCCAAAATATGATCAAAATGTCCGTGTGTCAAAAAAATAGACTTTAAATTTAATCCATATTTTTGTATAGCTTCATCTATTTCTATATTTTTATGGGTGCAATCTATTAGAATTGCATTTTTTGTTTCTTCATCAAACAACAAGTAGTTGTTATCTTCCAAAGGCCCTTCAATAAATTTTAGCAACATCTTGTAATCTCCCATATTCTATTACAGATGTCAAAGAGAGCCTCAGCATCTGATAGAGCAAGCATGTTTGACCCATCACAGAGAGCTTCATCTGGGTTTGGATGGACTTCAAAAAACAAACCATCAACACCCGCAGCTATTGCTGATTTTGCAAGAACAGGAACAAATCGTCTATCTCCTGATGTTCCATTTTCTCCTGGAAGTTGAACAGAATGAGTTGCGTCAAAAATCACAGGATAACCAAATTCTTGCATAATAGGAATAGCCCTAAAGTCAGTTACAAGATTGTTATAACCAAATGTTGCTCCTCTTTCTGTCAGCATAATATTTTCATTTCCACTAACTTCAACTTTTTTTACTGACAGTTTCATTTGCTGTGGCGCTAAAAATTGACCTTTTTTTATATTTACTACTTTTCCAGTTTTTGCCGCCGCAACCAATAAATCTGTTTGCCTACATAAAAAAGCAGGAATTTGTAAAATATCTGCAACCTCTGCTGCAACTTGAGCTTGTTGCGGAAGATGTATATCTGTAACTATCGGTAAGTCAAAATCTTTTTTAATTTTAGATAAAATTTCCAACCCTTTTTCCATGCCCAAACCTCTATAAGAAGTTATTGATGAACGGTTTGCTTTATCAAAAGAAGACTTAAATACGAAATTTATACCAAGTTTTTGTGTTATTTTTTTCAAACCTTCTGCTGTACGTGCAGTAATATCATAGCTTTCTATTGCACAGGGACCTGCGAGAATAGAAAGTTTTTCTCCACCTATTACAAAATCTTTAACACTAATTTTTTTTACATTACTCATATTTCTATAATAACAAAAAAAAACTTTTATGCTATCATATAAGAAAAAATATTTTATAGAGGAATGAAGAATGGGAACAGATTTAAGAGAAAAATATGAAGTTGTTATTGGACTTGAAGTTCACGCCCAATTAAAAACCAAATCAAAAATATTCGCACCAGATGGAACAGAATTTGGTTGCGAACAAAATAGTGAAATATCACCAATCACATTGGGTATGCCTGGGGTTTTACCTGTACTAAACAAAGGTGTAGTTGATATGGGTATTTTGACAGGATTAGCACTAAATTGCGAAATTCCAAAACGTTGCAAGTTCGACAGAAAACAATATTTTTACCCAGATTTGCCAAAAGGTTATCAAATTTCACAATATGATGAACCTATCTGTGTAGGTGGATACTTGATGATTGGAGATAAAAAAATTGGTATAACAAGAGCTCACTTGGAAGAAGATGCAGGAAAATTAGTTCACGCTGGAGCTGATGGACTTGCAGGCTCAACATATTCTCTCGTTGATTTGAACAGAGCAGGAACTCCTCTTTTGGAAATCGTATCAGAGCCTGATATGAGATCAAGCGAAGAAGCAAGACTTTATGTTGAAAAATTAAGAAACGTTTTGAGATACATAGGTGTTTGCGACGGAAACCTTGAAGAAGGTTCAATGAGATGCGATGCAAATATTTCAATTATGCCAAAAGGCTCAAAAGAATTTGGTACAAGAGCTGAAATCAAAAACGTAAATAGCTTTAGAGCATTGCAAAGAGCATTAGAATTTGAAATCGATAGACAAATCGAAATTGTAGAAGGTGGAGGAGAAGTCGTTCAAGAAACAAGATTGTGGGATGATAACTCTGGAGAAACTCGCTCGATGAGAGGTAAAGAAGATGCTCACGATTACAGATACTTCCCAGAACCAGATTTAATGCCTCTTGAAATATCGAGAGAATGGGTTGAAAAAGTTCGTGCAACAATGCCTGAACTTCCAGATGAAAAACGTGATAGATACATGTCTTTAGGTTTGAGCGAATATGATGCTTGCGTTGTTGTTGAACAACCAGACCTTGCTCTATTCTTCGATAAGTTGATTAAGCTAAATGCTGACATCAAAATCGGCGTTAACTTCTTAATGGGAGAAATTGCAGCTTACCTTAAAGAATCAAAACAAAGCATTAACGAAACGAAATTAACCCCAGAAAATTTAGCAGAACTTATTTCTTTAATAGAAAAAGGAACTATTTCAAACAACATCGGTAAACAAATTATTATCACAATGTTAAAAGATGGCACACCTGCTTCAGAAATTGTTGAAAAACAAGGTTTAAGTCAAATTTCTGATGTTAACGCAATAAAAGAAATTGTTCAGAAAGTTATTGATGCTAACCCTAATCAGGTTGCAGCTTATAAGGGTGGAAAAGTTCAACTTTTAGGCTTCTTCGTTGGTCAAGTTATGAAAGAAACAAAAGGCAGAGCTAATCCAAAAGCAGTTAACGAAATTGTTAGAGAAATTTTAGGATAGAATATGAAAAAAACTCACATGGAAACAGAAATTTCGGAACAACCCGAAATAATGGAGCATATTATCGAGAGATATCTTTATGACAAACAAACTGTCACAATGGATTCTCCAGATATTGCAGAAAAAATTATTTTGGTTGCTTCTGGCTCTTCTTATCATTGTGCAAGATGCGCTGCAGAAATTTTTGGAGATGTCGCTCAAATTGAAGCAAGAGCAATTTATTCAAGTGAATTTCTACTAAAAAAAGTCGTTCCGCATGACGTTTTATATATTTTTATAACTCAATCTGGCGAAACAACAGACACATTAAGCTGTTTGAATAAAGTTCAACAACTTGGAATGAAAACTCTTTGCGTTACTAATGTGGAAAACTCTACAATATGGAACGCTGCCGACTATAAGATAAATTGCATGGCTGGAACTGAAAATAGTATAGCTTCAACAAAAGCTCTTACAGCTCAAATGCTATGTCTTTACATTCTTGCTATAAAATTTGCACTAAAAAAAGGGCTTAAAGTTTCAGAACATATAAGAAATCTTGAAAGACTTCCAGATATTATTAGACAAACTCTTAATCTTGAACTTAAAATCAAAAGCCTTGCAAAATTTTTATACAAATACAAAGATATCGTTATTGTTGCTGACGGAGTATCATATGCCCTCGCAAAAGAAGCTTGCTTAAAAATTAAGGAAACATCTTATATAAACGTCATGTCACATGTTCTCGGAGAGTTTATGCATGGGCATCTTGCGGTCTTAAACAATAAAAAAACCGTTTTAGTTTATATTTCATCTGAAGAACTTTCATATCTTGCAATAAAAAATCTTGAAAAGATTAAAAATGAATACAACCCACCTATTTGTGTAATTGGTAAATCAACTAATAGAATAAATACAAGCTACAACGTGGATTTAGAAATAAAAGATGAAGATTACATCTTAAAACTATTTTCAAACCTCGTTATCATTCAAATTTTAGCACTACGAATTGCAGAAAAACTCGGAAGAAATGTTGACAGACCAAAAGGCTTACATAAAATTGTAACAGAAGTGTAATATTTTTAGCGCTAAAACATAAAAATTTTTACACCCTTAAATTCCTTTTATATCAACAGTTTTTGAACGATTATAAAAACTACATTTGTAATATTTCTTCATATAGTATTGAAATTTTTAAAAAATCATTATATACTACATGTGTACCCCAGTGTAGAGTTATTGGTTGTAGTGTTTAAGAGAGATGTTCGTTTTGTCGTGCTATTTTGCATGGAACAAAATGGATGAGGATATTTCGAATAGTGTGTGTGTAGTTTAGTGATAGGAGTTACCCCGTATGATGAGAGAAGAAGTTTTGATGAAGTCAACGACTTCAAATTCTGCAAGCAATTCTGATGATATGCTTACTTGTTATTTGAGAAGAATTTCTCATATAAGATCAATTTCCGCAACAGAAGAAAAAGTTCTTGCGAAAAAGGCTCAAGAAGGGGACTTTGAAGCAAAAAGAAAATTGGTTGAGGCTAATTTAAAATTAGTTTTAACAATTGCTAAAAAAGCAATTCATGTTTCAAAAATACCTATGATTGATTTAATCCAAGAAGGTAATTTGGGACTTATGGTTGCAGTTGAAAAATTCAATTGGAAGTTGGGATATAAATTTTCAACTTATGCAAGTTGGTGGATTAAGCAAGCAATGTTTAAAGCTATTTCTGAACAAGGTCATTGCATGAAAATACCTGTTTATATTCAAGAAACATTGTCAAAATTCTCTAAAGTAAAAGAAGAAATGGAAAGAGAATATAACTGCAAAGTTAAAAATGAAGATGTTGCTGAAAGAATAAATGTACCTGTTGACAAAATTGAAACATATTTAAGTGCTTATTCAAAAACAATTTCTATTGAAGGTGGTTTCACAAGCGAAGACAAAAAAGATATGGATGTTGCAGACATTCTTGAAGATAAAAATGCAGATGTTTATTCAAGTGTAGAATTTGAATGTTTGAAAAAAGATATAGAAAAAGTTATTTCTGTACTTAAAGACAGAGAACAAAGTGTAGTACAAATGAGATACGGCTTAGGCAATTTCGCAAAGAAGACATTGGAAGAAATCGGCTCTCTTTACGGTGTAACAAAAGAATGTATTCGTCAAACTGAATTGAGAGCATTAAGAAGAATGCGTTCTTCAAATATCGGTCAAGAAGTTTTGGCTTGTTATTTACACTAAATTTCGGGGCTGCACACGCAAATTTGTTGAGGGGGGATAACCCCTCTTTTTGTTTATAAATAATTTGAAGAAATGTAAAAAAAACTTAAGATTTAATGCTAAATTGGAAATAAAAATTTTTTTCTTGTTTTTTAGTTGTATCATATATTCTGTAAGAAATTAGAAAGGTGAAAAACCGACAGGAGGCACATGAATTGGCAATAAATTCCCCATTTGAGGTCATTAAAAATGGCGAAAAACAAATACATTTAGGACAGCATGTCTTAGCAGAATTTTTTGAATGCGATCCTAATATTTTAAATAGTTTAGAATCTGTTGAAAGACTTATGGTAGAGTCGGCATTGGAATGTGGTGCTACTATTGTCCAGAAGTGTTTTCATATGTTCAACCCTTATGGTGTAAGCGGGGTTATAATTATTGCAGAAAGCCATTTGGCAATACACACATGGCCTGAATTGGGATATGCTGCAGTTGACTTGTTCACTTGTGGTTCGAAGTGTGATCCGACTGTTGCGTTTGAATATTTAAGAAAGAGTTTTGCATCTAAAAACTCTTCATACACTGCGTTAAAAAGAGGAATTATTGATGCTGAAACATTGACTGTTGCGCCTGTTCCTTTCGAATTAGCAGAACAGTATTAGTTTAGGATTTAATAAAGAGTAAAGCGAGAGAAAATTTCTCTCGCTTTTTTTATAAAACCATTGCCAATATCATAAGTAAAAAAGCTCCTACTTGCATGGCGGTTGCCATATGTTGTGAAAATTTATTACTATCATATTTCTTTGAAGTTTTAGTAGCTTGCCAAGCGCTTGCAAGTCTTTCAAGCCTAATTTCCATTGAGTCTTGAGGAAAAGAGGTGCTAAACATTGCTTCTTCAAGTCTTTCGAGTCTTTCTTCCTCGTTTTGATTTGCATATGTTCTATTTAGAATTTTCTTTTCAAGAGCATTTAAGATTTTTACGACTTTTGCATCATATTTTTTGTATGACTTATCAGAATATTTTGAGGTTGAATATTCAAAATCCTCGTATCTTGATGGCATTTTAGCTTGATAATCATAGGAATTTGCGAAATCCGTATAATCATTCTCTTCTTGTATCGTTTTAACTCTTAAGGAATTTTTTAATCTGTCTGTTCTTGTGCTCAAATCCTCATTGTCATATGTTTTTTTAAATAAACTTTTTTCTAAATTGGATAATCTTTGCTTAATTTCCTTGTTTTTAAATTCTTTATTATATACGGTTTTTTCGAGCTCATTTATTATTGGATAATCTACTGAATTATCAGGAGAAATTTCTTCTTCGTAATCTTCAAATGTATCTTTTTTAGGCGCAATTTCTTTTCCAATCAAATCCGCAGATAAATCTGTTGATAATTTTGAAATTCGTTGATCAATATTACCGCTTTGTGTTGCACCATATATATTTTTCTCTAATCGCTCAATTCTTGTTTTGTTATCTTGTTCTGGGTAGGTCATACCAAAAAGCGATTTTTCCATTCCATCTATAACAGAATAGTTTCTTGCGCAGACACTACTGCAAACACAAAACATCATTACCAAAATAATTTTCTTCATAACCTTACTCCTCACACGACCCATGATAAACTTCGAATTGGTTAAAAAATATTGAACAAACTCTTTATTTAAAATTCACCATGGTTAAATAGAAATATTTAAGAAGAAAGTATTAGATTTTTATTTTTTATACTACGTTTGTTTAATAAATTTGCTTGCATTTAAAAATTTTTTATTTTAGTATAAAGACACTCACAAGAATCATCCGAGTAAAGGTGTCATTAGCCTTAAATTTGGAAAGGAACGAAAAATGGCAAATATTAAATCTTCAAAAAAGAGAGTCTTGATAGCACAAAGAAATGCTGAAAGAAACATTTCATTCAGATCTTCAATCAAGACTGCCGTAAAAAAAGCATTAAATCTTGCTACAAGTGAAGACAAAGCAGCTTTAGCAAGTGCTGTATCTAAAGTTTACCAACTTTGTGATAAAGCAGTTGTTAAAGGTATCTTGCACAAAAATACAGCTGCAAGAAAAAAATCAAGATTAGTTATTGCTTTAAATAAAATGGCAAACAAATAGAATTTAAATTATTGTCAAAGCAAAAAAAAAGAACCTAACGGTTCTTTTTTTTTGCTTCTATTTCAAATAAGGCTTAAATCATATTTTTTCTTATTTTTTCTTTTGCTTTGTCAAGCTCTTTTATTCTTTTTTCAATTGCTTTAACTTGTTTTTTTAGTACTGATCTTTCATTTTTAATTAGCTTATATTGGGCATCAACGTCTGAATATTTTGCTTTATAGTTAACCAAATCTGTTTTAATTCCAGCTTGTGCACTGTCAATTTCTGTTATAGCATTTTGAATGTTTTCATTTCCTATTGCATCCTCTGTTGCAGCATTAACCGTAGAAGGAGCTTTAGTCGTTGAATAAGTAGATGTTGTATTGTTAAAATCAAGTGGAGTAAAAGCATTTCCATCAGCAAAAGCACAACCACTTATTCCAGAAACAAGTACTACTGCTGCCAGTAAGTTTGTTATTTTTTTCATAATGTCCTCCTATATATTCTTATTTTAAACTTTCTCTTTCCTGTCTGATTTTTACAAAATTCGGACTCAAAAAAAACCTCTATATGGATGAAATATAAATTTACATTATTCCAACTTTATGTTATATGTGTATAATAATTTATATATATTGAGTAAAAAAAAAATAATTAAAAAATAATGTTTGAAAATTTAGCAGAAAATATACAATCAAAAATAAAGAGTTTTCAAGTGCCACCAGAAGTAAAGGCAGTATTTGAAAATTTCCTATCCCAGATGGGAGCAAGTACAAAGAAAACCGTAACAATTTCTTTTTCTTCAAATTTAGGTTTGGAATTGGTTGAAATTGATAACGTTGCTGGAATTGTAACAAAATATGCAAATAAACCATTAGAATACGATTCTTCAAACAGAAAGATTTATAATTACAATGAATTTGCAAAAGATTTGACAGAATTTTTTGAAGAATTTGATATTTCACCAACAAGTAACGTCGTTTTAAGTTTGCAAAACATCTACTTTGGGTTAATTGAAGTTCCAGGAATATTGCAAGAAGATATGATAAAAAACGTTATCTTATCAGAAGTGGAACAATCTTACATTTTTAAATCCAATGAACCGTTAGTAACTTGGGATTCTTTAACCAAAGACAGGAGAGATAAAACAAAGCCAAATTCTTTGGTATATGCAGCAATACAAAAAGATGTTGTTGATGGCATTATTGAAGCTTGTCAAAACATTGGCTGTAAGTTTATATCAATTGAAGATTCGCACGTTTCCATTCTAAGAGGTTTGTCTTATTTAGGTTTAATTGAAAATCAGCTAAAAGATGGTGTTATTTGGCAACTTATGATTATTGCTCAAAATAGTTACTCTATTTTGACAATGAATGGAACAACTCCAATTGACTATTTTGAAGAACCTTTGGCGATGAAATCGTTCCAAGATGATGAAATTTATAATGCAATTTCGTCTTCATCATCAGAAATTTTAAATAGAGAAGATTCAACTTCATTGATATTAGTTTCAGAAACAGATCTTGTAAGTGCAGAATTATTATCAAATCAAATAAATTCTCATCAAATGATACAGTTTATTGATTGCAATAAGTATTCCCAAAATGCTCTAATGCAGACATCATTAGACATTTTGCCAGAAATTGCAGAACAAATTACACTTTCTGCAATTGGTACAGCAGCTTATGCATACAACAATTTTCCAATAAAATTGAACTTCATAAGAGAAACAGTTGCAGAACGTGAAGTTTCAGATTTTGCAGTAGGTAACCTAAAAGTTAACCTCGGTAATTTGGAAATTAGCTTAACAAAATCTTCAGTAAGAAAATTAGCGCTTATTCTCGGTAGCATAATGCTAATACCATTGTTGCTCGTTTATTTAATTATTGGACAATGGATTTTGCCAAAAGAACTTGATAAATCTAATTCTCTTGCTGCAAATATTGAAGCTATCAATAGGCAGATAAGCGATTTATCAGAAACAAATAAACAAGCATATTTTGATATTGACACGATGATTGATAAAATCATAAAACAAAACAAAAAAACTCTATTCCAATATTCAACTTTAGGTGAAATTGTTCCTAAAAATTTGTGGATTACTCATATGGAAGATAGTGATGCTGGATTTCTTATGGTTGGGGTTGCAACTTCAACTCATGTAATTTACGATTTCTATAAAAACTTAAAACTTGTTGGAGATAACAACAGTTTAACTTTATCAAAATTGAGCTTTACTGATGAGCCTTTGGACAATTTTGTTTCTTTAGCTCAAATTCCTGAATCTTTGTATAAATTTGAAATAACTTCTGCTCCAGAAATGGGCAAAAATAATTTAGTTAGATCTGTGTTTAACTTGGGAGAAGAAAAAGCTGAAGAAATAGTATCTAATCCAAAATCAAGAGTTACAGTTTCAGTACCTCCTGCTGGAAACTCCATAGAAGAGGTTGAAAAAGATGCTGATTCTGCAAAGAAAACTGACTCAACAAAAAAAACAGATACAACAAAAAATGCTGACACAAAACAAAAGGCTAATTCTACAACTTCTTCTGACGGAGAAAAATTACCGCCGAATTTGAAAAAGATTGAAAAATTTTAGGGGAATTTAATGTTAAAACAAATTTTAAAATATAAAGAAGCCATATTTTATTCAACAATAATTTTTGTTGCTTTTGTTTGGTTGCTGATGCAAATTATTCCTCAGATTACCGATTTAATAAGGACTGAAAGAAAAATCGCAAAAAGGACTGTAGAGTTAGAACGAGTAGAGAAAAAACTTGATAAAATGAGAGAGGAAGTTGCTGCTGCAAAACAGACAACTGTAAAAATAAAAAATATCTACAAACCAGAAATTAAATTTGATTCTCAAGAAACTCAATATTTATTGATGGTAGATGATGTTATAAATATGACAAAAGAAAACAATCTAAAGATCTATTCGATAGACTATAACTATGATGTACAGACAGATGAAATTGTATCAAAATCTTCTGGAAAATATTTAGGTTGTCAATTAACATTAGGATTGGTTGGGGATTATACATCATTAAAAAATCTTTTAATGGATTTAATCCGTTATCCTTACCTGATTACAATTAACAACCTCGAAATAGAACCGTATATTAAAAATAAAAAGATTGTTTTAGGGGTTTTGAAAGTAACTGTTTATATCGAACAATAAAATTTATAAGTTAAGTCCGAAAATTTTATTTTTATTATGAGCACAAGTGTGACAAAATTCTGATTCAAGCGAATTTTTTACAGAAAAGTTTTTAAAATCACAACCTGACCAACCCCTATGATCATTTGACAGAAAAGGACATGTATAAACACCTTTTTTAGTCAATATTCTGCCACAACTACAATCATATTTTTTGTCAGCCTTGATAATTTCATTTTCAGGCCAATCTTTATATCTATCGTGATACTGATTTATTTGTAAATTTATTGAAGAGATTTTAAATCCAATTTTATCGAAAATTTTTTTGTACTGTTTAACTAAAATAGGTTCTGGCTCATTGTAATAGTTAACTACGCTAATTATTGGATTAAAATCGTATTTAATAAGATTTTTTATTGCATTTAATGTTTCTCTATATGCACCTCTGCATCTAATCTCATCATTTTTCATTTCATCGTAGTGGTCAAGACTTAATTTAAAAATAATTTCATTTTCACCTTCACCCTCAACTTTTTTTAAAAATCTGGCTTTTTTTTCATTTATAAAAGATGCATTTGTACAAATACAAACAGCAGCTTTTTTTAAACACAACCTCAAAATTGCATTAAAGTCAGGATGTGTCATAGGTTCGGCACCAGTCAAATATATTATTTGAACATTTTCATTTTTTAAATCATTTAGCGCATCTCTTATTTTATCAATTGAAATAAAATCTTTGACATTTTTTTGAAATGGGAAATCGATGTAGCAATGTTTGCAACGTCTGTTACAATTTTGTGCTGTTAACTCTATAAAAAGATTGTTTAACGCTGTTAGCGAATTCGTTTCAGTAGTAAATGTTTTCATCTTTAAATTCTCCAGTTTTTTATTATTTAATATTGTTTTAAGTAAAAAATAAATAAGTCATGATGCTATATTTTTTATTTAACATTTAGACATGATGGCTATTTTCATGTATATTATTAAATGTTATGCAGAAAAAATTTATATCCATAATTTTACTTGTTACACTATTTTTTGGAGCTTTTATATTTAGGTCTAAAAACTCATCCGATGAGGTAATTTTTTGGACTTTACAAATGGGAAATTATTCAGATTATATAAATCGAATTATAAATGAATATGAAAAAGATAATAATGTAAAAATAAAATGGATAGATGTGCCATTTTCAGAAGGAGAAAAGAGAACATTATCTGCTATGTTAAGCTCCAATCCTCCAGATTTGATAAACCTTAATCCAGATTTTTCAGCGCTACTTGCTCAAAAAGGTGCGTTAGCAGAAATAGATAGAAGTCAACTCAAAGACTTTAACGACGAGATTGTAGATTCTCTATCTTACAATGGCAAAATTTACGCAATTCCTTGGTATGCAACCTCTGCAATAACTTTTTACAATAAAAATCTTTTGCAATCTAATAGCCTCCCAAAAACATATAAAGATTTGATGAAAATAAAAAAATTGAATGCTTACGTATTCATGCCTGCAATTAGCGAAAATGATACAATGCTCAAGATTTTAAACAAATATGGAATAAGCTCATACGCTGATATAAATTCAGAAAAATCAGTAAAAGTTTTTAAAATGTTTAAGGATATGTATAACTCTGGACTTATTCCGAAAGAATCAGTAACACAAACGCATAGAGAAGCTCTTGAAAAATATATGTCTGGACAAATAATATTCTTTCAGGCTGGTGCAAACTTTTTGAATATGGTAAAAGAAAACTCTCCTTTAATTTATGAACAAACGCAAGTTATGCCTCAACTAATTGGGGATTTAGGTCAATATGACTTTTCTCTTATGAACTTTGTTATTCCTTATAAATCAAAACATCAAAAAGAAGCTTTGAGTTTTGCCCTATACTTGACTAATGAGAAAAATCAGCTTGAACTTGCAAAAATGACAAATGTTATTGCAACGAATAAAAAAGCACTAAATGATAAATTTTATAAAGAAAAAGGTAAGGATTTAATGTCACAAGCAAGAGTAATCAGTGCATTACAACTCAACAATGTTAACCCAGTATTAAAGCAACAAAGAAATCAAAAAGAAATCAATTTACTTGTCAATACTGCCGTTCAAAACATATTGATTAACAATGCTGATATTCAAAAAACTCTTGATGAAACAGCACAGAAATGGAAAGAAATTATTCAATAAACTCTCTATAAACCTAATCTAAAACGATTATAATCTGCAAGTGTTGCAACACCAAGTCTTGAATTTGTATTTTTTAAAACTTCTTCTTCCGTGCAAATTGATTTGTATCTTCTTTCAATTGAAATAACTTCTGCCATTTTTGCAGTATCATTACCCGCTAAAACTTTTCTTTGTTCAATTTTGGATTTAATAGCTTCCAATATAGCTTTTGTTCCTACAGCATCTGTTGCATTTATTTCCAAAATCTTTGCAAGTGCTAAAGCCTCATCACGAATCTTTTCAGAAGCATCTTTTTTTTCTTCAGTTTTAGCTTCAACTTCTTCTTTGGGTTTAAGTGATTCCAACTTTGCTAAACCATCTTCTTCTGTATGGATTTGCAAGACATTAACACCTGCCTTTTTCAATTTTTCTCTTGTTTCAGGTGTCAACGGAGTTTTCTTTTTGGGAGGTTCCTTTTTCTTTTTTTCTTCTTCACTTTTTATAACGATATTTTGTTTTTTAGCAAAGGCTTCTCTCATTAACTTTTCCTTAATTATGTAATGTCAATTAAGATCTTACCATATTATAAGTTGCAAGCATACTTAAATTGTTCATAAATTTATCAGATGACGATTGCGCACTCATATAATTTGAATAAATTTTATCATAGTCCTGTTGATATCCAGCAATGATTTCTTTGTTATTTTCATCACCTTCAACAGCCTTATTAGCTTTATCTATCTTGTGTTTAATATTATCAAGCAAGTCTTTTACGGGCATTTGTTCTGAGTAGCTAACACCCAAATTTTGTGCCAAATCCTTTGCATCAAGGATAACCTTTTGCATAGAATGATTTTGTTTGGAATCTGGTTGGTTAACACTTGCGTTAGCCTGTGCTGATTCAGCTTCTTTTATCTTTTCTTGAGCTTCTTTTTCACTTTTTACAGTTTTGGGGTCAATTCCTAATGCCTCAAGTTTTTTTCGTGTCTGTTCTGTAATTGCATTTGACCCACCTGATACACCGTAGGATATACCTTTTATAGCTCCAATAGATTCTGAAATCATAATACCCTCGATAAACACTACTACACATGTTTAAAGTGTTTTTCGGATAGGAAATTTCAAATTATAGAAATATCGTTACAATCTTAACAAAAATCATTTCAAAACTATGCAGCTATTTCAGAAGGAAGACCAGCATGATGAATTTTTGGTAAAAGTTCTTTAACTTTGTGAGTTACAGGACAACTTTTGTTATCATCTGTGTCATTGCAAATGAATACCAATTCACCATTTTTGTCTTTTTTAAGTCCAACGATAGTTATTTCATGACCGTTAATAACTCTATTTGAAGCATCTGTTTCTGTATATCCAACAATAACGTTTTCACCAGATTTCAAAGCGGAAACAATTTGTTTTATCATTTTAGAAAAGTCACAAGAATAGCCAGTAATTCTTGCGTTATCATCCAAAACTTGGTAAGTTACAGAAGTTTTACTTTTGTTTTGAACGATTGATTCTGTAAATGTTTTTTCGTATTCTACTAAACCTTTATTATCTTCGCTGAATTTTCCTCCACGCATATCTGTTAAAGAATCGTAAGATTGTTGTGATCCAACATTCATAAATGTTGACTGCATAAGAGCATCTACAAGAGAGCGTTCATTAAGATCTTTGTGTGAATTTTGAATTCTTGCTCTAATTATTGCATTTTTATCTGGAGCTAAAAGAACTCTAACCTTGTCTGCACCTTGTCTTAAATATGGAATTTCGAAACTGTCAAGTAATCTTAAAGCATCTTGTTTATTTTCTGTTAAATTCTTTAAATCAACTGTTTTTTCTACTGAAATATTTGGAGAAGTAAGACCTTCTGCAAACCTTGCAAATTCAGCAGGGGATTGTTTTGCAAGATTAAATTCAATACTTGCAGAAACACAAGAACTTGAATATTTAACATTTATTGTATTTTTATCAATAGCACAATTTCTTGCCTTTTCATTAGGTTTGATATTATCTACAATAGGTTTTACATAAGGTGTTGGAATATCACCGAATGTTTGGTTGATAACAAATGGATTGGCAAGAGCAGAAAGAGTTTCTTTCAAAACCATTTGAGGTGTTAAACCTGTTGCTCTTTGTGTTGTTACCATTTTACAAAGATTATCGAGCGTTGTGGATTTGTCATCAGAGTTGTTATTTAAGAGTGTTCCGTTTCTTAATAAAAGTTGCAAATTCTTTCTGTCATTGACATCGGCAACTTGTAAAAGGGTCATGTATTTTTGTTTTTCATCAAGTGTAACAAGTTCAGTTCTTACATTTGAAAGCCCCATGACACCTGCTGGAACTGAAGAATATTTTTGAGCGGATTGAGGATTTGATACATTTTGAGCACCGTTAACAGTAGAGTTTACAACTCTTTGAGGTGCATATATATTTCCTGTTTGATTTAATGATACAGTATTCACAACTTATCCTTCTTCGCTCTATAATATATTAAAGAATTTTTCTTTTTGAAAATTGCCATGATATGATAAATTTGTAAAGAAAGTTACAAAATATGCTAAAAAGCTTAAAAATAAAACCACTTACAAAAGAACAAATCATAATTTCTTTGGATAGACTAACAAGGTTTAAACCAACATCTCAAAAATATTTGAGGGTTTTTACTGAAATAATATCATCCAACCTTATATATCCTGTTTACAAAAAGGATGAATTAAAACTTACAGACAAAAAGTTATTAACTGAATATATAAATAAGATTTTTGATTATTCAAGAATCCAACTGGGGCTGAAAGCTTATGAAGATTATTCTATTAACAAGAAAATAGAAAAATACGAAAAAAGCATTTTTAAATTTGATACAGAGATTGAAGAATTATTAAAAAACAAAATAGATTACAAAGCTTTTGCGCCATTATTAAAAGATAGTTCTGCCTTGAACATAAAGTGGCTATTGCATCTAATAAATGGAGATGCAAACATAAGAGAAAGATTTGCGACAAGAATCCCAGTTAAAAAGGTTGTTTTAGTAGAAGGGATTACAGAAGAAATTTTATTGCCCGTTTTTGCTAAAAAATTCGGTCATGACTTTGACAAAGAAGGAATTGCAATAATCTCCGCTGGGGGAAAAAATCAATCGGTAAAAATATTTTACAGTCTTGTAGAAACTTTAAAACTCCCAATTTTTGTCCTTTTTGACAAAGATGCATTTGAGAATTGTAAGGAAATAGAGCCGAAATTGAGAGAATTTGATAAAATTCATGTTTTGCAATGCGGAGAATTTGAAGATTTGCTCTCCCTAAATCACATAAAAAGAACTATAAACAAAAAGTTTAAAAATTACTGTAAAATTTCAATTTCCCAACTTCGTGAACAACTTCCTATGACGAAAGTTTTGGATAAAATTTTCAGGGAATGTGGAAGCGAATTTAAAAAAGCAGAATTTGCCTCTTTGTTAAGCGCTGATGTACAAGAAACAGATTTAACAGATAGAATAAAAATTATACTATCAGAAATTATCAGGTAGCTCTATACAAAATTCTGTTGAAACATTTTCTTCGCTTTCTACAGATATTTTACCTCCATGAGCGAGCACTATTTGTTTCGATAAGTAAAGTCCAAGACCTGTTCCGGCTTTTCTAAACTTCTTAGCCGTCGAAAAGAATTTATCAAAAACTTTTCCAATATCTTTTTTAGGAATACCCTTACCGTAGTCGATAACTGAAATTTTGACTATTCCATTTCTCTTTGAGAATTTTATATTTACAGGTTTTTGAGAATTACCGTGGTATAAGGCATTTTGAATAAGGTTTTTGAGAACCCTTGCAAGTTGAAGTTTATCTGCCAAAACTTTTGTTTTTGTTTTCGTTTTTATAACAACCTCACCACCAGATTTTTCTATAAAAGATCTCATTTCCAAGATGATTTCTTTTAAAAATGATTGCAAATCAATTTCTTGTTTATCTAAAAATAATTCAGAATTTTCGATTTTGTAGGACAAAAGGAGAGTTTGAACCAACTCAAGAGTTTCTCTGTTTGACGATTTCATGCCCTTTAAAACTTCTAACTGCTTATCATTTACATCTCCAAATTTTCCATTTATCAAAAAATCAAGCATATTAGATTCTGCAACAATAGGGACTTTTAAATCGTGGGTTAACGTTGCGACGAAATCTTCTTTTATTTTTTCTAATTCTAACTGATCAGTAATATCACGAATAGTTAAAACATAAGTTTTTCTCTCTTTAACTAAAAGCTCGGTAGAAGATGCAACAAACACCAATTCTGACCCTTTTACGATAATGTCATCATCTGACAATTGACGAAAATCTTTTCCTTTTTTTATTGAAAAAAACTCTGAAATTTTTCTCTTTAAAATTTCCTTCGATGGAGTATTTAACCACATTGAAATTTTTGGAGTTGTTCTCAATATTCTTTGTTCTTCGTCAATAACAAGTATTCCCTCTGATAAAGAGTCTATAATTTTTTCGGTAAAATCATTTTGTCTTTTTTGCTCAGCCTGATATTCCATAATCATATGTTCTCTATCATTAAGAGTATCAATCATCCTGTTAATACTCTCAGACAAGTTTTTAAATTCGCCTCTGTTAATTTTCTCAATTTTACTGGTGAGATTACCGTATCTAACAGAATTTACGGTATTAGTGATTACCTGTAAATATTCTCTCCATTTCTCTTCTGGTTTTTGACGAATACATCCATAAAGCAGTGCAAAAATAATGAGCAAAAATAAATTGATAAAATACGCGGTCAATATAAACTCCTTTATGCTAAAATTTATTATACCAGATGGGAGATGAAATGACAAAACTTAAAATTCCAAAAAGCATTAAGTATATTATAAGTGATTTCGACGGCATAATAACCGACAATTGCGTGTACGTAGATAATAATCTTAATGCAACAAGAAAAATAAATTTTAAAGATATGATTGGGCTATCAAGGCTTAAGAAAGCTGGAATAGAAATTATTTTTGTTTCTGGTGAAAAAAATGCAATTATTGATATGTTGACAGATAGATTTCATCTTGCAGAAAACCACCAAAATATAAGGGTAAAAATTGACGTATTAAAAGATATAATATCAAGGTATAATCTTAAAGATAACGAGTATTTATATATGGGTGATGACATAAACGATTTAGAATGTTTAGAATATTCTAAAATAAAGATTACCGTTCCAAATGCGGTAAACAGAATTAAAAAAATCAAGAAAATACAAATTACAAATGCTCAAGGCGGTGACGGAGCTTTTAGAGAGGTGGCAGATTGTCTTTTAAATCTTTAAAAAACATTTTTGACAAGATAAACAAACTCAACAAAACAGTAAATGACTATAAGCAGGCATCGAAAGTTCCTGTAATTCCTGCAATAGCTTATGTTAATTGGGGTATTCATCTTGCAAAGTCTGGAAAAGCTGAAAGTGCAGGAGAAAAATTTCACACCTCAGCTGATATGGGAGTAAAATCACCAGAAACTTATATAAGCCTTGGGGTTTTAAAAGCTCAACAAAAAAAATATGAAGAAGCTAAAGAGCTATTTATAAAAGCAATAAGAATAGATAATAAAAACGCAAAAGCATATTGTTATTTGGGTGGAGCGTTAAGCGATTTGGGAGAATATGACAGAGCAGAAGAAGAATTCAAAATCGCCGCAGAGCTTGAGCCTATAAACCCTGACATTATGTTAAACTGGGGGATTTCTTTAACTAAACAAAAAAAATTAAAAGAAGCAAAAGAAAAATTTGAACTTTCAAGAAAATTCCTTTGTCCTAATCCAAATGCAACGTATTTTTTAGCGTTAACTGAATTGGAAGAAGAAAATTTCGAAAGAGCTAAAACTTTGCTACTTGAAGTTATTGTATGCGTAGCAAATCACTTTGATGCACTTTATTATCTTGCATACATTGATTACAAATTAAAAAATTATAAATCAGCTTCTGAATTTGCAAAAAAAGCCTTCGAGCAACCCGTTGTTAGAAAAGAACTTTTTATGCTTACTGCAGAAATTTATATGAACTTAGAAGATGAAGAAAATTGTCTAAAATGTTATGAAGACGGATTAGAAAGTAATTCTGGAAATTATTATTTTACGGTTTCTTGGGGACTTTCTCTGCAACATTTTAAAAAATTTGAAGAAGCAAAGGAAAAATTCAAAATAGCAGTAGAACAAGAACCAGAAAATGAGCTTGGATTAACTTGTCTTGCAGATGTATTAACAGAGCTTAAAGACTATGATGAAGCTTTAAACATATTCAATAATGTGTTAGAAAAAAACCCTAAAAACGAAGTTGCATTAACAAAAACTGGCGAGATTTATATTCTAAAAGAGGATTACACAAAAGCAACAGAAATCTTTTTACAAGTTTTAAAAATTTCTTCGAAAAATATAGTTGCCTATGAAAAAATTGCATATTGTTTTTCAATGAAAGGTGATGTTCAAAATGCAATAAATTATTATAACAAGGCATTTGAATATAAATCTAAAAATCCACAGACATACATTGAATATGCAAATCTTATGATAAGAGAAAAAGAATATTCAAAGGCCTTAAATAAACTTGGGGAATTAAAGGCTTTAGCGCCTGATAATACTGATTGTTTAAATACTTTATTTTTAGTAAATTATTTACTTGCCAAAGAAGGTAAGTCAAATTATAATAAAGAAAAAGCCTTGGAAATTGCAAGGGAAATAGAAGAAAAAAACTTAAAGTTTTTGTATGAAAAAGAAAAAGAAGAACTTGGAAAATAGAACATAAAATGAAAGATATAATAGTCCAAAAGTTTGGCGGAAGCTCCGTTTCGGACACTGAAAAAATTAAAAAAGTTGCATTAAACGTTATCAGAGAAAAAAAAGCTGGGAATGATGTTTTAGTTGTTGTTTCTGCAATGGGAAAAACCACAGATAACCTTATAAAGTTGGCAAAAGAAATAACAGAAAACCCAAGTGGAAGAGAAGCTGATATGTTGCTTTCTACCGGAGAAGGCGTTTCGATTGCACTTCTTGCAATGGCAATTCAAGCACAAGGTTACAAAGCTGTAAGTTTTAATGCGATGCAGGTTGGAATATTAACTGAAAGTGTACACCAAAATGCACGTATCAAAGAAATTGATACAACAAGAATAAAAGAAGCATTTAATAACGATGAAATCGTTATTGTTGCAGGTTTTCAAGGAATAACAGAAGATGGAGAAATCACAACTCTCGGCAGAGGAGGTTCAGATACTTCTGCTGTTGCTCTTGCAGGAGTACTCAAAGCGAAAAGATGTGATATCTACACAGATGTTGATGGTGTTTACACTGCAGATCCAAGAGTCGTACCTAATGCATCAATGCTAAAGGAAGTTTCTTACGGAGAAATGCTTGAGCTTGCAAGAGTTGGTGCAAAAGTTTTGCATCCACGTTCTGTAGAAACAGCAAAAAATGAAGGTATAGCATTAAGAGTTCGCTCAACTTTCCATCCAGAAAATGAAGGTTCTTTGGTTACCGCAAGAAGAAATATAGAATATATAAAACCTGTGAGAGGTGTTGCTGCAGATTTATCACAAATAAGAGTCGTATTTTCTTGTGTTCCTGATGTCCCTGGAGTTGCAGCAAAACTTTTTGGAGGATTATCTAAAGAGAACATTTCTGTTGATATGATTATTCAATCTTTTGCTCGAAGAAAAAATAATACAAATGATATTGCATTCACCGTTTCATCGGAAGATTTCCACAGAGCAAAGCCTATCTTTGAAAAAATAAAAAAAGAAATTGGTGCAACAGAAATTCATATTAACGAAAATATAGCAAAAGTTTCTATTGTAGGTGCAGGTATGGTTGACAAACCTGGGATTGCATCAACTATGTTTGAAGCAATTGCAAATATTGGCGTAAACATAAAGATGATTGCGACGAGTGAAATTAAGATTAGTTGTCTTGTGTCAAGGGATGAAGCGAATGAATGTGTAAAAGCATTATGTAAGGCTTTTGAGCTTGAAGAAGAAAAAACTTTAGTAAAATAAACAGTTCTAATGGTGTAGTGAAATGGCAAAATTAAAATTATTAAAAAAAATTATGAGAAAAGATTTACCTGAAATTAAAACAATTTCGGGCAACATTGTTGATGTAGTAAACAGAGAAATTTATTCTGGTACTATTGAGGTTAGAAATGGAAAAATCCATAAAATAGTTAGATCAAAAGAAAAATATTCAAACTATATTCTTCCGGGATTTATCGACTCTCACATTCACATAGAAAGTACGATGCTGATTCCTTCTCAATTTGCAAGAACAGCTGTAAAAAATGGTATGGTTGCAGTTGTAGCAGATCCACATGAAATTGCGAATGTTATGGGCCTTGCAGGAATTAAGTATATGATAAAAGATGGGGCTAAAGTTCCTTTCAAATTCTACTTTGGTGCTCCAAGCTGTGTACCTGCAACTGTATTTGAAACTTCTGGAGCTGTTATTGGACCATTAGAAATTAAAAAATTATTAAAAGATGAAAATATTAAATATCTTGGAGAAATGATGGATTTTCCAGGGGTTATTTCGAAAGAAAAACATGTAACTGCAAAAATAAGATTAGCAAAACACTATAAAAAACAAATTGACGGACATGCTCCAGGCTTATCAGGTGAAGATTTAGGGAAATATATAAATGCAGGAATTTCAACAGACCATGAAGCATACACAAGAGATGAAGCTATTGAAAAAATCAAATTGGGAATGAAAATCTTAATTAGAGAAGGTTCTGCTGCAAAAGATTTCGAAGCTCTTCATAGTGTAATAGATGAGTACCCAGATTATTGTATGTTTTCAAGTGATGACAGACATCCTAACAATCTTCTTGAAGGTCACATAAATCTTTTAGTTAAAAAATCATTAGCATACGGTCATGAGTTGATGAATGTATTACAATGTGCTTGTGTAAACCCAGTAAAACACTATAAACTTGATGTTGGCTTATTGCAAGTCGGCGACAAGGCTGATTTTATAGAAGTTGATAATTTTGAAAACCTAAATATCAAGAAGACAGTTATCAATGGTCTTATGGTATGTGATAATGGTTGGTCGCTTATACCAAAACAAAGAACTCCATTGATTAACAACTTTAATATTAAACTTAAAAAAGAGGGTGACTTTGAAGTTCCTTATAGAGGAAAAGATATTAACGTTATCGAAGCAATTGATGGACAACTTATTACAAAGAGAATAAAGGCTGAGCCTAAAGTTGAAGATAACAAAATTGTTCCAGATATTGAAAACGATATTTTAAAAATTACTGTTGTTAACCGATACAAGGAATCAAAACCGTCTGTTGGTTTTATTAAGAATTTCAAATTCAAACAAGGTGCTATTGCATCTTCTGTTGCACACGATTCACATAACATTATTGCAATAGGGACAAATGATAAAGATATAACAAGAGCAGTAAATATGCTTATAAAAAGCAAGGGTGGATTGTGCGTAATTAAGGGTGAGGAAGAAAAAATCTTGCCACTCCCTGTTGCAGGTTTGATGACGAACAGAGGTGCTTTTAGAGTTGCACAAGAATATATTGAAATTGAAGAATTTGCAAAATCGCTTGGTTCAGATTTGTCAGACCCATTTATGACAATGTCATTTATGGGATTGTTGGTAATCCCAGAAATTAAAATAAGTGATATGGGTCTTTTTGACGTAAACAAATTTGGTTTTATTGAGATTGATGAATAAAAAAAAAGGGAGCAAAAATCTGCTCCCGTATACAGAATGACTTAATCTTTTTTAGTCTTTAGTATGGATAATCATCTTTGAATTCCCAATTGTCATATTCAAGAAGTTTGGCACAATAGTGTGTATCCTGCTTACATTTATTTAAAGCTTCCGCTCTGGTATTCAAATCTTCGTCCCAAGAATAAGAACCAAAATTCCCATCTATTCTTCCTATAGTAGCGGCAGATGCTGTTTTTGGAATCCCGAAAGCAAATTGGTCTTTTCCTTTGGTATTTTCACCTTTATTTCCATCAATATCAATATAAGTATCCATCATCCCTGAAGAAACATGTTTTTTAATTTGATAATATATTCAATATTTTAATTTATATCTTTAAATCCAATTTCAAATATCACTTCATTTAAACCTAAAAGTTGTGCACACGGAACTTTTATCGGTGGTCCTGCTGGTGTTGTTCTCGCTGGATTTTTAGGATTAGAAATAATACCAATGGCTCTCAATATAGTCAAGGACAATTGATTTTGATAAACCTCATATTCAAATATCCCTTCAGTTCTGAAATTTATTCCCTCTACGTAAAGATTTTTTTGAAATGGTGCGGTGTTTGTTTTTGCTTCCAATCCTCTTGTTTTGGGCAAATTTTTCCTTATATCATATTCACAATCAAAATTTCTTTCGAACAAATAGCCCATCATTTGATAATACGTTTTTTTGATTAAATTTTTCAAGTTAAACCTAACCTGCAATAAGTGGTTTTTATGCAGGTTATTCCATTTGATTTTAAACTTGAGATAATCAGAATTTCTGTTCAAAGAAACTTCTATTTTGAATTTTTCTCTGCCAAGTTCTGCTACAATCAGGATAGCAGATTGAACATGCCCGTATCTTAAGAGTTTTGAAGATAAAACTTTTGCAGATTTTCCTTTATCATTAACATCTGGAGCAAAGTTATAAGTATCTCCCATATCCTTAAAATCGATTATTTTAAGAAAATCAGTATATTCTATATTTTTTACTTTATCAACAACTGTAATTTTTCCATTTTTTACAAATAAAGCAATTTTGTTGTTCTGGATAGAGTTATCATCAGCGTTTAGAGATCCAATCTTTTCTTCTATTGAATCTTTAATGCAAGTATAAATCGGTTTAAAATCTTCTGTAATTGGAATTTTTTGGGTGTCATATAAAATATCATCTTCAACCCCTATTTTTTGTGAAACAACTTCGTAATCCTTTTTATCTTTTGTTTCAAATTCCGAAAAGTCTACAAGCTCTGTTCCATTTTCAAATTGAATTTCTCTTATTATGGTGTCGGCAATTTGTAGGACTTTTTTATATCTTGTTATGTTTTCACTATGAACATCATCAGTAGAACAACCACAAATTCCGTCATGCGCAAGGTTTTTTAGCATAAGTTTATATGCATACTCTATTGCAGTTTTGTATTTGTCACCAAATTTTTTAGAAAGTTTTTGTGCAATATGGAGTTTTTCAGAAGCTTTTGCACTGTATTTTTTTATATCAGCTCGTGCTGAATAGCATCCTTGCAAAATAAAAGTTTTTGAATTATCTCGAAGTTCATCATTATATTCAATTTTAAAGTTATCTTTTACTCTTTCGAAATACTCAAATGGAGAAGATAAAACTATATCGTAATCTTCAAGTGCTCCATTGACCGCTTCTATTTGTTCATTTATGTCTATTGGAACTCCTAAATGGTCAGCACCAATTGGCAACAATAGAGTATCTGTAGACTTTTCCGCTATTTTATCAAGGTTTGATTTTAAAAACATTGCTTTGTCTTGAAGCGGAACATCGGCAGAAAATATATCATTAAAATATCCTCTAACCAAATCTACAGTTTTCACACCATTGAAAATAAATTCTGACGGAAGATTATTTGGAACGCCTCTCCAAACTATTGCTTTATCTATACCATATTTCTTTAAAATTAGAGGTATTGCTTGACTGTGACCAAATGTATCTGCAAAATATCCCAAAAAATCTTCACATCCAAAATCTTTTGAATATTTTAAACCTATCTCAAGGTTTTTTTCAAAACAGTATTCATCCGTTAAGAACTCATCTACAAGTGTATAACAAGGTCCAATAAAAAGTTTCTTTTGCAATATAAATTTTCTAATTATCGACTCTTTTTCTGGACGCAATTGTAGATAATCTTCCAGAGCACAAGTTTGGCCGTCGAAATAAAATGATGGAATTTTTTCTTCTTCTAAAAGATCTAAAACCTCATCAAAAACCCTTAAAAGACGAAGTCTGAAAATTTCAAACTCTCTGTACCATTCTCTGTCCCAATGTGTATGCAGATATGCAATAACTGTTTTTTTCATTCTTTTATTTTACGACATTTTACGAAAAATACAAGGTGTTTTGCAATTTATAACGGTTTTTGGTATCATTTTAGCGAAAGAAATTTGGAAGGGAAAAATATGAAAAAATTATTATTAAGTTTATTCGGAATAATGTTTTCCGTACAGCAATGTTTTGCGTTTGATATTGATTCAACGATAGAAAAATATTTAACCCCTGTTTCGAATAAGATTTCTTCGGTCATATTTTTTCCAGTAAATCTTTTCGGAGTTGATGTTCCATTGATAATTCTTTGGATATTAGCAGCAGTAATATTTTTTACATTCTATTTGAGAGGAATTGCTTTTTGGGGTTTAAAACACTCTATAGAAGTTTTAAAACAACCTAAAACAGATGAATCAGGCGGGGAAGTTTCTCCTTTAGGAGCATTGATGACAGCTTTGTCTGGTACTGTGGGACTTGGATGTATCGCTGGGGTTGCAATATCTATCTCTATCGGTGGTCCAGGTGCAGCATTTTGGATAATGTTCGGTGCTGTTTTTGGTATGGCACTAAAATTTGCAGAAGTATCATTGTCACTAAAATATAGAAAAATTCTTCCAGATGGTTCTATTGCAGGTGGGCCAATGCACTTTATCGCTCATGGTTTAACAAGAAGAAAATTGCGTAAACTCGGACAACCTCTTGCTGTTTTGTTTGCATTCCTTTGTATCGGGGGTGCAATTACTGGTGGAAATATGGTTCAAATAAACCAAACAACCAGACAAATAATAAATATCGCAGGTGGAGATAATAGCTTTTTAGGTCATAACGCTTGGATTATCGGACTTGTTTGTGCCGTTCTTTTGGGATTGATTATCATCGGCGGTATCAAGGCAATAACTAAAGTTGCAATGAAGGTTGTTCCTTTCATGGTTTATTTATACCTCTTTGCAGGAATTCTTATCATACTTGTTCATTGGCAAAATATCCCGCATGCTATTTTTATTTCCCTACAAGAAGCTTTCCATCCAACTTCAGTTGCTGGAGGGATTATAGGTATAATCATAATTGGTATGCGACGTTCAGTACAAACAAACGAAGCTGGTACAGGTTCTGCACCAATTGCATACGCAACCGCACAAACTGATGAACCAATTTCGCAAGGTTTTATCGCTTTATTAGAACCGTTCCTCACAGGTTTGGTTTGTGTATTAACCGCTGGAATTATTGTTTGTTCTGGAGTTTACGAAGGATACACAGAAGGGGTTACAGGTATTGAGCTTACATCATCAGCATTTGAATCTGTGTTCCCTTGGTTTAAATATGCACTTTCTGTTATCGTAATTCTATTTGCTCTTACAACCTTGATTTCTTGGGCATATTACGGACAAAAAGCTTGGAACTACATCGTTGGAGAAGGCAAAAAAAGAACTCTTATTTATCAAATAATATTTTGTACATTCATCGTTATCGGATCTGTAATGAATATTCAAACAATCATCGACCTAACAGATTCTATGATGCTTTCTATGGCTGTTCCAAACTGTCTTGCTATGTACTTTATGGCAAAAGAATTAAAAACAGATTTGCGTAGATATTGCAAAAAATACAATGTTGCTCCTTTAATCAACAAAAAATGGGTTGATGAAATAGAAGCATAATAAAATAACCTTAAAAGAGAGGCTCGCTAAAAATTTTAGCGAGCCTCTCTTTATCACCTTTTTTACACAAAAAAAATATCCGCAATTTCTTGCGGATAAAAATGTAACAATAAAAAACTTATTTTGTACCGTAACGTTTTTTAAATCTTTCAACTCTACCTTCAGAGTCAAGAATTTTTTGTTGTCCAGTATAGAATGGGTGACATTTGTTACAAATTTCAACCGTAATGTTTTCTTCTATTGAACCAGTTTCAATTTCGTTACCGCAAACACATTTGATAACGGTTTTTTTATAATCTGGATGAATTTCAGCTTTCATTTTTTATCCTTTCTTTTAGAATATCTCAATAATCCTATTATATCCTGTAAAAAATTTCTATGCAAGCACTAATTTTCTCTACAAAGATAAATACCAATCATAAAAGTCTTTAATACCTTGTTTCAACTCGATTTTAGGAGTCCAACCCAATGCTTTAATTTTTGTTGCATCCATCATTTTTCTTGGAGTTCCGTTTGGTTTTGTTTTGTCATAAACAATATCACCTTCAAAGCCAACAATATCCTTAACTATTTGAAACAAATCCTTAAGTTGAATATCATCACCTTTTGTAATGTTTACCAACTCACCAATTTCATCATAATCTTTATTTTGCATTAAGTAGAAACAAGCATCTGCAAGATCATCTGAACACATCATTTCTCTGTACACTGAGCCATCTCCCCAAAGTACAACTTTATCTTTGTAAGCACCGATTTGTGCTAAAATTTCTTCAACATTATCATCTGTTAACTTTTCATCAAGTCCCCAGCCGAGTTTATATCTCTTCAAGTCTTTCTTTATACTTTCAATATCGCCATTTCTTAAAAGTTTTGCTAAATGGAATCTTCTCAAAATCATAGGCAACAAATGTGCTGTTTCCATGTTAAAGTTATCACCAATACCGTATTGATTTGTTGGCATAACAGAAATAAAGTTTGTACCATATTGTTGATTGTAATATCTACAAAGTTTTATTGCTGAAATTTTTGCAAGTGCGTAAGCCTCATTTGTTTTTTCAAGTTCTGATGTCAAAAGACAATCCTCTTTCATTGGTTGAGGTGCAAGACGAGGATAAATACAACTTGAACCTAAATTTAGCAATTTTTTTACTCCGTTTTTATATGAAGCGTGTATAACATTTGCTGCTATCATAATATTTTGATAGATGAATTCTGCAGGATAGGTTGAGTTGGCCATAATTCCACCAACTTTTGCTGCTGCAAGAATTACATAATCTGGTTTTTCTTTTTCAAAAAACTCATTAACTGCACTTTGATTACACAAATCAAGTTCTTCAAATGTTCTCGTAACAATATTTGTAAAACCTTCTTTTTGCAATCTTCTATAAATTGCTCCTCCTACAAGTCCTTTATGACCTGCTAAATATATTTTTTCGTCTTTTTTCATATTATTCCACCTTTCATTATTATTTTATTACAAATAAAATTTTAAAAAAAAATTTTTTCTTGTTATAATTTTTTTTGTAATATAGATAAATCGGGGTCAATGACAATGAAAGATATGCTTGATAAAATTTTACAAATAGAAAAAAAATATACAGAACTTGGCGAAACACTTTCCAAACCCGAAGTTATTCAAGATTATAACAAGTTTAGAGATTTATCAAAGCAAAGAAAAGCTATGGAAGAAACCGTAGAATTATACCATGCCTGGAAAAAAGCGACCGATGCAATCGAAGAAGCAAAAGAACTTATCCATGGCGAAAAAGATGAAGAAATGAAAGCTTTCTTGAAAGCAGAGATGGAAGAAAATGAAGCGAAACTTCCTGAATATGAAGAAAAAATGAAAATATTACTTTTGCCACGTGACCCAATGGATGACAAAGACATTATGATTGAAATCAGAGGATCTGCTGGTGGTGATGAAGCTAACATTTTTGCTGGCGATTTGATGAGAATGTATTTAAAATATGCAGACAAGCAAGGATGGCAAACACAAATTCTCTCAAAAACAGAGTGTGAGGCTGGCGGAGTTTCAGAAGTTATAATTTCTGTAAAAGGTGACAGCGTATATTCAAGATTAAAATATGAATCTGGTGTACACAGAGTTCAAAGAGTTCCTCAGACAGAATCTCAAGGCAGAGTTCACACGTCAACTGCCACTGTTGCAGTTATGCCAGAAGTAGATGATGTTGAAGTCGAAATTAGACCAGAAGATATAGAAATGTCTACTGCAAGATCTGGTGGTGCTGGAGGACAAAATGTAAACAAAGTTGAAACTGCCGCAAGACTTTATCACAAACCTACTGGAATTATGATTTTCTGTACAGAAGAACGTTCTCAACTTCAAAACAAAGAAAGAGCAATGCAAATTTTGAAAGCTAAACTTTATGATTTGGAAGTTCAAAAGCAAATGCAAGAAATTACAGATTTAAGACGCTCACAAGTCGGAACAGGTGATCGTTCTGAAAGAATTCGTACATATAATTTCCCTCAAGGAAGATTGACAGACCATAGGTTAAATCATAACCTTAACGTTTGGACAGTTATTGACGGAGATATGGATGAACTTTTAGATTTGCTCGTAGAATATGACCAAAAATTGAAACTTGAAAAATTAGCCGAAACAGAAGTTTAAAATTTTAGCTAAAACCCCTGTCATTACATGGTTTTCAACGTAAATTTTTGTTAACTTTTTTCAAAAACCCGAAATCCTAATATATAAAATGTTTTTTATATATTATAGAAGGGTTATTGTTTCATGAGTTTTTCGGTAAATCAAAATGAATATCAACAATCAATGGGCTTAAATAGAGCTCAAATTGCTGATAATACTCAAAAAATTTCTCAAAATATTCAAAACTCAAACAACATTATCGTTAACGGTGCAGATGAGCATAAGGATAACCCAACTCTTCTTACTGCCGTTACTGTTCCTGTTTGGCTTGCCATATCAAAAGCAATGGAACGTTTTAACAAAAGCTGTGCGACAACAATTGTTAACGGTAAAGAAACAAGTTTGCTTCATAAAGTCCAAGATTTTAGTGAAAAAATCGGTACGAAATTTGATTCTTCAAAAATTGGCAAAAAAATAAACAAAGGCTCAAACAAATTTTCAAATTTCTTTAAAAATAAAATTATTGCAAAAAATCAAATTCTTGATGCGGTAGTTAATTCTCCATCACTACCAAAATCTGGTATGGCAAAAATGATGTCAAGAGGCACCATTGCAGAAACTGCTCAAGATGCAGTTGAAGCTATTCAAAGATATTGTGCTAACACAAATTCAACTATAGAAAAGCTTGGAATTAAAGGAAAACAGTTTGATAAAATCTGTTCAAATCCTTATCAATATTTGGATGATATTAAAGCTATATTGAAAAAACTTCCAGAAGAACCTATTGAAGTTTGCAAATCTCAAGGAACGATTGCGAAAAAAATACTTTCAAGAAAAGTTTATCCTTCAGAGTTGATGAACAAAATTAACGCTTTGAGCGGAAAATCCTTGAGAGCAGACGGAAAAACTTTATCAAAAGCAGGTAAATTTATCCCTAAATCTTTCCTTCGTACAATGGAAGGATTAACAAATGGGACTGCTGGAGGAAAAATTGCTATCGCTCTTCAAGCTTATGCCGTTGCAGATGCAATAATTAGAGCTGCAAAAGCTCCTAAAGGTGAAAAAATAAAAACTTTCACTGAATCAATGACTTATGATTTAAGTTATTATCTTATGATGCCAGTTGGCATGGGACTAATGTACCATGCTGGTGGTGCAAAATATACTGGTATGACTTCAAAACAAGTTGAAAGATACAGAAAAGGCATAAAACTACTTAATGAAAAAGTAGCGGCTGGTAAATGTTCAAAAGCTCAATACAAACGCGTAAAGGCTTTACTCAAAAAGCAACTTGCTGGTGATACCCGAATTTCAGTTAAAAACGATGGCGTTATCAAATCTATTGGAAAATCAATAACAAATATTGTTAAAAAACCAGTAAAAACTGCTGGTAAAATTCTTTCAACAGGTCTTGAACAAATATCACCTTATATTGCAAAAGGTGAAAATGCTGGACTTGGAGAAAAATTCATTAAGAATCTTCCAAACAAACTCAAAGGTTTTTCTGGTGGTGCTTTGAGATTTTGCTTGTTCATGTTTGCAATTGCTCCACCTTTGGCAAAAGCAACAACAAAAATTTCTCACTTAATATTCGGAAAACCTACAAAATCTGTTCTTGATGATGAAGAACCTCAAATTTCAAAAGAACAAATTGTTCAAACTATAACTCCTCAACAACCTAATACAAAATTTGCAAAACAATATTATTCTGATAAACAAAATTTATTAGATATCTATAAAGAAACAATTCAAAACGAAGAAAAACCACAATCATTAGAAAGTGTTGAAGTGCAAACAAAAGAAGAAAACAAATCAGAACAAATCAAACAACTTCAACAACCTAATGTTTTGAGAACAGCATCTTATATTCCTTCAACAGAGGGAGTAAAAATTGTTCAAGAACAACCTTCACAAGCAGTAATAAACGCATTGCAAAATTCAGTTAGAGCTGAAAAAGGCGCTAACAGATTTTTAAGAAAGAAATAAAAATTTTTCTTTAACAAGTTCTATTTCCCCTGCCTTATTTAGGGCAGGGTTTTTAATTTTTTCAGCGATTAAAAAATCAAAAATTTCGCTAAATTTTGGAGATGGATTTATTCCAAGCTCGATGAAATCATTACCAGTCATTTCTACCTTAATTTTTGATAGCTCTTTCTCATAAATTCTTGCACCTTCGTTTTTTAATATAGCAAGAGCTTTTGTTGTTTCCTTTTTTTCCTTTGAAAAAGTTTTATATATTTCAAGTTTAGAAACGAAAGTCTTATTTCTAAGTTCTTTTACTCTATTTATAATTTTCTTTTCTTCTGACGTAAGCTCATATTTTTCGACATCATCTAAATTTAACAATGCTAAAAACACAACATAACTATTTGAATAAAAAGAAAAATCAAAATTTTTTAAAACTTCTGGTTGAAATAGCTTGTAAATCTTTTGATCTAAAAACATTTTAAAGATTTCAGCATTCCAGTCTATTTTTCTAAATTCTTGCAAGACTCTTTTGTATCCCATATCATAATTTACATTTTTTAAGTATTCTTCCTGCAATTTTAACGTATGTTTATCAAGCGATAAGCCAAGTCTTGTGGAATACTTGAGTCCTCTTAGAATTCTTGTTGGGTCTTCTATGAAACTTTTATCGTGCAGAACTCTTAAAACTTTTTGTTTCAAATCCAAAAGTCCACCACAATAATCAACAATCTCTCCAAAGGACGATGTATTAAGGGATAATGCGAGGGAATTCACAGTAAAATCGCGCCTTAAAACATCCTCTTTTAGAGGACAGGCAATATTTTTTATAACAGGTAAATGTCCTTCTTTTGGATAATATTCTGTTCTTGTAGAAGCAATATCAAAATTCTTATCACCGATGCTTACTTTAATTGTACCAAAATCTTCATGAACACTTTTTATTTTAACTCCATGCACTGATAAACTTTTCGCAAATTCAATTGCATTACCTTCAAAAGTTATGTCAATATCTGGACATTTTCTATTCAACAAAAAATCTCTTACCGCCCCTCCGACAAGAAATAATTTATTATTCCCAGCGATTTTTGAAAGTTTTTCAAAAATCGCTATTTCGTCTTTATCAAAATATTCATATATATTCATGATGTCCACAAATACATTTTAACGTAAAATAATCAAAACAGAAGGGGGAAACTATGCTTCAAGCTACTAAAGTTATAAATTCCGCATTTAACAATAGTTTTATAAAAAAATTAAGTCAGTATCTTCACGATTGTGTTAGAGAAGAAGTAAAAAGCGCAACATTTAGAAATTTGAAACACGACAAAGACAATAAATGGATTTTTTTACAAGGGGAAGAAGAATTATTCACAAAAGGTGAAGAGTATTTAAGATTAGACGGTTCTGATTCAAAAATTACAGAATTGATGATTCAATCTGAGCTCAGTCAAAAAGATAAATATTTGATATATGGATATCTTTTTCTCGTTGGTAAAAATGGGAAAAATAGAAAAGCTGGTGAATTTTTAACTCCACTTTTATATATGCCATGTCACCTTGAAAGGAATGGAGTTAATATAAATTGTATTTTACAGGATGAAGTCTTATCACTAAACACAGGTGCACTAACTGCACTTATGACAAAAAATGGAGATGAAGATGAAATAGAACAATTTCTTGAAGGTTTACTTGAAGTAGTTCCTGAGCTTCCAATCACAGATGAAAAAATGGAAATATTTCTAACAACCCTAAAATCTATTATCCCAGACATAGAAATAAAGTTTGATCACTCTGAAGATATTGAAGAAGATAATCTTGCTAAAGATTTCTACAAGGAAAATCAAAATGAAGAAGAAAGCGATGATGATGAACTTGAAGCAAAACCAAAAATAAAAGTTGATAAAATCTCATTAACAAAACAACATGCAATAATTTTAACGAAAAGACCTTCTGTTACAGCAGGAGTGTTGCATGAACTCACTCAAATTGCAGAGAAACCAACTGGCACATACAGGGAAACATCCCTTAATGTTGTAAACGAAGAATATATGCAAACTAAAACAAAAATTGAAAATGTAGATATTAAAGACTTTGCCGCAATAACACCGCTTTCTTTGAGCGACTCTCAAGAAAATGTAATAAAGAATTTACAAAATAATACATTTGTGTCTGTTTACGGACCTCCAGGAACAGGCAAATCTCAAACCATTGTAAACCTCGTAGCTCACCTCATCGCAAGCGGAAAAACAGTTCTCGTTGCATCAAGAATGGATAAAGCTGTTGATGTTGTTGCAGACAGATTAAATGAATTAGGTGCTCCTTTCCTCGCTTTACGAGCTGGAAGGGCAAATTATCAAAAACAACTTAATTTTCAACTTCAAGATTTACTATCTGGAAAAGTCGATTTAGACACTGATTTTGATGATGCAATATTTACAGACGTTAAAGATATGAAAGAACTTTTAAATAACATATCAGAATCAGAGCAAAAAGCTGAAAAAATTATTAAACTTGAACAACAATGGCATAACTTTTATGAAGAAAAACAGAAACAAGAAAAAATTTCAGGTCAAAGTGTATATATAAAAAGACCTTTAAAAAGAGCTGAGATTGATCAAATCAAAAATACACTCAACCTTATAGAAAAAAATGCTGAAAAAACTGGTTTTTTAGCAAACATAATAAACTTTAAAAATAAAAATACACTGAAGAAAATTCTTGGAACATCAAGTTTTGCACAAGATTACGAAAGTTTAGGAATATTAAGAGATGAACTTGCAATATCAGAAATAGATTGCGATATGAGAACAATAGAAGCAAGTATTCAAAAACTCGGAAATTTACACGTTATTTTAGAGCAAATAAGAAGTTTGAAGAAAAAAAGAAAAACATTAGCTGTTGACATACTAAAAAATAAACGTAGAGATGCTCTACAAGGATTATTGAGAGATCAAGTAAAAAGACAAAGACTAATTATCCACTCGAAATCTTTAGTAGAAAGAAAACAAAATCTTCAAAATCGTTTGCTTGAAAATGAAGATTTTAAACCGTTGTTAGAAGCATTCCCTTGCTGGTGTGTTACAACGTATGCGGTATCTGGATCTCTACCACTAAAACCAGGATTGTTTGATGTGGCAATAATTGATGAAGCATCTCAATGTGACATCGCAAGTTGTTTCCCAATTCTTTATAGAGCAAAAAGAGCCGTTATTGTTGGGGATGATAAGCAATTGCCGCACCTTTCCTTCCTTGAAAAAGCAAAAGAACAATCTTTTTTAAGTCAATATGGAATTCCTGATAAATATCAACTAATGTGGAGATTTAGAACAAATTCTATGTTTGATTTAGCAAATTATTACTCAATGAATCCGGTACTACTTGATGAACACTTTAGAAGTTTACCACCTGTAATACAATTCTCAAATAATGAATTTTACGGGGGAAGAATGAGGTTAATGCGTCCTGATTCACCAACTAATAAAGCACTTGAACTTGTAGTTGTCAAAGATGGAAAAATTGATGCACTTGCAACAAGAAATCTTCCTGAAGTTGAAGCTGTTCTTGAAAGAGTTCAAGAAATAATAATTGAAGATGAAAAGAAAAATTCAGACAATCCAGTATCAATAGGTATAATCTCACCATTTAGAGCTCAAGTTGAACAATTAAAAGCCTCCTTGCCTAAAGTAGTTTCTGAATATATGATAAAAAAACACAAAATAGAAATAGGAACAGCTCACACTTTTCAAGGAGATGAAAGAGATATTATCCTTATGTCTTGGGCATATGCTGAAAATAGCTTCCCACAAAGTTTAACTTTCCTTCAAAAGCCAAATCTTTTCAATGTTGCAATAACAAGAGCTCGTTATAAAATGATTAACTTTATATCAAAAGATCCAAGAGAACTTCCAGAAGGAATTTTGAGAAGCTATCTTGCTTTTGTAAAAGATTACGAAGAAAAATTTGATAGACACGAAAATAATGAAATCTATCCAGATACATTTAAGAACAATTTTGAAAAAGAAGTATTTAATGCAATAAAAGAATTGGGGTACGATGTTCGAGCAGGTGTAGAAATCGCAGGCTATAGTCTTGATATTCTCGTAAATGGAAAAATTGCGATTGAATGTGACGGAGTTGAAGATAATCAAAGAAAATCTACAAATAATATGAAAAAACAATCTATTCTTGAACGCTCTGGATACGAAATAAGAAGAATAACTTTCAGAGAATGGCAGTATTCTAAAACAGCTTGTATAAATAGAGTTCTTGCATAACTATATTAAATAATAGCAGAGGGGCGGTCAAAATTTGACCGCCCCTCTGCTTGCGAAATATTAAGTAAAATAAAGGAGTAGAACAATTCTTTTGTTTATGTTATACTGTGTATTGAATTATTTTTAGGAATTAGTCAGAAGGAAAAGGGAAATTATGTCATTACCAAATGTAGCTTATTTTTCAATGGAAATAGCTCTTGACCAGTCTTTGAGTACTTATTCAGGTGGTCTTGGGTTTTTAGCAGGCTCACACATGCAGTCTGCAGGATACTTACAACTTCCAATGGTGGGAGTTACAATGTTGTGGTCTTATGGTTACTACGACCAACGTTTAGACCATGAAGGTCAAGTTGAAGTTGCTTATATTAGAAAATATTACGACTTCCTTACAGATTTAGATGTTTATACAGAAGTAGAAACATTTGGCGAAAAAGTTAAAGTTAAAGCTTATAAAGTTGAACCAGAATTGTTCGGTGCTTGCCCAGTTTATCTTTTAACAACAGATATTGAAGGAAACAGCGAATGGGCAAGAAAGATATCTCACAGGCTTTATGACGGAGATGAAAGAATTAGAATTGCTCAAGAAACAATTTTGGGTATTGGTGGTATTAAAATCCTTCAAAAATTAAGATTCAAATTTGATGTTATCCACATGAATGAAGGACATGCCCTTCCAGCGGCTTTTGAACTTTTAAGACAATACAATTTTGATTTAGACAAAGTTAAAAAGAAAACTGTTTTCACGACTCACACACCTGTTGCAGCTGGAAACGAAGTTCACTGGGTTGATACATTGATGCAAGGTGGATTTTTCGCTGGATGCTCAAGAGAAAAAGCTGTTGAGTTGGGTGGAGAAAACTTCTCTCTTACAGTTGCAGCATTGAGAATGAGCAGACTTGCAAATGCAGTTTCTCAATTGCACGGTCTTGTTGCAAACAGAATGTGGGAATGGGTTGAAGGAAGATGTCCTATCAGAGCCATCACAAACGCAGTAAATGTTCACTACTGGCAAGACCCAAGAATCTCTAATGCAAAAACTCCTGAACAATTACTTGAAGCAAAAAGAAACATGAAAATTCAATTGTTCAAATATGTTGCAGATCATGCAGGAAAAAGATTTGATCCTGACGTTTTAACAATTACTTGGGCAAGAAGATTTGCAGATTATAAACGTGCTTGGCTTATCCTTATGGATAAAGATCGTTTGAATAGATTGCTTGATGCAAACAAAATTCAAATTATTTTTGCTGGTAAATTCCACCCTGATGATGTTATGGGCAGAGAAATGTTTAACAAAATTTTAAATCGTTCTCATACATTGAAAAATGTTGTCGTTCTTCCAGGGTATGAACTTGCATTAAGTGCAAGACTTAAAAAAGGTTCTGACATTTGGCTTAACACTCCATTAAGACCATTTGAAGCATCAGGAACTTCTGGTATGTCTGCAAATATGAACGGTGCTTTGCACTTGTCTATTTACGACGGATGGACAGTTGAAGGTACTTTTGATGGAATTAACGGTTATACTGTTGAATATGAAGGACTTGATGATGAAATGTCTTGGGAAGAAAGACACTGGAAAGATCATGAGTGCATAATGGATAAAATAGAAAATACAATTATTCCAACATACTATGATAACAAGCCTGAATGGGCAAGATTGATGCGTCAAGCAATCAGAACATCAGAAGCTTACTTCAACTCTGATAGAATGGTTATGGAATATTACAATAGATTGTATAATCCAATTGCTCACAGCGGAGAATCAGCTGGTGGAGAAAAAAGACAAATGAACATCTCCGAAAAACCAACTTTCGATGCTTGGACATTCGCTAACATTAAATAGTTAATGATAATACAAAAAGAAGAAAACCTTTCGCAAATGACGAGAGGTTTTCTTTTATGTTAAAATAATAATATGGAAAATGTTTTAAAAGAAAGAGTATATTACGCAGATACAGATGCTTACGGTGTAGTTTGGCATGGGGCATATTTGAGATGGTTTGAAAAAGCAAGAATATCTTTTTGCGATGACTTAAATTTAAATCTTGTTGAATTAAAAAAAGCCGACATTGTTCTGCCAGTAGCTGAAATAAATGTAAAGTATAAACTTCCAGCAAAACTTAATGATGAAGTAACAATTAAAACAAAAGTTGAAAAATTAACTCAACTCTATGTGACATTTTCACAAAGATTGTACGTAGATAGCAAGCTCTATATTGAAGCAGAAGTAAAAGTTGTTGCTGTTAATAACGCAGGAAAACTTTATAGAAGAATACCTGAAATACTTTATAAAAAATTAGCGGAGAGTATAAGTGAGATTAAATAAATATATAGCTTCTGCAGGAATTTGTTCAAGAAGAAAAGCCGATGAACTTATAGAATCAGGCTGTGTTTCTGTTAACGGGAAAAAAGTCACAGAGTTAGGATTCCAAGTTTCAGAGAAAGATAAAATTTTTATAAATAACGAAATTGTAAAACCTAAAAAACATGAATATTATAGATTTTACAAACCTGTTGGCTATATAACATCTGCAGATGACGAAAAAGACAGGAAAATTATATATGATATTCTTCCACCAGAAATGCATCATTTAAAACCTGTTGGCAGATTAGACAAAAACTCCAGTGGGCTTTTAATTTTAACAAATGATGGAGATTTAATAAATGACTTAACTCACCCATCAATAAAAGTTCCTAAAACTTACATTGTTTCTGTTGATGGAAGAGTTCATCTGCATCATTTGGAACAAATGGCAAAAGGAATTGAAATTGAAAAAGGTAAAATTGCTTATGCTGATTCTCAAATATTAGAAGCTACTAATACAAAAACAATGCTTAAAATTGTCTTATATCAAGGATTGAATAGACAAATAAGAAAAATGTTTGAATATTTAGGTTTTGAAGTCACCTCATTGAAAAGAATTCAGCATGCAACAATTTCAATTGAGGGGCTTAAGAGAGGACAATTCAAACCAATAAAACCTCAGCAAATAAAAGAATTGAGAATTTTCCTATCAAAAATAAAAGGGGAAGTATCTTGAAAAAGATTGCAATTGCAGGAAATATTGCCTCTGGTAAAACTCAAGTTGAAAATTATTTAGTAAGTAAAGGGTTTTCTGTATTTGATTCAGACAAAATTTCGCATGATCTTTTAAATGAGGCGAAGATAAAACAAGAAATCACTGAATATTTTCCATCTACAAACATTAACAATAAAATAGATAGAAAACTTCTTGGCAATATTGTTTTTAATGACCAACAAAAAAGAATCTCTCTTGAGAGAATAATTCACCCACAAATTGAGATTAAAATAAAAGAAATTTTCAAATCAAGTAAGGAAAATATTGTGTTTATAAGCCTACCACTTCTTTTTGAAACAGGTTTTGACAAATTGTTTGATGAAATAATTTTTGTTTCAGCTGATGAAAATTTAAGATTAGAAAGACTTATGAGAAGAAACAATTTAAACGAAACCGAAGCTAAAAAACGTATAAAATCACAACTTTCGGAAGATTTTAAAAAAGAAAAATCTAACTACATAATAAACAACAATGGGTCAATAGAAGATTTACATTCACAAGTTGATGTGATTATTTCAAAAATAGTTGCAGATTAGGCAACATATTCCTTTGAATTTAATCCACTTACAGGAACATATACTGCATAATCAGTTTTGTGAATTTTCATTTCTTGTATATGGTCACTTGCTTCTTTTCCGTTTCCAAGAGTAACTAAAACATGACCATGTTGTCCAAAACTTCCATCTTTAACGCCGGTATTTTTCCAAACAATAATGCATCCTGCTGGAAGTTTTTTCAAATCTTCTTTAGATACATTAACTTTTTTCAAGTTAGGACATTTATCATATTTAGCAATAAGTTGATATGCAGAAGGAGCTCGAGTTGTATTTTTTTCAACCAAACCAGCTGCTTCTAATGCATCATTAACGCCTTTTGCACACCAATCACGAGTATTCATTCTTTTTGCTGTTTTTTCAGCAGTTGCTGCAAGCTTTTCAGAAAGTTCTTTGTTGTATATGTTATCAATATCATTCTTTTTTGTTGATGTTTTTTGTGCAACATAAGAAGCTTTTACAACCTTTTCTGGAGCTTTGCAATTTAGTTCTACATTTTTTGCCATAGAGAAGATTGAAACATTATCTTGAATAGGAGTTGATACGAAAGAAGATTCAAAACCTCTTCTCATTCCCAATGTAAGAAGATTGTCCGTTGCAGGATTAGAATTTATATAATTTGTATTGTTGAATAAAAACATTTAAACAATCCTCTAAATCTCTCTACATGTATATAAAGATTTATTGGCTTGAAAAATTGCTTTTTTATTTACAAAAAGTTAACTTTTGTTAACAAACTATGCTTGAACATTTAAACCATTTCTCAAAGACAAAGTTAAAAGGTTATCATTAGCAGAAATAGGAGTTGTTGTATAAACTGGAGTTACAAAGTTCATGTTTGTTTGAGTTTGTTTTTGAGGTGCGATTGAAATTACATCTTGTTTATTTTCTTGAGCTATTTCAATTTCGTTCTTTCCAACAACTTTATTTAAAGCCTTAGAAACAAGAGTTGAGCCAACAACACCAAGAACTGCTCCAAGAACACCACCAACGATAGTTCCAACTGGTCCACCGATACAAGTTCCAACTACAGCACCAACCTTTGTACCTGCTGCAAAACCTGCAACGTCACCTGCAACTTTAACAGTTGATTTAGCAAGTTGTTTTGTTCCCTTTGTTGCACCCAATTCTTTGTATGCAGGAATAACGTTTGTTAACAATTCAATACCGCCAGAAATTGCAAGCATCAAAGCATTGCCTTTTACGAATTTAGCAACTTTTGAACCAGCTTTTACAGTTTCTGTTGTAGAAACACCCAAAAGTTTTTTTGCTGATTTTAAAAGAGCTTCCTTTTCTGAAACTGTTTTTGCATTTGCTGCTTTTTTCAAAACAACTTTTGCTTGTTCATAAGTTGCTTTTTTAGCTGCATCAACTTTTTTCAAAGTTTTTGCTGATGGCAATGTAGATTGAAGATTATAAATTTCTTGACCTACTTTGTTAGCATCAAAAATACTTTTTGCAGCTGCATTTCCTTTGATATTTTTGAAATTATCAGTTGCTTTTTTCAATTGTTCTACGTTTTGTTTTGATGTTTCAAAACCAGCTTTTAATGCATCCAAAGCTTTTACATCATTTGCGTTAGCAACTTTATTAAATTTGTTTAATTCACAAAATGCACTTAAACCAGCGATAAGACCAAGACCGTCAGTAACTTTAGATTCACTGTTTGCAGAGTTTGTTGCTGCAACAGCATATGCTGCTACTTGAGATGCTTCTTGTGGATATGTATATCCATTGAAGTTAACATTATTTGGATATTGATTTAAGAAATTAACTGACATCTCGATCTCCGTGTTTACTTACATTTATATAAAGTTATTTTTCTTTTAAAAATTGACTTTTTTATTACATGTTTGTTACGAAATGTAAACCATCAAAAAACGAGAAAAAGTAACGTCACCTCTGTTTCCAAAAGTGACGTTGGTTCTAATTGTTAGTTAGAAGAAATTGAAAGGAAATAAGTTGATTGTTTTTAGACCGAACCAAAGATTTTCCAAAAGAAATATGAAATAACTCCATTTCGGGTGCAATCAACTCACAATAATATAATACGTGTTTTAAATAGTTTTTTCACCACTCTATTGGGCAGATTTTGTCATTTTAGTCGGCATCTTGAACTAATTCTTAAGAACTATTTTTAAGATATTAACATTTTATTAAATTTTTCAAAAACACTTGACCTTTTAAAAAAAACATTATCTAATTATTACTGTGACATGAGGATAGGAAGGTATTATGAAAAAAGAAAAAAAAGTTTTAAGTAACGAAGAGATAAAAAATATTCTATCTGCAAATGATGTAAGATTTATTCTTCTACAATTTGTTGATATAAATGGACAAGTTAAAAATATGGCATTACCTGTTGATCAAATAGAGCAAGTTTTAAACAACGAAATAATGCTTGACGGATCATCTATCAAAGGTTTCAGAAACATAGAAACTTCTGATATGTATTTTTATCCTGACAGATCAACATTTAAAATTTTGCCTTACACAAAGGGAAATGGAAAAAGTGCAAGATTGATCTGTGATATCCACAATCCTGACGGAACTCCATTTGAAGGATGTCCAAGATGCAACCTCAAAAGAGTTATGAAGGATGCAGAAAAACTTGGTTTTTCAATGAACATCGGAGCTGAAGCAGAGTTTTTCCTTTTTGAAAAAGAAAATGGAAGAGCAACAACAGAAACTCAAGATAGAGCTGGATATTATGATGTTGGACCTGATGATTTGGGAGAATGCGTAAGAGCGGATATCGTTACGGCTTTAAAGGAAATGGGATTTGAAATTGAAGCATCTCATCATGAATGTGCAGAAGGTCAGCACGAAATTGATTTTAAATATGCAGATATTTTAACAACTGCAGATAACCTTGTAACATTCAAAATCATTGTAAAAGCAATTGCCGCCCAACATGGATTACATGCAACATTTATGCCAAAACCAATTTATGGAATCAATGGTTCTGGAATGCATTGCAACATATCTTTGTTTAAGGATGGAAAAAACGCATTTTTAGATGAATCAAAAGAATATCAACTTTCAGATGTTGCCCTACATTCAATTGGTGGGTTAATGTCTAACATAAAGAATATTACAGCAATTACAAACCCAACAGTAAATAGCTACAAAAGACTTGTTCCAGGATATGAAGCTCCTGTTTACATAGCTTGGTCGTTAGCAAACAGAAGTGCACTTTTGCGTGTTCCTGCAAAAAGAGGAAATGCAACAAGGGTAGAACTTCGTTCACCTGATCCTTCTTGCAACCCTTACTTAGCTTTTGCTGGAATATTGGAAGCAGCATTAGATGGAGTCAAAAATAACATTGAGCCACCGGCTCCAGTTGAAAGCAATATTTATAGACTAACGACAAAAGAAAGAGAAAAACAAAAAATAGATGCTCTTCCTGGAAGTCTTGCTGAAGCATTAGAAGCATTAGATAAATCTTCAGTTGCAAAAACCGCATTAGGAGAACATATATACACTGAATTTATGATGGCGAAGAAAAAAGAATGGTCATCTTTTAGAAGTTATGTTACCAAATGGGAAATTGATAGATATCTTGAAAGATACTAAATTAACTAAACAAGAGTCGAAATTTCGACTCTTGTTTTTTATTTGTTATATTCATCACAAAAGCTTTTTACTCTATTTAATAGGGTCAGGATATTATAAGGTTTTGGCAAGTACAAATCTGCACCCATATTGAGGATTTTTTCTTTTTCATGCATTACGGATGTTACAATTATTTTTGTTCCTTTCGGAATATTTTTTATTGTGTATTTTAATTGATTTAAATCTTCTTCATTATCTCCTGCATCAAGAATTACTACCGAAGGAATTTCTGATTTTATTTCTGTGAACACATTATATCCCTGCATTTTTACGGTAGTTTCAAGTAAAAAAGACAATGCCTCATCTTTTTCTGATATGAAAATATTATTATTTCTTTCTTTTTTAGACACGAAACCTTTCAATTGAGGTCTATCTACAAGGTAAGATGAACCTTCTGGTAGAATTGCAAAATTATGGACTTCATTCAGTGCATTAAAAACTTCTTTTGGAGAATTGTAAGTTTTAAATTCATTTGAAATTATTCCAATGGCAGAACGAACAAACCGAGAACGTCTACCCTCATTATCATCCCCCTGCAAAATTACGTATCCTCTTTTTAAATCTTGTTCACTGTAAAATTTAGAGGCAACGTTGTCAAATGCAAAGGTTAAAAAAGATGCTATTCTTTCAGCAACTAAAGGACTTGTTATAAGCAAGAATTTACTATCGGAGATTTGTCCTGCAAAATCATCTTCACTTAAAGAGGATTTTATAATTGTACAATAAGTTTTGACAAGTTTTTCTGATGCAAGGTCGGTATAAAGCATTTTATATTCGTCGATATTCTCAATACTAACGAGCATAAATGCTCTTTTTTGTCCGCTTGCAAGAGTCCTTTTTAAAACTTTATATGTATAGGTTTTATTTTCAAAACCAGAGCGCTCGTCAATATATTTTTCTTGTTCTCTTCTTAAATGTGCAAGCATTCTCATTTTGAATTCTGAAGATGCAATTGGCTCACTCAAGAAATCGTCTGCTCCATTTTGCAAAACATTTACTCTGTCTTCAAGCTCTGCGGATTTGGACATTGCAATAATAACTGGTCGGCTATTAAAAGTTAAAACTCTTATTTTTTTACAAAAATCCGCCAAATCTTCTACTATGCTATCTGAAATTATAATAAGTTCTGGCTCATTTTCTTGTGTTAACTTTAAAAACAAGTCTGGCTTTGATGCAACTATTACATTACAATCAAGACTTTCAAGGATTTTTTTGTATTTCGTTGAAAGCTCTTTTCTTTTATCTGCAATAAGAATTTGTTTTTTCAAAACTACAACTCCTTAAAAGTTTTTTTTGCATGCTGTTCAATATTTTCAAAAGGCAAAAGAACTTCAAATGTGGACCCTTTTTCACAACTCTTTAGATTTATTTCTCCACCCATTTTATTAACAAGTGTTTTGGTTATATAAAGTCCTAATCCACTACCCTGAACTTTTCTTGTTAGTGGGTTGTCACATCTTGAAAATTTTTCGAAAATTTTTGAGAAATCTTCTTCTTTTATTCCAACACCTTCATCTTTAACTTTAATTGAAACAAAATCACTTCTTTGCGAAAACCCAACAGTCACGTAAACCGTTGAACCTTCTACTGAATATTTTGCTGCATTTTCAATCAAATTTGTCATAATTTGCTGAAATTTATCGGCATCAACAAAAATATTTGGAACTTTTTCATCACAATTTAATGTGAAATGATGTTTTTTATATTTGTTTGAAACAATTTGAATAACCGGCTCTATATAAGTTTTAGCAGATATTGATTTATACACAAAGTTATCAGAAAAAGACTGTAATTTACTTACTGACAACATATTTTCTACAAGGTTTATAAGTCTATTTGATTGATCTTCAATTATTTTTAAAAATTTTTTCTTATTTTCTTCATCAATTTTATCCCAAGAAGTAAGCATAGTTTGAGCAAACCCTCTTATGCTTGTTAAGGGGGTCCTTAATTCATGAGAAACTGTTGCTAAAAAATCGTTTTGAATATTATTATCCATAGAAACATTATACCAATGCAATTCGATTAAAAGGTTTTTGTTAATATTTTTTTTATTTTTCAGAAAAACCCTTCAAATTTAAAATTTTTTACGCATATTTATGCTAAAATTAAAGGTAGAGAAATTTAAAAGGAGAGAACATGTCTAAAGTTGCATTGATAACTGGAATTACAGGGCAAGATGGAGCATATCTTGCAGAATTATTACTTGAAAAAGGATACGAAGTTCACGGGATGAAAAGAAGAGCATCTTCTTTCAACACCGCAAGAATTGACCACTTATATCAAGATACACACAATGAAAATTTAAAATTTAAATTACACTATGGTGATTTAACAGACAGCACTAACTTAATTAGGTTAATTCAAGAAATTCAACCAGAAGAAATTTATAACCTTGCTGCACAATCTCACGTTAAAGTATCTTTTGACTGTCCTGAGTATACAGCAAATGCAGATGGTCTTGGAACATTAAGAATATTAGAAGCTATTAGAATTTTAGGATTAGAAAAGAAAACGAAATTTTATCAAGCATCTACTTCTGAACTTTTTGGATTAGTTCAAGAAACACCACAAAAAGAAACAACTCCTTTCTATCCACGTTCTCCTTATGCTTGTGCAAAACTTTACGCATATTGGATTTGTGTAAACTATAGAGAAGGTTATGATATGTTTGCTTGCAATGGTATCTTGTTCAACCATGAATCACCACGTAGAGGTGAAACCTTTGTTACAAGAAAGATTACAAGAGCTGCAGTAAGAATAAAATTAGGCATTGAAAAGAAACTTTACTTAGGTAACCTTTCTTCTAAACGTGATTGGGGTCATGCAAAAGATTACGTTGAAGGCATGTGGAGAATATTGCAACAAGATAAACCTCAAGATTTTGTTCTTGCAACAGGTGTAACAACAACAATAAGAGATTTTTGCAACATGACATTTAAAGAACTTGGCATTGATATTGAATGGCAAGGAGAAGGTGTTGACGAAAAAGGGATAAACAAAGCTACTGGAGAAGTTATCATTGAAGTTGATCCAAAATACTTTAGACCTACTGAAGTTGATTTGCTTTTGGGTGATTCTTCAAAAGCAAGAGCTCAACTTGGTTGGAAACCAAAATATGATCTTCCAGCACTTGTAAAAGAAATGGTACAAGAAGATTTGAAAGAAGCTGAAAAAGAAGTATTCTTGAAAAAGGGCGGTTATAAAGTTCTTGTTCCTCAAGAATAATATTTTCAAATTATTTTATTACAAAGGCTCGAGGATAAATCCTCGAGCCTTTGTTTTGTAAAAATATAGGTTTAAACAAAGAGAGAAGCCCGATGATATCGGGCTTCTCTCTTAAACTTACATTTTCTTGATTATGCGTTTTGTGTTTCTTGAGCTTTAGCTGCTTTTCTTTCTTGAAGCATATTACCAAGTTTGTTAGCAATTGGTGTTACGAGTACCGGTGAAAGGTATCTGTAAACTGTACCGAATATCATCATTGAAGCTGCAGCTTTTACACCACCTGCATATTCACTTAATTTAGCAGCACCCTTACCGTAGTTAGCAGCTTGGAATCTTTGGATAAATTTGTCAATTTGTTTGTTGGCAATCTTATCAAATGAGTAACCAAGAATTGTTGAAACAACAGATACAGATGCTTGGTTAATCGCAAGTGTTTGTTTTCTTTCTGGATCCAACTTGTCATTATTCAATGTTCTTGTTACATACATACCAGAGATAATCAAACCGTTTAATGCGCTTAAGTGTTTTACAATATTGAAATCACTTGCAGCCGTCTTATCAATAATCTTTTGAGCTGTTTTTGATTTGAGGACTTTTGCTACACCTTTTGAAAGTAAATCTGTAACAAATCCTACTTTTTTCGGAGATGCGCCCTTAAATGCAACATCTTTTTTAGCTTGTTGAGGTTGTTGTGGTTGTTGAGCTACCTTTTTAGATTTACCTTTTTCAAGCCCGAAAACATTTTTCAAAATGATAGGAACCAAAGCAACTGTTACACATGCTTTTGGAACTGCAAATGCAATTTCAGGAATCATGTTCATATATCTTGTTGCTATATCCATATTTTTACCAGAAAGTTGACCTTCTGCATTTTTCTTAACATAGTCAAATGATTTACCCAAATATTTGTCTGGATTATTTTTTACATTCTTAACAGCTTTAGCAACTGGGTTGTTGATAAGCATTGATGCTGCGAAACCAATCAAACCAGAAGAAATTGAGTGACCAGCTGAATAAGCGTTATCTTCTTTATTTTTAGCAGGAAGAGAGAAAATTGTAATTGGTCTTAAAATACAAGCAAGAAGGATTGCATATGCTGCACTAAATACAGCTTGGTTTGAGTTTGCCATTTCCAAAAATTTATGTAAACCTTTACTCTTTAAGAATTTACCTTTTTCTACTGAAGGATAACTTTCTAAAGCAGCGTTTACCATTTCCATAGCTTTCTTTTGGAAAGCAGCGTTATCAAACTTAGTTGCACCTTCTTTAGCTACATCTCCTGCTTCTTTAACAAAAGTGTTTAGGATAGTTTGGTTTTTTTGAGCGAATTTTTTTGCGGCTTCACTAACACCACTTCCAGGGTTAAGAACTTCTTGAGCTGCATCTGCAACTACTTTAGAAACTTGTTTATATTTTCCACCAACAAGTTCACGACCTGCTTTTACAAGAGCCTTCAAACTATCAGAGTTTGCAAGTTTTGCGGCACCTAAACCACCGAAACTTACCGAATCTTTTGATAGTCCTATAGTTTTCGAATAATATCGATTTTCAACTTTTGGTTGAACTTTTCCTGTTGTTGTCATTGTATGAAAACTATTTGACACTTGATTGATCATAAAAACCTACCCATTTCCCTATACACTACACACATGTATTAAATCTCAAACAATTTTTTATTTGCTAAACATGTTTCGTCATGTAAACAAATCGTTACATTTAATTTAAAAAACAATCCTTGAATTTTGCTTTATCGTGTTAAAATTATTGTATGAAAAGAATTATATTAAACACATTGATTTTATTATCTTTGCTCGCTTTTGGAACAAACGTATTTGCGACGAATAGTAGTCGTAATTTAAGAACATTATATTTAACAAATAACGCAATCATTTATTCTGTTAACATTCGAACATTTAATGCTCTTGATAAAAATGGAAACGGAATAATCGAAGAAAAAAGGGGGGAACAAAGAGGCAATTTTATCAATGCGATAAAAAGACTTGATGAATTATCTTCTGCCGGCGTAAATACTATTGAACTTATGGGAGTTCTTCCTGTCGGGAAAATAAAAGCCTTAGGAACAGCTGGGGATTTAGATGCAGTTGTAAGTTTTAATCAAATAAACCCGCAATTAAAAACTTTAAGAGGAAAGTCTGTTTCTGATGAAATGAAAAGATTTGTTAGAGAGTGTCATAAAAGAAACATAAATGTTATTGTTCAACTTCCTGCATTTGCGGGGTATGACATGTACTTGAAAAATCCAACATTATTTTTGAAAGATGAAAATGGAAAACCACTTTCTCCTTCAGACAGAAACGATGTTGTAATTTTTAATGCAGGAACAGCAGACAAAGTTAACAACGATGTTTATAACTTGTATAAGGGTTTTATCGACATGATGCTTGATATGGATATTGACGGTATTTCTGTAAAAAACCCAGAAACAAAGCCTTTTTGGAAAAGCCTAATAACATATGCAAGAAAATATAACTCTGAAATGCTTTTTATTGCACAGACAACGAATAAAGAAAGAGAAGAACTTTCAAAAATCATGCCGGTATCATCATTAAATGCATTATTGGATGCTGGTTTTGACGGTTATTACGGAAAATATAATAATATAAAGAACATGTTAGATGCAAATAGCATTGCCAACCTTGTTAAAGAGGACATGACTCTTTCAAAAAAATATAACGGAAAAAAGAAGGTTTGTGGAAATTTTGTTACACAAAATGACGTAAGTCCAAGATTAACAGATGGGGCAGATTATTCAAAAATGTTGATATGGCTTTCTGCAACGCTGCCTTTAAATACATATTACGTTGACGGTTTATCAACTGGAGATGACTATATGTATCCACTTTCAAACAAAAGAGCAATTGAAACATTTACAGATGATAAAACTTATTTCATGCACAGAGGACAAATTGATACTTTCAATTTCTCAAGACGCCCTATTGGATTTAATTTTGACATATACACAGACTTTGTTACAGCAAATAAGCTTAAACAGCTAATACCAGATATTATTTCAAACGGCAATTTTAACCAATTAAAAACAAATAAACCGTCTACTCTCGCATATTCAAGAAGTAGCGGTGGAAACACAATGATTGTTATTGTAAATTTGTCAAAAGCAACTATGAGTGGCAACAAGATTAAAGTTCCAAAGATAAGTCAAAAAACGGAATCCATTCCTATAAAAGTCATGAACATTCCACTTATATCACAAGGAACAATATCAACAGACCTTAATCCAATGGAAGTTCAAGTGCTACTTTTTAAAAACTTTGAGGTCAAATAAATCTTTGTGTAATTTAACATTGTGAACTCTAAGGAAATTAACGCCTTTATCGATAAGAGAAGAATTTAGAGCAAGGGTTAAAATATCTTTTTGTTCGAGTGTTTCTGCTTGCAAAAAGCTTTTTCTTGAAATACCAACCATTTGAGGAAATATTGAAAACTCCTCAATTCTATCAAGTAATTCGAGATTTTGTTTTATTGTTTTTCCAAACCCTATGCCCACATCAATAATTATCGAACTCAGGCCTTGTTCTTGAGCAAAATTTGCTTTTTCAATTAAAGATTTTAAAATATCTTCAACCAAATTATCGTAATTTGTATAATTTTGCATAACATCAGGGGTTGCAGATGAGTGCTGAATTATAACAGGTGCATCATGCTTCACTAAAACGTTTATCATTTCTTTATCATAATCAAGTCCAGAAACATCATTTATCATGTCAGCATTAAGACCTAAACATATATCAGCAACTTTTGAACTCCGTGTGTCAATACTTATTGGAATTCTAATATCGTTAGAATTTATATATTCTAATATCGGAACTATTTTTTTTAATTGTTCTTTTTCACTAACAGGAGAAGAATAAGGACGTGTAGATTCTGCCCCGATATCAATCATGTCAGCGCCATCCTCAATCATTTCATTCAAATGTTTTTTTGCTTCTTCTATATCTGGATATCCGTCAGAAAACGATTGCCCTAAATTTAAAATTCCTACAATATACGGTCTTGAAAAATCAAAAATAGTATCTTTAAGCTGAATTGGAGTAAATTTGTTAAAAATAATCTGCTCGATTTCTTCTCCCAAAAGTTTTAACTTAAAGGGCTGATATTTTAGTTTTTCCGATATTTTTTTTAGCTGAGAAAAACTTCCACCCAAAATACAATCTGTTTTATCTATTTTCGCCGTCACTATATTTTTATGCACGGCGCAATCTGCCCCAACAGAAATTGCGGTTTGTTTTAGAATATTGGCTTGCGGAATATTTAAATCAAAAATTTTCAAATTTTTGTACTCAAATTTCCACTTTCCCTTACCGATATATGACCTATCAAAACCTATTTGTTCGAGTTCTTCGTCAATATTTTTTGATATAGTTTTTATGTAAAAATTTTTCATCAAACTTATCTTATCATAAAAAACTCTTACTTATCTTCAACCCAAACATAGGTTTTTTCTTCAAAAAATGGATTTTCACAAATTTTCTTACGTTTTTTATACCATATTAAAAATTTTTTTATTATTTTTTTCATAACGCCCCTATCTTATTATTTATTCATTTTTTAAACTTGAATTATCTGAAAGTTTAATATTTTTCTGGTAAAATCTTGATGTGAAGGAGATTATTTTTTTAAACACAATAAGAAAGGTTTTATCAAATACAGAGTATTTGGGTGATGATTGTGCAAACCTTAAAGAGCTTGGGATTGCAGTAACACAGGATACTCTTGTTGAAAATGTTCATTTTTCAATGAAATATTGCAATGCCTATCAACTTGGATATAAAGCAATCGTCGTTAATTTGAGTGATTTATTTGCAGCAGGTGCAAAACCAGAATATATATCAATTTCTTTATCACTTCCACCAGATACAACAGAAGATTTTATTCATGATTTTTACAAGGCGACTGATGAGTTGGCAAAAAAATACGATTTTAAAGTTATTGGCGGTGATATTACAGGATCTGAAAAAATAGTAATATCCATTTGCGCCATTGGAAAAACAAAAAATAGAAACATTTCATCCCGAGCATTTGCAAAGGAAGGTTATACCGTTATTGTTACGGGGGAACATGGTTCAAGTTCTGCCGGTTTAGAGCTTCTGCAATCTGGGAAATTTAATGAAAAGTTTATAAATGCTCACCTCATGCCTGAAATTTCATCTGAATTTTCAGAAGAGATTTCAACAAAGACATCAAAACCTTACGCAATGGCAGATTCTTCTGACGGACTTGCAGATGCTTTATTTAAAATCGCAGAAAGTAGCAACGTTACAATTTGCGTTGATTTTGACAAGATTCCTTATGAAAAAGATTTAGAACAATTCGACTACAAAAAGAAGATACTTTTCGGGGGTGAAGATTATAAACTTGTAGCCTCAGTTGACAAAACAGAGCTTGAAAAGATTTCCTCTAACTTATATACAATCATTGGAACGGTAGAGAAAAAAGAAAGTTGTCCATTAAAAATAAAAACAAAAGATAAAATAATTAAAATAAAAGATTTAGAAAACACCTTCAATCATTTTAAAGGAGATTAAATGAAATACCAAGCAATAATTACAGCAGGAGGAAATTCTACACGATTTGGGAAAAAGAATAAACTTCTTGAAAAAATTAACGGCAAAGAGGTTATAAGATATTCTATCGATACTTTTTTAAATACAAGCGAAATTGAAAAAATTACTATTTGCGCAAACCCGTCAATTATAGACCTTTTAAAAAAATACTATTGTAATGAAAATAGAGTAATCATAATTGAAGGAGGAAAAACAAGACAAGAATCTGTCTACAAAGGATTAGAATCGATTAAAAACTGTGATTACATACTAATTCATGACGGAGCAAGACCTGTCATCTCTACTGAGCTTATAAAAAATATTCTCAAAGAAAATCGCAAAGCTTTAACAGTAGCAACTAAAACAACAGATACAATAAAAGTTGTAAACGATAACAAAAAAATCATTAAAACTCTGGATAGAAATCTTTTGTACAATACTCAAACTCCACAAGCTTTTGATTTTGAACTAATAAAAAAAGTTCACGAAAAATACAAGGGCGAAAACTTTTCTGATGATGCAGGAATGGTGGAAGCATACGGAGAAGATGTATTTGTATTTGAAAACGATTACAAAAATATAAAAATAACAACTTCAAATGATATTGATATAGCAAAGATTTATCTTTCATAAAAGAAAAGGGAGAAGGTAAAACCAACTCCCATAATAGAATGACTTTAAATTTTCGGTTTCCCGAAACCTTTTTTACCATGTGACTTCTTTATCATCTAAGTACATCATGTTGTCGTTTA
>QHMH01000003.1 GCA_003258795.1 Candidatus Melainabacteria bacterium | reverse complement strand
TCTCGGCTATCGTCGGAAAAGAGTGACAGCTTCGTTCAATCCCAACAATATTTTTCTTTTCATTATTTTTACCGTTGATAAACGGTCAAGAAATTATAAAATAGGTACTTTTGGAGTCAAAAGTACCGCAAAACCCCGCCTTCGTTCACATCAATACAGTAACTCACTTAAAGTCGAATAACTCTGGGGTAGATTCCCTAAATATATGTTATTAAGTTTAGGTTGTTTGACCTTTTATCGAAGGACAAGAAATTATAAAATATATTTTTTTATATAAGGTACTTTTGGTGGCAAAAGTACCCAAAACCACCGACACGCCTTCGTTCACATCAATACAGTAACTCACCTAAAGTCGAATAACTCGTCGTTGCACTCCTCAAACAAATTCGACTTTTCTGCTTGTTAGAAGATTGATAGTTGATTGTAATGTTTGAATTTGCTCTTGCTTAGACTTAAGCATTTTTTCGTTAATTGCATAACCTTTAGTTATATATTCTTTTAAGGTGTTTGTTGCCCAAATACGAAATTTTGTGGCAATTTTTGAATTAACCCTATATCCAACAGCAATAATTATATCAAGATTGTAGTACTCCAGTTCTCTTGATACCTTTCTTGAGCCTTCTTTTCTAACTGTTCGGAATTTCCGAACAGTTGAATTCTTATCAAGTTCTTCATCTTTAAAAATATGACTAATGTGCTCTGATATATTGGCTTTACTTGAATCGAACAATTTGACAATCATATCTTGAGTAAGCCAAATTGTTTCGTTTTCAAGCTTAGTATCAAGTGAAACGGAACCATCTTCACTTGTATAAATAGCTATTTCGCCCTTTTGAAAATCTTTTTCCATACGTAAATTATACTATTAAAAATAGTAATTATCTCCTATTTTTTGAACTTTCAAGAACCCCCAATTGCCCCCGCTGATAAACGAAGTAGTCGCCTATAATTCAGTAATAAAAGTTTTTGAAAGTATATTTTAAATAACTATGAAGTGAAGTTTTTGTGCACTTTATTTTAACCCCATTTTTTTCGAGTTATAATCTTGTTATGAAAAACGAAATCTTAAGAAAATGTATTGTTTGCAGAGAACTCAAAAATCGTGAAAACCTCATAAAAATAACAAAAAATCACGATAACAACGAAATCGTTTTGAACCCAGATTCCAAAACATTTGGCAGATCTGCATATCTTTGCTATAATAAAAATTGTATTAAAGATTCTTTGAAAAAAAATAAATTGGATAGATGCCTAAAAACATCTGTTTCAGATAAAATTAAAGCAGAATTACAATCTTTACAAGCAGAGGAATAATCTTTATGGTATAATCGTAAAAAAGGACGGGTAAATGACTATAGACACTATAAAAGTAAGTGAACTTGCAAAACAGTTGAATTTAACGAGCAAAGAGATATTAGAAAAATTTGCAACTCTATCAATACCCGTTAAAAGTGCCTCTTCTAATTTAACCTCAGATCAGGTTCAGAAGTTGAAAGATTTTATTGCTGCTGGGTCGGTTGTCAAAACAAAAAAACCGAAAGCTTTTGTTGTTAAAAAAGCAAAAGTTGAACCAAAGGTTGAAGAGAAAAAAGAAGAAGATGTTAAAGTTGAAAAAACTGAAAAAAAATCTGAAACAATAAAATCAGAAGAGTCAAAAGTTGAGGTTGTTAAAAAAGTTGAAAAACCAAAAGTGGAAGTGGTTAAAAAAGAAGTTCCTAACAGATTAGAAATTGTTAGAAGAGCTCCAAGAAAACCTGTACAAAAGGAAGAAAAACCTAAAAAACACACAGAGGATGATAAACAACAACCTATCCAAAGATTTATAATTTCGCAAGATATTTACGGAAAAGGCGGAGCTAAAAAGAAAACTGACGAAAGAAGAAAAGACAGAGCAGAATCTAAAGAAGAAAAACAAGAAAGAATCTCTCTTGAAAAAGCTGCAGCTCAAAAACATAAAAAGAAACAACAAAAAGAAGAGGTTGAAAAAGAAGTTACTCAAATTGTTGTAAATCAACCGATGACTGTTAGCGAACTTGCTGACAAAATTAACAAAACTCCTGCTGAAATTGTCAAATTCCTTATGATGCAAGGCATTATGGCAACAGTTAACCAATTGATTGATGTTGAAACAATTAAAAAGGTTTGTGCTGAATTTAATTTGGAAGTTTTAGAAGAAGATTTGGATGCTTACATTGAAGAGGAAATGGAAAAAGAAGAAAAGAATAAAGCTCTTCAAAACGTTGATAAAAAACTTCTAAAATTAAGAGCTCCGGTTGTTAGTATTATGGGTCACGTTGACCACGGTAAAACTACTTTGCTTGATAGTATTAGAGCATCAAAACATAAAATTGTTGCAACTGAGGTTGGTGGAATTACTCAATCAATTGGTGCATATACAGTTTATGTTGGAGATAAAAAGGTTGTATTTATTGATACCCCAGGTCACGAAGCTTTTACTGAAATGAGAGCAAGAGGGGCTAAAGCTACGGATATTGCAATTTTGGTTGTAGCTGCTGATGACGGTATTATGCCTCAAACAATTGAAGCTATCAGTCACGCAAGAGCAGCTGAAACACCTATTATTGTTGCTGTTAACAAAATTGATAAAGAGGGTGCAAATCCAGACAGGGTATTGCAACAATTGACAGAGCACGGTCTTGTTCCTGAAGCTTGGGGTGGAGATACGGTTGTTTGTAAAGTTTCTGCACTTCATGGTACAGGTATTGATGAGTTGTTAGAATACATCTTATTACTTGCTGATATGGCAGAATTGAGAGCTAACCCTAAAGCTCTTGCTTCTGGTGTTGTAATTGAAGCAAACCTTGATAAGGGTAAAGGCCCTGTTGCAACATTATTGGTACAAAACGGAACGTTGAGAATAGGCAACTGTCTTGTTGTTGGAAATGTTTCTGGACGTGTAAGAGCGCTGTTATCTGATAGTGGTGAAAGAATTCAAAAAGCTGAACCTTCAACTCCTGTTGAGGTTTTAGGGCTTACAGAAGTTCCACAGGCGGGTGATACTTTTGAGGTTGTTGCAAACGAAAAAGAAATGAAGGCTATTGTTGAAAAGAGAAAACAAAAAGAACGTGACAAACGTCTTGATGCTATGTTGCCAGCTCACTTAAGAAAAGAATCGGTTGTTGGTGAAGATTCTCAAGCTCAACTTAACCTTATTATCAAGGCGAACACCCACGGTTCTGCAGAGGCTGTTGCACAAGCTGTTGCAGGGCTTGAATCTGACGAAATTGCTACAAAAATTATTCACGTTGGGGTTGGTAACATTTCAGAGGCTGACGTTATGCTTGCTGCTGCTTCAAATGCTGCTATATTAGGCTTTGGTGTTAAGGAAGATTCTAATGCGCTTGCTGCTTCTGAAAAAGAGGGTGTTGTTATCAAAAAATATGACATCATCTATCAAGTATTAGAAGATTTGGAAAAGAAAATGTTATCATTACTTCAACCTGAGGTTAAGGAAGTTGAGTTGGGTAAAGCGGAAGTTAGACAAGTATTTACTATCGGTAAAACTTCAAAAATTGCAGGTTGTTATGTTACAGAGGGCAAAATTTTACGTGGAAAGACTGCCAAACTTATTAGAGGTGGCGAAGAAATCTTTACTGGTCAAATAGATCAGTTGAAGAGATTCAAAGATGATGTTAAAGAAGTTGCGCAGGGCTTTGAATGTGGTATTTCTTTTGCCAAATTCAATGATATTCAAGAAGGTGACATCATTGAAGTTTCAACAACAGAAGAAGTAGAAAGAGTTAATTTGTAGGAGTTTTGACACATGACATTAAGAAATGAAAGAGTCAGAAAAACTTTGATGAAGGAGATTGCGGATATCCTTCAAAGAGATATCAGGGATTCAAAGATTACTGGTCTTGTTTCAATTGTTGATGTGGAAGTTTCTCATGACAATTCTTTTGCGAAAGTTTATTATAGTATTTTGGGTAATGAAGAACAAAAAAAACAGACAAAAGAAGCTATTCAGCACCATGTCCCACAAATTAGATATGAGGTTGGAAAAAGAATAAGATTGAGATTAACTCCAGAGTTGAGATTTATCTATGATGATTCTATTGAAAGAGGTTCAAGGGTAACTGAAATTATCGACAAGATTTCTCGTGGTGAGATTTAATGTTTGGATTTTTGAACGTTAATAAACCTATTGGTATGACATCACATGATGTTATTTCGGTGTTGAGAAAAATAACTAAAATAAAACAAATTGGACATAGTGGAACTCTTGATCCTTTTGCAGAGGGCGTTTTGCCTGTTGCGATAGGAAAAGCTACGAGGTTAATTGAATTTCTTGATGATGATAAGGAATATCTTGCACAGGTTTCTTTTGGAAAAAACACTTCTACTTATGATATTGAAGGAGATGTTGTTTTTGAAAGTGGGACAAGAGTTTGTCGAGATGAGGTTTTAGAGGCTTTAAAAAACTTTGAGGGAGAAATTTTGCAAATGCCACCGCTTTATTCTGCAATAAAGGTTAGGGGCAAAAAATTGTATGAATATGTTAGAGAAGGTAAAAGCGTTGAGGTTTCTCCAAGAAAAATCTTTATCAAATCTATCGAATTAAAGAGTTTTGATGAAGAAAACCAGCTTGCAGAAATTTTAATATCCTGCTCAAAAGGTACTTATATCCGCTCTATTGCTTATGATTTAGGAAAAATCTTATTTTCTGGTGCTTTTTTATCAAAGCTTGTCAGGGTTAGGGCGGGTAATTTTAAAATCGAGGATAGCGTGACACTTGATGAGTTAAAAAATGGCGTAGAGGGTCATATTTTTATTCCAAAATTCAGTTTAGCGCAATATGAAATCTCTGATGATGAGCATGAAAAAATTTTGCATGGTCAATTTTTGAAAGTTGAGAATAATTTTTCAGATGGTGATACAATTATTTTGACTTATAATAATGAAATAAGTGCAACTGCAAAAATAGACAAAGATTTAATAAAAGTAAAGAAGGTGTTTAGATAATGAAAAAGATTGCTTTATTGTTGATTGTTGGGCTTATTTGTATGCCTGCAAAAGCTAACAACTATATAACTTATTGCCCTCAAGTCCCTCAAAAATCAAACGTTACTATAAGTAAAATTTTGGGAACTAATTTCTTAAGTCAAAAAATTGGTGAAAGTATTATAAAAAAAGAATTGAAAAAAGAAACGAAGGGAAAATTTAAAGTTTCTTTGAAATCAAGAAGTATGGGGGATTTGATTAACGGAAGGTTTAACTCTTTATCAATGGTGGGAAAAAACCTTGACGTGGAAGGTGTTAAAATCTCAAAATTTTCATCAAAAACACTATGTGGATATAATTCTGTTCAGCTTAACAAAGATTCAGTAGCTTTTAGAGAAAACATGGTTTTAGATTATGCGCTCGAAATCACTGATAACGATTTGGAACAAACTTTGGATGCTAACGGATATTTAACAGCTTTGAGAAACTTTAAAATCCAAGCTGGGGGCTTCAACCTTTTGAAAGTCGAAACTGCAACTGTTAAAATAAGAGAAAATAAACTCTATTTTATCTTTAATGCAAAATCACCGATGTTTGCAAAAAGCTTCCCATTTGTATTGAAATCAGATATCGAAATCAAAAACGGAAGATTAGGTTTAAAACAATTGCAAACGGTAAATACTGTCGCTGGTATCAACTTAACACCTTTAGTTAAACTTTTGGAAAAAACAAGCCCGATTGCATTTACTTCTGCTATAATGGATAATGAAAACTCAAAAGTTTCGGTCGATACGATAAAAATCGTTAACAATGTTATTGTAATTAACGGCTACGTACTCATTCCGAAAAATGTTACAACATAAAAGGAATTTTTTATGACATCTTTTCAAAAAGCAGGTTTACTAATTTTAATAATAGGAACAATTTTCTATATAAAAACGGCATTTTTTACAAACCCGTCACCAAAAATGGAAGTCCCTTCTGTCGAAGAGCAAACTAAAACTCCAGAAAGTAATGAAGATGTTCCAGTTGCGAAATCGTACGTTACGATATATTTTATCGGACAAAATTCAAACAAGGATGATGTATACAAAATCGTAAAACGAGAATACGACAAAGAAAAAGATGGTTCAAAACTCTCCTTTGCTTTGAGTGAACTCGTAAAAGGTCCAACCGCAGCAGAAAAAAGCCGTGGTATTTATTCCGAAATACCTTCTGGAACAAAAATTCTTGCTGTAAGCAAAAACGATGGTAAAGTTAGTGTCGATTTGAGCCAAGACTTTGAACTCGGTGGTGGTACTGACGGACTTTATAAAAGATTGTATCAACTTATAAAAACGGTTAATAAAAATACATCAGAAAATGTTTATTTGAAAATAGAAGGTAGGGAAGTCGATGTCATTGGTGGAGAAGGTATCATGATTACTCAACCGTTGACTCAAAATTCTTTAGACGGTTAAATGGAGGCTCAATGGCAAAAGATCTTGATTATTATTTGAATTTGAACTGGACTTTGATAGAAGGAGAAGATTTAGATTTTGAAGGAAATCCTTACCATTATATCGAAATAAAAGAAATTCCAAGCTTTGCGTTCTGTGCAAAAACAATCGAAAAAGCAAGAGAAAATTATAAAAAACAATTAAAACTATCCTTGATGATAATGCTTGAAGAGGGCGAAGAAATCGTTGAACCTGGTCAAGGAGATGATGACGACGAGGATTGGGAAAGCCTTTGTCCTGGAGGATAAAAAGTGAGGGAAGCTGTGAACAACAAACCAATTGTAAAATTGATTTCAAAACCAGATAATATCTTAAGAACAATTTACACTGCATGCAGAACATGTTACAGTGCAGAATCACCATCTGAAATTTATGAAAAAGCAACCGATGAAGAAAAAATGCTAAAACTCGTTGAACGTGTAATTTCTTCTGGACATTTTTCAACAATAGAACATATTCAAGTAAGTTTTGCGATTTCAAATGTGTCAAGAGCATGTACTCATCAACTCGTAAGACATCGTCACATGTCTTTTTCACAAAAATCTCAACGCTATGTTAAAGAAAAAGGAGCGTTTGATTACATAATTCCACCAACTATAGACAAAAATGACCAATTAAGAGAAAAATATAGACAATTTATGGAAGAAATTGGACAAAAATACCTTGAATTCGTGGAGGCCGGAATACCAGCAGAAGATGCAAGATTTGTACTTCCAAATGCCGCTACATCCTCTCTGGTGGCGAGTTTGAACCTCAGAGAGATGATACATATCTCAAATTTACGATTATGTGCAAGAGCACAATATGAAATCCGTACAATGGTAAAAATGATGTGCGACGAATTGGTAAAAGAAGAGCCGTGGTTAAAAAAATATTTAGTCCCAAAATGCGACAGGACGGGCTTTTGCGAGGAAGACAAGTCTTGCGGAAGAAATCCAAAATTTGAAAAAGTTTAAAAATTTTTAAACCTAAAAACCTTCCAAAAGTAAAAAAAATACTTATTTTTATAAAAAATTAACCTAAAAAAAATAAACGGACACCCTTACGGCTGCCCGTTTTTAGTTTTTTGGCTTTGAGTTTAAATCTTTAAAAGTGTCCCTAAATCAGTCTACGCTTGAATATTAGCAAACGAAACCAGAATCAGAGCTTCCGCCATCTGAGTAGCTGCCAAAGTCAAAAGCAACAGAACCAGCGGTTTCAGCGCCCATTGCAACTGTTCCAGCTGTTTCTACACCCATTGCAATAGAACCAGCAGTTTCAACATCATAAGCAACAGAACCAGCGGTTTCAGCGCCCATTGCAACTGTGTTTCCAGAGAAAGAGTAAGTATCACTCAAATCAGCAGAAAGTAAACTTGTTGTTTGTTCTCCTTGAGAATTGTTTTGATTTGCGGATAATCCTAAATTGTCTGCATTTTTAGCTCCTGCTCCGCCTGCAAGAACTGCTGCATTAAAACTCATTGCCATTGCCAAACTCTCCTAACTTTTATCACTTACATATATATAAAAACAAAAACAAACCTTCAAAATCGCATGTAAAAAAAACTGTTACAATTCTTAATCTATTATAAAAATCAGGGCAATTATTTATTCAAATAATACTTTATAAACATGGGTTATTGATATAACGAGGTTATTATGAACACAATGTTATCAGGGACTTTGAACACTTTAGCATCCAATAATATAATTGGTTATGATGTGTATGCAAATACATTAGGATGTAACAAATATTACACAAATCCATATGGTGTCAGCAGGTTTAACACTGGTGTTGCAAGGGATTCATATACCTCATCAAAAATAACTACAAAAAAAGCTTTGGGTGCAGGTATTTTGGGCGCAACAGCTTTGATAGTGGCTTCAAATACAGTCACTGGTTGTAAAAAGGCTTCCAAATATGTGAAGAGAAAAACTTCAAAACTTAAAAAAACTGCTGTCGGAAAATTTTTAAATAAATGTAAGAAGTCAATAAAAAAACTACCAAAAGGACTTAAGGTAGCCACAGCCGTGGCTGCAGTAGGTGTAATCGCAGCAAAAGTTTTAAACACTGTTGCTAAAACAAAAAATCAACCGCAGTAGAGTTTTGGTTTAAAATTTTATAAGAACTTTTATAGAATCTTTTTCTTTGTTTCTATCAAAAGCTTTAATTGCTTCATCTATTGAATATATGCCAGAAATTAAAGGTTTAAAATCTACTTTTTCTGATTTTAAAAGTCTCAATGCAGGTGCAAATCTCCCACAGCGAGAGCCTTGCACTCTTATTTCATCTATAACTATCGGTGAAAGATTAAATTCCTTTGATGCAGCAACGGTACTTTTCAAGATAAGAGTCCCTCTTGGTTTTGTAAGTGCAAGTGCAGTTTCAAAACCAGAAACTGAACCTGTTGCTTCTACCACAAAATCCCACTCTTTTTTTATTTCAAAATCGTTTAAAAGAATTGTTTTTACTCCTTGGTTTTTAGCAATTTCCAATTTATTTTCATGCTTTCCAACCAACGTTACATCAATATTACAAGCGTTTAACGCTAATGCTGTTGTTAATCCAAGTTTTCCATCTCCTAATATAATAAGTTTTTCAATGGGTTGAATGTGAAGTTGTTCAAGAATTTCCAAGCCAGCAGCAAGAGGTTCTGTAAAGACTGCCTGTTCGTCGCTAACATTCTCAGGCACTTCTAAAAGATCTTTGATTGTCCATGTAAGATATTCTGCAAAACATCCATCTTTTCGCCATATACCAATGGTTTCTCTGTTTGTACAGTGTCTTTGAAGCCCCCTATGACACATTTCACAGTTTTCGCATGCATTGCTTATTTCGCCAACAACTCTTTTACCAAGCAAACTCTTATCGTCGTCATTTATTTCCTCTACAACTCCAACAAATTCATGACCCAAAATTCCTTTATAACCCATATAACCTTTTGTTATTTCAAAATCGGTATTGCATATTCCTGCAAGAGAAATTTTTATTAAAGCTTCTCCTTTTTTGGGTATTGGTTTTTTATAATCGTTGTCAATTTTTAATTCTTTATCAAATACTACAGCTTTCATTTTTTCACCTTATATCTCATCTAAAACATTTATTACATAGCCACTTGATATTTCATCTTTAGAAATAACTTTAGGCATTGGAAGGATTTGAGAAAGTACTAAAAAGAGCATTCTCCTAATTTCACTTGGCGCTAAGATAATTATTTCATTTTGTGCAATATCGTATTCTGCAGCTTTTTTTAATATATTCTTCTTAAGCTTATTTACAATCTTTTCTTCAATTTTTATAACACAGGTTTCATCCTCAAGGTCTGAAAAAAGTAGTTTGTTTGTTTTTTCAGATAAATCAAAAACATTTATAACATAATCGTCTCCTGCTATATTTTTGCATATATAAGGAGATAATGAGAATCTTATTTTATCTATTAAATCTTCTTTTAAGGAGTCTTCTGCATAGTCATTTATCTTTTCAAAAATATAAACGATATCTTTGATTGACACCTCTTCTTTTAAAAGATTAGTTAAAATGTATTTTAAATCGCTAATTGATACGAAATCTGGAATTATGTTATCACAGAGAAATGAGTTTTGTTCACTGACAATTTCTATGTATTTGTTAACGTCATTATAGTCGAAAAGCTCGTCAATATGCTGTATAACAACATACTCAAGTAATCGAGAAATGTATTCAGCACAACTCAATCCTTTCTCCCAAAAATCCTTTGTTTTTGAGCTTTCAATCCAAATAACTTCCTTGCCAGTTATTTCATCTACTGTAACGTTTTTTCTTTTCTTTTTGGTGCCCAAATCATTTTCAAAAAAAGCAGCACAATTTGGACAAATTGCAGATTTTACGACTTCTAATCCTCTTATTTTTATTGAAAATTCATAAGGGTCGAGATCATAATCATCTTCAAAGACAATTTTAGGAATAACGTAGCCTAATCTTTCAGTAATTCTTTCTCTGGTTTTTACTGTTTCTGCTATCAATTCTGCACCCAAGTCAGGATTAACAATGTCTAATATTTCTTCTCCCAAAGATATAGTTAACTTGTCTTGTTTAATCTTGGAATATAGTGGAGATGGAGATATTGTTTTTATTAAAAGTTGTCTTAAATCATCAAGTTTCTTTATGCTCTCAGACATTTCATCATTTAATTTTTGTCTATTTTTTGATACAGGAAATTCCGATTGTTCCTCAAGTTTAAGTTTTATATCTTTTATTTTTTGTCTTTCTTGTTTTATTTTTTCTTGGATTTCTTTACAAGAAAAATATGGAGATTGACTTGAGTACAAAATCTTTTCCATTTGGGAACGAAAAGCCTTTATATTTAAAATATCCTCTTCTTTGTCTTGATTATTTAACTTTAATTCACTTGTAAAAATGCAATTGAATACAAAGCCATCCTCAGTTTCTATTTCCTGCATAGTATACAAATCCCATCCTTCGTTAGACATTTTATTAAGTAAGTCTTCTAAGGCTTGTGTATCATCACTGGGAACAGATTTTATAGCATATTTGATTTTCAATTTCTATTATCCTTATTTTTTTACATTATTCAATTTATTTAAAACTAAATTTGTAACGTCAGTTCCGCCAACAAAAATAACTCTATAATCAAAAATAGCATCGAGTTTTTGTTCAATTAAAACTTGATTAGTAGCTTCTTGAATCTTATCGTAAATTTCAGTTTCTTTTTGTATTTTTAGTTTTGCGAAAGCTTCTTGTTTAGCTTTAAATTCTTTTGTTGTTTTTTCTTCAAAATTTTGTTTTTTTAAAGGTGTATCTAAGGCCTTATATTGTTTTTCTTTATCAACAAGATATTGTTGAAGTTCTAAACTTTTGTTATCAATTAACTTTGCAGCAGTTTTTGCAAGTGAATAATTATCTTGAATTTTTTTGTAATCAATATATCCAATACCTGCGGCAAAAACTGTTGTTGATGTCATTGTAGTAATAAGAAATCCAGCGATAACTGTTTTTAAAATATTTTTCATTTTTATCTCCTTTTTATTTTTAATACATCATATCACCAATTCCAAAAGTGAAATAGCCCTTGCTACCGTTTTCTCCTGGATTAGTAAGAGGAATACCATAATCAACAGATAATGGGCCAAGACCAGGAACGTAAACCTTTATCCCAACCCCTGCAACAATTGCTTGTAGAGGTCTGTCATAAATACGATCTGTAATTGTTGGTCCAAAAATCTTTCCAGCATCAACAAATGCCGTAAGTCTGATGTTGTCAGTAAAGTTAATTTTAAGTCTATCAAGGAACGGAACCGGAACTGCAAGTTCTGCAGAACCCATCGCAAAGGCATTACCTGTACCAACTCCACTCATTTTATATCCACGAATAGAGTAAGGTCCACCTAAACGAAAGGCCATAACTTCAGGCATTTCTCCCCATGTTTTTCCGCCAGCTCTTGCCAAGAAAGACAATGATGATTTTTTACCAATAGGAACATATCGTTTAATATATCCTGTAAGTTTTCCATAGCTTGTATCAGTGCTTTTTACATTTATTGCTTCATCAAATCTAACATTCGCAATTACCCCATGTCTTGGATTGATTAAGGTATCACGAGTATCGTATGTTAAACCTGGGCTAAAGGTTAAGAATAACCCTCCATCAAGTTGTTTGGCACGTTCTGCAATCGGGATGTTATATTTATTGAATAAAGAATTTATTTCACTTTCTCCACCTTCTTTAAGTCTTACATTTTCTAAACCCAATGTGAAAGTGCTTGTTAAGTGGCTATTTGATTTTACTTTATGTGCAACTGTAACATCAGCACCGAATCTTTGTTCAATTGCTAACGGAATTTGGTAACTACCAAAATCTCTGAAGAAAATTTTACCCATTAGAGAATTGTCTGCGTTTATAAAATAAGGTTCGAAAAAGTTCAACTCAGCTTGTAAATTCATTCTGTTCAACACTGAAGAGTCACTCATTACAACACCAGAACCAACCATAAAATTCAAACCTACACGTTGATTTAAACCTCTAAAGTTGTTATCTGATATCCCAGCAGAACCAAAAACACCCGTTGAGGTATCAAGTCCAGCCCCAACAGAAACGGAAGCGGATCTTTGCTCCTCAACCATTATGGTTACGTCATATTTTTCTGGATCTCTTTCTGATGGTTCAATTTCTCTTTTAACATCTTTGAATGCTTGAGTTGCATATAGTCTAACTAAATCTTCTCTTATTTGATTTTCATTATAAATACTTCCTGCTTCAGTTAAAATGTTTCTTGCAACAATATAATCTTTTGTTTTTTGGTTTCCAGAAATTAAGATTCTATCGATTTCTCCCTCATTAAGGTGGATATTTACAGTTCCATCAGGATCATCGTAAAAAGAATCTATTCTTGCAAGAATATAACCTTTAGAAGAGTAATATTCTTGAATCTTTTCTATTGAAGAATTGATGTTTTCAATGTTTTGAGGTTTGCCAACAAGGGGTTCTAAAAAAGTCATTATTTCATCATCAGAAATTACGCTGTTTCCATCAATAGTAAAATCCGTGATTGGTGTATTTTCTTCAAGAACTATTTTGAGAGTAATAGAACCATCATTGTTTTCAATAGGAACAGCCTTCATTCTTTCAGAGAAAAAGCCAGTACGGTAAATGTTTTTTAGATCAGTTTGTATGATATCTCTATCAAAGGAATCACCTCTTCTTAATTGCATTATATTAGCAATATCTTCAGGTTTTACAAGATTTGTTCCTTCTATTTCAATATCTTTTATGTATACAGCTTTATGTTCAGAATTAGATGCAGTATTTTGACTTTTTTGTGAATTTAGATTTGAGTTTACAGAAGACAAACCCCCTGTTTCTTCTGAAAAAACAGGCATGACTCCAAGCAAAATTGCTAATAAGTTTATAATTAAAAATCTTTTCATTCCGATCGTATATATAAAAAATTTAATAAATAACTGTACCTTCTGGCTTCCTCAATAGAATTATAATATCAAAAACCTTACAAAACCATAGCAAAAGGTAAATATCAGTTTAATATTTACAAATGTTAAAAAAGTTTATGCTATTATTTGAGATATGAAAAATGTAAAAATTTTTTTGGGATATTTAATACTCGTTATTACTGCATTTTCAATGATTTTACCTTTTTTGATTATGTTGTATTTATCGTTTTCTCAAAATGGGGATTTTTTTTCAAACCAACAAAAAATTTTAACAATAGAAAATTATAAAAATATATTTTCCGCATTACCAATTACCCGATATTTTTTCAACAGTTTGTTAATCGCAGTTATCACTACAATAGGACAAGTTATTTTTTCCTCTATGGCAGGTTATGGTTTTGCGAGATTAAAATTTAAAGGTAGTGATCTTTTGTTTTTTATTATTCTTGTTACAATGATGATTCCACCACAGGTAAACATTATTCCATTATTTTTTTTAATGAGGGAATTACACCTAATAGATACGTATCAGGCAATGATTATACCAGGCTTTTTTGGAGGATTTGGAGTTTTTATGTTTAGACAATTCTTTTTAAATTTTCCTAAAGATTTAGAAGAAGCCTCTAAAATAGACGGGTGTAATATATTTGAAACCTTTTATAAAATAGTGTTGCCAATTGCTTTACCAACAGTTGCAACTCTATCTATATTCACCTTTATTACAACGTGGAACAGTTTTATGTGGCCACTTATAGTAGTGAATAGTGACAATTTAAGAACTTTACCCTTAGGTTTAGCAGTGTTTAAGGGTAGTTTTAGAGAAGTTATTCAATGGGGAGATTTATTGGCTTGTTCTGTTATTTGTACACTTCCAGCTATTTTGATATTTTTAGTGGGCAAAAAATACATCATAAATGATATGTTACAAGGTGGAGTAAAAGAGTAATCAATTGTTATTTTTGTCCTCAATGTAATTTTTCCAATGTGTTTCAAAATCTTTTATGTATTCATGAGCATCTAAAACTTCATCTTTTGTTATTGCAGAAGTGTCTTTTATGTCTTTTAGGGGTTCGTCTTTAATATTTTTCTCATTAACCCCTAAAAAGGCTATGCCAAAGCTTTTTCCGCAATTTTGACAGATAAGTTTTATGACCTTTAATGAATTTTCTTTCTTTTGGTCGTCATGCATAATTATCACTGAGTTTTCGTCAAAGTCTGACTTACATCTTGAGCAACAAAGATTTTTAAACAATAGCGCAAATTTCTTTTCCATAATTCCTCATACTTATTATACAAAAATTTTTTATTACATGTGTTATAAATTTTTTGAAATGTGGAATAAAATACATGCTGGCAAAAGAGGAGGAACATTATGGACGTAATCAATTTGGTATTGTTCGGATTTATCGTTTATGCAGCATTGATACTTATTCCAGGCATTTGCGATGATTTAAAAGCTCGCCAATAATTAGACAAAAATCCTTAAAAATTGTTCCCAAAATTTCTTGAAATTTTGATGGTATTGTTGTGTCTTTTTTTAGAATTTTTTTGTTATTAGTCCAACAATGTCGTTAAAAATTACGAGAACCATGAGAAAAATTAGGAATAGAAAGCCTGCATTGCTTATTTTTTCTATGAAGGCTTCACTGACTGGTTTTCCTTTAATTTTTTCGATAATTATAAAAAGTATATGACCTCCGTCTAATGCTGGAATTGGCAGAAAGTTAACAATAGCAAGGTTCATGGAGATAATTGCTGTTAATAAAACTCCGTAGAATATTCCGCTATTTGAGATTATGTCCCCACCGACTTTTGTTATTGCTACGATGCCGTGAAGGTCTTGTAGCGGGATTTTTCCGGTGAAAATTCTATACAAACCATATATTAAGGCATAGGTGTTATCATACAGGTATTTACTTCCATATTTGATAACTGAAATTGGGTTTGATGTTTCAATCAACCTTTCTTTTACATCTAATTGAATCCCTAATTGTCCAGATTTGTCTGTGATTAGTCCTAAAACTTCCACCTTTTGTCCATTTCTGTCCACAGTTATGTCGAGTGGGTGATAACTATCTGAAATTGCAAATGCTAAATCAGAAATTGAGCATGTTCCATCGGAAATATAATGGGTTTTTTGTTTTAAATTATCTCTTAATTTTTTTTGTTTATCTGACAATTTTATTTGAGAATCACGATTGTAATCGATTCCTTTTAGAACATTTTTATTTAATTGAACTTTTGCTTCTGGAGTAAATTCGGGTAAAATAATTGCAACATCCGGAGGGATTATTTCGTCATCAAAATATACAGGGTTAAGTTTTTTTAATTTATACAAATTTTCTTCTGCAAATGTTTTGTCGACTTTTCCGTCAAAAGATTTGCTTGATTTTACGAAAGTTGTTAGCGCATAGACATTTGTGATGTCAGAGCCGTTTATTTTGATTATTTTATCATTTTTCATCAAGCCAACGGTTTCAGGTTTAATGATTTTTTTAATTGAAATGTCATATTTTCCAGAAGGAAGATAACCCCAAAAGAAGGCGGTGAGGAACACGAGTAAAAATGCACAAATTACATTTGCGCAGACCCCTGCTGAAACAACAATCGCTCTTTGATATAGGGGTTTATTTAAAAATCTTTCAGGCGAGTCTTTTGGGAGAGCGCAATCTTTTTCATCGTCTGGAAAGGAAACATACCCTCCGAGTAAAAAGGCGTGAACCAAAATAGTGGTATCTCCGACTTTTTTTTCAAACAATGTTGGTCCGATAGGCAGTCCAAAACCAAATTTATCGACTTTTATGTTAAACAGTTTAGCGGCATAGAAGTGTCCAGCTTCGTGAACAAGGATTAAAACGCTTAATAACAATAACATTATGATTATGGACATAGAAAACCTTTCGTTAAATAATTATCATAACAATTCTACCATATAAATATCCGATGTATAATAACCTTATGAAGAATATTTTTTCACTTTTGGCAAACTTGATATATCGAAAGAAATGTTACGTATGTTCAAAGTCTTATGAGAACAAAAAATTATGTTCCAATTGCTACCAAAAGGTTGATTTTTTACCGGAGAAGGCAAGAGTTATTTTGGGAAAGAATGTTTACTGTGCGACATATTATCAAGATGTATTGCAAAAAATTATTAGAGGGATTAAGTATCATAAACAGAAAGAGCTTGCATATTATCTTGCAAAACTAATGTATGAATATTGGGTTAGGTTGCAGATAAAAGGGGATTATATGATAATTCCTGTTCCACTATCCAAGGAGCGTCAAAAGAAAAGAAGGTATAATCAAGTTGAGCTTGTAGCACAAGAATTTAGCAAACTAACGGGATATAAAATAAATACAAATCTTGTTGAAAGAGTGAAGGATACAAAACCTCAATATAACCTTAATCGAGCACAAAGAATTAAAAATTTAGCTAACGCATTTCGGGTTAATAAATCCTTGTATAATGGCGAAAAATTACTTATAATTGATGATATATGCACAACTGGTGCAACCTTTGAAACCTTGATAAAAGAGTTTCAGAAAAACAAAATAGAAGATGTAACCTGTTTTGCGACGGCAACAGTGGAGTTTTGATGATACTGACTGAGATTTCGAAATATTTACAAGAGCATGAAGATGAGATAAAAAGCGGAAAATCGACCCTATCTCTTGTGACGGAAAAGCTCATTGAGATATTAAAAAAACAACCTAAAAATAATGTTGAAAAAATTATTCATACAGAACTTTCACTTTTCGAAAATTCTTCAAAAGAGTTTTTGTTGATTGCAAAATCAGAGAGCGGACGAGTTTTGATGAACGCACTATATGAGTTTTCAGAAAGTTTTGAAAGACATATATTAAGAAAGTGGTTGCAAGATAAACTTGCAACCGACTTTAATAACGATAAGTCAAACTAACAATCTATACAGTTTTTGTTATAGATTTTAAGAACTCGCTACATTTTTCAAAGAACAATGTTCTCATGTGATTTCCTGTAGCATCAAGATTTAAGTTTTTAACGAAGTTAATTTTTTCTTTAAGAGTATATAATACAGCTTCTTTTGTATTATCGCTCAATTGAGATTTCAATACATCGAAGTTGAACAATTTATGTATAACTTTCATCGCCTTGTCACTTAAAGCTATTGAGTTGCAAATTCTTGCTGCGGCAACACTACCAGAAACGATAGCAACTTCTTCAAGAAGTTGGTATAAAGTTGCATCACTTTCGCCAATCTTAACATTTTCAGTTTCAGTTTTAGATCCAGCTTTTGGAACGGCAAGAGAAACGTCCATAAGTTTTTGACCAATTTCATGTGCAGTACCATTTGAAATTGCATCCATAACACTACTTTGCAAACTAAATCCAGCTTCTTTAGTCAAGGCAGAAGCTAAAAGTGATTTCAAAATAGCAGCTTGTTCAGGATTTTCCTTAGTTGCAGTAAGAGTCAAGAATTCATCCAAAATCAATCCAGTATTTTTTGTTATTGCATAATTTTTGAAGTCGTTAACAACATCATAAGCAATAGCTTGTTGATTTTTTCCGTCTTTTATAACTTCTGTAACATACTTGTTAACAGTTGCCATAACTCTATTTCTATGATGAATATCTATGTTTGCATCAATGTTAGCCTTTATATTTTGGTTGAACGCCTTAACTTGTTCTTTTTTGTTTTCTTCATTCATAATTGTTTTAAGGCCTTTGATGTTATGGTTAATTACTTGCAAAACTGCAATTGCATTAGCTTCTGATTCTTTTTCGTTGTAGAACGCAGAATCAGGGAATGCAGGGCGAACACCATATTCTTTAAGATATTTACCTGCAATAGGTTTCAAATATTCATCTAAATTGAGATTAGACAAATCTCTATTTAATAAATAATATATTTCAGGTAAAGATGTTCCTGTTTTTGTCATACCGATAGTTTGTTTGAGTGAATCCGCCCAAATCAAATCATTCTTTTCATCCTTAACTTTATCATCAAGAACTCTTAAACGTCTTAAAGCTTCAAAGCCTGTTACGTTTGAAATTCCCAAATCTGAAGGTTTAACGTTTCTAATTACGTCAACAATAAGTGCTTTTGAATCCTTTGCCTGTAAAGTTTTTAAGATTCTTTCGAACTCTGCATTATCAGCAGGATCGTATGTTTTGTCAATCCATTGTTTTACAAGCTGCATTCTATCAGCTTGGTATCCATTCAAATCAAAGTCACTCATTTTTGCTTTTTTGATATCTTTTATGAAATCTTTTGCAGCTTCTTTGATAATGTAAGTTTTTGCAGCAGATAAATCTTCTGCACTGTTAACATTTGTTTTTAAGTATGATTCAACAGCCTTAGAACTGTATGATTGAGAAAGTGCTACTCTTTCCATTAACAATTTTGCATAATCATTATTATCAAGTGCATCCCAATCTTTCTTTGTTTTAACTTTTGACAAAGTTTCGTTTACACTTTTCTTTGTTAGAGTGTTTATTTTTGATAAACCACCTGCTTTAAGTTTTATTAGATTTAATTCTTGAAGATCAAGCTTTCCGTCAAGAATGCTTTTTTCAAGAAAATCAAGTCTTAGGTTGTTTCTGTTTTCATGGGTTAAAATGTCCTCAACTAAATCTTTAGCTTTTTCACTTGCTTCAGATTCTTTTGAAGGCAAAATGATACCCCTAATCATTTTGAACGATTCCTTGCCAACTCTTCCGATTTTGTTTTTGAAGTCGTCAACAAGAGTTCCGTTTTGCCACAAATCATTTGTGATGTATCCAGTGCTTCCGCCTCTACCACAAGCATAATCTGTTCTTAATAGACCGTTTGAATCAGTCCAAACATTCTTTCTTTCTGCATAACCCCAAGTGTTATCGTGCATAATAGCATCTTTTGTTTCAAATTTTCCTGTTTTTGGATTTTTGATTTCAACAGGTGCTACATCAGCAACATACATCGCATGCCAACCATGGTCATTGTGATAAACGCTTGTTGCACTTACACCAGAGTGATCAGAGTTTTTAATAGTTTTTGCTGCTTCATCGATGTTTTCTTGAGATGTGAAAACTTTACCAGTCATTTGTTCAAAGATTCTTATCTCTTGAGGATTACCAAGTCCAGATTCTCCTTCTTTGCCAACCCAGAATCTTCCTGTTTCAAATCCAGTTTGTTTAGCAAGTTCTGCAAGAGGTTTTTCCATAATTCTTTCTAAAACTTGTTTTGTACCAGAAACATTATCTTTGATGCTGTTTAAGTTTTGTTCTACCGCTTTTAATGCGTTTACTTCAACATCGGTAAAGTCATAAATACCCTTAACTATTACTTTGTCACCTTTAACTTCTGCCTTTTCTACAACAGCAGCGTATTTGTCGATTTTGTTAAATTTGGTTTGCAACCCTCTTAAAATAGATTCTTTTACAATCTCACCACTATCTTCCATTTTTTTCATTACCTCTTCTTTTGAAGCGGTTTCTGGAAGATCATAAGATTGTGCAGTAATTTTAAGATTGTCTTTGATATCTAACATCTTATCTACTGATGTTCTATATGTTGCAGCAACTTCATACAACGGTCTATAATATTTTCTTGCTTTTGCTGCAGGTGTTTTTGGAACAATTTCTTTGTTCATATATGCCAAAGTTTCAGATGACAAGTTGTATAAATCAAAAATTGTATCAAGTTTTGTTTTTAACAAATCTTTGTCAACCGCAGGGTTTTTGCTTTCAATGAAAGCTGCAATTTTTTGTTTTTTTGTAATGCTTTCTTCCGCATCTACAATGTAGAATGGAGCACCCTTGTCTTGATTAAGTCTGATAAGTTCATTTACAGTTGAATGAATAGTGTTTTCATCTGCCTGTGGCATCAATTCTTTTAGGTGCCCAGATAAAGCTCTGTTTGAAGTTGCAACCATTTCAGCATTGGCTTTTTCTGTCATATGCTGTTCTTTTGCTGCAACTTTGCGATTATCTAACATTTTTATCGTTTTTGTAACACTATCTTCTGCCTTGCTCAAAGCTCTTAAATGGTTTTGCATTCCAGCTAATTCAGGATTTTTAAAATCTCTTCTGTAATGTCCATCGTGGAAAGTGTCAAAATATTTTCTATCAAATGCTGAAAAATGAGTTGATTCAACTTGGCCGTTTCCTGTTGTTCCCGCAATATTCATCCATTGAAGAGTAGATGCATCCAAAAGTCTATATCCCTTGTCTTCTGCATAAGCAAAGTCTATGTAAGTTTTAGGAACGCTGATTTTTGCACCAGTTCCGAGTTTTGAAATGTCATATACTTCCATTGTTGGAGAATCATTAAGCTCTTGCATAACAACATCAACATATTGAGGTTTGTATTCATAAGCCATTGCTTTTCTTGCAATAGAAATTGCTGCACACATACCATGGTGTCTTTGATCGACTTGTTTGATTGTTGGTGTCTTTTGTTCTGCAGTTCTAACGACTATATCGTTTAAAAGCTCTCCAAGAACTTGTAGTTTTTTATCCTTCAATTGTTCATTTATCTTATATTCAGGACTCATCAATTTGTTGAATTTTTCAAGACATTGAGTCTTTTCTTCCAAAGATACTTCAGATGAAACGACAAAATAATCAAGATTTTTTGCAATATTTCTTACGTTATCGTTTTCAGAAGTTTTGATTTCATTTTGAAGTCCAGTTGTATTTAATAATTGTTCTCTCAAAGAAAGAAGATTTTTTTCTTCTGGTGAAATTTCTTTGCTGTTTAAAAATACTTCGTTAAATCTTGCTTCTAATGCTTTTTTTGCTTCAGAATTGTTGTTAGCAAGACTCTTTTGTGTGGCATTTTTTAACTGTTCCATCCAATCATTATTTGGCTTTACATCTTTAATCCCACAATTAAGCCCGTAACGTATCGATTGAGCGACATTCATTAAGAAGTCAATATTTTTGTCAGATGAATCTTTTGAAAGATTATCAATAGATTTTGAAATGTTTCTTTGATTGTTAAGGTTCAATGCTTGAGTATATTTGCTTAACTTTTCAACATTGTTTCTGTCTTCTCTTTGTCCTAAAAACGATACTTTCACCACTTATCACTTTCCTTTCAAATAAGCATTGCCCGCAAAACCACAATTTAAGCGGAATTCGGGTTGCTACTGATAAATAAATCAGTTTTTTGTGTCACATGACCCCGACCCATTTTACCACAATAACGTCAAAAAATATATAAATGTGCTATTTTACACTTATTATTTTAATATTTTGTTACATCTTTCGTAGAAGCTTTTTTAAAATTTTGATATCTCAAATATCTACAATTTTTGTTTGTTGTTAATACTTTTTATAGGTACTTTTGATGACAAAAGTACCGCAAAACCCCGTTCACATCAATACGATAACTCACTCAAAGTCGAATAACTCGGGGTTAGCTTTCC
>QHMH01000013.1 GCA_003258795.1 Candidatus Melainabacteria bacterium | reverse complement strand
TATTTTTTTTTGGGTCTTCGCCCTGCGTTGTTCTTTTTTTCAAAAAGACGACTTTGGATAATAGAGAATTAACAAATGCTTCAAGCTTACAAAATTTACTTAAAAATACAGGAGGTGCAATTGGAACTGTTTTGTCTCAGGGATTTTGACATAAAGTATCGCAAGTTTGACATATTTAGTCGGAAACCCAAGCAAAAATCAAATACATTTACCCCTTTGACATTTTAGTCGGAAGTTTTTGAAAGTTCTAGCAAAAATTTAAACGGCATTTAAATGCCGTTTAAAAGGTATTTATAAACATTCAAAAATTACATTTTTTCAATAAACCAGTTGGACATTCCAAAATGATTAAAATTCCAATGTAGTTCAAAATAAAAATTAAACTCCAAAGAATTGTCGTCTTTGAAGTTCCAAGAATATTTGTTTAATTGTGTTTTGTGGTAACTTTCAAACGCATCCTGAATTTCTTTTGCAAATTTTATTCTGAATTCAGAATACTGAATATCCAATGTCTCTTTGGTTAATTTATTTTTCAAAATCATCTTCAAACCCTCTGATGTTATCAAGTTCAATGTTGTATTTTTTGCCGGTTTTATCTACACAAGTCGCAAAGTCGACAGTTTGATCAGCAAATTTGTTTTTCCATAAACAAATCAGTAGTCCGATTTCTTGAGTTTTAAGATTCAAAATCTTTGTTCCATATAGCATATAATCTTTTTCGACCATAATTTATCCTTTCGTTATTGTAATATCTGCGTATATCTCATCCGGCTTATCCGGATTAATCAAAAAATTTTTATCAAATACATATTTTTCGCCATCCGGTGTGACACAGTCGACAATGTTATGTTCGCCAAAACATACGACTGTAAATTCTTCGCTATCTTTTTCAAACCAATCTTTTAGCTTTTTTAATCTGTATTTTTTACCGATTTTAATCATAGTATGCTCCTTTCAAGCTACACAATTCATCACTCTTTAAGCGAGAAACATCAAGTGTATGTGTCTAAAATCGTATCATTTGGACATAATAATTTTTTGAACATGATTTAAACGGCTTTTAAACACCTTTTAAACGGCATTTAAATCTTCAACTTCTTTTTCGTGGTCTATAAAGAATGCATTCAACACATCCGCATCATTTCGCAGCTGCTTTACAACTGGTGCAAGATTGTAGCATTCTTCGATTTCCGGCTGATTTGCTACAAAATAATCTATAACGACGGCAGTGTTATAAATATTATCCGACCACTTACTTAATTGCTTAAACTCCTTTGGCGTAATATTCATTCCGACTTTTTCCATACGACCTCCTTCATCGTGTCGTATTCATTACTCTAAAGACAATGTAAGTCAAGTTGATTGCTAAACTCCAGGAGGCTTTGGAGGTTCAAATCCTTCTTTATATAATTCAAACATTCGAGCATTATATTCTTTATTTATACGTTGAGATACTTCCGGAGTTTCTATTATATGCGCATAAGTTGGATTCAGGAAATATTTTTCGTATTGATGCTTATACTTATTCGTGAGTCTAGTTGAATCTACAATAATTTCAATGCGATATCCTGCCATTTGAATTAAATATTTTTTATAAGTTTTTGTTTTTCCTTTGGCAATAAGTACTTCTTGATTTATATCTTCGGTAAAACAGTTTTTGTATATTAAAATCTTGAATAATTCGTCATACTTCCTTTTACCTTTTAATATTTCAAAAGCCTTTTTCTCGTAGCCACCGAGATTGATATTTGACCATTCTTCTAGTTTTGAAATAGAAGCTCTCCATAAAATTGAAATAAAAAATTTTCTAAGTTTACCATAATCAAATTCAGTATTATCAAGCTGATAAATTCTGTATTGCGGATGTAATTGTATGTATTTATACTTGCTAAAATCTCCAAGTAAAATCCGATAACCTTCTTTATCAAACTCACCTAAAATATGATTATCACAATCTCCACATAAGATATTTGAATCATATCCACCCTGTTGCTGAATTATATATTCTCCGGTTTTTGAATTTATACATAAGCATTTATCTTTTTTTATTCCTAAATAAAATTTTTTAGGAATAATATGCGCTTTTATCAATTTCTTTTCTTGTTCGCAGAACTTGCAAACATTTTTAATAGTTTTAACTGTCATTTCTATATAGTAATATCAAATACCGCTATTAAACAAGTACAACAACAATTATGTAACAATGTCCGTATTTGACACAGGTGTATATTATAATTTTTTGAAATAATTAAAATTTGCTAAAATGCAATATAATCAATGAAAAACCTACAACTTCAAAAGTAAAATATTAACTTTTGTAACAAGACAAGTTATAAATCATATTCTAACTCTTGAAATTTATTTTATAATGATGTATATTGAAATTATAAAATGTATTACAAAAGTTGGAAAGGACAAAACAATTATGAGAACAATTGGAGCAGACAACAGAACAAAAGAACTTAGAATCAAAGAAAACTTTAAAATTTCCGGTTTAACGGAAGAACAGTACATTAATGCATGTAAACAATATTTGTATGCAAAAAAGAATGATCACAATTTTGAAAAATTATCATCTTCAAGCCAAGAAACATACTTGGTAGAAAACAACGTTTTAGGTTACAGATTTTTAGGCGATAGAGGTTTGGTTGAGATTTTGAAAAATTTTAATGAACTAACGTTAACAGAAATTTATTCAATAATAGTTTCATTATCTCCAAGATCAAATTCTGTTTGTAATGTTAATATTAATTTTTCAACATTACTGAATGATAAAGACAATATTTTAATTGTAAACGCAGAAACGTTTTTGAACCAGATTCCTTCAATGTGTTCATTAAATAAAAAAATTACAATGTGGACGATTGATACATTTATTCAAGAACTTTTAGCTTTTGATTATGAAAATAATAAAAACGTAAGCATTAAGGCAGTTGATATATACAATAATCAATTTGAAGAACAAGAAAAATTCAAGAACATACTATGTATTCCACCATTTGGGTTGAAACGCCGTTTTGAAAGAGGTAAATATTATGGCAATGATTCATCTACGATTGCTGCAGAATTATTATTTAAAAATAATTTGGCAGATGACGGAACTTTATCAATAATTATGCCAAGCAAAGTTAATTTTTCTCAAACAGATGCTCATTTTAGGCAAGCATATGAGAAAAATCTTATTGAGGTAATCGATTTACCTTCGGGGACATTTAGTAATACAAACGTAAAAACATATTTGTATAAGTTCAGCAAAGAATATTCTGATAACTTATTTATATCACATTCGATTGATACATTAGGTGAAAAATACAATTTAACTGAAGTTACAAATGTTGATTCAACTTGGGATTTTGAAAAACCATTCAAGGAGGAAGATGAAGATATTGCAAATGTCTTAAATAAAGACCATAAAAAATTATCTGAAATATCAACTATATTAAGAGGGAAGCCTCTATCAAAATATGCACAAGAAACAAGTAAAAATGAAGATTTCATTTACCTTGATATGCGTGCAATAAAAGAGGATGGTATTGATTTTTCAGAAGCTAAAAAATATAGACTCGATAAAGATTTATCTTCTGAATATTTACAAGACGGAGATTTGTTAATCCCAAATAAAGGCAATACTTCAAAAGTCGTTTTATATAAAAACAGTGACAAAAATTGTATAGCATCGGCAAATTTGCTTGTAATCCGTCCTGACAATAAGCAAATAAGTTCTGAATATCTTTTGACATATTTACGCAGCGCAGTAGGTCAAAAATTAATTAAAGGACTACTAAGAGGAACTGCAATGCCATTTATAAACCATGAAGATTTAAAAGGTATTGCCGTAATTGTTCCGGCTTTAACCAAACAAAAGGAACTTATAAAAAACTACACCTCAAAAATGGAAAAATATAAGAAACAGCTTGAGCAAATAAAAAATGATATTATGCAACTGGAGCAGGATGTAAACGACATTATCTGCGGAACGAAACAAGATTTTTAGTAATCAGCATGTATAATTAAAACAAGGAGAATAGCAATGGCTACAATATTAGAGCAAAAGGCGCAGATTGATAAACTTTGGGAAACATTTTGGTCAAACGGTATTTCAAACCCGCTGACAGTTATCGAACAGATTTCATATTTGTTCTTTATTAAAGAGTTGGATGAAAAACATACCCGTGAAGAAAGAAAAGCTAATCGTCTAAATAGACCGATTGAAAACCCTGTTTTTGACGAAACTCCAAAACAGCAAAATATGCGTTGGTCAAAGTTTAAAGATTTTGCACCAAGTGAGATGTATAAAGTTGTTCAGGAAGATGTATTTCCGTTTATCAAAAATATGGGTGGTGAAAATTTTGCCAAATATATGAAAGATGCCGTTTTTATGATTCCGTCTCCGGCACTTTTAGCAACTGCGGTTGATATGATTGATAAACTTGAAATGCAGGATTTGGATACAAAGGGCGATTTGTATGAATATCTTTTATCTAAAATTGCTCAAGCCGGTGTCAATGGTCAATTCAGAACCCCAAGACACATTGGTAAAATGATGGTTGAACTAGCGGATATTCAACCGAATGATATCGTTTGCGACCCGTCTTGCGGAACTGCAGGTTTCTTGATTTGTGCAATTATGTATCTGAAAGAAAAATATCCTGAAATGTTTATGGATACTGCAAAACTTCAGCATTTTAATAACGATATGTTTTATGGTTTTGATTTTGATTACTCAATGCTCCGAATTGCATCCATGAATATGATGTCACACGGACATCAAAACCCGAATATTGATTATCAGGATTCCTTATCAGAAGATGCCTCAAACTTAAAAGAGTTTTGCACATGTGTTATTGCAAACCCGCCTTTTAAGGGTTCTTTGAATAAAGATACTATTGCTAAAAACTTGGCAAGCGAGGTTTCTACAACTAAGACAGAACTTTTGTTCCTTGCTTTGATGATTAGAATACTTAAAACAGGTGGAAGAGCTTGTGTTATCGTACCGGACGGAGTTTTATTCGGAACATCAAACGCACATAAAACCATAAGACAAAAACTTATTGATAACCAAAAACTTGAAGCGGTTATTTCTATGCCAAGTGGTGTATTCAAGCCTTATGCCGGAGTTTCAACCGCTATTTTAATATTCACAAAGACTAATTCGGGCGGTACGGATAAAGTTTGGTTCTACGATATGCTTCATGACGGATTTACATTAAACGATAACCGTACTCCGATAGAAGAAAATGATATACCAGATATTATTGCTTCCTACAAAAACAGGCATAATGAAGATAACACCGATAGGAAAGCAAAACACTTCTTTGTAGAAGCCGATGAAATCAGACAAAACGGTTATGACCTCTCTATTAACAAATACAAAGAAGTTGAATTGGAAGAAGTACAGTATGAAGCTCCAAGTAAGATTCTTGCTGATATTAAAACTCTTGAAGATGAAGTTCAACAGGGTTTGAAAGAGCTGGAGGGGATGATATAGATGTCAGATAATCAAAGCAAAGGCGAAATTGTTATATATACAAGTAGCGACGGCAAAGTTAATCTTGATACAAGATTAGAACACGAAACTATTTGGCTTACTCAGAAACAAATAGCCGAATTGTTTGGGGTAAAAACTCCTGCAATAAACAAACATCTGAATAATATATATGCAGAAGGTGAATTAAAAAAAGAACCAACTATTTCCATTTTGGAAATAGTTCAAAAGGAAGGTAACAGAAGCGTTAAGCGTGAAACCTCATTCTATAACCTTGATGCAATAATATCTGTCGGATATAGAGTTAATTCTACAAGAGCAACGCAATTTAGAATTTGGGCAACAAATGTATTAAGGGAACATTTAACGCAAGGTTATACTATTAACGAGAACCGATTAAAACAAGAGCAAAACAAAGTAAAGACTCTGCAAACAACTATAAACCTTTTATCACGCAGTTTGAAAAACCAAATAGAAACGGTTAGTGATGCTCAACAAGTTGCAAATATACTTGATACATTTGCTCATGGTCTTGACTTGCTGGACAACTTTGACCACAAAACCCTTGATTCTAAAGGTGTTACAATAAAACCTGCCAAAGTAATTTCAGAAAAAGAATTCCTTAAAGTTATTGATGAAATGAAATCGGAGTTTGCATCGGATGTATTTGCAAACCCCAAAGATAACAGTTTCTCAAGCTCAGTTAATCAGATATACCAAACTTTTGACGGCAAAGAATTGTATCCGACACTTGAAGAAAAAGCTGCAACTCTTTTGTACTTGATAACAAAGAACCACTCATTCTCTGACGGAAACAAACGTATAGCCGCAAGTTGCTTCTTATATTTCTTGGATAAAAACGGAATCCTCTACAAAAACAATCTGCCTATAATAGACAGCGCAACTCTTTTTGCACTAACGCTTTTGATTGCAGAAAGTAATCCACAAGAAATGGAAACAATGAAACAGGTTGTCTTGAGTGTTCTAAATAAAGAATCGGAGGGGATGCTGTAATGGTGGTAAATGTAGTTAAATTAGGCGATGTAGCAACAATTTCTGCTGGTCAGTCAGCCCCAAAAAGCAACTATTTTTGTGAAGAAGGAATACCTTTCGTAAGGGCAGGTTCGTTGGAATTTTTAGAGCGTGGTGAGAGTATTGATTTGTGTGAAAAGATTAGCGAAGACAATGCTCAAATATGCAGATTAAAACTATATCCGAAAAATTCTATATTGTTTGCCAAAAGTGGAATGTCTGCAAATAAAGGAAGAATATATAAGCTGGAACGAAGTGCATATATAGTCAGCCATCTTGCAATTATTACACCAGATGAGACAAAACTTATCCCAGAATATTTGATGTACTGGTTACAAAAACATCCTCCCAAAACTCTGATAAAGGATGAATCTTACCCCTCTATTGGTCTGACAGATATTGCAAATATGGAAATTGAATTACCACCACTTGATAAACAGAAGAAAATTGCTAAGATATTAGACAAGGCAGATGAGATTCGGGCGAAGAAGAAACTGGCGAATGATAAGCTGGATGAATTCCTAAAATCCACCTATATTGATTTGTTTGCAGAAAACACTAAAAAAGTTAAACTTGAAGAACTTTGCTACTTCATAACAAAAGGAACAACTCCTAAAGCACAAGATATGAGTCAAGATTCTGGAGATATTCCATATATAAAAGTTTACAACTTGCGATTTGACACACGACTTGATTTTACAATAAATCCGACATTTGTAACCAAAGAATCTCACAAGAATTTTCTTGCTCGTTCAGTGGTATATCCGGGAGATGTTCTTATGAATATTGTAGGACCTCCATTATGTAAAGTTTCAATTGTTCCTGATACATATCCTGAATGGAATATAAATCAAGCAATAGCAAGGTTTAGATGTAACAAAGGCTTAAACAATCTATATTTGGCGTGGTTTCTTACAACGCCATTTGCAGAAAAACAGATGTTAAGAAATGCTAAAAAGACATCTGGACAATTGAACTTAACACTTGAAATTTGTAAAAACATTGAGATACCTTTACCTTCTCTAGAACTTCAGAACAAGTTTGCCAAGATAGTAGAAAAAGTTGAAGCACAGAAGCAGAAGAATGAGCTTGTCATAGAGCAAATGAACAACCTCTTCAATTCCCTATCCCAACGAGCATTCAAAGGAGAAATATAATGGACATTTTATCTATAACCACCATAAAAATATTACTCTTATTCTTCCCTGGTATTATATATTGCCTTGTTCATGAAAAAATTACATTTCATCCGAAGAGAGAATTTAATTATTTTCTTATAAGATCTTTTGTTTTTGGAGTTCTTTCATATTTCGTATATGGAATGTACATTACAATTTTTCAAGGTAAAACATTAGAAGATGTAGTTTTTCTAAAATATATAACATCCGCAACCAAAATTGATGAACTGCAAGTATATGAAATATTTTATGCATCAATATGCGCTACTACTTGGGCTATTATATATGCCTGGCTCAAAAATCAACATGTATTTGAAAATATTTTTAACAAAGACTTCTATAAGAAATTTTATAAGAAAGAACATTGGCAGATATATTGTCCTTTTAAAAGACAAAAATGTCAGTATCTGAAAATCCCATATTTAAAAATCGATTTTATACATATTTTAAAATTTTTATATCCGTTCAAAGTTTGCGAGAGTGATGTTTGGAATACTATTTTTAATAGCAATGATGTGAATATGAGATGGGTTTCTATTTCAGATAATAAACAAAAATTAAGATATGAGGGATGGGTATATAAATATTCAGACACATTTAAAGAAAATGAATTATTTTTAAAAGATGTAATAGTATACGATGAAGATGACGAAGAGTTGAAAAGGCTTCCGGGCTTGTATATTACAAGAAAACCCGACGATATAACAATAGAATTTTTCGCTATTCAGCCTACAGAATTGATAGATAGATATGATAAGGAGGAAAATAATGACGACTAACCAAAATTCAAACTCAGGGAATAATAATTCCAATAATAAGAAAAGTCAGGTACGTATAAGGGTTGCTAATGACAATAGGCAGTGGATAACAGAAAAATGTGGAACTAACACTCCGCCTCCAACTCCACCACAAAGTCCATCAACAGGGAATAAGAAGAAAGGCAACTGATTTTAATATGCCAAAATTACCAGAGAAAAGTTCTGATGAAATACTAAACGAATGGAAAGAAGCTTATAAAACAGAACCCAATAAATATAAAGAGAAATTAGCTGGTGTTGTTTATAGCTCATGGTATTATATGGTGCCAAAATCGGAAGAATGTCAAAAGTATCCTCTTACCTGTTTATGTGATTTTGATGTCAATAGAGTTATTGATGAAATGGTCTATGGAAAAAAATTCCCTAAAGAAAAAATCAGGTTTAATTTTTTTGCTACTCTCATGAATGAAGCGAAAAAATATTGTGAAGAGGAAGAATATTTTTTAAGTCTTGTTTTATATGCAACATATATAGAACATTGGTTTAATGATTTAATAAATTGTTTAGCAATAACTAAGAATTTAGACGATAATGCTACTGAAAAATTGATTAAAATGTTTACTAATGATGCAAGACTTGATATTCTCCTACCACTTTTTAATTTACCTGAAATAGATAAAGATATAAAAAATGATTTAAAAATTTTATTTGACACCCGAAACTATTTTGTTCATTACAAATGGAAACCAAAAGATGAAAAAGAAGGTGCTGAACAAATACAAAAATTTATTGATTATTCTAAAAAAGCTCCGAAAATAATTGAATATTTGAATAATTATGTAAAACAAAATATTTATAATAGAGAATTTTTGAAAAAATTCTTTGCAAATTTAATATACAGACAGTCCGGAATTATCGTAAAAGAATAAAACAAGAAATTTATGATATAATAATTTCGACAAATAGGTATTTATGAGCAATTTTGATTTTTTAAAAACTGAATGGTTAGATATATACAAGCTGGCAAGCGAAGCTGAAGAATGTGTGTATTCAAAGCCGGTTTATACTTGTATATTATGCCGTAACGCTTTGGAATCTGCTGTAAAGTGGATGTACAAAAATGATATCGATTTAGTTGAACCCTATGATTGCACCTTAAATTCATTAGTTCATGAACAATCATTTAAAAATGTTATTGTTCCGCCTTTATTCCAAAAGGTTAATTTAATTAGGATTAACGGAAATACTGCAGCACATAATCCGCAAAGAATAAATGACAAAGATGCCCTGCAAACGACATTTGAACTTTTTCACTTCCTTTATTGGTTATATCTAACATATTCTAAAGATGAGCCTGTTCATGGTTTAAAGTTTGATATTTCCAAAGTTCCGACAAAAACCAAAGAACAGGAAGAAATTGAACGCCTAAAAAAGATTATTGAAGAGCAAAATGCTATCAATATAACCCGTGAAGATTTAGAAAAAGAAAATGCCGAACTTCTTGAACAAATTAAGCAAATTAAAGCTCAAAATAAAGCCAAACCGCTTGATTATGATTACAATGAAGCTCAAACAAGAAAATACTTTATTGATGTTTTGTTAAAGGAAGTCGGTTGGGATGTTTCAGCGTCTAATGCAACAGAATATGAAGTTCAAGGAATGCCAAATCCGACAGGGCTTGGGTATGTTGATTATGTTCTTTGGGGTGATGACGGCAAACCGCTTGGTTTGGTTGAAGCAAAACGCACGATGAAAGATGCAAAAATTGGTAGAGAGCAAGCTGAACTTTATGCAAATTGCTTGGAGAAGAAATTCGGACAAAGACCCATAATCTTCTATACAAACGGGTATGAACATTTTATCTGGGATGATTTGAATTATCCGCCAAGAGAAATTGCAGGATTTTATTCAAAAGAAGATTTAGAAAAATTAATTATTCGGAGAGAAATTAGAAAAGACTTGGTCGATATAGATATTAACAAGGAAATATCAGGTAGACCATATCAAGAAAGAGTTATTAAAAGTGTTTGTGAAAATTATGCTAAAAAGAGCAGAAAATCCCTACTCGTTATGGCAACGGGAACAGGTAAAACTCGTGTAGCAATATCTATTGTTGATATTTTAACTCGTTATAATTGGGTAAAAAGAGTTCTGTTTTTAGCTGATAGAACCCCGCTTGTTACACAAGCCCAAAGAACATTTGCAAAATACCTGCCGGATTTGAACCCTGTTGATATTACAAAAGCAGGTGCAGATGGGACAGGACACAGAGTTGTTGTTTCCACCTACCACACTATGATGAATCTGATTGATGCTAAAAAGGCAAATGAAAAATTGTTTTCAGTTGGTCATTTTGACTTGATTATAATAGACGAAGCACACAGAAGTATTTACAAAAAATTCGGAGAAATATTTAATTATTTTGATGGTTTGTTGCTTGGTTTAACTGCAACGCCAAGAGATGAAGTCGATAAAAACACTTATAAAGTTTTTGAGCTTGAAGATGGCGTTCCGACTGATTATTATGATTATGATGAAGCTGTTGAACAGGGATATTTAGTACCTTATGAGCAATTTGATTGTGCTACAAAATTTTTAAGAGAAGGTATAAAGTATAATGAACTTTCAGCAGAAGAAAAAGAAGAATACGAAACATTGTTTTATGATGAAGAAAACGGTATTTTACCGGATTTTATAAACAAAGAAGAATTAAACAAATTTCTATTTAATACGGATACTGTTGATAAAATACTTGAATGTTTAATGGAAAACGGTATAAAAGTTAATGGTGGCGATAAACTTGGTAAAACCATTATTTTTGCGGCAAACGAAAATCATGCACAATTTATAGCTGAAAGATTTGATGCAAATTATAAAGAATACAACGGAAAATTTGCCCGAGTAATTACACATAAAACACAATATTCTCAAAATTTGATTGATAAATTCGCAACAAAAGAAGAAGATCCGGTTATTGCAATTTCTGTTGATAAACTTGATACCGGTATTGATGTTCCGGAAATTGTGAACTTGGTATTCTTTAAAGTAGTCCGTTCTCGCACTAAATTCCATCAAATGATAGGTAGGGGAACAAGACTTTGTCCTGAATTATTCGGGCCGAAGGATGACAAGAAGAAATTCTTTATTTTTGATGCTTGCGGAAACTTTGAATATTTCTCAATTAATCCTGAAGGTGCAAAATCTTCAAACCAAATGTCTTTAGGTCAAAAAATATTCCTTAAAAAACTGGAACTTGCAGAAAAAATTAAAGACGATGATGAAGTTTTAAAACTTTTATCAAACAAAATTAAGGATGATTTGCATAATACCGTTAAAACAATGAACAGAGATAATTTCATTGTAAGACGGCATTTGCGAGCAGTTGATGAGTTTTCTGACCGTGAAAAATGGAATAATCTTGACGATATGGATTTTATTACAATAAAAGATAGAGTGTCGCATTTGCCAACAACTTTATCGGAAGAAGATGAGTATGCAAAACGCTTTGATTTGATGATATTAAATACGCAACTATCATACTATGCACGTGATATGGTTAAATTTGAAAAATATCAAAAGAATATCAAAGAAATTGCTTTCAGATTAGAAGAAAAATCATCAATCCCACTTGTAAAACAGAATTTAGAATTAATCCAAAGCATTTTGACTGATGAATTTTGGGCAAATGTTACAGTTTCTACTCTTGAAGAAGTTCGCATAAAATTAAGGGATCTTGTAAATCTTATAGATTATGCACAAAAAGATATTATTTATAGCGACTTTGAGGATGAACTTGAACCAATACCGGGAACGGCATCGGTTAATACCATAAGTGGTGTTGATGTAGCGCAATATAAAAAGAAAGTTGAAGCATTTTTACAAGCGCATGTTAATGATATCTGCATAAATAAACTTAAATTTAATAAGCCTTTGACGGAACTTGATATTGAACAATTAGAAAAAATATTGTTTGAAAATTCTGACATAGGTTCTCGTGAACAATTGCAAACAATTCAAGACGGTAAGGACTTAGGCGAATTTATTCGTTCAATTATTGGTGTTGAAAGAACGGAAATAGAGAAAGTATTTAGTGAATATTTGGACAATAACAAATTTAATTCTAATCAAATCAGATTTGTTGAAACTATCATTGATTATATTAAATGTAATGGAACAATGGATACCGGAAAATTGTTTGAACAACCTTTCACTTTCATCAATACCGAAGGCTTAGACGGAGTTTTTGCTCCAAAAGATGCAGACAATATTATTTATTTGATTAATGAGATTAATAAAAACGCAAGATTGTATAAATAATTATAAATTTAAAACTATCGCAACATAAATAATTTATGAGTAGAAAAAGCAAAGGTAAAAAAATAAAACCAGATGAAGTAACAAATTTAGGATTTGCTACTCTTGCTCGTTTTGGTAATGTTGTAAAATGGATTCCTCATAAAACTTCTCAACAGCACGAATTATTAATGAAGCTTTATGCAGAACAGTATCCTAATATTATAGAAAATATTAAAAATTTAGTGAATGATATTAGAATACTTATTGGAACATTTCATCCATTACGATTATTGCAATGCTGTTATATGAAAGCAGGATTAGTACTTATACATAGTATTAACGAAAAAATATCTTCGCCAAATCATTTTACTCATGAAGACAATATGATATTGAAAATGACAAGTTATATACAAAGCATGTTAATGTCTGATAGCACACTTAAAGAACAAGATTTACTAGAAATCTCGGATTTTAATGAACAAAATTGGGAACAGCTTTATAGTAAAGTATCAATATTGTATGAAATAATAAATTTAGATTTCCATATAGCACATCATGCTCGCAATAGTAAAATCGATAAAGATTTAGACGACGAAGAAGAAAAATTATATGTACAAGCCCAACAAATATGGACGAATATAACAGGTAAACGCTATTATTATTTTGAAAAATATTATTTGGAGCAATTATTATCTATACATAATGATATTTTTGAAAAAACTTTTGGCATAACAATTCAGAATTTTATTGATGGAATAGATAAAATAGGACAATCTATTATTTTTGAATTAGGACATGTATTTAATAATGCTCATAAAATTATGGATAAATATCCAGACATAGACAATGAAAATGTTCCTCAAGATGCAGTTGATACGATGACAGAATTTTATAATAAATTTATTGACTTTGATTTATTTGATGTAGGTAAAATTACTAATTTTCCTGTAAAATTGCTTGATCAGCTGTCTTTTGCCATTGGAGAAGAACAAGATTTTTTGAATGGGGATTATGCTGGCACACCTTTAAATACATTATCTACAAAAATAAGACCGTTTATAAAAATTGATAGAAAATACTATTGTTTTGATCAACATGTTTTATTTGACAATTTATATCGAATAGTTAAGAGAATTATACTCTATAATAATCCTAATTATTTTGAAAGTTGGAATGAAAAACAAAAAATTGCGTCTGAACAATTTTGTCTAAATTTATTTGGAAAAATATTACCTAATGCCGAAATATTTCAAAACATTTATACACGTTGTTATATAAACAAATCAGATAAAAAGGATTGGCGTGAAAATGATATTTTAATTATTTATGATGACCAACTTCTTGTAATTGAAGTAAAAGCAGGTGCTTTTTCTCCGATATCTCCAACTTATGATTTTACTGCATTTAAAAAATCAATAAATGAGTTGTTGTCAAAACCTGTCAAACAAGGTGAAAAATTTTTAGAAACTTTTTTTAAAGATAAAACTATAAATATATATGATAAAGATAAAAATAAATTAAAAACATTAAAGCATAGTGATTATAATGATATAACTATTTGTTCAGTATCTTTGGATGATTTTACAAATTTTACTGCTAAAAGCCACCTTTTGAAGTCATTAGGTTTTCAACTTCCTAAATATCCGGTATGGTCATTATCTATTGATGATTTGTTAGTTTTTTCAGATCTTTTTGAAAATAATCCAACACAGTTTTTTCATTTTCTTTCCAATAGAGTTGGGATATTAAAAACAGATTCAGATTATCAAAATGAAATGGATCATTTAGGATTATATTTTGAAAAAAATGATTATAGTTATTTGATAGCACAAGAAAATACCAAAATATCGATTAGCTCATTTTCAGAGCAAATTGATAATTATTATCAAAGAATAAGTCCTGATAGAATATTGCATTCTGAAAAGCCAAATCAAAATATTCCGGTACGAATACAAGAAATTATAAATTGTGCAAATAAGTCAAATAAAAAATTAAGAAGGAAATCTATTGGAAAAATATTAGACTTAGATGGTAATCAAAGAATAGATTTTGATCAAAAAATCGAATATTGTTTGAAAAGGCAATATAATACAAAAAATATTACCCCTATACAAACAAGTATTTTTGCTTTTATTTGTTTACAACAAAATATGTCATATAACAATATAAACGAAATTGATATATACATATATTCAAACATGTTAATTATGAATGAACCACATACAATTCTTATAAAGGCATATTATGACATTAACAATAAATTATATGATTTAGATTTTTTAGAATATGACATTGAAAATCTCTCAAAAACACAAATTATAGAAATTTATAAATTTTCTGAGTTAATTAAAGAAAAACGTATAGAGAATTATATTATGGATAACAACTTAAAAAAAATTGGCAGAAATGATAGATGTCCTTGTGGTAGTGGGAAAAAATATAAAAAGTGTTGTGGCTTCAATAAATAACTTTAAATTTATAAACAACAATAATTAACATCTAAAATATGAATAATATACCTTTCAAAATCTTGGTTGTACCGTTGGCCGGTGATAAGTTTAGATATATAGCTTTCGGTTAGGTTCAATCTTTTAGCAAGCATTTTTTGCGGCATATTTTTCTGCAGCATTTTAAAACGTATCATTCTTTCTCTACGATACAAAAAATGACTTCCGCCATCTTTCATACTATTTGGGCTCTTGGACATTTTTTGTTCAAGTAATTCTATTTGTTTTCTTAATTCTTTACGCATAAAAACTCCTTAAAATTAATTGGGGTAAGTGTTAGGGTACACACATTTTAACTCGTTTTAAAGAAACATCAAGTTCTTATTCGCTTCCAACTATGTGTCCAAATGATACAAAACTAGTCGGAAACAGTTCCAATCTTCCGAGTTCAGAGTCATTAATGGTGGTATGGATAATGAAAAATATATTACAATTAAAGAATTAGCGGAACTCAAAGGTGTAAGTACACGAGCAATAAGGCTTTCTTTGAAGAAATATATCACACGAGATATTACAGTCAAAGGCGGAAGAAGTTTTGAGATTTTGTTATCAAGTATTGAACCTGAACTTCAGGAAAAGTATTATTCAAAAATTATTCCGACTTATAATATTAAACAACTCCCTGCACCAAATGATTTTCATAAACCCGATAAAGCGAAAATAATTGCACTAGCTCGGTTGGATTTATTAAATATATGGAAAAATGAACGTAAAAATCAGCAGAATAAAACACAGTTTGATAATGATTTTTTAGGCGCATACAATGCACAGGTTTTGTATCCGGAGATTTATGCAAAACTTGGAAATGTCTCAATAGGAACTTTGCAAAGATGGAAACGAATTTTAGGAAATAGCAATAATTATGAACTACTTATCCCGAATTATCATTATGAAGATTATTCAAGAACCTGCTTAACGGAACATGAAAAACAAATATTTTTGAAATTGCTCCTGCATCCGAATAAATTTAGTATCGGAAAAGCTATATCTTTAACCCAGTATGTTCTAAAAACTCAGAGGGCAGAGTCTATCCCTGCACCACCGACATTCAGAAGATTTGCAAACTGGTATAAAGCAAATTATTTTGACAAGTGGACACTTTTACGTGACGGCGAAAAAGCATTAAAAGAAGATGTTATTCCTCATATCAAAAGAGATATCTCGAAAATTGAAGTCGGAGATGTTTTAGTTGCTGATGGGAAAAGATTAAATTTTCAGGTAATAAATCCGTTTACAGGAAAACCCTGTCGGGCAACATTAATCGGATTTTTAGATTGGAAATCAACAGCACTAGTGGGATACGAAATAATGATTGAAGAAAATACGCAGAATATTGCCTCGGCTTTAAGGAATGCTATTTTAAATTTAGGAAAAATTCCAAAATTTGTGTATTTAGATAACGGCAGAGCTTTTAGGGGTAAATATTTTGTCGGCAGTGCAAAATTTGATGAGATAGGATTAAAAGGAATTTATGAAAAACTTGGCATAACAACAGTTTTCGCAAATCCGTATAATGCCAGAGCAAAAGTAATTGAACGATTTTTCTTAGAAATGCAGGAAAGTTTTGAAAAACTGTTGCCGAGTTATATCGGAACAAGTATAGAAAACAAGCCAGCAAGATTAAGAAGAAACGAAAAATTCCATAATGAAATGCATCAGGGATTCATTCCCACAATTCAACAAACAATCCAAATGATAAACAGTTGGCTTGAGTATAAAAATTCTCTCACTTGTCCAAACGATAAATCAAAAACGATTCAGGAAATGCTTGATAGCATTGAAAAGCGGAGGCGAGCAGAGGCTGAAGAGTCTTGCGGCGAGCAAGACTCGCAATGCCGTTTAACGCGAGCCCCCAAGCAACAAGAAATTAATCCAAGAGAATTGGATGATTTAATGCTGGCGCAAGAAGTCAAAACTATAACAAGTCAGGGAATAAGGTTTTTGAAATCGGATTATTATAACGATGCACTATATGGTTTGAGGCAGAAAGTAATAATAAAATACAGCCTGTTTGATTTGAGTTATATCAATGTCTATACAGTATCCGGTAAGTTTCTATGCAGAGCAGATAGAATTACACTAACTCATCCGCTTGCTCATTACACAGGCGAAGTTAAGGATATAGAAGATTACAAGCAGAAAATCCAGAAACAAAAGCAGCTTAAAAACAAGACAATAAAAGCTTGTAAAGAGTTTTTGAATGTTGAAGATTTGGAAATTCTAGAATGTGAGATAGAAAAAGAGGAAGAGATTTTACCCCTACAAATTGTTCCAAAGATAGAAAACAAGAAAGAAAAAGCGGAAAAATATAACCCTGCTGTAAAACCGCTATTCAAAACAAGCAGGGAAAGATATGAATACTTGATGGAATATGGCTGCACTTGTAACGAGGATAGAGTTTGGCTTACGGCATATAAAGAATCAAAGGAGTTTAAAGAATATGAAACCAAAATTCGTACTGACTAAAAATGTAAAAGGGTTTGTTAACATTATTCATGATTTAAAAAATAAACCAGATAATATTTCAAAAATCGGTCTGGTTTACGGAAACACAGGACTAGGCAAAACAAAGACTGCACTTTATCTTTCAATACAATATGATGCAATTTATGTCAGAGCAACAAATTCAATGAGTCCAAAGTGGATGTTGGAAGAAATTGCAAAAGAACTTGAAGAAATCCCAAGATTTTATACCGCAGATATTTTCAGACAATGTGTAAATGCTTTAAAAACAAATCCGCAAATGATTATAGTAGATGAAATTGACTATTTACTTGCAGATTTTAGGGCAATCGAGACTTTAAGGGATTTGCATGATGAAACAGGAGTGCCGATTATTCTGGTTGGAATGCAATTGGCAAAGCATAAACTCAAAAAACATACACATTTATTTGACAGAATTTCAGAAATTTATAACTTTACCGAATTTGAATATTCTGACATTAAGCAAATTACAGAAGAAATATCAGAAGTTGAGATAACAAAAGATGCGGTACATTTAATCCATAACAAAGCAAAAAGTTTTAGGCAAATAGTAAATACAATTGATGCTTTTGAAAAAGTGGCACAGGCAAATAGTTTAACTCAAATTGATGAAAACATAGCACAGGAGATTCTAAATGGATAAAATACTCAAAGTTGCAAAAAGGTTAAAAACATTTACTCTTGAGGATATTGCTATGTTTTGTGAAATTGATGCTGAAACCTACGGAAAATTCTTGAGAGAATCAGAGAATATAAAGCCCTGTGGAGATAAATTTGAATATGTTGAAATTATAAAAACCGAAGATAAATTTAAGATTATTGATAAAAATATTCCGTGCAAAAATTCAGATATTACAGTAATAGATGCCTGTAATTTATTTTTAGATATATGTAAAAACAAGAATATAAAACAAAATACAGTTAAAGCCTACAAAACTTTTATAAATGCCCATATTATTCCGTATTTTAAAGGTTTTGTACTTAAGGATATTACTGTTTCTGATATTGAAAGCTTCAGAAAATGTATGCAAAACAAACAAATTTCTGAACGCAGAATAAAAAATATTCTTACCCTCCTGAATCAGATAATAAAACATTTTCAAAATGAGGGATATATAGATAAAACTTGTGTTTTTGAAGTTAAAAGAATAGCAGATATTCCTAAACGACAAATTCAAATTCTGGCTCCGGAACAACTGGCACAACTTTTAAAAATTCTAAAAAAGAAATATACATACTTGCTTCCAATTGTTCAAAAATTGATTACATTAAAACAGCCTTTGAACACTATTTTAACAGACAGTGAACAGCAAAAGAAATCCCTAAAACGCAAAATCAGAAAAGATTTTTATAAAGTAAAACAAGAACTTTGTTTAACAAATTATATGTTTGATGATTTAAGATTTTCTAATTTCGTAAAATGATAAATATTTATTTCGTTTATTTAATAAAATTGTTAATTTTCTTTAAATACATTTATCTATACCACTTTAAAAATTATTTAATATGTCGTATAATATAAATATATAATGTCGTATTTTATAAATATAAAAGCGAGAAAAATATGCCAATATCAGATATTTTAGAAAAAAGAATCCAATATCGTATAAAGAAGTCAAAGGACTTCGTGTTTATGCTGCCGGATTTTTTAGATTTATCTGATAGAGATCAGGTCATGCGCGCACTCCGTAAATTAATATCTAAAAACCTGATTATGAAAGTCGGACAGGGTGTATATGTTAAAGCAAAAGAATCAAAATTGACAGGTAAAATTATTCCGCAGATTGATTTAGCTGAAATTGGTAAAGCTGTCGCTGAGAAACTTAATATTAAGGTTCTGCCAAGTCGGTATGAACTGTGGTATAATGAAGGCAAGACAACGCAGGTTCCAAGCGGAAAAGTTATCGCTATAAAAGGAACTATTTTGAGGAAAATTGGATTTAACGGAGTTTATATCACTTATGAAACAGTCAGAAACAAAGAAAAATATTATAAATATAGTTAATGACTATTCTCAAGAATTTGGTATAGCTCCGCAGTTTGTTGAAAAAGATTATTATGTCGTTAAGGTTTTATCTGAAATAAGCAAAATAAATTATCCAGATTTAAAAATAATTTTCTCCGGTGGAACTTGTTTATCAAAGGCTTATCATAAAATTCAAAGATTTTCTGAAGACATTGATTTTAGAGCTCATACAGAAAGACCTTTCACAAGAGCTGAAAAGAAAGCTTTTTGTAATTTCATTTTGGAAAAACTTGATAATAAAGAAGATTATCATATTATTCAAGAATCAATCAAAAAAGGGAATGAAAATAACTTTTTCAGCTTTGAAATTGAATATGAAAAATTGTATGAAGGTTCAAATTTAAGACCAAATATAAAAGCTGAGTTTACTTTTGAGAACTTGATTTTACCGAGTACGATTTGTGAAATATCCTCATTTATAGGTAAATTTATTAATGAAAAACCGATTTCTATTAATTGTATTCAGCCAATAGAAGTTATTGCAAATAAATTTAGTGCCCTAATGTGGCGAGTTTTTATTAAAGACAGAACAAAACCGCTGCATTCAAAAGAAAATGACCCAACTATTGTTCGTCATTTGCACGATATTGCAGCGTTAGAAGATATGCTATATACAAAAGAGTTTGTTGAACTTTTGCAAAAATCTTTTAATGCAGACAAAGGTCGTGGTGGTTTTGATAATAAATACACTTTGCCGGAATTTATAAATATAACTCTAAAAAAATTAACTGAAGATAAAATTTATCAAAAAGAATACTCTGATTTTGTAAGTTCAATGAGCTATGCTAAAGATTCTAAAGTTATAACTTTTGAAAAAGCTCTTAATTATTTTAATAGAATGTATGATTTTATAAATTAATAAATTAATGAAATAGGATTAAAAAGTGTTAGATTTTAAAGAAATAAAAGATGGAACTCAATTTGAAATATATTGCTTATTGCATATGGATTACGAACATATTGGAGTGGTGTAGGACCTGATGACGGAAAAGATTTACTATGTATTGAACTACAAAAAAGCTTTTTTAAATACTCTGAAAAGAGGTGGTTGGTATCTTGTAAACATTATGCTGGGAGCAACAATTCTGTTGGGATAAATGATTTAGGAGAAATAACAGATTTATGTAAACAACACGGAGCAACAGGATATATTTTAATATGTTCTATACAACCTTCTGCTGCCGTTGTTACAAGACTAGAAGAGATCTCAAAAAGAGGGGAAATAACAGCCATATATTGGGATGCTGCTAAGATAGAACTTATGATCTCCACTCCTAAATTATGGCGAATTGCTCAAAAATTTATGCCAATATCGAGTGAGTCTAAAAAATTAAATGTGACGGCCACAGAATATCCAAATCAATGGGTTGTCACATATGACGGTTTCTATTTTTTCCTAAGGAATAGAATTGGTTCAGACTATAATTATTATTTTAATTACATTGAAAATATAATAGAAGAAATAAAATCTATTCCGATGGAAAATGAAGATCACTTTGTCCGTATCAGATCAGTTTATTTTGATGATAAGCATTTTTCTTGTGTATTTTATTTAGATTATATGTATCCGAATTCTGACAATCCTTGTATCTCATCAGCTAAAATTCAAGAATTTTTAGGAGATGGATATGCAAAAGAAGATGGTAGATTTTACCAGTTTGATGTTAGAACTATCCCGTATTTTAAAGGAAGCGACCATTTTGACCCAGATCATTATGATTATTATGTTCCATATGACAGTTATTATAAAGAAGGTAAAGAACGGTTTAGAACTGAACAAGAAGAAACCGAGTATTATAATGGGAAAGAACATTTGAACTCTATTAATGAAAATAACAGAGTTGTTTCATTTAATAGATTAGAAAATCTATTTAGAAATTTGGACTTCCTAAAGGTTACTAGAGCTGTAAATTGTACTATTGAAAATTTAGATAGGTTTTATTTTCAAGCTGATTGGACAAAACTTTTAGATGATCAAGAATATGAGCAAGAAAGATTCTTTTCAGCATGGTTTTTGTTTACGGTGCATGATGATGAAAAGTTTCATCAATTTATTTCATGTCTACCCCAAAGTGTAGAACATAGTTTTAGGTTAACCCAAGTACAAGTATATGTCCCAAATAATGATAAGGGTTCTATTTTAGTAGATGAAAAGAATTCTAAATTATATGAATTTACAGTATATGTTCACCCATATAATGTAAAAAATAAATATATTGGGAGACAACTAATAAATAATTCATTTAATATTTTTTCAAATGCTATAGAAAAATACTTAAATAAGCAATAATTCTTGACTGAAAGTAAAAGATTTAGCGTAGATTTTTGTTGTTTTGTAATGTATTTTGTATGCTGATTTTATTGCTATTCAAATGTTATAAACACTTCCGGCTTGCTTCCGAGTTAAAAACGCGCAATTTCAAATTGGACTTTTTATCCTTTTCTTATCCTTGCCTAAAACCCCGATTATATTTTGATTTTAACGTTTTTTTACAGACAAAAAGCGGATTTTTTTGGATAAAAAAGTATAAGAAAGGTATATTTTGGATAATTTCAGTCAATTTGCAAAATATTGCTAAAAGTCAAACAACTTAGGTAATACAGGTGAATTGATTACAATTCAAATGTCCCAAATAAACCCCAGGAACATCTCTTTCGACAACAATGATTTCAAGATTTTCACAAATTCATCAAAACATGATGGTTTGTCATTTAAGTTTTTCTAATAACGTTTACATTGAGAAGCTAAATTCTATTGCTCAATCTTTATCTAATACTCATGATATCAATAGTGCATCTATAATGGATCAAGGACAAATGTATAGCGAACTAATAAAACAATCCCACCTCTGGGGGTATATTGATACATTTAGATGGTTTGCTGTTGCAACTTTTTTACTAATTCCACTTTTATTTTTTATAAAAAAACCAATCTTACAAACTAAAGAATAAGTATTAGATTGAAACTCGTTATCATTACACTATTCTATGGCGTAATGCTATAGCTTAGGAGTAAAGAAACCTTCCATATTAACACCCTCATGTTTTAAAAGTTTCATTTTTGTTTTTATTCCACCTGCATATCCAGTCAAGTTTCTGTTTGCACCAACAACTCTATGACATGGAATTATAATAGAAATAGGATTGTGTCCCACAGCTCCACCTACTGCTTGAGCTGACATCTTTTTGTTACCTCGGTCTTTTGCAATAATTTTAGCAATATCTCCATAAGTGCAAACTTCTCCATATGGGATTTCACGTAATATCTGCCAAACTCTTTGTCTAAAAGCATTACCAATTGGCGCAAGTGGAAGTCCTGATATTTCAGGGTTATCTCCTCTAAAATATTTATCTAACCAAAATTTTACAAGCTTAAATACCTCAAGTTCATCTCTATCTACAAGTTCTTCATCAATTGTTTCAATAAAGTACTTTTGCCCCTCTATCCAAAGTCCCACAAGCTTTTCTTTTTCATCACAGGCAATTGTAATTTTGCCAATCGGTGATCTGTAAGCAGTACTATAATACATTTTTCAGTATATTCCCTTACTATTTGATAATGTTCTTGCAGTTTAACTCTACGTATTTTAATATTTATTTTTTATTTTTTATTTGTGGATTTTTTTGAGCAGCTTGCATTTTTCTCAAAATATTTTCATTTTTAACCAAATATGCCCAATTTGCAGGTGCACTTCCAGAAGGCATGTCTTTCCAAATCAACTTATTATTTTGATAAATCGTTGAATATACAACTTTTCCCTTTGCATCAAAACAGGCTTGTGTTTTTCTTGTGTATTTATTTGTTTTGAAATCAAAAATAACAAATGATAAATCTGACTCGATTTTTTTATTAACCTTTTTCTCCAAATTGTTGAAATATCCATCCGTGTTTAATCTTTTCATCAAACAAACTTTTTTATTGGGTTGTATTTTATCATTATCATCAATATAATTTGAAACGCTATCAAGGTTAATATAATTATATTTATCGACTTTAACCCAATCTGAAGCATAAGCTTCTGTACAAAGTATCATAACCAAAAATAATGTAATAAATAGTTTTTTCATCGGCACTCCATTTTCTTTCCTGTTCTATTATTATATCAAAAAAAGATTTCTGAAAAGTCCAATATATTTTAAGCTAAAATTTATGTGCTAAATCCAGTAATAACAACACAAAACAAAAAAATTACACAAAAATATTATGTAAAAAATTTTGTAATGTGTAACGTGTTTTTATGTTAAAATTTAACGATAACGTATTTTTAAAATTTTGGAAAGTAAATAATGCAGAATAAAGTAGAAAAAGGTTTATTATTCATTCTTTGCATATACAGTTTGTTTTTCTTTATTGGAAGTACACTTTCTCCAATGGTGGCTCACTTCCAATCTTATGATGTTTCTGCAAAATTAACTTCTTTATACATGTATTCATGCCACCAACAACCTGATCGTTCATTTTGGTTATTAGGCTATCCTATTGCACTATGTTGTAGATGTTATGGGTTTTATCTCGGAGTTTCAACATCAACAATATTAGCATTGTTCAATAAATTAAAAGGTGATTTAACTCTAATAACAATACTTTTTATAACTTCACTGGTAGATATTAGTGCGAACGTTATTTTAAAAATAAATACTGGAAACATAACAAGATTCTTCATTGGAATAATGATGGGATTTTTATGCATAAGTTTATTGTTATACATAATTAAATTTATAAAGGAGAAATTAAATAATGAATATTAAAAAATTATTATCACTATTTTTGTCAGTATCAATTATGATTCTTTTTACAGCACCTCTTTCTGCAGAATCAAGCAATGAAGATAAATCTTTGTATAATTTTCTTAAAACCACAGAAAATATTACCACTTCATACAAATATCCTTCAATGAAATTGGCAACTTCTGTTAACGGGAAATCTCGACTTTCTGCTCATACTCCTATAATGATTAGATGTGAAGAAACTATTTCAACTAAAGATGTTGTTAGTGGTGGTACTGTAAATTTTTCAGTTTTATCTGATGTTAAAGATGAAAACGGACTAATTGTTATTAGAGCAGGTGCTCCTGTAACAGCACAGATTACTTTTGCAAAGAAAAACGGGATGATTGGCAAATCTGGACAAATTACAGTTAGTGATTTTCACACAATAGCAGTAGATGGGACTTATGTTCCATTATCAGCTTCTATTTCCGCACAGCCCGATGACAACATGACAACATCTGTTGTATTAAGCGTTTTAATTTGTCCATTGTTTTTATTGATGAAAGGAGATGAAGCTCAAGTTCCAGCAGGAACGACAAAAACTGCTTATACCGTAAGTGATGTGTACATTAAGGCAGTAAAATCATAAACTCACAATTATATTTTTAATTTTATATCGAAAAGTCAGACCAATAAAAATAGTCTGACTTTTTATTTTAAAAAACTTGATAATTTTTTATCTTTATATTTTCACATTACCTGCTTGTTGGATTTTTAAATTGTATGTTTGTGAAACTAATGTTTAAAGTTTATTACTAAAGGGGGATTGTTTTATGGATAAAATGTTTTGTTTTCAATGTGAACAAACAGCTAAAGAACAAGGCTGCACTATTCAAGGCGTTTGTGGTAAAAGTCCTGATTGTGCAAATTTTCAAGATGAACTTACAAGCAAAACCATTGTTTTTGCAAATTGTGCGGATATCAACAAACATAATGCTGATTTAATCATTGAGGCCCTTTTTACAACAATTACCAATGTTAATTTTGATAACGAATCTATCATAAACTTAACCAAAAAAATTTCTGACAATACTCCTTGTGAAAAAAATTTCGACATAAAAACTATTTGGAACTGCAATGAAGATATCAGAAGTTTAAAATCTTTGGTTCTATTTGGATTAAAAGGAATGGCAGCTTATGCTTATCATGCACGCATTTTAGGATATAGTGACGATAGCATAGACAAATTTTTCTTTGAAGCCCTACGAAACATTTCAAAAGAGTTGTCGACAGATGAACTTTTACAACTCGTTTTAAAAACAGGCGAAATAAATTTGAAATGTATGGAACTTTTAGACAAGGCAAACACTGAAAGTTATGGAAATCCTGTACCAACAGAAGTTTCAACTGAAATAGAAGCAGGGCCTTTTATTGTTGTTACAGGTCACGATTTACACGATTTAGCCCTTTTGTTAGAGCAAACAAAAGACAAAGGTATAAACATTTACACGCATGGTGAAATGTTGCCATGTCATGCATATCCGGAGCTAAAAAAATACAAACATTTAAAAGGAAATTTTGGCACAGCTTGGCAAAACCAACAAAAAGAATTTGACAATCTTCCAGCGCCAATTCTTTTTACAACCAATTGTATCATGCCAGTAAAAGACAGTTACCAAGATAGAGTCTTTACAACTTCAGTCGTAAGATATCCGAATGTTAAACATATTGATGATAATAAAAATTTTTCGGCAATTATAGAAAAATCCTTGGAATTAGGCGGATATAAAGAAAAACAAAAAATGACTGGCATAAATGGCGGGAATGTCTTAACAGTTGGATTTGCACACAATACTGTTATGTCAGTTGCAAACAAAATAGTTGATGCAATAAAATCTGGGGATTTAACGCATATATTTTTAGTCGGAGGTTGTGATGGTGCAAAAGTCGGTAGAAATTATTATACAGAATTTGTAAAACTAACACCGGAAAACACCATTGTTTTAACCCTTGCTTGCGGTAAATACAGGTTTAATGACATAGATTTGGGTGAAATTGACGGGATTCCTCGTTTACTTGATATGGGACAATGTAACGATGCTTATTCTGCCATAAAAGTTGCTGTCGAGCTTTCAAAAGTCTTTAACTGTTCAGTAAATGATTTGCCTCTCTCATTAGTTTTGTCTTGGTATGAACAAAAAGCAGTTTGTATTTTATTGACACTATTATCTTTGGGAATTGAAAACATTCGACTTGGTCCAAGCTTACCAGCATTTATTTCTCCAAATGTATTAAACATCTTGGTTGATAAATTCAAAATTAAACCTATTTCAACTCCAGAGGAAGACCTTAAAGAACTTCTTGAAAAATAAAATTTGATTCTTTTTCACTATTGTTTTAAATTTTTAAAGTATTGGTGTTTAAGGAATAGAAATGAATTTAGATAGTAATCCATTGGTAAGCGTAGTTATGCCTATCTTCAACCATACTGAGAAGCAGCTAACCACAGCCATTTATAGCATTCTTAATCAATCATTTAAAAATTTAGAAATAATAATTATTGATGGAAATCCAAAAATTTTTAATTTGAAGATAATATCCTCAATAAAAGATAGTAGAATTAAATATTTTAAAACTAAAGGGTACGTAAATTGCTTAAATTATGGGATTAAAAACGCAAAAGGAAAATACATTGCGAGAATGGATTCCGATGATATTGCACATCCAGATAGAATTAAGGAACAAGTGAAATTTTTCTATTTAAAAACATACTATTTTATAAAACAATAGTTATTCCCTACTTAAAGGTTTACCTAAAGAAATTTTTAAAATTCATATTTTCCATAACAAATTCTTATTACTACTCAAAAAAAATAAAAGTTATTTGCATTTTTGGACTAAGAACAAAAATAAGAGTACCTAATCATAATAATAGGAAATAACTCAATCTTCTTCAAAAAGCCAGTTTTTACAGATGTTTAAGAATTTCTCTCTGTCCATTAAAAATAGATCTTCTGCATGGTAACATTTTTCAAATAAAACATACTTTTTTTCACATTTTGCTTTTTCATAAAGTTTTTTCGTATGCCAAGAATAAACTGTTGGATCATTTTCTCCTGCTAAAAACAATATAGGGCAGTTAATTTTAGATATAACATCTATTGGCTTGATTTTTCTCTGAAATTTCAAAGATGCTCTTATAGAAAACCACCTACTTAATTCTATTTTTTTCAAAGTAGGAATCCAAGCTTCTTTTTTCCAAAATTTATTTTCTATTTTTTTAAAATCTGATGCTGGACTTACTGCAATAATTTTATCAACATTTTTTGTTTTACTACCATACAAAATTGCTAAAGAAGCACCTAAAGAAAATCCTATTAGATATATTTTTTTATATTTTTCTTTTGCAAAATTTACAACAGCTCTAACATCAAGAATTTCTTTTGAAGTGAACGTATAAAGTCCTCCGCTTTTTCCGTGTCCACGAAAATCCATACCAATTATATCTGTATTTTTTTCAAAACATTTGTACATCTCCAAAAAACATTGACTGTCCTTCGTCATAAACCAACCAGGCATGAAGATCAACACAGAATCAAAGCCATTTTCATAGCAATTTATTTCAATCTCGACATTATCAAAAGTTTTTAATGTTTTTCTTTTCATCGATTACTCCGAAATATTTCAGAAATTATATTATAAAAACATGCATTTATAAATCTTTATGTTGTTGACAGTATGTTTTTGTATTGCTAAAATTTTTTTATGATGAAAAAGATTTGTTTTATACTTTTATTGTTTTTAATTTGTCCTGTTGCAACTGCAACAACGTTGAATTTTACTGGTTTCATTGCAGATGAAGCAGATCTTCTTGCTCCCTCTGTCAAAAATGACCTAAATATGACGTTGTGGGATTTACAAAAAAAATCTGGAGCAGATATTGCTGTTGTAACTTTACCATCACTTAATGGAAGAAAAGTAGAAGATGTCGCACTTGAAATTGGACGTAGCTATAAAATTGGGGCAATAGGAAAAGACAATGGTGTAGTTTTCTTAACAGCAGTGAATGAAAAAAGAATGAGAATTGAATTGGGTACAGGACTTGAAAAAAAGATAAGTATAAAAACACTTGAAAATATACGTGATAATGACATTTTGCCATATTATAGAGAAGGGGATTACAACTCTGGAATTGCAAGAGGAACATATATTTTAGCAAAGACAGTGGCAGATGCAGAAGGTGTTAATCTTAAAACACAAGGCTTTTGTCCACCAGACAAAAGCAATTATGACGAAAACTTTCCTCTTTGGGTATTGATTTTTGGATACTTTTTGTCGTCCCTTATTCCAAAGAAACATTTCAATACTGGAAGTTTTGGTGGTTTTGGAGGAAGCGGAAGCTTCGGTGGTAGCGGTTGTAGCGGAAAATGGTAGGAAAAACTTATGAAAAGTTTGAATTTGTTTGTTGAAAAATTAAAACAAAATTTAGGTGAAAATTTATTAACAATACTTGCTTTTGGGTCTAATGCCAATGCTGAAAAAGTAAAGAATAACCTTAATTTGATGGTTGTTACCAACACATTGAATGCTGAAGATTTAAAAGCAATTTCAAAACCTGTTCAAAAGTGGGTTAAAGCAAAAAATCCAATGATAGTAATTATGGACAAGGTTGAATGGTATTCATCTTTTGATACCTATGCATTAGAGTATTCTGACATAAAAGATAATTACCGTTTGATTTATGGAGAAGATTTAGTTCCAAATATAAATATTTCAAAACATTATTTAAGATTGGCGTGTGAAAAAGAATTAAAGTCCCTTTTATTAAAATATAAAAATTGTTTTTTAATGAACATTAAATCTACTAAAGCAATGAGAGAAATTGTTAATAATGTAATAAAGACATTGATTGTAATTTTTAGATCAATATTAAGACTTTATGATAAACAAGTTCCATACAGAGCAACGGATATTATCGAAAGTGTTTCAGAAATTTTGAACATTGATAAAAAAACACTTATAAAACTTGCTGAAATAAAATATGAAAAAAGGAAATGTAAAAAGGAAGAATTTAAGCAAGCAGAAGACCTTCTCATTATTGAAATTCAGAAAATATTGCAACAAGTGGACAATATGCAGTTTTGATAATAACTAAAAATTGATTTAAAAATTTTTGTATCAAATATTTTTTATTTTATAATATGTTTATGCAAACAAAACAGTTACTTTTTAACAAGTCTTCGGTTGATTTATCATTTATAAATGACAAATCCATAAATCTTATTGTAACATCACCACCATATCCAATGATAGATATGTGGAACGACAGTTTCTCTTCTCAGGGAATTAAAATTGAAAATGATTTTGATTTAATGTATGAAGAAATGCATAGACATCTTAACCTTGTTTGGAAAGAATGTGATAGAGTTTTAAATGATAATGGATTTATTTGTATAAATATTGGAGATGCCGTAAAAAATTGTAATGGTGTTTTTAAATTATTTCCTAATCACGCAAAAATCATTGATTTTTTTTGCAAAAATAACTACTGTATGTTGCCTACAATTATTTGGAGTAAACCAGCAAACTCCCCAAACAAATTTATGGGGTCAGGAATGCTTCCTGCTGGAGCATATGTAACCTTAGAACACGAATACATTTTAATATTTAGAAAAGGTTCAAAAAGAGAATTTAAAACAAAAGAAGATAAGCTTAATAGGCAAAAAAGTGCATATTTTTGGGAAGAACGAAACACTTGGTTTTCCAATATTTGGGATATTAAAGGTTCTTCTCAAAAAATTACAAACGAAGATAGAACTCGAAGTGGAGCTTATCCTTTTGAAATCCCATATAGATTGATTAGTATGTATTCAGTAAAGGGCGATACTATTCTTGATCCGTTTTCTGGGACTGGAACAACTTTGTTAGCTGCTGCTGCTACTCAAAGAAATGGAATTGGAATTGAACTTTCAACTCAAATTCATGAATTAGCTTTGAAAAATGTACAAAACTCAAAAGATTTTATAAATTCACATATAGACAAAAGATTACAAAATCATATTGAATACATCTCTTCTCTTTCTGAAGAAAAGAAGAAAAAATGTTATAATAACGAATTTCTCAAAAGTTTAGTAAAAACAAATCAAGAAAAGTTCTTAGAAATTTTTTCTCTTGATAAAATTAAGAAAAACGATGATGCAAGTTTTATTTTTTGCTACAAGAAGGAGTGTTCAAAAAATGGCTAAAGAGTGGATTTTAAACAGTGCTGTAAATAGATTTCAATTAAACTTTAAACGTAACGTTGGAGCAACATCTGAAGAAATAAGAAAATGTCAACCTAAAACATTGGACGAATGGGAAGATTATTATTTTGAAAATGTTAGATCTAAAAAGCATTTGATAGAATTAGGGCAAAAACTCTATATAAAAATTTCAGAAGTTTTAGTATCTGAAATTGAGGAAATAACAGAAGAAGATTGCATAAATTACATTATAGATTTAGTTACAAAAAGAACATTCGCTGGGTATTTAACAGAAATTGAAACAATTTATGGTAAACTTGAAAAATTATTGGATGTTAAAATAGAAGCAGCTCCAGATGAATGGGACAGAAGGTATAATGTAGACTTTTTTATCAAAATAAACAATAAATATATAGGACTACAAATAAAACCTGTTTCTAACACTCAAATGATTCCTGAAATATATAAAGAAAGGAAACTTCAAAAAAATTCTCATGATATATTTAAAGAAAAATTTGGAGGTAAAGTTTTTTATATATTCTCTTATAAAGATGGCAAAACTAAAAATATAGCAAATCCTGAGGTTATTTCAGAGATTAAAGAGGAAATAAACTCATTGATAGAAAAAAAAATTTAGAAGATTTAAGTAGGGAAATGGAGAGCTCAAAATGATTACAAAAGAAGTTAATGATTTTCTAAAAAAAATCGAATGTGGTACTTACAACTCCGAAGATGCCGTATATGAATTTTCGCGCATAGCCAAATACCTTACTAAAGAAGAATTGGTTATGATTAAAGAAAAACTTTCCAACCTTTTAAAGGAAAGGGTATCTGAGGAAAATTATGAATAATAAAAGAAAGATGTCTGATATTCTCGAAATGATTGCAAAAGCGAGGCACTTAACGAAAGAATATTATTTAACTGATTACCGAAACACTGAAAAGAGAAACTCTATAATGAAGGAACTTTTCGGTTCTGTCGGTAATAACGTAATAATAGACTCTCTCTTTCACTGCAATTACGGAAAAAATATTTCAATTGGAAATGATGTTATAATTAACATAAATTGTACTTTTATTGATGATGAAAAAATAAAGATTGGCAATAAGGTTTTAATTGCTTCTAACGTTCAGGTATATACAGCTTATCACCCTGTACTTCCAGAAGAACGACTAATTGAAAATCCAGAAGATAATATCTTCTTTAAAACCTGTGCGGCTCCTGTTGTAATTGAAGATGGTGTATGGATAGGTGGTGGAGCAATAATTTTGCCAAATGTTACCATAGGCAAAAATAGTGTAATTGGGGCAGGAAGCGTTGTTAATCGCTCTATCCCTGCTAATTGTCTTGCTGTTGGAAACCCTTGCAAGCCGATAAAATTCTTTGAGGATATGAGAAACAGTAAGTAAACTAATATCTTAACTTTCAAAATTTTGAGAGTATGATTTTAATATAAAAAAGGAAAAAATATGACAACACTGGATAAATTGCCAATTGGGAAAGAAGGGTATATCATTTCAATAAATTGTGAGGATAAAGCCTTAAGAAACCATATTTTAAATATGGGACTTACCCCTGGGGTTGAAGTTAAAATGATAAAAACAGCTCCTATGGGAGATCCCATAGAAATTCGTATTAGAGGATATGAACTTACAATTAGGAAAGATGATGCAGCAAAAATCAAGCTTGAAGATATACATGAGGCTCATTTATGTCCACGAAAAGAAAAACTTTCAAATTCAACTATTCACCCACAAACTGGAGAAAATCAGAAATACGAAAATAGAAAATTAAAAAAGAAAGAAAAAATTCGTTTTGCTCTCGCTGGCAACCAAAATTCTGGGAAAACGACTTTATTTAACAAACTTACGGGGTCTAATCAACATGTTGGAAATTTTCCAGGAGTAACAGTTGATAGAATTGATGGAATTATAAAAGGGCATGATAATGCTTCTGTAACAGATTTACCTGGAATTTATTCTCTTTCTCCTTACAGTAATGAAGAAAAAGTTACAAGGAATTTTATACTACAAGAAAAACCAGATGGTATTATCAACATAATTGATGCTACAAATATCGAAAGAAATTTGTTTCTAACACTGCAACTTATAGAACTTGACATACCTATGGTTATTGCTCTAAATATGATGGATGAAGTTTCTGAAAATGGTGGAAGCATTGATATAAATGGTTTAGAAGCAGAACTCGGAATTCCGGTTATTCCTATCTCGGCAGCTAAAAATCAAGGGATAGAAGAACTTATTGAACACGCTTTAAATGTTGCGCAGTATGAAGAACACCCAGCAAGGACAGATTTTTGCGAAGATGGTCCAGTACACAGAGGCATTCACTCTATTGAACACTTAATTGAAGATCACGCAAAATATGCAGGAATTCCTGTTCGTTTCGCAGCTACCAAACTAACTGAAAAAGATTCCTCTATTTTAGAATTATTGAATTTAGATGAGAATGAAGTTGAAACTTGTAACCATATAATTAAACAAATGGAAGATGAAGCTAAAACCGATAGTGAAGCAGCATTGGCAGATATGAGATTTTACTTTATAGAAAGACTTTGCTCAAACTTCACATCAAAACCATCTATAATTTCTGGACAAAGACTTTCCACAAATGCGGATAAAATTTTGACGGGGAAGTTTACCGCTATTCCAACGTTTTTAATTATTATGGCTTTAATTTTCTTCATAACCTTTGGTCCATTTGGATCGTTCTTGACGGAAGTTATGGAAAGCATTATTGGATTTATAACAGATGCAACAGATAGTGCTCTAACTACTTATGGACTAAACCCCGTAATACATTCTCTTATAATCAATGGTATTTTTCAGGGCGTTGGAAGTGTTTTAAGCTTTTTACCAATTATCGTAACTTTATTTTTCTTTTTATCAATACTTGAAGATAGTGGCTATATGGCAAGAGTTGCATTTTTTATGGATAAATTATTGAGAAAAATTGGACTTTCTGGAAGAAGTTTTGTACCAATGCTTATTGGTTTTGGATGTTCTGTTCCCGCAATTATGGCAACAAGAACCTTGCCGTCAGAAAGAGATAGGAAAATGACAATATTTCTAACTCCTTTTATGAGTTGCTCTGCAAAACTTCCTATATATGCTTTATTTACAGCTGCATTCTTCGAAAAAAATCAAGCATTAGTTATTTTAGGATTATACTTACTTGGAATGTTCGTTGGAATTATTATTGCTTTCATAATGAAATTCTTTGTATTTAAAGGCGAAACAGTTCCGTTTGTAATGGAACTTCCAAATTATAGAATGCCTGAAATCACTAATGTTTATAGGTTAATTTATGCTAAATCAAAAGATTTTATAACAAAAGCTTTTACCATAATTTTTTGGGCAACAATTGCAATTTGGTTTTTACAATCTTTTGATTCAAGACTAAATCTGGTTTCTGATACCTCTCAAAGCTTACTTGCAGGGTTGGGTAACCTTCTTGTTCCTATATTTTCACCATTAGGAATGAGTGATTGGAGAATTTCGACTGCATTTTTGACAGGTTTCATGGCAAAAGAAAGTGTTGTTAGTACGTTGAGTGTTTTAGCAGGAAATATAAAAGATTCTGGTTTATTTACACCTCTAACTGCCTTCGTCTTTTTAGTATTTTGTCTTTTATACACACCTTGTGTCGCAGCCATAGCTACTGTAAAAAGAGAACTTGGAAAAAGATATGCAACACTAATAATATTCTTGCAATGCACTATTGCGTGGGTTGTTGCATTTTTAATTTACAAAATTGGAGTTTTTATCTTTTAAAATTTTATTTTCCAGCTTCAATTACAGTATCAGTGATATCTTGTCCGCCATATAATACAGCTTTATTAGACAAAACAAGTCCAAAATTACCTGCTTCTGCTATATTTGATATTGTCTTTGTAATTTTTCTGTCTGCTGCTTGAGATTTTCTTGCATAATTTTTTTCTACTGCTTTAGCTTTTTGTGTAATTTGTTTTGTATATTTTTCTTCAAGAAGTTTTCTCTTATCTAAATCTCCCTCAGCATCAATTTCTTTCTTTGCATTAACAACAAAATTTTGTAACTCTCTCATTCTATCTTGTTGTTCAACTTTCAAATCTTTTACCGCTGGAGATGATTTAACAACTTTTTTTACATCTACTGTTGCAATAGAATTTGGAGCACTATAAGCAAAATTTCCGCCCATAAAAAGAACTAATAATAAAACTATTTTTTTCATAAAAACCTCTTATATTACTGCTACAATAATACTTCCTATTAGTTTATTTTACAACCTTCTCTTTAAAACTTTTATCGCAAGAATAAAATATAAGAAGCATAAACCAACAATGATAGAAAAATCATGAAAAATTTGTGAAAAACTTGCCCCAAATTGATTTATTCTGATAATAGCATCAATACCTTTAGTTGCAGGAATAAAAGCTGCGATAAAATTTAACCATGCAGGTAGAGCTTCTCTCGGCCAAACAAACCCAGGGAGAAAAACCAATAACAGAGAGCTTACAACTAAAAACATGAGCGCTGATTCTCTTGATCTGAAAAAATAAGATATTGCATGTGCAAAAAAGACTATCGAATAAAAAAATGGTATAAGCACCAAAAGAAGAGCTAACAAATTATAACTCATTGGATAATTTACTATTGCTGGATAAACAAGAAAATAAAAAAACGAATAGAACATATATAAACAAACATAAACACTTGCTCTTGCAAAAAGGACGAGGGCACAATTATCCCCAACATCAAAATAATTTTGTTTGGTTTCATTTAAATATCCCAAAATAAGTCCTATGCCCACTATCAAAGTCTGGTGAAGGATAATAATGAGAACTATCGGATATACATAAGTTGCATATCCCCCAGAAGGATTGAATAATGGTACGGTCACGAACTCATAAGGTTGTTTAAGCCTTATTGCAAGATTTTTCGGGACTCCACCCTTCATAAGTGATGCAACTTCAATTTTTGCACCAAATGATGATGCAACTGTTTGAACACCACCATAAACAGATTTATATATTATAAGATAACCAGAATCAGCAAAAACAGAAACTCTTACCTGCTTTCCCTTTTTTAAATCTTGAGAAAATTTATCTGGGATAACAACTATGCCTTTTACACTTCCCGAATAGAATAAATCTTTTGCTTCCTGAATTTCTGATACGTATTTTGTAATTTTCACATTATCATTTGCATCTAAATCTCTCAAAAAAGCCTTTGATAATTGAGTATGATTATTATCTATAACTGCAATCGGAACTTCTTTAACAAGTTCATATGTATAAGGTATTGCATAAAATACTGAATAGGCAATTACACCTACAACCATTACCAACACAGCTGCTGAATCTTTAAAAACATTTTTGAATTCCTTTTTAAATATTTCAGTAAAAGATTTTTTCATATTTGATACCACCGACTTTCATCCATAGCAAGTTTTTTTAATCGATATAAGGAGAGGAAACCAAGTATCATCAAAACAAACATTGCATAAATATTTTCCAAATTATAATGAGATGGAACACCCTTTAAAGTTTGATCAATCATCCCCCTTATATAATAAGTTAGTGGTAACAAATCACTATAAAAACGAGCAACCAATGGCATACTTATGACAGGAAAAGTCACACCTGCAAAAGCAAAACCCATTGCACAATAAAAAGCAGCACTACTCAAACTATATCTAAAATTTCCATTAAAGGATACAAATAAAGCCCCCAAAGATAAACAAGCTGCGATAAAGGTTAACGTATTTAAGACAATAAAGAAATAATCCCCCCTAAACGGGGCATTATACAATCCAAAATACATAAAATAAATTATAAAAAATGTTATTGAAAAAATAAAGAAATATGGAGTCAATTTTCCCAAGAAAGCTATAATAATTGAATTATTTGCACACTGTAACCATTCTTTTGTTTTTCCATACTTAAATTCTCTTCCAAAAGACCAAACAGATACAAATAGAACCATAATTTGCAAAATATGTCCAAAAGAAATTAAGGAGAGGAAGTATTGATAATTTAGATATGGGTTTGATGCAATATGTTCATCAACAGCAACAAGATTCGCAGATTTAATAGAAATATCTTTTGGCAAACCCTTTTTCATCCTCATTTGAGCATCAATACCAACCATTAAAGTTTTTGCAAGTGTTGTAATATCTTTTGATATAATACCGCCAATTAGAATTGTTTGGTTGTTATAATAAAAAACTAATTTTGGATTTTTCATTAAATACAAATTTTTTTGAAAATCTCTTGGAATAACAATCAAGGCATATATATCACCTCTAACAATGAGGTTTTTACCTTCTGAGAGGGATGTAACGACTTTTCTTACATCACAAGAAGGCATTGCTTGAATATCTCTTGTAAGCATTCTTGAAAATTCAGAGTCATCGAAATCCATAACACCTATTGGAAGATTTTTTGGAGAACCTTCCTTAAAGATTTGACAAATCAAAAAACACGTAAAAATGGGAATAATTAACATTAAAGCCCATGCAGTACGACTTTTGGAAAAGTATGAGATTTCTCTTTTTATCACATTTAAGTAATAATTCATTTAAGTTTATTCCAATCAAATACAGCACTCATGCCAGCACGTAAGTCACTTTGTGGTTCTGTTGGAACTGCTCTAACTTCAAAGGTTTTAAGATCGAAATCTCCTTTTGCTTTTGTTGCTCTCCAAGTCGCAAAATCACCCATAACTGATATGTAATTTACTTTAACTCTAATTTTATTTTTTCCTAATGCAGGAATATTAACATCAAATTCTGTTCCATTTTTAATTTTTGACAGGAGATCTTCTCTAAGGTTAAATACAATCCACGAATCAGTAGTATCTGCAATTGTAATAATTGGATAACCAGCACCAACAAGTTCCCCTTCTTCGACAGTAATCTCTGTAACTGTACCATTTTTTGGCGCAATGATTTTATTTTCTTTTAAATATGAATTTACTTCTGCAACTGCACCTTTTGCTTTTTTTACATTTGCACTTGCAGAAAGTCTATCCTCTACCCTGCTACCATTCACAAGCATTGTATAGTTTTCTTTTGCCGCATCATATTTTGCTTTTGCTTCATCAAGTTTTTGTAAAGGAACAACACCTTCTGAATAAAGTCTTTCCAATCTTTCGTATGTTTTTTTGGCAAATGTATAATTGCTTTTTGCAATTGCAATTTGTTCACTTCTTGCACCATTTAATGCTTTGAGTTGCTGTGCCGCTGCAAGTTCAGTAGCCGCATTTGCTTGTTCAGCCTTTGCATTTATTTCCGGAATATCAAGGACAACAAGTACATCACCCTTTTTTACTTCACTACCTTTTTCGATGTTTATTTTTTCCACCCTACCAGCAATTTTTGAAGAAAGATCGATTGAACGAACTTCAACCTCACCTTGTAAGAGCATTTGCCTATTTGATTTTAGAATATAAACTATTCCTACAATAAAGGAAATTATTATAAGTGTTGCAATTATAATGTGTTTTTTCATTTTATCTCCGTTTTTGTTCCTTGAGAATATATCAGGATATCTTTAGTATTTCCATTTGTTTGAAGCATTCTTGCAAGCGCAAGATCATAATTATACAATGCTTGCAATCTTTCAAGTTTAACTTTTTCAAGTCTTAATTGAGCATCTGTCACATCAAGAGAGGTTTTAATTCCTTCTTTAAAACCTAAAGTTGCAGTTCTTAATGCCTCTTTTGCATCTTTAAGTGATGATTCTGTACTTTCAAAAAGTTCTTTATTTTTCATCAATTCTTGATATTGAGAATAGATTAAAGTTTCGATATTATATTGTGCTTCAAGAATTTCATAATCCACTGATTTTCTTCCTGCATCAGCAGCCCTAACTTTATTGTAGCGGGAGAATCCATCAAACAAAACAAGATTAGCTGTTCCACCTACAGCCCAGCGAGGAACTTGTGCTGACAAATCAGAAGCAGCCAAGATATCTGCAGCAAATAAACTTACAGTTGGAAAATAGTTTGCAATTTCACCTTTGTATTTTGCCTGCATTACTTTTCTTTTTGCCCTTAACTGATTTATTTGAGGGTTATTTTTTAAGGCGTTTTCTCTCATTTCATTTAAATTTATTGAACTATCTTCAAACAAAAAAAGTGCAGAAAGTGGCACTATTTCTACATTTTTTAAGTTAACAGAATCTTCTTTTATTAAAGATTTTAATGCTTCCTCAATTACAAGAGTATCTCTTTTTGAAGCTTTATAATCTCTTAGAGCTTCGTCATAAGCAACTTGTGCATGTAATCTTTCCGATTTTGAAATAAAACCTTCTCTTTCAAGAGCTTTTGCATCAACTAAATGTTTTTTTACATCTTCCATATACTGTCTTTTAACTTCTACAACTTCTCTTGAAAGTGCTAATCCATAATATTTTTTAACCAAATCAACAGTCAATGTATCTTGCATTTGTGCATATTTAAAATTAGTAGCCTCAAGTTTCGCTCTTGCAGCAGCGTTTAACGCAAGAATTTTACCACCTGTGAAGATATTCCACCACGCACAACCACCCAAAGCAATAACATTTTCGTCTTGAATGAGAGTGTCAATATTTGGCATATGATATCTTGACATATCTGTTGTAACAGATATTGGGTTTGCGAAATGAATATATGTTGCATTAAGTCCAACTTTAGGGAAATATTCACCAATTGCAGCATTTTTTTCATATTTACTCTGGAGTTTTGCCATGGAAAGTGATTTTAGCATGTTGTTATTATTCAACATCAGTTGGTATGCTTGCTCAAAGGTTATATCCACCTTTTCCGCTCTGGTGTGAAGAGTTTCGGCTAACACTGGAGCAGTAAGAAAAAATATGCACATTAAAACAATCTTAAATACTTTCACCATGCTATTCCTTTTTTATAATGTATTTTATCACAAATTGTTCATAAAAAAAAAATTTATGTTAAGATTTTGGAATGTTGAATAAAAAGTATAGATTAAAAAAACATTCTGCCTTTATTGCTACATATAAAGTTAAACACTCTCTTTCAAAAGGAGGAATAACATTATGGGCTGGCAAAGAAAAAACCGATGACAGCGTTCTAACAAAAGTAGGGTTTGTTGTTAGCAAAAAAACACATAAAAGGGCTGTTAAAAGAAATAGGTTAAAAAGGCTTATGAGAGAATCTTATCGTCTTATTATGAAGAATAAACTCGCTCCAGATAATTATATGTCATTGATTTTTGTAGGTCATGAAAATGCATTAAATAAAAACTTCAACGACATCCAAAAGTCCATAGAAGAACTCTTAAAAGGAATAAAATAATGGAATTTCTTCTTGCATGCATGATGAGCACGAATCTTATTGCAGAGTATAATCTTGAAGGTTTCACCCCACCAAGAGGAGAAAATGCTTATCCTTCTGGACTTCAACCAAAAGATCAAGGTCATTATAAATATGGTCCCGCAAGCATTGATGACCCTGTTTTGATAATAGTTGATCCAATATATGACAAAAGGATGAATATAATTCCGGCAGGATATTATCAACTTTCACTTGATGCTGGACGAGAATTTTTATATCTCGTACAATCTGGAAATACTATCGCAATAATTCCTGTTTTTAAAATAGAAATTGACAGACAAAAAGATGAAGCGAAAAGAAAAGATCAAATGCCATCGGGATATTTCAAACAAAAAAAATATATTTGGAAAAAGAATAGAGCTACAAAGAAACGGCAACGACTTATCAAACAAAAGAAGATAGATCCAGATGAACACGTATATTCAGAAGCAACTATTGAATATTCAGCAAAAGATAGATATTATCTTATAAAATTTGAAAAAGACTCTGTAAGAGCTTGGGGCGCAATAAAAGCAAGATAAACCTTCTATATATTTTCTAATGCTGCAATTTTCATTTTATCAATATCTGGGGTTTTTCCAGTCCAAATTTCTTCTGCTTTTGCTGCTTGATAAATCAACATATCGAGCCCACTTGCAAAACTAAAGCCCTCTTCTTCAGCTTTTTTCAATAACAGAGTTTTATAAGGATTATATATAACGTCATAAATAAATGTTGTTTTAGGCAATTGTTTCAATAGCGATAATTTTATTGGCATTTCATCTGCAGAATGTCCTCTCATTCCGACTGGAGTTGCATTTACAAGGATTGCACAATTAAACATTTCTCCAGTACTTGACATTTGGAACAAGTTAAATTTTACGTCTGGATAAGTTCTTCTGAAAAAATCTGTCATTTCTGCAGAATTTATTATATTTCTTGAATAAAAACTTATTTGTTTTACACCTAATTCAACAAGAGCAATACAAACAGCTCTCGCAGCACCACCAGTTCCTAAAACACATGCATTCTGTCCTTTTAAGCTATTTTGAACCATTTTGGGGATAGAATTTTTAAATCCATAAATATCAGTATTATAACCCTTAAAACTTGTATCAGGACAAATTTTCACTGTATTTACACAGCCCGAGATATCAGCAGTTTTATCATAAGAATCCAAAAACAATTTCATTGGTACTTTCAAAGGAATTGTAATATTAAAACCAGTATATCCATTTGCCTTTAAGAACTTTATCCTTGAAATTAAATCCTCTGGAGATGTTTCAAGTCTTTCGTATGTAGCATCTATTCCCAAACTCTTAAACCCAGCTTCATGTATTACAGCGGAAAGAGAATACTTTAACGGTGTTCCAATCAACGCAGCTTTACACGTCATTTTGTGGCATCTCCTCAATTTTTTCAGAATAATCACAAGTTTTGTTAGAACATTCTTTAAAAGTTCCTTTTTTCAAAACTTTTTTTACTAACAAAGATTTACATTTTGGACAAATATCACCAGTTGGTTCATACCAAAGGACAAAATCACAGTCAGGATATTTGTTGCAACCATAGAAAATTTTCCCATATTTTGATTTTCTTTGAACTATTTCACCACCACATTTTGGACATTTTACACCAGTTGTCTTTACAATGCGTTTTCTATTCTGGCAATTAACACATTCAAGATATTTGCCATAAGGGCCAATTTTTACAACCATATCTGAATTACACTTTTCACATTTTTCATCTGATTTTTCAGGTTCATTTGTTTGAGTGTAACCTTCTTCAAGTGCATTCAAAGACATAACCGTTTTACATTCTGGGTAGCCGGAACATCCCAAAAATTGATTTCCGTACCGGCTTGAACGTAATACCATTGGTTTTCCGCAATTTGGACAGGTTAGTTTTGATTCTACTGTAATTCTTCCAGTATCTTTCATTGCTTCATTTACAGTAACCATAAATTCAGAATAAAAATCTTTAAGGACCTTATTCCAAACCAATTTCTTTTCAGCTATATCATCAAGTTTCGTTTCCATCCCCGCAGTGAATTTGTAATCCATGATTTCTTTAAACTGCAAAACTAATTGTTTTGAAACAGTTCTACCCAACAAGGTTGGAACTAAGGCCTTGTCAACTTTATCAACATACCCTCTGGTTTGAATTTTTGTGATAATTGATGCATAAGTTGATGGACGACCAATACCATATTCTTCAAGAGCTTTTACAAGAGATGCTTCAGAAAATCTTGGTGGAGGTTGAGTGAAATGTTGTTTTGGAAGAACTTTCAGGCAATTTAACTTATCACCTTGTGAAAGGTCTGGCATTTTCATTTTTTCTTTTTCTTCACCTTCTGAATCATCATAAAGTTTTAAAAATCCATCAAAAGTTATTTTACTTGTTCCCACCTTTAAAGTGTAATCTCCAGCTGAGATTTCAACAGTTTTATTTGCAACCGTCGCATTAGACATTTGCGAGGACATAAACTTATTCCAAATAAGTTTATAGAGTTTATATTGCTCTTCTGACAGATATTGTTTAATACTTTCTGGAGTTTTATCTGGATATGAAGGTCGAATAGCTTCGTGAGCATCTTGAACATTTTGTTTACCTTTTGCATATACATTTGGCTTTTCTGGATAATATTTTTCACCAAAGTTTTTCAAGATAAAATCTTTTGCCATTTGTTGAGCATCATCAGAAATTCTTGTTGAATCTGTTCTCATATAGGTAATCAAACCGACTGCACCAGAATCTAATTCTATACCTTCATAAAGTTTCTGTGCAATTTGCATTGTTCTTTGAACGCCATATCCAAGTTTTGAACTTGCTTCCCTTTGTAGCGTAGACGTTATAAAAGGAGCAGTTGGTTTTCTTTTAGTTTCTCTTTTTGTAACTTTTGTAACTTCAAATTCGGTACTCTTTTCACATAGATAATCTACAATTTTTTGAGCAGCTTCTTCATTTTTTATATTTTTGTCTACCGCTTTTCCTTTGATTTTGCTCAATTCTGCAATAAATTTTTCATCCTGTTTAGAAAGCTCAGCAGAAATTGACCAATACTCTTGAGGGACAAAAGCTTCAATCTCATCTTCTCTCTCACAAATCATTCTTAACGCAACAGATTGAACTCTACCTGCAGATAGTCTATAATTTCCAAGTTTTTTCCACAAAATTGGGCTTAATTTATAACCTACCAGTTTATCCAAGATTTGTCTTGTTTGCTGTGCCTTAACCCTATCCATATCTATTTCTCTTGGATGTTCTACCGCATATTTTACAGCTTTTGGAGTAATTTCGTTAAATTCTATTCTATAAACTTTATCGTCTGGAACAGAAAGAACTTGTCTAACATGCCAAGCAATAGCTTCTCCTTCACGGTCGGGGTCGGATGCAAGGAAAACCTTGTCTACTTTTTTTGAAAGTTGGTTTAATTTTGTAACGACCTTTTTCTTTTCTGGAATAATTTCAAATCCAGGTTCAAAATCGTTATTTACATCAAAGCCCAAAACATTTTTTGGCAAATCTCTAATATGACCGAAACTTGCTTCTATTTCATAACCCGAACCCAAAATCTTTTTAATTGTTTTAGATTTTGCTGGAGATTCGACTATTACAAGGGCTTTTTCTTGTTTTTTTTCTTTTGTTGCAACCATGTAATTGATTATAACACCTTATCTATATAATGCAACGGAAAAAAACCATTAAATATTTTTCTTTGGATAAAGGTCACAACAAAGATGACAAGGATTTAAAACTTTTTCTCGTCTTAATTTTTTTCTAAACTCACAGAATTTTTCTCCATTCAGAATTTCCATAATTTTATGTTCTCTTACAGATCCCATATTTACTGGGAAACACGGATAAACAATTCCTTCTGGATTTATAAAAACATCATGAAAAGGAAAATTGCAGGGTTCATATAGGGTTTCGATATCATTTTCACCTTTTTCAAATAGTTTTTTTATTCTTTTTATATCTTTTGTGGGTTTAAATTTCGGTGCCCAGCGAAGTAATGTATTTGATTTTTTTGATATTCTTTCAAGTTTTTTGTACACATCTTCAAATTCTTGCATATCAAAATAAGTTTTTAGTGGATATTTTTTTGAATAAATTTCTTCAGGATATTCATCGAGCATATTTGAATCCTGTCTTAAACCTGTTTCACGAACAAAAGAAAAAGTTAAAAAGTCTAAATTCATATCTGTTGCAAGCTCATAAAGTTTTGGAAGATCTTGCAAGTTATCCTTCAAAACCACCGTTTTAATTTCAAGCAATGGATATTTATGTTTCCCCCGTTTTTCTTTAAGACGTTTTAGTGCTTTTACTGCTTGCTCATATAAACCTTTTTTATTTCTAATTGTATCGTGTTTTTCCCCTATACCATCTATTGACACAGAAAGAAGTAAGATTTTCTCATTCATTAGTTTTTCAATATTTTCATCTGTTAACAATGATGCGTTAGTAACAATTCCAACTTTACCAAAAGTTCTTTTTGAAGCTTCGTGAATAAGCTTAAAAGCATCCTTTCTTAAAAATATTTCTCCACCCAACAACTGTAAAAAAGAAAATCTCGGAATTTGTTTAAAAACGTTTATCCACTCTTCTGTTGATAGTTCGTTTTTTTCTCTTTTTTCCCCAAGATAACAAAAAGGGCATCTTAAATTACATTGATATGTTAATTCGCATAAAAATCTTAATGGGGGAAGAATTTTGCCAGACGGGTTATAATATGAAAGTGCGGAATAACAATTTCTTGCAAAATCAAACAGGAATGAGCTATCTATTTTCAAAATAACCCTCCAGAAATCATTATCATACAATATATGTACATTGCTGGCGCAGAGAAAATAAATGCATCTATTCTGTCTATCAAACCACCATAATGAAGGAATAAATTACTTGAGTGTTTTACTCCAACACCTCTTTTAATTAAAGACATTGATAAATCTCCAATTTGAGAAAATACAGAAACAACCATACCTAACCCAAGCCAAGCAAAAACATTACCACCTGAAATTTCCCCAAAAATAACAGTTAACAAGGAAATTGTGATTAAGTTTACCACTGCACCTAAAAATGTTTTATTTGGACTAATTCCTTCACAAAGTTTTTTCTTTCCATATTTTGCCCCAATAACAGAACTTGCAAAATCGCCAAGTGGAACAACCAACAAAAGCAATAGAACAAGCAAGTTATTTATATTTAAAATAAGAAGAATGTAAGAAAGTGGCAGAACTATCAAAAATCCTAAAATTGTAGCCGTGAGATTTTCAAAAAAAGGTTTTGATTGAATTATTATCCCACACAAAAAAGATACAAAAATTCCGAGCAATATTATTTCTGAAGTGGTGCCTGCGATAGCTCCTAACAATATTAAAATCCCAAAAACTTCACAAACAGCAGGATATGGATATATATCAGCATGTTTTAACATTTTTCTATATTCCACCAACGTAGCTATTAGAAATACACAAGCTAAAAGAAAAAACAAATCATAAGAAGTAAATAATGATAATATAACTATCGCTAAAGCTATTGACCCTAAAAATATTCTCTTTACAATATTTGCATTTATGCTTTCCATACTTTTCTCTCCAAATTTTACGAAAAAATTATATCATACATAATATATGAGTGATATAATTAAAACATGAAAAAAATTATGCTAATTTACCCTTCAGGGGATATATACCAAAGAGGAGAAGACAGATGTCAAGTAAACATCAAAGCTTCAACCTCAAATGCAATGCGAGCTTGTAATGATTTGGGTTATATTTCTGCTATTTTGAAGAAAAAGGATTATGATATTTTTCTCAAAGATTATCAAGGTGAAAATTTACCCTATGAACAACTTGAACTTGATATAAAAAAAGAACAACCTGATGTAATTTTTATCAGTGTCACTAATGGAAGCATCTTTAATGATATAGAAATTGTGAACAAAATAAAGGGTAAGTTTTCAAAACCTGCAATAATTTTAAAAGGGGCATTATTCTTTAATCCTGAAAGAGATTTGTTTGAAGAACTTGATTTAACAAATGTAGACTATTTAATTGGCGGAGAAGTCGAGTTTTTAATAGATAACCTTATGGAGGCTCATTTCAACGATAAATCAAAACTGTCCAAGATAGAAGGAATTTCATATATAGAAAATGGTATTTGGAAAAGTAATCCCGTAGAAAATTTGTGTGATGACCTTGATAGTCTTCCTTTTCCTGACAGGGAAGAAATGAACAATGAACTTTATATAAACCCTCAAACCAACAAAAAGATGGCGACAATTAACACATCTCGAGGATGTCCTTCATCTTGTATTTATTGTTTATCTCCAAAAATTTCAGGAAAAAAAGTTCGCTACCGTTCTGCAAAAAACATCTTCGATGAAATTGTTGAATGCGTTGAAAAATATGATATTAAAGATTTTTTCTTTAAGGCTGACACATTTACAATAAATAGAAATCTGATTGTTGATTTATGTACATTTATAATAAATTCAAAAATCAATATAAATTGGGTTGCAAATTCAAGAGCTAACACCCTCGACGATGAAATGTTAAAACTTATGAAAAGAGCCGGATGCTCTATGATAGCTGTTGGATTTGAATCTGGAAGTGATGAATCATTAAAAAAAATGAAAAAAGGAACAAGTGTAGAACAGAATTTAAAATGTGCAAAACTAATAAAAGATAATGACCTACTACTTTATGGTTTTTACCTTGTTGGGTTTCCTTGGGAAAGGAAAAAACACTTAAATGAAACTAAAAAATTGATATTCAAAATTGATGCAGATTACATCGAATTATCCATTGTGACGCCATTCAAAGGTACTGAAATTTATGAATATGTCACCACCAAAGAAGGGTTAAAAAAAGATGCAATGCTTGGTAAAGATTCATTTAAAATAAGTACGACAGGAACAGAGTTTTTAAGTATAAAACAACTTCGAAATTTTAGAAAAAATGTCATACTCAAGTATCACTTAAGACCTTCATATATTTTTAAGAAATTGACCGATAAAAATTTAACCCTTAAACTTTTGTTAAATTATACAAAATATGGGTTAAGATTACTTAAAAATGTGGTATCGTTTTAACTATAAGATTTGAGGATTAAGGACATATGGATAGACGACAATTTATTAAAAATACAGCTATTTGTACCTGTGCATTATGTTTGGGATGTAATAGAAGCTTTTCTAAACTACACTCAAATTTTTCATACAAATCAACGTCTAATCTTCCTAAAAACATTCAACTTGATGCAAGCTCAATATGCCAATTAAGTTGTCCCGAATGTTGGAGGAACACGTGTTCAACAGCAAACAAACTTGGATTTTTAGAATTCAAAAATTTCAAAAATCTTGTAGACAATTATAAAATAGAAAAAGTAGAACTTTCTAATAAAGGAGAAATTTTCCTAAATCCAGAACTTGATAAAATCATTGAATATTCTTACGAAAAAGGAATAAAACTTTCAGCATGGAATGGTGTTAATGGAAATTACATTTCTGACAAAGTTGCTGAACTTATGGTAAAAACAGAGTTTTTAGGTTTTCAGCTTTCAATTGACGGTGCAACAAATGATGTTTATAAAATTTACCGTGTTGGTGGCGACATAAACAAAGTTTTTGAAAATGTGAATAAAATAAATTTCTACAAGAAAAAACATAAATCAGATTATCCATTTATGACCTACAAATTTATTGTATTTGGACACAATGAACACGAAATTCCTTTAGCTAAAGAATTATTTCCAAAGTATGGCTTTGCAAACATAAAATTTGTAACAAATTATGCTCCAAATTATTCACCAGTAAAAAACAAAAAATTTGTAAAAGAACAAACAGGCTTGAATTTTGGCGATTTGCAAGATCAATATATATCTGACCGTGAAGAGAAAAAAACAAATTGGTTTCCTTGCAAAACTCTTTGGGATTATCCTGCAATAGCTTATGACGGAGCCCTTTTAGGCTGTTGTGCAACCAATCACAACAATTGTTTTTCTAATGTAAATGTATTTAAAGATGGATATTTAAAAGCAATGAATTGCGAAGATATTCGATATGCGAAAAAAATGTTAGTTTATAAAGCAAAAGAGAAAGAAAACATTCCGTGTACAAGCTGTTATCTTTATAAAAAATTAAAAAAATCCAATATAACATTAACAGAAGAGGATATAAATGGACAGACGCCAATTTATTAAAAATGCAACAATATTAACTTGCGCAATGTGCACTGGCTGTAATCTTACTTTTGCAAAACAATATGATTTTATTTACAAAAATAAAACAGAGTTACCCAAAAAGATTTTAATTGATGCCTGTACTATGTGTCAGCTAAATTGTCCTCAATGTTGGAGAGTTACTTGCCCCAATAGATTTAAAAAAGGGTATCTAAAATTTGCTGATTACAAAGAATTCATTGACAAATACTCAAATATAACTTCCGTTGGCATTTCTAACAAAGGAGAAATTTTCCTAAACCCAGAACTCAACAAAATTTTGGAGTTTTCTCACGATAAAGGAGTTAAGTTATCTGCATGGAGTGGCGTTAATGGTAATTACATTCCCGATAACATTGCAGAATTGCTCGTCAAAACTGATTTTCAAGGTTTAACTTTTTCAATAGATGGAGCGACAAATGAGGTTTATAAAATCTATCGTGTTGGTGGAAATATTGAAAAAGTCTTTGAAAACATAAGAAAAATAAATTTTTATAAAAAGAAGTATAAATCTAAGTATCCGTTTATGACATATAAATTTATTGTATTTGGACATAACGAGCATGAAATTCCTTTAGCTAAAGAAAAAGCTAAAAAGCTTGGAATTCCAATATATTTTGAAGCGAATTATGCTCCTCAATACTCCCCAATAAGAGATAAAAAGTTTGTCGAGAAAGAAACAGGAATGAATTTTTCTGACAGAAATGACCAATACGTTTCTGATTGGAAAAAGGGCAAAAGGGCTTTTTTCCCTTGCAAAAATCTTTGGCTTGAACCAATAGTTAATTTTGATGGAGAATTTTTTGGATGTTGTTATGAAGCGGACGGAAAAACTTTTGGAGATTTAAATATCTTCAAACAAGATTATCTTGAGATTATGAATAGTGAAACTCTTATCTATGCAAAAAAAATGCTGACTGATTTTAATACCCCTGCTAAAGAAAATATTCCTTGCTCAAAATGTGAAATGTATAAAAAATTAAAAAAATGTGGTATAAAATTAACAGATGAGGTTTAAATGGATAGACGACAATTTATAAAAAATACCGGAATTTGTGCTTGTGCACTATGTGCAGGGTGTAATGTCTTTGCACAAAGTTCAAAGCAACAAGAAGATGACTTTATTTATAGACATAAATCTGATTTACCAAAAAAAATATCGATAGATGCTTGTACAATCTGTCAGTTGAAGTGCCCTCAATGTTGGAGAGTTACAGAACCAACATTGTTTGATTTGGGATATTTAAAGTTTGATGACTTTAAAAATTTCATTGATAAATACGACATTGAAAAAGTTGAATTATCCAATAAAGGAGAAATTTTTCTAAATCCAGAATTATCTGAAATTATAAAATACGCACATGAAAAGGATATTGCATATAGTGCTGCTAATGGGGTTAATGGAAACTATCTAACAGATGATATGGCAGAATTGCTCGTTAAAACTCAATGTAGAGAACTTACTTTTTCAATTGATGGAGCAACGAATGATGTTTACAAAATCTACCGTGTTGGGGGAAACTTAGATAAAGTTCTTGAAAATTTAAAAAAAGTATTATTCTACAAGAACAAGTATTCTTCACAATATCCTTTTGTATCCTACAAGTTTATTGTGTTTGGACATAATGAACACGAAATTCCTTTAGCTAAAGAATTAGCGAAAAAACTTGGAGTTCCAATACTTTTCAACACAAACTATGCACCTTGGTATTCTCCGGTGAAAAACAAAAAATTTGTTGAAGAGCAAACAGGATTACATTTTGACGATATGACAGATCAATACATTTCTGACTGGGTTAGTGGAAAATCAAATTGGTTTCCTTGCAAAACTCTTTGGGATGACCCTGTAATAAACTTTGATGGAAAATTTTTGGGTTGTTGTCTTGGAACAAATCGCAAAAATTTCGGAAACTTGAACATCTTTAAACAAGGATATTTAAAAGTAATGAACAATAAAAATATTAGATATGCAAAGAAAATGCTCAAATATGATTATCCTCCAAAAGATGAAATACCTTGTACAAACTGCGATATGGATATATATAACAGACTAAAGAAGTACAATCAGGAAATTTTTAAAGGTTAAAGATAGAAATGAATAGACGAGAATTTATTAAAAACACAACTTTGGGCGCTTGCGCATTCTGCTTGGGATGCAATGATTTTCTTGCGGCTAAGGAAGGAATTGAAAAAAACTCATTTATTTATAAAAACAAATCCGAACTTCCTAAAAATATCGACATAGATCCTTGTTCTATTTGCCAATTAAAATGTCCTGAATGCTGGAGAGTTACTAACCCAAATGAGTACTCTCTTGGAGTAATGGAATTTAAAAACTTCAAAAAACTCCTTGACGATAATAAGTTTGAGCATATCGATTTATCGGCAAGAGGTGAGATTTTTCTAAATCCAGAACTTGGGGAATTTATCAAATATTCAAAAGAAAAAGATGTTTTACTCACCGCTCATGGTGGAGTAAATGGAAATTACATACCTGATGAAATTGCAGAATTACTCGTCAAAAAAGAGTTTCAAGGTTTATCTTTTTCTATAGATGGGGCAACGAATGACGTTTACAAAATTTATCGTGTTGGCGGAAATATTGATAGAGTTTTTGAAAATATAAGGAAAATAAACTTTTATAAAAAGAAATATCGTTCTGATTTTCCTCAACTTACATATAAATTTATTCTATTTGGTCACAATGAACACGAAATTCCTTTAGCCAAGGAATTAGCTAAAGATTTAGACATGCAAATAATATTTAGGGTAAATTACAATCCGAACTACTCTCCTGTAATAAATAAAAAGAAAGTTTTTGAACAAACTGGAGTTCAATATTTTGACCCATATGAACAATTTGTCGCAGATTATAAATCAGGAAAAGATAGTTGGTTCTATTGTATTAGCCTTTGGAAAAACCCATTGATTTTATTTGATGGAACTCTTTGTGGTTGCTGTATGGCAAACAATTTAAATTCTTTTTCAAAATTAAACGTATTTGAAATTGGATTTTTGAATGCAATGAATGACCCTAAAATTGTAAGAGCTAAAAAAAATATAAAATATGGATTAAAACCAAAATCGCCTTGTGACAAATGCAGTGTTTATCCTTTTGTAGAAAAACACAAGATTAAATCTATTATATAATTTTTTTATTATGATTGCTACAATAGTTTTTGCCTGTTTTTTACTATTTTTGTAAAAACCATTTTTTTGTGCTAACATTCTTCCATAATTTACTCAAACACGGGAGTTTTACAATGAACAGATTTTCTCTTTGGTTCATGATTTCAAGAGGGTATTCCCTCATATTGTCCGTAATCCCTTATTTTTTAGCTGTCTGTCTTGCCTCCGCAAGATACGATATAAATTTTCAATATTCTTTTTTGGGATTATTAGGTGTTGTCTTAGTTCAAGCCGCAATAAATATGCTTGATGATTATCGTGATTGGACAAGTGGAAATGTTAGGGCTTACAAAGAAAATGTAACAATTGTTGAAAACAGTCGTTCTCACAAATGTTTTTATTTAGAACAAAATATTATCTCATCTAAAACCCTTTTATTTGCCATAATCTTTTGTTGTACAATTGCTTCTCTAATAGGAATATACCTTGCATTTATGTGTGGTTTTATAATCATTCAAATTGCTATGCTTGGAGCTTTGCTTGCAATATCTTATTCTCTTCCTCCATTCAACTTAAATTCGAAAGGTCTTGGAGAATTGGCAATTGGAATTATTTTTGGTCCATTGATAATGTCTGGAGCTTATATTGTTGCTGGTGGGAACCCTTTTGACGGAGTAAATTTAATTTCTTCTTTTATAGTTGGGATACTGATTGCAAATGTTGCACACACACATTCTATTATGGATTATGATGCAGATATTAAAAACAATAAAAATACCCTTGCTGTATGTCTTCTAAACAAACACAAGGCAATATTTTTTCAACTACTACTATATGTTTGGGCATATCTATTTCTAATCCTTGGCATAGTTTATGACATTCTACCAATTCAATCGCTTTTAACTTTACTAATTTTCCCTTATGCCGTAGAACTTAATGAATTGATGATGAATGAAGATACAACACAAAAGTTGTGGATGGGACCAATCACAAGACTTAAAGATGACAAAGATAATTATTTTATGTTGAGATTATGTCTTTCAAGAAATATTGTCTTATTCTTTTCAATCCTTTTAGCTCTAACTTATTACCTTTACGACTGATTCACATTTTTAAAACTTTGATTTAACCTTTGATTGAAAATATCAAGGAGTAACTATGAAAAATCTTAAGGGTACAAAAACAGAATTAAATCTTGCAAATGCTTTTGCTGGAGAATCTCAAGCACGTAATAGATATACGTATTTTGCATCTGTTGCAAAAAAAGAAGGATATGAACAAATTTCAGCATTATTTATAGAAACAGCTAACAATGAAAAAGAACACGCTAAACTTTTTTATAAGCACATAGGAAATGGTCACTTTGATGTGAAATCAAACTATCCATTTTTATTAGGTTCAACCGCAGAAAATTTAAAATTTTCCGCAGACGGAGAACACGAAGAATGGTCAAAACTCTACTTTGAAGCTTCTATTATTGCAAAAGAAGAGGGGTTTGATGAGATTTCAGACACATTTAAACAAGTTCTTGAAGCAGAAAAACATCACGAATTACGATTCAGAACGTTATTGAAAAATGTCGAAGAATCTCTTGTATTTAAAAGACCTACGCAAGTTTTGTGGAAATGTAGAAATTGTGGAAGAATTATAAAATCAACACAAGCTCCTGAACAATGTCCAACTTGTAAACATCCAAAAAGCTATTTTGAATTACTTTGTGATAATTTTTAATATATTTTTTTTCTACTTTAAAATATGCTAAAATATTCAAAATGCGAAAAATATTAACATCGATATTCATATTAACTTTAATATATGGATTATACTTTTTTGGATTACCCAAAATCGCTAATCCAGAAAAAAATAAAGACCTCATAGTTCAAACGATACAGAAAGAACTTGGGGTCAATGTCGATTACAAAAATGCAAAAATTAAATCTGGTTTTACACCTTCAATTTGGTTAACTGCTGACGAATTCTCGATTTCCGAAAGAAGCGGAAAACCTCTTTTAGTAAAAAATCCAAAAATTGAAATAAGCCTATTTCCTCTTTTATTTAACGAAATTTGTATAAAGAATTTTTACTCAGATAAAATAGATGCAAAAATGTCATTGAATGAAAATAAACAATTTTTCATTGGAGATTATCTGATAATAAAAAATTCTAAATCTAAAATTTCTCTCAAAAATGCTAAGGTTAATATATCAAGCTACAACATTAACTTTAACGATAAATATAACAAGAAAAATATAATCATAAATGGAACATATTTTATCGCACACTCCACAAAAAAATGGATTGATCTTAACACGCACACTATTATTAAGCTTAATGGTCAAAATACTGTATTTAACACAGAAGTAAAAATTCCTTTTAAATTCGACTTAAAAAACACTTCGTTTAATGGAACAATTTCAAATCTTAATTTGAAAGAAATAGAACCATATTTAAAACTTGCAAGCCAAGATTATATCGAGAAAATACAAGGCTTGGTAAATATACAAGCAAAATCCTTAAATTCTGATATTGTAAATTCCAATACAAAAATTTCAAATTTTTCGCTTAAATTGAAGGGTATTGCAAAACCATTTTTTGTAAATGAGGACGTAACAATACACGCTCTTACAAAAATAAAGGGAAATTACGTAAACATAAAAGATCTCAAAGTTCGATATAAAGATGTCAACATTGACTTAAATGGTTCAATTGCAAATTTTGACAATCCGAGATTAAATCTTAACTTAAAGATTAAAGATACAAAATCAGAAAACGTTTTAGGTTTAATTCCTTATGCAGACTTTCCTGATGTAGATTTAAACTTAAAAGCAATGAAAGATTATGGAATATACTCTGTGGTTAATGGCTCCTTAGACATTACAGGAAATGCGAAAAAACCAGAACTTAATGGAGAATTCATTGCAAAAGATGTTTATATATTAAGACCTCTTGATATTCCAAAAGCAACAATTAAACTAAAATTCGTAAAAGATAAGGTGCATTTTGATGCATTTGTTCCAGCATCTTTAAAAGAAAACGTAACAGTAAAAGGATATGTTGAACTCTTTAATAAAAAACTTGTTGACTTTACTGTTAACTCAACTCAAAATGTTAATTTGAAAATCGCAGAAATAGTTCTTAAGCCACTACATGAAATGCTCAATTTTGAACTTGGACCTGTCCCTATTATGGACGTTAATGGTCTTGGAAATATTAAGTTAAGAGTAACAGGAAATAAAATTTCTCCTCATCTTTTTGGCATTTTTAATTTTAAAAATGGAAAAGTTAAATTTGATGATTTAAATGCATTATTAAAAAATGGATCGGGAAGCTTACATTTTAACGATGAAAATATGCACTTCGAAACTAAGACAGCAACATTAAACTCTGCCCCAATAAAAATTGAGGGAGATTGCAACGTTAGGGGTATACTAAGTTTTGATGTTTCAAGTAACGGATTAAGATTAAATGAAGCCATAAAGATTTTAAATACTTCTGATATGCTTAATGAAATCAATAAAATGACAAAACCTATCAAAGCCGGATCTGGAAAAATAGATTTAAAATTCAATCTAAAAGGTCAAGCAAAACACATCGAAGATTTTATCATTGGTAAAAACATTACAACTTCAGGTTCTATCAAACTTTTTGGGAATGATGTTATGATTTTTAATTCAGACATTGTTTTAAATAAAATAATCGGAAACATTTCTTTTAAAAATTTTGATGTCGATTTTAATTTAAAACCTCTTATAAATAATAAAAGAATAACCTTTATTGGAAAAATAAAAGATAATAAAATTTATTCTAAAAACAAACTCAATAACCTTGATCTCTCATTCAAAGATAGTCACCTCAAATTCTATTCAGGAAATCTTGATTTTGAAGGCGATAAAATCATTTTAAATAAAATTAACGCCGACATAGATTCTAAACCAATACTATTGGATGGTAGAATAAATAATATAGACAAAAAACCAACATACGATATTTACGTAAATTCAAAGCCTAATCAAAAATTCATCGACAAATATTTGAATAAAAAAATGATTGCGCCTTTGATTATTAAAGGAGATATCGACTACTTTGCAAGAATTACTGGTGATTTAAATTCTGCGAATATAAGAGGAAAAATTAACCTACAAAAAGCTGCAAGCATTTATTTTAAGGGTGCAAGCCTCGGGGACATGAACAACCCAATCGCACTTAACCTTGATGCTAATCTATCAAGAACAGCAGGAATAATAAGAAGCTTTAGATATAGCAAAATTGAAGATTCTGGAAAAGAAATTCTTCTTCTTAATGCAAGTGGAACAGTTAAAGAAAGAGGAAATCGATTTGAAAACATTAAAATAAAAACTCACATTCCAACCGATGCAAAAATTTTTAACATAATTTTCAAAAAACCTCTCATCAAAGAAGGACTTTTCACCTCTAACCTAACAATAAACGGAAATGTAAATTCCTTAAAAGTTCTTGGTACTTTTAATCTTTTCGGCGTAAATATCCCTTTTATGGATACAACAATTAAAGATATAAGTTTGAACTTTAAAGATAAAATCATTGAGCTTCGAACAAAAGGGGAAGTTTTCTCTAATGAAATATTACTTTACGCAAATTTAAAAAACACTCTAAATCCACCATACATAATCAATCATGCACAAATTTCTCTTGGAAACTTGAATGTAAATGCATTTTTAAAACATTTAGATAAAATTAACCTTGAAGATGTAGATAAAGTAACAGAAGAAAACAATTCACAAAACTTTGATATAAACCTTTTAACAATAAATAATTTAAACTTAAAAGCAAGAAGTGTTTATGTAAGAAACCTATCGGCAAAAAATGTTGATGTAAACTTAAAATTAAAAAAAGGTGTATTGTCTATCGATAAACTTCGTTTTGTTACTGCAGAAGGAGTAATAAATGGAGATTTAAAATATAACTTCAAAAATTCAAAAATGTCAATATCAATGCTTGCTGACGGAATTAACGCAAACCTGATATCCCAAGCATTGTTCGACATTAAAAACCAAATATACGGTAAATTGACAGGTGAAATATATCTTTCATGTGATGGAAAATCTCATAAAACTTGTATGAGGACTCTTAATGGAAGTTGCGGATTTAGAGTTAAAGATGGTAGAATGCCTCAATTAGGTTCACTTGAATATCTTCTCAAATCTTCAAGTGTTATTAAAAGTGGTGTTACAGGTCTTACTGTTAATAATATTATTGATATTTTAACTCCACTTAAAACTGGAGATTTTGAAAGTATAACTGGTAACTTCAACATTCTTAAAGGTAAAACCAATGACATAAATATTATGTCAAAAGGTAAAAACTTGAGTATCTTTATAACTGGAAAATATGACTTCTCAAGTTCTGTTGCTTCTCTTGATATTTATGGAAAACTTTCTAAAAAAATCTCAAATGCTTTAGGTTTTGTTGGCAACGCATCAATAAACACCTTATTTAACCTTATCCCTGGAGTTAATTTATCAAAATCTAATCAAGCAGAATTTATAAAAATAATCAATAAAATCCCTATGTTAGAATTAAATACAAAAGATTTTAGAATATTTAATGCTAAAATTGAAGGAGATTTAAATAGTGAAGATTACGTTCAAAGTTTTAAATGGATTGATTAGCAACTTTATTGACACCTTTATTTAACAATGTTAAGATGTTTCAGGAGAACTTTTTAATGGCAGAAAATCTTTTCAGTATTATTTTACCTTTAAGTGAAAATGACAATGAAAAAGATGTCAAAAACACTTTGAAATCTTTGTTAGGTCAATACTTTAAAGACATAGAAATTTTAATAATAAAGGTAAATATCCCAGAAGAGATAAAATCAATTTTAGATTCTCAGGAAGATGAGAGAATAAAATATTTTGAGGCAGAAGATATTTCAAGCGCAAAAAATATTGGAGTTGAAAATGCGTCTGGAAAATATCTATACTTTGCTGATACAAAAGGAAGCCTTATTAGAAGAAGTTTTCGCACTTTGGCTGCTGCAATAGGAGAAGAAGAGTTCGATATCATCACCTTTGGTGCATTGATTTACGATAAGGAAACTGAACTTGAAAATCCTGACTTTAATTATAATCCGTCTTTTTTCTCCGAAAAAAACAATGTTGTTTCTCACAACGATGAAGAGCTTAAAAAAAATTTTTATAATTTAGATTACCCTATAGAATGTAGATTGTTCAAAAAAGATTTTATTGTTAAAAATAATCTTTCTTTTGATGTTGGAATTTCTGATGATCTTCGTTTTTGGTATAACTGTCTTTTGTGTGTTGACAAATTGACATTCTTACCAGAATGGCTTTATAGAGTATGCAAAGAAACTTTAGTTTTAAAAACAAAAATAACAGATAAAAATTCTCAAGAATTTTTTGACGCCTTAGGAAATCTGGAAAAAGATGTAAAAGCCAAAACAGATGATGAGCAAATTATAAAAGATCTTTATACATATAAAATTAAACTCGTCCGTTCTGCGTTTGATCCTTCTTTACAAAATTTTTCGACAGAAACAAAAAAAATTATTACAACCAATATAAACAAAATTAAAACATCATTATCTGTAAGTGAAGGTACATCTTTAAATAATGAAATATTTTTTAACACAATTGAACAACAGCAAAAACAAATAGATAAATCTGATATTACATTCGTTATTTCTGTAAGAGATAGATCTTATAATCAATTAAAAAATACAGTTGAACTTTTATTGAATAACAATAATTCTGACACCGAAGTTATACTAATTACAGATGATTATGAAAATATTTTTGAATTTGGAAACAAAAACAATGAGACAAGAATAAAATTTTCCTATGCAAACAAGGGTGAATATGGAACTTTTAAGAATACTGCTATAAAATTAGCAAAAAAAAATTATATTTACTTTTTAAATTCAGGAGACATCGTTAGTGAAGATATTTTTAAAACTTTACAGGGCTACACAAACGGTTATGATCTAACTATATTTTCAAATGCAGAATGTCCAGAAAAATTTAAAACTTTAAAGGAAAATTTCACAGAAAAGAAAAATGGATTGTTTATAGAAAATCTATTCGATTTTCTATCTAACGATAACACATCCCAAAACTTTTTATTCAAAACAGATTTCTTAAAAAGAAACAAATTAAGTTTTACCAACAACATTTTTCTATCTGATGCTGAATTTTTTATAAAATTCTTTTCTTGTCGTCCTCGTATTCAGTTTGGTTCAGACAATAAAATTATTGAAAAAACAAAACTTAAATCTCCAGAAAAGTTAAAACTTATTTATTATGAAAACCTTTCAAAAATTACAAGAATCACACAAAAATTTTTAGAAAAGAATAATTCTTTTAAAGGATTTAAAACACTTTTTAATTCATACAAACTGTTATTACTTGCTTACCCACTTGAATTTGGACTAATTGATGACAATAAAGTTGAACAATACAAGTCTTATGTTTTGTCAGAATTTGATTTTTCAAACAATGATGTTTTGAACTTTGCACTGAAATGTTTGCCAGCACTAACAACCGATTAGAGTTATTAAGTATAAAATTTTGTATAAGTATCAATAAAATCTTCCAAAATTTTTGTTATATTATCTTCCGTTATATCTGGCAAGGAAATATCAAATTTTTGGTTTTCAGGGCTGTCTAATCCTTCATGAACAATGTTTATATGAATTTTTGAAAAACCATTATAATTTACTTGAAGCTCACTTCTATGCTCATCTTTTATTAACGCAAACTTGCTTGAACTTTCACCAATAGTTTGTTCTATCTTAATTTCAAAGAGTTTTTCTTCATATCGTTTTTGTACTTGATAAAATACTGGAGTGATAACTTTTTCCAACTTCTTTTTGTAAGATTGCTTAAAAATTTTGAAATTAGTTTTATTCTCGTGACTAAACCAATCTTGCCAAGTACCGTCATCCTCGTTTTTCAAAGTTGAACCATCACTAACAATTATAAATTTATCTTTTTCACATTCTGCTTTCGAGATATTGGCAAGTAGTGATTTTTCAATTATATCAAAACTTTTACCTGAAATATCAGTTATGGCAGCAATAACCTCAAAATTTAATTTAAGCTTTATCTTTCTAAATAGTTTACAAGCCTTATCTATTGGTGTATCAGGAAGTAAGATATATAATTTTTCATTTAAACCAGAAAAAACTATATCTGAAGCTCTTACGGAGGTTTTAACTGCAGAAACGAGCTCATCATAACCAAACGTTGCCTTTGCTTTTTCTCCTGCACCAATCAAAACAATTGAATTAAATGCTCTGTTTGTGTTTAGGTAATTTAGTTCATGGTTAAATATCTTTTCTCTGTATTTGGAAGAATAAAAACCGCTAACCTTATCAACCACACCAAAATCAGTAAGAAACTCTTTTCTCTTTTTTAATTCTTTAATAAGAGAATTTTGTCTAAATGCCCACATCAATTTTATCAAGACAGAACTTTTTTCTGAATTTACAAGGAGATAATCGTTAATGTTTTCAGCGTAAGCATTCATCATAAATCCACGATTAAAAATATCAACAACTAATATTATAGATGTTGCATACAGAGCTGGATTTGTCTTCAAACTCCGTATTAAATCTAAACATCTTTCTTGCTGCTCTTTATCTTCGCTACAATAAATTAGAATTACATCAGGAGTTCCTATATCAGTATCAGAGTAGCTTTTTGTACAAAACTCATCAACTTCTCTCAATAGAATTATTTTGGGTTTTAGTATTTCTTCTACTCGCTTATCATCCGAAATTAAAATAATGTTACCAGACATATTTTACACCTGAATATGTTTCTTTATTGATAAGAAACTTCCACCTGCACCAAACATAATACCGAACAAAAACATAATTATTACAACAAGACTTCCAGCAAATGATGGTATCGGTATCATGAAAAATTGGTGAACATTATTCAACATTTTTTGCACAATATTTAAAGGAATCAAAGCAATAAATGCTCCTGCAAAACCATATAAAGCCCCCTGTAAAACAAGAGGTGTTTTTATATACCAGTTGTTAACCCCCATCAACCTCATAATTTCAATTTCTTCCTTTCTCGATTGAATTACAAGTTGAATAGTGTTGTTAATTATTGTAATTGTCAAAATTGCAATAACAAAAATAACAATAACTGTTGTGGTGTTGACAATATGGTTTAAAAATTGAATTTTTTTTGCAAGCTCTTGTGCATAACTCATGTCAGCAACCCCGTTAAAGTTTTTTATGCTTGAAAATACTTCATTGATATTTTCAGGTTTATCAACCTTAACATGTAAAGTATCTGGCAATGGATTTTCCATATCTGGAATATCAATTTCATGTTTTAAATCATTCCAAGATTTTTCTTTCGGAATAATTCTAACCCTTTGGACGTGAGATATTTTTTTCATCTCTTTTGCAGCTTCCTTAACATTCACGCCAGGTTTCAAATACACAGAAATTTCCAAAACATTGCCCAACTCTTGTGCAAAAGATGACACAGAAACAGTCGTTCTTAAAAGAACACCAAATATAGTCAAGATTGCTGCCATAGTTGTTATAATTACTAAATTAACGATTCCTGTTCTTTTTACGTCATTTATAGTCTCCATAACAATCCTATAAACTATACGAAGTTCCGTTAGCCAATCCTTAGGAATATGTTGCTTTACGGTAGTTTTTAATTTTTGCTTATTGCTGCTCATAAGTACCTGCCTGAATATCTCTTATTATTTCGCCTTTATCAAGCGTAATAACCCTTTTTCTAAAGTAATTTACCATATTTGCATCATGAGTTGAAACAATAACAGTAATACCTCTTTGGTTAATTTGATCTAAAATTTGCATAACTTCCATTGAGTTTTTTGGGTCAAGATTACCTGTTGGTTCATCTGCTATTAAAAGTGGAGGACCGTTTACAATAGCCCTTGCGATACTAACTCTTTGTTGTTCACCACCAGAAAGCTCTGTTGGTTTTGCATTTCTTTTTTCAGAAAGACCAACAATTTTTAATGCACCCAAAACTCTCGCATTTATTTCTTTAGTGCTCATTCCAAGAGTTCTTATTACGTAGGCAACATTGTCATACACAGTTTGATTTTGTAGTAATTTATAATCTTGAAATACTATCCCCATGCAAGCCCTTAAATTAGGGACTTTATCAGTTGGAAGATTTGCAATATTTATTCCACCAATCATAACCGTGCCAGAGGACGGAATTTCTTCTCTATATAACATTTTTATAAGAGTAGATTTTCCTGCCCCTGAAGCACCAACAATAAAAACAAATTCACCTGATAAAATATCAAGATTGACATTTTTTAGGGCATAATTTGATTTATATTTTTTTGTTACCGAACGTAATTGTATCATTATAAAGTTTCCATTTTTTCCTGTATTCTTTGAGCAATTTTTTCTGCAGTAAGTCCATAATAGTCAAGTAGAGCCTTTACAGTTCCGCTTTGTCCAAATACATCATTAGTTCCAATTCTTAAAACTTTTTTTGGAGCTTTTTCACTCAAGACTTCACAAATTGCACTTCCCAAACCACCAATTATTGAATGATTTTCTACGGTAACGCACAATTTTGCATCCGCAGTTTCTTTCAAAATTACATCTTCATTCAACGGTTTTACAACTGGTAAGTTGATTACTTTTGCATCAATACCTTTTTGAGAAAGAATTTCTGCAGCATCTAAAACTTCTGCTAAAGTTTCACCATTTGTAATAACAACAACATCTTTTCCTTCTCTCATAACTTTTCCATCAAGAGCCAATTCGTAAGAGTCATCAAAGATATCTGGAACATTTGAACGTGCAACTCTAATATAAACAGGACCTTCATGTTTTGCGGCATATTTAACTGCTTCAAGACATTCTTTACAATCCGCAGGAACAATAACTGTCATGTTAGGTAAACCTCTCATTAAAGAAATGTCTTCTAATGCTTGGTGACTTGCACCATCTTCACCAACGGTAATACCACCGTGAGTTCCAACAATTTTTGCATTCAAATTTCCATAACATATACCATTTCTAATTTGGTCATAAGTTCTACCTGTTGCAAAAACTGCAAATGTTGATGCAAAAGGAATTTTTCCTTGACTTGCAAGACCTGCTGCAGTAGCAACCATATCTTGCTCTGCAATACCCATATCAAAAAATCTTTCCGGATATGCATTTTTGAATGTTATTGACATTGTAGATTTTGCAACATCAGCATCCAAAACTACAACATTTTCATTTTCTTTTCCAACCTCAACCAAAGCGTTACCATAAGCAGCTCTGATTGATTTATTATTTGTTCTGTCTATCATTATTGCAACTCCTCTAATGCTTTCTTACACTCTTCATCGTTAGGGCTTTTACCATGCCAGCCACATTGATTTTCCATAAAGCTTACGCCTTTACCTTTAATAGTCTTTGCAATAATCGCTGTTGGACAATCAGATTTTTTAGAATTTTCTAAAGCTTCATAAATTTCTTCAATGTTATGACCATCAATTTTTACAACCTTCCAATTAAATGCTTCAAGTTTTTTATCCAAAGGTTCGATATCTTTTATTGTATCAACCGAACCGTCAATTTGAAGATTATTTCTGTCAATGATAACGGTTAGATTATTAAGTTTTCTGTGAGGTGCATGCATAAATGCTTCCCAACAACTTCCTTCTTGTAATTCTCCATCTCCAGTTAATACAAAAACATGAGCTGGATTTTTATCAAGTTTTAATGCCATCGCAATACCACAAGCCATTGATATACCTTGACCCAATGAACCAGTTGGAACTTCAACACCTGGAATATGATTATTAGGGTGACCCTGTAAAAGACAGTTTATTTTCCTAAACCCAGCTAATTCTTCTTCTGGGAAATATCCTCTTTTTGCGAGAACAGCATAGTATCCTGCTGATGCATGTCCTTTTGAAAGCACGAATCTGTCACGTGTTTCATATTCTTCTGCAGTTTTAGGATTTGGATTATTTTTCATCACCTTTTCATACAAAACAGTCATAATGTCTATTGCAGATAAACCTCCACCTGGGTGTCCAGATTTAGCGTTATGAATTGTTTTGATAACATTGCAGCGGTTATATCTGCAAATTTCTTTAATTCTTTCTACTTCTTGTTTTTCCATATAACACTCCTACTTATCTTCTATGATAACTCTTATAATAAATTTTGGCAAAGTCGGAAATATTCTTTTAAACCTATTAGGTTCCTTAATTGTTCTATAAAGCCATTCCAACCCTGTTTTTTGAAAGAACTCTGGAGCTCTTTTTACATTCCCAGACCATACATCAAAACTACCACCAACACCTATCATCAAGGCTGCTGGTAGTTCTCTTCTTGCTTTCTCGATGAAAAACTCTTGTTTTGGAGAACCTAATGCTACCAAAACGAATTTTGGAACATTTCTTTTAAGTTCTTTTATAATTCTTTCGTCATCTGAAAAATAACCATTATGATAATATACAATTTTTAAGTCAGGTAATTTATCTTTTAATCTTTTAACCGCCCCTGAAATTACATGAGGTTTTGCCCCAACCAGAGCCACAGGAATTTTATCCTTTGCGCACTGTTCAAGCATTTTCATCGAAAAATCAATTCCAGGAACTCTATCAACTTTTTTATTTTTTATTTTAAACGCAATTTCTATTCCAACCCCATCTGGTAAGATTAAATCTGCATTTTTTACGACATTCGAAAAAGCTTCATTCTTTTTTGCTTCTTGAATCATCTCTGGGTTAATTGTTATAACTTGCCCACCTTTTCTTGTCTTAATCAATTGACAAGCATATTCAACTGCCTGTGATGTATTAAGACAATCTATTTCATAACCTAAAAGTTTTTCTTTTTTTGTTTCTATCATAGTAATGATTATACCAAAACAACGCAGAACCGCAAAGTTTTTTATCAAATATTTACTTTTTACACAAAACTATTCCGTCTTTTTCAACAGCAAGAATATTAAATTTTTCATCCCACCAAACTTTCCCATTGAGTTTGATTTTATGATATTTATATTGATTTAAACTTGCCATTGCAACATACGTTGAGAATTTTTCAGGATTTTCCAAAGACAATTTTCTTACAATATCTGTTAATAGCATTGTACTTCCTGCAAGAACTCCGTCCTTTGATGTTGCTTTTTTACCATCATAATAAATTTCTTTACCTGCAAATGACACTTGTTTTAAATCACTTTTTGTAACTGGTAAGCAATCTGAAATCAACAAAATTTTATTTTTTGACTTCATTTTAAAAAACAAATCAAGAGCTTTTTTATTTACATGTACACCATCTGCAATTATTTCAGCATAAAGATTTTCGGTTAAAGCTGAAAGCGCTGTTGTATCTTTTTTATGGGAAACTCCTTCCATTGCATTAAAAGTATGTGTTACCCCATCACAACAAGACAAATCGCCACCGACACAATGACCGGCTTGAACTTTTACACCTTTTCGCTTTAGATATTTTTGAAGACCTTTATCAAGTTCCGGAGCAAGCGTTACAATTTTTATAAAGTCATCTTCGATTAGTTTATAGTTTTTTACTGTTAATTCAAGAAGTTTTGTTTCATCATGAATTCCTTTCTTTAATGGATTTATAAAAATTCCTTCAAGATGAATGCCCAAAATTTTTGCAGCATCTTCTGGTAAATTTTCACTTGCTTTTTTTATAATTTTTATTTGTCTTTTGATATTTTCAACATCGTCAGTTACCAATGTTGGAAAAATTCCACCAATTCCATATTGCAAAATTTTACGTGCAACAAAAACTACATCATCAACCGAACAATTTGAAAAATTTATTCCAAAACAACCGTGAAAATGTTGTTCCACAAGCAAATTTGATATTTGAGCGTTTTTAAAAATTATATCGGTCATAATTTAATCTTCAATTGTAATTCCCAAAAAGACTTTCTTCACTTCTTCTCTATCATCAAAATGAATTGTTTTATCTTTAAGAATCTGGTAATCTTCATGACCTTTTCCTGCAACGATAACAACATCATTTTCATTTGCGATTTTTTTCAATAGTGCAATAGCTTTACCTCTATCAGGTTCAATAATTGCATTATTTTTATTTTCAATCCCTTGAAGAATATCATCAATAATTTTCTCTGGATTTTCACTTCTTGGGTTATCGGAAGTAACAACTATCTTATCCGCAATTCTTTCCGCTATTTTACCCATTTTTGGTCTTTTAGTAGCATCTCTATCTCCGCCACAGCCAAATAAACATACCAATTTTGCATTTTCTGGCGTAATTTCTCTTGCAGCTTTCAATACATTTTCAAGTCCATCTGGAGTGTGAGCATAGTCAACAATAACTAAAGGTTTTTTAACAACAGTTTCAAACCTTCCAGAAACGCCTTTTTCTTTTTCCAAAGCTTTTATAGAATCTGGAGAAGCTCCCAATGCCATTCCAGCCGTAATCGCAGCAAGAACGTTATATACGCTAAAAACTCCGCTCATACTTAAAGTTACTTTTTTAGGCTCTTGACCTTTAACTTCAAAAACAAATTCACTTCCATCAGAGTTAAATTTCACATCTCTTGCAACTACATCAGCATCATTTTTGATACCATAAGTAATAAGTTTAACTCCTTCTGGAATTACTTCTATAAATTTTTCTGCATAAGAATCATCTTTATTGATTACAGCAAAAGAACCTTCTTTTAGATTCCTAAAAAGAATTGATTTTGCCTGAAAATAATTTTCCATTGTTATATGGTAATCTAAATGGTCTTGTGTAAGATTTGTGAATACAGCACCTTTATAAAAACATCCACCAACTCTGTTTTGTTCAAGGGCATGTGAACTTACTTCCATTACCACATCTTCAACATTTTTCTTTTTCATTCTGTTCAAAAGATTTTGAAGTTCTGGAGCTTGAGGAGTTGTATATTTTGCCTCTCTATAAGGATCTGTTGACGAAAGTTTATAACCAAGAGTTCCGATTAGTGCACATTGTTGTCCATTATATTCCATTATTTTTTGCAACAAGTGAGTAACGGTAGTTTTTCCATTAGTACCTGTAACTCCAACCAAGTTAAGACTTTTTGAAGGGAAGTTAAAAAACTTTGCAGAAATATCTGCAATCTGTTTTTTTGTAGATGCGACAACAACTTGCGGAAGGTGTGTATCTAATGGTTTTTCTACCATAAGAGCAACTGCTCCGACTTCAACAGCTTTTTGGAAATATTTATGACCGTCTGTATGTTCTCCTGTCATACATACGAAAATGTTTCCTTTTTTAGTTGTTTGGGAATTGTAAGAAATTCCTGTAATATCAACATTTTTGAAATTGATTAGTTCTTTGTAGTGTAAATTTTCGATAAGTTCTTCGAGTTTCATAGTTCTTTTCCTTTATTTATCGGGTTTTAAATTCAAAATTCTTGCAGATTGAGTTGCAACTTCCTTAAAGATAGGTCCAGCAACTGTACTTCCCCAGTTTTCGTAACCAGAAGGAGAGTCCACTAATACATATATCAGAATTTTCGGATCTGATGCTGGAAGATAGCCAACAACGGAAGTGTAAAGTTTATTTGAATATCCAGAAGAATTTTCATTAGGTTTTCTTGATGTACCTGTTTTTGCAGCAATTTGATATTTATCGAGTTTAATTGGAGCTCTTGAATTATTAACACTTGCTACAAGAATTTTTGTAATTGCCTGTGCTGTAGAAGCAGGCATAACTTCTGTTCTCTTCAATTTTGTTTCTGCGACTTCTGGAGAGTATTTGATTATGTGCGGTGTAACTCTAACCCCGTTATTTGCAAGAGCTGATATAGCTGAAACCATTTGTATAGGGGTAACAGATGCACCATATCCATAACCCATTGATGCATGTGTTGCACTATCCCATTTTGTATATTTTGGAAGTAGTCCACTTGATTCCCCAGACAAATCTATTCCCGTTTTTGTACCTATACCAAACTTCTTTAACATTGAGTAGAACTCAAAAGGCGACATTTGTTGTGCGACCTTAATTGATGCAACGTTACTTGAGTGTTCAAATAGATATTGCAAAGAAATCCATCCTGGATAAGGTCGTTTGTGGTAATCATAGTTTTTAATATCCCACCAACCTACTTTAATTTTACCTGTATCAAGTATTTTTGAAGATGGATTTATTTTTCCTAAAGCCATTGCAGATGCAACTGTTATAATTTTAAATGTAGACCCTGGAGGCAATACATCAGTAAGTGTCCAGTTCTTTATTTGGAATTGTGAAGCTTCTCTGTATTTATTCGGATTGTAGTGAGGATAAACAGCATACGCTAAAATTTCTCCTGTTTTAGGATCCATTACTATTACAGTTCCTCTATAAGCTTGTTTTTTATAAATCATTTTGTAAAGTTCTTCTTCACAAATATGTTGCAAAGCCGTATCGATTGTAAGAGTAATACTCTTACCTTTTAATTGACCAGATGTTGAAGAAGGGTCTGTTGTAACCGAATAAATAATATTCCCGTCTGGAGTTCTTTCAGTTGGAACATTTTTTTCCACATATTCCAAATCTTTTTTTGCAGTAAGCTCAACACCTGCTGCGATATCTGCATCAAAGTTGTAATAGCCCAAAACATGAGATGCCATGTCTTCTTGAGGATAAACTCTTGTATTTTTCTTACCCATACTTATTGAGCGTAAGCCGAGTTTTCTAATTGCATCAGCATCATTTTTTGATACACCCTTTTTCAATGTAATTACACGTGAATTTTTTGAAAGTTTTTGAGTAAGTTCAGCCCTTGACATTTTCAAATATGGGGCAAGTTTTTCTGCAATTTGTGCAGGGGTCATATCTCTGTAATTTCTTGGGTGAGCATATATATCAAAAGTTATTTTATCAGAGGCAAGTTTTATTCCATTTCTGTCAAAAATATCTCCTCTCATAACAAAGTTTTTTGAACTTCTTTGCTTTTTTGCCTTCAAACGGTAGTGACGTCTATCTATAATTTGATTTAAAAACAGGTGAAAAAGCAACGCTATTGCAAAACCTACAAAGAAAATTTGCAAATAACTAACCCTTTTATCAAAATTTTTATATCGTCTAAACTTATCTTGCAAAATAATACACCTTTTTCGAAGATTATTTTAGCACAAAATTACAAATCAATTTCTAAATTTTCATCTTTGTAATATTTCTTTTTATTGAATTTTTTATCATTTTTTTCTTTTGTTTTTTGGGAAACATTTCGATAAGCATTGTTTATCGACACTTTTGCAACTGGTTTAAAAGTAGCTCTATCGTAGAAAACTAACCAATATTTTCTTTTGATATTATCAACTGAAAAAGAAATTTCACCAGAGCAAGATTGAGCTGGTTTAATTTGCTTAAAGAGGATATTAGATTTTGCAAAAACTGAAGGATAGAATTTTGCACCATAATCATTTTCAAGAGCTATATCAAAGCTTGAAAATGTGTAAGAAGATTTATTATTTATAGACAAAATTAGTTTTATTGTATTAAGTTGGCCAAAAGGATCTTCTTCGTATTTTATATCACTGATAACGACATCAAGCCCTTCAAGAGGCATTTCTTGTTGAAGAAAAGCTGTTTTTTTATAAACTTGCAACGGAGTAGAAGATTTTACCTTAACTTTTATTTCATCCCCTGGTTTAATCATAACAGTTTTACCTTTTCTATAAAGTGCTGTACCGAGTCCGATAGCGCCGCCGATTGCGGCACCGCCTGCTACGGTATAACCTTGAGATGCGATAGCAGCTTCTATTCCGAAAAGTTGAATAGCAGCAACTCCTCCGATTACCCCTCCAACTGCTGTATAGCCCACGTCTTGTGCAATAATTTTACCAGTTGCAACAACAGGATGTTCTTTTGTAGAGATTCTACCTTCTATTGGAAGTTCTCTTCCGTCAGGAGTCATAATGTAGTCAAATGTTAAATTAACCCAGCCGTTTCGACCAAGCCTTTTTGCCCCGCCAGATTCTAAAATTTTTCCATGAGCAACACTACCTGCAGGAATCAAAATTCCATTTTCACTTTCTACATCATCTGTTACTTCTGCAAAGAATTCATCGCCTTCTATAGAAAAGCTCCCATCAATAACTTGAGAAACGCTCATTCGAACAACTGTTTCATCTTTGTCCAACACTTCTATTTCACCAGTAAAGAGTGGACTTTCTACTTCTGTATTTTTTTCAATATAACCTTTAAAGACATCACTTGCAAAAGTACAATTGCAAGTTAGAAGAGTTGAAATTAAAAAACAAATAAACGCTCTCATCCAAAACATCCTTTTCGGACATTGTAGCATTAAATATAAATTAAGACAAAATAAAATTATGATAAATTTTTATCTTTTTGATTTAAACCATAAATAAATTCACAAACAGAAGGCAAACACCATTTACAATCCCAGTGAGTACCTTTTTCAAAGATTTTAAGGATAGCTTTTTCATTATTTTTTGCAAGTTCAATTGAGTTTGTATAAGGTGCGATTCTGTCTGTTTTTGAATGAAGAATTAGAATTGGACATTTTACCCTTTTAATTTTTGACATAGAATCAAATTTTTGAACAAAATTCATATTTAAAAGAATTTGTCTGTTGAAATTGGCTACTTTTGGTATATGCAACCTTCTAAAATAGAAGTCATTGACATCAACTGCAGCAGATTTAATTTCCTTTATTGGAGATTGAAGAATAACTGCTTTTATATCATTATTTGATGCTGTTTCGAGAGCAGTAACCGTACCAAGTGAATGTCCCCAAGCAATAACATCTTTTGTTTCAACTCCAAGTTTATTCAGTTGAGAAAGGGCAGATTGAGCATCTGTGTAAACCCCCTTTTCGGAAGCTTTTCCAGAACTTTTGTAATGCCCTCTATAAGATAAAAGGAAAGCGCCAAATCCATTCTCTATACAAAACTGTGCAATATCTTGATGCTTAAGTATAGATTCTGCCTGACCATGTAAGTATAATATTGTCGGCATACCCTTTTTAGGCTCAATAAACCAAGCATATATTTTCACCCTATCAGAAGTTATGAAGCGTATGGGTTTAAATTTTCCCAATAAGTTCTTATTAAGTGGAACAGCTCTCAACTTTGACGGTTGAAAAATCAAATAATTTTCTATATTTTTCCTAATTTTTACAGAAAGTTTTGACTTTTGACCAAAACAAAAATAAAATGGCAAAAGTAAAGCTTTTTTCAATATTATAAAATAAAACAAGAACTTTTTCATTTGTATAATTATAACACGGTTTTACAAAAATGTTTGACAAAATAATATTTGTGTTAACATGTAGCAAAAAATGAGGTTTTTATGAAAGTATCAGTTAAAGTACCTGCAACAACCGCAAACTTTGGTTCTGGATTTGATTGTTTTGGCATGGCGTTGCCGATATACAATATAGTAACATTGGAGGAAACTGTTCTTCCTGGAACGGGAGTAGAATTAAATATCGTACCTGAATTTCAAAACAATGATATGTTTATAACCGAGCATCTTCCAACCGATGAAAACAATATTGCCTATAAAGCGATAGAAATGCTTTACAATTCAATTGGACAAGCACCAAGTGAATTAAAAATAACTATCAAGTCAAGTATACCAATAGCTAAAGGTTTGGGAAGTTCTGCATCGGTCATTGTTGGTGGTTTGATTGCAGCAAACGAACTTTTGAATAAACCTGCAGATGAAGCAGCCCTTTTGTCAATTGCTGCTGAAATAGAAGGACATCCAGACAACGTTACACCAGCATTCACTGGCGGACTTGTTTTATCCTCTATTGAAGATGATGGAAGTGTTTTTTATAGAAAGATGCAATGGCCAGAAGAATGGCATTTGACCATATTTATTCCAGATTATGAGCTTGTGACGGAAATTTCTCGTTCTGTGTTACCAAGCGAAGTTCCTATGCAAGATGCAATTTTCGATTCAAGAAGAACTGCGATGTTTGTTGAAGCTTTATACACACATGATGCAGATTTGATGAAGCTTGCACTTCAAGATAGACTTCATCAACCATATAGAGCAAAACTTGTTCCAGGACTTGAAGATATTGTATCGGCACTGAAACATGAAGAAAATGTTATTGGATGTACATTAAGTGGTGCAGGACCTGCAATTCTTGTTGTGTCACAAAAGAACAACATTGAAAAAATAAAATCAATTGTCACTGAAAACTGGGCAAATTATAATGTTAAAACTTCTATTTACACGGTAAAACCAGAAGAAAAAGGTGCAGAGATAATCGAAAGCGTGTAATGTTTTTATGAAAAGAGTTTTAACTGGATTAAGACAAAAAGATTTTGACGAACTTGCAATGGAATTAAAAGTTTCTCCATTTAGAGCAAGACAAATTCATAATCAGATTTATTTAAAATCAGTATCTGATATTCAAGAAATGACAGATTTATCAAAGAGTTTCAGAAATGAACTTTCTGAAATTGCTGTTGTTTCTAACACAAAAATTGTAAAAAAACAAATTTCTAAAGATGGAACTATAAAATATTTATTGGAATTTCCTGATCAAAATAGAGTAGAAACAGTTTTGATGAGATTTGATAATAGGGCGAATTTAACAGCTTGTGTCAGCTCACAAATCGGATGCCCAGTAAATTGTAGATTTTGTGCAACAGGAGCAAATGGGTTTGTAAGAAATTTAACTGCTACAGAAATTGTTGACCAAGTTTTGACAATACAAAGAGATACTGGACTTAAGGTTACAAATGTTGTTTTTATGGGTCAGGGAGAACCTCTTTTAAATTTAAAAAATGTACTCGAGGCTCTTGATATTTTTAACATTGATTTTCAAATTGGAGCAAGAAGAATTACTATCTCAACGAGTGGGATTGCACCAAAAATAAATGAACTTGCAGAATTAAATCTTCAATCTACATTAGCACTTTCACTTCATTGTGCAGATTCTTCAGTGAGAAAAGAAATTATGCCAATTGAGAATAAATTTCCATTGACAGAATTAAAAAAATCATTAAAAAACTACATAGAGCTAACGGGAAGAAGAATTACGATAGAGTACTTGTTAATAAAGGATTTAACAGATACTCCTCAAATGGCGAAGAAAGCAGTAGAATATCTTAAGGATTTAAAGTGTAACATCAATTTAATTCCTTACAACAGTGTAGAAAACAAGATGTTTAAAAAACCTCTAAAAAGTTCTGTGATGAAATTTAAATACCTTCTTGAACAGGCAAATAAAAAGGTTACAATAAGACTTGAAAGAGGAGCTGATATTGATGCCGCTTGTGGACAATTAAACGGAAAATACAAAAATGAAAGCACTAATACAAAGAGTTAAAAAAGCAGAAGTTTTTATTGATAATGAATTGTATTCAGAAATTGGATTTGGAATTCTTGTTTTGTTGTGTGTAGAAAAAGGTGATACAAAAGAGAATTCATCAAAACTTGCAAAAAAGCTCACATCTTTAAGAATTTTTGAAGACGATAATGAGAAGATGAATAAATCTATATCCGAAGTAAATGGGGAATTTTTGGTTGTATCCCAATTTACCCTTGCAGGCGATTGTAAAAAAGGTACAAGACCAAGCTTTGACAAAGCTGCATCACCAGATATTGCAAAAGCATTGTATGAAGATTTTGTAACTGAATTATCTACATACGGAAAACCTGTAAAGACTGGGAAATTCCAAGCAATGATGGATATTTCACTTATAAATTCAGGACCTGTAACATTCATGGTTGAAAAATAATTAAAAATCTGTTAAAATACACAAGGAAGTTTTTTATAAACTTGTTTAAAATTTTAGTATATCGTACAAAAGAGAGAAATTTATTTTTAGTTTTAAAGGTTAGGAGTTCCCCATAAAGAGGCAGAAAATATGTATGTAAACAAATGTACCAAATGCGGTAAGGAGTTTGAAACAAAAAACCCTAAAAGAGTTATTTGCCCTGATTGTTTGTATCCTGAAAGAAAAGAAGGCACAGAAGAATCTAATCAGCAACCGCAACAACAGTTCTATAGTAGCTATTCATCATCAAATGAGACGGATGAAAGACAGAGTGCGGGAAGATATAACGACAGGTACTCTCAAGGCGGTTATTCACAAAATAATGACAGGTATTCTCAAGGAGGATATTCGCAAGGCTCAAGATATGATAGAGCAGGAAACTATTCTCAAGGACAAAGAAGAGGGGGCTACTCTCAAAATAATGACAGGTATTCTCAAGGTGGATATTCACAGGGCTCAAGATATGATAGAGCAGGAAATTACTCTCAAGGACAAAGAAGAGGGGGCTACTCTCAAAATAATGACAGATATTCTCAAGGTGGATACTCACAAGGCTCAAGATATGATAGAGCAGGAAACTATTCTCAAGGACAAAGAAGAGGGGGATATTCTCAAAATAATGACAGATACCCTCAAGGTGGATACTCACAAGGCTCAAGAAGACCTTCTTTTTCAAGACCTCGTAGACCACAAGCTCCAAGAGCAAGACAACCTCAAAAAACTTTGCTCATAAATAGAGAGCAACTTGAACAAATTGAATTGTTGTACAAGCAAATGCTACCATTACCAAATCCAGATGCACACGAGGTAATTGGTGAAAAAATTGGACTTGAACCAAGAAAAGTATTTTTTGGCATAAATTTGGTACGTCAAAAGATGATGCTGCCAAAATTGCCATACCCAAAAAGAAAACTTGCAATATCCCCAGATCAAATGCTTGCAATTCAAAGTTTGTATGAACCACTATTGCCATTACCTCCAATTGGTTGCCACAAAATCATTGCAGCACAATTAAAAATGGACGAATGGAGAGTTCACGTAGGCATAGGTCTTATAAGAGCAAAACTCGGACTTGATAGATGGAATCCAAATAGACCTGATGCTCCAGAAGAGTTCAAAGTCGTTGCTTCTGATGAAAAAGAAGAGAAAAAAGAAGTAAAAGAAAAAAAGACAAGAACTAAAAAGACTGAAAAACCAAAGAAAACTGAAGAAAAATCAGAAGAAGAAAAACCAGAAAAAGTTAAAAAGACAAGAACAAGAAAAACCAAAGAAGAATGAAATATATTTCAATAGGTAAAATACTAAATTTCCATGGAATAAAAGGCGAAGCAAAAATCGGCTATTCGAAATCTCAAGAAGACTTTTTGACAAATCTCAAACAAGTTTTGGTAAAACATCAAAACGAATACAAGGAACTAAACATTACATCTTGCAGATTTCAAAAAAACTTTGCAGTAATAAAATTTAAAGAAATATCATCAATAAATGACCTTATTCCTTTTAAGGGTGATTTGCTGTATGTAGAGCAAAATTCTCTTAAAGAGAAGTTAACAGAAGATGAATTTTTAACAAGTGATCTTACAGGGCTTGATGCAGTTAACCTTGAAGGGGAAAAAATTGGTGTTGTCACAGGGATTTCAAACAATGGAGTAAATGATTATCTTTGCATAAAAAGCAAAACAAAACGTACATCGCTTGTTCCATTTGTAAAAGAGTTAGTTCCTGAAATAAATCTTTCAGAGAAAAAAGTTGTAATAAACAATCTTGAGGGATTAATAGAATGAAATTTACAACCCTAACACTTTTTCCAGAGATGATTGAAAATTATTGCAAACAAAGTATTTTGAAGCGTGCAATAGAAAAGGGCATAATTGAAGCGGAAACAATAAACCCAAGGGACTTTACACTTGATAAACACAAAAAAGTCGATGATACTCCATACGGTGGTGGAGCAGGTATGGTTTTAGCAGCTCAACCTTTTGTTGATGCCTACGAGAGCATAGAACAATCAAAAAATGCTATAACAATAATGTTAACACCTCAAGGGGAAGTTTTTGATGATAAACTTTCAAATGAGCTTGCTACATACGAACAAATTATACTAATTTGCGGTCACTATGAAGGTTTCGATGAGAGGATTAGAACGATAATACAACCAAGAGAAATCTCCATTGGCGATTTTGTATTAACTGGCGGAGAACTACCTGCCCTTTGCATAATAGATGCCGTAAGTAGGAAAATAGAAGGAACTTTGGGAAAAGTTGAATCTGCGCAAAATGATAGTTTTTCAAAAGGATTGCTTGAACATGCACAATATACAAAGCCTCGTGTTTACAGAGGTTTAGAAGTTCCAGAAGTGTTATTAAGTGGAAATCATGCTGAAATAGAAAAATTTAGGTATGAAGACAGTTTAAAAAGAACAAAAGCTAAAAGAAAAGACCTGTTTGATAAACAAAACAAGTCTTAACTTTCTTCTCTCTTAATTATTATTTATTCTTTTTAGCTTCTCTTGCTGCATCCTTTTCTTTAGCGAGTTTTGATTCTTTCATAACTCTTTTTGCGATTTCATCATCAGGCAAGTCATTACCTTTTGCGATATCATCAGGATCAACATTTTTTAGCCAAATTTCTTTAGTTTTTTCATGTTCAAATCTTTTTGATTTTTCTGTAATCAAATCGATAATTTCTTCAACAGATTTTCCGTTGTATTCTTGAAGATCAGCAAAGCCTAAAACTTTTTTGAAGTTGTCAGCTAAAACATAAGAAATATTTACAAAACTGTTTTTATCATTCTTTTGAGTTTCTGGAGCTGATTTAGAACCTGTTGATACTAAACCATTAGAATTATTCAAAAGTTTTTTAACGTTTTCTAAACCAATTTCATTTTCAAGACTTGCAATTGTTTTAGCAGTAAGTTTGTAACCTTGGAAATAGTTGTCTACATCTAAAGGTTCTGCTCTGTAAGAACGGTCAAATTTGAAGTTTTTATTGTAATTTTTGCTTGCATCAAGTGGGATATCGATATTTTCAACACCGTGCCCACCATTTTGGAAGATTAAAACTTCTCTTAATGACAAAGGAACAGTTTTATCTTTTCTGTGTTCGCTCAAATAGTATAAACAATATTTCAAAACATCAGCAGTTCCAGTTACGTCAGCCAAAGCATCGTGAGCATTTTCCATAGGTTTGCAGAATAACCAGTGATATTGGAAACTCAATTTTTTCTTTGCACCCAAGAATGGATGAATTCTTTGGATTAAAAGATATGGGTCCAAAACTTCTGCAAGTTCTTTTTCCTTAATGTCTTTGCTTGCATAAATATTATGTTCTCTAATTTCTCTATTCAACAATGGAATATCGAATTTTGAGTTATAAACAACAATTGCACCATTTTTTTGATTCAAACTTGTACTAAGGAATTTTTCGATAAATTTGTGAATGGTTGGTTTATCTTTAACCATTTGATCACTAATTCCGTGAACAGCTTCTGCACCTGCAGGCATTGGAATTTCAGGGTTAATCAATTGGTCGCAAACCCCTTGAGTTGTAACTTGTCCATGTTTCATTGGCAAAGTCGCTATTTGAACAATTTTATCAACTTTTGGATTAGCACCTGTTGTTTCAGTATCGAATACAACAGCATCTAAAATCAAATTACCCTTTTTGTCAGTAATTGGAGCATCCAAATGTTTGTGTTTGTTTAAATCATATAGATATTCTAAATTAGCTGCATACACATTTTCTTTCATATTTTCAGAATTTAATGAGTGAGAAACAGCAAGAGGAGAACGTCTGTTTTCTGGATTATATCTCTTAACCCATTGAGTTCCAAACGCTGATCCTTCAGCATAAGTTTCTGCAAGCGCTAATGAAAATCTATGAGCAATTATTTCGTTTTTAGTTGCTTTTAAAATATCCAAAGGTTCTGTTGCAAGTTTATCGTAACCAACCTTCAAAAAATCAATGAAATCTTTTGCTTTTGTATAAAGTCCAGCACCTTGATACTGTTTTCCAGTTACTTTCTGGATAACGTTTGTTTCAAGTCTTAAGCCTTTAAAGTTTGGTTGTTTTAATTGGAACGGAGTGTAGTAAACGTTAGATATTTCGTTTCTTTGAGGATAAACAGGCATCATCGATTGAGGTCTGCTCATAGTTTGTGTTCTAAAATTATTTACCTTGTCCGTTTTTTGTATTGATAATACTTGCATTTTTTATACCCGTTATACTTTCAAATTCCTTACTACACATTAAGATTTAATTTTTTTGGTTGTGGTTTCTTTTGAGGATTCGTTACATTTTCGTTTTTTGTTGCTTTCTCCGTAGCTTCAGCCTCTTGATTTCCCCTGTTAATTGGGATAACGTTATTTTTGAGTTTTTCATATTTAGATTCTGAATAATCCCAGTCCATATCAAATTGTTTGATGAATACGTTTTTAGCAAGACTTGGAGATTCAAAAGCTACTGAAATTTCGTTGTTTCCTCTTGCAAATTTTTGTTTTGACAACTGTCTTCTTTGAATGATTGCATAGTATCCGAGAACAGTTCTTAATTCTGACAATGGATCTTTACCATTTTTGCTATCATATTCAAAATCTTTTGCAACGCCTTCTTTGTTTTTAACAACAATTTGTCTTGAAGAATTCATAATTTCATATTGCTTGTCATCAAGTTCAAAGTTTGCATAACCTGTTTTTTTCAAAGAATTATATGCATTTTTCAAGATTTTTCTTCTATTTTTTAATTGATCATAAGCTGTTTCAGAACCATCCCAATCAATTGCAGAAAGACTAAGTTTTTCTTCGTTGGCTCTAACTTGGTTGAATGATTCTACGATTCTTGAATCAATTTCTGCAGTTGCAAGTTTATAATCACTTCTTCTACCAGTTGAAAGGTTTTGGTTTAAACCTTGAGAAGACCAGTTTGTAGAACCAATCATTACTTCTTTGTTATCGAATACTGCCCATTTTGCGTGCATTCTTTGATTTGTTTCTTTATCTGCCTTATAAACTCTTACAGGAACTCCTGCTTCTTGCAATTCGTCAAATGCATTTTCACAATAAGGGAATTGTTGTTTTATACTTGCTTCGATGATGAATTTAGCATCAAGTTCGCCTTTTTTGTATCTGTCAATAATTGTTTTAACAAGTTCCTTGTCAGTTAATACAAACAATTCACCTCTGATTTTCTTACAAGTTTTAATCTTGTCCATAAGGTAATCACGAGAAGATTCCATACCCTTTTCGCCAACTAAAGCAAGTTCTCTTGGTTTAGTACCCAATACCTTGATAGTTGGAGTTGTCATTGGATGCGGTTTGATTAAATCAAGTTTACCATCTTTGTAACGATTTTTTGCTTCTTCTGTGCAGAAAAACTCGCTCAAGAGATTATAATAATCAACGCATTCTTGTTTAATTTCTTTATCTTTACCTTTATATAATGCTTGTTGTTCTTTGTTAAGAGGACCTGCTACAAAATCTGTTTCTCCAATTCTTTGCCAAGAGAATTTCCAGTCTGGGTTAAAATGTTCAGCCATAAGGTTGTCTACCTCACTGTTCATTTTATTTGGCAATGTTTCAATTGCAACTGAACCGTCATGGTTTGCTGTTGAGTGAGTACCCCAGTTCATACCACCAACCAAAGCTTTTTTACCATCAACGATAACTAATTTAATGTGTTGGAGAGCAGCACCTTGTTGAGAAGCTTTTGGATAAGGAACAACATCAATACCTTTTTCTTTCAAGAATCTAATCATGTCTTGGTTACCAAAGTGTTTTGTGTGGTTTCCTTTACCGTCGATATACCATTTGTGAGAGTCCAAAATAATTTGAATCTTCATATCTGGATTTGCTTCTTTTTTCTTAATGATGTTCCACAACAATTGTTGCTGTTCTTTTGAACCTGGAACTTTATCAGCACCATTTTGTGCCCAATATTTACCGTCAACAGAAAGGTTTTGGAATTCAAACATTTCAACTTGGATTGACTTTTCAGCACCCTTAACAAATTCTAAAGCCTTTTTAAAATATTGTTGACCATCAATCAATGTAGTAACTCTTGCGTTACCAACAACTGCACTCTTACTTGCAACTGCCATAACTTTTGGTTTAAGGTCAAGTTTCAAATATGTCTTTAACCATTCAGTTGTAGACATACCAGCTTTGTAGGCTCTTTTTTCTATTTCATCAACCAAATTTGCAGAAATATTTGACAAAACATCAAATGGACCATTACCTGTTGGCATGATTGGATTTCTAAAAACTTGATTTGCTGCTTTTTGAGCTGTTTTTTGAACTCCTGCAAAACTAATAAAACGATTTCTTAACCTATCTGAACCTTCAACAGAGTTCATTCCCAATAAATTGATCACTACACACACCCATTTCTTTATAATACTTATGTAAATTATAAAACCCGTGAGAAAAGTTATTCAACATGTATTTTGCAAAATTTTAACAAAAGTTTACACAGTACTATAAACGTAATATTTTTATAATACAGAAGTATTTTTCCCAATAATAAAGCGACTCTGAAGATTCTTCAGAGTCGCCTTAACCTATTTTTTACCATGTAACTTCTTTATCATCTAAGTACATCATGTTGTCATTTATGATAGCCCATGCTCCACAACTTGTTCCTTTATCATCAAGTTTGCAATCTCCAAGAGCATCTGTTGTTTTGAATGAGCAACTCTTTGACGATGCAACTCCATG
>QHMH01000002.1 GCA_003258795.1 Candidatus Melainabacteria bacterium | reverse complement strand
GTGCGATATTGCAAGTAGACGTAAACGGTAAAAAGAATCCGAATAAGGATGCAAAGGATAGATATGAGTTAGCAATGACCCGCTATGGAATATATCCATTAGGAGATAAGACAGATTGTAGCGGATTGGATTGCAGTGCATATACACTTGCGAATAACAAGATATATGACGGAGCGATAACAGAAAGAGAGATAACAATAGCAGATTGTTCATCAAATCAAACCCTTGTAAATGGAACGTGTGCAAATTTGTCTTGCGATTTATACCAAAAAACAGATAATCACCAATGTGTTTCGATGAGCCAAAAAGAAATAAATGAGGTTAAATCAAAATTGCTAAAAGCAAGCGTTTCAGATTTCAAAAATGCAGTTGATAAAGCAGCTGAAAAATATGGATCAACTTATGGATGGGACTATCCTTCAATCTTTTCTTCTGAAAATCCACCCACAGCTGAAGATTATTACAATTTTTGGAAAAAATATTTCAATGATTTTTTACCGGCAGAAAAATTTGAAAATGGCAAAATATATTTAAAAAATGGTGCGAAAATTGATTTTGTATCTTCAGGGATGATGGATGCTTATATTGATATTGACGGAGATAAAGGTGAAAACACCTTAGGAAAAGACCAATTTGCTTTTGGTATTCCAAAATCAGCATTAAGTTCTACGTATGCTAAAATAGATGGAAATTTTGGTCCTTATTCTTGGAACGAAGATTTGAATACCAGAGCGGAAGCTTTAAATAAATGTAAGCAGGATACACACTATTGTGCCAAACTTCTTGAATATGACAATTGGGAATTCAAAGATGATTATCCATACTAAAGACTAAAAAAGATTAAGTCATTCTGTATACGGGAGCAGAAATCTGCTCCCTTTTTTTTATGATATTGTTAAAAAATAAATTGTACGTTTAAATTTATATTAAAAAACTTTAGCCACTAATGCTGAGAGTAGAACAGACCTCGCCGCCTTTTAACGCACAACAAACTTTTTCTGCATAAGGTGTGAGAAAGGGGGTGATTATGACCATGATTGAAGAAATTAGTCAAAAAATAAAATGTGCCCTAATCGTCATCGGACACATTTTACTAATTATTTCGTCATTGTTGTAGGGTCTGCATAGAGGGTATTGAGGAATACCCTCTCCCTACTCTTATTATAGACTATTTTTTTATTTTTTCAAGTGCATCAAACAAAAAACTAATAAAAAAAGTAAGTTTTTAAAACTTTAAAAATAATATAATTGAACATTATTTATAAAGACGAAAAAGTAAGCTTTAAACTTACTTCTGTGTTAAATATCTTTTTTGTTAAATATGGAGCGGGAGACGAGGCTGTCTTGAATTTGCTCCACGCTCACAGAGTTTCGCAATTATGCCAGACGGCATAGTATGTATAAACTGATACTCGGTTTGATTATTTTAAATTCTAATAATTTATGTTATTATCTGCTTATGAAAAATCCGAATAAAACATTGTATATCATTTCAGGTGCTAATGGAAGTGGCAAAAGTACTTTAGCAGAAGTGCTTTTGAAAGAAAAAAACTTAGAATTTTTAAATGCAGATGAAATAGCAAAAGAAATATGCCCTGATGCAATCAATAGTGTTCCAATATCAGCAGGAAAACTTTATTTTAAAAGATTGAACGAATATTTTCAAAATAACAAATCTTTTGCTGTTGAATCAACTTTATCGGGTAACAATATAGTAAGAATTATAGAAAAAGCAAAACAAAAAAATTATAAAATAATTTTGATTTATTCCTTCTTAAAAAATTGTGCAGTTTGTATTGAACGGGTAAAAAGGCGTGTAGAAAATGGCGGACATAATGTACCCGAAGAAGATATTATACGCAGATATTACAAAAGCATTGTAAAATTTTGGGATGATATCGTTTTATGGTTGATGAATGGACTATGTTTTATAATGGATATGAATATGCACCAACTATTGTTTCTTTTGGAACAAAAGACGATTTTAGTACGATAAATAAAGAAATGCAAAATAAATTTAATAGTATTTTAAAATCAGCGAAGGAAGAAATAAATGACAGATAAAGATGCTTTAGAATTGTTAAATATGTTTATAACTGCTGCTCAAATTGCAAAGGCACAAAATAAAGTTGAGTATAACCTAAAGATGAATGAAGTTACCCTGACAGAACTTTTAAAAAAAGCATTCCCTTCCCTGCGTAATGATATCAATGTAGCAAATATTGTAAAAAATATTTTGAAAGGTTAATTTTTGGAAAACTTTGTATTCATATAAATAATTGAAGAGGACTATTGTAAATAATCTTTATTTTTAATCCCAAATTAACTCTAAAACAATATTTGTTATTAAATTTATCAGTTTTTGATTGTTTTATAGTATTATTTTAAAATAGTCGACATTTTTATTAACAATACTTAAAAGCACATTCCATTTTAGAAATTTCTGATGAAGATAAGCTAAACTGTTTGGCAACTTGTTTCCAATTTGCTACAACATATTTCATATCTCTAATTATCTTTTCAGATTCTTGTGTATTTATTTCAAAATAATCACATATGCTTAATACTAAATCTAAAGACTGCGAGTTATCATTTTCTGTAATATACGTGCTTAATACATTTTTGTTATCATTACTTGGATTAACATCATATAAAGGAGAAAGTTTCCAACCTTTTTGATTTACGTATAAAAAACCGTGATTTCTTAAGTGATCATCAGTATTCGATATTAGAATTGAAAAAACTATTCTCTTCCATAATTCCATTAAATCTTCTTTTGGAGTGGCACCGTATTGTCTTATTGCATCAGCAATATCAATATAACTATGGATTTGAGAATCATTATCAACAGCGTTTAACATACTCATTGCGGATAAAAATGGAATTCTTCGATGTCCATCTCTATCAAATCTTTTCATTATAATAACTTGTTTTTTACCGACTTTTTCTAATGACCATTCTTGCGTATTTAACCCACATTGACGAGCTAAAGTTAATGCTACTGCTTCCCATATAACATTATTTGTATAATCATCTTTTTTAGGAAATTTTGCAATACATAAATTCCCATTTTTATCAATAACACTAGCTTTAGGTCTTGCCCCACCTAATGATGAGCCAGGAGCAAGTAATAATTGTAAATCAATATCTTTTTCTTCAAGTGCAACCACTTTTTCTGACGCAGCCAAAAGCTTTGCCAAATCAACAATTGGAGGAATTGATTTAATCTCAGCTGGAAACAAGAAATCTCCATTTTCTTCTGTTCTGAAACGTAATGCGCCCTGACGTGCAAAATCGTTTACATATAATAAGTAATCTATTTCATTAAGAGTTTTTGGTGCTCGATTTTCATCTTTTGCCAATTTGTTTTCATAACGACGCATAAGAATTCTACCCCAAGTGTCTGGTGCAGAGTCACCAAAAGAGCCAAATAAAGATACTTTGCGAGGGTTTACTTGTTTACCTGCACTAAAAAACAAACCTGGCTCTAACGAAAATGCATTTTTATTGTTTAACCAATTTTTTGAATATTCAAAATCAGATGTCTCTTTGCCCCTATTAAAATGAGACCAAAGTGTCCCAACAAAATGATTTTCACCATTTAATTCAATATAAACCAAAACTTTTTTATCCGCCATAATTAGTTATTCTCACTCTTTTTGTACCTTACACGTTTGGGAAGATTTTCTTTGTCAAAAAACTTACCAATTGTGTCATTGTCAGATTCCGCCAAATTGTATAAATTATCAATCATTCCTAAGACAAACATAACTTTGGCATAATTACCCAAAGAAACCCCCGAATTACCTTTTTCGATTTTAGATAATGTAATATGAGTAATTCCTGCTCTTTCTTCGACTAAAGCCATGGTTATCTGCCTTTTAATACGCGCTTCTTTTAAATCTGCACCTAATTTTTTAAGAGCTTTGTTTACAGGAATAGGAATTATAGATTTTTTATTCATAAAAACCTCTTTAAAGTATAATATATTATATTTTATGTATTATAAAATACATTATAATGTATTTTATTTGGTCTTTCAATATGTCAATACTAAATATTAAATTTTATTAAAAAAGATAACTTTAGGATGTTGTAGTTTGTTATTACTTTTTATTCTGCAGTATCACTTGTCCTGTGTATATACAAGAGGTGACTTCTCGCCATAATCTCAACAAATAAAAAAGACTCACCCAAAGGTGAATCTTCTTTATTAGCGGGAGACGAGGCTGTCTTGAATTTGTTCCACGCTCACAGAGTTTCGCAATTATGCCTGACGGCATAGTATGCTCAATCTGTTCGCTATCCGGACTCGCTTCACTCCGTCCGTGCGCAAATTCGCTCGAACTCAAAAGGAGTTCTCGCCATAATCTCAACAAATAAAAAAGACTCACCCAAAGGTGAATCTTCTTTATTAGCGGGAGACGAGGCTCGAACTCGCGACATCCTCCTTGGCAAGGAGGCATTCTACCACTGAATTACCCCCGCTTATTCTTCTACCCAATTATTACATGAACCTTTTTTTTTTGCAAGTAGATATTTTTTATATTTTACCTTTATGCCATTTTGTTGTATAATCCTCTCTATAAGGAGATATAGACATTGAATAATTTTTTTAACAATAAAGTTGGAATTGTTTTTAATCCAATCGTAAAAAATTCTTTGGATGTTTTAGAAAAATTAAAATCTCTTTTTTCTTTGAAAAACATTTCTTTTGATGTTTTAAGTATTGATTCATTGTCTGGTAATTTCGATTTTATCTTTGTTATAGGTGGGGATGGAACTTTATTGAAAGCCGCAAGATTTTTTGCCAAAACTCCAATCTTTGGTATAAATCTCGGTCGTTTGGGCTTCCTTGCACAAGCTGGAATTGCGGATCTTGAAATCGCTATTGATAAACTTTGCAAAGGCGATTTCAAAATCGAAGAAAGAATGATGCTCGAAGATGACAAAGGTAATCTCGCTTTAAATGATTTTGTCATTAAAGGTGCTTCTGTCAATCGAACCTCAAGGTTTTATTTGAGCATAAATTCAAAGTTTGTTTGCGATTATCTTGCAGATGGTCTTATTATTGCAACTCCAACAGGCTCTACTGCTTATGGTCTTTCTGCTGGTGGACCTGTTCTTGCCCCAAAGCTTGATGCTATCGCAATAACTCCTATATGTCCTCATACTCTAACTGCAAGACCCCTTGTTGTACCGTCGAGTGAAGATATTGTTATTTCTACTTGCGATTCTTGCCCAGACTTTGTTCTCGCAGCAGATGGACAAAATTTTAGAACTGTTAAATCTAAAATTAAAATAAAAAAATCCGTTCATTGTGCAAACCTTGCTTTGCTTGATGATGATTTCTATTCAGTCTTAAGAAAAAAACTCAATTGGGGGGTTTCACCTAAGGCATGCTAAAAAAATTATATTTGAAAAATTATATCTTAATTGATGAGCTTGAATTGGATTTTAATAGCGGCTTAAACGTAATTACTGGTGAAACTGGAGCAGGTAAAAGTATTATTGTCAATGCCGTCGATATTATTTTCGCCCCTCGAGTAAGCAAAGAAGTTATAAAAAATGGCAAGGCAATAATTGAATTAACTATTTTAGATGAAAAGGGAAAATTAGCTCAAATTCTTGATGAAAATGAAATAGATTCTTTAGGTGATGAAGTCGTTATTACAAAAGAAATCTCTCAATCTTCTGTAAAAACTCGTGTAAATGGAATTTTGGCTAATCACGATTTGCTATCGGAAATTAAAGATTCTTTTTTGGATATTCATTCTCAACATCAAACCTATAAGCTTTTGCAACCAAAATTTCACATCAATTTTTTGGATAATTTTGCCAACATAGAAAATCAACTAATTGAGTATAAATCTTTGTATAAAAAATATAAAGGTTTGTTAAAAGACCTCGAAGAAGCAAAACTTGCAGCAAAAACAACCGAAAATCAAGTAGATTTTCTCAAATTCCAAATTAAAGAAATTGAAGATGCAAATATAGAAGATGAAAATGAGTATGATAATCTCAAGGATGAATTGACTTATCTTGAAAATGCAGAAAAACTTAAAGAAATTACATATTTTTCTCACAAGGCAATATCTGGTGACGATAATTCTATTCTTGATGCGTTGGGAAAAATCCTCTCAAATTTGTCTAAAGCTTCTGCTATTGATAAAAAACTTGAAAATATTGAGGAAGAATTTGTAGATGTCACAGAAAGATTACATGATATTTCTTCAGATTTAGAGCGATATGCAGAAAAAGTAGAAAATGATACACAACGTCTTGACGAAATTCAAGAAAGGCTATTCGTTCTTGATAAATTGAGAAGAAAATATGGCGCAACTCTTTTAGATGTTTTGACAACTTATGATAATTTAAAAATCGAATACGAAAAAATTGAATTTTCAGAAAAGAATGTTCAAGAACTTGAAATCCAAATTGAAAACATTTTAAAAATCTTAAATGAAAAAGCCGATGAGCTTTCTAAAATGAGAAAAAACACAAATTTGGCAAAACTTGTTCAAGAAGAATTGGCACTTTTAGATTTACCAAATTCAAAATTCGAAATATCTTTTTCAGAGGTTCCATTGAATGAAACGGGAAAAGATAAAGTAGAATTTCTTATTTCGACAAATGTTTCAGAAGGACTAAAACCGTTGTCAAAAGTAGCATCTGGTGGTGAAATTTCAAGAGTTATGCTTGCAATTAAAACTATTTTTGCACAAAGTGACGACACTGATACGATGATATTTGACGAAATAGATACAGGAATATCTGGAAAAGCTTCTCAAAGTGTAGCTGATGAGCTTGCAAAATCTGCCAAGTATCATCAAATTATAGTTATTACTCACCAGCCAATTATTGCATCAAAAGCCGATAGACATTTTCATGTAAAAAAATCGCAAACAGATAAAACAAAAATTGAAGTAAATGTTTTGAGTGGAGATGAACGATATACTGCAATTGCAGAACTTGCAGCTGGCGAAGTTAATGAACAATCTCTTGAATTTGCACGTTCGCTCGGACGAGGTTAGTTTTAATTTTTTTTATTGTATAATTGTTTCTATGAAATACAGAGAAAATGTAAGAAATTTTTGCATAATTGCACACATAGATCACGGCAAATCCACATTAGCGGATAGACTTCTTGAATATACTGGAACTATCGCAAAAAGAGATATGCAAGATCAACTTCTTGATACTATGGATATTGAGCGTGAAAGAGGTATCACTATAAAACTTAATACTGCAAGAATGAATTATACTGCAGGTAATGGTAAAAAATATGAACTAAACTTGATTGATACCCCAGGACACGTTGATTTTACATACGAAGTTTCACGTTCTCTTGCCGCTTGTGAAGGAGCTTTACTTATTGTTGATGCAACTCAAGGTGTTGAAGCTCAAACATTGGCTAATGTATACCTTGCAGCAGAACAAGATTTGGAAATTATTCCTGTTATTAACAAAATTGATTTACCTTCTGCAGATGTTGAAAGAGTGAAGGCTGAAATTGAAGAAGTTTTGGGAATAGATGCTTCTCTTGCTATTCCAGTAAGCGCAAAAACAGGAGAAGGTATCGACAAAGTTTTAGAAGCGGTTGTTGATTTAGTTCCTCCACCGGCAGATACTTCTGAAAAACCTTTGAGAGCTTTGGTTTTTGATAGTGCTTATGATCCTTATTTGGGTACGGTTTGTTTGTTCAAAATAATGGATGGCAAAATTAAAAATGGTGATAAAGTTCGATTTATGGCAACAGGAAAAGAATATGACGTAGTGGAATTGGGTTATCTTACACCGACAAGAGTACCTTGCGAAAGTTTAACTTGCGGAGATGTAGGATATTTTGCCGGATCTATAAAAGAGATAACACGTTTTGTTGGTGACACAATTACAACAACTGACAATCCTGCAAAAGAGCCTCTTCCTGGTTATCAAGAAGCTCTGCCTATGGTTTTCTCTGGACTATATCCTGTTGATAACGAGGATTATCACGATCTTAAAGAAGCTTTGGAAAAACTAAAACTTTCAGATAGCAGTATTACATTTGAACCAGAAACTTCAAGCGCTTTAGGTTTTGGTTTTAGATGTGGTTTTTTGGGTATGCTTCATATGGAGATTGCACAAGAAAGACTCGAGAGAGAATATAATTTATCTCTTGTTACAACAGCTCCTTCTGTTGTTTATCACGTTTACACAACGACAGGTGAAATGCTCTCAATTGATAACCCTGCAAATCTTCCACCTGCTGGACAAAGAGATTATATAGAAGAACCTTATGTAAAAGTTGATATTATTGCACCAAATGAGTACACGGGTACATTGATGGATTTAACTCAATCTAAAAGAGGTATTTTTATCAATATGACATATATTGATAAAATTAGGGTTAATCTTGAATATCATATTCCGTTGAGCGAAGTTATTACTGATTTTTATGATCAGTTAAAATCAAGAACAAAGGGTTATGCAAGTATGGATTATGAATTCTGTGACTATAAAAAATCTGACCTTGTAAAACTTGATGTTATGCTTGCAGGTGAAATCGTTGATGCTCTTTCAGTAATTTGTCACAAGGACAGTGCTTTTCATATTGGACAGAAATTGACTGAAAAATTGAAAACAATTATTCCACGTCAACTATTTGAAGTTCCAATTCAGGCAGCAATTGGAGGTAGAGTCATTGCAAGAACAAATATCAAAGCTTTGAGAAAAAGCGTTCTTGATAAGTGTTATGGTGGTGATATTTCTCGTAAAAGAAAGCTTCTTGAAAAACAAAAACGTGGTAAAAAACGTATGAAAGCTGTCGGAAAAGTTGAAGTTCCACAGGAAGCTTTTATGGCAGTTTTGAGTCTTGAGGACGAGTAGTAAAACAGAAATAATATTTTATGATAAAATAATTTTAGAAAATATAGAAAATCAGCAGGAAGTTTGAAATGTTTAAAACCTTTTTTTTACAAGAAGTTGAAGATGTATTAAATAACAATAAAATCGGACAAATGAGTGAATATACAAGCGTAAAATTGTTTGTAGAAAAACCAAAAAATCCTCAATTTGGAGATTTTTCAATCAATGTATCACCTCTTGCAAGAGATGCAAAAATTGCACCACCTTTGATTGCAGAACAAATTGCAAACAAATTGAAAAAGGATGGATATGAGGTTAATGTTGTTGCAGGCTTTTTAAACTTTAAGGTTGGTAAATCTTTGTTAAAGTCTGTTTTAAAAGAAGTTATTGAAAAAAAGGAAAACTACGGTAAACCAGAAAAAATAGAAAAGGAAAAAATTCTTTTGGAATATGTTTCTGCAAACCCAACTGGACCTTTTCATATTGGTCATGGACGTTGGGCTGCAATGGGAAGTGCTTTGGCAAACTTATTGAAATTCTACGGGCATGATGTTGTTCAAGAGTTTTATATAAACGATGCAGGCTCTCAAATTCAAAAGCTTGGAAAATCTTTGCAAGTTAGAGTAAAACAGGAATTGGGTGAAAATGCTCAATTTCCGACAGACGAAACTGAAGTAAAAAATTATTACACAGGGGAATACCTAATTCCTGTTGCAAAAAAATACATTTCAGAAGGTCATAAAGACCTTGATATTGACGTTCTTTCAACTTATGCAAAGGAAGAAATGGAACGCTTACAACAAGAGCTTTTAAAAAACTTTAAAACTAATTTTGATGTTTTCTATTCAGAACTTGATTTACACAAGTCAGGAAAAGTTGAAGCTTGTGTTAAAAAGTTACAAGAATTGGGAATGTTGTATGAAAAAGATGGCGCTGTGTGGTTTAAGTCTTCTCAATATGGGGATGATCAAGATAGAGTAATCAAAAAAGCTGACGGTGCAAATACTTATTTAACTGCAGATATTGCGTACCATTTGGACAAACTTGAAAGAGGATTTGATAGGTTAATCAATATTTGGGGTGCTGATCACCATGGATATATCGCAAGAGTTAAGGCTTCTATTGAGGCTTTAGGATATGATCCAAATAAACTTGAAGTTTTACTTGGACAGTTGGTAAATTTAATTATCAATGGAGAAGAGGTTAGAATGGGTAAAAGAAGAAAAATGGTTACCCTTGATGACTTGATTGATGAAGTTGGTGTTGATGCAACAAGATTTTGGATGATTATGAGAAGTATTGACACAACATTGGATTTTGATATTGAACTTGCAAAAACTGCAAGCGATGAAAATCCTGTATTTTATGTTCAATATGCACATGCAAGAGCATGTTCTGTTTTGAGAACAGCAACTTCTGAAAGAGTTAACCCTCAAACTGGAGAAAAAACTCCTGCAACAATGACTAAAGAAGAAGTAGAAAAACTTATTGAAAATGCTTGTGAAGAAAACTTTGAACCTTTGTTTGAAGATGAGATTTATGAAAATTCTAAAAAAATCATTTTGAAACTTGAAGATTTTAAAAATGTAATAGATTACTCTGCACAAAATAGATATGTTTACACTATATGTAGATATTTGACAGAACTTTCTTCACAATTCCATTCATTCTATAATTCTGTAAGAGTTATTACTGATGATAAAAAGGCTACTGAAGCAAGACTGTTACTCGTTGTAGCAGTTAGACAATTGCTTGAAAACGCATTAAATATCATTGGAGTTGACGCACCCGAAAGGATGTAAGCTTTGCAAAAATTTAAACCGTTATTATTTTATTTGACGTTTTTTATCTTTGTTTTTGCTTTTTGTCTTTCTGCAAGTAATTATGACTATGATTTGTGGGCAAGGCTAATTGTTGGAAAACATTTTTTTCAAACTTTGTCTGTTATGAAAACGGATATAGTGTCTTATATTCCAACCGATGTTTGGTATGATCATGAGTGGGGAAGTGGTGTCGTTTTCTACTTCTTTCAGCATTTGTTTTCATATAAGGGCTTGTTGTTTTTGCAAGTTTCAATGATTTGTGCGATATATTTTCTTATTTCAAAAACAATTTTATTACGTAATCCAAAAAGCTCTCCATACAATATTCTTTTTTATATTTGTTCATATTTTGCGATAATTCAAGTTACATCCCAACCTGTGAGATGTCAGTTATTTTCATTTTTGTTTTTTACTGTTTTTATATATATATTTGAATATTCAAGAAAAAACGATAAATCAAAACTTTTATGGCTATTGCCATTGTTGATGATAATATGGAATAACCTACATGGCGGATGCGTATCGGGACTTGGTTTGTTTGTATTTTATATAGTTGGAGAGTTTTTAAATAAACGACCTATAAAACACTATGTTCTACCATTTCTTTTCTCTATTTTTGTCTTGCTAATAAATCCTTGGGGAGTAAATTATTTAAAATATTTGTTATCGGCTGTAACTATGCCTCGGCCAGATATCATAGAATGGCACGATTTGTTTAATCCTTTGTTCGTAAATAGATATTTAGAATTCAAACTATTTGCATTGATTGTGTTCTCTACGGGAGTATTTAACTTTATTAAAACTTTCAAAAAAGAAAAGATTGATGCAGTTAAATATATTTTGATTTTTGCAACTTTATATTTAGCAATAAAACACGTTAAGCACATTCCTTTTGCAGTAATAGTTTTGAGTATATTTTTATATGATGATTTTTATGCAGTATTTAACCTTATAACTGGAGAAGTTTTTTTTAAAAGATGTTGGGCAGTATTAAAAAATATTGTAATTTATTCTTTAATCTTAACCTATTTAATTTTTGCTGCTCCATTTAATAATATAGAACCTTTTTTAAACTGGGATAAATATCCAATCAGAATAGTTGAATTTATTAGAATAAATAACTTGAAAGGTAACATCCTAACAAGTTTTGGACAAGGAAGTTTTGTTTCATATAAACTATACCCACACAACAAAATTTATATGGATGGAAGGTATGAAGAGCTTTATTTTAAAGAAGATTTTGATAATTTACAAAACTTTTTAATGGTTAAAAATGATTGGCAAGCTTTGATGAAAAAATATCCGCCAGATATGATGATTCTTGAAAAAGATTTGCCTGTGTGCAAAATACTTTTAATTGACCCTAATTGGAATGTCGCTTTTGATGATAACAATTTCTACCTTTTTTTAAAAACAAATCCCAAAAATTTGATAGAATCGTCAAGAAATTTACTTTATTACAGAAAGCATCTTTTTGACACAGATATAAATTTTGTGATAAACTGACCCTGAAATGGATAGAAATAAAGAATATACATGCATCTTTGGCGGTGGCGCAATAAGAGGTTTTGCTTATATTGGCGCTCTCAAAGCAATGGAAGAGTTGGATATAAAAATTAAAACTATTGCCGGATCTTCTGTTGGTGCTATTTTTGCAGGACTTATTGCCGTTGGATATACTCCTAAAGAAATCGAAGAAGTTTTAATGAATATAAACTTTGAACTTTTTAAAGATATTCCACTTTTAATTACAAAAGATATGGCAATAAGTAAAGGCGAAATTTTTCTCAATTGGATGAGAGAATTGATTGAAAAAAAATTTTATGGAGAAGATTATCAAAAAGGAAAAAATCCGCCTGTCAAATTTTCTGACTTAAATAAAAAACTTGTAATTATAACAACTGATTTGACGAATTTTAAATGTAAAGAATTTTCTACATACAAAACTCCAGATGCTGAAGTAGCCTATGCTATAAGAATTTCTACATCAATGCCAGGTTTGATGAAACCTGTAAACTATAATGATACAGTTTTAGTAGATGGCGATTTGCAAAAAAGCAAGCCTCTCTGGACACTTGCTCCAGAATTGTGCAAAGAAAAAGAAAGAATATTGGAATTCCGTTTGGAAGGTGATTTTAACCACGAAAAAATGAGAACACTGAGCTTCGTTAATACTGTTTACAGTTGTGTAACTTCAATTGCAACAGAATACTTGGTTAAAATGTTTGGAAAAAAAGATAAATTTGATTGTCTTGTCATAAATACGGGCTCAATAATAATAGTAGATTTTAATACGTCGGAAGCTAAAAGAAAAAATCTTATTGAACAAGGGTATAAACAAACTTTAAAATATTTTGAGGATACACTAAAACTAAAAAAACAAAGTTTGTATGAACATTATGAGAAATTATATTTATTTCTTTTGAAGTTTAGACGTGCATTAAAACTGAAGAAATTTAATATAGCAAAAGATGAAATATCAATGTTCTACTTAAAACATTTTTTAACTGTTTCAGAATATATCGACAAAAATTATGTTAATAACCTTGAAAATATAAAAAACGAGTTTTTATCGGGATACTCCATTTCCCTATTATTTAGAGTACCAAGTCTAAACAATGATAGAAAAATTTTGTCTGACACCGAGCTTTATTTGCAAGAAATATCTCAACACATTGATGATTTGAAGAAATATATCGAAAATTAAAATTGTTCAGCTATTGCTCTTAAAACATATTCTTCAAAAGTTTTCTTTTCAAATTCTTTTGATTTTGCATCGTTAACAAGGATGCAAAAAGCATAGGTTTTTCCACTATCAGCTTTAATATATCCAGCAACAGCACTTACATTTGTAAGCGTTCCAGTTTTTGCAAGCAGTCTGTCTTGAAAATAGAGCATTCTGTTTGATAACGTTCCAACCCCAGGTTTTGCCATGTAATTTTTTATTGCATTTGGTTTGTTATAATCGTTAACTAAAACATTTGTTATGAAATCTGCCGTCAATAGGTTGTTTTTAGAAACACCACTTGCATCCGTAATCTTTATTGAACTTGTGTCAATACCTTCCTTTTTATAATAGTCATAGAACATTTTTTGTGCAGATGCTTCAGTGCCCGTAGCTTTCACGTATTTTCCACCAGCAAGTTTAAATACTGTTTCTGACATCATATTATTACTCTTTTGCATTATGTCATAAATAGCATTTTCAAGTGGATGTTTAACGTTTGAAACAAGTTTTGCGCCATCAGGAACTGACGATTTTTGAATTTTATTGTAATATGCTATTTTATTCTTTCTTAAAGCATCTTTAAGTCTAAGTGCAAAATATTTTTTTAGATTGTTTATTGGAATGACAAACTCATTTTTTCTTGAAACCTTACCAGAAACAACTATAAAATCAGGTTGAACATAATCTCTGCCAGATATTGATACAGTGTTTTGATTTGATGATGTTACAGCATTGTTTTCAAATGTTATAGGATAAAATGTGCTTGTTAATATTTCTGCTGGAGAACCGTTTGATGTAGGTTTTATTGTTATAGTAATAAGGTTTGAGTCAAGATTAAATGCTCCAAATTTTGGCATAAAGTGATTTAGTGTATTATCCCACTGCCAGCCTTCACCCCATTCAATGTTATCAACGATACTTGAATCAATGTAAATAGATTTTAGAGAGTTAACATTTAGTCTTTCTGTCATTTCTCTTAAATTTCTTGATGTCAAATAAGGATCTGCTCCCAATTTAAAATATGCACAATCTTTGTTTTTATAAAGATATGTATTAAATTCATAATTTTTTCCCAAAGTATCTATTGCAGGAATTGTTGTGACAATTTTTTGAACAGATGCTGCAGAAGCTGGAGTGTTTTCGTTATAAAAAACAACTGCATCTTTTGTTTCAATATCTTTTACAGAAACACTTATTAAAGCTGTTTTAGAAAGCTCTGATTTTTGGATTGCACTTTTAACTGCATTATCAGAATTTGCAGATACTGAACATCCCAAAAATAAAAAATTAAAAATTAACGCACAAATTACAAATTTATTTTTCATTGTTTCTAACCCACAATCTTCCCTTCCAAACTTTTTCCCACGCTTCATGGGCTTTCTTTTCAAGTTCTTTGAAACTGTTTTCAACTTGAAGTCTAACGTTTTCTTCTTCCTCAGGTGAAGCATCTTTTTCTACATAAATTGGTTCACCATAAATATTTATCAACCTCGTATATCCCAGAGGGTAAAGAAATTTATCCCACGAAGGAAAGGATATCAAAGAAATGTCTGGAGAGTACCAAATCATTGGGACAATAGGCGAGCCAGATAGTTTTGCAACCGTGATAACACCTTTTTTTACGATGCCTCTTGGACCTGATGGTCCGTCCACAGTGATTACAATATCTTCTTTTTCTTTTAATTTTTCAATTAACTGCATCGTTGCTTCAACGCTGCCTTTTTTACCTTTTGAACCTCTGACAGATTTTAATCCCAAAATTTTAACTGCGTCCGCAATTATTTGACCATCTATTGAGCGGCTAATTAAAACATTAGTTTTTGATTTTTCTTTAAGCCCAAAAATACAACATTGATGTCCATGCCAAGTTGCGTAAATTGTTGATTCTAAATGCTTGTTATTAACTTCAATAATTGGAGTCAAATGCCTTTGTATTGAAAAAGCAAATTTCAATAATGATGTAAGAAATTTAACTTGTTTTTCTCCCGATATTTTCATAAAATGTATGATAGCATAAAAAAAATATTGTTGTATAATATTTCTGTAATAAAAATTTTAAGGAGAAAATTTATGGCAAATCCTATACTTAATCAAAACGCAATCCAAAGAGAACGAGTTTTGGATGGCGAACCGATGACTATCAATGGGGCGATAAACAAAACATTGATATTGCTTGCATTACTGTTTTGCGGAAGTCTTGTAACTTGGAATTTGTTTTATCAAGGTGCAACAGATAAAGTTACGATGCTTACAGTTGTAGGATTTTTAACAAGTATAATTTCTTTTATTGTCATAATGTTCAACAGAAATACGGTAAACGTTATGGCGCCCGTTTATGCAATTGGTGAAGGCCTTTTGCTCGGTGGCTTTACCGCAATGATTGAAGCCCGTTATTCTTGTGCTATCCTTGCAGTTTTCTTGACGTTTATGTGCCTTCTTGGAATGCTTCTGTTGTATAGATTAGGAATAATTAGATGTACCGAAAAATTTAGAAGTGTTGTTCTTATTTCAACATTTTCTATTTGTGGAATATATTTGATTAACTTTATTGGATATTTTTTCCATATGCAAATTCCTTATATCTTTTCTTCTAACAGAATAGGTATCATATTCAGTTTTATTGTTGTTGCCATTGCATCACTAAACTTGATAATCGATTTTGATTTCATTGAAAGAGGTGCTCAAAATTTATTGCCTAAAACTTATGAATGGTATGGCGCTTTTGGTTTAATGGTAACATTAGTTTGGTTATATATTGAAATTATAAATCTTCTTTCAAAAATGGCGGATAGATAATTGATACAGTCTTCTAAAAGAATTTTAATAGCAGATGATGATGAAGAAATAAGAGAACTTTTAGAGTTCGATATTTCTCAGAGTGGTTATATTGTCGATACGGCAAAAGACGGTCTTGAGGGCTTGAATAAGGCCCTCAAGAATACCTATGATTTGATTATTCTTGACGTTATGATGCCAAAAATGAATGGTTTTGATGTTTGTAGAAACATAAGGCAAGCAAAACTTGCAGTTCCAATCCTTATGCTTACTGCAAAAGGTACGATAAACGACAAAACAGAAGGCTTTGAGGGTGGCGCTGATGATTATCTTGTAAAACCTTTTGATATCCAAGAAGTTCTTTTAAGAATAAGAGTGTTGTTGAGAAGAAACGAAGTTGAGGAAAAAACTTCGTTGAGCAATGAAGTTTTAAAAGCTGGTGATATTGAAATTTTTCCAGATACATTAGAGTGCATCATTGTCAATAAAAAAGTTAAGCTTACGCCAACAGAGTTTGAAATCCTTTATTGTCTTTTACAACATTTTAACAACGCTGTAACCTTGGCAACTTTGTTAGATGAAGTTTGGGGGTATGATAGTGACGAAGATGTTAGAATGTTGAGAGTTCATGTTGGGGGATTAAGGACAAAAATTGAAAATGATGCAAAACATCCAAAATACCTCCATACCGTTACCAATGTAGGTTACAAATTAACACCTTTTGAAGGGGAATAATTTTTGAAAAGATTTAAATTAAAAAGGCTCAAAATTGTAGAACAGATTATTATTGTACTTTTAGGGGCAGTAATAGTTCCTATGGTGGTAAGCGGAATTATTATAAACAATATTAACCAGCATTCTATTAGATCTCAACTTAACGATTCAGCAACTTTTATTGCAAAGATTGTTTCTGAAGAAATAGATGTGGTTTTAAGTACATTTGAAAATGAACTTGACCAAATTAAACTTGCAGCAAGCTATTTGAATGATTCAGATAAAGATGATTATCTGGAAATTGTTAGTGCGCAAATGCCAGAGTTCACAAAATTGGAAATCGTAAGCAGTAATCCGTCTGAAGAAATAAAAAGAGAAAGAGAAGGGGCTACTCCTTATATTACGAAAATATTTACTAAAATGAATGATGGTAAATATTTGATTGCCACAATAAATATCGAATTTATAAAAGATAATATATTTAAAGCAATGCATGAAGAAGAAAGACAAATTTATGTTCTTTCAAAAACTGGTAAAGTCGTTGCATCTCACAATTTTAACGATGAAGGTTTGAATGAGGTTTTAAAGGCACTACCTAAAAATTTAAAAGAAAATGCACCTCATCTTATCGGAAAAATTAAGAATAAACCAATGGTTTATTACAAAAAAACAAATCCTGAAATAATAATTGTTGTTAATACTCCAGCTAATATCACAAAAAGAACGATAAATACGGACAGATTTAAAATTATTCTTTCAGTTTTCATCGCATCAATGACTATAATTTTAGTCGTTGGCTTTTATACATATTATTTGTATATCAATATTAGACAGTTGTTCAAAGGCATTATTGCTGTTTCAAAGGGGAATTATCAACGTAGAATAAGACTTTTAAAAAGTGCATTTACTCCTTACGAAATAGTATTTTTAGCGTTCGAATTTAATAGAATGGCAGCACAAATTCATCGTTCATACATTGAATTGCAAGAAAAAAATAAAGAATTGAAACGATTAGATAAATTTCGTTCAAATCTTATTGATACGGTTAGCCATGAATTTAGAACTCCATTAACAAGTATTCAGGGCTATACTTCAAGACTTTTAAGACAAGATATTCATATTGATGAAGAAATGAAACAAAAATCGTTAAGAACAATAAAACGTCAATCTGAAAGACTGTCAAGGATGGTGGAAGATTTATTGATTGTACCTGATATTGACGGATCAAGAATAAATGTTAATCTCGAGCCCGTTTCAATAAACAATCTTATTGATGCAGCTTCTGTTTTTGCAAATGATGAAAACTTTATAAATAAAATACCAGAAGATTTTCCTTTAATATTGGCAGATAAAGATAGATTGGAGCAGGTTTTTGTCAACCTTGTGGAAAATGCTAAAAAATATGCTTATGAAGGAACAGAGCTTGTTATTGAAGGTAAAGCAAGTGGCAAATATGCACACTTATATTTTAAAAATAAATGTGACAAAATTCCAGAAGACAAAATTAACCTTCTGTTTGAAAAATTTATAAGAATAGATAATGAAACGACAAGAACTACAAGAGGAACAGGTTTAGGACTATTCATTGTAAAAGGTCTTGTTGAGGCAATGAATGGAAAAATTAAACTACATTCAACAGATGAATATGGCTTTATTGCTGAATTGAGGTTCAAAATCGTTGAATAAAGGATGTCTTAAAAAAGCGTTGGATATTGCTAAAAATTCAGATAATCCAATTGTTGCGATTGTGGTTTATAAAAATGAAGTAGTTGGAATTGGAATAAATTCAAGAGAAGATGATAACGATATAACATCCCATGCTGAAATCCTTGCAATAAAATCAGTGTCGAAAGAAAAAAAGAATTGGAGATTAGAAGATTGTGAGATTTTTGTGACGTTAGAACCTTGTCCTATGTGTGCGTGGGCTATTTTGCAGGCAAGAATTAAAGCAGTATATTTTGGGGCTTTTAATCCGCAATATGGTGCATTTGGCAGTTCTGTAAATCTTTGCGATATATCACCTTTTAAGCCAAAAGTTTATGGTGGAATTATGGAAGATGAATGTAGTAAATTATTGCAAGATTTTTGGACAAAAAAAAGAGGTGAGTAATTCACCTCTTTTTTTTGTCTGTTTTTTATCTTAGTCTGTCAAAACCCAACCATTAGTAAGGTCAATTTTAATTGGAGCATCAAGTTTCAACATGATAACATCTCCAGGTTTTGCGTTGAGTTTTTCACCCTTGAATACTTTGCGAACGAACTTCATAAACCAATTTTTGTTTTTAACAACTTCGCCAGAGGCTACTAATTCAACTCTTTGGTCATTTAATGTCGTCATAGCTTGATTTCCAACTTTTAAAATACCATTTCTTACAAACCATTTACCATTTTGACATTGAAGGATTATTCCTTGCAGTTCTGTACTTTGATAAACAAGTATAAATTTGTCTTTAGTAATATAGTTTATAGGAGCATGTCCCATATAAATTTCACCTTGTGATGAATATTGAGAACTTATAGCTTTATTAACTGTGATAGGAATGGTTGATCCGGCAGGAATAGTTCCATAAGATCCTTGAACAGTTGCTTCTGGAATAACAAAACCTTCTCCAGTTTTCTTACGCATAGCTTCAGCAAGTTTTTTGTTTGGATTTAATTTTGCTTGTTCCATCATATTTTTAAGAAGAACAGTGATTTCAGCTCTTGTTGCAGGTTCTTTTGCTTTTAATTTGTAAGCTTCCCCAGGAACATGAACATTCATATCAAGAATTTCAGCCTTACCTGCTGCGATTAAAAATTCATCAGAAACTTTGTTTAAGTCTGTATATTTTCTCAAAACTTCTTTTGCTTTTTGTGGAGTAATGTCAGCAGTAGTCAAAGCATTAACAATTACTGTTACAGCTTCTTCGTGCGATACATTATCATCAGGTCTAAATTTTTGACCTCCTTGAGAACAGTTAATCAATTCAAAATATAAAGCCTTTTGGATCATGTCATAAGCCCAAAAATCTTCGTCAATATCAGTAAAGTTTACAGGTTGAATAACTTTTGTATGTTCTTGACCTAAGGCATGAATTGCCATTGATGCAAATTCAGCTCTTGTTACGTTATCATCAGGTTTAAATGTTCCATCTGGATACCCAACAACAACACTTTTTTCAGACAATTCCTTAATTTGTGCAGCTGCCCAGTGATTTGCAGCAACATCCGGAAATATTTTTGCAACTCCGGCAGATGCGTAATTTGTTGATAAAACTACACTCATGACAATTGCAAAAAATAATAATAATTTTTTCATAAATGTCTCCTTACTTCCTATACAGTTTTAATTGATATTTTATACTGAAAACATCCTTAAATAAAATATTTTGACATTTTGTAACGAAATATTAAGAATAAAATAAAAAAGATTAAAGAAAGGAGAAAGAAGAGCCGACATGCATGAAGTAAGGGAAATTCG